>NZ_FUHU01000048.1 GCF_900163565.1 Agrococcus casei LMG 22410
CCGTAGCGTGAATACCCGCCACAGCAGGGTCATTCACCACGAACCGCGAAGAGCCCATTTGGTCGAGTCTTGCCAATCGCCACAATCGCATCCGCGAATGCACCTCGGAATGCACCTCGGAATGCACCTCTCGAAGCGACGGTAGAATCGAGTCACCATGCACCAGCACCGTCACTTGAAGGCACTGCGAGGCGCACTCACCGCCGCCTTCGCAGTCGTCGTCGCGCTGCTGTTCCACGTGCTCGCAGGAGGAGCCGTGCCGGGTGCTGCGGGCATCCTGATTCCACTCGCCCTGGCCCTGCCTGTGTCAGTTGCCGTGTCTGCGAAACGGCTGTCGCTCATCCGTCTCAGCATCTCGGTGCTGGTGAGCCAGGCGCTGTTCCACACCCTCTTCGTGTTCGGCACGGTGCCGTTCGCAAGCCACGAGGGCCACGCGAACCACGGTGCTCCCACGATGGCGGGCGCAGTGCTGCCGGCTGACGCCGCACACGTGCACGAGCACCTCATCGGCGGCCCAGTGATGCTCGCATCGCACCTCGTCGCAGCAGCCCTGACCATCGCGGCGCTGCACAGGGGAGAGGCGGCGGTCAAGACAGTGCTCGCCGCAGCAGCCCGTGTGCTGGGCACCCGCAGAGCGCGCCTGATCGCGCGACTGCCGCATCCGCCGGTCGAGGCCCCGAAGACTCCTGTGCCCGATGCACAGGCCACCATCACGCCGCAGCTGTGCGTGATTCCTGCGCATGCCCGGCGCGGGCCACCGCTTGCACTCAGCATCTGAACCATCACTGAACGACACGTTCGCGACCCGCTGCGCTCTGCAGCGGCGTCGCCGTCGCATCTGCGCGACAGAGACTGAGAAGGCGAAAACACATGAACAAGAAGACATTTGCGCGCACCGGCGCGCTGCTGGGTGCTGCGGCACTGGCGCTCACAGGGTGCGCATCCGCTGCATCGGGCGACGGTCTGACCGTCACCGACCCGTGGGTGCGGGCCGAAGCAGGCGAGATGACCGCCATGTTCGGCGAGATCGTCAACGACACCGGCGAGGACATGCACATCGCGAGCATCGAGACCGACGTCGCGGCGACCGTCGAGATGCACGAGATGATCATGGGCGATGACGGCAGCATGATCATGCAGGAGTACGAGGGCGGCTTCACGCTGCCCGACGATGAGACGTTCACCCTCGACCCGGGCGGCAACCACTTCATGCTCATCGGGCTGCAGCACGAGCTCAAAGCCGGTGAGGTCGTGACGATCACCGTCAACTTCGACGAGGGCGACCCGCTCGTGATCGAAGCGACCGTCAAGGACTTCGAGGGCGGCAACGAGCCGTACCACGAAGACGAAGGGCACGGCGATCACTGATGGCTGACGCCCGACGGGGCGCCAGCAGGCGGCAGTTCCTCTTCGGAGGGGCTGTCGCCGCAGCTGGCGTCGCAGCAGGATTCACAGCAGACAGGGCGATCGTCGAATACACCGAGGCGAATGCTCCTGCACACGGTCTGTCGACGGTGCCGTTCCACGGAGTGCACCAGGCGGGCATCGCAACCGATGCCCAAGCAAACGCCACGCTCATCGCATTCGACCTGCACGACGACACCGACCGCGAGGCGCTGGGGCGCATGATGCGCATCCTGAGCGATGACGCGGCCAGGCTCACACAGGGGCAGCCGGCTCTGGCCGACACCGAGCCCGAGCTTGCCCTCGAGCCCGCACGGCTGACGGTCACGTTCGGCTTCGGGCCGAGGCTCGTCGAGCGAGCGGGCGGCACGACACCTGGCTGGCTGCGGCCGCTGCCGGCATTCGCGATCGACAAGCTCGAAGCGCGCTACAGCGACGGCGACCTGCTCATCCAGGTGGCCAGCGACGACGCCACTTCAATGGCACACGCAGTGCGGATGTTCGTCAAAGACGCAAGGGGGTTCGGCACCCTGCGCTGGCAGCAGCGAGGCTTCAGGCATGCCCATGGCACACGCAAGCCGGGCGTGACGATGCGCAACCTGTTCGGCCAGGTCGACGGCACGACCAATGCGACGCCCGAGACTGACGACTTCAACGAGCTCGTCTGGATCAGGGACGGATGGCTTGCGGGAGGCACCTCGTTCGTGCTGCGCCGCATCGCGATGGACCTCGAGACGTGGGATCTGGTCGGGCGCAAGGAGCGCGAGGACTCCGTCGGCCGCACGCTCGACACAGGAGCACCGCAGACCGGTGGCGGGGAGTTCGACGAACCCGACTTCGACGAACTCCAGCCGAGCGGGCATCCGGTCATTGCACGGCACGCGCACATGCGCCGTGCCCGCAGCGACGACCCTCGCGAGCGATTCTTCAGACGTGCCTACAACTACGACGAAGCGCCTGTGGGCGAGGCGTCGTCGAACTCGGGGCTGCTGTTCATCGCACTGCAGGCTGACGTCGACCGGCAGTTTCTACCGATTCAGGAGCGGCTGGCCGAGCTCGACATCCTCAACATCTGGACGACGCCGACGGGCTCAGCGGTCTTCGCGATCCCGCCTGGGTGCGCCGAGGGCGGCTTCATCGGGGAGACCCTGCTCGGCTAAGAGCGACTCGAGCGTCGACCGATCGACGTTGCGACCGGTGACGACGACTGCCGCGGTGCTGCCGGGCTCAGGTGTGATGAGCCCGTGCAGCATCGCACCGAGCCCAACGGCCGCAGCGCCTTCTGTGACGATGCCCTGGTGCAGGAGCGCGTGGCGCATGCCGTCGCGCACCTGCTCGTCTGACACCTGCACGATCTCGTCGACGTGCTGCTGCACAGCTCTCAGCGTGTGCTGATTCTGCAGGCCGATGCCGCCGCGCAGGGAGTCTGCGATCGTGGCGGTCTCTCTGCTGGCAACAGGCCTGCCAGCCCTGACGCTGTCGACCATGGCGGGTGCGCGATCCGAGCTCACGCCGATGACGCGAATCTGCGGGTCGACCGCTTTGGCTGCCAGTGCGATGCCAGCCAGGAGGCCGCCGCCGCTGAGGGGAACCATGACAGTGCTCACTGCTGGATTCTGCTCGAGCAGCTCGAGGCCGATGGTGCCCTGGCCGGCGATGATCCGCAGATCGTCGAACGGCTCGACGATCAGCAGCCCCTTGCTGCGGGCGAGGGAGGTCGCGACGTCTGCGGCATCGTCTTGCGTGTCTCCCTGCACCACCAGGTCGACGCCGGCCTCACGGAGCAGGTCGATCTTCGTCTGCGACACGCTCTCGGCGACGCACACCGTCACCGGGATGCCGAGCCGCTGGCCCATGGCCGCGACCGCACGACCGTGGTTGCCGGTCGAGTACGTCACGACTCCGGGCATCGTGGGGTCTTCTTCGCGCATCGAGAGCAGCGTGTTTGCGGCGCCTCGCACCTTGAAGCTGCCCGTGGGCTGCAGGCTCTCGAGCTTGAGCACGACCTCGGCGCCCGTCTGCTCGCTGAGCCGATCGGCGCGCACGAGGGGAGTGTGTGCGACGAAGCCCTCGACCCGCTGCTGTGCCTGCCTGAGATCTGCGAGTGTGGGGAGGCTCATGCCAGCGACGCTATCGACCGCGACGAATCAGCGTCAATGGCTGTGAGTACCTGAGCATTCATGCAGACTTGACAGATACTGTGGCGCGCGTGAAAGAACCCGACACCGCCGCCAGAGTGCCCGCGGGCCGCGACCTCTCGATCGACTTCGTGCGGGCCATCTGCCTGCCCATCGTCGTCGTGCTGCACGCACTGCAGATGGGCATCGGCGGAGACCCGCTCGAGACCTTCAACGCACTCGACGGCTACCCGCCGCTCGCCACCGTGACCTGGGGCGGCATGATCATGCCGATGTTCTTCATCGCAGGCGGCTTCGCCGGGCTGATCACGTGGCGACGCATCCGCGAACGACAGGGGAGCGCATCCGACTACATCCGCACCCGAACGCTGCGACTGCTGCGACCGACGCTGCTTGCTGTTGCCGCAACCGGAGCACTGCTGGCGGTGTTCGCGGTGTTCGGAGCAGACGACGGATTCCTCGGCGGATTCGCGCATCGACTGGCAGAGCCGCTCTGGTTCATCGTGGTGTACTTGGCGCTGACAGCGGCCGTGCCCGCCATGGCGTGGCTCTACGAGCGGCACCGCTGGTCGACATTCGCAGGGCTCGCTGCCGGAGCAGTCGTGGTCGACGTCGTGGTGCGGCTCACCGGCTGGCCGATCGGCTACCTCAACTGGGCCTTCATCTGGCTGTTCGTGCAGTCGCTCGGGTTTCTGGTGCTCGACGGCTGGCTCGCGAAGCGGCCGTTGTGGTGGCACGTGCTCGTGATCGCCTGCAGCTATGCGGGCATCGGCGCACTCGTAGTCTTCGCCGGATACTCGGGCGACATGCTCGGCAACCTTAACCCGCCGACTCTGGTGATCCTGCTGCTCGGGTTTGCGCAGGCGTCGATCCTCACGCTGCTGCAGCCGGCCTTCAGGCGGCTCATGCAGATTCAGGGCGTGCTCGTCGGGATCGGGGCGCTCGGCATCTACGGCTTCGTCATCTACCTCTGGCACACCTTTGCGATGGGTCTCGTGGCCGGCGTGCAGCAGGCTGTAGGACTGCCGTTCCCTGAGCCTCTGAGCAGTGGCTGGTGGATCACTCGTCCGTTCTGGATCCTGGCGGTCGCAGCAGTCGTGGTGCTCTGCTGCGTGGTCGTGCCGAAGCTCGAGGGCATCCTGTGGCGAGAGCCAGAGGGCAGCGTCTCGATCTGGCTTGCCTGGATCATGACGGTCGTCGGCTCGATCGGCGTCGGCGTCGTGCTGCTGTTCGGCTATGTTCCGTTCTGGCAGACGGCCGCTGGGCTCGCCCTCATGACCATGGCCTGTGTGGCGCTCGAGCTGAACTTCCGCTCGCGCAAGGTGGAATAGACTGGTGCCATGGGTGACTTCGCCAACGGACTTGTCATTGCGATGCTTGTCGTCGCAGCAATCGTCTTCATCGGGCTCTGGCTGCAGGCCGTCGTCGGCATCATCGGCGCCGATCTCGATCCCTTTGCGAAGATCATCTGGCTGGGCGTCGTCACGCTGCTCGGCCCCGTGGGCCTGATCATCTGGATCACCTTCGGCAAGCGCGACTCGGGCACCGAACGCGAGCTGCGCCGTCTGCGCCGCTGGAGCCGCGACCGTCAGGTCGACTCCACCGTCGACGCCGACATGGCTTGACATCAAGCAAACTGACATGGCTTGAGATCAAGCCACATCACCATTGCCTGACGGGCTGCACGAGCCTACGTTGAGGGATTGCACCCCTGCTGATCGCAGGGGGCTTCATCCGAAAGGAATCCCATGACTTCGGCAACCGTCCGCAGTGAGCGCCGCATAGCGACGTCCGTTCTCGTCATCGGCTCAGGAGGCTCGGGGTTGCGCGCAGCCATCGAGCTCGCAGAGTCGGGGGTCGACGTGGTCGTCGTCGGCAAACGACCCCGCAGCGATGCCCACACCTCGCTCGCAGCGGGCGGCATCAACGCAGCGCTCAGCACGATGGACGACGGCGACACCTGGCAGCAGCACGCCGCCGACACGATCAAGGAGAGCTACGGGCTCGCCGACCCGCGAACGGTGCAGGTGGTCACTGAGGGAGCAGCTCGCGGCATCGACGACCTCGACCGCTACGGCATGCAGTTCGCCCGTGAAGAGGACGGCCGCATCTCGCAGCGCTTCTTCGGCGCCCACACCTTCAGGCGCACCGCATTCGCCGGCGACTACACAGGTCTCGAGATCCAGCGCACTCTGGTGCGCCGCGCAGAGCAGCTCGAGATCCCGATCGTCGACACTGTGTACATCACTCGCATTCTGACGGGTGCAGACGGTGCCGTGTTCGGCGCCTACGGCTTCGACCTGCGCGACGGCACGCGCGTGCTGGTGCACGCCGACTCGGTGATTCTCGCTGCCGGAGGGCACACGCGCATCTGGCGCCGCACATCCTCTCGTCGTGACGAGAACACCGGTGATTCGTTCAGGCTTGCAGTCGAGGCGGGCGCCCGGCTGCGCGACCCCGAGCTCGTGCAGTTTCACCCCAGCGGCATCATCGAGCCCGAGAACGCCGCCGGCACGCTGGTGTCAGAGGCCGCTCGCGGCGAGGGCGGCATCCTGCGCAACGGACTGGGCGAGCGGTTCATGCAGCAGTATGACCCCGAGCGCATGGAGCTCTCGACCCGCGACCGAGTCGCTCTGGCCTGCTTCACCGAGATCAAGGAGGGGCGTGGCACAGCGAACGGCGGCGTCTGGCTCGACGTGTCGCACCTGCCGCGCGAGCAGATCCTGAGCCGCCTGCCGCGGGTCTACCAGACCATGCTCGAGCTGCAGATGCTCGACATCACTCGCGAGCCGATCGAGATCGCGCCGACAGCGCACTACTCGATGGGCGGCGTGTGGGTCCGGCCAGACGACCACTCGACCGACGTGCCGGGGCTCTACGCGATCGGCGAGGCCTCGAGCGGGCTGCACGGGGCGAACCGGCTCGGCGGAAACTCGCTCATCGAGCTGCTCGTGTTCGGTCGCATCGTCGGCCAGGCAGCTGCCGAGTATTCGAGGGAGCTGGATGCGCAAGTGCGGTCGGCAGACGCCGTCGCGACTGCGCGTGCAGAGATCGACCGTCTGCTCGACTCTGACGGCGGAGAGAACGTGCGGGCGCTGCAGCGTGAGATTCGCAACATCATGACGGAGCACGCCGGAGTGGTGCGCGATGAAGCCGGGCTGCTTGCTGGGCTCGCGGCACTCGATGCCGTGGAGGCGCGCATGGCTGATGTCGGCGTGCACCCAGACATCGCGGGCTTTCAGGATCTCGCCCACGCATTCGACCTGAAGTCGGCAGCGCTGGCTGCTCGGGCGACGCTGCAGGCTGCGCTGGAGCGACGCGAGACCCGCGGCTGCCACAACCGAGCCGACTATCCCGAGACAGACCCGGCGATGCAGGTCAATCTCGTGTGGTCAGCTGATGGCACGGTTGCTCGTGAGCAGATTCCTCCGGTGCCCGAAGAGATCGCGGTGCTCATCCGCGAGGTGTCGCAGGACGGCAAGCTGGTGGAGTAGTTTGCCGTTGCCCGCAGAGCACCCGGCAGATCAGTAGCTGTCAGCCTCCTGCTGAGCAGCCTCGCCGCCGGTGCGCTCGCGGAACGACGCCACCGCCGCATCCGACCCCTGCACCATGAGCGTGACATCGGCCGACACGAACGCGAACTGCGCACCTCGCGCGATCACTCGATCGGCGTCCGACTCGGCGAACGCATTGACACCGACAGCCACTCCGGCAGCACGCGCGGCATCGATCACACCGTCAACAGCCGTCACGACATCGGGATGCCCAGGTTTGCCCGGGTGCCCCATCGAGCCAGCGAGATCGGCAGGCCCGATGAACAGCGCATCGACACCGTCGACCGCAGCAATCGCTGCGGCATTCGCAGCTCCCTCAGCAGTCTCGATCTGCACCGTCAGCGAGACGAAGTCGTCAGCCGCGCCGACGTATCCGGGTACGCGTCCCCAGCGAGCAGAGCGCGCGAGAGCCGAGCCGATGCCACGACCGCCCTCGCGCTCGCCAGCCGGGCCAGGGTACCGAACCGCACGCACCGCATCCGTCGCCTGCTCGGGCGTGGAGACCATCGGCACGAGCAGGTTCTGCACGCCGGCGTCGAGAAACTGCTTCACGAGCACGTGGTCGTTCCACGGGATGCGCACGAGCGGCGTCACGGGGTACGCCGACACTGCCTGCAGCAGCGGCACGATGCCGTCGATTCCTACTGGCCCGTGCTCGCCGTCAATCAGCAGGAGGTCAGCGCCAGAGCCAGCCATGATCTCGGCCGCGACCGGTGACCCGGAAGCCGCCCAGAGGCCGACGAGCGGCCCTTCGGCGCTCGCGAGCACATCGCGAAACGTGGGGGAGAGCTTCATGAATACCTCGCTACTCGAAGGTGACTTCTACGGTGCCGAAGTGCTGGTACTCAGCACGCACAGTGTCGCCGGGGTGCGCCCAGACGGGTCGCGTGAATGAGCCTGCCAGCAGAATGCTGCCGGGTTCGAGCGCCTGGCCGTGCTCGCCGAACCGGTTCGCAAGCCATGCCGCGCTTTCAGCAGGGTTGCCGAGCACACCAGCCGAGACACCTGTCTCGATCACTGCGTCGTTGACGGTGCAGACCGCGCCGATCCAGGCGAGGTCATGGTCGCGGGGGCCGGCGACGTGCTCGCCCACGACGACGGCGCCGAGCGCTGCGTTGTCTGCGATGGTGTCGATGATCGTGCGCCCCTGCATCTCGACGTGGGCGTCGAGGATCTCGAGCGCGGGAAAGACGCGTTCGGTGGCATTCAGGATGTCGTCAGCGGTGACGTTCGTGCCTTCGATGCGATCCTTCAGCACGAACGCCAGCTCGACCTCGACGCGCACGTTCGACCACCGCGAGTGCTCGACGGTCTCGCCCGAGTGCACCAGCTGGTCGGCGAAGATGACGCCGAAGTCAGGTTCGTCGATTCCGGTCGCCTGCTGCATGGCATAGCTCGTGAGGCCGATCTTGTAGCCGACGACCTTGCCGCCCGCCTCTTCACGACGCTTGCGCCACACCGACTGCACGGCATACGAGTCTTCGACGCTCATGCCGGGGTACTGCGGGCTGATGAGCGGAAGTGTGCGGCCCTCGGATGCGGCCGACATCAGCTGGTCGGCCACCTCCTCGACCTGCGCACCCGTGAGGACGCGGCCTGTCTTCGGAACGGATGCAGTGCTCATCAGAGCTGGTTGCCGATCTTGAAGCCCTTCGAAGCCTGTCCGCGATAGGTGCCGTCTTCGTCACCGGCCCGCGTGTACGAGAAGCCGTCGGCACCGATCGTGACATCCATCTCGCTGTCGTCGGTGCGCGCCACGACCTCGCGAGGGTTTCCGTCGAGATCGAGCACGAGCGAGCCGTCGGTGTACCAGGAGGGCACAACGGGGTTGCCCCACCAGTCCCGACGCTGGTTGTCGTGCACGTCCCACGTGACAACGGGATTGTCGGGGTCACCGGTGTAGTAGTCCTGCGTGTAGATCTCGATGCGGTGACCGTCCGGGTCGCGAAGGTAGAGGTAGAACGCGTTCGAGACGCCGTGGCGGCCGGGGCCGCGCTCGATGTGGTCCGAGAGCCGCAGCGCACCCAGCTTGTCGCAGATCGCCAGGATGTTGTGCTTCTCGTGGGTCGAGAATGCAACATGGTGCATGCGGGGTCCGTCGCCGCCGGTCATGGCCGTGTCATGCACAGTCGGCTTGCGGCGCATCCAGGCCGCGTAGACCGTTCCCTGTTCGTCTTGGATGTCTTCTGTCACACGGAAGCCCAGATCCTGCATGAACTTGACCGCACGCGGCACGTCCGGCGTGATCTGGTTGAAGTGGTCGAGACGCACGAGCGAACCGGGCGTGTACAGGTCGTAGCGCCAGGCCAGTCGCTCGACGTGCTCGACGTCGTAGAAGAACTCGTACGGGAAGCCGAGAGGGTCTTCGACGCGCACCGAATCTCCGATGCCCTTTGTGAAGCCCTCCTCGCGACGCTCGACCCGGCAGCCGAGCTCCTCGTAGAAGGCAACGGCCTTGTCGAGCTCTTCGGGGCTGCGCACGCGGTAGCTGAAGGCAGCCACTGCCGCGACGTCGCCCTGACGAAGCACCAGGTTGTGGTGGATGAACTCCTCGAGCGATCGCAGGTAGACGGTGTTCTCGTCTTCTTCTGTCACGGTGAGCCCGAGCACGTCGACGTAGAAGTCGCGCGAGCGCTTGATGTCGGTCACCACGAGCTCCATGTACGCACACCGCAGGATGTCGGGTGCCGGTGCGGAGGGAGTGGGGATGGGGTTGTCAGAGCGGATGGGCGCCTCCTGGCTCACATAGAAGCCTGAGGAGGTCATCGTTCGGTCTTTCATCTCGGTCATGTCAGCGTCCTTGCCTAGTTGTGACTGTCGTTGTCAGTTCTTGCCGAACTTGGGATTGTGCACTTCACCGAGGTTGATGTGAACAGCTTGCTGGTCGGTGTAGAAGTCGATCGATCGGTAGCCGCCCTCGTGGCCGAGGCCCGAGGCCTTGACGCCGCCGAAGGGGGTGCGCAGGTCGCGCACGTTGTTCGAGTTGAGCCAGACCATTCCGGCCTCGACGTTCTGCGCGAAGTTGTGCGAGCGCTTGAGGTCGTTGGTCCAGATGTATGCCGCGAGACCGTACTTCGTGTTGTTCGCGAGCTCGAGTGCCTCTTCGTCGGTGTCGAACGGTGTGATCGAGACGACAGGACCGAAGATCTCCTCCTGGAAGATGCGCGCATCCGGCTTGACGTCTGCAAACACCGTGGGGGCCACGAAGTTGCCCTCTTCGAAGCCTTCGGGGCGGCCTCCGCCAGCAGTCAGGCGAGCCTCGGACTTGCCGATCTCGACGTACGACATGACCTTCTCGAAGTGCTCGGGGTGCACGAGTGCGCCGACTTCAGTCGAGGGGTCGTCGGGCATGCCGACCTTGACCCGCTTGGCCTGGGCCGAGTAGCGCTCGACGAACTCGTCGTAGATGCCGCGCTGCACGAGGATGCGGCTGCCAGCGGTGCAGCGCTCGCCGTTCAGCGAGAACACACCGAAGATCGTCGCGTCGATCGCGTCTTCGAGGTTGGCGTCGTCGAACACGACAGCGGGCGACTTGCCGCCGAGCTCCATCGAGAGCCCCTTCAGGAACGGCGCAGCGTTGCCGAAGATGATCTGGCCGGTGCGCGACTCTCCCGTGAACGAGATGAGCGGCACATCGGGGTGCTTGACGAGCGAGTCGCCTGCGAAGCCCTCTTCGCCATAGCCGTTGACGAGGTTGAACACGCCGTTCGGCACCCCGGCCTCTTCGAAGATGCCTCCCCACAGCGATGCCGAGAGCGGCGTGAACTCGGCCGGCTTCAGCACGACCGTGTTGCCGGTCGCCAGTGCCGGGCCGAGCTTCCAGGATTCGAGCATGAACGGCGTGTTCCACGGCGTGATGAGACCGGCGACGCCGATCGGCTTGCGGTTGACGTAGTTCACCTGGCGGCCGGGCACCTTGTAGGTGTCATCGGCCTGCGCGACGATCAGGTCAGCGAAGAATCTGAAGTTCTCGGCTGCGCGGCGAGCCTGGCCGAGCGCCTGGGTGATCGGCAGACCCGAGTCGAACGATTCCATCTGCGCCAGCTGGTCGCCACGGCTCTCGACGATGTCTGCGATCTTGTGCAGGATGCGCGAGCGCTCGCGAGGGAGCATCTTCGGCCAGGGGCCATTCTCGAAAGCGTTCTTTGCGGCAGCGACTGCGGCGTCGATGTCGGCGGGCTTGCCGCTGGCGGCCTTCGTGTACGGCTCGTTGGTGACCGGGTCGAGAACATCGAAGGTGTCGCCGTCGATCGAGCCGACGCGCTCGCCGTTGATGTAGTGGGGGATGAGCTCTGGAATGCCTTCGGGCCTGCGAGTCATGGTTGCTCCTTGCGGTTGGCGGATTCGTTGTGTGTCTTCTGCAGGTATGCCTGCGGTGTTGCCAGCCTGTGTTCGCGCACTGCCATCTCGACCTCGCGAGCGTCAGCATCTGACTCGATCAGCTGGACGATGCGATCGTGCTCGTCGGTCGAAGCGAGAGCGCGCTCGGGCACGAAGCCGAAGGTCGAGCTGCGCAGATGGGCGAGGCGGGTCCAGCCGCGATCGACCATGTCGAGCAGGTGCGCATTGGGGCATGAGTCAGAGAGGATGCGGTGGAAGCGCTCGTTGAGACGCGAGAATTCCTGCGCATCGAGGTGGTCAGACGTCGCCATCTCTCGCATCTGCGCATTGATGCCGCGTGCTTCGCTGATTGCCTCGGGGGTCACCAGCGCTGCGCCAAGTGAGATCGCTGCTCCCTCTATATAGGAGAGCGCCTCGACCGTGACGAAGAACTCACGCGGGTCGATGCGCGCTACGCGGGCTCCGACGTTGCGCTCGAACGTGACGAGTCCCTCAGCCTCGAGTCGTCTGATGGCCTCGCGCACCGGCACGACGGAGACGCCCAGCTCTTTGCTGATCCCCTCGAGCACCAGCCGCTGGCCAGGGTCGAATCGGCCATTCTGGATGCTCTCGCGCACGGCTTCGTACGCAAGCTGAGACTTTGACGTCGCGGCAAGTGTCACTGCTGGGCCTCGAACTTCTGGCGCCATTCGGCGTTCATCGGAAACAGGCCGTCGACTGGGTGACCCTCGTCGACCATCCGTGCAATGAACTCCTCTGCCGCTTCCTGCGTCTCGGCCTCTGCGACTACCTCTTCTGCCATCGCCGGAGGAATCACCAGGACACCGTCGGGGCCGCCGTAGATGATGTCGCCGGGCTGCACTGCAGCGCCGCCGCAAGAGATGGTCTCGTCGACAGCCCAGGGAACATGCAGTCGTCCGAGCACTGCCGGGTGGCCGCCGCCGTGGAATGTCGGAACACCGATCTCCGTGACCTCCTCGAGGTCGCGCACGCCGCCGTCGGTGACGATGCCGGCCGCCCCGAGACTGCGGGCGCGGAGGGCGAGGATGTCGCCGAGGGTTCCTGAGCGGGCGTCTCGGCGAGCGTCCATGACGAGGACGTCGCCTTCGTTCAGGGAGTCGAACAGGCGCTTCTGTGCGTTGTACCCGCCGCCGTGCTGCTTGAAGAGGTCTTCGCGATTCGCGATGTATCGCAGCGTGCGAGCAGTGCCGATCATCTTCTGGCCGGGCACGGTCGGCACGAGGCCTTCGATCGTCACGTTGTTGAGGCCACGCTTGCGCAGCACGCTCGACAGCGTTGCCTGCGCCACGCCCTCGAGTCGCTGCTTGAGCTCG
The DNA here is from genome assembly GCF_900163565.1 of Agrococcus casei LMG 22410. GTDB lineage: Bacteria > Actinomycetota > Actinomycetes > Actinomycetales > Microbacteriaceae > Agrococcus > Agrococcus casei. The sequence goes on from NZ_FUHU01000048.1 coordinate 12,772, forward strand.
GGCGTGAGGCTCGGCGTCTTGGGCACGAAATCAGTCAGCGGACGACCAGATGCATCAGCCCACTGTTCAGGCGTCGCCTTTGGCTGTGCGCTGTACTCGGCGACGTGGTGTGTGCCCTGCACGGCTGTTGTCATGAGCTTGCCGCTGGTGAAGCCGTTCGCCGTGACCTCGACCGTGACGGTCTCGCCTGGCGCGAATGTCGATGCGCCGGCAGGCGTGCCTGTGAGGATGACATCGCCCGCCTCGAGCGTGATCAGCTGTGAGAGGTCAGAGACGATCTGGGGAAGCGAGAACAGCAGAGTGTCGCTGCTGTCGGCCTGCACGAGCTCTTCGCCGTGCCACACGCGGATCTCGACAGCCTCGGGGTCGATCTCGGCTGCGGGAATGAGCTCGGGACCGATCGGGGTGAAGCCGTCGCCGCCCTTCGAGCGCACGTTTGCACCCTTGTCGGCCCAGCGGAAGTCGAAGACGCCGAGGTCGTTCGAAGCTGTCACCGAGGCGACCTTCGACCATGCCTGTTCTACGCTCACTGCACGGCAGGTCTCGCCCATGACGAGGGCGATCTCGCCTTCGAAGCCGAGGATCTCGGCCCCAGCGGGCAGCTCGACTTCACCGGCCGGCGACAGGGATGTGCTCGGCTTCAGGAAGTAGCCAGGAGCCTCGGGCATGCGGCCCTTCTGCTCGGCTCTTGAGCGGTAGCCGATGTGCATGGCGAACACCTTGCCGGGCTTGGCGCCCAGCAGCTGCCATGCCTCGGCGGCTGAATGATCTGACAGTGAAGACTGCTTCGTCGCGTTGTCCATATGGCATATCGTATACGATCAGCGTGTCGTCGACAAGAGGTTGACGGCGTGGGGGGTCAGGTCGTATACGATCTGGGTGTCACGCATCGACAGTGACCGATTGATCAGGGACAAGGGAGTCTGTTTTGACCAGCACAGCAAGCAAAGCGGCAGCGGAGCGACGCAGGATCGTCGCCGCCACCGTGGTCGGCACCACTGTCGAGTGGTACGACTTCTTCATCTACGCCTTCGCTGCGAATCTCGTGTTCCAGCAGCTCTTCTTCGCACCGGCCGGCCCCGAGGTCGGGCAGTTGGCCGCACTGGCCTCGATCGGACTCTCGTTCCTGTTCCGACCGCTCGGTGCTTTCCTCGCGGGCCACTTCGGTGACCGCCTCGGACGTCGCCCCATGCTCGTCATCACGCTGCTGCTCATGGGCACGGCGACGGTGGCAGTCGGCCTGCTGCCGACCTTCGAGACCATCGGCATCGCGGCTCCCGTGCTGCTCATTCTCTGCCGCATCCTGCAGGGCATCTCCGCCGGCGGCGAGTGGGGCGGCGCGATCCTCATGGCTGTCGAGCACGCACCCGAGGGTCGACGAGGCCTCTTCGGGCAGTTCCCGCAGCTCGGTGTTCCGTTCGGCATGCTCATCGCCTCGGGAGTGCTCGCGATCATGCAGGCCGTCACGACGGACGAGCAGTGGCTGTCGTGGGGATGGCGCGTGCCGTTCCTCGGTTCGATCGTGCTCATCCTGGTCGGCTTCTGGGTGCGTCGCACTGTCGAAGAGTCGCCTGTCTTCGAAGAGATGCAGTCGCTCAAGGTTCGCGAATCTGCGCCTATCGCGGTGCTGTTCAAGACAGCCCTCCCGATCGTGATCTTCGCTGCGCTCATCTTCGCGGGCAACAACGGCGTCGGCTACATGATCACCGGCGGATTCGTGCAGGGCTACGCATCGAGGCCGACGGACGCACCGGTTCCCGGGCTCGGGTTCGACGGACCTGCCGTGCAGATAGCGGTGCTCTGCGCCGCCGCGATGTGGGCGATATTCACCGCCGTCGGAGGCTGGCTCTCTGACATCATCGGTCGCAAGAACACGTACCTCATCGGCTACGGAGTGCTTGCCGCCGCGACGATTCCGCTGTTCGAGCTCGTCAAGCAGGGCCCGCTCATGATCGGTGTCGCAGGGTGCCTGCTGGCAATCGGCCTCGGCCTCACCTACGGACCCCAGGCGGCTTGGTACGCCGAAGCGTTCCCCGCTTCTGTGCGCTTCTCGGGCGTCTCGATCTCTTATGCGATCGGTGCCGTCATCGGCGGTGCGTTCTCGCCGCTGATCGCACAGTGGATCATGAACACGTTCGACGGCAACACCTGGGCGGTCATTCCGTACCTGCTGCTGCTCATCGTGGTCGCCGTGTTCGGCACGCTCATGATGAAGGATCGAAAGGACATCCCGCTCACGAGCCAGATCGAGATCGACGGCACGTGGCAGAAGATCATGGACGAGCCCGCCAAGAAGTAGGTCAGCTCACGCAGGTGCCCCGGCTATCGCAATGAAGTCGGGGCATTTTGCGAAGTCCGAATTCTGGCAGACGCGCAGGTGCTCGAGGGCTGCGATCGAGAGTTCGAGGTCGCTGCGACGCTGCTCGAGCAGCACGAGCTGATCCGAGAGGATCGCATGGCGGTCGTGTCCCGAGTCGGTGCTGAACACCGAGCGGATGCCCGCCAGGGTCATTCCCGCCTCCTTCGCCGCGAGAATGGTGCGAATGCGTGCACGTGCGCTGCTGTCGTACCGCCGCTTTCCGCCGACGCGCGTGACCGGCTCGAGCAGCCCCTCCGTCTCCCAATGCCGCAGCACGTGCGCCTCGAGACCGAATTCGGCTGCCAACACGCCGATGGAGAGCTGCTCACTTGACCTCATGTGAACATTAGGTCACAGAATGGCGAGCATGGCAAATACAGCACAGTACGAAAGCGCCGTGATCGGCGGAGGACCAGCGGGGCTGCAGGCCGCGCTCACGATGTCGCGGGTGGGCATTCGCGTAGCACTCATCGATGCGGGAGCGGGCCGAAACGCACGCACCTCGCACATCCACAACGTCGTCACGCGCGACGGCACGCCGCCGGAGGAGTTCCGCCGAATCGCTCGCGAAGAGCTTGCGGGATACGGCGTCGACCTGATCGACGACAGCGTCGCTCGTGCCACTGCCGAGCCCTCAGGCGGCACGCTGTTCACGCTTGACCTCGGCTCCGGCAGGCAGGTGTCGACCGAGCGCATCGTGCTCGCGACCGGCATTCGCGACGATCTCGATGCGCTGCCGGCAGGGCTCGCACGACACTGGGGCGGCGCAGTCTTTCACTGTCCGTTCTGCCACGGCCGCGAATCCGGTCAGGCTGTCGTCGTGGCAGGCGACCTGCCGCACCTCAGCGGACCCGCGCAGATGCTCGCCCGCCTCGGCCGCGACGTGACGTGGCTGACCGACCAGCTGGTTCCTGAGCCTGCACTCGTCGAGCGGCTGCGATCCGACGGCATCGCGTGGCAGCAGGGCACAGTGACTGAGACGATCGAGACGGATGGGCAGCTGACGGCCCTGCGCCTGGCCGACGGTTCCGAAGTCGCCTGCGACAGTGTGCTCACGCATGCGCCGACACTCGTGAACGATGACCTCGCCCGGCAACTCGGTGTGGCATTCGGCGACGCGATGCCACTCGAAGGCGTCATGCTCGCCGATGCATTCGGCCACACCTCGGTGCCGGGCGTCTGGGCTGTCGGCGAAGCAGCTGGCGACCCTGCAACGGGAATGCGCCCCATGAGCGTCGTCGACGTGATGTCGGGCGGCCAGCGGGCGGCTGCTGCGATCGTGCGCAGCGTGCTGGCCTGATCGGGAGGTTTCGCTGCGTGTGAGCGCCATGTGAGCGTGCCCGAGTAGATGTTGGGGTGGCGAAAGCGGGCTGACAGTCTGCGCGCCGTCATGCACCAGCAACAGCAGGGAAGTCACCGTGGACAATCACAATGCATCGGGCGCACTCGCGTCACGACTGAAATCGAGCCATAGATGGATCGCGATGATGGCGGCGGCCGCCCTCGCACTCGGCGGCACGCTGACGATGGCACCCGGTGCGAACGCCGCACCGGCCGATGTGGTCGTCTTCGACGACGTGAACCTCGAGAACGCTGTCAATGACGAGCTGGGCAACCCTCATGGCACTCCCATTACCGAAGCTGATGCCGCGAGCGTGGTCGAACTTCACGCTCCTTCTGAAGGAATTCGCGACCTGACGGGGCTTGAGGCGATGGTCGGACTCACAGGGCTGTGGCTCTATGGCAACAGCATCCGTGACTTCTCGCCGTTGTCGAACCTTCCTGCGCTCAAGCAGCTCGATCTGTCGGCAACGGGCATTGGCGACCTCGCGCCGCTCGCTGGGCTATCGACACTGGAGATCCTCTCGTTGTTCGACAACAGACGGGTAGATGACCTGACGCCGTTGTCAGGCCTGACTTCGCTGGCGCATCTGAGCCTGTACAACTGCAGCATCGAGGATGTCGCGCCGTTGTCGGGCTTGACCGGCCTCGAGTATCTGTCTCTGAGCAAGAACAGCGTTGCTGATGTCTTGCCGCTGGGAAGCCTGGCGTCTCTGACGCGTCTGGACCTCGCCGACAACAGCATTGCCGACCTCTCACCGATAGGCGCTCTGACTGGGCTGACAGAGCTGAAGGCATTTCGGCAGACAGTGACGCCCCCGCCCGCTGCCATCGGAGTCCCGACACCCAACCCCGTGATCGATGCCTTGGGGAACGCGGTGCCGGTGGCTTCAGTCGATCAGGGGTTCTCGTATGACGCCGCCCTCAACGAATGGGTGTTCACTGAGACCGGCACCGCGACGATGACCTGGGACTCGCAGATCACATTGGCCAACGGCACACTGGTGGAGTTCACCGGCACGATCAGTCAGAGAGTCCGACCTGCACAGGTGGCGCCTGAAGACCCCGTGGTGCAGCAGGCAACCTGTATGGGCCCCGAGGTCATCGATCCGATGATCACGCTGCCCGACACCACCGGCATCGCGTATTCGATCGTCGGCGACGTCGTTCCTGGCAACACCGTCACCATCGAGGCAGTCCCCGCTGACGACAACCACGCCATCTATGTCGACCCGGCAAGCGACTGGGTCGATCGATCGGGCGACCACATCTACGCCACACTCGAGATCACCCTCGACGCCATCGACTGCAGTGATGAGCCGATCGTCATCGATGCTCCCAACGGCGACCTGCCGGTCGACGACAAGTGCGGCCCCGATAACGCCACCTGGATCCTGCCGACCGGTGACGATGCCCCTGTCGGCTTCACCTGGATGGTCGAGGAAGACGGCCGGCTGATCGCGGTGGCCGATGACGGCTACGCCTTCAGCGACCCGACTGGCGAGCTCGGCACCGATACTCGAGAGTACGGCTACGCACCCGACACCGGCGAGCCGTGCCCGACGGATCCGGAAGATCCCGTCGTGACCGACGACCCGATTGAAGCCGACGATCCGATCGTTGCCCCCGACCCTGTTGCAACGGACGCCCCGACGCTTCCGAAGACGGGCAGTGAAGCTTCGCTGACTGTCGCTGGGGCAGCGCTCTCGCTGCTCGCGCTCGGTGGATTCCTGCTCATACCCACAAGAAAGGCCGACAATGTCTGACCCAACCGCACACCCGACTCAGGGGCAACAGCACCACCAGCCCGCGGGATCACCGCCGATGAGCCCGGCTGAAGACGCCAACATGGCAAGCCTGGTGCACTTCCTCAACATCATCTTGGTGATTCCGGCAGTCATCATCTACATCATGTTCAAGGATCGCGGCCAGCGGGTCGCGGTCGAGAGCAAGGAGGCCCTGAACTGGACGATCAACGTCGCCGCAGTGGTCATCGTGCTCAATGTGCTGAACGTGATCCTCGCCATGATCCCAGTAATCGGAGCCGTCGCATGGATTCTGATCACGCTGCTGATCTGGGCCGTGCTCATCGCCAACCTCGCGTTCGCCATCATGGGCGGACTCAAGGTGAAGAACGGCGGTTCGTACCGGTACCCGATGAACTACCGCTGGATCAAGTAGACAGCAGCATCAGGGCAGAGCTCAGGCATCGATGACGGTGCCGGGCTCTGCCATGATGTGGGTCCCGCCCACGTGTTCGACAGCACCGCGGATGCGCGCGTTCGACATCGCGAGACCGGCTTCTGAGAGCGACATCACATGGGTCGCGAACGTGCGCTTCGGGGCAACGGCCACGACGAAGTCCATGACCTCTGAGATCTTGAGCCAGGGCGCTCCGGCAGGAGTAGCCAGCACGTCGACGGTTGCATCGGGCACCGCGAACGAGTCGCCCGGATAGTAGAGCATGCCGTTCACGAGCACGCCGACATTGTCGACGACCGGGATCGACTCGTGGATGACGGCGTGAACGCCGCCGAAGAACTGCAGCTCGAACGGGCCGACAGTGTGGGTCTCGCCCGCGTGCACGGGCACGAGCTCGAACTCCTCAGCAGCTTCGAGCACACCGGGAGGGCCGAAGATCGGTGCTTCAGGAAACCGCTCTCGAATGGCACTGAGATGCGCGGCATCCCAGTGGTCGGGGTGCTCGTGCGTGATGACGACAGCCACCAGGTCAGACGGGTCGAGGGCCTCGGTGTGGTCGCCCGGATCGATGATGAGGGTCTTGCCGGACTCGGTGACTTCGAGGCACGCGTGTCCGCGCTTCACAATGCGCATGCCCCCCAGCGTAACGCTGAGGGGCATGCGGGTGGTCGGCTGAATCAGATCAGTCGTTGCTGTCTGCCGAAGGCGCGCTCCAGCCGCTGTCGGCTGAGGGTGCGCTCCAGCCGCTGTCGGGCGAGTTGGGCGAGTCAGGCTGCGGGTTGTTCGGCACAACGGGGTTGTTGTAGGTGGGCTCGGGTGCCGGGTTGTTGTAAGCAGGCTGCTGCGGCGCCGGTGCCGAGGGAGCCGAGGGTGCGCTGTACGAGTCAGACACCGAGGCAGCGCTCTTGGCGCTCGCCGGCGAATCGGCGCTCTGTACCGACACGAGCTTCATGTTGGTGTGAGCGCCAACGGTGAAGCGCTTGTTCTCGTGCACCTCTGCCTGCTGGACTGCGCCCCCCTGCGCCGAAGCCAGGGCCTCGCCCTGTGCATCCTGCAGTCCGGTTGCGTTCGCTGCTGCGATCGCGCCTGATGCCACAAGACCGAGGCTCATGGTGCCTGCGGCTGTGAGGGCGATCCACTTCTGCTTGTTCATGGTGTACTCCTGTTTCGATGCTGTTCTTCGAGGGATTCTGCTGCCGGTCTGCCCGGCTGACTATTACTTAACCGAGCCAGGGTGAGGCCACTGGGAGAGGCGCATGAAAGCCGTCTCATATGGGTGAGAGTCGCCTCAGCCTGCCGAACGGGCTGGAACACGAAGAAACGCGGATGCGCGCTGGGCACATCCGCGTTCCGTTCGGCCTGTTGAGGGCCTGTCGATGTCAGTCGTTGCTGGCCGGCGAGTCAGGGCTGTCAGGCGAGTTCGGGCTGTCGGGCGAGTTGGCGCTCGCGGGCGAAGCCGGGCTCTGCGGTGACTGCGGCGACGGCACCGAGACCGGCGACTGTGCCGACTGCGGCGACTGCGCCGAGATCGGGCTCTGTGCCGACTGTGGTGACTGTGCCGACTGCGGTGACTGGGCGCTCTGGGGCGACTGCGCCGAGACGGGGCTCTGCGTCGAGTGCGTCGACTGAGCCGAGACGGTCGTGTTGGCGCTCTGCACCGAGTTGATCGAGGGCGTGTCTGATGCGGAGGCGACGTAGCGCTTGCCGAGGTCGACGCTCTGGCCAGAGGCTGCGCCCTGCTCGAGGGTCGTGCCCTGTGCATCCTGCAGCTGCAGCGCGTTGGCGGTGCTGACTGCGCCTGCGGCGACGAGGCCGAGGCTGAGGGTTCCGGCTGCTGTGAGTGCGATCCACTTCTGCTTGTTCATGATTTCCTCCTGGTCTTGTGCCGTCTGACCGGCTGGTCGTGCCGTGTCTTCCGGCTTGTCACCAAGTAAACGACCTGGCCATGAGGCACGCGGGAGAACAGGATGAGGAGCGTCTCATCTTTGCTTTCCGGCCTCCTGGTCGCGCTGCAGCAGGGGAGAGAGCCTGAACGGAATCAGCTCGCCCATCGACAGCCAGGTCTCGGTGCGGATGACGCCCTCTGTCGCGAGCACTGCCTGGTTCACGCGGTAGAGATCGTCGGTGTCCTTGCAGACCAAGCGCAGCAGTATGTCGGCCTGGCCCGAGAGCCCGTGGGCCTGCACGACCTCGGGAATCGCGGCCAGCGCCTCGACGACGGCGTTGACGTGCGGCTGATCGACATGCGTCGCCATGAACACCGTGAGCGGGTAGCCGATCGATGCCGCGTGCAGCCGCCGGTCGTAGTTGCGCAGCACCTCGTTCTGCTCGAGCGCTGCGACGCGAGACTGCACGGTGTTGCGGGCGAGTCCGAGCTTCTCTGCGATGCCCGCATTCGATGCTCGGGGCTCTTCGACGAGGCTGAGCAGAATGCGACGATCGGTGTTGTCAACGTTGGTCATACTGCTCAAGTATAAGCAGGCTCTGCATCTCGAGCGTTGTCACACTGATCATTCAAATCAATGTCTCTTGTGCGAGGTGCCAATCTCGGGTAGTTTCTGGGCAACTGTGGCTCTCATGAGGGGCCGCACGGAGAACAAGGAGGTTCGCCGATGTCGATCACAACTTCGACCACCGAGCAGCTTGCAGACGAATTCGACAGTCCTGCTCGACTGCTGACCGCTGAGGGCGTCCGAGTGCGCCACGAGATCCTCGATGAGCACGTCGCAGACCTTGATCTGCAGCAGCTCGCCGACCTCTACACAGACATGGTGCTGGTGCGCCGCTTCGACACCGAGGCGTTCTCGCTCACACGCCAGGGCGAGCTCGCGCTGTGGCCGCCGCTGCTCGGTCAGGAGGCCGCTCAGGTGGGCTCCGCACGCGCACTCGAAGACCGCGACTGGTCGTTCGGAAGCTACCGCGAGCACGCGCTGCCGATTCTTCGCGGCGTCGACATCGACCGCTGGCTCAAGGTCTGGAAGACCACGTCGAACACGGCGTGGGATCCGCACGAGCACAACATCGGCCTGAACCAGATCATCATCGGAGCACAGACCCTGCACGCGGTCGGCTACGCGATGGGTGCCCAGTTCAAGCAGGACGACTCCTGCTCGATCGCCTACTTCGGCGACGGCGCGACCACTGAGGGCGACGTGAGCGAGGCCATGGTCTTCGCGAGCACCTACAACGCGCCGGTTGTGTTCTTCTGCCAGAACAACGGCTACGCGATCTCTGAGCCGACGAGCGTGCAGGCCAAGCACGTGCTGGCTCGCCGCGCATCCGGATTCGACATCCCCGCCTACCGCGTCGACGGCAACGACATCCTTGCGGTGCTCGCTGCCACACGCCTCGCAATGCACCGTGCTCGCACGGGCCACGGCCCCAGCTTCATCGAGGCAGTGACCTACCGCATGGGCCCGCACACCACGACCGATGACCCCTCGCGCTACCGCGAGAACGACGAAGTCGAGTCGTGGAAGGAGCGCGACCCGCTGCTGCGCGTCGAGCGCTTCCTCGAGTCAGAGGGCTTCAACGTCGAGCAGCTTCGTGCTGACGCCAAGACGAACGCGGATGCGCTTGCCAAGCAGCTGCGCGCAGGTGCGATCGCCATCCAGCCCGACCCGGCAGAGCAGATGTTCGACAATGTGTACTCCTCGCCCCACGCGCGCATCGAGCGCCAGCGTGCTGAGTACAAGGCATTCGCCGCCAGCTACGAGAAGGCAGCTTCATGAGCGCCGCACAGACCGAGACGATGGCAATGGGCAAGGCGATCAACGCCGCCCTCGCCGACTCGCTCGAAGAAGACCCCTCGATCATCCTCTCGGGTGAGGACATCGGGCAGCTCGGAGGCGTCTTCCGCGTCACCGACGGCCTGCAGGACCGCTTCGGCAAAGACCGCGTGCTCGACTCGCCGCTTGCCGAGTCGGCCATCGTCGGCACCGCAGTGGGCATGACCTACGCAGGCCTTCGCCCCGTCGTCGAGATCCAGTTCGACGGCTTCATCTACCCGGCGTTCGACCAGATCGTCGCGCAGGTCGCCAAGCTGCAGTACCGCACAGGGGGCCTGCACCGCATGCCGATCACGATCCGAGTGCCGTTCGGCGGGCACATCGGCTCGGTCGAGCACCACTCCGAGTCGCCTGAGGCCTACTTCGCGCACACCGCTGGCCTTCGAGTCGTGACCGCTTCGAGCTCGCAGGAGGCCTACTCGACCCTGCGCGCAGCGATCAAGAGCGACGACCCCGTGCTGTTCTTCGAGCCCAAGGCCAAGTACTGGTCGAAGGGCGAGGTCGACCGCACCGTCGTGCGGGACCTCGAGACTGCCGCTGTTCTGCAGTCAGGCCGTGACGTGACGCTGGCGACCTACGGGCCGACGGTCGAGCTCGCCATGGGCGCTGCGGCGGCGGCAGCCGACGAGGGCATCGAGATCGAGGTCATCGACCTGCGGTCGATCTCACCGCTCGACGTCGACACCGTCGCGGCCAGCGTGCGCCGCACCGGCCGCCTCGTCGTCGCACACGAGTCACAGGCCGAGTGCGGCATCGGCAGTGAGCTGATCACCTCGATCTGCGAGACCGCGTTCACATCGCTCGAGGCCGCTCCTGAGCGCGTCACGGGCTATGACATTCCATATCCGCCGGCCGCGTGGGAGGGCGAGTTCCTTCCCGGTGTCGACCGACTGCTTGACGCCGTCGACCGTACGCTCGGCCGCAAGAACTCGCGCGACTTCATGCGCGGAGGTGCAGCAGCATGACCGTCTTCAAGCTTCCTGACCTCGGCGAAGGCCTTACCGAGAGCGAGATCGTCTCGTGGCAGGTCGCCGTTGGCGATCACGTCGAGCTCAACCAGACGCTGGCTGAGGTCGAGACCGCCAAGGCGACCGTCGACCTGCCGAGCCCGTTCGCGGGCATCGTCACCAAGCTGCACGCCGAGCCCGGCACGACTGTCGATGTCGGCGCGCCGATCATCGAGTTCCAGCTCGAGGGCGAAGCGGCAGCAGACGAGCCCGAGGCGGCACCTGCTGCTGAGGCGCCCACTGCAGCACCTGCTGCCGCTGAAGCACCCGTCGAAGACGCGCCCGTAGAAGACGAGCGCATCGAGACCCTCGTGGGCGCCGTCACCATCTCGAAGAACCGTCCGAAGCGCTCGAAGCGCTCGTACGAGGTCTCGGCATACGAGCGCGAAGAGCGCCCGGCCGACGGCCCGGTTCGCGCAACGCCGCCCGTGCGCAAGTATGCGAAGGACCGCGGTGTCGAGCTCGCTCACGTGCGGGTGGCCGGTGACGACCGCACCGTTCGCCGCTCGGATGTCGATGCGCACCTCACCGGCGCTGCCACCGCATCCGCCCCCGCTGCCAAGTCGCGCACAGAGCGCGTCGCAGGACTCCGCAAGCACACTGCCGCCGCAATGGTGAAGAGCGCTTTCGAAGTGCCGCACGCCGCTGTCATGCACGAAGTCGACGTCACCGAGACGCTCGAACTCATGCGCGACATGAAGGCAGCAGGCACGAAGGTGTCGTTCCTGAGCCTCGTGGCTCGGGCTGTCGTGCGCGCAGCACGCCGCACGCCGTCTGTGAACGCGACCTTCAAGGCAGATGCTGGCGAGATCGAGTACTACGACTACGTCAACCTCGGCATCGCAGTCGCGACGCCGAAGGGGCTCGTCGTGGCGAGCATCGACGACGCTCAGGAGCAGAGTGCGACCGAGCTGACGGCGAACATCGCCGAGACCGCGCAGCAGGCGCGCGACGGCCAGCTCACGCATGAGCAGCTGACCAGCTCGACCCTCACGATCTCGAACGTCGGCGTGTTCGGCGTCGAGACGGGCATCCCGATCATCAACCCCGGTGAGTCGGCGATCCTGGCGCTCGGTGCCATTCGCAAGAAGCCGTGGGCTGTCGGCGACGACATCCAGCTGCGCAGCATCGTGAAGCTGGCTGTCTCGTTCGACCACAGGCTGATCGACGGTGCCGAGGCGAGCACGTTCGTGCGCGACATCGCAGATGTGCTCGAGCGGCCCGGCATCGCTCTGGTCGACTAGAACATAGGGTTGTGACGATGGCACGACTTCAGAGCCGCACGGATGCGGCGAGTGACGAATTCATGGCAGCACGTGCAGGGATGCGCGGGCTGGTCGACGAGCTGCGCGAGCGGCTTGCAGAGGCGAGCAAGGGCGGCAGCGAGAAGTCTCGTGAGCGTCACCTCTCGCGCGGCAAGCTGCTGCCGAGGCAGCGCGTCGATGCGCTGCTCGACCCGGGCAGCCCCTTTCTCGAAGTCGCTCCGCTGGCAGCCAACGGCATGTACGGCGGCGAGGTGCCGTCGGCTGGCGTGATTGCCGGCATCGGCCTCGTCGAAGGACGCCACTGCATGATCGTCGCGAATGACGCGACGGTGAAGGGCGGCACGTACTTTCCGCTGACGGTGAAGAAGCACCTGCGTGCGCAGGAGATCGCGCTCGAGCAGCGGCTGCCGTGCATCTACCTCGTCGACTCGGGCGGCGCCTTCCTGCCGATGCAGGACGAGGTGTTTCCTGATCGCGACCACTTCGGCCGCATCTTCTACAACCAGGCGAACCTCTCGAAGGCCGGCATCCCGCAGCTCTCGGCAGTCATGGGGTCGTCGACCGCAGGCGGCGCGTATGTGCCTGCCATGAGCGACGAGACCGTGATCGTACGAAACCAGGGCACGATCTTCCTCGGCGGGCCGCCGCTGGTCAAAGCCGCGACAGGCGAGATCGTCAGCGCCGAGGACCTCGGCGGCGGAAAGCTGCACACCGAGGTCTCTGGAGTTGCCGACCACCTGGCCGACGACGACGAAGACGCGCTGCGCATCCTGCGCGAGATCGTCGCGACCCTGCCCGAGCCGACCATGCATGAGCTCGAGCACATGATCGAGCGGCCGCGGGTCGACCCCGACGAGCTCGAAGGCGCTGTTCCGGTCGAGCTGACGACGCCGTACGACGTGCGCGAGATCATCGCACGCATCGTCGACGGCAGCGAGTTCAGCGAGTTCAAGGCCGGCTACGGTGCGACGCTCGTCACCGGCTTCGCCAAGATCGAGGGGCACCGCGTCGGCATCGTCGCCAATAACGGCGTGCTGTTCTCAGAGAGCGCCATGAAGGGTGCCCACTTCATTCAGCTGTGCGACCAACGCGGCATTCCGCTGGTGTTCCTGCAGAACATCGCCGGCTTCATGGTCGGCTCCGAGTACGAGCGCGGCGGCATCGCCAAGCACGGCGCGAAGATGGTCAATGCTGTTGCCACCTGCTCGGTGCCGAAGCTGACCGTCGTGGTCGGCGGCTCGTTCGGCGCCGGCACCTATTCGATGTGCGGCCGCGCATACAGCCCGGCATTCCTGTGGCTCTGGCCCAACGCGCGCGTGTCGGTCATGGGCGGCGCCCAGGCGGCAAGCGTGCTCTCGACGGTCAAGCGCGACCAGATCGAAGGCGCCGGCGGCACCTGGAGCGCCGAAGAGCAGACCGAATTCGAAGCGCCGATCCGCCAGCAGTATGAAGAGGCCGGAAGCCCGTACTACTCGACCGCTCGCCTCTGGGACGACGGCGTGATCCCGCCGACCGAGACCAGGCGCGTGCTCGGCATGGCGCTCGACGTGATCGACCGCGGTGAGGCTGCAGAGCCCCGCTACGGCGTCTTCAGGATGTGATGCAGGTGTTCGACAAGATTCTGATTGCAAACCGCGGCGAGATCGCCGTGCGCATCGCACGCACGCTCGGCGACATGGGCATCAAGACGGTTGCCGTGTACTCCGACGCTGACGCGAAGGCGCCGCACGTGGGCTTCTGCGACGAGGCTGTGCGGCTCGGGCCGGCGGATGCTCGCGAGAGCTACCTGAAGATCGATGCGGTTGTGCAGGCGGCCGTCGGCACGGGTGCGCAGGCGATTCACCCGGGCTACGGATTCCTCTCTGAGAATCCGGCATTCGCCAGGGCGTGCGCGGATGCGGGCATCGAGTTCGTGGGGCCGAGTGCAGAGGCCATCGAGATCATGGGCGACAAGATCGCTGCTCGAAAGGCCGTCGAAGCGCGAGGCGTGCCGACGGTGCCGGGCATCGTGGGCGCAAGCGACGACGAGATCCTGGCGCGCGCCGAGGACATCGGGTTTCCGATGATCGTGAAGCCCGCAATGGGCGGCGGCGGCAAGGGCATGCACGTTGCTCGCACGCTCGACGAGCTGCGCGATGCGCTGCCGACGGCGAGGCGCGAGTCGGGCAAGGCCTTCGGCGACGAGACCGTGTTCGTCGAGCGCTTCATCGAGCGCCCCCGGCACATCGAGGTGCAGGTGATGGCCGACAAGCACGGCAATGTCGTGCACCTGGGCGAGCGCGAGTGCTCGCTGCAGCGCCGCCACCAGAAGGTCATTGAAGAGGCGCCCAGCGCATTCCTCAGCCCCGAGCAGCGCGAGCGCTACGGGCAGATCGCGATCGAGACCGCCAGGAGCGTCGACTACGTCGGTGCCGGCACGGTCGAGTTCATCGTCGCTTCAGACGCCCCTGACGAGCCCTACTTTCTTGAGATGAACACCCGACTGCAGGTCGAGCATCCGGTCACAGAAGAAGTGACAGGCCTCGACCTCGTCGAGCTCATGACGACGATCGCCGCCGGGCAGCCGCTGCCGCTGGAGCAGACAGATGTCGTGCTCACGGGGCACTCGATCGAGGCGCGGATCTATGCAGAGGACCCCAACGAGGGGTTCCTGCCGACGGGCGGCACGATTGTTCGGCTGCGTCAGCCGCACTATGACGATCCCAGAATTCGGTTCGACAGCGGAGTCGAAGAGGGCAGCGTCGTCTCGTCGAACTACGACCCGATGCTGGCAAAGGTCATCGCCACGGGTGAGACGCGCGACGAAGCGCTTGCGACGCTGCAGGAGGGCCTTGCGCACCTGTTCATCGCGGGAGTCGTCACGAACGTCGGCTTCCTGACCACGCTGCTTGCACGCGACGAGGTGGTGGCAGGCGAGATCGACACCGAGTTCATCGACCGCAATGTCGAGAGCCTGACCGATTCCCGCGTGCCGACAGCGGCGTATGCGAAGGCTGCGCTCGCGGTCTCAGGTCCGTCGAGCAATCGCATCGGCACCGCGTGGCAGGCAGACGGCTGGCGCATCGGCGGTCCGGCAGAAATCCGCTCACGGTTGGCCGATGCGACTGTATTCATCGACCCGCGCACAATGCAGACGCGCGTCGTCGCCGACGACCCCGCGACGCTGATGCCCGACACTGACAATGAGCCGTCTGGATTCGCGACCTTTGGGTGGACGAGTTACGAAGACCGCCACCCGACAGGCACGCATGTCGACGATGACGCTGTGTGGGTGCAGCTGCATGGCCACACGTACCGCGTCGAGAGGCACCGTGCTGCCGAAGCCGCTCTTGCCGAGGGCGAGGCTGCGATCACTGCACCCATGCCCGGTGCCGTGGTGGCCATCGCAGTTGCTGACGGCGACACCGTCGAGGTCGGGCAGCACGTGCTCTCGGTCGAGGCGATGAAGATGGAGCACAAGCTCATGGCGACACAGGCTGGCGTCGTGCGGCTCGAAGTCGCCGAGGGCGAGCAGGTCACGCGCGGGCAGCTGCTCGCGCACATCGAGGCTGCCGAGTCAGCAAATGGGGGGATGCAGTGAGCGACGAGCGCGAGATCACACAGCGCGGACTCTGGTTCGGCGAGTTCGAGACGGGTGTCGTCTACCGGCATTCGCCCGGTCGCACGATGACCGAGACCGACAACGTGCTGTTCACGACCCTCACGATGAACCCGCAGCCGCTGCACCTCGACGCCGCGTGGAGCGAGAGCAGCGAGTTCGGCGAGCGTCTCGTCAACTCGATGCACACACTCGCGACCCTCGTCGGGCTGTCAGTGGGGCAGCTCACCATGAACACCATCGTCGCGAATCTCGGCTTCAGCGAGATCAGCTTTCCGGCGCCCATGAAGCACGGCGACACGCTCTACGCCGAGACCCGCATCCTCGACAAGCGCGAGTCGAAGTCGCGCCCCGGCCAGGGCATCGTCACCATGGAGCACATCGGCCGCAACCAGCACGGCGATGTCGTCGCCAAGGCTGTGCGCAAGGCGCTCATGCAGGGGGAGCCCGCATGAGCGACTTCACCTTCGGGCCGGCAATGCTGTTCTGCCCCGGCGACCGCCCCGACCGCTTCGAGAAGGCGGCCGAGCGCTCAGACACGGTCATTCTCGACCTCGAAGACGCAGTGGGTCCCGACAAGAAGGCGGATGCCCGCAGCGCTATTGCGAGCGCCGCGCTCGACCCAGCACGCACCGTGGTGCGCATCAACGCGATCGAAGCGGGCATGCTCGCCGACGACCTCGAGGCGGCCCGGGCATTCGGCGCGACCACGATCATGCTGCCGAAGGCAGAGCGCGTCGCAGACATCGACCTGTGCGAGGGGTTCAGCGTCATCGCACTCGTCGAGACGGCACTCGGTGTCGCCGACGTGCGTGCGATTGCCGCGCATCCGTCTGTCGTCGCCCTCATGTGGGGTGCCGAAGACCTCGTGGCATCGCTCGGCGGAACATCGAGCCGCAACAAAGCAGGGGAGTACCGCGACATCGCGAGGTTCGCCCGCGCATCGATGCTGCTCGGCGCCAAGGCGCAGGGCAAGGCTGCGATCGACTCGATCCGCACCGACATCGCAGACACCGACGGAGCACTCGCCGAAGCTCAGGACGCCGCAGCGAGCGGCTTCGATGCAAAGGCCTGCATCCACCCGTCTCACGTCGCGCCCTACCGCGAGGCATTCGCACCGAGCGCTGACGACGTGGCCTGGGCCGTGAGCGTGCTCGAGGCTGCCGAAGCCCACGCCGGAGGAGTCTTCAACCACCAGGGCCGCATGATCGATGAACCGATCCTGCGGCATGCACGTGCGGTCATGAGCCGCGCATCCAACTGACAGTGAACACACTGACTGCAACCCAACAGAGGAGTGACTGTGACTGAAACCATCGTCGATGGCACCGAGATGCTGCCGGAGTACCACCAGCAGCTCGCACGCGAAGTGCGCGAATTCGCCGACACCGTTGTCGCGCCCGCCAGCTACGAGTACGACACCGAGCGTCGTCTGCCGATCGAGATCATCAACAAGATGGGCGACATGGGCCTGTTCGGCCTGCCGCTGCCGAAGGACCACGGCGGACAGGGCCGCGACTACCTCGCGCTCTGCGTCGCAGTCGAGCAGCTCGCACGCGTCGACCAGTCGATCGCAGTGACGCTCGAAGCAGGCCTCGGGCTCGGCGCCATGCCGATCTTCCACTACGGCACCGACGAGCAGCGCGCTGCATGGTTGCCCGACCTTGCTGCCGGCCGTGCGCTCGCGGCATTCGGCCTCACCGAGGCCGACGCCGGCTCTGACGCCGGTGGCACCAAGACCACAGCAGAGCTCGTCGACGGCGAATGGGTCATCAACGGCACGAAGGAGTTCATCACGAACTCCGGAACCCCCATCACCTCGGTCGTGACGGTCACCGCCGTCACCGGCACCAAGGTCGGTCGCGACGGCAAGGAGAAGCCCGAGCTGACCACGATCATCGTGCCGACCGACACCCCCGGATTCAAGGCGCTGCCCCAGTACGACAAGGTCGGCTGGCACACCTCAGACACGCACCCGCTCGTGTTCGAGAACGTGCGTGTTCCCGAGGCGAACATCCTCGGCGAGCGCGGCAAGGGCTTCTCGAACTTCCTGAAGATCCTCGACGAGGGCCGCGTCGCATTCGCAGCGCTCTGCGTCGGCGCTGCTCAGGGCTGCCTCGAGCAGGCCATCGAGCGTGCCAAGACGCGTGTCGTGTTCGGACGCCCGCTCGGCGACAACCAGGACGTCGCATTCAAGATCGCACGGATGCAGGCACGAGTGCACGCAGCACGCGCAGTCATGCACGACGCGGCACGTCGCATCGACCAGGGCCTGCCGTTCACGCAGCAGGCATCGCTCGCAAAGCTGATCGGCTCAGAGGCTGCAGTCGACAACGCACTCGACGCCACGCAGATCTGGGGCGGCAACGGATTCCTCAACAAGAATGTCGTCGCACGCCACTACCGTGACGCTCGAATTCTGACGCTCGGCGAAGGCTCAACCGAAGTTCAGCTGGCGATCATCGCCCGTGCACTCGGCTTTGAGAAGTCATTCGGCGCCTGAGTTGCACATAGGGTTCAGCGTGTGGCACAATATTCAAGTTGCCCGAAAGGGCGACACACGCTGATCTGGCCCCATCGTATAGCGGCCTAGTACGCCGCCCTCTCACGGCGGTAACGCGGGTTCGAATCCCGCTGGGGTCACGTTTGAAACCCCCTCCTCACGGAGGGGGTTTCGTCGTTCAGTCAGAGCAGCCCTAGCTCCTGCACCGCAGCCCGCTCAGCGACGAGCTCGTCGGCGGATGCGCGAATCGCCTCGCGCGTGGCGTCGTCGAGTTCCAGCCCCTGCACGATCTCCCACTCGCCATTCGAGCAGCGCACAGGGAACGACGACACAAGCCCAGCAGGAACGTCGTACGACCCGTCGGAGACCACGGCCATCGAGACCCAGTCGTCGCCGGTGCCGCGCATCCAGTCACGAACGTGCGACAGCGTCGCGTTCGCCGCAGACGCAGCTGACGATGCCCCGCGTGCCGCGATGATCGAAGCCCCTCGAGACGCGACCGTCGGCTGAAAGGTGTCGCGAATCCAGTCCGCATCGACGAGCTCAGCTGCCGGTCGCCCCGACACGAGTGCATGCGAGAGGTCGGGCACCTGTGTGTCAGAGTGGTTGCCCCAGATGATCATGCGGCGCACCTCGCCGGCGGTGACGCCAGCGCGAGCAGCGAGCTGAGCAACAGCACGGTCGTGGTCGAGCCTGGTCAAGGCAGTGATGTGACGGGGGTCGATGCTCTCGCCGACAGCCGACACGGTGAGCGCGTTCGTGTTCGCAGGATTGCCCGTGACCGTCACTCGCACATCCGCCGACGCATGCGCAGCCAGCGCTCGGCCCTGACCTGCGAAGATTGCCGCATTCGCCTTCAGCAGATCGCCACGGGTCTCGCCCTGACCACGCGGCTTCGAGCCGACCAGCAGAGCGTGCTGGGCGCCGTCGAATGCCTCCGCGGGATCTGCTGTCGTGACGACTCCCTCGAGCAGGGGATAGGCGCAGTCGGCAAGCTCCATTGCCACGCCCTTCAGCTTGTCGAGGGCCTGCGGCACTTCGAGCACTCGAAGCTGCACGGGCACGTCAGAGCCCAGCATCTCGCCGCTGGCGATGCGGAAGAGCAGGGAGTAGCCGATTGCGCCGGCGCCGCCGGTCACGGTGATGCGAACGGGGGAGTCAGTCATGCCTCCATCCAACACCCGACCGCTGCCCTGCACCAGGGGCTCGGGCCAGTCGGGAATGCCTGAGCGATCTACGGCGTAGACTTGAAAGACAGTTTGGAGGCACTCATGGGCAAAACGCTTGCAGAAAAAGTGTGGCAGGACCACGTAGTCGTGAAGGGCGAAGACGGTGCACCCGATCTTCTCTACATTGACCTGCAGCTCATTCATGAGGTGACGAGTCCCCAGGCGTTCGACGGCCTTCGCCAGGCGGGTCGGCCGCTGCGCCGCCGCGACCTCACGATCGCGACCGAAGACCACAACACCCCGACGATCGACATCCACAAGCCGATCAAAGACCCCACGAGCGCAAAGCAGATCTCGACGCTGCGCGACAACGTGGCTGAATTCGGTGTTCGCATCCACTCGCTCGGCGACAAAGAGCAGGGGATCGTGCACATCGTCGGGCCCCAGCTCGGCCTCACGATGCCGGGCATCACGGTCGTGTGCGGCGACTCGCACACATCCACGCACGGTGCGTTCGGCGCAATGGCGTTCGGCATCGGCACCAGCGAGGTCGAGCACGTCATGGCAACGCAGACGCTGCCGCTCAAGCCTTTCAAGACCATGGCGATCAACGTCGAGGGCGAGCTGCGTCCCGGCGTGACTGCAAAAGACATCATCCTGGCGGTCATCGCCAAGATCGGCACCGGCGGCGGAGCGGGCTACGTGCTCGAATACCGCGGCAGCGCCATCCGCGCACTCTCGGTCGAGGGCCGCATGACGATCTGCAACATGTCGATCGAGGCAGGCGCCCGCGCCGGAATGGTCGCCCCCGACCAGACCACCTACGACTACATCAAGGGCCGCGACCACGCCCCAACCGGCGACGACTGGAACACGGCCGTCGAGTACTGGGAGACCCTGCGCACCGACGACGACGCAGTGTTCGACGCCGAGGTGTCGATCGACGCCAACGAGCTCGAGCCGTTCGTCACGTGGGGCACCAACCCGGGCCAGGGCGTGTCGCTGAGCGACGAGATCCCCGCACCCGACAGCTTCTCCGACCCCGACGACCGCTCGGCGGCCAAGCGTGCGCTCGAGTACATGGACCTCGCGCCGGGCACCAAGCTCAAAGACATCAGGGTCGACACGGTCTTCATCGGCTCGTGCACCAACTCGCGCATGGAAGACCTCCGTGCGGCAGCCGACATCATCAGGGGCAAGAAGAAGGCGGATGGGCTGCGCGTCATGGTCGTTCCGGGCTCGGCTCGGGTGCGCCTCGAGGCAGAGGCTGAGGGCCTCGACAAGGTGTTCACCGACTTCGGTGCCGAATGGCGGTTCGCCGGCTGCTCGATGTGCCTCGGCATGAACCCCGACCAGCTGCAGCCGGGCGAGCGCTGTGCGTCGACCTCGAACCGCAACTTCGAAGGACGCCAGGGCAAGGGCGGTCGCACGCACCTCGTCTCGCCGCTCGTCGCCGCTGCCACGGCCATCCGCGGCACCCTCTCGAGCCCATGGGACCTCGAGAACCAGAACGACCAGATCGCGAAGGAGGCATAGCCATGGAGAAGATCAGCACGCTGACCGGGCCCATCATCCCGCTGCGCTATTCGAACGTCGACACCGACCAGATCATCCCGGCGAAGTTCCTCAAGCGAGTCACGAAGACCGGCTACGAAGACGCGCTGTTCCACGGATGGCGTCAAGACCCCGACTTCATCCTGAACCGGCCCGAGTACGCGAACGGCGGCATCCTCGTCACCGGCGCCGACTTCGGCACCGGATCGAGCCGTGAGCACGCCGTCTGGGCGCTGCGAGACTTCGGCATCACGGCTGTTCTGAGCCCTCGCTTCGGCGAGATCTTCAAGGGCAACTCCGGCAAGCAGGGGCTGCTGACCGCACAGGTCCCAGAGGATGCGATCGAGCAGCTCTGGGCAGCAGCCGAGGCCGCACCCGGCACCGAGATCACTGTCGACCTGAATGAGAAGAGCGTCGTGAGCGGTGAGCTTCGCTTCGGGTTCGACATCGACGACTACACTCGCTGGCGACTGCGTGAGGGGCTCGACGACATCGCCCTCACGCTGCAGCACGAAGACGCAATCACCGAGTTCGAGAAGCGACGCCCAAGCTGGATGCCCACAACGCTCCCAGCTGTCGCATCGGACGCCTGACACCTTTAGGACATCGAGTGGACAACAACGACTTCTCTTCACGCGCAGGCGCATCCGTGGGCATGACCGCCGACGCCATCCGTGTGCGCGGCGGCAAGCCCATTCAGGGGCGCCTCAAGATGAAGGGCGCCAAGAACCTCGTCACCAAGGCGATGGTCGCAGCACTGCTCGGCCAGACGCCCAGCGAGCTGCGCAGCGTGCCCGAGATCAGCGATGTGCAGGTCGTCCGCGGTCTGCTCGAGGTCTACGGCGTCGTCGTCGAGAGCGACGGCGACACGCTGCGGCTTGACCCCGCAAACGTCGAGCGCGCACACGAGACCTCGATCAACGCGCACGCTGGCTCGAGCCGCATCCCGATCCTGTTCTGCGGCCCGCTGCTGCACCGCCTCGGCGAAGCGTTCATTCCCGACCTCGGCGGCTGCCACATCGGCGATCGCCCCATCGACTTCCACCTCGACGTGCTGCGCAACTTCGGTGCCGTCGTCGACAAGCTGCCCACGGGCATCCGCATGTCTGCTCCCGAAGGGCTGCACGGCGCGAAGATCAACCTGCCCTACCCGTCGGTCGGCGCAACCGAGCAGGTGCTGCTGACCGCGGTCATGGCCAAGGGACGCACTGAGCTCAGCGGAGCAGCAGTCGAGCCCGAGATCATGGATCTCATCAACATCCTGCAGAAGATGGGCGCAGTCATCTCGGTCGACACCGACCGCACGATCCGCATCGAGGGCGTCGACTCGCTCGACGGATACAGCCACACCGCGCTCTTCGACCGCAACGAGGCTGCGAGCTGGGCCTGTGCGGCACTCGCGACCGGCGGCGACGTGTTCCTCGAGGGCGCACAGCAGCCCGAGATGATCACCTTCCTCAACGTCTTCCGCAAGGCCGGAGGCGCGTTCGAGGTACAGGACGACGGCATTCGCTTCTGGCACCCCGGCGGCGATCTCAAGCCCGTCGTCGTCGAGACGGATGTGCACCCCGGGTTCATGACCGACTGGCAGCAGCCGCTCGTGGTCGCCCTGGCGAAGGCCAACGGCATCTCGATCGTGCACGAGACGGTCTACGAGCAGCGGTTCGGATTCACGGAGGCCCTCGTGAAGATGGGCGCGTACATCCAGATCCACACCGAGTGCCTGGGCAGCCACGCGTGCCGCTTCGGCCAGCGCAACTACCAGCACTCTGCTGTCATCGCGGGCCCGGTCGAGCTGCACGGAGCAGACATCACGGTTCCCGACCTTCGCGGAGGATTCAGCCACTTCGTCGCCGCGCTGACGGCTGAGGGCGAGTCCACGATCAAGAACGTCGGCATCATCGCACGCGGCTATGAGCACTTCCTCGAGAAGATGCAGACGCTCGGTGTCGACTTCGAGGTGATCGGCTAGACCCGTGGCCAAGTCACGTGAGAAGACCGCGGCATTCCACGCAACTGCCGCGGTGACCCTGCCCGTGTTCGGTGCGATGGCCAGAGTGCGCGTCCGCAACCCTGAGGCTCTGCCGCAGGAGGGGCCGTTCATCCTGGCCCCCAACCACTACTCCGAGATCGACCCGATCGTCATGGGTGTCGCGGTCTGGAAGTCGGGGCGTGCTCCGCACTTCATGGCCAAGGCGTCACTCTGGAAGATCCCGGTGGTGAAGCAGATCCTCAACGGGCTCAAGCAGATTCCGGTCGAGCGAAGCCGCACCAAGACCAGCGGATCAGCACCGATGGATGCCGCAGCGCAGATCATCGAAGACCAGGCCGGGGTCATTGTGTACCCCGAGGGCACGCTGACCCGCGACCCTGAGATGTGGCCCATGCGCGGCAAGAACGGCGCCGTCAGGCTTGCCGTCGACGCGGGCATCCCGCTGATTCCCGCTGCCCACTGGGGAACCCACCGGCTCATGCCCCGCTACGGCCGCGGCATCCGGCCGTTTCCGCGCAAGCGCATCGACGTCGTGTTCGGTGCGCCGATCGACCTGTCTGGTGTCACGAGCAGCCACAGCAACAAGCAGGTGACTGCGGCGACGGCCGAGCTGATGAACAGCATCTCGGCTCTGGTCGGCGAGCTTCGCGGACTCGAGCCTCCCAAGGAACGCTGGGACCCTGCCCGGGCTGGTCAGAGCGAGACCGGGCGGTTCAGTGAATAGGGTCGCAGTTCTCGGAGCCGGGAGCTGGGGCACGACCTTCGCCAAGGTTCTGGCAGACGGCGGTGCCGACACGAGGCTGTGGGCGCGTCGAGCCGAGCTCGCGCACGAGATCAACGAGTCGCGACGCAACACGCAGTACCTGCAGGGCGTGACGCTGCCCGAGGGCCTCCGTGCCGACAGCGATGCCAGGAGCGTGCTCGAAGGCGCAGACCAGGTGTTCCTGTGCGTGCCGAGCCAGCAGCTGCGCGCACTGCTCGACGACGTCAGCGAGAGCATCCCGGCTGGTGTGCCGGTCGTGAGCCTCATGAAGGGCGTCGAGGCGAGCACGATGATGCGCATGAGCGAGGTCATCGCCGAGGCTGGGGGCATCGACAGCGACCGCATCGCGGTTGTCAGCGGGCCCAACCTCGCACTCGAGATCGCCCGCGAAGAGCCCACGGCGGCGGTGGTCGCGAGCGACTCCTCCGAGACCGCGATGGCTGTGGCTCGCACAGCGCGCAACAGCTACTTCACGTCGTTCGTCAACACCGATGTCGTCGGAACCGAATACGGCGGCGTGCTGAAGAACCTCGTCGCCCTGGCCATCGGCATCGTCGACGGCGTCGGCTATGGCGAGAACACGAAGGCGTCGATCCTCACACGAGGGCTTGCCGAGGTCACCGAGTTCGCCGTTGCACACGGTGCCGAGCGCACCACGATGCATGGTCTCGCAGGGCTCGGCGACCTGATCGCGACCTGCAACTCTCCGCTGTCGCGCAACTTCTCGGCCGGCCGGCTCCTCGGCATGGGCTACAGCCGCGACGACGTCGTCGAGCGCATGCAGCAGGTGGCCGAGGGTCTCGCATCTGTCGAGCCGATTGCCTCGCTTGCCGAACTGCGCGACGTGCGCATGCCCATCCTCGACCAGGTGCGTGCCGTTCTGCTGGGTCGCATGCTGCCGCGCGAGATCGCACCTCACCTGACCACCGGCAATGAGCCTGAGGGAGAGACCCATGACTTCTAAGCTGCGCGTCGGCATTCTCTTCGGGGGCCGCTCGAGCGAGCACACGATCTCGCTCGTGACTGCCGCCGGAGTGATCGACAACATCGACCGCGAGCGGTTCGAGCCGGTGCCGATCGTGATCACGAAGCAGGGCAAGTGGCTGCAGGTCGACCCGCGCGAGCTGCACTTCTCGCTCGAGCACAAGGTCGAGATCGACGAAGACAGCAGCGAGGGCGCCGCGATCATCGACGGTGCCTCCAGCGAGGTCGCCCTCGAGAACCGTGCAGGCGGCAAGGGGCTGGTGCTGCACTCCGCGACCGGCGACATCGACTTCGATCGCATCGACGTGTTCTTTCCGCTGTTCCACGGTCGCTTCGGCGAAGACGGCACGATTCAGGGCATGCTCGAGCTCTTCGACCGCCCGTACGTCGGCGCCGGAATCCTGGCGAGCGCCGTCGGGCAAGACAAGCACTTCACCAAGACTGTGCTCGAGCACGCCGGCATCACCGTCGCTCCGTGGTTCACGGTCTCGCGTCGCAAGTGGCGCGACTCGCCTGAGTCGGTGCGCGAGCGCGCATCGCGGATGCAGCTGCCCCTATTCGTGAAGCCGGCACGAGCCGGTTCGAGCGTCGGGGTGTCGCGTGTGTCGACGATCGACGAGCTCGATGCGGCCATGCAGAAGGGGCTCGCAGAAGACGGTCGCGTGCTCATTGAAGAGGGCATCACCGGGCGCGAGATCGAGCTGGGCGTGCTCGGCGGCCGCGGCGGAGCAGCGCCTCGTGTGTCGCTGCCGGGCGAGATCGTCGTCGACAGCGGCTACTACGACTTCGAGGCCAAGTACGGCGACGCAGACGGCGTGCGCACGGAATGCCCTGCCAACCTCTCTGAAGAGGTGACGCAGCGCCTGCAGCAGACGGCCATCCGTGCATTCGAGGCGATCGACGGAGCTGGACTCGCGCGTGTCGACTTCTTCGTGACGCCCGATGACCAGCTCGTGCTCAACGAGATCAACACCATGCCCGGATTCACCCCGATCTCGATGTATCCGGTCGTGTGGCGCGAGACCGGCATCGAGTATCGCGAGCTCATCACCGAGCTGATCGAGCTGGCTCTGCAAGAGGAGCGCTGAATGCGCGGGTACGCGCTCTCGTTCGTCATCTTCGTAGTCGTCACGATCGCGTCGACGTTCGGCCTCCGGCTTCTCGAAGAGGTCTACGGGCTCGCAGGCGAGGCCTTTCAGCTGCATCAGCTGGGGCCACTGATCGGTGCGATCGCAGCCGCTCTGCTGGTCTCAGCGTCGTCGATGCCGAACGGGCCGTCGCCGGTCGCTCGCAAGCAGTGGATCGCGCACACGATCCTGGGCGTTGCAGCCGCGCTGGTCTTCGCACTGATCGTCTGGGCGGGGCTGACGCTGTTCGGTGTTCCGGGCGTCGACCTCTCTCGCACAGGTGCTGGCACCGTCATCGTTGCGCTGCTCGGCGGTCTCGCCGGTGCTGTCGTGCAGGAGATCGGCTGGCGCGGCTACCTGCAGCCGCTGCTCGAGAGCCGCATGCCGAGGATCGGGGCAGCCGTCATCGTCGGCATGCTGTGGTCGCTGTGGCATGTGTCGGCACTCACCGATCTGCTGACCGGACTGCTGCTGTTCGCAACGTACGTGCCGCTGGGCATCTTGCTGGGCCACCTCGGCAACGGCGCCGCCTGGCAGCGCGTCGCAACCACGGCGCTCGTGCACTGGCTGCTCACGCTGCCGGTGATGTTCATGGCAGGCATCGGGGGAGTCCAGGTGCAGATCGCAGTCGCCATCGCTGCCGTGGTCGTCACAGCTGTGTTCATGGCGATGTTCGTCGTCGCGACCAAGCGCCGAACGGCGAGAGCGGCCGAAATATCCACCTCTTGACGGATGCGCGGCGCGGCTGAGGCCTGTTAGCCTCAGTTTATGATTCCTCATCAGGCGACAGAAGAGCGTGCTGCTGTGCGCGGCGGCCAGGTGAGGGTGCTTCGCAGAACGGCAGCCGCGCCCGGGCGAACGCCGCTGGTGCTGGTGCACGGCGGCGGCACCGACAATGCCGCGATCTCGTGGCACTTCGCGTTCTCGGACTTCGGCGACGACCGCGATGTCATCGCCTTCGACCTTCCCGGCTTCGGTGAGACAGCGAACATCGATCCGCTCGGCGGGCCAGCGGCCATGGCCGAGTTCACGATCGAGGTGCTGGATGCGCTCGGCCTCGACCGGGTGCTGATGGCTGGGGTCTCGATGGGCGGCGACGTCGTGCTGAACGTGGCGCTCCTGCATCCCGAACGCCTCGCCGGGATTGTGCTGGTCGCACCCGGCGGACTCTCGCCGGTGCTGCGCGGCAAGGCGGTGCAGTTCTCGTCATGGGCTGCGGGCAAGCTGCCCGATGCTGTGCTGTTCGGGCTCTCGCGCATGGTGACGACACAGGCCGAGCGCATGGTTCGCGGCATCATCCACGAGTCGAGCACGCTTCCTGATGCCGTGCTGCGCGAGTTCGTCGCAGAACAGCAACGACCCGGCGCGAACGTCGGCTACGCCCGCTACAACCAGGCGACCCTCGGGCCGTGGGGCATGAAGAACGACCTCCGTTCGCGAGTGCACGAGATTGAGACGCCCACCCTGTTCTTCCACGGTGCCGAAGACCCCATGGTCTGCCCGCAGGACTCGCAGGTCGCGGCTGCGCTGATGCCCGATGCGCGCATCCATCTGATTCCGAGCTGCGGACACTGGGCGCAGCTCGAGAAGCCGACCATCTTCAAGAACGCGCTCGAGGGGTTCTTCGCCGAGATCGAGGCGAGGCGAACCGCGCAGGGCAGCTAGCATGCTGGCATGCAGACCAGTTCGAACAGCCTCGGATCCCTGTCGCTCGATGACGTCGAGATTCGTGTTTCCCTCACGGCGGATGCGTCAGACTCTCGTGAGATCACCGTGTTCGCCCGTGTGGTCGCGCGTGAGGGCGGCGGCGATCTTCCGCTGCTCGTGTATCTGCAGGGCGGCCCGGGCGTTGAGTCGCCTCGGCCATCACTCGATCCGCACTCGCCGCCCTGGCTGCGCACGGCGCTCGAGCACCATCGCGTCGTGTTCCTCGACCAGCGCGGCACCGGCGCTTCGTCGGCGATTGACGACCGGTCGCTGGCCGGTGGCGCCGACCACCTCGCCGAATACATGCAGCACTTTCGCGCTGACGCGATCGTGCGCGACTGCGAAGCGCTGCGCGAGCATCTCGGCGTCGAGCGCTGGAGCCTGCTGGGGCAGTCATTCGGCGGCTTCACCGCGCTTCGGTATGTGAGCGAGCACTCCGAGTCGCTCGATCGCGTCTTCTTCACGGGCGGGCTGCCGAACGTCGGCGGCTCGATCGACGACGCCTACAGCACCACGTACGAGAAGATGCGCCGCGCATCCGAGCAATACTACCGGCGGTTCCCGGCGCACAGAGAGCGGATGCGCGCATTGCTGCAGCAGGCCGCGTCCGGGTCGGTCGTGCTGCCCGACGGTGAGGTTGTGAGCCCCTCGCGCGTGCGCAGCCTCGGGCATCTGCTCGGCAGCAACGACGCGTGGCTGCAGCTGCACACGCTGCTCGACGCCGACTTCGCGTCGAATCGCTTTCTGCATGATCTCGCGCAGGCCCTGCCGTTCTCCGGTCGCAACCCCGTCTACGCGGTGCTGCACGAGTCGTGCTGGGCCGACGGGGGAGCAACGCGCTGGGCTGCCGAGCGGGTCATGCCGCAGGACTTCGTCGACGACGGGACCCTGTTCACCGGCGAGCATGTGCGACGCGAATGGTTTGACACAGTGCCGTCGCTGCAGGAGTGGGCCGAGGTGGCAGATCTGCTTGCCGACCACGACTGGCCCGCGCTCTACGACGCTGAGGCGATTCGCGCATCCGATGTCGCTGGAGCAGCCGCGGTCTACGTCAACGACGTGTTCGTGCCCATGGAGCACTCGCTTGCGACCGCCGAGCTGATGCCTGGTCTGCGGCTGCTGGTGACGAGTGAGCACGAGCACTCGGGGCTGCGGTCGAGCGGGGGAGACGTGCTCGAGCACCTCTTCGATCTGGCCTCAGGTAAGCGTCTGCGCTAGCAGCGCGAGAACGCCAAGTAGACTGGTCGACTGTGGCACTGACTATCGGAATCGTGGGACTCCCCAATGTGGGCAAGTCGACCCTCTTTAACGCACTGACCAAGAACACGGTTCTCGCAGCGAACTACCCGTTCGCGACGATCGAGCCCAACATCGGAGTCGTCGAGCTGCCGGATGCGCGGCTCGACCGGCTTGCAGAGATCTTCGGATCCGCACGACTGCTGCCAGCTCCAGTGTCGTTCGTCGACATCGCCGGCATCGTGCGCGGCGCGAGCGAGGGCGAGGGGCTCGGCAACAAGTTTCTGGCGAACATTCGCGAGGCAGATGCCATTGCTCAGGTCGTGCGCGGATTCGCGGATGAAGACGTCACGCACGTCGACGGTCGCGTCGACCCGGCGGCCGACATGGACACGATCAACACCGAGCTGATCATCGCCGATGTCGACACCCTCGAGAAGGCGATCACGCGTCTCGAGAAAGAGGTCAAGGGCAAGAAGGCCGACCCCGCGACGCTGCAGGCAGCAAAGGATGCACTTGAGATCCTGAACACGGGTGAGACGCTCACGCAGGCCGGGTTCGACGTCGCGCCGATTCGCGAGCTCGGGCTGCTGACGGCGAAGCCGGTGCTGTTTGTCTTCAACGTCGACGAGGCAGTGCTCTCTGACCCGGCGAAGAAGCAGGAGCTTGCTGATCTTGTGGCGCCGGCCAAGGCTGTGTTCCTCGACGCGCAGGTCGAGTCGGAGCTCATCGACCTTGAGGCTGACGAAGCGCTCGAACTGCTGCAGTCACTCGGCCAGGACGAGTCTGGTCTCGATCAACTTGCGCGCGTTGGGTTTGAGACTCTTGGTCTGCAGACGTATCTCACGGCGGGGCCCAAGGAGGCTCGTGCCTGGACGATTCGCAAGGGTGCGACGGCTCCGCAGGCGGCCGGTGTGATCCACACCGACTTCGAGCGCGGCTTCATCAAGGCCGAGATCGTGTCGTTCGAGGATCTCGACAAGCACGGATCGATGGCGGATGCGAAGGCTGCCGGCCGTGTGCGCATGGAGGGCAAGGACTACGTCATGGTTGATGGTGACGTGGTTGAATTCAGGTTCAATGTCTAAAAAGGGCCTCTGACCAGGGGTTTTATCTTCTCGGCCTCCGGTTGGGTTCGATGGACAGGTTCCGCTTTACCATCAGTTGCTAAGCGTTTGTCGCGCTGACCTGCTCTTTTGATCGTCCCCTGCGGAAGTTCCGCAGGGGACGATTCTCTTTGCGTGGGTGCATGAGCGTCGATGGCAAGCGGCCTCGGTTGGCCTGTTCCGGATCGGGTTCGAGTCGTTCGACGGGCGGCCTTTCGGCGCGAGCGCTGATTCAAAAATCACTCCGACTCAATATTCAATGCTTGGGAGATCAGCCTTCATTGACATACCGTCCATGCTTCCGAGCGTAACCAGCGGAGGCCGCAGGCACTGGTCGAGTCACCAGTGTTTGCGGGTGCTTGGCGGAGACGCTGGCGACGGCGAGAGCGAGCCGTGACCGGGGCTAGATGCCATAGGCGGTCAGGCCACGCCAGCTCCTGCGGCTGCTCGGGATACGCCATGTGGAGCAGTTCGGAGACTCCTTCACAGGTCATCGATAGCCTCGAGGTATGAAGACCATGGAGCAGGAGCGGGTGGAGCGCTTTGAGCGCACGTTCTATGAGAGAGACATCGACTCGACCTACCTCGAGTTGTACCGCCGGGAGCAGGTCCTGCCCCGGGCCTTCGCCTACATCCACGCTGGCCTCGATATCGAGTTCAAGCACATGAACTACAAGGCCCGTGGTGGTAGCAGCGGGCACTTCAATGCTGACAACTCGAGGAACTTACTAGGTCTCATCGACCTCTTGACCGAAGCCCGCACGATGCTCAACAAGGCCGGTCACTCGCTGACCATGGCTCCCGAGTACCAGCGGGTCATCGAGAACGCGCCGGCATGGCTCGTTGATAGTGGAGGGAGCCCCATCCCAGAAGGCTTCACTCCCGTCGAGGTCGAAAGCTACGCGCCAGTCTTCAGCCTTGGTGACCAAGCCGTACCAGTGTCCGATTCCCGCATTGTGAAGCTGACGCCCATCGGTGAGGGTGCATTCGCCTTGGTTCATCGGTTCACTGATCCGAACTACGGCATGACCCTGGCAAGGAAGAAGCTCAAACCAGGGGCTGATGATCGGGAGAAGGAGCGCTTCCGCCGGGAGTTCGAGCTGATGAAAGAGCTTCAGTTCCCGTATGTCCTTGAGGTCTTCAACTTCAAGGAGTCGGACTGGTCGTACACCATGGAACACTGCGACACCTCGCTGGAGGAGTACGTTGCGAAACGCAACAATCAGCCAGGCTTCGGCCCGACCACCCGCAAGCGAATCGCGCTGCAGTTCCTCTACGGCCTTAACTTCATCCACTCCAAGGGGCACTTCCACCGGGATCTGAGCACCAAGAACGTCTTGCTCCGCACCTTCGGCGGTTCAGCTGTGCTGGTTAAACTGTCCGACTTCGGCCTGGCCAAGCTCAAAGGGTCCGAGTTCACGATGACGGAGACCGAACTCAAGGGTACGAAGATCGATCCAGCTCTCGGCTCGTTCAAGGACTTCACTGCTGTCCATGACATCTTCGCGGCTGGCTTCGTACTGCTGTACATCTTCACTGGGCGGAAAAGCACCGGGCGGAACGATGCAACTCCGATCGAGCAGATCATCCACAAGTGCGTCGATTCTCAGCCTGGCCGGCGCTACCAGTCGGTGATGGACCTGATCGCTGACGTTGAGGCACTGGACACGACCGTGACTGGCGAAGCCCCAGCGTAGACTTCCACGCTTCGCGCCGGCCACGGACGGCGATATGAGCTCCTTCGTGTGCGGAGTGACGGTCAGGACGATTCGACGACTCTCCAGCGGAAGTCGACGAAGGGTGGGACGTATTGACTGCCGTTGGTGTCCTCGTGCTGTACCCGGAGGATTTCGACGACGGCCAGTCGCCCGTGCGCATTCATGAGCACGACGCTGTGGCCAACCTGTGGAGTGACAGATCGTCCGGGCGTGAGGTGCTGTGCGAGATCGGCGTCGTCGACGTCGTTGCCTCGGATCAGGCCGACGGACTTGATTGGGTCCTTGTGCACGTACACCGAGTCGTACGAGCGTCCGCTGATATCGAGCGCGAACTCAGAAGCTCCACAGCCCCAATGGAACCTGTTACCGGGCGCGTCTTCGTACATGAAGTGGGTCTCGCCGACGAGATGTGGACTTCTCCATTGGGCTGGGGAACTGCTCAGGTCCTGCCGCTCGAGCCGTGTGGCTCGCTCACGTAGAGTCGCGATAGGTGTAGCGCTGTCGCGGTTGGCCGGCAGCCCTGCGACCCAGCGCCACAGATCCTCGATCTGCCCTGCCCCGGGGAACTCCTGCTGGCTGCCGGGGGAGTGATTGAAATCGAAGCCCTTGGGCATCCGGTCGCCGAACCATGCTGGCAGGGCGCACGAGGCGTTGTCGACGAAGAGGGTGGAGAGCCAGGCAGGGGCGCGGTCCTCGTAGACCTCGGCTATCCAGCGGCTCTCTTTGCCCACACCTGACTCGGGCTTGGTGTCGGCTCGTTCGACGTAGTTCTGGTCCACGACTAGCAGAACGTGCTCGCAGTCCGCGACTCGGCGCATGAATCCGCTCAGGTCGTCGCCGTAGTCGACGTCGGCATCAACCAGGACGTCGAACCCCAGTGCCTTGAGCTGCGCAGCGAGCAGGCGCACCCACTCGCGGTGCCTCTCCGACGTCCAGGCGTACGAGATGAACAGGTCAGCGCCCATGGGTTTCCTCATTCCGATCGGCTGAGTGCTGCTCGCACGTGAGCAGCTGTCATCAGGAGACTACGGTCGGCGACGGACAAATTGGGGCCATGGCCAGACTCGGCACCGTATTGGCGACACCGGGAGCGACCTGTCGGCGTGGAGTAGGGCCTGGACGACCTCATTCACTAGGGCAGGTCTCGTTCCGTCAGAGTGCGAGTGATCTCGTCCCACTGGGAGCTTGCGATCAATTCGCGGTGCCGGCGTGAGGCGGTCTGCCATGACCCGAACTCTGCGGGGAGCTCGCGCCACGTGATGCCGGTGCGGGTCTTGTAGAGAGCCGCGTCGACGATCGTGCGTACGTCAGTGCGTGGACGCCCGCGGCGAGGGCCCTCTTCTGAATGAACGATGTGCTTGATCCAGCTCCATTGTTCATCCGTGAGTCGTTGATAGCCAGGCTGGAGTCTCTCGATGTCGGTGCTGTCGTCACCGTTCTTCGCCTGGTCATCGAGTCGCACGGCTTTGACCACGCCGCGGATGACAGCGCATTCGGTGCATTGGACGGTTGGTTCCACGTAGCGAGGGGAGTGCCCGACCAAGGTCTCGACGTGCTGGCAGGTCAGTTCCACTCGCCAGGTGGCGCTGCGGTCGATGTGCAATGAGGGCGGGTACAGGAGCTGTCGGAGCTCATCGCGCTGAGCCGGCGAAAGCGGCGGGAACGGGCAGCACAGATGACAGTGCTCCACCCTGTTGTTCTCGAGACGCCAAACACCCATCTTGCATGCCGTGTGCTCGACTCGGAACTCGGCATTATCGGCGTCGATCCGCGCAAGGCTCTCTTCGTCCGTGCCCAGGGCCGGCTCACCGAGAAGGGCACGCCCACACGCGCGGCATGGTTCGCCCGCCGCATAGGCTTCATACGGCAACTGGGGGTCGTTGCCTGCCCACTCCTCTCGCTTTGCCTCCTCCGCTTGGGCCCACGATTCCGAGAGCAGTGCCCTGCTGCGTGGTGTGTGCAGGACGCGGGGGAGGGCGTTCGGGCCGTCCTCTGGGATCTGTTGTGGGTCGGGCATCGTCACGCTCTCCTTCGAGGTCTGATGCGGGCGCGGGGCGAGTCGTGCGCGAACACCCGGGCCGCAACTGGAAGCGATAACTTCCTGGAAGTCATGACTACCAGGCATGAGGCTGGATGTGTGACAGAACCGCTGAAGAAGGTGCTCGGAGCGCAGGTGCGCGACCTGCGTCTTGTGCGCCACCTGTCGCAGGAAGGTCTTGCCGAAGAACTCGGAGTGTCGACTCGGTACCTTGCCGGCATCGAGCGTGGCGAGCGCAACCTCACGCTGGATTCGGTCGACGCCCTCGCCGAGCAACTCGGCGTCGAGGCGCACGCACTAATCGTTCGTCGGTGATGCTCGTTGCGTGAGCTGGAGGGCCACGGCATCACGCCTGAGACCGACGCACTGCTCGATTGCCGGGTCACGATCCCGATGAGTGGCCGCGTCGACTCGTTGAACATGACGGCCGCAGCGGCTGTGGCGTTCAACGAGTCGACGCGGTGATGATGCGGGAAGCCCGAGTGTCAGTGGCACCCGATATCGTGAGAGCAAATACCCCAACACCGTGATTGCGCAGTGGCGCGGAGGAGCACGACCTATGGCACCGACCACCAAAGAGGCGCAGCGAGCTGAGTTGCACAAGACGATCTGGCGCATCGCGAACGACCTGCGTGGCAGCGTCGACGGGTGGGACTTCAAGTCCTACGTGCTGGGCATGCTGTTTTATCGCTTCATCTCCGAGAACCTCACGGCGTACCTCAACAAGCACGAGCACGATGCGGGCGACGTGTCGTTCGACTACCGGCTGGTGGCGGATTCCGACGCGGAGTTCGCTCGCGACGAGGTCGTCGCGGAGAAGGGGTTCTATATCCTGCCGTCCGACCTGTTCGCCAATGTGCGCGATCGTGCCTCGGGCGACGAGAATCTCAACGAGACGCTCGAGCGGGTTTTTAAGAACATCGAAGCGTCGGCGATGGGTACGGACAGTGAGGATGACATCAAGGGTCTGTTCGACGACTTGGATGTCAACAGCAACAAGCTGGGCTCAACTGTTGCCAAGCGCAATCAGAAGATGGTGAAGCTGCTCGACGCGATCGGTGATCTGCCGCTGGCGCGGTGGGAGGACAACTCGATCGATCTGTTCGGTGATGCCTACGAGTACCTGATGCAGATGTATGCGGCCAACGCGGGTAAGTCCGGTGGTGAGTACTACACGCCGCAGGAGGTTTCGGAGCTGCTGGCGCGCATCACTGTGGTCGGCAAGAAGCAGGTCAACAAGGTCTACGACCCGGCCGTCGGATCGGGGTCGCTGCTGCTGAAGTTCGACAAGGTGCTCGGGAAGAACAACGTCCGCCAGGGGTTCTACGGTCAGGAGATCAATCTGACCACGTACAACCTCGCGCGGATCAACATGTTCCTGCACGACGTGAACTACGCGGACTTCAACCTCGCGCACGGCGACACACTACTCGACCCCGCCCACTGGGACGACGAGCCGTTCGAGGCGATCGTCTCCAACCCGCCCTACTCGATCAAGTGGGAAGGCGACGCCAACCCGCTCCTGATCAACGACGAGCGATTCTCGCCAGCCGGCGTCCTCGCGCCGAAATCGAAGGCCGACCTCGCCTTCACGATGCACATGCTCAGCTGGCTCGCCGTCAACGGCACGGCGGCGATTGTCGAGTTCCCCGGCGTGCTGTACCGCGGGGGAGCTGAGCAGAAGATTCGCCAGTACCTGGTCGACAACAACTACATCGATGCGGTCATTCAGTTGCCGCCGGACCTGTTCTTCGGCACGACGATCGCGACCTGCATCCTCGTGCTGAAGAAGTCGAAGAAGTCCGGCGACGTGCTATTCATCGACGCGTCGGCCGAGTTCAAGCGCGTCGGCAACAAGAACAAGCTGCTCGAGGAGCACCAGGCGAGGATCCTCGAGGCGTTCACGACGCGCGAGCCCCAGGCTCACTTCGCCACGATCGTAGGCAACGAGCACATTGCGGCGAATGACTACAATATCGCGGTGTCGTCGTATGTCGAGGCCGAGGACACTCGCGAGGAAGTCGACATCGCGGAGCTGAACGCCGAGATCGCGCGCATCGTCGAGCGCCAGGCCGAGCTCCGCACGGCGATCGATGAGATCGTGACGGACTTGGAGGGCTCCAGGTGAGCCGCATCGACGAACTGATTCAGGACCTGTGTCCGTCCGGTGTGGAGTACGAGGCGATCGCGGAACTCATCACTCGTAGTGAGAAGGTGCATTGGGACGACCTCGATCAGACCGACGAATTTCGTTACATCGACCTCAGCACGGTTGACCGTGTCACGCATTCAATCAACGGCACAGAGACGATCACGAAAGAGAACGCTCCGAGTCGAGCGCAGCAAGTGGTGCGCGAAGGCGACGTTCTGTTCGGGACGACGCGGCCGATGCTCAAGCGATACTGCATCGTTCCGGCGGATTACGACGGGCAGGTAGCGAGTACCGGATTTTGTGTGCTTCGCGCGAACACCGATCGCATTCTGACGAACTTCCTCTTCCATCTTCTCGGAACGGCCACGTTCTACGAATACGTCCAAACGAACGAACGCGGTGCTAGCTATCCGGCTATTCCTGACAACGTGGTGAAGAAGTTCCGCATCCCCGTGCCACCTCTCGAGGTGCAACGCGAGATCGTGCGAGTATTGGATAAGTTCACTCAGCTGGAAGCGGAGCTGGAAGCGGAGCTGGAAGCGGAGCTGGAAGCTCGACGCGCCCAGTACGAGCTTTATCGCCGAGCGCTCCTGGGTGCTGAAGAACGCGATTCTCTCCAGCCGCTCGGGAAGTTGCTGATCTCAGTTCGAGTTCCGAAAGGCGTCAAGCGGGGCGCTTACGGAGACGGGAGCGCGATCCCAATTGTCGACCAAGGGAAGTCTGCGATCGCCGGTTTCACGGATGACGATTCCTTCCGCGTTCCGGCCGGCGAGCATATCGTTTTTGGTGACCACACTCGTGCCGTCAAGTGGGTCGATCACGATTTTGCTCCCGGCGCGGACGGCACACGAGTCTTTCGTGCTCGAGAGGGGGTACTACCTCGATACGCATTCTTTGCTTTCCAGCAACTAGAGATTCCGAGTCGTGGGTACAACCGGCACTGGACTGTTGCAAGGGAGATGACGGTCCCGGTTCCGAGTTTGAAGCGCCAGCGCGAGATTGTCACAATCCTGGACCAATTCGACGCCCTCGTCAACGACATCAGCATCGGCCTCCCGGCCGAGCTCACGGCACGTCGCAAGCAGTACGAGTACTACCGTGACCGGCTCCTGACGTTCAAGGAGCTGACGGCATGAGCGATGTTCCGGCGCGTGCGTACGATCCGATCGCTGTCTCGTCGGAGAGCACGGTCGTCGCGGAGTACGTTCACGACCCGTCGCAGGCTGATGCGTATCAGTCGGAGTCCGCGCTCGAGAAGGAGATTGTCCGACTCCTTCAGGGGCAGGCCTACGACTACCTGCCGTTCACCTCCGAGGCGGAGCTGGTCGCGAATCTTCGCGTGCAGCTCGAGAAGGTCAACAGGATCACCTTTTCGGATGCCGAGTGGGAGCAGTTCTTTACGACGAAGATCGCAGGTGCTAACGACGGCATCGTCGAGAAGACGGTGCGTGTGCAGGAGGATCACGTCCAGATCCTCAGGCGCGACGATGGTACGACGAAGAACATCGCGCTGATCGACAAGACGAATATCCACAACAATCGGCTGCAGGTCATCAATCAGTACGAGATCGGACGCGGTGAGGGCGACGCTGGCGAGGGCGGTGCGAGGTACGCCAATCGCTACGACGTGACCGTGCTCGTCAACGGGCTGCCGATGGTGCACATCGAGCTGAAGCGTCGCGGTGTGGATATCCGGGAGGCCTTCAACCAGATCAATCGCTATCGGCGCGATAGCTTCTGGGCGGGGTCGGGCCTGTTCGAGTACGTGCAGTTGTTCGTGATCAGCAACGGCACTCTCACGAAGTATTACTCCAACAGCACTCGCAACAGGCACCTGGCCGAGCAGAAGAATTCTGGTGGTGCTGGCGGGGGTAGGAAGACGAGTAACTCATTCGAGTTCACCAGTTGGTGGGCCGATGCGAACAACAAGCCGATCACCGAGCTGACGGCGTTCGTGAAGACGTTCTTCGCGAAGCACTCGCTGTTGAACATCCTGACGAAGTACTGCGTGCTCACCGCGGATCGGGACCTGCTTGTGATGCGGCCGTACCAGATCGTCGCGACCGAGCGGATCTTGCAGAAGATCCAGATCTCGACGAACTACAAGACGCTCGGCACACTCGACGCCGGAGGATATGTCTGGCACACCACTGGTTCGGGTAAGACGCTCACCTCGTTCAAGGCGGCGCAGCTCGCATCAAAGATGCCGAGTGTGGACAAGGTGCTGTTCGTCGTGGACCGCAAGGACCTCGACTATCAGACAATGCGCGAGTACGACCGGTTTGAGAAGGGCGCGGCGAACTCGAACACGTCCACTGCGGTGCTGAAGAAGCAGCTCGAGGACCCCGGTGCGCGGATCATCATCACGACGATTCAGAAGTTGTCGACGTTCATCAAGGCGAACAAGGGTCACGAAGTCTTCTCGGGCCACGCTGTGATCATCTTCGATGAGTGCCAC
Source organism: Agrococcus casei LMG 22410 (assembly GCF_900163565.1). GTDB lineage: Bacteria > Actinomycetota > Actinomycetes > Actinomycetales > Microbacteriaceae > Agrococcus > Agrococcus casei. Next base: position 50,840 of record NZ_FUHU01000048.1, read on the forward strand.
CGGTCGCAATTCGGCGACATGCACACAGACATCACCCGTGCGTTCAAGAAGTACAACGTGTTCGGGTTCACTGGCACGCCGATCTTCGCCGCGAACGCCGGCAGCGGTGGCAACCCACAGTTGCGCACGACTGAGCAGGCGTTCGGCGACAAACTGCACACCTACACGATCGTCGACGCCATCACCGATAAGAACGTGCTGCCGTTCCGGATCGACTACATCAACACCATCAAGGTCGGGAACCCCGACGACTCGCAGGTGTCAGCGATCGACCGTGAGCGAGCTCTCCTGGACGTGCGTCGGATCCGCGACGTCGTGGCGTACACCCTGGAGCACTTCGATCAGAAGACGAAGCGCTCATCGAGCTACGAGCATGGCGTCGTGACGAACGTCGCCGACTCGGTGCGGGGCCGTCGTCAGGCGGAGGGACTCAAGGAGCGGAAACGAGTTCGCGGATTCAACGCGCTGTTCGCGACGGCGTCGATCGATGCCGCACGCCGTTACTACAACCAGTTCCAACTACAGATGGAGGAGCTGCCACCGGACAAGCGGCTGAAGGTCGGGTTGATCTTCAGTTACGGCGCGAACGAGGCCGAAGCCGACGGAATCCTCGATGATGAAGCGTTCGACACCGATGCGCTCGACCTTGACGCGCGCTCGTTCCTGGAAGATGCGATCCAGGACTACAACGACATGTTCGGGACCAGCTACGACACGAGCGCCGACCGGTTCCAGAACTACTACAAGGACCTGTCGCAGCGGATGAAGAACCGCGAGATCGACCTGGTCATCGTGGTGAACATGTTCCTCACCGGCTTCGACGCGACGACGCTGAACACGCTGTTCGTCGACAAGAACCTGCGCGCCCACGGACTGATCCAGGCGTACTCGCGCACGAACCGCATCCTCAACTCGGTGAAGACCTACGGCAACATCGTCGCCTTCCGCGATCTCGAGGAAGAGACGAACGCCGCGCTGGAGCTGTTCGGCAACAAGGATGCCCGAGGCGTCGTCCTGTTGAAACCGTACGGCGACTACTACGGCGAGTATGTCGACAAGGTCACCGAACTGCTCACGCACTTCCCAATTGGGCAGCAGATCGTGGGGGAGCAGGCGCAGAAGGACTTCATCCAGCTGTTCGGCACGATCCTGCGGCTGCAGAACATCCTCACGTCCTTCGACGACTTCGACGGCAACGACCCACTGACCGAGCGACAGCGGCAGGACTACACCAGCATCTACCTGCGGCTCCGCGATGAGTTCACGCGCGATCGTGACGGCGACAGAGAAGTCATCAACGAGGACGTCGTGTTCGAGATCGAGCTCGTCAAGCAGGTCGAGATCAACGTCGACTACATCCTCATGCTCGTCGAGAAGCTCCGCGCCGAGAAGGGCGACGGAGAGGACAAGGAAGTCCGCGCCGAGATCACGCGCGCTGTCGATGCGAGCCCGACCCTGCGAAGCAAGCGCGATCTCGTCGAGGACTTCGTCGAGTCGGTGTCGCTGCTGGGCGCGGTCGATGCGCAGTGGCAGGCGTATATCGCCGCGAAGCGCGAGGCTGAGCTTCAGGAGCTCATCGAAGCGCACAAGCTCAAGCTGGAGGAGACGCAGTCGTTCGTGGATGAGGCGTTCCGGGACGGACAGCTGCGCACGGCGGGAACTGAGATCACCCGCATCTTGCAGCCAGTGTCACGGTTCAACCGCGAGTCCAACCACGGCGACAAGAAGAAGCGGGTCATCGAAGCGCTCTCCAGATTCTTCGAGCGGTTCCGCGGGCTTGCCTCGGGGGATGAAGAGTCTAGGGACTGAGGCCAGCAATGAGTGGGATCATGGGCTCATGACCGAGGACAACCCCGAGCGCGCGCCGAAGGTCATCCGCTGTGAGCACTGGTCTGAGGAGCTTGGTCGCTTCGGCGGCTGGCACCACCACGAGGGCCCTCACGCTTGCGACTGGGGGAACCACGATGGCGAGTGTCCGTACTGGGTCAGCGTTGGCGGTAGGCCAAACCTCCCATCTCGGTAGAGGGAGTCGGGTAGCCATGCCAAGCCGTCCAGTGGCGCGCCGGCTGGCACCCTCGCGACTCTGCCAGAACCCTGGGTGATAGCTTGGTTTCAGGTCATATGGCGGCAAAGGGACAGCCTTAGCGCCAAAGGTTCCGAAATCACCGGAATGCGGTGGAGTTCCGGACGGGACTTACGTCGGGAAGTAAGAAATAGCCCGGACGCGCTACGGATGATGACGAAGGAGCCCTATCCGTGTCGAGACTGACGGAACTGCTGCGGCAGGTGCGCAAGGCGGACGCGCAACTTGGTACTGACCTGGAAGCCGAGGTCGCTGCGCTGACCAAGCGTCGCACCTTCGGGCTCGTCTTTGAGCAGCATCAGCCTGAGGCTGTCGAGCTGCCCGGCAGGGTCGTCCGTCGCGGCGACAAGGTGCGGGTGCTGCCTCCGCGAGGGGGGACAAAGGCAGGTGACCAACGGCTGTGGTGGACAACTCGGATCGAGTGCGTCGACGGGCAGCGTGTGGCTCATCTCGCGGAGCTCGACGTCGAAGAACCCGAGACTCGGGCAGTGCTTGCCGACGACGTGGTGGTCGTCGCGGAGTTCCGGGATCGCATCTACCCCGGCCTGGTGGAGACAGGCAGGGTTGAGCGGGGCGGCGACAAGCCGTTCCACACGGTCGTCAACGCTGAGAACTACCACGCGCTGGAGATGCTGACCTATACGCACCGGCATTCCATCGACGCCATCTACATCGACCCGCCGTACAACACCGGGGCGAGGGACTGGAAGTACGACAACGATTACGTCGCGAGTGATGACGACTATCGACACTCGAAATGGCTGGCGTTCATGGAGCGACGGTTGAAGATCTGTCGGGAGCTCATGCGTAGCGATGCTACTCTTGTGGCAACTATCGATGAGCATGAAGTAAACCGTTTGGGCGTGTTGCTAGATCAGCTCTTCCCGGAATCTACGCGGCAACTCGTCACAATTGTCAACAACCCTAAAGGCGTTACTCAGGGATATCTTTCGAGGGTCGAAGAGTATGCGTTCTTTGTATTTGGTCCTGACGCGCGAATCGGTTCGGTCGATGACGACCTTCTGACGCATCGAGACATGGCCGATGCTGAAGGGGAACTGCAGAGGCCTCGATGGAAGGGGCTCTTGCGGTCGGGCGACGACTCGCTTCGAGCTGACCGTAAAGATATGTTCTATCCGGTGTGGTTCGATGAGTCGACTGGGCGACTCAGCCACGCGGGCGAAGCATTGCCACTTGACGAAACTCCTGACTTCAGTCCGCAGGATGGCCTGACGCCGATCTGGCCTATTAGGGGCTCTTCACAATTCGGGGTGTAGGTGTGGTCTGAATCCGCCGGCTTCGAGGAGTGCGCGGGCGATGTAGTTGGTGGGGTTGCGGAAGCCGAGGGCCAGGCCACGCAGGTGCTCGAGGCGACCGTTCACGGCTTCGGTAGGTCCGTTGCTCGTGCGCGGCCGGTCGAAGTAGGCCAGGACGTCGCAGGCGCGTCTGGTCAGGGTGCGGCCGAGCTTGCGCAGTTCTACCAACGCCTCAGGCACACTGTCGGCGAGGGCGTCGATCACGGAGCTCATCTCGACGCGGCCGGCTGCCCGGTCGGGGTGACGGTAGGCGGAGATCATGCGCTGGTAGATCCCCCAGGTGCACTCGACTTGCACGTGCCGGTCCCCAGCGAAGAGCTTGTCAAGGCGCTCGTGCTGGCGGTCGGTGAGCAGGTCAGCCCCGGTGTGCAGGGTCCGCCGCGCGGTGTAGAGCGGGTCGCCCTTGCGTCCGCGGTGTCCGTGCAGTTCCTGCTGGACTCGGCGGCGGCACTCATCGAGAGCGTCCCCGGCCAACCGGATGACGTGGAAGGGATCCATAACCGTGACGGCGTCCGGCAGCTCCTCGGTAGTGGCGGTCTTGAAGCCCGCGAACCCATCCATGGCCACGACCTCGATCCCATCGCGCCAAGCCTGGTCCCGCTCGGCCAGCCAGTCCTTGAACGCCTTCTTCGACCGACCTTCGACCACGTCCAGCAGGCGTGAGGGGTCTGCTGAGGGTTTGGTTGAGTCGGGGGGTTTATGCCGCCAGTGTGACGGCT
>NZ_FUHU01000047.1 GCF_900163565.1 Agrococcus casei LMG 22410
ACACCAACGGACTCTTACGCCAGTACTACCCGAAATCCGTCACCGATTTCCGCACTGAATCGCCCCGGGTCTGGTGGAGGGTCTGAAATCCCGAGAGGATGAGGACTATGCCAGCACCAAGGAAGTACCCGCCAGAGTTGCGGGAGCGAGCGATGAGGCTCGTGCAGGAGGCTCGTAAGGAGGATCCGGCGTTGTCGATGCATCAGGCCGTGGTCCGGGTCGGTCAGCGAGTCGGGGTGAATCCTGACACGCTGCGTGGCTGGGTGAAGCAGGCGCAGATCGATTCGGGTGAGCGGCCTGGGGTGACGACCACGGACGCGAAACGGATCAAGGATCTCGAGGGGGAGGTGCGTGAGCTGAAGCGCGCCAACGAGATCTTGTTGGCGGCGTCGAGTTTCTTCGCGCGGGAGCTCGACCCGCGACTGCCGTGGTAGTGGAATTCATCGATCATCATCGTGACCGGTTCGGGGTCGAGCCGATCTGCCGTGTGCTCACTGAGCACGGTGTCAAGATCGCCCCGTCCGGGTATTACGCCTTCAAGAAGCGGCTGCCGTCCAAGCGTGCGTTGCGTGATGCGGAGCTCGTGATCGAGATTGAGCGGGTCTTCTGGGATCGCGATCTCGGACGTGGCATCAGCGGCGTGCGCAAGATCTGGCGACTGTTGCATCGTCAGGGCATCACCGTTTCCCGGTGCACGGTCGAGCGCCTCATGCGGCAGCAGGGGCTGCGCGGTATCCGCAGGGGCAAGCAGTTCGTGACTACGAAACCAGATGCCGCAGCGCCCCGCGCGGACGATCATGTCCAGCGTGAGTTCCGTGCGGATCGACCGAACGAGCTCTGGGTGGTCGATTTTACCTATGTGCCTACCTGGGCTGGGATGGCGTTCACCGCGTTCGTCACTGATGTCTTCTCCCGCCGCATCGTGGGATGGCGGACGATGTCGACGATGCCTACCGATCTGCCATTGGATGCGCTGGAGATGGCGCTCTGGGTCCGTGACCGGGCCGGCGAGGACGTCACCGGACTCATTCAGCATTCGGACGCCGGAGCGCAGTACACCGCCTTGCGTTACACCGATCGTCTCGCGGAAGTCGGTGCGATCGCATCGATCGGCACCGTCGGAGATAGTTATGACAATGCCCTCGCTGAGAGCGTCGTCGGTCTCTACAAGACCGAATGCGTGAAAATCGACGGCCCGTTCCGCACCGCCGACGACCTGGAACTCGCCACGTTGTCGTGGGTGCACTGGTTCAACGAGAGCCGGTTGCATTCATCGATCGCCTACCGCACACCAGCCGAGATGGAGAACCAGTACTACCGTGAGATGAACACCCAGAGCCAGACGGCACTGGGAGAACTCGCCCTCCACTAAACCCGGGGCGATTCACACCATCACACAAGACGACCTCGACACCACAGCCCACGAACTAAACACCCGACCACGCCAAACACTGCAATGGGCCACCCCAGCTGACAAACTGAACCAACTACTCGTTGCAACGACCATCTGAAACCGCCCACCAAAAGCCGCAGATTCAGCGGCTTCTCGTGACATTGCGGTTTCTCGCGACACCGCGCCGCCCATGGCCCGACTTGAGGAACCCCGCGGGCGCCGACTTCGGCAACCCCGGTGGTTGAGGAGCCGCAACGCGGCGTCACGAAACCCCGCCCAAGCGGCACTCTCCACAGCGCGCGGTTGCCCACAGGCATACCCAACTGCCGTCACCGCGGCGCGCGCAGCCCTACTGTTCAGCACATGCCATTCATGTACATACTCCGCTGCGCAGACGACTCGTACTACGTCGGCAGCACATGGGATCTCGACGGTCGACTCCAACAGCATCAGCGCGGCCAGGGCGCCAAGTACACGAAGACACGACTGCCGGTCGAGCTGGCCTACTACGCCGAGTTCGAATCCGTCAGCGATGCCTTCGCGTTCGAGAAGCGGGTGCAGGGCTGGTCGCGCCGCAAGCGCGAGATGCTGATTCGCAATGACCTCGCGGCTCTTCCCGGAAGCGGCAGCAGGGCGAAGTCACGCAGGCCCGATGCCTGAGGACCGGGTTTCGTGACGTACCTGCGGCACTCCTCAACCACCGGGTGGGGGAACCACGCAGATTTCGTGACGTGCCTGCGGCACTCCTCAACCACCGGGTGGAGGAACCACGCAGATTTCGTGACGTGCCTGCGGCACTCCTCAACCACCGGGTGGAGGAACCACGCAGATTTCGTGACGTGCCTGCGGCACTCCTCAACCACCGGGTGGAGGAACCACGCAGATTTCGTGACGTGCCTGCGGCACTCCTCAACCACCGGGTGGAGGAACCACGCAGATTTCGTGACGTGCCTGCGGCACTCCTCAACCACCGGGTGGAGGAACCACGCAGATTTCGTGACGTGCCTGCGGCACTCCTCAACCACCGGGTGCGGCATTGGAGTGCTGCCCCGTCAGAGGGCGAGCAGGGCCGTCAGCAACTCGATGCGCTCGCCGAACGACTCGACCCTGAAGTGCTCGTCGACCGCGTGGGCGCCGCCGCCGGCAGGCCCGAATCCGTCGAGCGTCGCGATGCCGAGGCTGCCGATCAGGTTCGTGTCGCCCGCACCGGCTGCTGGCCGCGCGCCGATCTGCTGACCGACCGCACCAGCCGCGGCCCGCACCTGCTCGAGCAGGGCATCGTCGGCCGCAGACGGCTGCCAGGTCGGCCTGTGACTCAGGCGCACGGCAGACACCGCCGCACCCTCGCGCACCGGGTCGAGCGACGAGATCCAGTCGAGCACCGTCTGCTCGGTCTCGGCATTCACGAAGCGCAGCCCGATCTCGGCACTCGCAGCATCGGGCACGACGTTCGCCCGCGTACCGCCAGACACCGTGCCGACATTGCACAGCACCGGCTGCAGCTCGGGAGCAGCGACGAATTCGCGGATGCGCAGCAGCTGGTCGACAAGCTCGTCGACTGCAGAGACGCCAAGTTCAGGGTCGAGCGCGGCATGCGCCGCTCGACCAGTCACATCAACCCGCACGCGAACGCTGCCGCGGCGCCCCAGCTTCAGGGCCCCGTCGGGGTGCGGGGATTCGAACCCGATCGCACCCGCGCATCCGTCGGTCGCCTCGCGCAGCAGCTGCTGCGAGGTCGGCGAGCCGATCTCCTCGTCGCAGACCAGCACGATGCGCACCGCACGGCGCTCGGCCCCCTGCAGCCGAGACAGCGCGGCGAGCATCACCGTGATGCCGGCCTTCATGTCATAGGCGCCCGGGCCGCGAACGACCCCGTCGACGATGCTCCACGGCACGCGGCCGGCAAGCGTGCCGACGGGCCACACAGTGTCGGTGTGTCCGACGAGCAGCAGCGGCTCGCCGCTGCCGGCGAAGTCAGCGACGAGGTTGACCCCGTTCGAAGTCTCATGCAGCACGACCTCGCCGCCGAGCTCGCGCATCCGCTCAGCAATGACGTCGGCGATCAGCGCGCTCGCGGCTGTGTCGCCCGAGGGCGTCTCAATCTCGACGAGCTGTCGCAGCAGCGACATCTCGGCTTCATAACGACCGTGCGACAACGCTGCTGAACCCATAGTTACGAAACGTATCCCATGCTAGATTTCTGTGCAATCACGCTTACACTTGGCGGAGTCGCCACCAGTTCGACCAATTTAGGAATCGCATCATGCTTGCTACGTCGCTCTCGTCTCATGCGAGCGACCCTGGCCGAACACCGATCGAAGCGAACGGCTGGCTGCCTGCAGACTACTCGGCGGCGCACGTGACCGACCGAGCCGGCCTCCGCGAGGCGGGCGAGCTCTACACGCGGGTGTTCGGCTACGACGACCCCACGCTCTCGCTCAACGCGCACCTGCTGAAGTCGCTCGCGAGCAACGGCGGCACCTCGGTGGGCGTCTTCGACGGTGCGGGAATCCTCGTCGGCTATGCCTATGGATTTCCCGGTCGCGACGCGGATGCCGAGTACCAGTTCTCGCAGGCGGCCGTGGTGGATGCGCGGGTGCAGGGTCAGGGCATCGGCAACGCGCTGAAGCGCCTGCAGGCGAGGGTTGCGGCCGAGGCCGGCTACACCGAGATGCGCTGGACCTTCGATCCGCTGCTCGCCCGCAATGCCCACTTCAACCTCGACTCGCTCGGCGCCACGGGCATCCGCTTCCTGCCGAGCTACTACGGGTCGGCCGCAAGCGACCGCCTGCTCGTGCGCTGGCAGCTGCCGGCCGCCGAGCGCCGCGAGCGCGCATCCGCGGTTCCGCCGCCTGAGCTCGCCGCAGCCGACTGGGGCACGGCCATGGCCATCGGCGACGACGTCTGGATTGCTGTTCCTGCCGACCCTCGCCGCCTGCGGGCGTCGGACGTCGACGAAACCGAGCTTCGCGCATCCGTCGCGACTTCGCTGCAGTCGGCATTCGCAGACGACCGACTGCTCATCAGCTGCGTGCGGGTCGATGAGGACACCGCCGCATACCGTGCGGTTCGCCAGAGAGGGCGCCACCATGACTGAAGAAGACACCAAGCCAGACAGGTCGCTGGTCTCGCCCGGCGACCGCCTGCAGGCGCGCTTCCGCAAGAACACCTCGGCCGAGATCATCCAGCGTCGGGTGATCGAGTCTGAGATCAGGTCGCTCGCGCAGACCCTCGAAGAGCTCGAGGCGTCGGGCGAGGTGCCGCGTGCGGCAGCCCTGATCCTCGGGGCGAGGCGCCGCTTCATCCAGGGCGTCGGCAAGTCGGCCGCCTACGCGCAGCTGCTCACGACCGACCTCTCGGCGACGCTCTCGAACGTGTTCCTCATCGACGGTCGCGCGCTCAACGAGCTCGCGGTGCTCTCTGATGTGCGGCCGACGGATGTGCTGGTCGTCTTCTCGATGCGCCGATACCGCGCCGAGAGCCACAAGCTCGCGAAGCTGTTCCACGAGTCAGGCGGCGAGGTCATCGTGGTGACCGACAGCGCTGACGCACCGCTGGCCCAGTTCTCGACGTGCGTCATCCAGGTGCAGACGGGATCGGCCTCGTACGCCGACTCCCCCACCGCGGCCGCAGCCGTGTGCCACCTGCTCAGCACGCTCACGACCGCGAGCGCAAAGGGCGCACGCCGCAGGCTGCAGGTGCGCGACCAGATCTCGCGCGATCTCGACATCTATCTGCCCGAGAGTGAGTCGAAGCCCGAGCAGGAGGTCGCCCAGTGACCATCGAGAGCGTTCGCCTGCACGAGTTGAGCCTGCCGCTCGTGCACAGCTTTCAGACCAGCTCACACCGCAAGTCGCACCTGACGCACATCCTCGTCGAGCTGACCGACTCTGACGGCCGGGTCGGCTGGGGCGAGATCGCCAGCCCCAGCGACCCCTTCTACACGTCTGAGACGGCCGACATCGCCTGGCACATCTCCACCGAGTATCTGGCGCCCGGGCTGCTCGGCGCCGACTCGTCGACCCCCGAGGCGCTCGAATCCACATGGGCGCGCATCCGCGGGCACGAGTTCGCGAAAGCCGGCTTCTCGATCGCGGCGTGGGATCTCGCCAGCCGCGCATCCGAGACTTCGCTGGCAACAGCACTCGGCGGCGTTCGCACCGAGGTCGTCGCTGGCGTCTCGCTCGGCATCGAGCCGACGGTCGACGAGCTGCTCGAGCAGGTACAGCATCAGCTCGACGCGGGCTACCGTCGCATCAAGCTCAAGGTCGCGCCCGGCTGGGACGTCGAGCCTGTTCGGGCCGTACGCTCGGCCTTCGGCGACATCGACCTGCATGTCGACGCTAACGGCGCCTACCGAGATGGCAGCGAAGCCGACACCGTATTCGCCGCGCTCGATGCCGCGAAGCTGACGATGATCGAGCAGCCGTTCGGCGTGCGCAACTTCACCGCCCACGCCGCGCTGCAGCAGCGCATCGACACCCCGATCTGTCTCGACGAGTCGATCGTGAGCATCGACGACCTGCACACGATGCTGACGCTGGACGCCGGCCGTGTGCTCAACATCAAAGTCTCGCGGATGGGCGGGCTGTCGGTTGCGAAGCAAGCGCACGACGTCGCGTTCGATGCGGGGGTTGCCGTATGGTGCGGCGGGATGCACGAGTTCGGAATCGGGCGCGCAGCCAACGTGGCGCTCTCTGCACTGCCCGGGTTCTCGTTGCCGTCTGACGTGTCGGGCTCTGACAAGTACTACGCAGAAGACGTCATCGAGCCTCCTGTCGTCGCCGTCGACTCGGTCGTCGCGGTTCCGACCGGGCTTGGGCTCGGCCACGAAGTTCGCGGCGACTGGATCCGAGAGCACGCCAGCCGAATGCATGAGACAACGAAAGAGGCAGCACTGTGAGCAGCGAAGCCGAGAACGAGTCGCCGATCCGCATCATTGACGGCCACAACGACCTCGCCTGGGCGAGCCGCACGAACCTCGACTATGCGGTCGACGCACTCGCGCATCCGATCGAAGGACTCCACACTTCGATCGACCGGATGCGCGCAGGCGGCATGGGCGGACAGTTCTGGTCGGTGTGGGTCACCGATTCGCTCACAGGCGCGGACCAGGTCACGGCCACGCTCGAGCAGATCGACTTCGTGCACCGCTTCACGTCGGCGTTCCCCGATGACCTGCGGCTCGCGGTCACGGCGACCGAAGCCCGGCGCGCAATGCAGGAGGGCCGCATGGCCTCGCTCATCGGCATCGAGGGCGGCGACCAGATAGGCGGCTCAATGGCCGCGATGCGCCAGTACGCCCGCCTCGGCGCCCGCTACATGACGCTCACGTGGTCGAACACGATCGCCTGGGCCGACTCGGCGACCGACGATGCCCAGCACGGCGGCCTCACCGACTTCGGCCGCGACGTCGTGCGCGAGATGAACCGCATCGGCATGATCCCCGACCTCGCGCACGTCGCCCCCGACACCATGCGCGATGCACTCGAGACCAGCCAGCGACCCGTTCTGGTGACGCACTCCGGAGCGCTCAGCCTGTGCGACCATCCGCGAAATGTTCCTGATGACGTGATCGCCTCGATCGGCGAATCGGGCGGCACGATGATGGTGGCGTTCGTGCCGACCTTCCTGTCGCAGGCCCGCCGCGACTGGTTCAACGCCGGCGCCGAGGGCAAGGGCCCCGACGCGACCGTCGCAGACGTCGCCGACCACATCGACCACGTGCGCGAAATCGCCGGAGTCGACGCCGTGGGCCTCGGAGCCGACTACGACGGCACCGACCTCATGCCCGTCGGCCTCGAAGACGTCTCGGGCTACCCCCGGCTGCTCGACGAGCTGCGGAGCCGCGGATGGTCGCACGGCGACCTGCAGAAGCTCGGCTCTGAGAACGTGCTGCGGGTGCTCGACGCCAATGACGACGACTACCGACGCTTTCTGTCGGGGCAGCAGCCGCTGCCGACCGGCACTGCCATCAGACCTGCAATCGACACGACTGCCCCCGACACAGCTGAGGAGACAGCATGACCGACCGACCCCGCGCCCTTGTCATCGTGAACGCGACAAGCTCTGGGCCGAAGCGCCTGACCGAATGGCTTGAAGAGGAGGGCGTCGAGCCCGTGCTCGTCAACGGCGAGGACGGGCTGCCCGAGCAGCTCGACGGCTTCTCGGGCCTCGTCATGCTCGGCGGCGGCCTCATGCCCGACGCCTACGAGACGGCACCGTGGCTGCACACCGAGCGCAAGCTGACGCAGCAGGCGATCGACGATGACGTGCCGACGCTCGGCATCTGCCTCGGCGGTCAGATCATCGCCGACGTCGCGGGCGGCGAGGTGCGCGAGAACTACGGGCCGCCGGAGCGCGGGTCGGTCACGATCACGCCCACCGCAGACGGCTCTGCAGACCCCGTGCTGCAGCACCTCGGTGCGAAGGCGCCCATGATCCAGCACCACCAGGACATGATCACGCAGCTACCTCCTGCCGCCACGCTGCTGGCGACGAGCGAGCTCATCGAGAACCAGGCGTTCCGCATCGGCCAGCACGTGCGCGGGCTGCAGTTTCACCCCGAGGCGAGCGCCGAGAACGTGCGCGGCTGGAATGCCGAGAGCCTCGCCGAGAAGGGCGTCGACCATGCCGCGCTCGTCGTGCAGGCTGACGCCGACTACGACGCCAACACCGCAGCGAGCCGTGCGCTCGTCGGCGCGTTCGCAGCAGAGATTCGCGAGGCCGCCAAGCGATGAGCACAGAAGACATCATCGCCAAAGCCCTGCGCCCCGAGGTGCAGGCGAAGGCGACAGCCGGCATGGCAGCGGTCATCAATGCCAAGGGCGAGCTCGGAGCCCTCGGATTCGGGCATCCTGCGCCCGGCTCCGATGAGCCACTGAGCGCCAATGCCGTCTTCCGCATCGCATCGATGTCGAAAAGCTTCCTCGCGGCACTCGCACACGTGCTGCACGACGACGGCGTCATCAACCTGCACCGGCCCGTCGACGAAGTGCTTCCTGAATTCCGACTGCTCTGGAACGGCACCCCCGCATCCGTCACCGTGCACGACCTGCTCTCCAACCGAGCCGGCCTGCCCGAAGACAACGCCTGGGGCGACCGCAACATCGGGATGTCGCGCGACGACTTCGCAGCGATGTGCGAGGCGGGGCTGCAGCTCGCGGCCGCACCCGGCACGAGCTACCAGTACTCGAACATCGGCCAGGCGATCGCCGGCGCCGTGATCGAAGAGCAGACGGGCGAGACTGTCGACGACCTCGTGCGCGAGCTGTTCATCGAGCCGCTCGGCCTCACCCACACCGCCTACAGGCCAGAGGAGCTGCCTGCCGATGCTGTTGTGATCGGCGGCATGCGCACCTTCGACGACGGCAAGACCTTCACTCCCGAGCCGTTTGTCGGCGCCGGCGCGCTCAGCTGCATCGCCGGGCTCTTCAGCACCATCATCGACGTCTCCGTCTGGATGCGCTACCTCAGCGCAGGCTTCGAGCGCCCGGATGCGCGGCCGCAGCGGCTCACGCAGGAGTCCCGGCGCGAGATGCAGTCGGCGCACACGGTGATTCCGCTCACGGTCGAGCAGTCGCAGCGGCTCTCGGGCCTCGGCTACGCGCACGGACTCGTCGTCGAGCAGCACCGCCGCTTCGGTCGCATCGTGCAGCATTCGGGCGGCCTGCCCGGCTTCTCGTCGCACATGCGCTGGCACCCTGCATCAGGCACTTCTGTCGTGGTCTTCGGCAACTCCGACTCGTTCGGGGCCGGTGATCGCGCCCGGGAGATCCTCGACAGCGTCCTTGCCGAGCAGGAGGTGACGGATGCCGCGGCACTGTGGCCGCCGTCGCTTGCGGCTGCCGAGCGGGTCGACGACATCGTCTGCGGCGGCCGCTCGTTCGACGAGCTCGGAGAGTTCGCGGCCGACAACCTGCTGCGCGATGTTCCGGCTGCCGACCGTCAGCGAAAGCTCGACGACCTGGTGGCTGAAGTCGGTGCGGTTGCGGCATCGCAGAAGCCATTCTCAGAGCGGATGCGCAGCACCGGCAACGCAGCCGAGGTGCAGTGGCAGATCGCGTGCGAGAACGGGTCGCTGACCTGCACCGCACGCATGACGCCGCACTTCGAGCCGCTGCTGCAGTCGGTGGCGATTGTGAAGACTGCGAAGACCTCGTAGACGGTTGAGGAGTCGCGCGGCGACGTTGCGAAACCACGAGTCAGATGCGTGGCGGGTTTCGTGACACCACTCCGTGGCTCCTCAACCGCCGGCAGGTGACCGAGGAAGTCAGCGCCTTAGACCGTGCCAGCGATCCGGTACTCGGCATCCTCGCCGGAGTCGGCCATCCGCGCGGCGTCCTCGGCACGCGCCCGCGCCTCCGCCTTCGCCGCCAGCTGCTGCAGGTCGACCTGCGGACGCGACCCGTGCAAGAACATGCGCGCGAACGCCATCGAGTAGAAGCCGTGGATGATCGAGGCGAACAGCAACAGCCCGATCGACGCCATCCAGATGCCGCCGATGCCCTGCCCGTCGATCGACACCCAGATGAACAGCACGAACCAGGCGATGAAGTAGACGATCACCCAGGCGACGACGGTGATGCCGCCGCCTGCGAGCCCGCCGAGCCAGAACGCGCGCGCCCTGCCCTGTCTGATGCCGGCAGACTTCTGCCACAGGGCGCCTATCCAGTAGCCGAGCGTGAACAGCGCACCCGTGATCAGCAGCAGGAGCAGCATCGAGATCCACACCCGACTCGGATGCGACAGCCACACCATGAACCCCGTGAACGTCTCGGGCCCATTGAGCATCGCCTCTTCGGCGAAGTCGTTCCATGACGATGAGGCAATAGCCAGAAAGAGCCCGCCGAACACGAACAGGTGCAGCGCGAACGACGCGATCACCTGCTGCACGTATGAGCTCCAGAGTGCGGCACGCCTGCGAGCCTTGCTCCACACTTCGCGCGGCGGGCCGAATGTGCCCATCGCGTTGAATCCGGGAGGCAGGCCGTACGGCGCGGGCATCGCATACTGACCGGGCATCGCGTACGGATTCGCAACCTGCGCTGGCATTCCATACTGCGCTGGCATTCCGTACTGCCCAGGAATTCCATACTGCGTAGGCATCGTGTAGGGCGTCGAGTACTGGGCGGGCATGGCCTGCTGACCGGCCGGGTGCCCATACGGGGCCGGCACCGGCTGCGGCGCATACCCCTGCGCGGGCTGCAGCTGGTACATCTGCTGCGGATACCCCTGCGTCGGCACCGCAGACGGATACGCCGCGAGCTGCCCGCCCTGCGGCATGTATCCCTGCGGCATGTACCCGTTGGGCATGAATCCAGGCGGCGAGTATGCCATCGCCTGCGCCTGAATGGCGAGCATCGGATTCTCGACACCAGACCCAGCACCGGCGGCACCAGAAGTGCCCGCGAGGGGATTCGACACGTCGGCCTGTGGCTCTGGCTCGTCGGCCGACAGGTAGTAGAGGCTCCGCCTCGGCTCGCTCTGCCGCTCCTCGGCACGCTGCTCGACGTAGCTCATCGGAATCAGGTCGTCTTGCGGCTCCGAATCGTCGGAGCGCCTGAACTTCTTCGTCTCGATGTCTTTCGGAACAGGCGTGTTCTCGCCTCGCTTGGCGGGGGCGCCAATTTGCTGGTCGTCAGAATCGATCATGGTGCTCCCCCGTTCCGTGTGCTGTCTGAGGTTTCGCCCCGAGTCTGCCTTTTCGCGAGTGCCGTTACCGTATTGGCAGACAAGCGCTCACCGCTCTCGGCCAACGCCGAGGCTGCATCCAGCTTAAGAACTCCTGCTGAGCATTGTATGAATGCCGCTAGTGCTTCTTCTGACTGCCTTCGGCACTCACGTTGCGGAAGATATGCGCAACCCACCACCACACTGCTCCGCCGATGACGATCGAGACCGCGACGGCCGCCAGTGCGAACCCGGCGATGCCGAGTGCGGCATTACCGAGGATGCCAGAGACAGTGTGAGTCGTGTCCTTGAAGATCAGGCCGCTGAGCGCCCCGATCGAGGCGATGACGACCGCCGATACGACAGAGGCAAGCGGCACGCTGAAGATCGTCACCAGCATCGGCTTCTCGACCTTGGTGGCACGCAGCATGAAATAGCTGACCAGCAGCGCTGCGATCGAGAGCACTGCCCCCACAATGATGAGCGCCACCGAGATGCTCGACATCGCACCCGGGTCAACGTTGTTGAGCGCCCCGTTGACCGACTTGGCCTCGCGCTCACCCGTGACCATGTTGGTGATCACGACGATGACCGTCTTGAACACCGTGCTGACGTACCAGATGCCCAGCGGCACGGCCATGAGCGTGACGCCGAGGGCGATGATCGGCATCGACAGAGCACCCGATGCCAGGGCACCACGTCTGCGTCGCTGCGTCGCCTGCTGCTCGGGCGTCAGCTGCTTCGGCGGCTTCGCGGGCTTCTCCGCTTTTGCTGGCTTGTCAGTCTCCGACGGCCGCTTCTCGCCGGGCGCGGTCTTGGCGGCGGGCACCTGCGCCTGGTCCTGCGGAACCGCGGATGCGCTGGTCGCCTGCCGCGCATCCGTCACCGGGTGTGCAACGGGAGTGTCGGCCGCAGCGCCATTCGCTGCCGAGCCGCGCTCATTCGGGGTCGGGCTGACGGGAGGCTGCGTGGGCTCGGTGGGAGTCATGACTCCAGTATGGAACCTCAGGGGCGCCTGTGTGCGTATCGGCGCGAATGCACAGCCAGCAGGTTGCGAGAAACCGCAAACTGCGCCCATATGCACGAAATGCCGCACATAGTGCGACTTCTGGTGACATTGCGGTTTCTCGTGACCGCGAGCGATCGCGCGGCTCGGCAGGCAGCGCGTCGGAACCTACCGCTTCGGCCGCCAGACCACGACGGCGTTCGACTTGCGGGGGCGAGCCCCGAAGCGGATGCTCGTCACCCCCTGGTCACCGGCCGCGAACACGCGCGCCTGACGGTCTTCGTGTCGTTCGACCTGATCTTGCAGCCTGCGGATCTCAGCACGCAGCTCGGCGTTCTCATCCTCGAGTGAGAGCACCCGTCGAATTCCCTCAAGCGAAACGCCTTCAGCCGACATCGCCTGCACCTCGCGCAGCTGCTGCACGTGGCGCAATGAGTATCGGCGGGTGTTTCCGGCGGTGCGACCCGGCTCAACGAGACCGATCCTGTCGTACTGCCGCAGCGTCTGCGGGTGTATGCCCGCAAGCTCCGCTGCCGCAGCGATCGACAGGATCGGTGTGTTCTCATCTATCTCATCGAGATTGGGGCGTCTCATTGCCGTGCCTTGTCAAGCAGGTCTTCACGAGGAGACTCGTCGCCGAGTGACGCCGCGAAGTCGTTCAGCTTGCTCTTCTGCTCGCCGGTCAGGTGCGAGGGAACCGCAACCTGCACCTGTGCAAGCAGGTCGCCAGTGCCCTTCTTCGACTGCACGCCCTTGCCCTTCACGCGCAGCACCCGCCCTGACGGCGTGCCTGCCGGAACCTTCAGCTTCACGGGGTCGCCCCCGAGCGTCGGCACTTCGATGGTCGCGCCGAGCGCTGCCTCGGTGAACGTCACCGGAACATCGACCCGCAGGTTGAGCCCGTCGAGCCTGAATACCGGATGCGCGCGCACCTTCACAGTCACGATCAGGTCGCCAGCGGGGCCGCCGGTCTGTGACGGTTCGCCCTTGCCGGTCAGCTTGATCTTCTGCCCGTCGTGCACTCCAGCGGGAATGCGCACGGTCATCGATCGGCCGCCGACCGTCAGCTTGAGCGTGTCGCCCTGCACCGCGCTGCGGAAGTCGAGCGAAGCATTCGCCGTGATGTCGCGACCCTTGCTGGGACGCTGTGCACCGCCGAAGCCACCGAATCCGCCCTGTCCGCCCATGAATCCGCCGAGCAGATCGTCGAAGTCGCCCTGCGAGTACTGCACTCGCGGGCCTCCGCCGAATCCGCCGAAGACGTCTTCGAAGCCGCCGGTGCCGCCCGGAGCAAAGCGGGGGCGCCCGCCGGCCATCGCCCGGATCGCGTCATACTCCTGACGCTGTTTGGGGTCTGACAGCACGGCGTTCGCCTCGCTGATCTCCTTGAACCTGGTCTCGGCCTTGGCGTCGCCCGGGTTCTGGTCGGGGTGGTACTGGCGAGCGAGCTTGCGGTAGGCACTCTTCAGATCCTTGTCTGAGGCGTCTTTCGAGACGCCCAGGACCTTGTAGAAGTCCTTGTCGATCCAGTCGTTGCTTGCCACACTCGCCTCCCTTCTACTGCTGTGGAACCTGCACTGCCACCTTCGCGGCGCGCAACAGGCGGTCGCCGACTCGGTAGCCGACCTGCACCACGTCGATCACTGTCGATTCTGTCGCATCCGGGCTCGGCAGCTGCGCGATCGCCTCGTGCGTCGCGGTGTCGAACACCTCGCCGACTTCGCCGACGCGCTTCACGTCGAGCAACTCGAACGCGCTGTCGAGCTTCTTCGCGATGAGCGCCATGGGCCCGTCTTCGAGGTCGCCGTGCTTGCGTGCCAGATCGAGGTCGTCGAGTGCCGGCAGCAGCTTGGCGACGACGCCTGCGACGGTCGTGTCGCGGTCGCCCTCGCGCTCGCGCTGGATGCGGTTGCGGTAGTTGACGTAGTCGGCCTGCGTGCGAGCCAGAGCGTCCTTGTGCTGCTCTGTCTCGGCCTTCGCCTGCTCGAGCTCTTCGACGATGGATGCGCGTGCCTCGTCAAGAAAACGCGCGTCTTCGTCGCCGAGCTGGGTGTCGGAGTCGTCGACGGCCTCTGCCTCTTCGACCGGCTGTTCGTCACCGACGGGAGCCCCGGCGTCTGCCGGAGCCCCCTCGCGAACGTCACCGGTCTCAGGGTCGACGCGTCGCTTGTCGCTGAAGGTCGGCTCTTCGAATTCGGAGTTGTTCGTCATCGCTTACTTCTCTTTCTCGTCCTCGTCGTCTACGACCTCTGCGTCAACGACATCCTCATCGGATGACTCTTCGCCAGTGGCCTCGCCCTCGGCTGCGCCCTCTTCGGGCTGCTCAGCCTGAGCCTGCTGGTAGATGGCTTCGCCGAGCTTGGTCTGCGACTCCTGCAGCTTCTCGACCGCAGTCTTCACTGCCTCGTCGTCGTCGCCCGCAAGTGCGCTCTTCAGTGCGTCGACATCCGCCTGCACTTCGGTCTTGACGTCTTCGGGAAGCTTGTCGCCGTTGTCGGTGAGCACCTTCTCGACCGAGTAGACCAGGCTCTCGCCCGTGTTGCGCTGCTCGGCAGCCTCACGGCGGTCCTTGTCAGCGGCCGCGTTCTCTTCGGCGTCCTTGACCATGCGGTCGATGTCTTCCTTCGAGAGGCTCGAGCCGCCCGTGATGGTCATCGACTGTTCGGTTCCGGTGCCCTTGTCCTTGGCGGAGACGTGCACGATGCCGTTGGCGTCGATGTCGAAGGTGACCTCGACCTGCGGAATGCCGCGCGGAGCCGGCGCGATGCCGGTCAGCTCGAACGTGCCCAGCGGCTTGTTGTCGCGGGTGAAGTCGCGCTCGCCCTGGAACACCTGGATGGCGACCGAGGGCTGGTTGTCTTCAGCCGTGGTGAACGTCTCGGAGCGCTTGGTCGGGATGGCCGTGTTGCGCTCGATGAGCTTCGTCATCATGCCGCCCTTGGTCTCGATGCCGAGCGAGAGCGGTGTGACGTCGATGAGCAGGACGTCCTTGCGGTCGCCCATGAGCACGCCGGCCTGGATGGCTGCGCCGACCGCCACGACCTCGTCGGGGTTGACCGTCTTGTTGGCCTCCTTGCCGCCGGTGAGCTGCTGCACGAGCTCGGCGACTGCGGGCATGCGGGTCGATCCGCCGACGAGCACGACGTGTGCGATGTCGTTGACCGAGACGCCTGCCTCGGCGATGACGTCGTTGAACGGCTTCTTGGTGCGCTCGAGCAGGTCGCTCGTCATCTTCTCGAACTGAGCGCGCGTGAGCGTCTCGTCGAGGTTGGCGGGGCCGTCTTCGGTGACCGAGAGGTAGGGCAGCTGGATGCTGGTCGAAGAGCTGCTCGAGAGCTCCTTCTTCGCCTGCTCAGCGGCTTCCTTCATGCGCTTGAGGCCGATCTTGTCCTTCGAGAGGTCGACGCCGGTCGAGAGCTTGAACTGCTTGAGCAGCCACTCGACGATGCGGTCGTCCCAGTCGTCGCCGCCCAGGCGGTTGTCGCCCGAGGTCGCGCGGACCTGAATGGTCGAGAAGTCTTCGTCCTTGCCGACTTCGAGCAGCGAGACGTCGAACGTGCCGCCACCGAGGTCGAAGACCAGGATGAGCTCGTCTTCCTTGCCCTTCTCGAGGCCGTATGCCAGCGCCGCAGCGGTGGGCTCGTTGATGATGCGCAGCACCTTGAGGCCTGCGATCTCGCCGGCCTCCTTGGTGGCCTGGCGCTCGGCGTCGTTGAAGTACGCGGGAACGGTGATGACCGCGTCGGTCACCTTCTCGCCCAGGTACGACTCGGCGTCGTTCTTCAGCTTGGTCAGCGTGCGCGCCGAGATCTCCTGCGGCGTGTACGCCTTGCCGTCGATGTCGTGCTTCCAGTCGGTGCCCATGTGGCGCTTGACCGACGAGATGGTGCGGTCGACGTTCGTGACTGCCTGGCGCTTGGCCGGCTCGCCGACGAGCGTCTCGCCGTCTTTCGCGAAGGCGACAACCGAGGGGGTCGTGCGGGTGCCTTCAGCGTTTGCGATGACGGTGGGTGTGCCGTTGTCGAGGAACGCGACAACGGAGTTGGTGGTACCGAGGTCGATGCCTACTGCTCGTGCCATGGTGTTCTCCTTCACTGTTCTACCGGCGGAACCGGATTCTTCCGGTGATTCCGGCGGAGAAGCCCACTGTGCATCCCCCAATGCTCAGCGGACTCGTCCCCCGGAACCCTCACGGACTCTGCTTCATTGCCGACTCGGCGGCTTCTGAGTGATGCCACAACCTTGAGTCGTTATGGCTCAATTCTATTCTTGAGCGTGAGCTTGTCAAGTTCTTTTGCGAAAAACTTTAGTCGAGTCGACTCAAGTTCTATCTGAACTCCAAAAGGGAGATCGCGCAGCGATCTCGTGGAAAGGCGGAACTCCAAAAGGAGTTCAGATTCCAGACCCAACTCCAAAAGGAGTTCAGATTCTGGGACCGAGCTCGAATGGGAGCTCAAGCCCCCGAGAACTGCGAAAGGGAGCTGTGCTGGCTCCTTTTCGCGCATCCGTCTCCCTTTCAGACACCCCTCGCGAATCTGAACTCCTTTTGGAGATCGTGCAATTCCAAAAGGAGTTCAGATCGCCAAGCCGAGGGCGCTGTTTAGGATGGCCCGCTTAGGATGGCACCGTGCCCTGGCCAGTGAAGAAGACGCGCATCGCGTACGAGAATAGCTGGATCCGCGTGCGCGAAGAAGAAGTCGAGCGCCCCGACGGCAGCGACGGCCTCTACGGCGTGATCGAAACTGGAGGCGCAGCATTCGTCGTTGCTCTCGACGAGCAGAACCGCGTCGCCCTCGTCAGGCTCAACCGCCACACCACCGGCGATTCGCTGGAGATCCCGGCCGGCGGGCTCGACCACCAGGATCCGCTGATCGCAGCCAAGCGCGAGCTGCTCGAAGAGGCCGGCCTCGAAGCCAAGGCCTGGCAGCACCTCGCCTCGCTCAACGCCATGAACGGCGTCGCCCGCGCAAAGCACCACATCTACCTCGCAACCGAGCTGCGCAAGGTCGGCGGAGAGGACGCCGAGCAGCTCGTAGAGGGAATCCTCGGTCTCGAGTGGGTCGACTTCGAAGAAGCACGACGGATGTGCGGCGACGGTCGCATCACCGACAGCGAGACGGTCGCGGCTCTGGGGCTTGCGCATGAGCAGCTCGTCGGCAGCGGTCGGTCATCTGGCGACCATGCTGACGCGCTCGGAGAACGCGGCGATGATGGCGCATCCGACTCGTCCGCCGCAGACGCTGGCACCGCAAGTGCCGTGCCACGCGAGAAGCCTCCGTGGTACGCGCAGGAGTGGACGCGGCAGTGGGGCAGCATCCTGATTGCCGCGGTCGGAGCCTGGACGCTGTCGCCGCTGCTCGAATCCCTCGACGCCGATAGGGGCGAGCAGAGCATACTGGCCGCATTCGTGCAGGGACTCACCCCGGCGCTGCTGGTCTACGCGCTCTGGGGGCCCCTCTATACGCTGCTGACGGTGATTGCCTTCGGACGGATGCGCGGGCAGCGGCTGCGGCAGCGGCTGCAGCGCACTCGGATTCGGCGGGGAAACGCGTCGACACCCGCGACGTGGGCTTCGACGATCGTCATGATCGCGGTCTTCGGCGTCGGCACGCTGCTGGTCGCTGGCGGGCTCGGCGAGAGCACATCGACCAAGATCGCCGCCGCGTCGTGTCTTGTCGGAGCGTGGCTGCTCATGATGACCGTGTTCGCGCTGGAGTACGCAGCCATGTGGGCGAACCGGTGGGGCTTCGAGTTTCCGGAAGGTGACGACGGCGATGACGTGCGATCGCTGCGTGACTTCATCTACGTGTCGGCGCAGGTCAATACGACGTTCGGCCCGGGCGACATTCGGTTCGTGGACTCGCGAGCGCGCGGCACTGTGACCGCACAGTCGCTCGTGGCATTCCTGTTCAACACGGTCGTCATTGCGCTGCTGATCGCGTTGATCGCGTAGCTGCTCTTTCTTGGAGTGAAAACTGCGACAAGTGGCAACCGAAACAGCCCGCTTTCAGCCTGGTTCACCAAACGGTCACGATTCATCCCTAACGTAAGCATGTGGACACCAATCAAGTTGACCCCAAGACTCTGCGCTCTCGCGCCCTCGCGTGGGCCTGGTGGGACTGGGGGTCCGCCGCCTTCAACGCGGTCGTCACCACCTTCATCTTCAGCACCTACCTCGCCTCGAACCTGTTCGTCGACCCCAACATCGTCGCCGCAGCAGGCGAAGAGGGTTCATCGGCTCTCACCAAAGCGTTAGCTGACAACGCCGCCATCGTCGCCTGGGCGATCGCAATCGCCGGCGTCCTGGTGGCGCTCATCGCTCCCATTGTCGGCCAGCGCTCCGATGGCGGTGGCCGCCGCAAGTTCTGGATGGCCGTCAACACCTTCATCGTCGTGGCGACTATGGCCGCGATGTTCTTCGTCACGCCAGTACCCGAGTACATCTGGGTCGGCGCCGGACTGCTCGCGGCGGGCAACCTCTTCTTCGAGTTCGCAGGCGTCAACTACAACGCGATGCTGCACCAAGTCTCGACGAAAGAGAACATGGGCCGCGTCTCGGGCTTCGGCTGGGGCATGGGCTACGTCGGCGGCATCGTTCTGCTGGCACTGCTCATGGTGCTCTTCATCTTCCCCATCGGCGGCGGCCACGGTGTGCTCGGCATGCCATTCGGCGTCGAAGGAGGAGCCCTGGATGTGCGAGTGGCGGTGCTGTTCTCGGCTGTCTGGTTCCTCGTGTTCGCGCTGCCGGTGCTCTTCAAGGTTCCTGAGCTTCCCGTTGACCCCTCCCGAAAGCGCGTTGGCGTCATCCAGTCGTACGTCGTGCTCGGCAAGACGATCTGGCGCATCGGTCGAACCGCCCCCAAAACGCTGCTCTTTCTCATCGCGAGCGCTGTGTTCCGCGACGGCCTGTCGGGTGTTTTCACCTTCGGCGCGATCATCGCCGCGCAGGTGTTCGGCTTCAGCAGCACAGAAGTGATCCTGTTCGCGATCGCCGCCAACGTCACCGCGGGCATCGGCACGTTCGTCGGCGGCTGGGCCGACGACCGTCTCGGCCCGAAGCCGGTCATCATGGTCTCGCTCTTCGCACTCGCGGTGTCTGGCATGGGCGTGCTGTTCATCGACACCAAGAACATGTTCTGGGTCTTCGGCCTCGCGCTCGCTACCTTCGTCGGCCCCGTGCAGTCTGCGTCGCGGTCGTTCATGGCGCGCATCACCCCCGACGGCCGAGAGGGCGAGATGTTCGGCCTCTACGCGACGACGGGGCGGTCGGTGTCGTTCCTCACGGCCACGCTGTTCGGCGTATTCGTGACGATGATGGGCGACACGCGCTACGGCATCCTCGGCATCGTCATCGTGCTGGTTGCGGGTCTTCTGCTGATGATTCCAGTCAACGCCAAGCCCGTGCACATCGAAGATCCAGACGCCAGATAGGTTCAGATTCTCAAGGGGACTTCTCCCCTGTCGGCGCTCTTTCTGCTCGCCTAGCGTGAACTGCACGACGGCATCCGTGACCTCCGAGGTCGCACCGTCGAACCGCAGTTTCAACGCAAAGGAGCCACCCGGTGTGCGACGCCAACAACGCTGATGGAATCCCCGAGAAGACTGAGACGAAGCGCGGCATCAGCCGCCGTGGACTCTTCACCGGAGTGCTGGGAGCCGCAGGCTTCCTCGCTGTCGGAGGAGCATCCGTCGTGAACGCCCCCGGCGCATTCGCCGTGTCGCGTCCGAGCATCATCTCGACGAGCGGATGGGGCGCAGCAGCGGCCCGCGGCTCGATCTCGATGTCGTCGACGCCCCGCAACATCGTCGTGCACCACATGGCCTCGTCGAACAGCACGGGCACCTCGCGCTCGGCCGCACTCGCGATCGCGAAGCAGGTGCAGGGCTGGCACTTCGCCAACGGCTGGGTCGACACCGGTCAGCACTTCAGCGTTTCGCGGGGCGGTTACATCCTCGAAGGGCGCCACCGCACGATCGAGGGCCTCAACAACGGCAACGTGTTTCCGGTGGGCGCTCACGTCGGCGGCCACAACTCGACAAGCCTCGGCATCGAGACCGAGGGCAACTTCATGTCGACGCAGCCCACAACGGCTGAATGGAACGCACTCGTCGCCCTCATCGCGTACCTCTGCCAGACCTACGGCCTGGGTGTGAACTCGATCAAGGGGCACCGCGACTTCGGCAGCACCTCATGCCCCGGCGATGCGTTCTACCCACGCCTACAGGAGCTGCGCAACGCTGTCTCTGAGGTGCTTGGCGGCGGCGACGTGCCTCCCCCGCCCGGCGACGGCGACGACCCCGTCACCAGCCAGCCATGGCCGCTGGTGAAGAACGGTGCACGCGGATTCCGCGTCACCGGTCTGCAGCGCCTGCTGAAGCACCACGGGCAGTCACTCGGTGTCGACGGTGTGTTCGGCTCGGAGTCACTGGCGCGAGTTCGCTCGTTCCAGAAGGCGAAGGGCCTCGTCGTTGACGGCGCGGTCGGCCCGAAGACCTGGAAGGCGCTCAGCGTGCTGCTCAAGAACGGCGCACGAGGCAATGCAGTTTCGGCACTCCAGGGCATCCTGAACAGCCGCGGCCAGTCGCTGGCGGTCGATGGATCGTTCGGCCCGGCGACGCTGACTGCGGTCAAGAGCTTCCAGAAGGCTCGTGGCCTCGCCGTAGACGGCGTCGTCGGCGATGTGACGTGGGCGCACGGCCTGCGGGCTTAGCACTCGCAAACGCACCACAGACAGCCTCCGCGCCGTAAGGCTGCGGGGGCTGTCTGCATGCTCTCGGCTCGACTCTGCCAAGCTGGTGCAAGCCTCACAGGCCACCGAAGGAGACACTGTGCACGCAGGCATCGAAAGCATCGATTCGATGGACGGCCTCGTCGCCGCACTGCAGCGACTGCGCGTTGAGGCCGGAAATCCCAGCTACGGCGAGGTCGCACAGCGGATCGGACGGATGCGCGCAGCACGCGGACTGCCGGAGCAGGTCGCAGCCCCAAGCAAGTCGACGGTGTACGAGGCCTTCAAGCTCGGACGCATCCGCATCGACGCCCAGCTAGTCGAAGACATCGCGGCAGCCCTTGGGCTGGTCGGCGCCGAACCCAGGGCATGGCGAGACACGGCCAGACGGATCTCGAACTCCGGCCCGCTGCACCTTCCAGAGATTGACGAGCTCACAGAACTGAGCACCAATGAGCGGCTGATCGGCAGAGCCGAGGAGATCGCCGCTGTGCGATCCGCTCTGCAGACATCGCAGGCGGTCGAGATCGTCGGACTTCCGGGGATGGGCAAGTCGGCACTTGCGAGAGCTGCCGCCCGCGCCGTCATGTCCGACCACGACGAGGTCTTGTGGGTCTCGCTTCGCGGACATTCAGCCTCGACTGAACCTGTCGACCCGCAGGCGCTGATGCGCGCACTGCTCGACCGGTGGGAGCATCCGTACGAGCAGGGACGCCTGTCGGAGGAGGTCGCCAGAAGGCTGGCGACCAGACGCACGCTGCTCGTCCTCGACGATGCCGGCAGCCATGCCCAAGTTGCGCCGTTCATTCCTGCTGCCGAATCCGGCTCACGTGTGATCGTCACGACTCGCAGGCCGCTCTCCCTCCCAGCAGCCCTGCAGCTGGGGCCGCTGCGAGCCGAGGACTCACTCGCGTTGCTCGGCGCTGCGTCAGGCGAGCCAGGCGCAGCCGAGTTGGTCGAAAGCTGTGGGGGGATCCCGCTGGCCCTCGAGATCGTGGTCGGCCGCATGGAGGCCCGCCCCGACTGGAGCATGCTCGACCACGCCCGCACCGTCGACCAGAAGCCTCACGAGACGCTTGACCCGCTGCTGCGCCGGATGCGCTACTCGCACGCAACCTTGCCGGCCGACCTGCAGACCGCGCTGGCCCTGCTCGCACACCAGCCTGCTAGCCACGGCGACGTCGAAGAGGCCCGCTGGCTGCTCGGCAACAGCGACCCCGCTGAGGTGCTGCGTCGTCTCGCGACAACCGGACTCCTGCGACTGCGCGACGATGGCGTCTGGTCAATGCACGACCTCGTGCGCACCTACGCCGTCACCACCTCCCATGACCATGTGGCGCCCTCACAACTCGCGACCGCGCTGCAGCGGTACACGACCTCGCTGATCGGCGAGACCGCATCCGTGTTGCGCGCACTCGACGTGATCCCGCTGCACATGCTTCCGTGGATCGACGAAGTAGAGCTGCGCGAAGTCGACTCGACAAAGGGCCAGCAGTGGCTCGACTCGCATCTCGCGGCGGTGTACTCGACGGCTGCGAAGTCGGCTGAGGGCCGCGACCTCGTCTCGGCCTCCAGATTCGCGGCACTCATGCACTACCTCGCCCTGGTGGCAGGTGACCCAGAGGCAGCTCTCGAACTGCAGCGCATCACGCGCACGCTCGCTGAGCAGCAGGGTGACCGTTGGGAGCAGCTGTTGGCGCTCTCGCGCGAAGGCGCACTGCAGGTATTCCGACTCGGCAATGCCAGCGAAGGCCTGCTGATGCTCAAGTGGTCAGAAGACCTGTGCATGTCGATGATCGACCGGCCCGGTGCCGTCCGTATGCTCGCCTCCATCAAAAACTCGCAAGCGGCCGCATCGACGTTCGCCGGCGATCTCGCTGGTGCCGAGCGCGCGTTCCGCGAACTCCTGCCTCACGTGCAACGGGACGACCCTCGACTGGAGTTTCCGATTCTCGCGAATCTGGTCGAAGTGCTGACAAGAGCCGGCAAAGTCGACGACGCTGTCGAGATGGGCCTCGATGCCGTCGAACGAGCCACCGCCGCCGGCTACGAGCGGGAGATGCTCGCCATCGGCATGAATTCCCTCGACGCCCTCATCACGAACGGTCAGCTCGACGAGGCTGAGCGCATCGGCCGGCTTTCGGCAGAGGTCGCCGTGAAGCTGCAGCATCAGGTGCAGCTGGGATTTCTCTCGAACTCACTGTGCCTGCTCGCTCTGCGCACAGGCCGCATGGACGAGGCACGAGCGCACCACGCGAAGGCATGGGAGATGGCTAAACAGACGGCCCATCGCGAACTGACCGCGTTCACGGTCGAGACTGAGGCGCGAGTGTTCTTGGCCGACGGCGACTCGTCAGCCGCGACAGCCGCGGCTGAGCGCGCTGTCGAGCTTGCTTCGGCGAGCAGCGATCACGGTCGACTGCTCAGCGCAGAAGAGCTGCTCGAGGAGCTTCAGTCGCAGATCGACTGACTCGTTCGGAAACGTTCGGATCTGACGCGAACGCTCGCACACGCGCGAAGGTGATTTCTAACGTGGTGATCGGCTCCCCATTGTCGGCGAGCCTTCTGCCACCGAAAGAAGAGGACTGCGATGTCATCGGCCACTCCAGACAGAGCTTCGAGGCGCAAGAAGACGTTCGCGGCGATCGCGCTCGCAGCCTTCGCCGCGCTGCTCGCCCCCTTGGGCATGACCGCGGCTGCAGCCGCACCGAATGTGCCGGCAGGTGTCTACTCCGGGGCGATTGGGCAGAGCACCTCGCGTACCGTCACCTTCCCGGTGTCGTCAGCAGGAGTCATCGGAGAGATCCAGGGCCAGACCTACATGTACTGCAGCGGCTGGCCGGTGGCCATCTACTGGGGCGGAAACCCGCCCATCCAGATTGCCGACAACGGCAGCTTCAGCGCCGAGTACTGGTTCACCTACGACGACGAGACCAGCGACACCCGCTTCCGCTTCAGCGGCTCCATCTCTGCCGGCGGCATTGCCACGGGTGAGATGAAAGTGCACATGCCGAACCTTCCCGGCTGTGCCGAAGGCACCGAGCCGTTCACAGCAGAGCTCGTCGAAGCCGCCCTCGACCCCGAGATCAGCGTCGCCCCATCAAGCGTCACCGTGAGCGAACTCGCGAACAACGGCGTGACCGTGAACGGCAGCGACTTTCCGGCAGGTACGGCAGTAGCACTGTCAATCGGTGGCACGGATGCCGGCACGGCAACCACAGCAAGCGACGGAACATTCAGCTCCACCGCATCCGCATCGGTCACCCCCGGCACCCACACCGTCACCGCAACCGCAGGCGGTGAAACAGCAACCGCAAGCATCGTCGTCGAAGCCGACCCCATCGTCTACAACCCCGAAATCACGATCAACCCCACAACCGTCACGGTGAGTGACCTCGCGGGCGACGGCGTGACCGTTGAAGGCAGCGACTTTCCGGCAAGCACGGCAGTCGCCCTGTCGATCGGCGGAACGGATGCCGGCACGGCAACCACAGCAAGCGACGGCACGTTCAGTACCACCGCATCTGCTTCTGTCTCCCCCGGAAGCCACACCGTCACCGCAACCGCAGGCGGTGAAACAGCAACCGCAAGCATCGTCGTCGAAGCCGACCCCATCGTCTACAACCCCGAAATCAGCGTGACCCCCGACACTGTGACAGTGAGTGAGCTCGCGAACAATGGCATCGCGGTCAACGGCGAGGGATTCCCCGCAGATGTCGTCGTGACGCTGTCACTCGGCGGCAACACCGCAGAGACGACAAGTGGTGCAGACGGCACGTTCCGCACGGGCATCTCGGCCACGCTGGCTCCAGGTGTGCACACCGTGACTGCGACGTCGGGCTCATTGAGTACGACTGCAAGTATCACGGTCGAGCCCAACCCCGTCGTCTACAACCCCGAGATCACGATCAACCCCACCACCGTCACGCTTGGATTCCAGTGGTCGTTGCAACACGCGCTTTAAGACGCTTCTAGTAAAGCAG
>NZ_FUHU01000017.1 GCF_900163565.1 Agrococcus casei LMG 22410
ACCGTTAATGACCACGGAGGATGCGGTAGGTCCTACTCGCAGCTACTTGCGAGTAGGGCCTACCCGGACTCTTCGACTACAACGGGCCGTCTAGGTTACGGCTTCTCCAAGTCACTTGTTGAGCGCTGGGCTTCCGCAGCGCTGCTTTGATCTACTGACTTGGGAAGACTTGCCAGTCTGGTTCGCAATCTACAGGTAGGAGTTCGCCTGCTTCGGCAGCTTCCATGACGGTCTCATCTACATATTCCGTCGGGATGACACCCGCACGCAAATGCACCACGTCGCTCAGGTCGTCACCATCGGCGCAGATAGAGACGATTGTCCAACCACCAGATTGCGCTTCACTCAAGTCTCCCTCTGGCAGACCCAGTCGGTGCGACATACTCGCGTAGGTCAGAAGTTCGAGCTGGCCATACTCCTCGCTCGCCGATTCAAGAAGCGGCACCTCCTTGAACACAAAGTCAGGCATCGCGGTTGGCCACGAGCCCCCACCGGGGGAACAACCAAGTAAGCCGAACACAACAACGAGTCCGACAGACCCGGCGGCAGCGGTGCGCTTCATAAGCGTCAACCTAGCTCACCGTGCAGCTCACACCGTTTGGATGCGGGTTGAAAGCGTACAGTGTGCCACTGGTTTTGGTGCTGATCTTGTGCTGCTTCACCCCGCGCTCCACGATCCATTGCTCCGCTCGAATCTGGTAACTGTATCGAGTGCCCAGAGGGTACGCGCGGAACGTTTGTCCGTTCTTCAGAATCTGTGAAGTGCAAGAAATGGAAGAGGACACGGTTCCCGCGTTAGAAATGCCTAACCCAGCTGAAACGTTGTTTCTGGCAGCACCAAGGGACAACTGAATAGTTCGAGTCACACTGACTGACTTCGAGATCGAGCACTTCCCGCCCGGATTCTTGCAAACACCCAGCAGCTGACTCTTGTTGGTGTAGGAGGAACTGATCGTTTTCTTGGTGATCACGGTGTAGTAGGTATGAATGTTTGCCATTGGCTTGAGGAGGTCATCATCGGCAGCTGGCGCATTTGCGGATGCGGCCACCGACCCTCCCCCCAGCAAGGCAAAAACTGAGATAACGGTTAGCACTAGTCTGGTTGACTTCTTGAGCTGCATGATTCTCCCTTGAATCTGTAGAGCAACACCTGTCAAACCAAACAGTACTAAATTGTCGCGTAAACGACTAGTAGTTAATTTTTCGCAAGGCGATAGATCGAGTTTTCCAGGACTGGATGATGTGTCGATGCGCTCGGGAGGACATCTTGCGGTGCGTCACAATCGAC
>NZ_FUHU01000023.1 GCF_900163565.1 Agrococcus casei LMG 22410
CTGCTGATCTGAAAGCCGAGTTCCTGAAGCTTGTTCGTGAGCGCCAGATCATCTCGACGGTCGCCCGTGAACTGGGGATTCACAAACCCACCGCGTATGCCTGGGCGCGAAAAGCTGGCATCTCAACGAGCGAAGCGCGCCGGGTAAATCCACGCCGCGAGGAGTTCCTCCGTCTGCGAGCTGCGGGGCTGACACGTGCTCAGGCCAGGACCGAGGTCGGCGCTGACGCGAGGTCGGCCACTGACTGGGACAAAGGCATCACCATTATCAAGCGTGGACGAATCTATCCCGATGGTCGCGTCGTTCGTTACCCTGAACGCGACACTGGAGTGGTGCCTGAACGAAGATCCCGCGCTATCGGCGGCAGCGTTGACTTGAACCTCGTCGAGAGGATCATTGATCCTCGATATCTCAGCGTTCTCGAGCGTGAAAGGTTGCAGGATCTCAGACGTGCCGGACTATCCATGCGTCAGATCGCGTCAGAGATGGGACGGTCCCCGTCCACGATCAGCCGCGAACTGAAACGGAACACGGTCTCTACGAGGGGCTACCTACCCCACACTGCGCACCGGCTATCGGTCCGGCGACGAACACGACAAAGACAACCGAAACTGCTCGCCAATAACGCCCTCTTCTCATATGTGCAGTCGAATCTGACGAAAAAGTGGTCACCGCAACAGATCAGCCAACGACTGGTGAAGGACTTCCCCAACAAGACGGAGATGCGTGTGAGCACCGAAACGATCTATCAGGCGATCTACGTCCACGCCCGCGGAGAGCTCACACGAGAACTCAGCAGACAGCTACGACGCGGCCGGGCCGCACGTAAAGCACATCGGCAACCTGACGCCCGCCGCCCTCGGTTCGTCGACCCGACAAACGCGATCACCAAGCGACCGACTGAAGTCGAATCCCGGGAGATACCTGGGCACTGGGAAGGCGACCTCATCATCGGGACTCTGAACGGCTCTGCAATCGCTACCCTGGTCGAACGCTCCACACGATTCGTATTGCTGGGTCACCTCGGGCGCGAACGCAGCGCTGAAGCAGTCCGAGACTCACTCATCGCGACCGTCAAACATCTCCCATCTTCCTTACGAAGAACCCTGACCTGGGACCAGGGAGCAGAGATGTCCGAGCATCGATCCTTCAGTACTGCAACGAATTTTGATGTCTACTTTGCTGACCCAGGATCTCCCTGGCAACGCGGCAGCAACGAAAACACAAATGGGCTCCTCCGACAATATTTCCCGAAGGGCACCGATCTCTCCGGGCACACCCCTGAGGAACTGGGCATGGTCGCTCACGAACTCAACGACAGGCCGCGAAAGGCGCTGGGGTGGGACACACCCGCCGAGCGGATGGCTGCTTTACTAGAAGCGTCTTAAAGCGCGTGTTGCAACGACCACTGGAATCCAAG
>NZ_FUHU01000042.1 GCF_900163565.1 Agrococcus casei LMG 22410
TCCTCTGCGAAGAGCCAGCAGCGACCATCGCAACAGCATCCCGCTTGAACTCATCGGAATAGATCTTCGGCACGATTGCCATCCTTCCAGCACGACCCCAGTCAGAAATCATGCGGTCATAGACTCAACCGAACCTTCAGCAGACCCTCCTTCAGGACACGGCACGGGCCGGGGCTCGTGCGCGGTATCCACAGGGAAGGTGCGTCAACAAACCGTGCTGGCCGCAGATTCTCCGCTCTGAGCATCCCTTCTGAACCTCAACCCCTACCCGAGGTCGCGTGGTTGCCGCGAGCATTTTTGGGCGGGATGCGCCGTTTCGTCAAGAACATGCGCCAAATCGTCAAACACACCGGCTTCCAGCTCCACCGATCAGAGATGACTTTCTGCTACAGGCTCCGGCCAGAACCACGGTCTGGGCATGGCGGCTCGGGGCCGTCCGGGTCCATGCTCAGGTGTTGTTCCCGTTCGGCGAGGAGCTCGCTCAGCAGTGCCCCACGTTCCAGCATGGTCAGCGCCTGCCCGGGCGCACGAATATCCGAGGGTGTGGCAGCCGTCCGTCCAGTTTCGAGGACCGCGGCGTTGATCCGGTCAAGAATCTCAGCCGTGTTGTGCTGTTCGGTGTCCTGCTCCAGGATGCGGGCGATCTCGTTCACCACGACACTGTCGTGCTCGGCCGGTGGGAACGCTGCCGACGCCGTCACCCCATCCCCGACCGGGACACGGCCCACGACGAGCCGGAACTGGCCTTCTCCGTCGTACCCAGTCGCGTCATACACGCCGGGCGGCATCCAGTCGTGTGCGTCTGACGCCTGCCCCGCATACAACTCAGCCCCAGCCGGGTCGTCAGGGTCAACCACGCGAATGTCGGGATCGGCAGCGAACAGCATCGCTGACAGTTCCTCCCTCTGCGCCCGGTCCAGCAAGGGTGTGCCTTCCCCGGCTTTCTCCCGTTCCACGAGTACACGGAGGGTTTGCAGGGCGATCAGATCCGAAGGCACCCACTCACGGTGAAACCGCTCCGGAAGGAACATCGTCCGCGGCCCCCCCCTTGGCCACGAGCCCCTGCAGGGCGTGTTCGCGGCGCAGCGCGGTCGCGGTGAACTCGGACCGCCACTGGGCGTGGTCGGATCGGAACCTCATGTCCTCGTACTCGCCCTCGAACGACGGGGCGACCGTGACGAGATAATCCTCCTTCACCGGCTCCACCGGCAACCGCTCCCGCTCCAACAGATCCACCAGGCCATCACGGACCCGCTCAGCCCGCTCCAACCGATCCAAAGTCTCCGGGAGACGTGACGCCTGGACCGCGAGGGAGAGACACTCGTCCCGCCACCGCTCATGCGCGTCCTCAAAGCTCTCCGGATCGGGCGTGCCGTCCGGGAGGCGGAAGTCACCGGTGCCCGGTTCGGGTGGGAACATCTCCGCCACGATCTCCGGAATCCCCGACTCCTCGAACGCCTCCCACCCGGGTGACGGCACCGCTACCGGCGGGGTGGGAGCGGCGTCAGCTGCGGGTGTCCAGGAGCGGATGTGCGGGACGTCGTCGCCGAAGTCTTCACCGAATACCCGGTCGCCTTCTGTGCGGAGCTGGTCGGGAGGACCGGCGAGCCCCTCGATCAGCACCTCAACGACCATGTGCTGCGCCTCGGCTTGGGTGCGAGCGAGGACATCGAAAGCGACCACCACCCGATGCGGGCGCGGCGGCTCAGACGAATACCCCAAAGGGGGGATCGTGATATCGGACATGATGAAAGACTCCAATCACACTCGGATAGACAGGACACGCCACTGCACCCGATCGCTCAGGTGTCACAGGTGGTGCTGTTCCAGAGGTACGCACAGAACCGAGTCAAGGGCGAGGCATCCCGGCAATGACGCGTCGAAACACCAAAAACACGCGCCGAAACGTCAAACTCCGCCACCGGGTCAGCGTGCGAGGTGACGCCCTGACGAGGGGCCAGCGACGGAGCTCGGCGTCGAGTCAGGGGTGAGAGCATCCTCGCGTTCCTGCAGCGCATGCTGCAGATAGCGGTTGATGACGGTGTGGTTCGTTCCGTCCGCACCGCCCGTCAGAGGTACGTGGTGGAACGAGTACGCCGGGTACGGCGTCGCCTCCCGCAGCGCCTCCAACCACGCATCCACGTCCTCGGGCAGTACCCAATCCTGCGGCGGCGGATTCGACTGTAGGAACTCCGTCGCCCCGGCATATACCTCAGAGTCTTCGAGCATCTCGTGGATCGTGACCGCCACCGCCCGCGCCAACGCGACCGGGTTCCGGCCTGCGATCACGGTCGGCTCGACCTCCGGGTCATCGGTCCAGACGATGATGCCGAGAGACAGGGCGCTCGGCGGGCTTATCTTGCGCCGAGGATCCGCAGCGTTCGTGGACGTCGATGCTGATGCTTCGCCCGGGTTGATGCTCATGGTGGTGGCTACTTCCCTCGCAGGTTCGCGCGCACGATGGCGTGGTCGGCGTACTTGTGAGGCAGGACACAGTTGGCGGCCACTGGTATCGAGCAGTCGTCTATGGTCGAGAGATTTGCCGATACTGCTGCGGGGACAGACCGTGTACCTGACGGAAGGCGCGTGAGGCGTGGCTGGGGTCGGTCCATCCGACGCGACGTGCGATGGTTTCGACGGTGTCGCTGCTTGAGCGTAGAAGGTCGGCCATGCGTCGTGAACGTTCGTTGCGAAGGAACGCTGCTGGGCTTGTGCCGACGTGGCGGGTGAAGAGTCGGGCGAGTTGCGATCGAGAGATCGCGGCCTCGTCGGCGAGAACATCCATGGTCCACGCGCGGCCAAGATCGTTCATGAGCAACGCCATTGCGTGGCGCACCGAGGGGTGTTCGGGCGAGTGCTCGGGGACGGGTCGCGTGAGGATATCGAGCAGGTCCACTGCCAGACTCAAGCGGCGAAGTGTCGGCAAATGGTGCCGTTCACCGTCGATCAACCGTTGCAGGGAAGCATTCACGTGCGGGAACACTGTGGAAGGCACGTCGAGCACGGTCGGGTCTGACCGGTGACTATCTGAAAGCACAAGAGGAGCAGGAGCGCTGGACTGAGTGATCCAGCGCTCCTGCTCCTCAAGGAATGCCGTGTCGATGTATGCGGTGGTGGTGATGACTAGACCGGCGGGTTCTCCCGCATACCAGCGGCCTGGAGGGAGCAGCACGACCTGCCCTGCGGCAAGATCGACTTCACCGGTCTCGTGCCTGAGCGTGGTGGTGCCCGAGTTCACGATCATCACCTTGGTCGCGTCGACGGCAACCGGACCCGTCGCGGCGGAGTGGAGCACGCGCTTTACCGTCAGCGGAAAGGGATTTACACGCGCGCCCAGAGCCTGCGCTCGTGCTTTCGGGGATGCTGGCATCGCATCAACGCGCCGGGTTTTGGCCTTCGATGAGTCGAGCGAAGCGGAGGATGTAGTCCTGAACGAACTGCACGGTCGATTCCTGCGAGATGTTCCCGTCCTCATCGAGAAGCGTGGGTGATTGAGAGAGGAAGACCTCGGGCTGTCCGGGGGTGGGCATGTCGAAGTATGAGAGCGCGAGCCGGAGGTTCTTCTGCGAGCTGTACCCGCCCATGCGGCCAACGGAGTGGCTGATGATCCCGGCAGGCAGGTTCTTCCAGGCGACATCGCTGTTGGGTTTGGAGCCGATGTCGATGGCGTTTTTCAGGCAGGCGGGTATGGTGCGGTTGTTCTCTGGTGTGACGAACAGGACACCGTCGGAGGCTTGGATGATCTCCCGGAACTGCGTGTACTCCGGCGGGGTGGGTTTGTCGGTGATTTCGGGGTCGTCGTAGTCGAAGTCGTAGAGAGGAAGGTCGCGGATCTCAACGATGCGTGCGTCGTAGCCGTCGGGAAAGTATCCGATGGCGTTGTGGGCGATCTTGCGTGCGTAGGAGCCGCGGCGCAGACTGCCGACAAGGACGGAGATGCTCTTACTCAAGGTGTGGTTCTCTTTCTCTGAGGCGTAAGTGTGGGAATGACGTTCGGTTAGAAGTCCCAGTCGTCGTCGTTGGTGTCTACGGCTTTGCCGATGATGTAGCTGGATCCGGAGCCGGAGAAGAAGTCGTGGTTCTCGTCTGCTCCGGGGGCAAGGGCGGCGAGGATCTCCGGATTGACTTCCGTTTCTTCCGGGGTGAAGCGGGCGGGGTAGCCGAGGTTCATGAGGGCTTTGTTCGCGTTGTAGCGGACGAAGACGGCGACGTCGTCCATGAGGCCGAGCGGTTCGTAGAGCTCGCCGGAGTACTGCAGCTCCAGGTCGTAGAGCTCTTCGAGGAGCGCATAGGTGAACTCGCGCATGTGCTCCTGTTCGGCTGCGGTGTGGGTTTCGAGGCCGCGCTGGTACTTGTAGCCGGAGTAGTAGCCGTGCACGGCCTTGTCGCGCAGGATGAGCCGGATCATGTCGGCAGTGTTGGTGAGCGTCGCGTGCACGGAGAAGTGCAGCGGCAGGTAGAACCCGGCGTAGAGCAGCAGCGAGGACAGCAGCGTGGAGGAGACCTTCCGCTTGAGCGGATCATCCCCGTAGTAGTGCGCGAGCACCTTCTTGCAGCGCTCCTGGAGCAGATCGTTGGCGACGGCCCACCGGTACGCGTCGTCGATCTCTGGGGTCGAGGTGAGGGTGGAGAACACGCTGGAGTAGGAGCGTGCGTGCACGGACTGCATGAACGCGATGTTGGTGTAGACGGCTTCCTCGTGTTCGGTACGGGCATCCTGGATCTGGCAGATCTCTCCGACGGTGGCCTGCACGGTGTCGAGCATGGTGAGCCCGGTGAACACGCGCATGGTCAGCGTGCGCTCCTCCTGGGTGAGTTTCTGCCAGGCGGGGAGGTCGTTGGACAGTGGCACCTTCTCAGGGAGCCAGAAGTTCGCGGTGAGCCGGTTCCACACCTCGAGGTCCTTGTCGTCTCCGACGCGGTTCCAGTTGATGGGACGCAGTCGCGCACCTGGGTCGTGCCGGTAGCCCGGTGGGGTGACGGAGATCTCGGTGATCGGGCGCATGGTGTCGGTGAGGGTCATGGGTGTTCCTTCGGGAAGATCGGATGATGTGGTCAGAGGGCGCAGGAGACGCAGCCTTCGATTTCGGTGCCTTCGAGTGCGGGCTGGCGGAGGCGGATGTAGTAGAGGGTCTTGATTCCTGCGCGCCAGGCGTGGATCTGTGCCTTGTTGATGTCGCGGGTGGTCGCGGTGTCGCGGAAGAACAGCGTCAGGGAGAGGCCTTGGTCGACGTGGCGGGTGGCGGCGGCGTAGGTGTCGATGATCTTCTCGTAGCCGATCTCGTACGCGTCCTCGAAGAACTCGAGGTTGTCGTCGGTCATGTGCGGGGCCGGGTAGTAGACGCGGCCGAGCTTGCCCTCTTTGCGGATCTCGATCTTCGCCGCGATCGGATGGATCGACGCGGTCGCATGGTTCACGTATGAGATCGATCCGGTCGGCGGGATCGCCTGCAGGTACGCGTTGTAGATGCCGTGCTGCCGCACGGATTCCCGAAGCTCCGCCCAGTCACCGCGGGTGGGGATCGCGACGCCTGCCTCGGCGAAGAGGGTGCGGACGCGTTCGGTGGCGGGCTGCCAGTCGCGCTCGGTGTACTTGTCGAAGTAGGTGCCGTCCGCGTAGGCGGAGGTCTCGAACCCGGTGAAGGTCGTGCCGCGTTCGATGGCGATCCGGTTGGAGGCGCGCAGGGCGTGGTAGGTGACGGTGAGGAAGTAGATGTCGGTGAAGTCGATGCCCTCCTCGCTGCCGTAGCGGATGCGCTGTGAGGCGAGGAACCCGTGCAGGTTCATCTGCCCGAGCCCGATCGCGTGCGACGCGTCGTTTCCGGCCGCGATCGAGGGCACCGCGTCGATGTCGGTCTGGTCGGACACGCTCGTCAGTGCCCGCACCGCAGTCTCGACCGTCGCCCCGAAGTCGGGGGAGGCGAAAGCCTGCGCGATGTTGAGGGAGCCAAGGTTGCAGGAGATGTCCCGACCGATCTGCTCGTATCCGATCGCGGCGTCGTAGTGGGAGGGAGTGTTCACCTGGAGGATCTCGCTGCAGAGGTTGGACATATTGATCCATCCCTGCAGCGGGTTCGCGCGGTTGACGGTGTCCTCGAACAGCACGTACGGGTATCCGGACTCGAACTGCAGCTCGGCGAGGGTCTTGAAGAACTCCCGTGCGCTGATCGTCGTCTTGCGGATGCGCGGGTCGGCGACGAGGGCGTCGTAGTGCTCGGTGACTGACAGATCCGACAGAGCTGTGCCGTATTCGCGCTGCACGTCGTAGGGGCTGAACAGGTGCATGTCCCGGTTCTCCTTCGCGAGCTGGAAGGTGACGTCGGGGATCACGACGCCGAGGGAGAGCGTCTTGATGCGGATCTTCTCGTCCGCGTTCTCGCGCTTCGTGTCCAGGAACCGCAGGATGTCCGGGTGGTGCGCATGCAGATACACCGCGCCCGCGCCCTGCCGGGCACCGAGTTGATTGGCGTAGCTGAAGCTGTCCTCGAGGATCTTCATCACCGGCACCACACCGGAAGCCTGGTTCTCGATCTGCTTGATCGGCGCACCGGTCTCGCGCAGATTCGTCAGCAGCAACGCGACCCCGCCCCCGCGCTTGGACAGTTGCAAGGCGGAGTTGACACTGCGGCCGATGGACTCGAGATTGTCCTCCAGGCGGAGCAGGAAGCAGGAGACGAGCTCCCCGCGCTGCGCCTTGCCCGCGTTCAGGAACGTCGGGGTCGCAGGCTGGAACCGGCCGAAGAGCATCTCATCCACCAGCCGGGTCGCCAGCGCCTCGTCGCCCCGACCGAGGAAGAGCGCCGTGGCGACCACGCGCTCCTCGAAGCCCTCCAGGTACGTGGTGCCGTCGAACGTCTTCAGGGCGTAAGAGGCGAAGAACTTGAACGCGCCGAGGAAGGTCTGGAAGCGGTGCCCGGCCCCGCGAGCCCGCTCATGCAGGCCGGTGAGGAACGCCGGAGTGTACGCCTCGAGGAACGCACGCTCGTAATAGTCGTTCGCCACCAGCCAATCCAGCCGGCCGGTCACGGTCGGGAAGGTTCTCGTGTTCGGGATGACATGCTGACGCAGATACTCCTCGGCGGCCTCCCAGTCCTTGTCGAACTGGATCGACCCGTCCGAGGCGAACAGGTTCAGTTGCGCGTTGAGCGCGTGATAGTCCTTCCGGACACCGATCCCGGTGCGCGCGGGGGCTTCGGGGGAGATGATGGTCATGCGGTCTTCCTCTCGATGGATGTCAGCTCGTCAGGGGTCCGGTCCCAGAATCGGGTCAGGCCGTTGTTCACGTGTTCGACGTCGCGCTGCGTGCCGAGCAGCTCGAAGCGGTACAGCTCCGGCACCCGGCACTTCGCAGAGATGACGGGACCGGCGAGGCAGTAGTGCTCGCCGAAGTTCGTGTTCCCCGCCGTGATCACACCCCGGATCAGGGCACGGTTCGCCGGGTCGTTCAGGAACGAGATCACCTGCTTCGGCACCGCCCCGGCACGTTCCCCACCGCCGTACGTAGGGACCACGAGCACAAAGGGTCGTGCGACCCGGATCAGCCCCTCCACCCGCGGCCGCAGCGGAACACGAACCGCGGGCCGATCGAGCCGGTCGACGAACCGGCGGGTGTTCTCCGACACGCTCGAGAAGAACACGAGATCAGGCGACTGGGCGGCGGCGAGCTCGCGCACTGAGAGCGCGGCGCGACGGGGCTCGTGGGGGGCTGGCATGGCGTTCCTCCTCGCTCTCTGGCTGTGACGCGCCACGCCACCAACCACTACATGTTGTGTCGTGCTGCTGTTTGGAGCGGCGTATCTAGTAATAACATCGATGTGGTTCACTTGTCTACGCCACGCCCAGGTTTGTAACTACGGCAGGCCGAACAATAGGATGTGTGGCATGGGACGAACGCACGTGGACGAGCGCAATGAGGGTGCGTGGCTGGAGGCCATCACCTTGTTTCAATCCGTGCGAGACGCCGACCATGACGCTGCGGCTCGCCTGTTGCGAACGTCTTCCGACCCCGAAGCGGTGATGCTGAACCTCCTGCGCATGCTCGGCGTGTACCTGCGCGGAGAAGCACCCGACAAGCTCGACCACTTCATCACCGCATCCCATCGCGCTGGCCCGCCCCCAAGCCCTCCGTTTCCACCACTCACGTGAACTTCCACCCGTATCTCGCCACCCGTTCAGTTAAGGAACCATCCATGCCACGTAACTCCCGCTTCTTCTCCCGCCGTTCCCTGCCGCTGCTGGCAGCGTCCGTGCTCGCGCTGTCTCTTGCTGGATGCGCAACATCCGGCGAGAACGATGCAGGAGCAGACGATGAGCGTCCCGTGGTGCTGACGACGTTCACCGTTCTCGCGGACATCGCCGAGAACGTCGCCGGCGACAACCTGAGGGTGGAGTCGATCACGAAGGTCGGGGCGGAGATCCACGGCTACGAACCCACACCCGGCGACATCCGCAGAGCATCGGAGGCCGACCTCATTCTCGACAACGGGATGAACCTGGAGGCGTGGTTCGGACAGTTCGTCGAAGGCATGGACGTGCCTCACGTCGTCGTCAGCGAGGGAGTCGAGGCCATCGACATCACCGAGGACGCCTACGCAGGGATGCCGAACCCACACGCGTGGATGAGCCCGGTGAACGTGCAGATCTACGTCGACAACATGGTCGACGCGTTCAGCGACCTCGACCCCGACAACGCGAGCGAATACGAGGCCAACGGCGAGGCATACAAGGCCGAGCTACAGACCGTGCAGGACGAGCTGGTCGACGAGCTGTCGGTCCTGCCCGATAACCAGCGGGCGCTGGTCACCTGTGAAGGCGCGTTCTCCTACCTCGCCCGGGACGCCGGGCTGACGGAGAAGTACATCTGGGCAGTCAACGCCGAGCAGCAGGCCACCCCCCAGCAGATCACCTCTGCCATCGAGTTCGTACGCGACAACGACGTACCAGCGGTGTTCTGCGAGTCCACCGTGTCCGACGCCCCGATGCAGCAGGTCGTCGAAGCAACCGATGCCGAGTTCGGCGGCGTGCTGTACGTCGACTCCCTCTCCGAAGCGGACGGCCCGGTCCCGACCTACCTGGAGCTGATCCGCCACGACGCGACCACCATCATCGACGCTCTGACGGCACGCAACTGATGACGACAGCGATCTCGGTACATGACGTCACCGTGCACTACGGCGACGTCCTCGCCCTCGACCACGCCACGCTCGAGGTCCAGGCCGGTCGGGTGTGCGGACTAATCGGCATGAACGGGTCGGGAAAGTCGACCCTGTTCAAGACCATCACGGGACTGGTGCGCCCCGACTCCGGCACGGTGCGCGTGAATGATGAGAGCCCGGGCAGAGCGCGCAAGTCTGGAGCCGTCGGCTACGTGCCACAGAGCGAGGACGTCGACTGGGCGTTCCCGCTCTCCGTGCGTGATGTCGTGATGACGGGCAGATACGGGCACATGGGCTTCATGCGCCACGCGAGAAGGACCGACCATGAGGCCGTCGATGACGCACTGGAGAGGGTGGAGCTGACCGAGTATGCGAACCGGCAGATCGGGCAGCTCTCGGGTGGTCAGAAGAAGCGCGTGTTTGTCGCACGGGGCATCGCCCAGGGGGCGACGATCCTGCTGTTGGATGAGCCGTTCGCTGGCGTCGACAAGCGCTCCGAAGCGACGATCACCCGGCTGCTGCGTGAGCTGGCCGACGCTGGGGCCACGGTTCTCGTCTCGACCCACGACCTCCACGCCCTGCCCGACTTGGCCGACGAGGCCGTTCTCCTGATGCGGCGCGTGCTCATGCACGGCGACCCGGATGAGGTGCTCCAGCCCGACAACCTTGCCCTGGCCTTCGGCCTGGACGTCCTGAACCGAGGCGAAAACTGATGAACCTGATCGATTTCTTCCTCGAGCCCCTCAGCTATGACTTCATGGTGCGCGCCCTCGCGACCACCTTGATCGCCTCGATCGTGTGCGCGGTGCTCTCCTGCTGGCTCGTCCTGATTGGCTGGTCGCTCATGGGCGACGCCGTCTCCCACGCCGTCCTCCCCGGCGTGGTCCTCGCCTACATCGTCGGTGCCCCGTTCGCCCTCGGGGCAGTAGTGTTCGGGTTCCTCGCGGTCGCCCTCATCGGCGCGGTGAGGGACACCAGCCGGGTGAAGGAGGACGCTGCGATCGGGATCGTGTTCACGACGCTGTTCGCGCTGGGGCTCGTGCTGATCTCCGTGACTCCGTCGCAGACCGACTTGAACCACATCATCTTCGGCAATCTGCTCGGCGTGTCCTGGGCCGACCTTATCCAGGTCATCATTCTCGGTGCGATCACCTTCGCGATCCTCGTCACCAAGCGCCGCGACTTCACCCTCTACGCCTTCGACCCCACCCATGCCCACGCGATCGGTCTGAACCCGAAGATCCTGGGCGCAGCGCTCCTCGGCCTCCTCGCGCTCACCGCCGTCGTCGCCCTCCAGGCCGTGGGCGTGATCCTGGTCGTGGCGATGCTGATCATCCCGGGAGCGACCGCCTACCTGCTCACCGATCGGTTCGGACGCATGCTCGTCGTCGCCCCCGCGATCTCCGCAGCCTGCGCCGTCATCGGTCTGTATCTGAGCTACTACCTCGACACCGCCTCTGGCGGCATGGTCGTCCTCGCCCAGGGAGCCGTGTTCGCGCTCGTCTACCTGTTCAGCCCCCGGCACGGACTCATCGGAACCCGGGTCATGAGTACACGCCGCAGGCGCGCACTCGCTTCCGCTCAGTAGGGGTAACCCGCATGCGCGGCAAGAGCGACCGGTCAGGGACCAGAGCACGCTATCTCCGTGCCATCTGGTCCCTGACTGAGAACAGTGACGCTCCGGTTACGGTGACGGGCCTTGCCCGTGCGCTGAGGTTCGTGCCAGGGAGCGTGTCCGAACAGGTGAAGCGACTCGTCGATGACGGTCTCGTCGACCACGAACGGTATAAAAGCATTTCCCTCACTCCTGCGGGACGCCTCGAAGCGATGCGGGCAGTGCGGGCGAACCGGATACTTCGGTGCTTCCTCCACGACGTCCTCGACCTGCCCTGGAGCGAACTCGCTGCCAATGCGGACGCATTGGAAGCCAGCAGCTCACCCCGCTTCCTCCAGCGAATCGAAGCTTCCCTCGACCAGCCCACCCACGACCCCTACGGGCAGCCCATCCCCACCCCAGACGGTCACATCGAATCCCGCCGGGATGCCCGTCTGCGGGAACTCGCACGCCCGCGATGGGCTCCTGTGAGGATCACGCGCGTCGCCGATGCGCCACTCGAAACACTGGTCTTCCTCGACGAGCGACACCTTCGCCCCGGCACACGGTTACGCATCCAGGCCTGCACAGCGAAAGTCGACATCATCGAGGTCCGCTCGGCGGAATGGCATGGCACGCTGCTCCCTGCCGGAGCAGGCGTGCTCCATGCATCCCTCCACGACGAAGCTGCGCGGTGACCGCATCAACTGGCCACGACAGACACATAGAGTGCATCTGTCGCCGAACGCCCCAGTGCTACCGAGGTGTCCGATCCGGTAACTCGCGCGTCCAGTGCGTCCGAGAACGGGGCACCTTCGCCGATCTCCAGCGTTGATCCGATTAGGAAACCATGCTCTTCGAAGAACTGCAGGAGCGCCGGGTCCGAGTCCGAAATGCGCTCGACCACCACTCGGTGCCCCGCCCCGACTTCGGTCAGTTGCGTCGCGTCCGGGATATGCACCGTCCCGTCAGCGGATGGGATCGGATCACCATGAGGGTCGCGGGTGGGGAACTCCAAGAACTCGTCGATCCGGTCGATCATGAAATCTGACACCGCATGCTCAAGGTGCTCAGCCTCGTCATGCACCTGATCCCACGAGTAGCCCAAGACACTGACGAGGAACGACTCAATCAGCCGATGCCGACGAACCATCGCCAGCGCGTAGGAGCGCCCCGTCTCCGTCAGCTCCACCGAACCGTAAGGAGCATGCTCGACAAGACCCTGCGTAGAGAGCTTGCGGACGGCATCCGAGACCGAAGAGAGCTTCAATCCCGTCCTCTCCGCGATCAGAGTCGGCGTCACCGGCACCGACGACCACTCCGCCAGACCCCACACAGCCTTCAAATAATTCTGGGTGCTCGCGGACAACTCAGCGACGGACATGAACTCAGAATAGCGACGAACATGCAACTACGCCATGGCCCCGTTCAAAAGTACGGAGGTGAGATGGCGCAAGGTCGTTCGTCGCCAGAAACTCCCCGACCACGGCTCGGCTACCGGTCCAGCCGTGACTGGACCAGCGGAACATACGACGCATTCTTCTCGAGGCACAGCACGCGATAGCCATCGCTAACCGCTGCTTCCACCGTCGCCCCCGATCCAGCGAATGGCTCCAGCACCACTCCGTGCGGCGGGGCCACCAGCGTGACGAGCCAGCGCATCAACGCCAACGGCTTCACGGTTGTGTGCGATACCCCGAACGCGCGGGGTCGTTCCGCTGTGGAGGGCTTGTGGTCGAAGCGGAAGATCGGGAACTTCCGCGACAGCGACTCGCCCTGCCACGTCCCCGTCAACACGTCCAGCGCATCCGCCTGGCCAGCGTCGAAGGCGACGTTCGTCGGCCACCGGTCATCAGCGAATCTCGCCCCGTCGATGTTGATCCCGCCGACGCCGTGCTCCAGGACGTTGCGGACGAGGTTTCCTTCCGGGGGTTTGCGGGCGATGATGATCGGCTCGAACGCCGGTCGTAGCGCCGTGCCCCACCCCTCCCAGCGCGCTGCGTCCTCGGTCACTGGAGTGCCCTTGGATAGGACCGTGCGGGTCGCACCGAGCACCCCGTCATGATCCGTGGCCTGCACGACCCGGTCGCTGCGGCGTGCGCCGTGGTGCTTGTCGATCGCGTGCGAGAGGTC
Source organism: Agrococcus casei LMG 22410 (assembly GCF_900163565.1). Taxonomy (GTDB): domain Bacteria; phylum Actinomycetota; class Actinomycetes; order Actinomycetales; family Microbacteriaceae; genus Agrococcus; species Agrococcus casei. The sequence goes on from NZ_FUHU01000042.1 coordinate 12,883, forward strand.
CATGCTCTTGGGCATCCCGGTGGTGTGCAGCCATGCGATCTGGTCGCGGATCTCGAACCCTGCGTTCTCGATCCCGCGCACCATCCGGTGCCAGGTGCGTGCACCACCGAACGCTGCAACATACGCCCCCGGCTTCAACGCATGCAATGCTCCCGCAGCCCACGCCGTGCACCACGTCTCGAACAACTCCGGCGCACTCATCGCACCCGTGTCGAGGTGCGGGAGGGATTCCCTGAACCCGGACGCGTCATCCCAGGCCTGTCCGTTGAAGCTCAACCCGTACGGCGGGTCAGTGACCAGAGCGTCGATGCTCGCCTCGGGCAGGAGCGGGAGGAGCTCGACCGCGTCACCGAGATAGAGCGTTGCCCGCTCATCAGCGAAGACGGGCTTCGGAAGTTCGGTCAGCGGCGGGGTGGGGTTGGACATGATCGTGGCTCCCTGCTGTTCGGGGCCTGTCCGCGCTCGTGTGCGACGAACAGGGCTACCCAGCAGGTACGGGCCAATCCGACTACGACGAGCCGACACAGCCCCAGCGTCGACGCCACGTCAGAGTCAGTCGCAGCGCGCCGAGTCCGTGATCAGCGAGGTGCCTGTGCCTCGCTGATTCCCAGCGCCAGATTTTCTCCCACACACGATCGGCAATCAACGATTGAAGGCCCCCGGAGATGCATTTCGAAACGCCGTTTATTGGCTCTTCGCGGTTCGTGGTGAATGACCCTGCTGTGGCGGGTATTCACGCTACGG
>NZ_FUHU01000021.1 GCF_900163565.1 Agrococcus casei LMG 22410
CAAGACCGACCCGAAAACCGGCGAGATCATGAGTTGACAACTATAGGAGCATCAATGCCCTCGCCGAGAGCGTCGTCGGCCTCTACAAGACCGAGTGCGTGAAGATCGACGGCCCGTTCCGCAGCGCCGACGACCTGGAACTGGCCACCTTGTCCTGGGTGCACTGGTTCAACGAGAACCGGCTGCACTCCTCGATCGGATACCTCACACCCACCGAGAAAGAGAACGAGTACTACCGTGAGATCAACTCCCAGCGCCAGTCGGCAGTGGGAGAACTCGCCCTCCACTAAACCCGGGGCGATTCAACCCGTGACCGTCTCACCCGCGAGCAAGACAAGCTGCTCGAACTGCACTTCGCCGACGCCATCGACATGAACCAGTTCATCCGCCAGCAGGACCGCATCCGCGATGAACTCGAAGTGGTTCGCCAGCTGATCACGGAACGGCACTCCGAGTACCAAGACACCAAGGAATATCTCGCGGACACCGTCGACTTTCTCGAGAACTGCCATGCCCTATACAGCCTCAGCGACGACGTCGGCAAACGCCTGTGCAATCAGGCACTGTTCCGCAAGATCTACATAGACAACGACGACGAAATCCGTAGCGACCTCGCCCGTCCTTTCGAGACGCTCGTCGACGTGGCAAAGGGGATCGAACCCAGCCGCCCCACCCCGACACCGGAGCGACTGCAGAGCCCATCCAACCCCTGGCAGCACCCAACCAAGACCAAGGAGGACCCGAGTTCCATCCTTGATCGTAAGGTCGTGGGTTTCAGCCTTATCAATTTGGTAGCGGGAGCGGGGCTTGAACCCGCGACCTCACGATTATGAGTCGTGCGCTCTCACCAACTGAGCTACCCCGCCGCAGTGCCCCAAGCGAGGATCGAACTCGCGACCCCTTCCTTACCATGGAAGTGCTCTACCACTGAGCTACCGGGGCGTATGCCAAGAAGGCAACCGGATTATTGTAACACCAGAATGCACCTGAGTTGCAACACGAGCCGACGCCGCGAGATCAGCCCTGCCGAACCTCTTGCCAGATCGACTGCAGCGCCCCCGAAAGCGTCGGATGCGCGAACTCGAATCCCGTGTCGGCAAGCACCTGCGAGCGCACCCAGCGGCTCTTGAGCACGAGCTCTGATTCGGTGCGCAGCGCCCACATCGCGGGCTCGAGCATCCACCGGAACGCCGGCATCCCGACGGGGGCTCCGACGGTCTCGCGAAGCACCCGCATGAAGTCGGCATTCGGATGCGCGTCATCGGTTGCGAGGTTCACCGGCCCGTCGATCTCGTCATGGGCGCGGATGTGCTCCATCGCCCGCACGATGTCGTCGACGTGCATCCAGCTGAATCGCTGCTGGCCGCCCGTGGGACGCGCGCCGCTCGGTGCCACCGCATCCGCCGTGCCCTTGCGGCTTCCGAGGCTGCGATACCGCGAATGCGGCAGCCAGGGGCCGTCGAACTGCGTGCCGCCGATGCCGAGCCTCGCCAGTGTGAACAGCAGATTCGTGGCGTCGCCCTCAGATCCGAGCACGATCGTCATGCGCAGCGGAATCCGCCTGGTGCCGGGCAGGTCGCCGTGCATGAGTGCGGCCTCCCAGGCCCTCGCGACGTCTTCGCTGAAGCCCTTCTGCCCTGCCGGGTCAGCCTCGGTGTGGGCCTGCTCGGTGGTGTGCGAGTAGGTCGTGGCAGTCGAGGCGTTCAGCCACACGGGAGGCGGGTCGGATGCGCGAGCGACGGCCGTGCGCAGCGCACTGGTCGTGCGGATGCGCGAGTTCAGGATCTCGGCGCGATTGCGGTCGTTGTAGCGGCAGTTGACCGAGCGGCCCGCGAGGTTGACAAGCATCGCACTGCCGCTGACTGCGCGACGGATGCCGTCTGCGTCGCCCCACCGCACATCCGCCCCGCTGCGCCCGATGGTGACGACCTCGTCGCCGCGGGCGCGCCAGGCACGCTGCACCGCCTTGCCAATGAAGCCGCTGGCTCCGGCGACGACGACGCGGTCAGCCACTACTCGGACTCATGCTCTTCTGGCGAGCGCGAGAGGTTGATGATCGCGGCGATCAGGCCGCCCCAGATCACGACCGCGGAGGCCGCGAGCATGACGATTGCTTCGATGTTCATGACTGCTCCTGCTTCGTCTCGCGCAGCGTGCGGTTCGCTGCTGTGTGTGCGGGCTCGGGCAGCTCGAGCGAGACCGCCTTGTTCCAGGGCATGAGGCTGAGCAGGAAGCCCAGCACGATCGCCCCGGCGGCGACGCCCCAGCCGAAGATGTTGATGAGCCATTGCGGGTAGCCCGCGTACGGCGCTGAGATCTCGATCAGGAAGCTCTGCAGCAGCAGCGCGATGAGAGCGATGGGCAGCACGAATGCGACGATCGCCACCCACACCCTGCCGAGCTTGAACGAGCCGTACTGCGAGAGGTGCTTCGCGAACATCGGCAGCTTGCGGCCGAACCAGCCGAGGGCGATGATGCTCACGACTGCCGCCAGCACGATGCCGTACTGGTTGATGAACCTGTCGGCGATGTCGAGCACGTTGAGGCCGCTCGTCGTCGACAGCAGGATGATGCTGACGAGAGCGATCGGGATCGTCACCAGCAGCGTGGCCTGCACGCGTCCGAGCTCGAACTTGTCGCGGAAGGCCGAGATGACGACCTCGACGATCGAGATGAGCGACGTGACTCCGGCGATGAACAGCGACCCGAAGAACAGCACGCCGAGCAGCTCGCCCATGGGCGCCTCGTTGAGGATGGTCGGGAAGGCCACGAAGGCGAGCACCAGGCCGCTGGTGGCGACGTCGCCGACAGCCACGTTCTGTGCCGTCGCGAGGAATCCGAGGGCTGCGAACACGCCGATTCCGGCGAGCAGCTCGAAGCCCGAGTTGGCGAAGCCGACGACGAGGCCCGAGCCGGTCATGTCGGTCTTGCGCTTCACGTACGAGGCGTAGGTGATCATGATCGCGAAGCCGACCGAGAGCGAGAAGAATATCTGCCCGACCGCGGCCGTCCAGACCGTTGGATCAGCCAGCTTGCTCCACTCTGGCGTGAACAGCGCGTTGATGCCGTCGACGGCACCCGGCAGGAAGAGCGACTGGATGACGAGCCACACGAAGGCCACGACCAGCAGCGGGATGAAGATGACAGCGGTTGCTCCGATGCCTTTCTGCACGCCGAGCGTCATGACGACGATCACGGCGAGCCACACGAGCACCATGGGGATCAGCACTGCCGGCACGAACTCGAACGTGACGCCTGCGTTCGCATCGGCGGTCTTGAGGAACTCGCCGAACATGAAGGCTTCGGGATCGTCTCCCCACTTCTTCGTGAAGGAGAAGATCGTGAACTGTGCCGCCCACGCGAGGATCGCCGCGTAGTAGACGGCGATCACGAAGCAGATGATGACGTGCCACCAGCCGATGAACTCGTTGCGCTTGCCGAGCCGGCGCATTGCCAGCGGCGACGAGCCGCGCGTGATGTGGCCGATCGCGTAGTCAAAGAACAGGAACGGGATGCCCGCCACGAGCAGCGCCGTGAGGTACGGGATCATGAACGATCCGCCGCCGTTCTCGTACGCGACGTACGGGAACCGCCAGATGTTGCCGAGACCGACCGCCGAGCCGATCGCGGCGAAGACGAATATCTTGCGGGACGAGAATCCGCCCCTGCGCTTCTCTGCGCTTGCAACCTGTTGCGACATGCCTCACATCCTACGCACAACACCAATAGGCTGAAACCGTGACGAACACCATCGCAGTCGAGTCCGGTCAGCAGCCCTGGTGGCGCGACGCAGTCATCTATCAGATCTACCCTCGCAGCTTCGCGGACTCGACCGGTTCGGGTGTCGGAGACCTGCGCGGCATCACCGATCGGCTCGATCACATCGCGGCGCTCGGCGTCGATGCGGTGTGGCTGAGCCCCTTCTACAAGTCGCCGCAGAACGACGCCGGCTACGACGTCTCCGACTACACCGACGTCGACCCGCTGTTCGGCACACTGGCCGACTTCGACGCGATGCTCGAGAAGGCGCATGCCCTCGGCCTGCGCGTGATCATCGACACCGTGCCGAACCACTCCTCAGACCAGCACGAGTGGTTCCAGGCTGCGCTCGCAGCGGCTCCCGGCAGCCCCGAGCGCGACCGCTACATGTTCCGCGACGGCAAGGGCGCCGACGGCTCCGAGCCGCCGAACAACTGGCCGAGCATCTTCGGCGGCCCGGCATGGACGCGCGTCGACGACGGCCAGTGGTACCTGCACATCTTCGACACGTCGCAACCCGACTTCAACTGGCGAAACCCTGCCGTCGGCGACATGTTCGAAGACGTGCTGCGATTCTGGCTCGACCGCGGCGTCGACGGCTTCAGAGTCGACGTCGCCCACGGCTGCATCAAGCCCGAGGGGCTACCCGATATGGAGACACACGATCTGCACGTCGGCGAAATGGATCCGCCCTACTTCGGACACGACGAAACCCACGAGATCTACCGACGCTGGCGCCGGATCTTCGACTCGTACGAGGGCGACCGCGTGCTGTGCGCTGAGGCGTGGGTGCACCCGATCGAGAACATCGCCAAGTACGTGCGACCCGATGAGATGCACCAGGCGTTCAACTTCGGCTACCTCGAGCAGGAGTGGGATGCGCGGGGCCTGCGCGCTGCGATCGAAGAGTCGCTGCAGGCATTCGGCAATGTCGGTGCGCCAGCCACGTGGGTGCTGTCGAACCACGACACGATTCGCCACCGCACGCGTCTCTCGCTCGAGCCGAAGCCGCCCCACGGACGCGGCCTTGGCCCCGACTCCCCAGAGCATGCAGATCCGAAGCGCTCGCGCATCCGTGCACGTGCCGCGACGATGCTGATGCTCGCGCTGCCCGGTGGGGCATACATCTACCAAGGCGAAGAGCTCGGGCTGACCGAGGTTCGAGACATTCCCGACGACGCACGTGAGGATCCGACGTTCGCGAGAACGCAGGGAGAGCAGTACGGGCGCGACGGATGCCGTGTTCCGATTCCGTGGGAGGCTGACGCGCCTGCCTACGGCTTCAACAACTCAGGTCGCTCGTGGCTGCCGCAGCCTGCTGAGTGGGCAGAATTCGCTCGTGATCGCCAGATCGGCGACGACGGTTCGATGCTCGAGCTCTACCGCGAAGCCATTCGCCTGCGCAGTGTGCTCGGGCTCGGCTCAGGAGCCATCGAGTGGGTCGACTTCGGGCCCTCTGCAGTCGCGTTCCGAAACGGTCAGACGACGGTGATCACGAACTTCGGTGCTGAACCGATCGAGGTTCCTGCAGGGCTGACGATTCAGTTGGCATCGGGGCACGTCGAGTCGACCATCACGGCCGATCAGACGGTGTGGCTGACAGCCACAGAGTGAGCCGGGGGGCTTACTGGACGTCGATCGACGTCCAGTTGGCCTGCGAGACCTCTGAGCGGTCGTGCAGCCAGCGGTACGGGTCGATGAGCACGACTTCGGCCGTGCGGACCTCGAGGTGCAGGTGGGGTCCGGTCGAGAAGCCGGTCGAGCCGACGTTGCCGAGCACGGTGTCGATCGTGACGACCTGGCCCTCGCGAACGTCGATCGAGCCAGCCTGCATGTGTGCGTAGCCGGTCTGGACGCGCTTGCCGTCGATGATGTGGTCGACGGTCACCATGTAGCCGCCAGCGCCGACGCCCTGCATGACGTGCGAGACGATGCCGTTTGCGACGGGCCGGATCTCGGTGCCGGCACCGGGACCGAAGTCGAGGCCCTCGTGGAAGGTGCCCCAGCGAGCCTCGAACGGGCTCGTGATCGGCACGTTCTCCATGTGCGGGAACGGCGACTGCACGTAGCTGGTGTTCATAAGCTCGAGCGCCTGCTCGTAGCCACTGACCGAAGTCCAGTAGGTGCCTGCGACAGCGTCGGTGTCAGCGATGGCCTGCACCTGGGCGATGTCGGCTTCGCTCATGCGCGCCGATGCGAGGGCGTCGTTGATGCCCAGTGCGCCGTCCTGCACGAGTCCGGCCTGCACTGCGCTGGCTGAGACCGTGAGGCTCTGCGAGTCGGCAACGGCGAGGGGGCCGGTGCCGCCCTGGTTCTGCGTGGCCTGCGTGACAGGCACTGTGGTCGCCACGACGAATGCGCTTGCGACCAGCAGGATGCCGCCGGCTGCGACCTTGCGCAGCACTGCGCCGGAGCGGCGGCCGCGACGGCGCGAGTGGTCGGGAGTCGGCTCGGGCTCGACGACGGGGCGTCGGCCGCGAAGCGTGTGCGCGCGAGCCTTGCGCAGAACCTCAGGGTCGGAGTGGAGCTTCGGCTTGGGCGCTGCGCCTTCGATGCGCGGCTGCGGGCCAGTCTCGTTGAAGCCAGTCTCCGCAGATTCTGCGCCGTTCGGCTCTGTGAGCGGCTTCGCCACCTTGCTGAAGTCGACATCGAAGAGCGATTCGGCCGAGAGCACGCGAGCGATGTTGCCGCGGACTGCCGAGACCTGCTTCGGAGCTCCGACGGGAGCCTGGAGGCCGGATGCGGGAATGCTGTTGGTCGCGCGCTGCTGGTACGAGACGTGGTTGCGGATCGAGACCGAAGGAGCCTGCTCAGCCGCGATGTTGGCTGCAGCGGGAGCTGCGGGAGTTGCCTCAACAGGAGCTTCGACCACAGAAACCGGCTTGGTGCCGAATGCGTTCTCAAGCCGCTGCTTGCGCTCGATCTCTCGAACCTGTCGGCGAGTGAGCTTCTGCGGTGCTTCGACAGCGGGCGCTGCCTCAGCCGCTTCGCGCTGTGCTCTCAATGAACGGCGGGTCGGATGCGACGCCTCTGATACCCCTTCGGGATCAAGATTTGCGTCGTGCACAGCACCAGGCCTTCCATCAGAACAACGAGAACCATCCAATCAGCTGTCGGCATGAATTGCCAACGGCACGCTGACCGAAGTGTCTAAAGTAACAGTTCGGTAACAAGCGCGCAAGACTTGGGCTATGATTCGTCAGCCCTGAGCTCGCGCAGCATCGCCAGGAAGTCCTCCGCGATGCTCGGTGGCGCCATCGCTACGAATAAGTCTGTGGCGTCGGTGCTGACGAACGTCGTGCAGCCAGCTTCTTCGGCAATGAGCAGACCTGCCGCGACATCCCATGGGCGCACACCGCGCTCGTAGTAAGCGTCGACCTGACCCGCAGCGCACGAGGCGATGTCGATGGCGGCCGCGCCCATCCGCCGCACGTCGCGAACTCTCGGCAACAGCTTCGCCACGACCTCGCCCTGCTTACGGCGACGCTGGTCGTCATAGCCGAAACCAGTCGCGACGAGCGCCTCCTCCAGCGAAGCCGGCGCGCTTGGAGCCAACCCTGAACCGTTGACAGTGGCTCCAGCGCCTCTCGCTGCCTCGAATACGCGGCCGCTGACCGGGGCGGCGATGACGCCTGCCAGGCCCGTCCAGTTCGAAGGACGCAGCTCGCTGAGCGACGTCGGGCCTTCGACCGCGGCGATCGACACCGCGTACTCCCCCACCCCGTAGAGGTAGTTGACGGTTCCGTCGATCGGGTCGACCACCCAGGTGACGCCGCTGGTGCCCTCAATAGATGTTCCCTCCTCGCCGAGGATCCCGTCATCGGGCCGGGTAGCACGGATGCGCTCGAGCACAAGCTGTTCAACCTCGCGGTCGGCGGCAGTCACGACATCGGTGATCGACGACTTGCGGTCTGCAATCTCGACACCTTCTGCGCGGCGGGTTCTGGCCAGATCAGATGCTTCGACAGCGGTCGTTCGAGCGAGTTCGAGAAGGTCATGCATGGCTCAACGCTATCGCCGGTTTCCCGACCATGCCGTTGAGCGTGTATTCTGGCTTCTGCTGTCTTTCAGCAAATGGCGAGTTACCCAAGCGGCCAAAGGGATCTGACTGTAAATCAGACTGCTCAGCATTCGGGGGTTCGAATCCCTCACTCGCCACCAATGGATCTGCCGCTCCGCTACTGCGGGGCGGCAGATCCTTTTCTGGTTACAGGGGGATTCGAACCCCTCCGTGGGCGTTGGCGGCACAGCGGACGCACAGCGTTCGCCCGCCAACGGTCCGAGCAGATCCGCTGATTGAGGAGGCGCGCAGTGCCGTCTCGAAATCAGAACCGCTCACGGTCTCGAGATGCGGCACAGCGGTTCCTCGACCAACGGGGGCGGACTCCTCGATCAGAAGTCGTCGTCAAAGGCAGACGGAAGTCTCGCGCCTCGAGGCTGTTCGTCTACGTCATCCGATTTGCGCGGCATGACCAACACAGTCGCGAGCAGCGTTGTGACCGGTATCGCAACAATGAGCCCGATGGAAGCGACGACGGTTCGCACGATCTCCGATGCAAGCTCGCTCGACATCAGCGTCTCCAGCGGCCCCCTGTCGAGCGTCATCAGCACCACGAGGGTCGCGAGCGCAGTGCCGGCGTAGGCAAACGCAAGTGTGTAGACGGTCGAGGCGATGTGGTCAGCGCCGATCCGCATCGCCCTGCGAAACAGCTGCGTTCTGGTCATCGAAGGATCGGTGGCGTGCAGTTCCCAGACCGCAGACGCCTGCGTGATCGTGACGTCATTCAGCGCCCCGAGACCGGCGATCACGATGCCGCACACGAGCAGCGACTGCAGGCTGACGTCCGGCAGCATGGTGAGAATCGTTGCCTCGGCTTCGTCACCAGAAGTGCTCAATCCCGTCGACCGAACCTGCCACATCGCAATCACGATGGCGAGCGCAACACCGCCGAACGTGCCTAGCAGGGCGGTGGTCGTTCGGATAGAGATGCCGTGCGCCAGGTACACCGAGAAGAACAGCATGGCGCTGACTCCCACGAGGGTGACCAGCATCGGCGGCTGCCCAGACATGAGTGCAGGGATCACCCACACGATCAGCGTGCCGACTGACGCTGACAGGCCGAGGATCGCGCCGAGGCCGCGCCAGCGAGCAACTGCAAGCACAAGCAGCCCGTAGATGCCCAGGAGCCAGAACATTGGCGTCGTACGTTCGATGTCGACGAACACGAACCGCACATCCCCAGAGTCCTGCTGCTCGTGGCGAACCGCCTGCAACGCGGTGCCGTCTTCGACTGCTTCAAGGAACTGCGCGGGCACCACCATCGGCACTGTTTGACCGACATCAATGCCCTCGGTGACTTCGACGCACATCTGCTGCCCTGAGCCTGGCGTGGGGTCTGCTGGGACTTCCACGCCGCATCCGGCTCCGTCGACGGACACGACCTCAACGGTCGCCATCGTCGCCCCGGTCGTGTAATAGGCCCGCGAGTTGATCGGCGCTTCCTGGGGCCAGAGCAGGCCGATGCCGATCGCTGTGAGCACCGCGAGCGGCACCGTTATGAACAACAGGATCCTGCGAATGCGTCCTGCGCGGAGCGGTTCCGCACTCGGCTCGTCATGACTGTGCCCGGCTGCCATGCGGCAACGCTATGACACTGCCCACTGAGCTGGCCGGTGCCGTGCCGACCGGCGCGAGCTTTGGTGCTCAGCCGCCGATGCCGAGCCGATGCTCGAGGCCGAGCTGCACGGTCGGCCACTCAGCGGCGATGATCGAGTAGACCACGGTGTCACGCAGCTGCCCGCCGGCCATCAGCTGGTTGCTGCGCAGCACGCCGTCGAGCTTCGCGCCGAGCTTCTCGATCGCTGCACGCGAGCGGCGGTTGTGCCAGTGCGTCCTGAACTCGACCGCGATGCAGTCCAGTTCATCGAACGCACGAGCCAGCATCAGCAGCTTCATCGCTGGGTTGATCAGCGTCCCCTGCACCCCCGCTGCGAGCCACGTCGAGCCGATCTCGACGTGCCGATTCGGTGCGTCGATGTTCATGAACGTCGTCATGCCCACGATCCGGTCGTCGGATGGGTCGACCACCGTCCACGGAGACATCGACCCAGCCCGCTGCAGGGCGAGCCTGCGCTCAATCTCTGCGCGAACTGCATCGGGCTTGGGCGCGAAGGTGAACCACGCGTTCCACAGCTCGCCGTCCTTCACGGCTTCACATAGGCCGTCGTGGTGGGCTTCTGCAAGCGGCTCGAGTCTGACGAAGTCGTTCTCGAGCACAGGGTTCTCATGCAGCTTCATGGCGCAATCGTATTGCAGGCTCGTGTCAGCGGTCTGCTCGACGATCGAGACATGGCCAAAGTGCGACAGATCTACGAGTACCGGTACCGCGACGGCGTACTCTCGCGCTCCATTGTGCACTCATGGCGTCCAGCCAAGTGGCACCTGGGGGCAGGATCCGCCGCCTACGTTGCGAACGGCCCTGCGCGAGTCCTGCTGCTGCCGTCGGTGTACCTCACAATCATCACTCCTCAGGGCGAGGCGCTCATCTTCGAAGCAATCAGGCCAAACGACGTCGCTCGCGCCCACCAGCTGGCGGCTGAGATCAACCGAGATGCCATGCTCCAAGCAAGACCGTCCTACTATGGGGGCCATGGGCCTGACACGTCGCGCGTACCTCATGCTTCTTGGAATGGGAGCGCTGACGCTCACGGCGTGCACACGCGACGAGCCAGCACCGGCGCCTAGCCCCAGCGCTCCGACACCGAGCCCTACGCCGTCGCCGACTCCAAGCCCCTCGCCGTCACCGACAGGGCCCGAGGATCCTCTCCCGGAGGGCATTGTCAACGCACTGCTCTACGGCACCGACTCTCGCGAAGACTCGGATTACGGCGGCAACACCGACGCCATCGTGTTCGCGCAGATTTCTGCGGATCGCGAGCGCGTCACGTTTGTGTCCATCGCTCGCGACACGCTCCTGCCCGTCGGCAACAGCAAAGCGAAGATCAACTCGGCGTATCCGATCGGCGGCCGCGACCTGCTCGTCTCGTCGGTTTCCAAGGCTCTGGGCGGCATCCCCATCGATGTGACGCTGCACACGAACTTCGCTGGGTTCATCGCGATCACCAGGTTCTTGGAGGGCATCCGTGTGCTCAACAAGCACGCCTCATCGGTCACCGTGTCTTCGACCGGCCGCTTCCTAGACTTCCCAGAGGGCGAGCTGCTGCTTGAGAACACCGACGCACTCATCTACGCCCGTCAGCGCTACGGTCTGCCGCAGGGTGACCTCGACAGGGCCGAGCGTCACCGCGCATTGCTCACGGGCATCATCAAGGGCATGCAGTTCGTGCAGGAGAAGACTCCTCGCGTCATGAACAAGCTCGTGAAGAACCTTGCCGGACGCTGCCAGATGAACGGAATCGAAAAGGATGCGGTGACCGACCTCGTCACGCCTCTCATGCAGGTCGATCCAGAGCAGGTCACCTCGCTCATGCTGCCGCTCGCCGGCTTCGGCAGTCACGGCGGCCAGTCGGTCAACATTCCGAACGAAAGCCGACTCCGTGAGCTCGGAGAAGCACTCGCCGCTGGCGACATCTCGTCGTACGTTGACGCGTACGGGCTGGACTACACCCCCACCGAACGCTGACGAGCTCACCCGAGCTGATTCGAACGGAATCGCGAGAGGCTGTCCCTCGCAGTGCTATTCGGCTACGCGTACTACCTTTGAGGCATGGACGGCAGCCTGACCATGATCATTCCCGTGCGCGACAGCCGTGGGGTCTCACAGTGGGATTCAGCGATGCGACTGCTCGATGTCACGGTGGCTCGAGCGCTGCGCCAGCACGGGCCCACTCCGCATGTGGTGCTGGTCATGACCCGAGGAGACCGTCCGCCCGAGTCAGCATCGTGGCCCGGTGTCACTCTGGTTGAGGTCGAGTTGCCGTACTCAGAGCTGTCAGAAGGCCAGGGGAAGCGGCGCTGGATCGAGATCCGTCGCGACAAGGGCGCACGTGTCGCCGCCGGCGTTCTGGCAGCTGCACCAGGTGGCCACATCATGGTCGCTGACTGGGATGACCTCGTCTCGCCGCGGATCTCGCAGCTCGTTGCTGACAATCCCGAGGCTCCCGGCTGGCGGGCCGAGTCTGGCTTCATCCTTCGACACCGGCCGCATCGTCTACGCCATCGAACAGGCTATGCACACCGCCAACGGCTCAACTCTGGTGATTCGCAGCGATCTCGCTGGTTGGCAACCTGGCATGACTGAGTTCGACCCAAACTGGGCCGAGAATATGTTCGGATCCCACCACAAACCCAAAGAGATTCTGGCGAAACAGGGCATCGAGCTCGCGCCCATGCCGTTCCGCGGAGTCGCCTACCGCGTCGGAACGGGCCTCAATGTGTCGGAGCAGCACGAGGCCGTGTACCGTGCGCGAAAGATGACGGATGGGCGGTGGCAGCTGTTGCGCGCCATGCGACCCCGCATCGCGATGCGTGAGTTCACTCAGGGACTTGACCGCCCGATCTGGTGACCCGGCTAGACTGCACGCATGGCTGATTCCTCCTTTGATAAAGCGGTGAATTAACTGCCAACCTCCCACGAGGGCACGACTCGAAACCTGTCGGCGACGTCGCCTCGGTATCTGGCGGGGTCGACAACTACGTGGTCGACCAGCGGCCGCAGCAGGAGCGCGCGGTGCTCGGTGCTGATGTCTGGCCACAGGGCTGCGAGGTCGCGAGGCGGTGTCACGGCCTGTTCCTCGACGGGGTTCGGTGCCGCCTGTTGCAGTACTTCCTCGGCCGACGCTCGGTCGGCCCGGATCGCTTCGGCGGCGATCTTGTAGGCGTCGTCGCTGATCGTCCCGTCGACGAGCTTGATCGTCAGCGACGAGAGCCGCTCGTCGGCCTTCGCGAGGCGGGCGTGTGCGCGGCGGGTGATGAACTCGCTGTCGCGTCTGCGCGCGGTGCCTCGGGCTCGGGCAGCGATCTGGGCGTCGGCGTCGGCGGAGTAACTGAACAGCCATTGCTCGACGTACTGGTCGACGCGCCATGCGACGACTGAGACCTTGCGGACCCCGGTGGTTGTGGATGCGGTCGAGCAGGTGTAGGTGGCGCGGCCGTCAGTGAACTTGCCGTGCATGCGACCACCGCAGTCACCGCACCGCAGTAGACCGGTCAGCAGGTACGGGCTGCGTGCTCGGGTGCGTCGGCCGCTGCTGGCTTTGCGACGGGCAACGTATGCCCGCCAGGTGTCGTGGTCGATCACGGGCTCGTGAATGCCGGGCTCATAGGAGCGTTCCCATGGTGGCGGGATGCGTCGCTTGCCTGCCCGCACTTCGGTGCGTCCGAGTAGCCCAGCACCAAACCCGGCGTCAAGCATGCGGCCGACGCCTTGGAAGGTCCAGCGCTCGCGGTCGCCGAGGATGCCACGGTCGTTCAGCCAACGGGTGAGCTGCGCGGTTCCCATGCCGCCGAGGTAGAGCCGGTAAAGGCTGGCGAGGACGGGGCCGGTGTCTGGGTCCGGCGTGTAGGTGCCGTCGTCGGCCCGGGTGTAGCCGAAGCGGGGGCCGCCGGTCGGCGGGAGTCCTGCGCGGATGCGGCGGGCGTGGGCCTCTCGCCAGGTCTCTCCGATCAGCTCGGCTTGGTATGCGTTCATCTCACCGAGCATGCCGCGTGCGAAGCGGCCGGACGCGGTGGCTGATTCGATCGGTTCGGTTGCGGCAACGATCTGTCCGCCGAGGGTATCGACTCGGTCGAGGGCGATCGCCCACTTGAGGCGGGCGCGGCCGATGCGGCTGAACTTCCACACGAGGATGGTGTCGACGTCGCCTTGCTCCATGCGGCCGATGGACTGGTCGAGCCGCGGCCACCATGCACTGTTGCGGCTCGATCCCGATTCGTCGATGCCCTCTACCCAGTCGACGATCTCGATGCCCCGGTCGGCGGCGCACTGTTCGATCGCGTGCCGTTGCACGTCGGGCGATGTGAGGCCGTCGCGATCCTTCGATACGCGGATCAGCCCGAGGCCCCGGCGTGCTGGTCGGGCACTGGTGATCGGACGGACGCTCATAGCCGGGCCTCGTGCAGGGCTCGGGCTAGTGCGTTGCTGAACTTCCCGCGGCCTCGTCGAGGGTAGACGATGCTGCCGAGGCGCTGCATGTGGTGCTCGCGGTAGGTGGTGAGGACGTCTGTGGTCACGTCCAGTTCGATTGCTATGTCGTGATCGTGGAGGCCGAGCTGGTCTAGGTTCTCAAGCTCCGAGGCATCGATCAGCACGTCGGCCGCGTAAATGTCTGCCTCGCGCTCGGCTCGGGGCGTTGAGCAGTCGTGGCCGTACAAGGCGTGGCCGAGTTCGTGCGCTGTGATGCAGCGCTGTTCGATGGGGGTTAGGCCGAAGTCGATGTGTATCTCTCGGGTGCGGGAGTCGTAAAGGCCGAGGCAGTCCACCAGGTGGGAGATGTGCACCGTCACGCCGATCTCCAGCGCCGAAGCCAGGAGGTCACTCAGCGTGTGGTTCGTCGGCCTTGCGTCGGCCCTTCTTTGCGGCGAGCTTGTCGGCACTTCTGACTCCTTCCGTGTGGATAGTCACAGCTGCATGATCCTCAAGACGTGTGACATTGGCCATGGGCGGCGTCGCCTCGCCGACGGCCGCGTCGACGTAGGCGGCCGCGCTCATGTCGAATGCGGCCGCAATTCGTTCGACGTCGGTAGTCGTGAAGGGCAGCTCAAAGCGCAGCCGCTTGGCGACGTAGGTGTGCGACATGTCGATCTGGGAGGCGAGCCAGCGGCCGCTGGCATCGCGCCCGGCTTCTGAAAGCCGGTCGAGGGTGTGGCCGATGATCTGACGCGAGAAGCGTCCGAGCGGCGGTGCAGGTGTACGTGCCATAGGGACAGTGTACCTGTTTAGGGACACGCCGAAGCAAGAACTTGCATATGTGTCTATTCGGGTACAAGATGAACGTCATGTACCCGAATAGACACGAACCACGACCGGCTCGCCTCCGCCCCGGTTCCGTCGCTGCAAACGTCGCCGCCGAACTCGCTCGCAAGGGAAAGACCAAGGCTGACCTCGTGCCGGTGCTCGGGCATGCGCGCAACACCGTCTACAGCCGGTTCACCGACACCCCGTTCGACACGGACGAGCTTGAAGCGATTGCCACATTCCTCGACGTGCCGGTGACGACCTTCTGGCACAAGGAAGCGGCATGACGACCCGCGAGGAGTGCTTCGACCTCTTCGGCGAAGTCGTCGAGCAAGTGCTTAACGAGACCTACTACTCACAGCCCGCGGCCGCATAGCGCCGCACTCCGCAACCACAACTAAGGAGTTTGAACATGAACACACAGAACCTCGCTCGAGCGACTGATCCGCACACGAGCCACGATGCCGTGCCTCCCCGTGAGCGCCGAGAACTGCAGAAGAGCGCGATCCTCTGGCTGCTCCGCACCGTCGGCCCAATGACGGACCACGAACTGACCTGGCAGTACGACCGAAACAGGTTGCGGCATGGCTGGCCCGCGACGCAGCGCGACTCCGTCCGCAAGCGCCGCGCCGAGCTGAAGAACGACGGCCGGGTCGTCAACACCGGAGAAGTCTCTGGCTTCCCCGGCCTGCCCGCTTCCACCGTGTGGGCCGCTGCAGCGGAAGGAGCGACCGATGTTCAGTCGTAACCGTGCTCGTGCAGCCGAGCGTGAAGCCGCCGACGCGGCGAAGCTGCAGGAGCTGCAGGTCAAGTTGGATGCCGCGAACCGTCTTGCCGACCGTCGGCACAAGGAGTCGGCCACCTGGCATCGGTACTTCATCGCCGCGCGTGACCACTCGGTCGAACTCATTGGCCGCATCGACGAACAGAGCGAGTTGATCGAGCGAATGAATCGCAACTACGACCGGGCGCTCCGCCTCGGATGGCAGGCCCCAACCGAGGAGGACGACCAATGATGGTCGCCGACTACGAGCGTCGCCTGGCGGCGGCCGAGACCGAGCTTGAGAACTGGAATCGAAGAAAGTTCCCGGGCACCAAGCTCGACCACGGCACCCTCAACTTGCCGCTGGCGCAGCGCGGCATCACGGACGCCGACCTGAACACCTACCGTCGCCTCACCGATGCAGTCCGCTACTGGCGTCACAAGCTGGCCCGCGCTCGCTGGCTCACCGAAGCGCCAGCGCGCCGAGAGGCGAAGGTCGCCGCCCATGACGCGGCCGACTTGAAGGCCCGCTATGGCGAGTGCGGCGAGGTCCTTTGGGTGTTGAGCGGTCGCTGGCACCCGGTCGAACGCTGGAACCGAAAGAGCGTGAAAGTCGCGGGGCTCGACGAAACGATCCCCCACACGCAGGTTGCAGGTGCCCGATGAAACTTCGCATCACCGATCGCGGCTGGATCGCGATCTTCATCTTCGCCTTCGTGGCTGCTCTGCTCGCGACGGGCATGTGGGAGGCACACCTTATGGATATCGACGGCACCCGGGGAGGGACCAAATGAGCACCTTTGAATTGATCGACGACGGCACCGACCGCAAGGAGTGGCTGGCTGCACGAGCGGGTGTCGGCCGCGTCAGCGCGACCGATGCGGCCCGCATCATGACCGGCGGTGCAGGCACTTGGGCCTCGCTGCGCAAGGAGAAGCTGACCGGCAAGGGCAGTTTCGGCGGCAACAAGTTCACGCGCCACGGCAACGAGCGCGAAGCCGTGATCGCCGCTTACGGTCGCGACCGGTTCGGCCTGTCTCCGTCGGCAGCGCTGATCGGCCGCACCGACTGCCCTGCGCACGCCCTCGACCTGGCAACGCCCGACGCGCTCTCGCGGATCGACACTGCGTGGCTGCCGACGGCGGCACCGGTCTCGGCAATGGCGAAGGGGGTCGAGTACACCGTCGACGAGTTCGGCGAATACAAGACCACGGTCAAAGACTGGGCCAGCTGGGAGGACGTGCCGAAGTCGTACTACTGGCAGGTCGTGTGGCAGTTCCACGTCACTGGCGCTCGCCGCTGCCGCTTCATCTTCGAGGCGCACGAGAACTTCGTCCCCGTGCACATGGAGCCGCGGGTGTTCACGATCGAGCGCGCCGACGTCGCCGACGACATTCAGGTCGCAATCGACCAGGTCAACGCCTGGCGCACCGCCGACACCGAAGAGCTGCCCGAGGCGCTGCTGCCCCTCGACGATCTCCTGTCGGCAAGGCAGCGCGCGAAGGAAGCCGCCGACGCCGCGGCCGCCGCGCACAAGGAGGCAGAGGCGAAGGTCCGTGACCTGCTCGTCGAGCACGGTCAGCCGGTGAAGTTCGAGGGGTCGGACGCGAACCTCTCGTGGACTGGCAAGCCCTCGACCCGCACATCGTTCGACTCGGCCGCGTTCAAAGCGGCCGAACCCGACACCTACAAGAAGTTCACCAAGACGTCTGAGTCGCAGCCGCGCCTCTCCATCACCGCTAGGAGCTGATCATGAACACCCGAGCCACTAAGACCGCCCCGTCGGGCAAGGTCGAGCACGAGAACCTTGTCGAGGCCATGGCTGCATTCCAGGCCGAACTTCCCGAAATTGGGAAAGCGAACGAGGCCGCTGTCGAAGAGCAGGACGGCACCGTGCGCACCTACCGGTACGCAGGGCTGCCTGATATCAGCGCCGCAGTGCTACCTGCCCTTGGCCGCCACGGACTCATGTTCATCACCCGCCCGGGGATGCATGACGAACACGGCTTCTCGCTGAACTACGAACTGCAGCACGAGAAGGGCGGCATCCGCGCCGGGAGATTCCCGCTGCCCGACCCGATGACCACCCCGGCCGACGAGTTCGGGTACCAGGTCGCTCGCGCTCGCCGCATCGCTCTGTGCGCGATCACGGGTGTAGCGCCGGGCGGGTCGGACGAGGCCGCACGGCAGGCTGCTCCCGAACCGCAAGCGCCGCCCGCCCCTGCTCGAGACTGGATCGCTGAGGCCGGGCAGATTGACGACCCCGAGCAGATCAAGTCGATGTGGCATGAGCTGCGCGACGAGGTCAAGGCTGGGCGTGCCGAGCAGGCCACCCTCGACGCCGTCGCAGAACTCGCCCGCCAGGCCGCACGCCGCCTGGCAGAGGCGGCTGTCTCCGAGGGCACATCATGAGCGGCACGATCCGTCTTGCCCGAGCCGAGGCCGAGTGGCTGTTCCGCGGCGCGCTCGCGGCCACATCGGACCAGGACGTGACGCCGATCATCTGCGCGGTGAAACTCACCGTGAAGAACGACCGCGTGACGGCGATAGCGACCGACCGTTACAGGGTCCATCAACTGTTTGTGCCGGTCGCGCCGGGAGCGCCGGACGGCGAGTTCGTCATGAGCCGCCGCCAGGTGCAGCGACTGTTGAAGTCGTGGCACGGGTCCCGCAGCCTGTTCCCCGACCAGGTCGTCGACATTGCGTGGGAGGACCGCGATCCGAATGCCACGACCAAAGTCGGCATGCCGGTCACGCCGAAGCACACCGGCTGGGTCGAGTTCACCGTCTTGTCCGACTTGACGGACGCCGCCGAGCTGATCAGCCACGGTGCGCCCCAGGTTCGCGGCCCCTACCCGCCGGTCGAGCGGTTGTTCCCCGACGACCCCTCCGACCAGAGCACCGAGCCGGTGTCGCAGATGTTCCTCGACCCGGCGTTCCTCGCCGACACCCGTTACCTGCGCAGCGGGCAAGGGTCGCTCCGGTTCGTGGTCCCGAGGGCGGGCGCAAAGGGTTCGCATCAGGCGTTCCTCGTCGTGAACACCGAGGGCACCGCCCGCGCGCTGATCCAGCCGCAGCGACCCGCCCGCGACTGGGAGGTGTACGGCGATGCCTGAAACGACCACGACCGAGCCAACCACGCAGGCTGAATGGGAGCTGCTCACGAAACGCGCCGAGGCCGTCGTCGAGCAGGAGGCCGGAGACCCCGGCATGTTCCAGCCGCTCATGCACGAGTGCCATGTGCTGCTGCTCGATATCGGCCTGCTGCTCGCTCGCTTGAACGATGAACGGTACGCCGCCGAGCGCGAGTGGACTCGGGTCCGCAACGTGACCATGGTCCGCTACATCGAGCACGGTGCCACGTTCGCCCGGGCTCAGGGCGACGTCGCCGCCCTCGACGAGCGCAAGAAAGCCGACGACCTCAAGGTGATCTTCCACCACGCCGAGGACACCCAGAAGGCGCTCCAGGCCAAGCACTACTCGCTGATGAACGTGAACCGCGGGCTGCAGTCCGCGATGTACGAGGGAGGGCGACGCAATGCCTGAGAAGTTCACCAATTACCGCGACAATCCCGCGTGGATCGAGGCCCGCGCCGACTACCTCAACATGGGGCGGACGGCAGAGCAGCGCATGGGTGCCTTTGAGCGGATGCTGCGCATCGAGTCCGACCACATGGGGCGACAGGCCCGTCCCCACCACAAGGCGCGTGCCGAGGCGTTGCTCGCCACGATCCGCGCGGGCGGCAAGACGTCGGAGCAGAAGACCGCGCTCGCGGCCGAGGCGCAGGTGCACGCGACCCTCGCCCTCGCCGAGGCGGTGAACCGCCGTGGCTAAGGGCTTGACGCCAGAGGGCATGTCGAACGCGACCGCCTCGCTCGCCGCTGGCCTGAACTCGTTTGCGGCACGGGGCGTCACGCACGCCGCGGATCGGGAGCAGGCGATCAACCGGATCATTGCCGTGGCACCGGACCCGAAGGTCTTGCAGCGACTTGGCCGGATCGCCGCCGCGGCCGATGCCCGCATGCTCGACGCCTTCACTCACCTTGCCGAGTCCGGCATCACCGCCGAGCAGGTCGAGGTCATAGCCGCCGTCATGAAAACAGGAGGAACAGACCATGGCTGATCCGACAGACAAGGTGCGCCGCGGCGTGCGTGAGCGCGACGGCGAGCGCTGCGTGGCATGCGGCACCATGTGGGCGATCACGTTCCAGCACCGTCGTGCGGTCGGCATGGGGGGCTCGAAGGAGCGCCCCGGCTACGCCGACGGCCTCGCCGCCTGCGCCGACTGCAACGCTCGGTTCGAGGGCAACATGCAGACCCTCGCGCTGCTCAACGGGTGGAAGGTTCGCCGCTGGGTGCAGGACCCCTCTCGGGTGCCGTACTTCCATGTCGCGACCGGCCGCTGGTATGCGCTCGCGGCTGATGGACCGTGGCGTCGCGAGATCAGCCGGGCCGAGGCCGTGCGCATGATGAACGACGTTTACGCGCCCGACCCCCGTGGCCCCGAGGCGGTCGCAGCATGACTATGAACCGCCTCTACTGCCTCGGCTGCGGCCGCCCGCTGCCCTGCAGCAAGAAGGTGCACAACCAGGACGAGCAGGCCCGCCTCGACGCTGCCGCCGAACGGGATCGGCGCGAGTGGGAGCGACGCGACTTCGACCGGCGTATCGGGGGTCGACGGTGAGCCCGATGCCGAAGTACGCCATGACCTATGTCGTGGCCTGGCCGGACGCGCTCGGCCCCGACCGTCACGTCGTGAAGATCGGCCGCGCCTGGAAGTTCCACCGGGTGCAGCTCATGGTCCGCTCGGGCGCACAGGTGTTGATCCTCGCCCGAAATACCGACGCGACCTGGGAACGGGAAGCGCTGCGGGTCATGGCTCACCACTTCCCCAAGGCGTTCAAGCGCTCGTGGGAGTCCGAGGGGCTGCTGTTCATGGGCCGCGGCTGGACCGAGTGCTTTGCCGTCGACCACGACGACCTGCAGTTCGCGGTCGACTGCATCTTCCATGGCTTTGCGAAAGGGAATGACCAAGGTGTCAACGAAACAACGAACGATCAGTGCAGCCGACCTCCGCTCGCCGGAGTTCATGAGGGTGCCCGACGAGGCGAAGCTGACGGCGATGGGCCTGTGGGTGCACACGGACGTGTTCGGGCGGCGGAGGCTGATCCCGGAGCTGATCGCGGCCGACCTGTACCCGGGCCGGGCGATGACCGACTCGGTGACCGATCACCTGCTGATGCTCGACGAGGCCGGGTTCCTGACGATCTACCGAGTCGAGGGGATCGAGTGCATTCAGCTGGCTCGGCCGCTGAAAGCGGATCGGCGCGGTGCGACAACCGACTGCCCGGAGCCGCCACAGGGACTTCCATGGACTTCCATGGCTGTGGGGGGCGCGGGTGCGAGCGGGCGTGCGAGTGCGCGGGAGCGGGCGCGGGCGCAGATGGGCGAGCAGGCGCGTGTGCGGGCGGACGAGTGGGCGGCGTGGGAGGGCCAGCAGGAGCGGGGGCGTTCCCAGGAACCGCCCCGTCGGCCGCTGCTGGCAGATGCTCCGCCGATCGGCTGCCCCGAGCATCCGCATGGCACGTTTCAGAACTGTGGCCCTTGCGGTACTGGCAGGCGTCGTCACGATCGTTGGGTGTCCGAGGCCCGGTACGAGGATGCACTGACGGGGCACTACGCGGCCGACGACGAGGACCCGTTCGAGGGCTACTGCGCCAGCAACCCGGGCGGGTGATGCGCCGAACCCCTGAGCGGGCGGGCGCGCCATGACGGTGCTGCCGTCGGACATAGCGCTGGCGAACTTCATCGCCCGCATGCACAACACCCCCATCGAGCGGCTCTTACCTGAGTCGCAATTTTTCAACCATCCCACCGCTATCGAGAGGACAAATCATGAGCGGCGAAACGACTTTGACCATTGTTGGCAACCTGACGAGCGACCCGGAGCTGCGATACACGCAAGGGGGCTTGGCGGTCTCGAAATTCACGATCGCGTCGACCCCGAGGGTGTTCGACCGGAAATCGAACGAGTGGAAGGACGGCGACGCCCTGTTCATCCGCGCGTCCGTGTGGCGGGACTTCGCCGAGCAGGTCGCGAACAGTCTGCAGAAGGGCATGCGGGTGATCGTCCAGGGCAGGCTCAAGCAGCGGGATTACGAAACGAAGGAGGGCGATCGGCGGACTGTGATCGAGCTGGAGGTCGAAGAGATCGGACCGTCGCTTCGGTTCGCTACCGCTCAGGTGACTCGAGCTCGGGGCAACCAGCGACCCCAGCAGACCCAGCAGGCCCAGCAGGGTTCGTCACCGGCTCCGCAGGACGCATGGGCCGCTGGCCCCTACGGCGACGAAACGCCCTTCTAGGCATGTTCACGAACCGCGGCGCTGTCCCGCCGACCCGCCCTCACGATCGCCCGGACACGGCCGCCTGCACGAGGGCCTGCTGTTGGACACCGTTCAAGTGCGCTCGCGATCTCGCGTGCGCTTGCCACAAGGAGGATTGACATGTTGCCTTGCGTCACGACGTGGGTGGGCCGCGGCGGGTGCCGAGTGCACGGCGAACACCTGTCGAGCTGCCTCGGGATCGAACTACGCGACGGGCGCAGCGTCGGCGAGTGCCGCGGATGCTTGCCTCAGCCTGCAACGCATGGTGTGTTGTGCGAGTCGTGCTTCGATCGGTTCGAGGCCGCCCTGGGGCTCGCTGTCGACCTGGTCACGCACATGCGGTCGATCGAGCGTGCAGCGGTGCCGGAGGGGCCTCGGTCGCCGACGAAGCCGGGCAGCCAGGTCATTATCCCGGCGTCGTGGCTGGAGGCCGACCGCACCTGGTCGGAGCTGCACGAGCTGGCGCTGTGGTGTGACCCGTTGGAGTTCCTGCAGGTCGATCGCCGGGGCACGCGACCGGGCGGCTTCGGCAGCCGCGACACGATCGAGCATGTGCGGGGTCGCGTCGCGCTCGCGGTCGACCTCGCCACGCACGCGGACGTCACTAATGCGCACACGGCGCGTCTGGTGGTCCGGTTCTATCGGGCTGTGCAGCGGGCGTTGCACATGTTCCCGATCGAGGAGTACTCGCGCCCTCTCCCTTACGCCAGGTGCCGCAATTGCGGGCATCTGACCTTGGAGCGGCGCGCCCCGCTGGAATACCTCGACGCGATCACGGTGCTGTGCATCAACCCGGACTGCCAGTGGGAATGGGACCCGTTCATGGTCGAGGTCGACTTGACCGAGTACCGCAAGCAAGTAGAGGCCGAACAGGCCGCAGAAAGTGAAGGGGAAGCAGCATGACCAATCGAACCCAGACCTATGTCGTCGAGGCTGCCTCGGGCGTGCGGGTCCTGCCCACGCTCGGCGGCGATCCATTGCTGGTCAATGAGTGGGTCGCGCATTTGGCCTGCGATGCTGACCTGCGCCGACGAGTGCCGGAGTATGCGCTGATCGCGCAGATGTTGGTCGTGACTCCAGCCCCGCAGCACGAGTTCAGCGACGGGGAGATGAAGTAACGGTGGGGTACTACGACCGAGAAATCGCCGAGTTGCGTGAGAGCCTGACTGAGTCCCTCCAGACCGCGAACTACCGCGCCCTGCTTGAGGTCCGACTCACGCTGTCACGGCTGGAAGAGATGGAGAACCCGTCGACGCCAGAGGCACCGAAGCTGTCACTGTCTCCGGCCCCGACGCGGAACGTTGTCTACTACCTGCGATGGGCCGATCGGGTGAAGATCGGAACGACCAAGAACCTGCGCAACCGCACGCGCGACATCTACTTCGACGAGGTCCTCGCGGCCGAGCCCGGCGGCCGGGTGCTGGAAGCGCAGATGCATCGGAAGTTCGCATCACTCAAGATTCCCGAGTACCGCGAATGGTTCCAGGCCGGGCCCGAGCTAGTGAATCACGCGGCGGAGGTTAGGTCGAAGCATGGCGCGCCGTTCAAAGTAGGCAAGCTATGAAGCTCATGACGGTCAGGCAGTGCGCAGAACTGATTGGCAAGTCGGAGCGCAGTGTGTGGCGATACATCGAACTTATCGAGGCCAAGGGCGGCCTGGTTGTGTACCGGATGCCTGGGGTTGCTAAGACGCTCGTGGACCATGACCAGGTGTCGAAGGTTGCACTGACCCGCCGTCGAGGGAACCCGCGCCACAGGGAGCAAGCCCGCGACACGAAGCGCGGAATCGCCGGGTGATGTTGGCAAGTATCTGTCGTATGTGACATGATCTGTTTATTGGATGGTGTTTGCTGTCCCGATCCGCCCTTCACGTCTAGCTCGTGTGGGGCGTTTCGCTTGCTCGGCGGGTTGAGGGTTGTGGCCTCCCCTCCGAGCATCTTCTCTGCCGTTCTCGGGAGGCGCTGCGCTATGGCTCTTGATTCGCCTGCCTATCGCGCGTTGCGTGCTGAGCTGCGTGACGTGTGGACGGCTCAGCAGGCCCCGTGCTGGGTGTGCGCGCAGCCGATCGACTACCTGGCCCCAGCCCATGACCCGGAGGCGCTGGACGTCGACCACGTGAAGCCACGCTCGACGCACCCCCACTTGGAGCTAGATCGCAACAACTGCCGACCGTCGCATGTGCGCTGCAACCGGTCGAGGGGCAACCGGCCGCCTCGGCCCGCGATCGGAACTGTTACCGAACAGTGGTGATCTGGGCCTGGTCTTTCGGCTCGACGGATGCGAACATCGAAGCATGATGAAGCACCATCGACTGCCCGCGCTCGCGGTCCTCGCCGCGGCCGCCCTCGCCGTAACCGGGTGCACGACAGGACCAGAACCGGCGCAATCGAGTGCGTTCGGGGAGCCCGCCGAAACAACCACACCCCCGGCAACGTCGAATGCCGCCGAGGAATACAGGGAGACCGTCGAGAACTTCCCCTATAACCTCGCCCCAAACTTTCAGTTCCCGACCGAAATGCCTACTCCGGCTGCCCCGAGCATCACCGACATTGACGCGCCGGGCTCCGAGATCGCTTTCGCGCTATGGCGCTGCGGACTCGTTGCCGCAGCATGGGAGGCCGAGAAGATCGGCGACGAAGAAACTACCCACGAGCTAATCGAGCAGGCCGCCCAGGCTACCGACAATGAGTTGCCCGGAAACAGCGCATGGAGCGACCAGGCCCGCCAGCGCGTTCTAGATCACCAGATCGAAGCCGAGGCAGCAATCTGCGAAGGCTGGATCGGCTAAGAACCTACACACCTAGACCCCGTTCTGTCAGAACGGGGTCTTTTGCTTGCGCACAACCGAATGGACGTGAAATGGCCGACGACTTCTACGACTACGCGGGTATGGACGAGGAATACCAAAGGACCGTCCGCCACTTCCCATTGCGACTCGCCCCCGGCTTCGAGTTCCCCGAACGAGCCCCTGGACACGCTCAAGACGGTGTCGAGTACGCCCCAGGTTGCGGGACGGTCGCCGCATACTTTGCCTGGATCGACGCGGTCGAGAAGGAGGCGATTCGAGCCCATGATGCAGGGAGGCACGACGAGGCCCACCGGCTTCTACTTCTCGCGGCCTCATGGCCCGAAACGGACGTGTACCTCGCCTACAACGTGCCGGGCGACTTTGACTGGCTAGATGGCCTGATAATCCCGGCGCTCCAAGGCGAATTCGGTCCCCTGCGGGACTGGGTTGGCCAGACCAACATTGCAACAGAGCAAAGGAGACAGCATGACGATTCATCCAATTGAGGGCGACCTGCCAATCAGTGGCGGTGTGCGTTCGTATCCCACCTTCCGTAACCACGCCGGGGGAACATCAACCATTGCCGTGACAAACGTCAACAAGATGGGAGCCGGAGCCCCGACCGCTGCCGCCTCGGCAAACAGGTATATCCGATTCGGGCTCCGAAACACCGGCGGATCACAGATCGCATCGGTCCAGATCAACCCCGGACAGTGGGGGCACAACATGATCTTCCGCCGTAGCAACAACTCCGCCAATATCCCCAGCGGTCGCTACGCACTCAACGGCCGCAGCGAGAAGTTCTCGGGAACATACCTGCACCCCCACCGCTACTTCAAGGGCAGTCTCAAGCTGACATAGCCCACGTCGTGCCGCAGTCGGGCGGCCTCGCGCATCGAGCCCGTCCGACTGCCGCTCACAGTAAGGAACAGAAAATGCCTCGCAAGATCACCGCCAAGGGCGGCCCGCTGCACGGTAAGAAGTTCACCGTGCCCGAGAACATGACCTCATTCGAGCCGCCTGTCGGCTATGTGGCTGGCAAGTATCGGGTGACCGAGAAGCAGGCTGTCTGGGAGCCAGAGCGCTCGCGGCAGTCCGCTGAGCCTGCTGACAAGGTCGACTGATGGCTGTCGCCAACATGCCGATGCGACTGCTGCTGCAGGTCGCCGACAATGACCCGGTGCTGGTCGCTGAGTTCGAGGCCCCGGTGCAGCTGACCCGCGCTGGCGGTGATGCTTCGTCAGCCACGTACACGGTCGATGGACCCGCCTTCGCGGAGGGTCTGCGCCTGGCTGTCACGGCCGCCGCTGAGGCGCTGCAGGCGAAGTTGACCCCGTGACGCCGAACGCACGGGGCCTGCCCGGAGGCCGACGCCAGCTGATCGAGCAGATCGAGCTGCAGGTCGGCATCACCATGCACCAGCACCCTCGACTGCCTCACACGGTTGTCGTGTCAGACTCTGACTGCAAGCGGCTTTACGCCGCGAGCGCGGCGATTCACCGCACGGTTGCACATCGCATGGTCCGCGTGGGCTTGCTCGTCGATGACCTGACCGTGATGACCGCACCGGACTGGGCGTGCGACCCGGTGCAGGTGGCATGGTTGCGCCTTCGCGTGAGCCTGCTCGATATCCCGTTGCGCCCCGTCATGCGCGCACTGAATGGCCTTCTCACGAAGGGACGCCCGGCATGAACAAGTACACGGCTCACGGGCTGGCTGAGGCTGCTCGGTCTGGTCGACGCATTCTGGTGCTCACTGACCGGCCTGCCGAAGCGCTGGACCAGTTCAGGGACCTTGTGCCCGACGCCACGGTCCGCCGCACGAACGGTGACCAGCGCATCGGCTTCTCGCAGCTGGGCGTGATCTACTTCGCTTCCGCGCGATCGAACCGGCATCGGGGTCGAACGGTCGACACGCTCTACATCGACGACCCCCAGCTCGACTGGTCCTGGCACACGATGCGTCACCAGTACGAGCCCTGTATGTCGAGCAGCCCTGACGGTGAAGTGGTCCGCCCGTGACCCCCGCCGACATGGCGCTCGCGAAGGAGCGCTACGAGCAGGCTGCCAAGCACTACCAGGTGGCTGCGGTTCGCATGCGCCGTGCCCGACTCATGTATGTCGCTGGTGCCGTGTGCTGGACCTTGGGTGTGCTCGTGCCGCTGCTCGTCCTGATCACATGACCATCTGAGCCCGCGGGCAAGGCCCCTGCTGGCGGCTGGCTCGACCGCATAGCGGGTGCCCGAGGCACGCCGCCGCGCACGCCGCCCCCACGCTCGCCTAACTCGCGCCGCTCGGCCCGCTACCTCGCTGAGGCCGTGACAGGCGCACACGCGGCCGCACCGCCCCGCCCTGGGCCTGCCCCGAGGGGAGGGGGGTCGAGATCGCGGCGACCGGCTCACGGAATCGGTCGTCCGGCAATGATCTATCCCCCTCCGCGATGGGTACCCCTTCGCGCACGCGCGCACGCGCGAGCGGCACTCGTACCCCCGATAAGGAGTTCCCCATGATTGCTGGCCTGTTTTCATCCGAGTCTGTCTCTGCTGGCCACCCTGACAAGCTGTGCGATCGAATCTCTGACGCTGTGCTCGACGCCCATCTCGCGCTCGACCCTGAGTCGCGGGTCGCGTGCGAGACCGCTGCCGGTCCCGGCTGGGTTCGTGTGTTCGGCGAGGTCCGCTCGACCGCGGTTGTCAATGTTGACGCTGTGGTGCGTGGCGCGATTCTGCGTGCTGGCTTCATCTCGGAGGCCGATGGTCTCGACCCGTCGTCGTGTGATGTGCAGGTTGCTCTTGTGCAGCAGTCGCCGGAGATCGCGGCGGGCGTCGATTTGTCGCTCGAGGCGCG
Organism: Agrococcus casei LMG 22410; assembly: GCF_900163565.1. GTDB lineage: Bacteria > Actinomycetota > Actinomycetes > Actinomycetales > Microbacteriaceae > Agrococcus > Agrococcus casei. Next base: position 27,458 of record NZ_FUHU01000021.1, read on the forward strand.
CTCCGGCGGTGCCGTCGACGCGGTCGACGTGCTCGGCGCTGGCGACCAGGGGTTGATGTTCGGCTATGCCTGTTCTGAGACTGCTGAGCTGATGCCGTTGTCGCTGGTGCTGTCGCACCGGTTGACGGGGCTTCTGCCGGTGCTGTCGGGGGCTGGCCCCGACGCGAAGGCTCAAGTGACGGTTGAGTACTCGCCTGGCTTCGATGTTCCGACGGTGCGCTCGGTGCTCTGTTCTGTGCAGCATGCGGCCGACGTCGACCGGGTGCTCTTCCAGGACAACGTCGAGCGGCTCGTGGCATCGGTGCTGCGTGACTTTGACCAGTCGCCCGTCGGTGTCCGCGTGCTAGTTAACCCTTCGGGTTCGTTTGTGCTCGGAGGCCCGGCCGCCGACGCTGGGCTCACGGGACGCAAGATCATTGTCGACACCTACGGCGGCGCTGCTCGTCACGGCGGCGGAGCGTTCTCTGGCAAGGACTCGACGAAGGTCGATCGGTCTGCGGCGTATGCGCTGCGGCACGTCGCCTCGACGATCGTGCTGGCGGGTCTCGCCGAGCGTGTCGAAGTGCAAGCGTCGTACGCGATCGGCGTGGTCGAGCCGGTCGGCATCGCGCTCGACACGTTCGGTACCGGCCGCGTGTCTAACGAGGCGCTCGTGCGAGCGGTGCGTGCTGTGTTCGACCTTCGACCCGGCGCGATCATTGAGCGTTTCGGATTGCGTCGCCCGATCTTCGAGGCGACCGCCTCGGGCGGACACTTCGGCCGTTCCGAGTTCCCTTGGGAGCGGGACCACCCCGTTGACGCTCTGCGGGCGGCGCTCGGTCCGCTCGGCTAGCTGCCGTCGATGCGCTTGTAGGCGAGGGCGAGGCTGCGGTCGGCCATGCCAGTGGCTCGCTTGATCTGAGTCCAGCTGACGCCGCTGTCGCGGGCTTGCTTGATTAGGTCGTCCCGGTAGCGCTGCTGATCTTTTCGGCGCTGGTCGAGGTCATTGAGTCGCTTGCTTGCTTGCTCCAGGTCGGTCAGAACGTTCGCCATGTTTTTCACTATACCGGTTGTAGTGAGTCACTATAACTGTTATAGTAGAGGCATGGACAACAACACGGCAAACGCATTCGGCACTCCCGCTCTTCACTTCGACTACACGGCCCAGGGCCTCGCGACGATTCGCGCAGCGTTCCAGGTCGCAGGCGTCGAGACCCACGTCACCCGCTATGGCTTCATCCAGGCCAAGGTCGGCGACCAGGTGGTCCGAGTCGCTCAGGACGACACCACCTTCTCAGTGACCTCCTACACCGGAAACATGCAGCTCGCGGGCGAGGTCCGCCTCGCTGGCTCGTTTGTTGACTCGGCCGTCCTGGCCGGTCTGATCCAGGCGGCGCTCGCCTGAGTCGAAACACCTTGCACACGAGTTGACGCCCGGGCCTGACGGCTCGGGCGTTGCTCATGGTTCCCTCTCAAGAAAGAAGTGACTCATGGCTCTCGAAGTTACCGTGCGGCCGCTGTCCGAGCTGAAGCCCTACCACCAGAACCCCCGTCGAGGGAACACTGCAGCGATCGCTGACTCGCTCGCGAAGCGCGGCCAGTACAAGCCGATCGTCGTGAACCTCGGCACGCACACCGGCCGCCCGATGGAGATTCTTGCGGGCAACCACACTTTCCTCGCCGCGCACTCGCTGGACTGGCCGACGATCCAGGTGGTCACGGTCGACGTCAACGATGCCGAGGCAGCGCAGATCGTGCTTGCCGATAACAAGCTCGCCGATCTGGGCGGGTATGACGATGTCGACCTGCTGGCAACGCTGCAGGAGGCGGGGTCGCTCGACGCTACCGGCTACACCGACCAGGACCTTACCGAGCTGCTGCGTGCGCTCGACGAGCCCGTCGGCCTCACCGATCCCGACGATGTGCCCGCGCTCACCGACACCACCATCACTGCCGAGGGCGATGTGTGGCGGCTTGGACCCCATGTGCTCTACGTCGGCTCGTCGGGCAACGTCGAGGCCGTCGCCGACGCCGCCCAGGGCACCGTGGATGCGGTCTGGACGGACCCGCCCTACGGGGTCTCCTACGTCGGCGGCACCGGCATGACCATCAAGAACGACGGGGCTGACGAGGCCGTTCAGACATTCGCTGATGCTGTTGGCACCATCCTCGCTGTCGCTCGACCTGGTGCACCTGTCTATGTCGCGCACGCTGATCTGATGCGCGGCGAGTTCCAGCGGGTCATGAGTGAAGCGGGCATCCTGTACCGGCAGACGCTGATCTGGGTGAAGAACGCTCTCGTGATGGGGCGGGCCGATTACCACTGGAAGCACGAACCGATCCTCGAGGCCGAACTGCCCGAGGCGGGGATCGTCGACGAGTCCTTCGATCCCGTCGCTTACGGCTTCACCCCTGGCGGTGAGGGCAGGCTGGGCCGGGGCGGCAAGCGCTGGTACGGCGACAACAAGTCGTCGACCGTGTTCCAGGTCCCGAAGCCCAAAGCGAACAGCGAGCACCCGACGATGAAGCCTGTTGAGCTGATCGAGCGCATGCTGCGCAATTCGGTACAGACGGGGGGGCTCGTGTTTGACCCCTTCGGCGGCTCGGGCTCAACGCTCATTGCCGCGCACCGGCTCGGCGCTCGCGCGCTGCTGTGCGAGCTTGACCCCCAGTACGCGGACGTGATCTGTCGCCGTTGGGAGGAACACACAGGCGTCACCCCGATTCGCGACGGCGAACCTGTCACCTTCACCGATGCGCCATGAAGGCCACCGACCGCGCTAAGCGTGACGCCCAGGCACTCGACCTGCGACGCGCTGGCCTGGCTCTGCCGCGTATCGCCGAGCAGCTTGGCTTCTCGACCACGGCGGCTGCCCAGGCGAGCATCAATCGTGCCATGCAGGCACAGGGCACCGAGTTCGATCCCGCCGACGTACGCGCGATGGAACTCGACCGGCTCGACCGACTGCAGCAGGCGGTGTGGGTAAAAGCAATCAAGGGCGATCTGAAAGCTGTGGAAACAGCGCAGAAGCTCACCGAGGCTCGGGTCCGGCTGGCGGGGATCGCCGCCCGTGGCGAGTCGATCATGACCGAGTCATTCGACCAGACGATCGAGGCGCTCGCTACCGAGCCGGAGGATGCATCAATCGTCGCGTCTGGTCGTCGCATTGCGGAGCGCATCGACACTGCTGCGGCGTCTGGTGACGCTACCGCCGAAACGAAGGCGCTCTATTTGATGCCACACCTGATGAACATTCTGCGAGAGCTGGGGGCTACCCCAGCTGCTCGGGCTGCATTGAAGGCGAAGGCATCGAGTGGAGACCAAACGAAACGCGCAAAGCTACAAGCGCTCCGCGGAGGGGCATCAGCGGCGTAGCGGTACTCGTGGCCCGGGCTCGACTTACGCGGCCGCGGTCGGTGGCCCCACAAGGGGCCAGTCCTTCAAGCGCAAGGTCGGTTGCACCGAGCCGCGCATTTCGACTGCCCCGCTGCGCGAGCTGACGCGGGAAACATCGCGCGGCTACGAGTGCATCGAGTTCGCTGAATCGATCCTCGACGTCACTCTCTTGCCTTGGCAGAAAGCGCTGCTGATCCGGGCGCTTGAGCTCAACCCCGACGGCACGTACCGGTTCAAGACCGTTGTCCTGCTGGTCGCGCGCCAGAACGGTAAGTCGCTCCTGATGCAGGTGCTGTCGCTCTGGCGAATGTACGTCGACGGCGCACCGCTTGTGATCGGCACGGCACAGTCCCTCGACATCGCCGAAGAGCAGTGGATGGGGGCGGTCGAAACCGCCGAGGCAATCCCCGAGCTTGCCGAGATGATCGAGCACGTCGACCGCACGAACGGCAAGAAGGCACTGCGCCTGAGCACTGGCGAGCGGTACAAAGTCGCTGCTGCATCGCGCCGCGGTGGCCGTGGCCTCTCAGGTGATCTCGTGCTGCTCGACGAGCTGCGCGAACACCAGAACTGGCAAGCGTGGGGCGCTGTCACCAAGACGACGATGGCCCGTCGGCACGCCCAGATATGGGCGGCATCGAACGCGGGTGACCTCGCGTCGGTCGTGCTTCGTCACTTGCGCTCGCTGGCTCACCGTGAACTCGGCTGGCCGGACGGTAAGGACGGCATGGTCGACCTGCCGGACGCGATCGAGCCCGACAGTTCGCTCGGCATCTTCGAGTGGTCTGCAGCGCCCGACCGGGACGTGTGGGATCGGGACGGCTGGTGCGAGGCGAACCCTTCACTGGGCTACACGATCGAAGAACGCGCCATTGCGGCCGCTGCTGCGACTGACCCCGAGTGGGTGTTCCGAACCGAGGTCATGTGCCAGTTCGTGAACATGGCCGGGCTCGGTCCGTTCCCCGCGAAGTCGTGGGCGACGTCACTCGATCGCCTGGAGGATCGCCGCGCTCGCGGCGTGACCCGCGACTCGAACCGGCCCGCCTGCTATGGCATCGATATGTCGCACAACCGCGAATGGGTGTACGTCGCGATCGCCTATTGGGACACCGAGGGGCGGGCGCGCGTTGACATTGCCGCGCAGCGCCCCGGCCCTGACTGGCTGATCGGTTGGCTGCTGTCGCCGGATCGGCGTGTGAAGCCGGAGCACCTGGCGCTGCAGCGGCGCGGTGCACCGATCTCGTCTATGTGGGACGCGCTCGAAGAGGCGGGCCTGGAACCGCACCCGTGGGAAGGTCCACAGCTTGCGGGCTGGCACGGCATCTTCTTCGACTTGTTGCGCTCCGCCGTTGCAGAGAAGGACCCCGTGGTGCGGCTCACGCACAACGGTCAACCGGCATTGGACGTGCCCGCGAACTCGGCGGATATTCGAGCGCTCGGCGACGGCTGGGTGATCGACCGCAAGGGGTCCCCGACCGACCCGGCGGCGCTCGTCGCCGCGATCGCAGCCGTCGGGCTGCTCATGACCAACCCAGAGCCGACTCACGAGTCGGCGTATGAAAGCGAGGGCCTCATGGTTCTCGAATAGCCGAAGGAGTCAGCGTGGGAATTCGTGACGCCATAGGTGCCCTGTTCGGCGGTGCTGACGAAAATCAGCACATCGAATACCTCGGACCGACGTTTCGGAAGATGATCCTCGGGCTGACGCCCGAAGAGCTGTACCGGACGCAGCCGCAGCTTCGCATCGTCATGTCGTTCGTCGCGCGCAACGTCGCCCACCTGGGTTTGAAAGCGTACGCGCGCACATCTGACACAGATCGCCAGCGGCTGCAGGACGACCCGCTGGCAGTGCTGCTGAAGCGACCGAACCCGTCTATGACGACGTTCGAGCTGCTGCAGGGTCTCGCCTCCGATATTGGTCTCTACGACGCTGCCTATTGGTTCGTCGGCCTGGACAACGAGGCACCGTCGGGCTGGCGCATCCAGCCGATCCCCCCGGCGTGGGTCGTTGAGCAGCGCGGCGGCACGTTCTACCAGGCGGGCCGCTTCGTCATTCAGAACCCTGACGGCACACGCTCTGAGATTCCGGCCGAGGACATGCTTGTGTTCCACGGCTGGAACCCAGGCCGACCGAAGTACGGCACATCACCGGTCGAGACTCTGAAGCAGGTGCTCGCCGAGCAAGTGCAGGCGTGGTCCTACCGCGAACAGGTCTGGCAGCGCGGCGGCCGCGTCGGCGCGTACCTCACGCGGCCGAAGGACGCGAAGTGGTCCGACGCTGCACGGGAGCGGTTCGCCCGCGACTGGAAGGACCGATGGACCGGCAAGGACGGCAAGAAGGCTGGCGGCACCCCAATTCTTGAGGACGGGATGGAGCTGAAGCGCATTGGCTTCAACGCCCGCGAAGAAGAGTGGTCTGAGGTCGCGAAGCTCGCCCTCTCGACCGTCGCCGCCGTCTACCACGTCAACCCAGTAATGGTCGGCATTCTCGACAACGCGAACTTCTCGAACACCAAGGAGTTCCGCAAGATGCTGTACACGGAAACTCTCGGGCCGATGCTCGCGATGATCGAGGACCGCATCAACACATTTCTGGTACCTCGCGTATCGAACAACGATCGCGCCTACGTCGAGTTCAATATCGAGGAGAAGCTGCAGGGCGACTTCGAGTCGCAGGCGGCTGCGCTGCAGGCCGCTATCGGCCGCCCCTGGATGACACCCGACGAGGGCCGCGGGCTGCGAAACATGCCCGCCCTCGGAGGCGATGCGGCGCAGATCGCGACCCCTCTGAACGTGCTGATCGGTGGCCAGGCGTCACCGCTGGACTCAGCACCGAAGCACGTCGGCGACGCCGTGTTCAGTCGGACTACGACTCCCGCTGCGCGGATGCTCGAAGAGCTGGCGAAATCGCACCCCGACTTGGCCGCCGAGATCGCTGGTCGCAAGTCGCAAGTGCCGGACTCTCACCGAGCCAAGGCAGAGGAAGTGATCGCCGCATTCTTTGACCGGCAGGCGAAGTCGGTGTTGTCGCGCCTCGGGACGAAAGACCCCGACTGGTGGGACGGCGCACGGTGGGACCGTGAACTCGCGGCCGACCTGCTGGCGCTGGCGCTGAACACCACCCGGGAAGTGGCGACCGCGGCGCTCGACGCTGTCGGCTTCGCCGACGGTGACTACGACGTGTCTAGAACCGAAGCGTTCCTAGCCGAGGTCGCGAAGTCCCGCGCCGGAGCGATCAACGCGACAACCAGGGACCAGGTGGCGGCGATCCTTGCAGGCACTGGACCCGATGGGGTCAGTGATCCTGCGCATGCCTTCGAGAACGCGAAGGACGGCCGACTCGGCACGATCGTCGCGACTCTGCTCACGACCCTGGCGGCATTCGCTGTGGTCGAGGCGGGCAAGCAGACCGGGGCTAAGTCCAAGACCTGGCTGGTCACGTCAACGAGCCCGCGGCCTGCGCACGCAGCGGTGAACGGCGAAACGGTCGGCATCGACGAGAAGTTCTCCAACGGTGCGAACTGGCCGGGCGACCCCGCGCTCGGTGCCGCCGGAGTATCGGGCTGCGAATGCCAGGTGCGCGTCAACTACGCCTGATGGAGGTCAAGTGATCCACATCGTGATTGGTCCGCCGTGCGCGGGCAAGTCCACCTACTGCGCTGAGAACGCGAGTGAAGGTGCCGTGGTTGTCGACTTCGACAAGCTCGCCCAGGCACTCGGCTCGTCCGTGTCGCATGCGGCGGAGGGTGCGGTGGCGCAGGCAGCGTTCCTCGCCCGTTCCGCCGTGATCGACGCCCTGCTCGACGACCCAGAACCGGAGGCGTGGATTATCCACACTTCTCCGAAACAGGAGCAACTCCACCGGTACCGCGAAGCGGACGCGCAGCTGATCTTGCTCGACCCCGGCATCGACACCTGCCTCGACCGAGCCAAGGAACGACCCGACGGAACCGCCGACGTGATCCGCGCCTGGTACGAGAACCCTCCGCAAATCGACGTGCCGACGAACGGCACCCTACGCCCCAAGGGAGGGCACATGAAGTTCAAGAATCTGCCCGTGAAGTTCAAGACCGAAGGTCTCAATGAAGGCGAGTTCCTCGTCTACCCGTCGACGTTCACCCGCACACCAGACTCCTACGGCGACGTCGTCGCCAAGGGCGCATTCGCCCGCGGCATCGTCCAGCGCAAGGAGCTTGGCGCGGTCCTGCCTGGCCTGTTCGGACACCGCATGGACGACCCGCACATGTGGATCGCGTCCGCGATCGACGAGGGCGAGGACGAGCACGGCTGGTGGGTCAAGGGCGTATTCGACCTGGAGGACGCGACCGCCGCGAAGGTCTACCGCCTCGTCAAGTCCGGCCGTCTGCGCGAACTTTCGTTTGCCTACGACGTGCTCGACGGCGGCCTCGTGAAACTCGAGGACGGTACCGACGCATACGAGCTGCGCGACCTCGACGTGTTCGAGTTCAGTTTCGTGCCCGTCGGCGCGAACCGAGACACATCGGTTGTCGCCGTCAAGTCGGCTGCGGATGCACTCGCGGCCGCGGTGAAGGGCGGGCAGCTGCTCGGCACCGACCACACCGAGATTCTGCGCGACGCGCTCGGCACTCTCGCCGACGCCGTCGACGCAATCAAGAACGTACTGCCCCAGCCGGGGCAGGCGAACGACCAGGCAACGTCCGGCGGTCAAGCCGATGCCAAGGACGAGGGCGCTGATCGCGTCAAGTCCGAGGGCCTCGGCGTCAACCCGACCCGTCGTGCCCGGGCGAACTACCTCATATCACTGACCCTCTGACGAGGGAGAAAGGGGCTTCATCATGAACCCCAAGGAGAAGCTCGCCGCGCTGCAGAAGGCGATGCGGGCAATCGTGGACGGCGCGAAGGCGTCAAGCCGCGACCTGACCGAAACGGAAATGACCGACCTCGAAACGAAGTCGACCGAGGCCATGGAGCTGAAGGAGCAGATCGAGCGCGGCGAGAAGTCGATGGCGCTCATGGATCGCATCAGCAACATGAAGTCGGACACTGACCCGACCCCCAAGGGCCCTGACAACACCCCGGCGAAGTCGCTCGGCGCGCACTTCATCAAGCACCTGGGCCAGCGCAGCCTCAAGGAGCGCGGCACAATCACCGCACCCGAGTTCAAGGCCGCAACCGACACACAGGCTGTCGGCGGCCACGAGGGAGCATACGGCCCGCTCGTCACCGACATTGACCGTTCGTTCGTGCTCCCGAAGCGCGAGCGTCTGGTCGTCGAGGACCTGCTCGGCTCCGGCACCGTCAGCGGCACGGCGATCACCTACCCGGTGTTCGGTGCGATCGAGGGCGGCACCGGCATGGTTGCGGAGGGCGGCCAGAAGCCGCAGCTGCACGTCGCCGACCCGACCTGGCGCACCGACGCTCTGTCGGAGGTCGCTGGCTGGTTCAAGATGACCGACGACATGGCTGAGGACCTCGACTATGTCGTGTCCGAGATCAACTCGACGGCTCTCTACGACCTGGCCAACCGGTCGGAGGTACAGATCCTTTCGGGTGACGGCACCGGCCAGAACCTGCTCGGCATCCGCAACCGCTCGGGCGTGCAGACGCACGAGCGCGGCGAGGACACCGTGGCCGACGCGCTGTTCAAGGCGATTCAGAAGGTGCAGACCGCGACGCAGTTCTCGGCTGACGGCCTGATGATTCACCCGCTCGACTACGAGGAACTGCGCCTCGGCAAGGACGGCAACGGCCAGTACTTCGGCGGCGGCTACTTCGCCGGTCAGTACGGCCAGGGCGGCATCCTCGAAAACCCCCCGGTGTGGGGACTGCGCACGATCGTCACCCTCGCTGCTCCGCAGGGCGAGCCCCTGGTCGGCGCGTTCGCGTCGGCAAAGGTGTTCAACAAGGGTGGCGTCCGCGTCGAGTCGACGAACTCGCACCAGGACGACTTCACCAACGACAAGATCACGGTGCGCGTCCGTCGCCGCCTGGGTCTGCAGGTCAAGTACCCGTCGGCCTTCGTGAAGGTCAACATCACCGAGGGCCTCTAGCCCAACGCTCGGCCTCGGGTTCGCCCGGGGCCGAGCACTCGGCCACACACGAAAGGAAGTGACCCGTGGCTCACAAGACCTACACCGTCAACATCGGCGGGATCGATCACACGATGGAACTGAACGAGGCCGACGCCAAGCGCTACGGCAAGGCAGCCGTTCTCAAGCCGGGGCGTGCGAAGGCCGAACCGAACTCCAAGGCGGAGGATGCGCCGAAGAACAAGGCGCGGACACCCGCTGCAAACAAGAAGGCGTCGGCCTCCGACACGGCGGACGAATCGACTGCCGAAGCGGCCGCTGAGGCAACTGCCGACACAGCGGACGAATCAGCAGCCGAAACGGACTGGTAACCGTGGCCGCCCCGGAGCCGTTCGCCTCGGCGCAGCTCATGGAGGACCGGTCCCAGGGCGCGATCACAACCGAGACTCACCCGTACCTGGAGCAGGAGCTGGCGGCCGCGTCGCGGATAATCCGCGACTACTGCCGCTGGCACGTTGCCCCGGTCATGCCGGTGCAGCACGTTCGCCGTGGTCATGGCCGCGAGTCTGTGTGGCTGCGCGCCATGCAGATCAAGTCGGTGGACTCGGTCACCGTCGACGGCACCGATTGGGATGCCGAGTTGCTCGACCGTGTCCGCGTCGACCCCGACGTGGGATGGACGAACATCGAAGGCCGCGACGTCAACGTGACTTTCACCGCCGGGTACGACCCGGTGCCCGAGTCGATTGTGTCGCTGACCCTGCAGGTCGCGGCTCGCGCGCTCGGGTCCCCCCTCGGGTTCGTCCGCGAGCAGGCCGGTGGCGTCGCCGTCACTCACACGCAGATCGGCTTCAACCAGGCCGGTGGCGTCCTGCTGCTGCCCGCGGAGGAGTCGGTGCTGGACGAGTACCGGATAGGGCGGCTCCCGTGATCGCGGGGGCCGTCGCCCGGCACACCATCACGATCGTGCGCGCCCCGCTCGTCGACGACGGAAGGGGCAACCGTACTCGTGACTGGGCGACCGCGGCCGAGCTCGAATCGACGGGCTGGGCGATCGACGCGGGCTCGACCTCCGAGGACGAGGCCAACCGCGACGGGTCGTCGACCGCGTACACGCTGCGTGGTCCCCTCGTCGCTGACGTGACCGCCACCGACCGTGTGCGGCTGTTCGGCGAACTGTTCGTGATCGACGGCGGCGTACTGCGCCAGCCAGGACCGACGCCGCTGACAAGTCATTCGATCATTCGTCTAGAGCGCTGGGAGGGCTAATGGCTATCAAGGACGTTCGTATCAAGCTGAACTCAACGGGCATTGTGCGGCTGTTGCAATCGCCCGAGGTCGCCCGCGAGCTGGAATCACGAGGCAAGCGAATTGCCGCAGCGGCGGGCAACAAGCACGACGTCAACGCGACTGTGAACCGCGACCGTGCTGTCGTGTTCGTGACCACCAAGGACACGGCCGCACGGAAAGCGGAAGCGGAACAGCGCCGCCTCAGTAAAGCGATCGACGCGGGACGGTGACCATGGCGGAACTACTCATACCGACCGACGACGAAGCTGTGGCCGTCGCCGAGCTGAACGACCGCATGGACGTGCACATCGGCACCCGAGTGCCGAACCCTCTGCTGGAGGAGTTCGGCCGCATCGTCAGCACTGGCGGTACCAGTCGCGACCTGGTCACCGACTCAGCGACGCTCGCCCTCGAAGGGTTCGCGACGACCGAGGGCCGGGCTCGCCGAATCAGCGCAGAGATGATCGCGCACCTGCAAGCCGCAGGTCGCGCGGGATCGCTCGGCGGCGTCCCTTGCTACGGCGTCCGCGTCGTCGCGCTCCCTGCAAATCTTCCTATGCCGTCTGTGCCGACCAGGTACCGGTTCACCGCAACGGTGACCGCTGACCTGCGGCGCACGACGTAGTTCCCCATCATGCGCGGCCCGACCGGGTCGTGCTTCATCCACGCCTGAAAGGGGCAGACGCATGAGCGTCAATAGCAAAGCGGTGTTCATCGGAGCACCCGACCAGGCCACGACCGGCGCGATCCTGTCTGGCCCTGAAACCGACGTCATTCCCGACACCATCGACGATGCAGTCCTGACCGCTCTCGAAGATTCGGGATACGTCAACGAGGACGGCGTGACGATCACGCCGTCGGAGTCGACCGAAACGATCAAGGACTGGGCGCTGCAGACGATCCGTCGCGTGCTGGCCGAGTTCGACGGCACGATCGCCTGGACGCACCTGGAGCTGTCTGTCGGCGCGCTCAAGAACTACATGGGCGACGACAACGTCGAGGTCACGGAGGCGACCGCCGAGCATGGCACGCAGGTGCGTGCGGCGATCGGTGCCAGTGTTCGCCCGATCAAGGCTTGGTACTTCAAGCTCAAGGACGGCGAGCGCCGCGCACTGGTCATGGTGCCGCACGGTCAGATCACTGAGCGCGGCGAGATTCCTCTTACCGCGTCCGCGGCCGTCACCCTCCCGGTGACGCTCTCCACCTACCCGGATGCGGTCGGCAACTCGATCTACATCTTCACCGACGACGGCGTGGTCAGCGCCTAGTCGAACCTAACCAGAGCGCTCGGCCGCGGGGAACCGGCCGGGCGCTCTGCTGTTCCCCCGTTCCCCAAAAACCATTCACGGAGGTTCCCATGGGCTACAAGGTGCCCGACTGGAAAAAGTCAATCAAGCAGGACAAGTTCGAGATCGAAACGGCAGACGGCAAGTTCAGCCTGCCGAAGGCCGAGTACATGACCGGCGCGCAGGCGCAGGCGTTCGCGGAGGCTGACGAGAACGAAGGCGGCGTCTACGCCGTGCTCGACGAAATCGCTCCCGGCCTCGGCACGGCACTGCTGCCTGTGCCGGTCAAGTACCTGAAGGAGATGCTCGAGGCGTGGCAGGCCGATAGCGGCATCACCCTGGGGGAATCTTCGCTCTCGTCGAGCTGATCGACGAACACTACGAGCACGTAGAGGCCGACCTTCTCGACCGCAGCTGGCGGTTGGCGGAGGTCGGCCTCACGTTCTCCTGGCGTGACCTGTTGGTCATGGTCCGCCGACTACAGGCGAACCCTGAAACAGCGACGTCGAGAGCTATCCACGGCGAGCAGTGGTCGGTGCGTGACCAGATTCTGGCAGGCATCTTCGACCTGCTCGCACACGCAAATTGGCAGCGGGCGGGCAAGAGGCACGCGCCGCGGCCGAAGCCGCTGCAGCGGCCTTGGGAGAAGCGCCGCGGCCGTCAGATCGGCAGTAAGCCGATCCCGATTCGCCAGTTCAACGACTGGTGGGAATCGAAGCGCAAAGAGCGGAGGTGACCGATGGCTAAGGGTGTAGAACTTGCAACCGCCTGGGTGCGCCTGGTGCCCTCGTTCGAGGGTGTCCAGGGGCAGATCGCGAAAGAGCTTGGCGGTGTCGACACCCGTAAAGTCGGGCGCGGCCTCGGTGGCCAGTTCGCCTCGAACATCGGTGCCGGTATCAAGGCGGCCGCGACCGGCACAGTCGCGGTCGCCGCCGGTCTGCTCGGCACGGCCCTGGTCAAGGGCCTGGGTCGACTGAACGCGCTCGACCAGGCGACGCAGAAGCTGAACGGTCTTGGCCACTCGGCCGACTCGGTCGACGCGATCATGAAGAACGCGCTCGCGTCCGTGAAGGGCACAGCGTTCGGCATGGACGCCGCCGCCACGGTGGCCGCGTCGTCGGTCGCTGCTGGCATCAAGCCGGGCAAGGACCTGGAGCGGACTCTGTCGCTTGTCGCTGACGCTGCGACGATCGCCGGGACCGACATGGGTTCTATGGGCGCGATCTTCAACAAGGTTGCCGCCTCCAACAAAGTGCAGATGGACGTCATTAACCAGTTGCACGACGCGGGTGTGCCCGCGCTCGCATCTCTCGCGGACTACATGGGTGTCACCGCGGAGGAAGCCTCCAAAATGGCATCGCGTGGCGAGATCGACTTCGAGACCTTCCAGGCCGCGATGGAGACCAGCCTTGGCGGTGCTGCCGCATCCAGCGGCGACACCTTCTCGGGCGCTATGGCGAACGTGCTCGCCGCGATCGGTCGCGTCGGCTCGGGCATCCTCGGCGGCATCTTCCCGAAGCTTGCGCCACTGTTCCAGGGACTCACCACCGCGCTCGGGCCACTCGAAGATAAGGCCGCGGACATTGGCGCGGTGATCGGCGACAAGCTCGCCCCGGTGCTCGACTGGCTTACCGAAGCGCTCCAGGGCGGACTCGGCGAGTTCAAGGTCGCGCCGCAGATCATCGCCCCGCTGACCGGAGCGTTCATCGCGCTCGGGTCCAGCGGCCTCGGCCCGCTGCTGCGCATGGTTCCCGGGCTCGGCGGGTTCGCTTCCAAGCTCGGCATTCTCGGTGGGCCGGTCGGTCTCGCGATCGCTGCGTTCGTCGGCCTGGTCGCTGTGACCCCTGAGCTGCAGGCGGCTCTCGGTGACCTGTTCGCCGCCGTGCTCGATGCCGGGACGGCCGCCGCACCCGCACTGTCGGAGATCGCGGGTGTCGTCGGCGGTGTGCTCGTGCAGGCGCTGCAGATCGCGACCCCGATTATTGTCGGCGCGATCACTGCCCTGTCTGGCTTCATCACATGGGTGGCTGAGACACCGGGTGTGCTGCAGGGCCTCGCGATCGCAGTGGGTGCAGCTGCCACCGCCTGGGTCGGCTACAAGGCCGTCACCGGGGCTATGAACTTCGTGGGCATGATCACTGGCCTCTACAAGAAGGCCGCCGCGTTCACGGCCTCGACGGTCGCGAAGGGCAAGGACCTGGTCGTCACGACGCAATTGCGCGCCATGTACGCGCGTGACTTCGTCGTCGCGATCGGTCGGCAGATCGCGGCGGTTGCCGCGTCGACCGGTGCGTGGGTCAAGAACACCGCGGTCATGGTTGCGCAGCGTGCAGCGCTGGTAGCCGCTGCGGTTGCCTCCCGTGCTGTGACCGCAGCGCAGTGGCTGATGAATGCCGCGATGTCGGCGAACCCGATCGGCCTCATAATTACGGCGATCGTCGCTCTCGTCGCTGGCCTGATCTGGTTCTTCACGCAGACCGAGCTTGGCCAAGAAATCTGGCAGGGCTTCGTCGACTGGCTCGTCGCCGCCTGGGAATGGGTGAAGGAGACAGCGATCGCGATCTGGGAGGCCGTGTCGGCGTTCTTCGTCGCCCTGTGGCAGGGCATCGTCGACGTCGCGACGTCCGCCTGGCAGGGGTTCACCGACTGGATTCAGTCGGTGACGAATGGGATCGCTACCTGGTGGAACGACCTGTGGTCAGGTGTCGGCTCGTTCTTCACGAATTTGTGGGACTCGATCGTGCAGCTCGTCGTCAGTTACCTGACTTGGTACGTCGCCACGGTGCGCTCGATCGTATCTGCCGTCGTCGCCTGGTGGAACAACATATGGTCGTCGGTCGGTTCGTTCTTCTCGAACCTGTGGCGGTCGATCGTCGACGCAGCCTCGAACGCGATTCGGGGCGTGCAGAGCACGATCCAGTCTGTGGTCGGCAGCATCGTGTCCTGGTGGCGCTCCACCTGGTCGTCGGTCGGTTCGTTCTTCTCGAACCTGTGGGACGGGATCGTGAGCGCGGTCCGCAACGCCGGTCGCGCATTCGGCAACGTCTTTCAGGGCATCCGTGACGCCGTGTCCAACGCCTTCTCGGGCATCGTGAACATCGTTCGCGGCCCCGTGAACGGCATTATCAGCCTGGTCAACTCCGCGATCAGCGGACTGAACGGGCTGTCTGTATCGATCCCTGATTGGGTGCCGGGTGTCGGTGGCGGCACTTTCGGTCTGAACATTCCGTCTATCCCGATGCTCGCCGATGGTGCGACTGTGCTGCCGCGTCGTGGTGGCACGCTGGCGATCCTCGCTGAGGCGGGGCGGCCCGAGTCGGTTGTCGACACGGGGCTCGTGAACCGGGCATTGGAAGAGGGCCTGTCGGGTAACGGCTCGGCTGGTACCACCGTGAATGGTCCGCTCGTGAACGTCGAGCAGCTCGTCGTCGACAGCGAGCGCCGTGTCGACGAACTGTCGAAGGCGCTTTACGAGCGCGCTGAGCGTGCCGCACGCGCTGGCGGAAAAATCAACCTCGGAGGAGCAACGGTATGAGCTTCACCTTCGGTCCGTTCGATTCGGACTCGCTGTGCGTCATTGCGACGCTGCGTGAGTTGCCTTCGCTCGCGGGTCTCCAGCTCGAAACGCTGGAGGCCCCGGGCACCGATGGTGTGATGCTCGGTGGCACCACTCGCACTTCGGCGCGGTTCACGTTCGACGTGATCGTGCAGGGGAACAGTCCCGACGATGCCCGCGAGATCAGCGAAGCGTTCGTGCTCGCGGTCGATCCGGCGCGCGGTGAACAGGACCTGACCATCGACGCCGTACCTGGCTGGAAGTGGCAGGCGATCGTTGCCGCCCCCATCGTGTGGGAGCGGCTCACCTGGGACACCGGCACGGGCTTTCAGCTTCGTTCCGAGGTCGCGTTCGACGCGCTCGAAGCGTACGGCAGGCCGGTTGAGGACGAGAGCTGGGACGGGACCCCGACTCCATTCATCGGAACTATTACGAGGTCGCTCGGCAATGCTCGGAGCTTCCCAACGGTCGAAATCGAGGGCCGCCTGACCGCCCAGCAGACGGTGCAAGTGACTATCGGTGCTGTCTCTCTGACTGTCACGGGGCCGCTCCTGAGTGGCGAAGTGCTGCGGTTGGACTGGGACCGTTTCGAGTTCGCCCGTTGGCTCGGCAATACGAAGGTGGGTCTGCTGAGGGTTTGGTTGAGTCGGGGGGTTTATGCCGCCAGTGTGACGGCT
>NZ_FUHU01000043.1 GCF_900163565.1 Agrococcus casei LMG 22410
CCGCAACCGCGGCCTGATCCACAAAGAGACCGTCTACAAAACTTGACACAGCCCATGCTCCGTAGTTCGAGCCGATTACAGTCTTGCCGTCATAGGCGAGCGCAAGCCCATCGAGCTCCACCGTGTCGCCTTCCTTCGGCAGGCCGACGAACACCACGCGGCCGCCTGCACGAACCAGCGAGGGCAGCTGTGCCATGGTCCGCGACCGGCCGATCGCCTCGAATGCGACATCGGCTCCGCCGTCGGTGAGCGCTGCGATCTGCTCAGCCGCATCAGCGCCGCTCTCGAGCGCATGCGTCGCACCCGCCCCGAGTGCCAGCGCGCGCTTCTCATCTGAGATGTCGAGCGCGATGATCGGATTCGCTCCTGCGAGCTTCAGCGCATGGATGATCGACGTGCCCACGCCGCCCGCTCCGACCACGACAGCAGCCTCGCCAGCGACGACACTCGCGTTGTTGACGACCGCGCCGTACGCGGTGCCGACCGAGCATCCGATCAGACTGGCGACGTCGAACGGCACTCGCTCGTCGATGCGAATGGCCGCGAACTCCGGCACCACGATCGCCTCGCTCATCGCACCGACTGCGAGATACGGATAGGCGGGCGAGCCATCCGCAGTCGACCAGCGTGTGGTGCCGTCCGGCAGCAGCGAGTCGTTCGACTTCGCACGAGAGCACGCCCATGGCTTGCCGCTGACACAGTCGCCACAGCGCTGACACCCCTGGTGCCATGCGACCACGACGTGATCGCCCACCGCAAGGCTCTGCACTCCGACGCCCACCGCATCCACGACTCCCGCTGCCTCGTGTCCCATGACCGCAGGGAGCGGAACCTGCCATTCACCGTCGATCACGTGGCGATCCGAGCCGCAGACACCCGCGGCCCGCACGCTGATGCGCACTTCGCCGGTCTCGGGCTCTGCAAGCTGGAGCTGCTCGATGGCAAGCCGGTCGCCGTCATTCCCGCGGAAGACAGCAGCGCGCACGGTTGTGGACACAGTCATTTCCTTCCGGCCGCGGCGAACATGTCGGGCACGCCGTAGGCCCCATCGCCGCGGCGAACATAGAGCAGCCAGTTGAGCACGAGGTACAGCACCATGGCGAGGGCTGTCGCGGGCAGCGTGGCCGTCGTGTACTGGAACAGCGGCAGGGTCTCGAGCGTGATCGGGTTGTAGATCCAGAGGTAGAACGCTGCCGATACAGCCACCGACACGAGCGCCGCGATATTGACACCGCCGGTGAAGCGCATCGGGTCGTCCTTGCCCTCGGTGTAGAGCGCGCGCAGCGGCACGCGCTGCTTGCGCAGGATGAAGTAGTCAGCGATGATCACGCCGCAGAGCGCCGCAATGAAGGCTCCCGAGAGCAGCACGAAGGTCATGAACTGCTCGTACATGAACGCCGGGAAGAAGCTCAGGATCGCCGGCAGCACCAGGAACCCGGCGCAGATGTGCTTCCACTTGACCTTCGCCAGTGCCCTTCCGCTTGTCTGCTTCACCGCCAGCACGGTCGAGTATGCGATCGAGGCCATGCTCGTCACATTGGCGAAGCCGACGAACAGCAGTGTCAGTATGCCGAGGATCGGTCCGCCCAGCGGCACCATCCACACGGTCGGGTCGGGGTCGCCGAGCATGAGGCCTGCGGCCATGCCGACGATCTGCGCCAGCACGGTGCCGATGAACAGCCCGCCCCACGAAGCCCACACTGCGGCGCGAGGACCGCGGGTCAGCCTGGCGAGGGTGCCCATGACGGGCCACCACGAGAGTCCAGCGCCGAGGTTGAACTCGACGGCCATCATGAAGTTGAGCTGCTCGTCTTCGAACGGTGCGACCGGAGGCGCTGCGAGCAGGTCTGCCCACGAGTTCTGCGACATGAGCATGACCATCATGAAGCCGACGACGACGATGAGGCCTGGTGCGACGAAGCGGTTGAGCTTGCTGATCGTGACGGGACCGCGCGAGAGCACGATCCAGCCGATCAGGATCGCCAGTAGTGCGAACACTGTGACGATGGGGCCGTAGGTGTCGAAGCCGGTGCCGAATGCCTGGTTCGAGATCTCGGTGAACGCTCGCCCGAACAGCACACCGAGCAGCGAGGTCCACCCCATCTCGGTCAGCAGCACGATTGTGAACACGACGATGCCGACGCCCACGATGCCGAACACAGACTTGAGTGCCCGGTACTGCTCGACGCCGATGCGCTGGCTGAGCACGACGCTGCCGAATGCCATGATGGCGAGGCCGATGCTGTTGCCGATGAGCATTGTGGCGATGCCGTCGGTGAATCCGACCAGCAGCACCGTCGACCCGCCCGTCAGGAACGCCCAAGTGGCGATCGCGAGGCTGATGGTCACCCAGCTGAAGTCACCGGCACCCCAGACTCGCTCCTTCTTGGTGAGCGGGAGTGCGCCGTAGGTCGCCTCTTCGGCGACGGCGGCTTCTACGCTCTTCTTCGATGCGCTCACAGTGCCGACACCGCCCATGATGCGCCAGCGATGACGGCGACGGCCGCCAGGAACACCGCGATGGTGCGCCCGCCGAGTGCTGCATGAATGGCATCATTGGCCTCTTCCGCCTCGATCTCGACGAGACGGCGTTCGAGCTCTTGATCGAGCTCCGTGTTCTGACTCATGGACAGACCTCCTTGTGCATCCGAACTGCTGCGGCTTCAGACGGCCGAAACTGTCCCACAGCCTAGGCGCACGTGCAGGCTCGTGAATGCAGATCCGCATAGCTGTATCCAGTGTGCCAACTTTCTGTGCAGAAGAAGTGCATCTCATGATTAAACCGCACTACACTGGTATCGGATGATGTGTTTCTGCACATTCGATTGGATCGAGTTTCGGAGAGCCATGCAGCCACACAGTGAGACAGACGAGCTTCGCAGCCGAATCCTGCGCGAACTGCGCGAGAACGCCCGCGAGAGCTACTCGGCAATTGCAACCAGACTCGGCATCACCAGACGCATCGTGACCCAGGTCGTGCAAGAGGCGCTGCAGCTGGGCGAGCTGCGCATCACGACATCGATCAGCTCAGACCTGCTGGGCCTTGAGCGCTTCGCCTATCTCAAGCTCACGGTCGACGGCATCATGGAGCCTGTGCGCGCCGCACTGCTCGCGATGCCCGAGACGACCTTCGTGGCCGACATCACCGGCCGATACTCGATCGACGCCGAGATCCGCGTGGGCGCCGACCCGCACCTCCGAAATGCTGTCGACGAGATTCGAGCACTGCCGGGTGTGCAGTCGCTCACGATGCACCTCTACGAGAGCATTGAGATCAACCTCTACTCACCGCTGCGCACTGGCCAGGGCGGCTTCGTCATCGACGAGGCCGACCGTGCGATTGTGCAGCACCTGCAACAGGATGGTCGGGCATCGTTCCGCGAGCTCGGTGTTGCTGCCGGAATCTCGCCGAGTGGTGCGCGGCTCCGATTCGAGCGGCTGACCGCAAACGATGCAGTGAAGGTCGTCGGGATTCCGTCACGTCGCAACAAGACTGATTTTCCGTCGCTGGGGGTGGGCATTCAGGCTCGCCATTCGCTCGAGCGAACTCTTGAGCGCGTTCGCGAACTGAACCCCGAGTTTCTCGCTGTCACGATCGGCGACTACGACATGATCGCGACGCTCACTGCAGACAGCTACGAAGAGCTCATCGCAGTGACCGACCGGTTGCGCGAACTCGACGAAGTCGCCGCGTTCGAGACGTGGTCGAACCTGCGAATTCTCAAGGAGCAGTACGGCGAGGGAGATCGGATTCGCGCCACGCCGCGTACACGTCGGCGCGGCGGTCGCGCAGATAGTTCGAGCTGAGGCCAGGCACGCTCGCGGGCTCAGGCAGGTCGACCATCAGCAGCTCGGGCGCATCGGCCGCCTTGCCGAGCACCGAACCGTCCCAGGAGGCGACGACGCTGCGACCCGTGAAGCGCTCGGGGTCCGTCTCTGGCCGTGCATGGTCTGCATAGGCGACGACGATGCCGTTCTCGGCAGCTCTCGTCGGAACGATCAGATCAGACACGTAGTGCGCATCGTCGTCGATGGCGGTCGGCACGAGCACGAGGTTGGCGCCGTGGCTTGCGAGCATCCGAGTCGGCTCAGCGAACTCGATGTCGTAGCAGATCTGGAATGCGACATTCCAGCCGTTCCACTCGGCGATCTCGGGTGCGTCTGACGCCGCGACGAATGTCGCCTTCTCGTCCTCGCCCCAGAGGTGCACTTTGTCGTAGCGCAGCACCTCGCTGCCGTCGTGAGCCCAGAGACCCGCTGAGATTGTGGCTGTTCCGTCTTCGCGCAGCAGCGGAAAGCTTGCGGCGATCGCGATCTCGGTGTCGCTCGCGAGAGCCTGCAGCTTCTGCTCGGTCTCACTGTCGCCTCCTGCGGCGAGCCAGCTGCGCAGCTCGACCGGTGCGTAGCCCGAGACGAAGAGCTCCGGTGTCAGCAGCAGTGCTGCGCCGTCAGCCTCTGCCTTGATCGCGCCCTGACGGATCGTCTCAAGGTTGGCGTCGATGTCGGCCGTGATGGCGTCTGCCTGCAGCAGTGCGATCTTCATGATTTCGCTCCTCTTCCCGACCAGAGCCTAGAGCGTGTCGGGCCCGCCGACCATTTCAGCCACCGATCGAAGGCCGAGGCCGCCTGCCTCAGTGCCGACAAGCTTCTCGTGCTGCTCGGCCGTGACCGGTGCGAAATGGTACATGTCAGAGTCGGGGTCGAGCATCAGCAGTCTCAGCCCCACTTGGTGCAGACCGGCGTCGGCCTGCTGCAGCAGCCTGCCCACGGGATCGGTGCTCTGCGCCTCGATGCCGTCGTGCAGGTGGGGTGCAGGCAGACCGAGGTTCTCGCATGCCCGAATCACACTCGCGAACACCTGACCCGGGTCGTCTTCACCGCCGGCATCGCACCAGCCGATCGTCTCGGGACTCGGATGCGCACCTGCGTCGAGCAGCAGCTGCCCGTCGTCAGCGTTGTCGCCGAACCGCTCTCGCGCATCCGCGAGCACTCTTCTGCCCTCTTCGTTCAGCACGGCCTCTGCGAGCCTGTCGATGAACTGCTCGTCCTGCGCCTCTTGCAGCCCCTCTTCGAAGGCGCTGAGGATCGTCATCTGTGCGCTGATGGGCCTGCTCATGAACAGCGACATGGTGGCTGTTCCGATCTCTGCCTTGTCGGCGCTCCAGATCGCTTCGAGCCCGGCGGCACGGGCGGCTGCGGGTACAGCGACGAGTGCCATGACGGTGTCATCCTCGCTGAGCACTGCCGACAGCGGCACGCGGAGCCCGCCAGTGTCGGAGATCACTTCGAACAAGCGCTTCAGCTTCGGGGCGGATTCGCTGCGGAGCGAACGAGGCCGCTCTTCAATGAGGCCGACGACCAGCATGGCCTGTGAGGATCCGACCAGTTCGTGCAGAGCCTGCGCGATCCGCTGCCGAGCCGGAACATAGACGTTGCGAAGGTCACCTGCGAGCACTCCGACGCTATCGCTCCACGGAACCCACACGCTGCCGGCGATCCGCAGTCCCTCGCGAGACACCGAGATGTAGGTCGGGTTGGCTCGCGCTGCAGCCAGCCGCGATCTGATCCGCCGAATGTACAGCGCCATGAGCAGCAGCAACCCGATCAGGATGCCGAGCAGCACGTACGTGAACGTGCGACCGAACTCAGTGAAGATGATCCAGACGAGCAGCACCGAGCATGCCGCTGCCACGACCAGTGTTGCCGCGAATCCGAACGTGTTTCCTCGCAGCTTGCTCTGCAACCGCTGCTGATCGACCGGCACATCGACCTGTAGGCCGTTCATCATTGCCTCATGCCATTCTGCATGGCTGGGAGGGTATCCGTGCGGCTGGGTCATGTGAGCTCCTGTCACTGCAGCACCGCGGCCAGCGCGCGCCAGTAGTCTCGAGTGTAATTGGAGGGCAACGATGACCAACACCACCCCGCTTCCCGAGCGCAGCCAGATCGACGCAAGGCCCGCTGCTGGTCACGAGAGCACTGCAGCTGTCGCGATGGCATCGGCCAAGCAGGTTCGCGAGTTCACTGGCCAGGCGATCGGCGGCGTCGCACCCATCGGCCACCCGGCTCCTGTGCGCACGGTCATCGATGCAGCGTTGCGCGACTACGAGACGCTGTGGGCAGCGGCTGGCACCCCCAACACCGTCATGCCGCTCACGTTCGAGCAGCTCGTGCAGCTCACTGACGGCACCGTCATCGCGGTAGCCGCCGACTGACCGTCACGGTCAGCTCAGTCGTCGAGCAGCGCAGCCGCGAACATCGGGCGAGCAGCGTCTTCGCTCGGCGGGTGGAACAGCCCCGCAGTCGCATCGCGGAAGATGCGGCTCATCTCGTGGCTGTTCGAGAATCCGCTGCCGCCTGAGCACGCCAGCGCAGCCTCAGCCGTGCGCCTGGCGGTCGTCGAAGCATGGATGCGCGCAGCGACGATGCGGGGCGACCATTCGGCTCCGTGGTCGATCACCTCGTCGAAGTCGCGGCAGATCGAGTCGAGCTGGGCCGGCACTGCCAGGTACTGCATGTGGGCATCCGCCAGCCGAACACGCGCCTCGGGAACCTCGGCGAACGAAGCACCCGCCTTCGCTGACTTGCGAGCCTTCAGGCCGGCAGCACCGAGCTCGAGTGCGCGCTTGGCGACTCCTGCATAGACCGATGCGACCAGCAGCTGGAAGTTGCACGTGATCGAGAACGTCAGCAGATCGGGGTGGCGGCCGGCCGGAATCCGGCGGGCAACACGATCGGGCCGCATCCGCACGTTGTCGAGACGCGTGGCGCGGCTGTGCGACGGGCGCATGCCGACGACGTCCCACGAGTCAGAGACCGTCACGCCTTCGGCCTCACGCTCGACGAAGCCGAACACGAGGGTCGGATTCTCGGGGTCGGTCTCGTCGAGGCCGTGCGTGATGAGGCGGGTCCAGACCGGTGACAGCGACGTGAAGATCTTGGTGCCCGTCAGCAGGTATGACCCGTCGTCTTGCGGCACTGCCTTCGAGTTCGAGCCCTGCAGCACCCAGTCATTCGAGGGCTCGCTGATGCCGAATGCGAAGATCTCGCCCGCTGCTGCCTCTTCGAAGATGTAGCCCAGCGAAGTGTCGCCGCGATCGAACATGCCGCGCACGACGCCCGTGCAGAGCAGGTGCATGTTGATCGCGAGCGCAGTGCCGGGCGCTGCGGTCGCGAGCCGCTGCTGCAGCTTCGAGACCTGCTGCAGATTCAGCCCTCCGCCGCCGAACTCAGTCGGCACGAATGCCAGCAGATAGCCGCGCTCACGCAGTTCTTCGAGGTCTTCTGTGAAGAACGCGTTGTCGCGGTCGTACACAGCGGCACGCTCGCGGAATCTCTCGAGCAGGTCGTCGGGCAGATACTGCTCGGCAAGCTCGCGGTGGCGGGTCTCTCGATCGACGGCGTCAGTCATAGTGAACCTTTCTGTGCGTGGGTGAGCAGCAGCGCTGCGTTGTGGCCTCCGAAGCCGAACGACGTCGACAACACGGTGTCGACCTGCTGCTTGCGGGCGGTGCCAGAGATGAAGTCGAGGTCGAACTCAGGCAAGTCGAGGTTGAGGGTCGGCGGCAGCAGCCCGGTGCGCAGCGACTGCACCGCGATGACCGCTTCGACGACGCCAGATGCCCCGAGCAGATGCCCTGTCGACGACTTGGTCGCGGTGATCGGCACAGCAGCGAGCCGCTCGCCGAACACTGCCGCGAGCGCCTTCGCCTCAGCGGCATCGCCAGCGGGCGTCGAGGTGCCATGGGCGTTGATGTGGCCTACGTCGTCGGCAGTCATGCCGGCGTCGGCCAGGCCCTCGCGAACCGCCTGTGCTGCTCCGCGGCCCTCGGGATGCGGTGCGGTCGGGTGGTGTGCGTCACTCGATGACCCGAAGCCCGAGAGCACGGCTAGCGTCTCAGCGCCTCGTGCTGCGGCAGCGTCATCAGACTCGAGCAGCACTGCCGCGGCACCCTGCGACATCACGAAGCCGGATCGATTGCGATCAAAGGGCATGCTCGCGGCCTCTGGCTGCTCTTCATAGCCCGCCGCGAGCGCACGCATGTTGGCGTTCGACGAGAGGTGCACGGGGCCGAGGCAGTCTTCCATGCCGACCACGAGCACGGCGTCTGCGTACCCGTGGCGGATGCGGCGCATCCCCTCTCCGAGTGCGACTGCGCCACTGGCGCACGTTGCCGAGACTGCCTGAGCAGCACCGCGGATGCCGTGGCGCTGGCTCAGCAGCGCTGCGGCCGAGTCGGGGGCTCCGTGCATCGACAGCGTCAGCGGCACTCCCCGTGCACCGCGGGAGTCGTAGGCACGCGTGGCCTGCTGCATCGCGTCGACGGGACCCGAGCCGGTTGCGGCGATCACCGAGACGCGATCGGGGTTCCAGGGCAGTGCTCGAGAGGCAACGCCAGCGTGGCCGAGTGCTTCGTCGGCAGCCGCAATGGCCCAGTGCTGCACCGGGCTCACACGCTTGGCGAGCGTGCGGTCGAGAATCGTCTCGGTGTCGAATCCGCGCACCTGGCCGCCGATGCGCACCGGCAGCTGTGCGAACGCATCGCCTTCGAGCACGCGAATCGCGCTGCGCCCCTCGACAACCGACTGCCACAGCGCATCGGCCGTGAGCCCGCTGGGAGTCACAGCACCGAGACCGGTGATCACCACCTGTCGTGTCACAGTCGCTCCCCTCCCCCGTCGGCCACAAGCGCAGCGACGGCATGCCTGCGAACCTTTCCTCCAACGGTACGCGCGAGCTCTGACACGCGATACCAGCGCAGCGGAACAAACTGCGGAGCAAGCCTCTCAGCAGCCACTGCCTGCAGCGATGGCTTGGTCGCTGAGCCTTCGATCACGAGTGCCACGGCTGAGCCGAGCGCCCGATCTGGCAGTGCGACGGCACAAGCGGCATCGACTCCGGCGACGCCCTCGAACACGCGCTCGACCTCAGTCAAAGCCACCTTGTGACCGCCGGTGATGGCGATATCTCCGGCGCGGCCGACCAGCTCGAGTCGCCCGTCGACCACGCGCGCCTGATCGTGCACGGTCGCCCATCCGCCTTCGCCCTGCAGGACCTCGTCGGTCGTGCCCGAGAGGTAGCCGTCTGAGCAGGCGTCAGCCAGCACCCAGAGCTCGCCGAGTTCGCCGTCGGCAACCGCCGCCCCTGCGTCATCGCGCACCTCGACCGCGATGCCCTCGTAGACGCCGATGCTCGTGCCGTCGCCGTCGCGGCTGTCGCCGATGAAGCCGATCTCGGCTGCTCCGTAGTAGCTGATGAGGCGTGCGTCGGGTATGGTCTCAGCGGCCGCCTGCCTGATGGATGCCGGCAGGTTTGCTCCGCCAGTCACCAGCACCGACAGCGATGCGAATCGCTCCGGGCTGCGTCGTGCTGCGACCGCGAGCGCCTGCAGAATCGCCGGCACGGCAACGATGCGCGTGATGCTCTCGCGTTCGATGCGCCGCCCGGCATCGATTGCGTCGAAGCGGTCTGCAACATGCACTGTGCCGCCGGTTGCCAGGCACTCGATCACGGCATAGAGGGTGAGGCTGTATGACAGCGGGCCGGGTGCGAGTGTGGCCACACCCGGCAGCGGCTCGAGATAGGCGCTCGACACTGCGACGTTGGCCCGGTACTGCGCTCGGGTCTTCAGAAACGCCTTCGGGTCGCTCGTGGTGCCCGACGAGAACAGCATCAGGAAGGCTTCGTCACCGTCGCGCACAGTCGGCGCGGTGGCTGCCGCAGCAGACCCTTCAGCACCCACGAAGTCGGCCAGCGAGATCACTGTGCCGCCCCATCCGCGCTGCTGCAGAGCCGGTGCGAGCTCGGCCGAATCGCTCACGACCAGGCCGATTCCGGTCGACTCGATCACCCGAATGCGGTGCTCGAGCGGCCAGCGCGGGTCGATCACGGCACTCACTGCGCGGTAGCCCGCAAGCGACGCCACGATGCGCGCTGCGTGGAATGCCGAATCGATGCTGACGGCCGTCACGGGAATGCCGCCGGTCTCGGGAGCAGCAGCGGGCGGATGCGCCTGTGCGGCATGCAGAGCGTCGACAGCGGCGATCGTTCGGCGGGACGTCTCGGCCAGCTCGGAATACGTCAGCTGATCGCCGCCGCCCGCAACGGCCACGAGGTCAGGGCGCTCAGCTGCCGTGCGAAGCACAGCCTTCGTCATCGGCACGAGCGCCCTCCCCTCTTGATTGCTCTCAGCCTAGAAGGCTGCGGGCTCTTCGACCTCTTCGAGCATGGCGCGCACAGCGTCGCTCGTGTATGCGTCGATCAGCGCCTGCGTCGCAGGGCTGTCGACGTCGTCCTTGTGCACAGCGAGGCCCACCGCGAAGCGCGTGTCGTCTTCGACGAGCAGACCGTCTTCGTAGGGGCGAAGATCCATCTGCCTGGCGTACGACGGCACGTTGAAGACCATGTCGGCCTCTTCGTATGCGGTGTTGAGCTGCGGCAGACCGACCTCGGTGATCTCGAAGTCGTGCGGGTTCTCGATGATGTCCTGCTGCGTCGCCGTGTACTGCTCGACCTCAGGGTCAAGCGTGATGAGGCCTGCGTCAGCGAGCATCTGCAGCGCGCGTCCGCCGTTCGACGAGTCGTTGGAGATCACGATGCTTGCACCGTCGGGCAGCTCTTCGATCGACGCGTATTCGCGCGAGTAGAACGCGACGACGACGACGTAGATCGGCTGCACGAGCACGAGGTTGCCGCCGTTCTCTTCGTTGTAGTCCTCGAGGAAGTCCTCGTGCTGCACGAAGTTCGCGTCGATCTCCTGGTTGTTGAGCAGCACGTTCGGCTGCACGTAGTCGCTGACCTCGACCGGCTCGATCTCGTAGCCGTCTGCGATCTCTTCGGCGGCGACTTCGGTCAGTGTCGACATGGGAGGCACGGTGACGGCAACCTGCAGCGTCTCGACGCCGCCCTCGGTGCCGTCAGCGCCTTCTTCGCCGCCAGTCGCGCATCCGACTGTCAGTGCTGCGAGCGTGATCGCAGTGGCTCCTGCGAGGAGTCGAAGCTTCATTGGGGTCTTCCTTTCTGGTGGCCGCATTGCCGGCCGGGTCTATCGCGTGTGGGGTCTAGCGTCTGTCGAGTGCCTTCGAGAGCCTGTGGCCCCCGACCTGCATGAGCTGCACGAGCACGACCACGATGATCACGGTCGTGTACATGAGCACGTAGTCGTACTCCTGGTAGCCGTAGCGCATGGCGAAGTCGCCGAGTCCGCCACCGCCGACGACGCCGAGCACCGTCGAATACGAGATGAGGCTGATCGCAGCCGACGTCAGTGCATAGACAAGGCCCGAGCGCGATTCGACCAGCAGGTACATCCACACGGTCTGCAGCGTGCTGGCGCCCATCGATCGGGCGGCCTGCAGGATGCCCTGGGGAATCTCGAGCAGGATCTGCTCGGCGAGGCGCGCATACAGGGCGACTGCGACGAAGCACATGGGGAAGGTCGCGGCTGCCGTGCCGAAGCTCGTGCCGTAGACCGCACGCGTCAGCGGAATCAGGAACACCACGAACAGCAGGAACGGAAACGACCGCACGACCGTGACGTAGAGGTTCGAGAGCTGGAACAGCCACGGCATGGGCCGCACGCCGCCGGGTCGGGTGACGAAGATGGTGACGCCGACGGGCAGGCCGATCAGCACTGCGGCCAGCAGCGAGAAGCCCAGCATGTAGCCGGTCTCGCCGAGGGCCTCGACGATGGCGCCGCCGTTTCGCTGCAGCGCTTCGACGATCTCGTCGAACAGGTCTTTCACGAAGTTCATGACTCGAGCACCTGCTTGGCGCGGTCGAGGTAGCTCGCGCCCTGCTGCGTCTCGCCGTGCACGACCTGCACGATGTCGCGCAGCTCGCCGCGCTCGAGGATCACTGCGCGGTCGCAGACGGCCTTGACGGCTGCGAGCTCGTGGGTGACCAGCACGATCGTGGTGCCGAAGTCACGGCGGGTTCGCTCGAGCAGGCTGAGGATGCCGGCGGTCGTGCGCTCGTCGAGGGCGGATGTGGGCTCGTCTGCCAGCAGCAGCGTCGGCTGGGTGATGAGGGCGCGGGCGATGGCCACCCTCTGCTTCTGTCCGCCCGAGAGCTGTGCGGGATAGTGCTTGGCACGGTCTGCGAGCCCGACGTAGTCGATCAACTTGGCGACGAGTTCGGGGTCGCGGCGTCGCTGCAGCCGCAATGGCAGTTCGATGTTCTGCTCGACGGTGCGGTTCGAAAGCAGATTGAAGCCCTGGAACACCATGCCGATGCGGTGACGGATGCGCCGCCTGCCTCGTTCGCCGAGCGTTGCGGGGTCGACGCCGTCGAGCAGCACGGTGCCCTCTGTCGGCTGTTCGGTCGCGTCGAGGAGTCGCAGCATGGTCGACTTGCCGGCGCCGGATTCGCCGACGATGCCGACGATCTCGCCGTGCTCGATCGAGAGGTCAATCGACTGCAGTGCTGTTGTCGCCTTGTAGCGCACGGTGACGTCTCGCAGAACTGCTGCGTGACCTGGCTTTGCCACTTAGTCTCCTAGACCCTGTATATATACCGCGGTCAAGCTTAGCGCCTGCAAACAATATTCGCACCGCATTCGCTGCGCAGCAGCCGAACAGCAACTTGGACACTTGTCATGGCAACATGAAGTTGCGTCGGGTGATATCGAGCTCGATGCACTTCTCGCGCTTTTTCTGCCAGAAAACACGCAAAACGTGTGGATTGTGCACCAACCATCGGCAAGAAACTGCTTGGCGTGCATATGATGACAACGGCTGCCCTTGAGTGTCATTCAAAAACTAGGAGAAACGGTGCCCCAGAACACCACCCTTTCGGAGCAACAGGACTCCCTGCTGCTCGAGAATCAGGTGTGCTTTGCCATCACGCTGACATCTCGAACCGTGATTGCGGCATACAAGCCGCTGCTTGAGCCCCTCAAGCTGACGCATCCGCAGTACCTCGTGATGCTGACCCTGTGGGAGGGCGAGCCGATGTCGATCAGGGCCCTCAGCGACCGCCTGCGCCTCGACCCGGGCACGCTGTCGCCGCTGGTCAAGCGACTCGAGCTGGCCGGCTACGTCACGCGTCCGCGCAACACATCAGACGAGCGTGCGCTCGCAATCGCGCTGACTGACGAGGGCCGTGCCCTCAAGGAGCGTGCACGCCACGTCAATGACGAAGTGAAGGCGCAGTTCGACATCACGACTGAAGAGCTCAGCGTTCTGCACAAGACGCTGATGCGCCTGCAGGAGAAGACTGCCAAGGCTGCCCGCACACCTGCTGTCGCTTGATAGGCTGGGCGATGCATCCCACCAAGCAGATCCGATGAGAGGGCACACCATGGCAAAGCAGCGTCAGGAGCACGAGAGCAGCGGTTTCGCATCGCTCATCGGCATTGTTCTCGGTTTCGTGCTGCTCGTCGGCGGCATCTACCTGCTCGGCCTCGCAACGGGTGCACCTGAAGAGCTCAAGGCGATCACCTTCGTGCTCGGCATCTTCGTCTTCTCGGCTGCGTTCTTCATCCCGATGAACGTCATCGGCCACTTCTCGAAGAAGTAGTCGCTCAGAACCGCACGTAGCGCATCAGCAGCGCGTCTCGCATCGGCGATTTCGCTGACGCGGCTCGCTTGCCTGACAGCACCCACCTGATCTGCGCATCCATGATCTGCAAGGCCTGGGCCTTGACCCTCGATCGTGGACACGGTGTCGGTTCGGTTATGCCGCTTCCGCGAGGGTAGCGGACGTGGTCTCCGCGTAGGCGGTCTTGTAGTTGTTCGGGGTGATCTGGCCGATCGCGGAGTGGCGCCTGCGGGTGTTGTAGCGGTTCGCCCATCGGAACACGGCCCGGTAGGCGGTGGCCTGGTCCGGGAACGCCGCCTGCCCTTCGAGGAGCTCCCGCTTGAGTGTGGCGTTGAAGCTCTCCGCGAGTGAGTTGTCGGCGCTCGTGCCCACCGCACCCATGGACTGGACGATGTTGAGCTGCTCGCAGAGGGCTGCGTAGGCCTTCGAGGCGTAGACGCTGCCGTGGTCGCTGTGGAAGATCGCGCCGGCCAGCGTCCCGCGGTCACGGGCCGCAGCGCGCAGGGCGTCTTCGACGAGCCCTACGCGCATGTGGTCGGCGACCTGCCAACCCGCGAGCTTCCGTGACCCGAGGTCGATGCAGGTCGCGAGATACAGGTTCGACCCGTCCGCGATCGGGAGGTAGGTGATATCGCCCACGTATCGGCGGTTCGGCTCACCAATGGAGAAGTCCCGCTCGATCAGGTCGGGGAAGCGGCGTCCGGACTGGTCCGGGATCGTGGTCCTCACCCGTCGACGCAGCCGGATCCCCGCGAGCTGGTGTTCCCGCATCACCCGGGCGACCCGCTTGTGATTCACCCGCCCGGCCGCCGCGACGCCGTCGTTGAGGTCGGCGGTGATCCGCGGCGCCCCATAGGCGCGATCGCCACCCTGCGCGGGGTCCTGCAGCACACGGATTCGCGCCGCCAGCGCGGCGTCTGCGGCGGCCCTCGCGGCCCGTCCCGGGGCCGCCGCCAGCCAGGCGTAGAACGACGACCTCGCGATCTGAATGACCTCACACAACCGCTTCACGCCGTAGGCGTCCTTGTGATCCTCAACGAACTGGAAGCGGTTCACCAGTTCGTCTCCCCGGCGAAATACTTCGCCGCCTGACGAAGGATGTCCCGCTCCGTCTGAAGCTTCAGCTTCTCCGCTTCCAGCCTCGCGTTCTCGGCCTCCAGCCGGAGGACCTTCGCCGCCTGTGACTCCGCCCGCGCCGGCGCGGGCGTCGACGCTGTGCCGGTGGTCGTGCTCCCCGAGCCGTGCTTCTCGACCCACTCCCGCAGCGCACCGCGGGAGATCCCCAGATCCGCCGCGATGCCCTTCAACGTCGCACCCGGCGTGGACGCGAACAAGTCCACCGCCCGCTGCCGGAACTCGTCCGTGTAGTTCTTCCTTGCCATCCCTTGGATTCTCGCTTCCCCAGCAACGTGCTGGAATCAGCGTGTCCAAGATCAGGGGTCAAGCGCCCTGTTGGGCTCGCCCTCTTCGATGATGCCGCCATCTGCCATCACGACGAGGCGGTCGCCGACACTGCGTGCGAACTCCATCTCGTGTGTGACGACCATCATGGTCATGCCCTCTTCAGCGAGTTCCTGCATGACGGCGAGGACCTCGAGGCCGACTTCAGGGTCGAGAGCGGATGTGGGCTCGTCAAAGAGCATCACCTCAGGGTCCATGGCGAGGGCGCGGGCGATCGCCACACGCTGCTGCTGGCCACCTGAGAGACGAGCCGGGTGTGAGTCGTACTTGTCGGAGAGCCCCACGCGGTCGATCAAAGCGCGCGACCGTTCGTCGGCCTCGGATTTCGAGCGCCCGAGCGCCCGACGTTGTGCGAGCGAGACGTTCTCGAGGGCTGTCAGGTGCGGAAAGAGGTTGAATGACTGAAACACCATGCCGGCAGTGCGTCGCAGCTCTTCGAGCTCGCGGGACGTGTGCTTCTGGCTCGAGTCGATCGTGTGGGTGCCGATGCGGATCACACCCGAGTCGGGCTGCTCGAGCAGGTTCGTGCAGCGCAGGAAGGTGCTCTTGCCAGCACCCGACGGGCCGATGATCGCTACGACTTCGCCCTCTGCGACGTGCAGCGAGACGTCGTCGAGCACGACGTTGTCTCCATACGCCTTATAGACGTTGTCGAGCGCAACCTTCGGCTGCACAGTGGTGTGGTCAGTCATCGATTCGTGCTCCTGGCTTCATGGTTGTTCTCGGGCTTTCAACCGCTCTCAGCGCACCCTCATCGGCAGCACTGCGGCGGCGTGGTTCAACGCGTGCGTCTGTACACGCGGGCAAGGTGTATTGCGAAGAAGGAGGAGACGGATGCGGTCGCACCAGAAGAGTGAACGCTGCTGAAAGGGGCACGACGGAGCAGCGTCTGTGTGCCACATTGGGCCTTCTGCATCGTCGCAACCATCACTCTGATCAAAATTCCTCAACTCGGCTTCGGTGTCACCGACGCTACTAGCGGGGCCCGCGAAATTTCAGTGATCTGCCCAGATTGATATCATTCACTGTGCATTAACGATTGGGGTTGCATGCTTGACGTTTCGAAGCTTGTGCTGCTTCGAGAAGTCGCGCTGCAAGGCAGTCTCACTGCCGCCGCGAGAGCACTCAAAGTCAGCACTTCGAACATCTCGCAACGCCTTCAGAGGCTCGAGACAGAGGTCGGCACTCCCCTGCTGCTGGCTGAGGGACGAGGCGTGCGACTGACCGGAGCCGCCTATCGACTCATCGCGCACACAGAGACGGTGCTCGAGGCGCTCGAGCTTGCCGAAATCGATCTCGACGAGGCGCGCAGCACCGGCCTCGTCGGCACGATCAGGCTCGTCGCGTTCCACTCGTTTGCCGTCGGCCTCATGGCATCGGTCTCTCGTCACCTGCGCGAGATCGCGCCTGATGTGACGATCAAGTTCACGCAACTCGAGCCCGACGACGCGATCGCCGAACTGCTCGCCCGTCGTGCCGACATCGCGGTGTCAGACGAGTACCCCGGATACGCGCTCAAGCCGCGCCCGGGCGTGCTGCAGTCAGTGATCGCCAGGGAATCCATCCGCGCCTACGTGCCTGAACAGTTTGCATCGCTCGAAGAAGCACCGTGGGCGATGGAGCCGAGCACCGCTGATGCGGGCCGCTGGGCGCTCGAGGTCTGCAGGACCGCGGGCTTCGAGCCCAACATCAACTTCGTCTCCCCCGATCCCTACCTGCACAGGAGCCTCCTCGAGCAGGGCATGGCGGCGGCTTTCCTGCCGGCCAGCGTGACGCCGGTGCCCACCTGCAAGATTCGTGTCATCGACGAGCTGCCCGACACGATGCATCGCCGCATCGTCACGCTCATCCGTCGAGGCTCGGAGCACTCGCCCATCGTGGCGGCCTGCCACGATGCGATTCGAGCTGCCGTTGCTGAGAGCCGTGCGGAAGCCACTCCCCCGTCCCACGCTGGTCGAGGAGCCGCGCAGCCACCCCTCGGAGGTTGAGGAGGCGCGAAGCGCCGTCACGAAACCCCGATCACCCACCGGAGGTTGAGGAGGCGCGAAGCGCCGTCACGAAACCCCCAAGGCCTCAGCTCAGCTGCAACCGATCCGTCGCAAACGAGTGCTCGCCAGTCTCGTCCTGCCAGTACACAAGCGTGGGTGCCGACTCGAGGTTCTTCTTCGGATTCTCCAGAACCACAAGCGTCTCTTTGGCGGTCTCGATGAGCGAAGTGAAGCCTTTCATGATGGCGTTCTCGCTCTCCAGAGTCGAAACATACGCAGCCTTCAGCGCCTCAATCTCGCGCTGCGTTGCAGTGCCTCGACCGCCGGCGAAGCCGGGCAGCGCACGTTCAGCCCAGTTCATGTCGCTCAGCTTCTCTTCGCGAATTGTGATCTCGTCGCGAAGTGACTCTGACCGCTGCAGCAGGTACTCCCAGAACTGGGAATCCTCGCGAATCTTCTTCGTGAGACGCTCTACCGATGCTTCGACCGACTTCGGATTCTCCTGCATGTCGACGCATAGGCGCAGATGAGCGATACGCAGGCTCAAGAATGACGACAGCATGGCGCTGTGGGCGTCATAGTTCGCCCGCTGCACGTGGCCGGGGTCATCCATCGAGGTCGGAATCTGGCTCGTGAGCGCAAGGTGCCGGAAGCGCTCCGCAAGCTGAAACACGTCACGCTCTGCAAGCGACAGTCGAATCAGCATGTCGTTCGAGAAGGCTCCAGAGAGCTCGTACTGCTGGTGAATCTCGTCAACAATGGCGGATGCGGCGAGCAGCTGCCCTGCGTGCGTCGCCTCGAACCGTGCGATCGCGGTGTCAACAGCACCCTTGATGACGTCAAGCTTCTGGTCGACCTTCTCAAACTCTTTGAGAATAATGGCGGTCGAGATCGCCTGAACGGCAAGCATCGGCGCGACGACCGGCAACGAACTGGCAACGGGAATGAACGGCGCCTGCGCGAGGATGCCTCCGGCTCCCACCTGCGCGCTGCCGAAACCGGCTCCGATCTGCATCAACGTGGACGGATTGGCCGTCGCAACAAACAGGGTCGACGAGAGTCCCGCAGAAAGCGCGGTTGCGCCAGCAGCCGACCCAGAAACCACGAGCGACTTCATGCTCTGTGGCGAGACCGCTCGAGCACCCGAAGCGTGGGTCTCAGTCGAGAGGAATCCGCCATGCAGATTGGCGACAATCTGATCCTTCAACTCACCCTGAAACTCGAGGAGTGCGATCTCTGCATCACCGCCATGGAACCGGCGGACCGCGACCTCCGCTGCGGTCTGCGACTCGGTGGCTGCAACATCATTGTCATGCGATTCAGGGTTGCTCATGGACGTCCTCTCCTGCTCTGGATCCTAGCCAATTTCGCGGTGCGCTCAGGTCGATCGATGGAACTTCATGACCCGTCACTCCCCTGGCTGCGAGCAGCTCAAGCATGTCCTCTTGTCGCGGCTGTCCGAGCGTCAGCCGATACAGCACCAAATCACGCTTGAGCTGCGCATATCGCGACTCGTCGATGCTCAGCGGGAAGTTCGTGAGCACCCGATGAATGCGTGAAGACCCCGGGTACATCCACCACGGCGCAAAGTCGCCCTTCCCACGGCTGGCTTCAACGGCAGCGCCGAACGCTGCCTCCCAAGGGCTGACTTCGTCACACGACAGCACATCCGCCCAATGCTGTTCAGCGACGTTCTTGCGAATCGCATGACCAGCAAAGCGATTCACTCGACCTTCGCGCTGCTCGAAGTCAATAGGGCTCGACGGCAAGTTCCAGTGCACGACAGCATGGCTCCACCAGTGAAAGTCGATGCCCTCCTGCCCTGCACTTGTCGAAGTGAGCACGAACGGGGCAAAGGGGCTGTTGAAAGCCGCGCGCACGTTGGCTTGACGCTGTTCTCCAGAGTCTGACGTGGAGCGAACGTTAGCGTCGCCGTATCGAAGCGCCCAACGCGCGCCGATGTCGATAGGCGTTCGCTCGGCATCGACACCCCGTCCGCGGTAGTTGACGCGCTGCAGCCCCAGCACTTCGCTGGCTTGCTCAGCAACTGTCATGAGGGCCGCTCCATCGAGTTCATGACCGCCTCGGTCTTTGTGCAGCTGAAACAGGTACTCATCCAGCACTGCCTGCAGGTTTCCATCGGCGCTGTATGACAGCACCTTCTGCCAGTACGGCCGATCCTCGAGTCCAGCGGCCTCATCGAGTGTGTTCAGCAGCACCACGGTCTCACCGCGATTGAACAGAGTGCGAAGCCCCTGAGCCAGCACAAATGCAGCTCCCCACAGCTCGCTGTTCGAAACGTGCGGGCCGGCAATGGTCCGAAGTGCACGATAGGCAGAGTTGCCTGGCGAGAATGCTGCAAGGTCGGGCAACCACCGGTGAGAGCTCTTGGCGGCGGCCCCAGACTTCCGCGCCATGGCGATGGCTTCCGTCATATGCTGCTGAAGCGCTGACTTCCACTTGGGTCGGCCATCGCCGAGTGTGAGCAGTGCCATTTTCGTGTTCTTCAGCTCAGAGGGCAGAGCCCCGGGCGCTCCGAAGAACGCATGCCATGCTTCGCCGGCGTCCTCTACAGGAAGCGACTGGCGAATGGCCTGCAACAGAGCGTCAGACGATACGCGGCTGCCCTGGCGTCGTGCTGCCCGTACCGGATCCCCAAGATCAGCGATCCCCGGATGCGGCCAGAAGAGAGTCAGCGCTGACATCGACTGAGGTGCACCGGTGGCAGCCATCTTGTATTCGAGACCGTGCAGAGTCGATTCGTTGTCGGCGGCAGCACCGCCCTTGCGCGTGACTCGCATGCGCATGGCTTCGCGACTCACCAGAGCCGCAACCGATGTTGGCACTGCCGACCACGATGAGAAGACAACCTGCTTCGTCATTCCGTGCTCGTGCAAGGGCGCGTAGTTCGCGCCAGGCTCGAGGTACGGCATCGAGGGCGGCACCCAGATCGCCCGCCACCAGCCTTGCCCCACCGTCGCTTCAATGAAGGCGCGCAGCTTCGCGTTGCCAGCATCGACGGAAGCGCCGGGCTCCTGCACATCACACGGCAGCGACTGAGTCTGCGCGAGCAGCTGCTCAATGCTCGCCGCATCCTGTTCCAGCCGTTCTGTCACATCCTGTCCGAGCTTGTAGCCATCCATGTAGTTGGCGAAGTACGGCACCGACTTCCACCGATCAAGCTCTAGTGGCGAATCAACAGCATCGGCAAGCTTGCGCAGTCCCACCCAACCGAGCAGGTCATCCGAAGTCGGAGACTTGACGGCCAATGGTCGCTCCTGCACGAGGCTTTCGCCCTCTACGACCTCAGGTCGTTCTGCCCGCGTCATGAACGGCAGCAGCCTGTCTCGCACAGCCTTCGCCGCTGAAGCCACGTCTCCATCGCGCGTCAGCGCCCTGCGATACTCCTCCAAGGCATTGCGCACTGGCAGTTCTGCGCCAGGAGCTCCCCCGGCAAGGAATCGAACCACCGAAAGAAAATCTTTGTAGTGATCGCCCTCCTCATCGCCTCGCGTGAACGGCTTGTAGGGCGTCGCTGAGAGCAAGAGAACGCGAGCGTCGCCACGCTGAAACAGGTGCTGGGCCAGCTCGGCAGCTTCGCTGTCCTGAGTCGAATCCAGCAGATGCCTGAATCGCTGAAACTCGTCGAGAATGATCAGGTCGGGGCGAAGCGTCTCCACTCCAGCTTTCGCGAGCGCGTGCCGGAGCTCGGCAATCGAGTCCTGCACCGCATGCCAGATGTCGTCTGGAAGCTCCTGCGATTGAGCCAGGTCTATCCGCGACACCAGCGCCGTGAACCTCCCGAGTGCTCCGGTCTCGTCGGCAATTCGTCCGAAGGACTCCTCAATCTGCGGGTCAATCCCATGTTCTTCAAGGTCAGCGCGAAGGTTTGCAACGTGACGATCACGGAATCGACCGACGTTGTCGATCCAACCGCGAAGCAGTCGCAGGATGCGCGTCCAGTCATCAGGGCTGGGCTGCAGCAGTCGCTCGAGCAGCAGTGCGATCAGTGCTCGCTCGTTGCCTTTGCCCTGCCTCATGCCGCCATTAGAGAACGACGTGCCCGGCGTGAATGAGACGAGATTGAGCTCGCCGGCTCCGGTCTGACGACCTCGAGTCAGAGCACGTCCTTCTGTCGCCAGCATCGTGAGCCGTGTGTTGATCTCGGCCAGCCGATCGTCGCTGACATTGAGCCGTCGAATGTTTTGGCGGGCCAGGTCTTGATTGCTGCAGATGTAGACGACGTTGATGGGCTTGTCTGGCCGTTCAGCGCGCAACGCATCGATGGCATGAGCGATGACGCCTCGAGCCACCACGCTCTTGCCGAGACCGGTCTCATCAGCCACGAGAAACCTGCCAGTGCGCCCGTCAGCAGTCGCAGCGA
This sequence comes from Agrococcus casei LMG 22410, assembly GCF_900163565.1. GTDB lineage: Bacteria > Actinomycetota > Actinomycetes > Actinomycetales > Microbacteriaceae > Agrococcus > Agrococcus casei. Next base: position 21,374 of record NZ_FUHU01000043.1, read on the forward strand.
CCTCACCATAAAACTGATGCGCGATGTGCAGCACGGTGTCACGCTGAAACTGCTTCAGCCCCCGCATGACGCGTTCAGCAGTCGTCGTCATGCCCCGCCTCGCTTCGTCATCGCGTAAGCGTCGCGCACCGCAGACCAGAGTTCATCGAACCCTTCGGGCAGAATCTCAGCTGCCTGCTGATCGTCAGATGCGATGTATTCGATGATTCGCTCCACATCCGCAATCGCGTCGGTGCCATAACCGAGAGCCTTTGCGAGTGCCTCCATCAGGCCAGCACTCTCACCTGAAGCGGCTGCAAAGCGACCGAACACTCCATCGCCAATTGCTGCTTCTGCTGCAGTACCGAAGCCGGCGAGCTCAAGCATCATCGTCAGCAGCCGCAAGAATGACGCCCGATCGGTGATGTGCTCGCTCAGGACTGCCGTGCGTCGACGCTCGAAATCGCCCAGGAGTCTCGCGAGCAGAATCGTCCGGCGAGTGACCGAACCGTTCTTGGCCGTGACCAGGATGAACGGCGTCACCTGCTCAAGGGGAACCTCAGCAAAGGTATGGGCGTCCTCTTCGCGGGCAGGAATCACGCCTGCAACGACATTTGCGGCCCGCAGCATCTGCCATTCGATTGTGACGCCGGGTGAATCCGCACTCTCGTTGTCACTCCACACCGAGACATCACACGGACCTTCCCCACGCAGTCTCATGTGCACGGGCGAAGCAGCGATCGCACGGAGCATCTGCTCCAGCCGGTGCTCGGCTTCCTCTTGTTCTGTCGAGGTCTCGCCACCGGTTGGCGCGTACTCTTCTTTGAGCTGATCGAGGGCTTCAAGCGTGCTCTTGACGCCGAACTGCTTCACAGGCCCAACCAACTCGACCATGACCTCGGTGTTGTCACGAAACGCTGCTCCAGTTGCGTTGGCCGAGCCCAACAGCACGCGTGACTGCTTGCGAGGCAGGTCGTGCACGATCACCTTCGCGTGCAGTCCAACGAGCGGTTTCCTTTGCCATTCTGAGACGGCCGAATCTGCATCTTCAAGGTTGGCCGCATCATCGAAGATGTAGCTGCTCAGTCCCCCCAACGACTCCGGCCGCAGTCGCTCAAATGATTCTGGGCGCGAAATCACGTGTGTCTCGCGGCGACAATCCTTGCGCAGCAAGCGCAGGCCATCGTCAGACAGAAATGGCGACACGATCAGCGATCGCGTCCCACTCGTGTCGATAGTCGAATTCGCACCCGGCCCGTACGCATGGAATCGAAGTTCACGCGCGCCATCCGGCAGTTCCCACAAGATCTGTTCCCACTGATCGGCAAGCTCGTTCAGCCGCGCATGCCGCGTCCCTTCCAGTGAGTGGATCATCAGATCCGGCAGCCGACGCAGCAGATCAGCCATCGGCAGATTCTGCTCACGCACCCTCTCATCCGAAACGTCACCGGGCGCCCCGTCGAGTTGAACAACGACATCCCAGCTTCGATCCTGCGTCAGGTTGCGGCTCGAGCAGATGAATCGAAAACGTGTCTCCCCATCGTCTGACTCGAAGCGCAAGAACCATACCTTTGGGTGAAACAGCCCGCGTCGCTGAGCAACCTGATGCACAGAGCGCTCAAGCAGCGCAACGAGGCTCGAGTGCTGACCCATGCTGATCTGCCCTGCCTGGGCGAAGATGTCGACCTGCTGTTCTGTTCGTCGGAGCGCATCGAGAATGCTCAGAGCGTCGTCGCTGGACTCCACACGCTTGGCAGCGAGGGCCAGTGGCACGGTCAGCGCAGTTTCAAGATCGAGGGTAAAGGTCGTTCCGACTCCATGAGCAAGCGTGAATCCTGCTGGGGGCGCCAGCGCTTCGGTGAGCGCGAGACGATCCTGCGGGTCAAGCATTGACGACCTCGCTCTGGCCACGGGCAAGCCCGTCGAATATGTCACCGATGGTTCCCTGCACATACGACCATCGGTAGTTCAGCGCACCAGCACCCGAACCGCCGGCCCAGTTCTGCAGACGCTTGGGGTTCTTCAGGCGCGAAAGACTACCCTTGTGGCTGATCTCACGCTTTCTGACGAACTCCCGCACACCGCGAGAATCAGCAACCTGCCCACTTCCAAGTTCACGCACAATGTCGTACCAAGCTGTGATGAATGCTGTGGAGCGCGGATGGATCGGCCGATCGCGGTCCACATGAATTCGATTGAGCATCTGACGAACAGCACCCGCCTCGGCGAGATCTATGGCCGCAAGCCCCTCTTGCCACTTCCCAAGCGAGTCCCTGTATCGATCGATGTATTGGTCGTCGTCTCTGTAGCCCTCGGACCGGTGCAGTTCTGCGAGCAACAAGTTGTAGAGCAGTTGTGCGCCATGCATGACTGACGAGAATCTATGCGCGTCATCCAACCACTGGCGCGCATTCCCGGTCGCTGACAATGCCGAAGAATCAAGCCAAGCGCTTTTGCTGCTGGAGTCTGGCGGATGCTCGAGCAAGTGAGCAAAGAGGCTGTCTGGAGCAGCCGTGAGCATCCGTTCCCGGAGCCATGCAGCTTCGTCGTGAGTCATCGCGAACCCGTCGGGAACCTCGCCCGGAAACGACTCTGGCGCTTTGGGCATGGTCGGCGACCAGATCGAGAATCGCCCGCCCTCCCCCGGTTCAGCTGCACGGTCACTCGAAGAGCTCTCGAGGGCGAGTTCTCTCGTAAGTGTGTTGTCGAGTCTGATGCCATACGTGCCGAGGGCTGCCCAATAGATCGACGACGGCAGTGTCTTCAGCGCTTGACCGGCCCGGGAGCCGAGCAGACCTCCGGAGTCTTCACTTGAGCGAATCGCAGATATCAGCTTGCGTTCCTGAGCGGATGCCCACCCCGGTTTCTTGTTGCGGGCCGCGGCTTCCTGATAGATCCAGGGAATGAATAGCAAATAGCGGGCGCGCGTATGCAGGGTCGACGACCCTGGGAACAGGATGTCGCCAAGGGCGTCACGCACCTGGCCCAGCCCTAGTTCGTCTCGACTGTCGCGGTCTGCAAACAGTCGAATGATGTCGCGCATGCGACGTTGCTCTTCACTCGATGCGTCAAGCCACGCGATAGTTGAAGTCATGGCTAAGCAGGCGCTTTCACGGTGACAGCAGAATGCTCAGCATCGCAGTTAGTTCGATCAGCCGGCGCGACCACACCTTTTTTCGACGATCGATTCACTGCATAGCTATGGGGTTCGCACAAAGAGATCGCATGTTTCAGATGGGTAGTCGCGCCACCACTGCCAACACCCGCTCCTTTAGTCAAAGTACTTCCCGACACGAGTTACAAGCCCGTCGACGTATGCACCGACGAGCAATCCAGAAGAAGCCCGCAACCTCACCCTTCGGTCCCCGTAGCCCGCAGCCGGTCATACAGCCCAAGCTCGAGCACCAACTCGATCAGCCGCCCTGTAGACAGCGCCCTCGCAGCCTGCTGAATCTCGCCGTTTGCGCCATCTTGACGCCACAGCGCATCTTCGATCTCAATCTGCAGCTTGGGTGAATTCGAGAAGTCTGCCTTGCTGTTGTTCAGAGCCTGCAACCTCAATTCATCGCTGTCCAGCGCTTCAGCTAGCAAAGTCTCAGCAAACTGCACCTTGTACTCGTCGCGAGCATCAAGATCACCGAAGTACTTGTTCACCTTCTCGACGAGTTCAGTCTTTGGCGAGCGCTCCTTCTCGCGGATCTTGGCCAAGCCAGCTTCGGTCATTCCCCGAAGCCCCTCAGTTTCACCTGACTGCAGATGCAGATCCTCGTCTCGCAGCTTCTCGAGCTTGAAATGTGTGAGCACCACGTCATCGACATCGACTGCCGTGGCATCCGGATCATCTGCGTTGAACGCGCGAAGCTTCCGAGCAAGCAGGTCAGCGAACACCGAAAGCTTCTCGTACCGGGGGTCGCCGAAGTGCAGAATCTGCGAGAAGAAGGCGTATGACTTCACATACTGCGCCAGAGTCGACCGGAAGTCCTGCAACACTTCAAGTTCCTCGTCGTTCTGCTCATACACCGCAGCCTTCCACCGGTATGCGAAGCGCTCAACGGCCGGGTCGAGGTGAGCGCCGAGTTTGGTGTGCTTGCCGTTGAGGGTCCGCCACTCGTCCCACACCAGGTTCACTTCTGCCTCGGTGTAGATGCTTTGGGCGTCGAGCTTCACCATGAGATCGGCTACCAGATCCGGGTCCGACTCCTCGTAGATCGTCGCGTCCTCGTAGTACTCCTGAAATGCATCGAGAATCAGGTCGGCATCATTGACGAAGTCGAGCACATAGGTGTTCTGCTTGCCAGGAGCCATACGGTTCAATCGCGACAGCGTCTGAACAGCAGTGATGCCCGAAAGAGGTTTGTCGACGTACATTGCCACGAGCAGCGGCTGGTCAAAGCCGGTCTGGTACTTGTTGGCGACAATCAGGATGTTCTGGTCATCCTGCGCAAACACGGATGCGAGATCACGCCCCTTGAGGGCGGGGTTCATCGATGCCTCGGTAACCATCTTCTGTTCCGTGCCAGGCAGCGCCACGACGTCTGGATCAGCAACTTCTCCCGAGAAGGCGACCAGGGTCTTGAGCGGCAGCCCCTTCTGCTCGATCGCCTTCTGGAACGCACGCGCATACTTCACCGCAGCGGCTCGCGACGATGTCACGACCATCGCCTTCGCACGCCCACCGAGCTCATCACGCACGGCCTCTTGGTAGTGCTCGAGAATCACCTCGACCTTGGACGCCACGTTTGTTGGGTGCAGCTCAACGAAACCGATGTATGCGCGGGTCCCCTTGCGCACATCCACCTCGTCAACGCCTTCGTCGTCCGCGCCACGAAGCGCGATCCGGGCCGCGAGCTCATAGGTCGTATAGTTCTGCAGCACGTCGAGGATGAACTTCTCTTCGATCGCCTGCTTCATCGAATACAGATCAAAGGGCTCGTGCTTGCCGCTCTCCCCGATCTGGCCGAACAGTTCGAGGGTCTTGGCTTTCGGCGTCGCCGTGAACGCGAAGAAGCTGATGCGCTTGTCCTCGTCGACATTCGCAGCCATGGCCACCAAGGCGTCCTGGTCAGCCCCCGCCTCTCTCTCATCGACAGATTCGGGCGCGTCAGCCAGATACAGGAGTTCCTTCAGCGACCGCGATGAAGCGCCGGTCTGCGAGGAGTGCGCTTCGTCTGCAATGACGGCAAAGCGTTTGCCCGCAAGCACACCGCCATTCTTCTTGATCTCTTCAAGTGCGTACGGGAAGGTCTGCAACGTCACGCCGATAATCGGAACACCCGACGCCAGCGCTTCAGTCAGTTGCTGGGTCTTCGAGCCGTCAGTTCCCGATGTGATCGGCTGGAACGTTCCCGTGACATTCACGAGCTGGTCGACGGCATCCTGCAGCTGACGGTCGAGCACCTGCCGGTCGGCGATCACGATGACGCCGTCGAAGACCTTATGGCCCTCAGGCGTGTGCAGCGACGCCATTCGGTGCGCTGTCCAGGCGATCGAGTCGGTCTTGCCTGAGCCCGCCGAGTGCTGAATCAGGTAATTGTGACCGGGACCCTCTTCACGAGCGGATGCGGTGAGCCGCGTGACAGCGCGCCACTGATGGTAGCGGGGAAAGCGAATCTGCGTCTTCTGCGTGACTTTGCCTGTGATGGGGTCAGTGCGCTTCTGATGGTTCGTGTAAATGAACTTCGCCAGGATGCTCAGCCAGGCATCGCGCTCGAGCACGTCCTCCCAGAAGTAGGACGTGCGGGCCTTGCCCTCGACCGGCGGATTGCCAGCCCCGTTCTCGTGCCCCTTGTTGAACGGCAGAAACACGGTCTCAGAGCCGGCGAGATGCGTGCTCATCGCAACTTCTGAGTCAGAGAGCGCAAAATGGACGAGCGCTCCCCTGCCCGAGATCAGCAACGGCTCACCCTGGGGGTGGCGGTCAGTCTTGTACTGCGCGATCGCAGCCTCAAGCGACTGCGTGAACGATGTCTTCAGCTCGATCGTCGCCACTGCGATGCCGTTGCAAAACAACACGAGGTCGATGCGGTCGGCTCTCTTCGTCGAGTAGACGACCTCCTGCACCACACGTAGCCGATTCTTGCCGTAGCGGGCGGTGAGGTTCGGGTTACGGTCGTCGGCCGGCGGCATCTGCAGCAGACTGAAGCGGCTTCTGGCACCAGGAAGGTCGAACCCCTTGCGCAACACATTCAGCGTGCCGCCCCCGTGTGACTCATCCGTAGCAAGCAGCTTTGCGACACGATTCAGGATGCGTTGCTCACCTTTCGCGCGCGCCTCAGCAGATGCATCTTCTGGCACAATCTTTGCGTAGTTGGCAGCATCAGTCTCGGCCAGCCATCCGAGCAGATCTTCAGGGTAGAGCGCCCGTTCCTTGTCGTAACCAGCAGAATTCTCGGAGCGCAGCCAACCGTGAGCTTCAAGGTGATCGGCAATCTCTGCTTGAAGCGCGAGCTCCTGATGCATGGCGGTCATCGTGCCTCCGCAAGGCCATCTTCGAGCTGTTCAGCTGCCGACTTGTGCTTCTCGGTCACATCAATCTTGCCTGTGACTGCTGCCGAGATGAGTGCTGCGCGACGTTCTTTGGCTAGCGCGATGAGATCTGCAATTGCCCGGCTCATCGCTACATATTCCAATCGGTGCCCATCAAGATACGAAACGATCTCCCGCTGCGTTGAAATTGGGGGTTGAGGGACACGCAATCGTCCGACATTCGCCACCGAGATCCTCGGAAGACCGGCTCCCCGCATCCGTTGGGCCGCTTGAGACCGAACCTGGTTCGATTGGAGCGCATACTCAAGAAAATGGGAGTCCATGGCAGTCGATTCCGGCCGCAGAATGACCAAAGACGATGCAGCCACAAATGGACGTTCTTGCCCCACGACAGCGGTTGTGCCGACGGTGCCGTCCTTTGAGAAGAGCACATCGCCTTCAATTGGCTGGCAGCCTGTTCTGACCATGTAGCGGTATGTTTCCGGCGATGTGAGCAGAGCCCCATCAGTGTCGATCTGGGAACTCGAAATATCTCGAGTGGAGACGAAGGGATACACACCGCCTTCCGTTTCAGGAGAAATATGAGCTCCGTCCGTCAGCACCTTGAGGACAGATTTGACGCTGCGGTTTCTCCATGTTTCGGGAAGCTCATGAAAGAAGTGATCCAGTTGATCCTTTTCACTCATGGTCTTTCCCGAGATAACCCGGGCGACATCCGACTCAAATCGCTCTGACAGCAGCTCGCGCAGACCCACTTGCTCGGCGATCAACGCATCAATCTCGGCAGTTTCGCGGTCGAGGTAGTCCGCGATCCTCTGCTGTTCCTTCAATGGGGGCAACGGGACTTGGAATCCCGTAAGCATAGGGCGGCGCAGTGACTCAACGGTGGACTTCGCGGTGCTGCCCTGGAGAGACTCCAGGAACAGGGCGTGCATGGCGTAGTACAAATAGCGACAAGTGAGATGAGGCCCAGGTTCGATCACATAAACACGCTGATGAACAGCGAATTTTCCCTTCGCGTGGTGATAAATGTCGCCTACGTTCCCGTCCCCCGCAGTCAAGACCGCTTCAGTATCGTGTGTATACAGCGAGTGACGTCTGACGAAGGAGGAACGGACATAGAAGGGATATTCTCCCTCAATGACTTCATCCTGGAGATCGGCAGATCCTGTACTGACTCTTGCTACATGGCCTAGTTTGGCGTTCGGCCATTTGCCTTCGAGGGGATCGGAAATCGTGGTCACGCCTTCACCTGCTCGAGCCGTGCGCGGATCCGTCCGAGGACCTCATCGAGATCGCGGTCGATCTCTTCCAGCGTCCGTGGCGGCACATACGTGTAGAAGTGCCTCGTGAATGGGATGTCGGCACCTTCCTTGGTCTTAGATTCGTCGATCCAAGCGTCTGGTACGAAGGGCTTTACCTCGCGCTCGAGATAATCGTGGATGTCTTCGTCCCAGGGCACGTTCTCGCTGTCGCGCAGCGCAGTGTTAGCAGCTGGTTTGCCTGCCTTCATGACGAGTTCGCCGTCGTCGTCGTGCTCGCCAAGCTCATTCACGAGAGCCGCCACAAGTGCAGGCTTCAGCGCCAGACCGGCTTTGTTCAGCACCGTGGTCAGCTCAGCGGTGAACTGCTTGCGGTTGGTCGAGACAATGCCGTCCGACGCAGTCTCAGCAGTCTCAAACGCGGTACGCAAGTCGGTCTGCGCATCCGACTCCAGTTTGCCGACCGCTCGTACCGCGAGCGCACGCTCGATGCGGTCGGCCGTGAACGCGTAGTTGAGGCGCAGCGGTCGCTCCACGGTGATGGTGCGATAGAAGAAGTCTTCATTGGCGAAGACCTTCGAGGTCTCGGTCTCTTCGAACTCGCTGTAGATACGGGCGAGGCTCTCGATGTGCTTGCTGGTCAGATAGCGGCGCTTCGAGCCCACGCTCTTGCGCATCTTCTGGGACATCTCGGTCGCGTCGATCAGCTGGACCTTGCCGCGGCGATGCTTCGGCTTGTCTTTGTTGATGATCCAGATATATGTGCTGATGCCGGTGTTGTAGAACATGTCGGCGGGAAGGCCAATGATGGCTTCGAGGTAGTCCTGCTCGAGCACCCACTTGCGAATGTTCGACTCTCCCGAGCCCGCACCTCCGGTGAACAACGGCGAGCCATTCAGCACGATCGCGCCACGACCGGCAACGCCCTCACTCGGATCACGGAGCTTCGAGACCAGGTGCATTAGGAACAACAGCGAACCGTCTGAAACTCTCGGTAGACCCGGGCCGAAACGACCCGCGAATCCAGCCACCTCATGTTCTGTCTTGACTGCCGCTTGTTCCTTCTTCCAGTCGACCCCAAACGGCGGGTTCGAGAGCCCGAAATGAAAGGTTCGGTTGGCGAACGCGGGGTCGGTGAGCGTGTTGCCGTGCACGATATTTCGAATCGGCTGGCCTTTGACGACCATGTCGGCCTTGCAGATTGCGTAAGACGAGGCATTGAGCTCTTGCCCAAGCAGGTTGACCTGCGCACTGTGATTGATGGCCGTGATCTTGTCTTCTGCGGCCGAGAGCATGCCGCCGGTACCCGCCGTAGGGTCGTAGACGTCACGAATCACACCAGGGGTCATCAGCTCGTCGTCGCCTTCGAGCAGGATCGAGACCATGAGTTGGACGACCTCACGGGGAGTGAAGTGCTCACCGGCCGTCTCGTTTGACGCCTCGGCGAACTTGCGGATCAGCTCTTCGAAGATGTGACCCATCTGTTCGTTGTCGACGTTTTTGGGGTGCAGATCGGCCTTGGCAAAGTGCTGCAGGATCTGCAGCAGCAAGTCATTGGCGGCAAGCCCGTCGATGGTGTCTTCGAACTTGTACTTCTCAAAGATGTCGCGCACGTTCGGTGAGAATGCGTTGACGTAGTCGCGCAGATTCTCTTCGAGGTTGTCAGTGTCTCCTTGCAGCGTCTTCAGATTGTGCTTGGAGCGGTTATAGAACGAGTACTCGTGACCCGCTTTGTTGCGAAGCATGGCATTCGGCAGCTCGTTGTCGCCGTCGAAACCTGCTGCAGCTTCGAGCACCGCAGCTTTTGTCGGTGCCAGCACCGCATCAAGGCGAGAGAGCACCGTGAACGGCAGGATGATGTCGCCGTACTCGTGCTGCTTATAGGTGCCGCGGAGCAGATCAGCTGCCGACCAAATGAATGAAGCGTGGTTGAACAATTGTGAAGTCCAGTTCCTAGTGTTTGTCAGACTCAAAGTATCTTGCTGGGCTGCGACCCGAGAACCAGCTCGCTCGGCTCGCGAAGCGATAAGTTAGCTCATTCGAAGGCCTCGGCCAGATTCCTTGACGTTCCCAGAATCAACGGCTCCATCGATCGCCAACTCAAGGCGCGCGCGGGTTTCAGCCGACACACGCAGCCACCCGAATACCCCGGCAACGTACCTCGTCAACTCATCCCGGTCGATTGAAACGGCATCTTCAACTGCATGTTCGACTGCGGAAACAAGTTCTTCTATCGGAACCTCGTCCGGTGATCTGGTGAATTCCGCGTTCGGGTACCTGATCGAAATCTTTTCATTAGGCAACCGCAAGATCTCACCGTCGAAGCTGTAGTCATTCGATTTGCAAGCGGCGATTAGGTTGCTCCGTATACGTGCTCCTACGCGACCAATGTGGCTTGCCTCTCGCAGGCGCTGGCCAAGAACACTCATATGGATCGGAGCCTCAACCTCAGCTACCTGTTCAACAAACTTGCGAATGGCCCACCGTCCAGATGTATCGCCAAGGTCGACCCATGGGCCAATCTCGTCTGGCTTAGCCACTTCATATTCAGCGGCCCACTCGGGACGCTGGGAGCGCACATCAACTACCGGGGACGCCATGGTCGTCTTCACAGCACTGTCATCGTCGCTTTGATCCAAGCTTGTCGGCAACATGCCCGTGACAGGCAGTTCCTGAAGTCGCGCAAGCGTTTCCTTCAGTCGTTGCTTCTCGCGGTCAGGGTGCCTGAACCAAGCCGTTCCCCAGATGTGGTGGAGTCTCCATCCCAGACCCACAAGAACATCGTGCCGGATCCTGTCCCTGTCGCGGGCGGCTCTGCTCGAATGGTACATCGCACCGTCGCATTCGATACCAAGTAAGAATGCTCCCTGCTGATCCGGGTGACGCACTCCCAGATCAATCCGATACCCAGCGACTCCCACCTGCGGCAGGACTTCGTAGCCCAGTTCACGAACGTAGTGTAAAACCGCCTCTTCAAAAGGCGACTCAACGTCGTGGTTTCTATCGCCACTGTCCATGGCGAGGGCGTCAACGCCGCGCTCGGCAAAATCCAAGTACCGACGTAAGTGCCGTGTTCCGGACGACGCAGAGTCCTTGATGTCACCCGCGTTGATTGATGTGACGATCTCAACGAGCTCTTTAGCTCGCGTGATAGCTACGTTCAGTCTTCGGTGCCCTCCATCACGGCTCACTGGGCCGAACTGGTTGTAGACTCGCCCATGCTCGTCTGGCCCGTAACCGATTGAGAAGATGATGACGTCACGTTCATCGCCTTGAACAGACTCCAGATTCTTGACAAAGAACCCAGATGAGCGATCGCTGCCAAAGCTGTCGTCGAGCTCTGGATGGTCTCGACGCGCGAGTTCGATGGCAGCTTCCACTGCGTCTCGCTGGGCAGTCGAAAACGTGACCACTCCCAACGACTTGCCTGGTCGAGTTTGGAAATGACGGATCACGCGACTCGCGACTTCGACGGCCTCGATGGGATTGTCACGTGCTCCAGCTCTTCGGTAGACGCCATTGACTTTCACTAAATGAACACCGAGATCATTGGATTCGCTGATCGCAGAAGGGAATGTCATAAGTTTCGACTCGTAGAACGAATGATTCGAGTACGCAATGAGATCCTCATGCCGGCTTCGGTAGTGCCATCTCAACGTCTGGGTAGAGAAATTTCCGTTGCCTTTCATGAGGTCGAGCAAGGAGTCGAAGTCATTGGCCATGTCTTCATCGCCATCCTCTTCGTCTCCAACGTGTGATGCCGCGAAGAATGATGTCGGCGGAAGCTGATGTTGGTCACCAGCAGCCATGAGGGAACGGCCCCGATAGATGGCGTTAATGGCGTCACCCGGCAGGATCTGGCTGGCCTCATCAAAGACCACAACGTCAAACATCTTCAGAGACGGCATGAACTGGCTAACTGCCAGTGGGCTCATCATGAAGCACGGGTGAATGGCCTGAATTACGTCCAGCGAGCGCTCCACCAGCTCCCGAATCGGCAGGTGCTTTCGCTTCTTTTCAGCCTCCCGCCGAATCAGTGAGGCCTGTCCGATCATGCTCTTGGGCCGCTTCGAGTGAAGCGCAGTCGCTACTCGAGCCACTGCTTGGTCTCTCAAACGCGCGTCGAGTGTCCGGAATTGGTCGACAACGGCAGCTTGAGATTCGGCCGAGTCAATACGGATTCGCTCGTCGTTGGCATATTCGTGGTCCAGCCAGGCCTTCAGCACCGAAGTCAGGAAAAAATCCGCCACGGAAGACTGTCCGAGCCCGACGAGCTTTGCATACTCAAACACGTCTTCAAGCCCTAAATCAGTCGCCTGTTGGCGCACTGCGGCCGCTGCCAAATAGTCATCCGCAAGGTCAAGCCCTCCCCGAAGGTCTCGGACGAGATTCAACGCATCAAACGGATCCTCGAGATCCGCTGCCAAGTCTGGCTGGCGGCTGGGGTCAAACCAACCCGTCAATACCTCGCGCTCCCGCGCATATTGATCCAACAGCGCCTCGGCTCCCTGCAAAGGGGGAGCCAAGTGAAGCGCATCAATTTGTTCCTGTGTAAGGGCTGCACCATCGTCGCGAGCGGCCTCGCGTACGCGTCGCGCAACCTCTAACTGGTGCTGGCATTGAGTCAACCACTGCAAGTCGAGAGAAGAATCGATCTCGGACTCAGGGAAAGCACTATGGAGACCCAACAAGGCTTCACTGAGCTTAGCCTCCGTAGAATGAACGTTAAGACGGCTATTCAGCAGCTTCAACACACCGCCGATCTTTATTTGCGCTCCTTCGTCAAGATTCAAGGTTTCTGCCACACGCAAGCACGGAGTCAGCTCTTCAGTCAGCCAAGTGATTTGAGACAACATTGTCGTCAATGCGTCGTGACCATTGACCGGAAGCAATGGCGATTCGCTGATCTGCGTACGCACTGCACTGAGGCAAGAGCCCACGACGTCTCGAATCTGACGAACAGAATTCTTCTCCAGGATCGATGTAGTCACGCGTTCGGTCGCATTGAAGTCCAACAGAGGCAGCGCCACAGCTACTCGGGCATTTCCTAGCGCCTCCCACAGTTCGGTCCATATTGTCTGTGTCGGTGGCCCCACGTACCTTCCTAGAATCTGGGCGCTGCGGTCATGCTCGCGCATATACCTGGAGTGCGATTCTGCCCAAGCGCGGCCTGCCGGCAGATTTGAAACCGCGACCTTCCATGGCAAGGAACTGATCTGAGACAGACGAGCGCGAAGTTCCTTATGACCAGTTGCACCGCGTTTCAAGAAGCCGCTGTAGTTTGCCACCAACCAGTCGATCCGATCGAAATCAGCAGTCAGCACTTCAGTGCTAAAGAAGGGTTCGGCTTTGACGGCCGCCGTATCCAGTTCGCGCTGCGCATTCGCAAGGCGATCGGCCGCGATTGTTGCAGCCTCCACTCCATTCGGTTGATATAACCACGCAGCTAACGGGGCGTGGTCGGCCAATAGCGCAGTGGCCCCCCGAAGCATGACCTCGGACTCAAGCAGACTGGCGGGCATCGCTGCACCTAGGTTGCTGGCAAGAAGCCTCGCATTCGCTTCAAATTCGTTAATGACTTCGACGAGACGCCTACCGGCGTCGCTGACCGAAAGCGCCGTGCTCAATGGTAGATCCGTGTGTAGCCACGGAATCGCAACAATCGAGTCCTCAAGAGGCTGGATCTCTGCTGTTACTTCGAAGGGGATAGCGCGTCGGACTCCAGCCGATAGCGTCTCGAGTTGCGCTTTTGCAGAATCACACAATTGCCAAGCTTCAATCGCAGATTGCAACGCCTCGAAAGAAGTGCCGGTTTCGACGACGCTTAACCAATGAGTCGCGCTTGCCGTTTCTAGCTGAGCTACATCTTCAAGCATGGACGCTAGTTGTCGCATGCCAGACACCCCAGCGAAGTCAAAGGCAGCGAGTGACACTTCGCACCCCCGAAATAGCGGCCGAATCTCACCCAGCAGTCCCTCGATTTTGGCAAGCACAAAGTCTTTGCTGCCCCCGAAAACGAGACCGTGCCAGAGTGCCCTCTCTCCTTGCAAGTGCAAGTCCCACCGGTTAGCAAGTCGCGTCGCCACTTCGCTGACGCGCGCAAGGTCCAGCTGGGTCAGCGATGCAATCTCACGATGCACTGGCGGTGCCGGGTGATCGATTCGGGAGACTTCGTACTTGCCGAGAATCTGATAGAGAGAGTCGTTAATCGGTTGCCGAGTCTCGTTCATCGCCTGTATATAGTCAGTTAACTGAATACGTGCAGAAGTCACTGTATGCAAGTCAATCTCGGAGAGCCCTCGCGGAACTTCAGTGTCGGCCACTAGGGCTGAGCCAAGGGCACTGGCGACTTCTTTGCGGGAAGCGGTGGCACTGTGCAGACTGAAAACGAATTGCCCTAGGCCACGACCGTCCAACCGCTTCTTCACGACATCAAGAGCGACGGCCTTCTCAGAGACAAACAGTACAGTTTTCCCCTTGCCGATCAACGCAGCGATCGCATTGGCAATCGTCTGGCTTTTGCCTGTTCCTGGTGGCCCATCGAGCACGAAGCTCTTGCCGTCGACTGCGGCCTGTATAGCTGCACGCTGCGATGAATCCGCGTCGAGCACAAGATCAGAGGTTTCCGGAGGAGCAATCCTGTCGATGTCCTGTGGATCGTATGGATCGAACGCAAAGTTGGAGTCTTCTGGGTCGATCCCGCCACTAAGCGCTCGGACTAAGTCCGAGTCCGCTACCTGAGCTTCGTTCTGGAGGAGGTCGCGGTACATAGCTTCGTTCTGGAATGCGAAGTCTGCGAGTGCTGCAAAGTCGTCAATCTCCCACCCGGCGGGCCACTCCACTTCGCCCACCCGATCCCGTATAGCAGCAAATGCCTCACCGGACTGCAGTTCGTTCACGTCGATCAGTTCATCGTCAGGCGGTATGTCCAACCCGAACTCTTGCTCCATCTTCAAGCGAAGCGCCGGGTTGAAAACAATATCTTCGTCAGACGATTCAAAGTAGATCCGTTCCCGAGGCCCTTTGCGAATCTCATTGACCGGCACCAGTATCAGTGGGCTTCGATATACGTCGCCAGCAAGGTCCTGCCATCGAAGCTCACCGAGGGCTAGATACAAAACGCGCAAACCACGATCCAGGTACTGACGTTGCGCTTTAGCGTGCAAGTTGCGAAGTGCGCGGTCGACCTCAAGCTGCGTCTTCTTCACAAAAAGCTGATCGGGATGCTTCGCAAAATCAAACTCTTGCAGGCTCTGAAGCAGTACGTCTTGTACTTCAAAATCCTGCCCATTCCCATTTGCCGACTCAGATGACAAGCCCATAGAATCCGATTCCGCAGTACTATCGGGAGGGACCGTGCCCATAACGTAGGTACCATGATCCGACATCAAAAACTGCAACACTTCATCAGGTGAATGACGTATGAGCTCAAGAGTCGAAGACTTGGTTGGCTTGTAGTTCAATAGGCGATTCCGGCGAGACATATTCACAATGGAGTCGCGCCACTGCTTGATCGCAACCATTACACGGTCGCATGAAAGGCCGGACGTCGTTGTCACCCCGCACACTCCTGACATGAATGCATTTACGTCAAATAGAGGACGCAGTTGTCCTCGATCTCCCACCAGTCTACGGCGACATCATCATTCCTTAACCACTAGTAGATGTCGTCAGGCCTAAGGAGTCTCTGGTCCGCTGCCGAGGACAGGACCCTCCTGCTAGCACTCGAGTTGTCCCTAGATGCAGAAGCGATCAGTTCGCTCCTTTGGCTCAGAAGGCAATGAAGCAATTCCTCACCGACCAAGTGAATGATCGATTGAAGACAGCCCTTGGCGCTGGCGTCGAGACGCCATCGGCTACTGAAACAGGAGCGAGCAACTCCAGCGAAGCTGCGGCGGTCGAGAATATCGAATCCGATCCCGACGTTGAAACCACGCTTGAGGAACTCGAGGCCTATCAGATAGTTAAGGCGATCGCTGTCGCCGAGGCCAAGCCTCAACGGATCGTTCACCGCGATGCCAAAACCTACTTCGCGGTACTTCTCGATGACAACAATCGAAAGCCTGTCGCAAGACTTCATTTCAACACGAAGCAGAAGTACGTAGGCATCTTCGATGAGGACAAGAAGGAAACACGCCACCCAATCGAGTCCCTTGACGACATTTACCGTTTTGCCGATGAGATCCGTGAAACGGTGAAACGCTACCTGTAGGAACGGGACGACTGCTTAGCCCTGATCACGGTTGTCGCGTCCTGATCCGCCCACCCCCACCGACATCGACTGCACCCTCAACATCACGCGGCAGCTGCTTCTTCGCCACACGACGGCTTGGCGTCAACGGCAGCTCGTTCATGAAGCGCACGTAGCGCGGCAGCTGAAACTGCGGCATCCGACTCTTCGCCCACTCGACCAGTTGCGCGGGGTCAGGCTCAGCACCCTCGACGGGAATCACGAACAGCAGAATCTCCTGTTCGCCGATCTGCGCATCCACTCCCACTGCCGCACACTGATCAATCTCAGGGTGCGCCCCGAAGACCGACTCCACTTGCCATGCCGACACGTTCTCGCCGCGAATGCGGATGCTGTCGTTCGTACGACCCAAGAAGTGGTGGTTGCCATCGTCAGCGCGACGTACGAGGTCACCCGAGTGCCACCAGCCGTCTTGGTGTGACTCACGCGTGGCATCTGGGCGGTTCAGGTAGCCCGGCGTGATCAGGTCAGGGCGCTCGGGCCGGATGATGAGCTCGCCCTCGTCAGCCGAGTCACCCTTGATGCGCGTCTCGAACCACGGCAGCGGCTGCCCGATTCCATCGGATGCGCCCGTCTTGTTGACCGTGACGATGCTCGAGGTCTCAGTCGACCCGTAGCACTCGTGAATCTTCAGCCCGAAGCGCTGCACGATGTCATCCCAGATCTGCGACGTAGCGCCGGCGCCCCATGTGATGCGGGCACCGTGCTCACGCTCGATCGGCGAAGGCTCTGCCGACAGCAGCATCTGCAGCACGCCACCGAGGTGGTGGATGTGCGTTGCGCCGAACGCCGAGACCTCGTGCCAGAACTTGCGAACACTGAGCCGCTCACTCAGCGCCAGTCGCACATCCTTGATCAGCGGCAGCAGCAACAGCTGGGCACCGCCGATGTGAATGAGCGGCTCCCACACGTAGAAGACGTCGCCGTCTTCGGCATCCGTGGTTGCGACCGCGCCCACGACCGAGGCGATCAGCATCGTGTTCGTGACCTGGGCACCCTTCGCCGGGCCCGTGGTGCCCGAGGTGTACATGATCGCGATGGTCTCGGCAGAGATCTCTTCGGCAGGAGCAGACTCCCCCTCTGCTCCCGCGAGCCTGATCGCGGCGATGCCGGGGGCGATCGTCAAGGTCACCGTCGTGCTGCTCTCGACCTCGACGCTGATGGGCGAATCGGGATGCACCAGCACATATGCGGCACCCGAGTCGCGCAGCTGGTGCTGCAACGCCTCACCCTTCAGCTTCGTGTTGAGCGGCACCCAGATCGCACCGATGCGAATCACCGCGAACACGATCGCGATGTGCTCGAGCGAGTTCGCGAGCGCCACCGCCACACGAGTGCCGGGCGTGATTCCGGTCTGCTCGAGCGATGTCTGCATCTCGAGCACTTTGTCAAAGAGCCCGGCTCGGTTGAGTGCTCGTCCGGTCCAGTCGACGCCATAGATCACTTCGGGGTTGCTGTCGACAGAGCGCTCGAGCAGCTCCTTCACCGTGGGGTACTCGTCAAGCACCTGCTGCGGCCGCAGCGCAGCGTGCAGCGAGGGTGTTGCGGGGGCCGGCATTACTCAGCTCCCTCCGATCCCTTTGCGCTTCGCGCAGTGAAGAAGTCCTTGGCCGACTGCTGCGGCTCGCCATCGCTCCAGGCACCCTGGTCGATGACCAGTGCCGCCTCGAATGCCTCAAGCAGTCCCGGCCACATGAGGTCGCGCATCCGCTGCTTCGTGAGCTTGAACGCCAGGGGCGGCTTCGATGCGAGTTCGCGGGCGTCTTCCATTGCTGCTGCAAGCACGTCCTGCTGCTCGACGAGCTTGTGGATCAGGCCTGCCTGCTGCGCTTCGTCTGCGCCCAGCAGGCGACCCGTCAGCATCATGTCTGACGTGCGTGAGTGCCCGAGGCTGTACTGCGTGAGGAAGTGGCCGGTGATGCTCGGGATGCCCGAGTTCACTTCGGGCTGCCCCATGCGCACACCCGAATGAGCGATGCGCCGGTCGCAGATCAGCGCGAGCTGGTAGCCGGAGCCTGCTGCGACGCCGTTGAGGGCGGCCACAACGGGCTTCGGGACCGACAGGATCGAGTCGTAGACGATCTTGAAGTTGTCGAGCCAACCCTCGACGTCGTCAGACGTGAAGTCGGTGATCTCGGCGAGATCCTGGCCAGCGCAGAACGCACGCTCGCCGGTGCCAGTGATGACGATTGCATCGACAGTGTCGTCGGTGCCGTACGCCGTCACAGCGGATGCGAGCTGCTGCTGCATCTCGGTCGTCCAGGCGTTGAGCGAGTCGGGTCGGTTGAGTGTGATGAGTGCGATGCGGTCGCGGGTTTCGAACACGATGTCAGTCATTGTGGTTCCTTACAGATGGGTTGGTCATTGCATGGTCGTGACGGCCCAGCGAGCACGCCGGGCCACAGAAGCGGGGCTCAGCTGGTGGTCATCGCCCAGCGCAGGCGGCGCTGGATCAGTTGCTCGATGAGCTTGTCGGTGAGGTAGCCGGCGGCTCCGATGCTCGCCATCGCCGCGGCAATGTAGTCGAACTGGAACTGGTTGTACGCGAGGATCAGCGTGTAGCCGAGGCCCGACTTCGCACCGAGCATCTCTGCCACGACAACGCACGTCCACGCGATGCCCGCCGCGACGCGCATGCCGGTGGCAATGCTCGGCAGCGTCGCCGGGAGCGTGACTCGCAGGAGCGTCTGTCGCTTGTTCGCCCCGAGCATCCGTGCTGCGTGCACCAGGCTTCCCTCTGAGTAACGCACGCCTGCAAGCGTTGCCACGTAGACCGGAAAGAAGGTCCCGAGTGCCGTGAGGAAGATCGCCGGCGCGTAGCCGATGCCGAAGATGATGAGCGCCATGGGCACCCATGCCGTTACAGAGATCGGGCGGAGGATCGTAATGAACGGGTCGACCATGCCGCGCACGTTCTGCGAGACACCGCTGAACAGGCCCAGCGTGATCGCGAGCACCGCGCCGATCGAGAAGCCGCTGAACACCCGCAGCGCCGATGCACCCAGCGAGGCGAGCCATCCGCCAGCGAAGTAGCTGTCTCCGGCTTGGCCGAACATCCAGACTCGCAATGCCTCGACCGAGTCGGTGAACGTCGGCAGCATGCCGCCGCCGAACGAGCCGGTCGACGCCACGTACTGCCACACGATCACGAAGAGCACCGGCAGGATGACCGCGAGGCCAAACCGCTGCCACCAGGGCATCGATCCGCTGCGCTTCAGCTTCTTGTTCTGCCCTCGGGCTTCACCCGGCGACATCGTTGCGATGGCGCGAGTTCGGTTGCCGATGGCGGCTTCACTGTTGGCGCTTCTGCGCTGCGTCATGCCCGTCATTCGGAGGCTCCGAGTTCGGAGGCCGACTTTCCGGTGGCCGCTTCGAGGTGCGAGTAGTCGAGATGGGTGGCCAGCTTGGGCCCGATGTCCTCACTGTGCTGGCCTGACTCGGTGAGTGCCGTGCCGATGGCGAGCATCTCGTCGGTCGGAAGCTCGTATGTCAGCGTCACACGGTCAGCTGCTGCCGAGATCACGTCGCGATCACCCGCGGCGTAGCTCAGGTAGATATCGACTGCCGGCTGCGGGTCCTGCTGCAGCTCATCGACCTTGCCGGTGTAGACGCTGAGGATCTCGTCGACTGCCTCAGGGTTCTCAGCCACGAAGCTGTCGCTGGCAAGCAGGCCGCTCGAGACCTCGAACGATGCTGAATAGAGGTCTTCCTGCAGAGCAGGCACGACGTCGACGCCGCCAGCAGCGATGGTCTCGCTGATGAGGGGTTCGTACGAGACGGTCGCGTCGATGTCGCCGTTGCGAAGCGCGAGCATCACGTCGGTGCCGTTCTGGAAGTTCAGGTACTCAGCATCTTCGCCCAGCACGACGCCGTTCGCTGCCATCGAGTTGTTCATGTGCAGGTACTCGGCGCTGCCGCGCGAGCCGCCCAAGACCTTGCCTTCGAGGTCGCTCCAGTCCTCGATCTCGGCATCGTCGCGTGCGATGAAGAACGCACCCGAGGTCGAGATGCCCGAGATGTACGAGAGAGGCATGTCCGACTGCGCGAGGCCATCAGCGAAGACGTTGTAGCCAGTGGTCGTCATGTCGACAGCGCCCTGCTGCAGTGCGACGAGTGCCGCTGACGACGACGAGAACTCCACCAGCTCGATGTCGATGTTCTCGGACTCCTCGAGCGCCTGAACGGCCGAGATCCATGCGATGAAGTTGACGGAGGGAATCCAGCCGACCTTCACCTCGGTCTTGCCCGAGCCAGCACACGCCGCCAGGCCGAAGATCATGGCGAGAGCCGCCAGGGATGCAACAAGTTTCTTGATCACTCTTCTACTCCTTCGTAGTCACGCGACGTTGGCGCTGTGCGCGGCGTCATCGTGGAGTTGTTCGAACAGGCTCTGACGCAGGTCTCTGAAGGCCTTGTCATTCGAAACCTGGTAATTGCGGGGCCGCGCAAGCGGCACATCGACGTGGTCGAGAATGCGGCCGGGGCGAGTCGACATGACATAGACGCGATCTGCCAGCAGCAGCGCCTCGTCGATGTCGTGCGTGACGAAGATGACCGTCTTGCGGTCGCGCTCCCAGAGCTCGAGCAGCAGCTCCTGCATGATTATGCGGGTCTGCGCGTCGAGTGCGCCGAATGGCTCATCCATCAGCAGGATGGGCGGGTCGTTGATCAGCACGCGTGCGAGCGACAGTCGCTGGCGCATGCCGCCCGACAGTTCCATCGGCAGTCGATCCTTGAACGGCAGCAGGCCAACGCGCTCGAGGTAGTGGTCGACCTGCTCGGCGACCTCGGCCTTCGACTTGCCGCGCAGCTTCGGGCCGAAGGCCACGTTCTGCGCGCAGGTCAGCCACGGGAACACGTTGGCACTCTGGAACACGACGCCGCGCTCGGGGCCTGGGCCGGCCACCGGCTCGTCGTCGACGAGCACTTCACCGTCAGTGGGCTCGAGGAACCCGGCGATGAGGTTGAGCAGCGTCGACTTGCCGCAGCCGCTCGGGCCCAGTAGGCACACAAACTGCTGGTCGGGTATTGACAGGTTCACATCTGAAAGCGCCAGCACTGGCTCACTGTGCTTCTTGGTGCCGGGGAACTTCACTTCGGCACCGCGAACGGTGATATTTGGCATGCGATTCTCTCCTGAAGGGGTTGTCGTCCTTGACTACAAATCAGCCTTCCCCAGGGCCACCCGTGCTTCTACTGCAGTTTCAATGATGTTTCGGGCCTCGAGCATTAATATTGCTAACGATCGGATGCTGCAGATGCGGAATGGGGAAAACGTGCGGGTAACCTTGACAGCCTTGCAAACACTTGCGGCGGTGGTTGACACCGGATCGTTCGCGGCCGCGAGTCGCGAGCTCGGATACACGCCCTCGGCGGTGTCACAGCAGATCGCCAAGCTCGAGCAGACCCTCGACCTCCGCTTGTTCGATCGGGCCGGCCGCAGCATTCACGCCACCGAGGCAGCGCTGTATCTGCGAGCACGCAGCGCCGAGCTCGTTGGGCTGCTCTCTCAGGTCGAGCGCGACGCAGGTCGTCTCGCAGCCGGGCAGGCAGGGCGCATTCGCATCGGCAGTTTTCGATCGGCGGATGCGCAGCTGCTGAGTCGCTCAGTTGCCCAGTTTCTCGTGCGTCGGCGGGGTGTTGAGGTCGACCTGCACGAGGGCGAACCTTGGGACCTGCTGCCCCAGGTCGTCAGCGGTGACATCGATGTGGCGATCGCGTTTCGCTACGAGGTCGCGTCACCGCCGTGGTCATCTGATGTGCAGGTGATTCCGCTGCTGCGCGAGCCCCTGACGGTCATCGGCTCGCCGAGCCATCGTCTGGCTTCGCATGCATCCGTCGAGCTTGACGAGCTCGAACATGAGGCATGGGCCGGCAACGACACGAGCACCCTCGCGCACGCATGCCTGATGAACACGACCGCGAAGGCCGGCTTTCGACCCGACATCGCCTTTCACAGCAATAACTTCGACGCGCTCTTCGGCCTCGTTCGCAACAAGCTCGCGGTGGCGATGGTGCCGGGTCTGACGTTGGCAGGCAGAACGGATGTGGCGCGCCTGAACGTGACCGACCTGCCGTACCGAGAGGTCGCGGCAGTGGTGCGGATGGGCAGACCCGATCCGCTCGCGCAGGCAGCAATCGACGCGCTGTCGTCAGTGGCCCGCGAGCTTGCCGAAGAGAACGGCTGGGAGCTGCTGGTTGACGCGTGAGGTGCTGGCCGAGGCACAGTGTGCGATACCTCGACCGCCACGCACCCTCAATGCTGAGCCTGATTTCAAGGATCCAGCACGAGCTTTCGTGACGCCCCCCACGCGGACGTTGTTACGGTTGAAGATCGACACCGACGCCGAGGAGCCCTCTTGCCTGACACCGACGAGCACATCCGATTCGACGACCTGGTCGCCGCGATCGATCGCACGCTGCAGGCAGCCGGCGCGTCTCCCGAAGCCGCGAGCATCATGGCTCGCAACTTCGCCGGATGCGAGCGCGACGGAGCCCTCAGCCACGGCGTCTTCCGCGTGCCACAGATCGTCGAGACGCTGAACACCGGCTACCTCGACGGCACCGCCGAGCCGACTGCCGAGGCGGTCTCCCCCACATACATTCGCGTCGATGCCAAGAGCGGGTTCGCGCAGCTCGCAATCGAGCGGGCACGGCCCCTCGCCCTGCAGGCGCTGGAGCAGCACGGCATGGCCGTGATCGCCATCCGCGACTCCCACCACCACAGCGCTCTCTGGCCTGACCTCGAGCCGTTTGCCGATGCCGGCTTCGTGGCGATCACCGCAGTCACCGCCGGGGTTCCGAACACCGCACCTCTGGGCGCCAACAGCCCGGTCTACGGCACAAACCCACTCGCCTACGCGGCCCCGGTCGCCGGCTCGAGGCCGCTGGTAGTCGATTTCGCCACGTCGGCGATGTCGATGGGTGACGTCACTCTCACAGCAAATGAAGGACGCCAGGTGCCTGAGGGCACCGGCCTCGACTCCGAAGGTCAGGCGACCACAGACGCCGCCAAGATCGTAGCTGGGGGCAGCCTGCTGCCCTTCGGCGGCCACAAGGGCGCGGCACTGTCGCTCATGGTCGAGCTGCTGGCGTCGGCCCTGACAGGCGGCGACTTCAGCGTTGAAGCGGCGCCCGGCAAACCCGAGGGCGCTGCCTCAACGCAAACAGGTCAGTTCTTGCTGCTGATTGATCCGAACCGCGGCGGCTCGGCCGACTTCGCAGCTCGCGCCGCCCAATTGATCGGCGTTCTTCGCGACGCTGGCATCGAGCGGATTCCGGCCGACCGCCGATACCGGACCCGAGACGAGGCCGAAGCCCGCGGAATCCCCGTGACACCAGCCATCCGCGAGCTCCTCGCGACGTAGTGAGAGTCGTGCGTCAGTAAGCTGAGCAGCAGCATTCGATTCACGAAAGAAGCCGCGAATGGATCCGACTGACAGGCATGGTGGCGCGCCGCTGTCGATCATGACCAGCCGGTACGCAGTCAGTGAGCTGCTGTGGCAAGACGGCACGTGGCTGTGGGTGCATGACCGGCCCCTCGGAACCCTGACCGACGCCGCGGTGCTCGAGTGCTTCGGCGACGACGCTTTTCGCAGGCGCGACCAGTTGCTCTCCAGCGGCGAGCGCGCGGCACTCCCCCGCATAGCACCGCTTATCGGGCGACGCATCGTCAGCGTGTTTCGCGAAGGCAACTGGCAGATCAACGCCGACGACAGCCGCACTTTTCGGGCCACGAGCGCGCAGAGCAGCCGCTACGGAACACGCACTGTCGAGGTGACCGCGACGACGTCGAACGAGCCCATCGTGCTGCACGTTGACGCAGAGTCTCAGCAGTTCACTAGCGTGCACGATGCAGAGCTACGCCTACGCGCGATCGCCGCGAAGCGGGCCGGCTTCGAGGCACGCATCCCCTCTGGTGCAGAGATGGAGCGCCGCCGCGGGCACATCGTTCGAATGCTGCGACGCACCCCGTGGCCCGTCTACGAACAAGAGGTGCCGCGGTCGATTCGTGCCGTGGCCGACAAGGTCTTCGTGCAGGGTGACTATGCCGTGCTGCTTGACGAGACTGCCGCCGAGAGATGGCCTGAGGTATCCCGCCGATTCGCCCGAGAACTGTTCGACGAGCTGGTTCGCGAGCGCGACTCCGACACCGAGCGAACCGCAATCGAGCTGCGCATCGCCGTGCTCACCACCACCTGGTTTGCGCTGGGTGAACGCCACAGCCCCGTCATCGACTACGCGAACTATGTCACCGAAGTCTGCAAGCGGTGGAGCCTGCGGTACGAACAGTTCGGCTACAACAGCAACGAGACCCTATGGCCCGAGAACGGGTCGGCGCTTCCGGCGGTGCGGTATGAATCACGCGATCGACAGGTGTCTCTCGCATGGTGGAGCTTTCGGCCATCAGCGTCACTCAGCTCGGCCCTAGCTGCCGATGGAACCTTGCGTCACCTCGACGATTCCGAGCGGGCTGCCCTCGCGATTCCAGAAGCGTTCGAAGCCGATGTCGCTCGGGCCGCGACGCTGTATCGCGACGCCGAGCGCGATCGAGAGGGTGCTCGGTACCAGCTCGAGCAGCACCAGGGGCGGCTCGGATTCCCGGCTCTTCCCAGGCGGTTCGCTGCGGGCCCCGACGCGGCGACGGTCAGCTCGCTCTTCGCTCGTCAGCCCCACGGCTTCGTGCTGCGCGGCGACGCATACCTCTGGCAAGCGCTCGAGCGTCGCTTTGCCGCAGAGCCGATGCCGACCATGATCTTCGAGCTGCAGAAACTCGTTCAAGATGCGATCAGCGAGCTGGTCGGCACGGAGTTTCCGCTGGTGGCGACTGCCGCTGAAGAGTCTGTGTACGTTGAGCAGTTCGACACCGGATCAGGCATGTCTGCCGGCCGGGTGCACCTGCGCTGGTGGGAGCACACAGGTGTGCCGATTCTGGTCGACCGCTACCTGCACCTCAAAGAGGCGGCGCAGCAGGCCTCAGGCGCCGGGTCCTGAGCGAAGGATCGCCCTCGCGTACCCGAACCCGGTGAGCACATGCAGAACAGCACCGATCCCTGTCAGCACGACACCGATGAACATCAGCACATCGCTCTCGGGAATCCGACCCACGACGATGAGCGCGAGCCCGAACATGATCGCGGCAGTGCGCACCTTGCCGACCATCGTGACCGGCGGAATCTTCGCGTTG
Source organism: Agrococcus casei LMG 22410 (assembly GCF_900163565.1). GTDB lineage: Bacteria > Actinomycetota > Actinomycetes > Actinomycetales > Microbacteriaceae > Agrococcus > Agrococcus casei. Next base: position 46,539 of record NZ_FUHU01000043.1, read on the forward strand.
CGGTGAAAGAGCCAGAACACGAACAGCAGCACGTCGGTGCCGGCGATGAGCAGAGCGATCCAGAGCGGCAGGTGGCCGCTGATCACCAGCAGCACCGCGATGGCGACGACACCGATGCGGTCGGCGATCGGATCGATGAGCTCACCCACACGCGACGTCTGCCCGAGCCTGCGGGCGATGAAGCCGTCGACCCAGTCGCTCATGCCGAACAGGGCCACGAGCACGGCAGTCCAGACCGGCGCCTCGTCGTGCAGCAGCAGGATGCCGATCGGCACCACGATCAGCAGACGCGCAACAGTGATCGCATTCGGCAGGGTGAGCCAGTCGCTGCGCGCAGGCCGCGATTCAGTCATGCTGGCTCCTTCTGCATGCGCCAGGCGGCGCGGATGCTGCATACAGCCTATGCGCGAGAGACGGCAAGCGGCACCGACGGGCCGCCCGAGCCTCAGTGGTTGACGAAACTCTACTGATCAAACGCCTGCAAGAACGTCCTGACGCCGGACTGAACATCTTCACGGAGTTGCTCTGGCGTGGAATCGTCACCAGCATCGAGCATCTGATCGACCACTCGCTCGACCCAGACACGACTGTCAAGTTGCGCGATTGCAGCTCGGGTGGCCTCATGGTGTTGACGGCGATGCTTGGGCAGCGTCAGCTGCCGCGCTGCTTCCGCCGCTGCGCGTGGGCCACCTGGGCTGAACAGCAGCACGAATACGAGATCGTACGCATCTTTCGAAAGGCTCCGCGACGACAATGCCGAGGCCTTGGCCACGATATAACCGCCGAGCGTCGCAAACCGCATGGTCACGAACTCAGGTGCGGCGACATCCGTCTCTCGCATCGACTCCGGCACCGCAATGCTGCGGCGCACAGGCTGATCGAGTGCCGCGATCGGGCCCTTCAGATTCTGTGCCGCTACACGAGTCGCACCAGGCAATGCGATGGTCTGCCCCGGGCTGTCATCAACATCACAGAGCAGATCGATGCGCACCCACGACCCCTCAAGCACCGCTTGCCACTGCCAGCCTGCGCCCTCGCCCTCTGAGAACTTCGCCTCGGCGATGAGCTCGTCGAGCCAGCCGAAGTCCTGCTCGTCGCGATCGTAGACGAACCCAAGCTCAAACAGGAGGTCGACATCGGTCGTGCCCATATGAGGCGTGGGCGCGTTCGGTGCGAGAAAATCTGGGTTGAGTCCGCCGATGACGACGAAGTCTTCTGCGTGGTCGCCAGCAAGCAGCGCGAAGCGAACCAGCGCGTCCTGAGCTCGATTGCGCGCGTTTCTCGACCGAGGTTCAGAAGCCAATGGCGACCTCCCTGAGATGCTCGGCCGCCTCTTCCAGGCGACCACCGCGGTGCACGAGGTCTGCGTACACTCTGACCGCGGGCGCGACCGGAACCCCGCCGCTGCGTTCAGCAAGTGCGAACAGATGCGGCTCCGCCGTCTTCAGCATGATGCGACCGCCCGACCGAACTTCTCTGACGTCGGGGACCGCAGTCAGCATCCGTCGGATCTCGTGCAGCTCACCCTGCGCGATGTAGGCCCTCAAGTCGACTGTCTGTGTGAGAAACGGTGCGATCTGCTCCGCTGCGACGGCACCCGAAACTGCCCACTCGGAGTCGCCGATGACGTCGTTAAGCAACTCAAGCGAACGCTGGGGTTCACGCCAGGGCACATGCAGCTGCACCCGGTCACCAGCGTTCATCGACTGGCGAGCCGCCCAGTCGCTGAGCAGCGCTCCTGGGTCACGCAGCGCTCGACCCGCCGTCGGCCCTCGCGAGGCGCCCACTTTCTCGGTGTAGCCGGCTTCGTCGAAGTCAGTCAGCGCCTTGGCTGTGCTCGAGTAGGAGAGTCGCGCCGCGTCGGCTATCTCAGCGATGCTTGCGAGGCGTGCATTTGCGCCCGCTCCCTCACGCCTGTGCGTCTCGAGAATCACCTCGGCCGCAGCGGCAACGGATGCGCTCCATCTGGGTCTGCGCTCTGCTCTTCGCTTCGCCGGCTCAAGTCGAGAAAGGAGAAATCCGGACGCCGTGTGAATGCTCGCGAACCCTGCCGAGTCAGCCCACGAGACGTCCTCGTCATCAAGCAGCTGACGAGATCCGATCGAAATCCGGCGACCGGTCACAACCGGTGTCACGCCGTCGGCTGTCCCACTCCGGATACCGGGGAGTGCCCTCTGCACATCGGATGGGTACCCTTCGCCAACCCACACCGGCGCGAGGATGTGCTCGTGCTCTCCCACGATGATGCTCAGAGATCCGCCCACCGCCTCTGTGCGCATAGTCGATGGAATGACTTGTCGAAGCACAGTCAATCCAGGGTTTTCTCGAGTATCCATGGTTTTCACTATACCTGGCGAATACCTGGTTTTCTCAAGAAAACTATCCATTCACTGGATCTCGAGAAAACTGCCGTGGCGATGCAGTCGGTTGCTACCGTTGACGCATGTCACAGCAGTCACCGCTCTCGCCCGGCAGCAATGCGTTTCCCGAGCACGTCTTCACCATCCTCGGCGAGGGGCTGCAGGTGCAGGAGAAGCGCATCGGCGGCTCGATCATGGTCGCAGCCGGCACCGTGAACGACGGGCCACGCACCCTCATGACTGCAGGCGCCTCGCGTCTGCCCACCTACGACGGCAGCCACGTCGAGCTCGCCGTCGAGGTGGCCCCCGACCAAGACGGCGCGGCAGTCATCGCCATGCAACACGTCTGCAACGACATCTTCACCAACCGCCGCACTCCCCCTGTCGAGTCGCCGTGGCGCAACCCCGAGCCCTTCCTGACGGGCACCCAAATCAACAGCATCGTCGCCACCGGGTCGCGCTGGGGTGCCGAGTTCGACGAGGTTCGCGAGCCCGACGGATCACTCGTCGGACACGTGCGCACACTGCGACTCCTGACCGACGCCGAGGCGCAGTTCGTCACGGAACACGGATGGGCAGCACTCGTCGAGCACGCCGGCTCACTTGACGCGCTGCTCGATGTCGAACGCGAAAGCACCGTCGCGGGTTGAGCACTTCGGGTGCCGTGATCGTCACCGATGGCGGGGTGCGGGTTGCGTGGGGTTTCGTGACGCTTGCGACTCCGTCGCGAGCTCCTCAACCACCGAGGGTGACGCTTGCGACCCCGTCGCGAGCTGTGGGGTCAGCAGTGTCTGGCTGCGAGTCAGACTCGCCCTTGTTCGAAGCGACGCAGCCGTCGTTGCCGATGATGCCCGCAACCTTCGCTTCGCCGAACACGAGCCTCGCGCGCTCGTCCCGGTCGCCTGGGCGCACTCCCTTGCTGCGCAACTCGTCGGCCTTGGCGTCGACGGCCTCGAGCAGCTGGACGTAGCTGAGCGCCTCGGATCCGTCGTCGATCGCAGAGGCATCCGGATGCGCGGCAGCGCTGGCGCGCAGAATGTCGATGAGCGTGCGCTCGGCAGTCACCAAGTGACCTCGATCGAGAGCGGGCTGGCTGTGCGCTGCTGTGTTCACGTGCTGGCGGTCTCTCGGGATTGCGGCAATTCTGGGACGCATGCAGTATCTCACCGAGCATGCTTCAGAAGCGCTGGCGCACGGAGGATTCGCCGGTTCGACACCGAGTTTTCACTTCTGCACAAGCCCCTTGCACCGATATTTGGCGCCGCTATGCTTGCACCACCATTTGCACACTGTCGTAGCGGAAGGAATCATCATGAGCATGGGACTCGGCATTGCGCTGTTCGTCATCGGAGCCATTCTGGTTTGGGCTCTCAACATCGACGTGCAGGGCGTCGACATCAACATGATCGGCTACATCCTGATGGGCGCCGGCGTCATCATCTTCCTCATCGGACTCGTGATGCTGTTCCGTCGCCGAAGCGTCACCACGACGCAGCGCACCGCTGTTGACGACGTCACGGGCGAGCGCATCACGCGCACCGACCAGCGCGACGACATCTAGGCCGCGCAAGCAGAAAGCCCTCGCATCTGCGAGGGCCTTTTTGCTGGGGTACCTGGACTCGAACCAAGAATGGCGGTACCAGAAACCGCTGTGTTGCCAATTACACCATACCCCAAGAGGTCTGCCGAATACACGGCGAACCAAGTGACAACCTTAGCGCAGATTCACGCCAGTCGCCAAACCGCGCAGAAGAAGAATCGGCGGGGGTTTCGTGGCTCCGCGCTGCACGCTGCGCACCTCAACCGCCGAAGTCGCACGCTGGTTGAGGAAGGCACCCGCGCAGCGCGTGCCTGTCACGAAACCCCGCACCTCAACCGCCGAAGTCACGCGCTGGTTGAGGAAGGCACCCGCGAAGCGCGTGCCTGTCACGAAACCCCGCACCTCAACCGCCGAAGAGAGCTCGGCCCCTACAGCTCGCGCCCGATCAGGTCGCGGTTGATCACGCTTGCAGCGACCGTGCCCTGCCCCGCAGCGACCTGCAGCTGCCTGAAGCCAGGCGTGATGTCGCCTGCCGCGTACACGCCGAGCACGCTGGTGCGCTGTTTGCGGTCGACCTCGACGAGCCCGTGCTCGTCGACTTCAAGCCCGAGACGCTCAGCGAACCCTAGCGTCGCGTGCCATTCAGGCCTGACGAACCCTGCCGTGCGCTCGTGACGCGATCCGTCTTCGAGAAGCACTGCCTGCATCCCGTCGCGTCCGCCTTCGATGCCCGCGATCGGCGAGTCGTAGACCTCGACTCCGAGCCGAGCCAGCTGGTCGTTGTCGGCGACCGAAACCGCACCCGAGCCATTCGTGAACACCTTGAGGTCTCGCGAGAACTGCCGCACGATCAGTGCGCGGTCGGCGACGTCTTCAGTCTCGCCGATCAGCGCGAGCGCCTGGCCCCGCTTGTCGTAGCCGTCGCAGTCCATGCACGAGTGCAGGCTGGTGCCGTACCAGGGGCGCACGTGCTCCTGCACCGGCAGCGTCTCGGTCTGCCCCGTCGCGATCAGCACGGTGCGCGCGTGCCACTCGCTCTGCTCCTGCGAGCCGGGCTTGCGCGCGACGACGATGAAGTTGCCGTCTGGCAGCGGTGACACCGAGGTGACGATCGTGCGCTCGTACTGCACATGCGGATACGCCAGCACTTCTTCGCGGCCGAGCTTGCGCAGCTCGAGCGGCGAGATGCCGTCGCGGGTGAGGTAGCCGTGCGACACGAGCGTCGCCGCGTGACGCGGACGGTTCGAGTCGAGCAGCATCACCGTGCGGCGCATGCGGGCGAGCCCGAGCGTTGCTGCGAGGCCGCCCGGCCCCGCACCGATCACGACGGCGTCGAGCACTTCAGTCACAGCTTCTCCATCAGTCGGCGGATGCGCGCGACAGTCTCGTCGCGGCCGAGCAGCTCCATGGATTCGAAGAGGGGCGGCGAGACCTTGCGGCCTGTCACAGCAACGCGCAGCGCCGTGAAGGCGACGCGCGGCTTGAGCTCCATCTCGTCGATCAGCAGTCCGCGAAGCGCAGCCTCGATCGACCCGGTCTCGAACTGCTCGAACTCCTCGAGCTCTTCGAGAACCCTGATCGACCCTGCCAGGATGCCCTCGGCATCCGCCCCGAGCTTCTCGACGGTCGGCATGTCGTACTCGACGTCTTCGGCCGTGACGAACAGGAAGCCCATCATGTCCTCTGCCTGGCCGATCAGCTGCATGCGCTCCTGCACGAGCGGCGCCGCCTTGGCCAGCAGTGCGCGCTGCTGCTCGTCGGGCTCGCCGCCGAACACGCCCTTCAGGTACGGCACGAGGCGCTCGGCGAAGTCGTCGGCTGCGAGCATGCGCACGTGGTCGCCGTTGATCGACTCGGCCTTCTTCGCGTCAAATCGCGAGGGGTTGGGGTTGACGTCTGCGACGTCGAACGCGGCGATCAGCTCGTCGCGAGTGAAGACGTCACGGTCGGATGCGATGGCCCAGCCGAGCAGCGAGAGGTAGTTGAGCAGGCCCTCGGGGATGAACCCGGCCTCGCGCAGCAGAAAGAGGTTCGACTGCGGGTCGCGCTTCGAGAGCTTCTTGTTGCCGTCGCCCATGACGTAGGGCAGGTGGCCGAACTGCGGGATCTCTGTGACCACACCGGCCTCTGCCAGTGCGCGGTAGAGCGCGATCTGACGCGGCGTCGACGAGAGCAGGTCTTCGCCGCGCAGCACGTGCGTGACGCCCATGAGCGCGTCGTCAACAGGATTGACGAACGTGTAGAGCGGAGCACCGTTCGGACGAACTACGACGAAGTCGGTGAATGACCCGGCCGGGAATGTGATCTCACCGCGCACGAGGTCGGTGAACGAGAGGTCTTCGTCAGGCACGCGCAGTCGCAGGCTCGGCTGACGGCCCTCGGCCTTGAACGCTTCACGCTGCTCGTCGGTGAGGTCACGCTCGTGGTTGTCGTAGCCCTGGCGCGGGTCGCGGCCGGCAGCCTTGTTGCGCTCTTCCATCTCCTCGCCCGTGATGAACGACTCGTAGAGATGGCCAGTGGCCTTGAGCTTCTCGATGACCTCCTGGTAAATGTCACCGCGCTCGCTCTGACGGTAGGGCGCATTGGGTCCACCCGTCTCGACGCCCTCGTCCCAGTCGATGCCGAGCCACTGCATCGCCTCGAGCAGCTGCTCGTACGACTCCTGACTGTCGCGGGCGGCGTCGGTGTCTTCGATTCGGAACACCATCTTTCCGCCCGTGTGCCGCGCATACGCCCAGTTGAAGAGGGCGGTGCGGATCAGGCCGACGTGTGGTGTTCCGGTAGGCGACGGGCAGAAGCGAACGACGACATCGGAACCGGTTGCAGAAGAAAAAGGCACGCTCATGATGCCTATGAGTCTATTCCCATAGGACTAGCATCAAGAGGTGTTCAAACGCCTCTGGATTCCGGTCACCGGAACAAGCTGGCGAAACATCGCGTTCAGGCTCGTCGTGCTGCAGATCGGGCTCATGCTCTACGGCTTCGCGATCTCGTTCATGGTCGATGCCGACATCGGCGCTTCGCCTTGGGATGTCTTGGGTCTCGGCGTCGCAATGCACACTCCGTTCTCGTTCGGCGTCGCCTCGGTGCTCATCTCGGTGGTCGTGCTCGTGCTGTGGCTGCCGCTGCGCCAGAAATTCGGCCTGGGTTCGCTGCTGAACGGGCTGACCGTCGGCCTCTGGGCTGATGTCGGCCGCTGGTTCACCGTTACGCCCGACGCCTGGTGGCTGGCGTGGCTGCAGTTTCTGTTCGGCATGGTGCTGCTCGCGTGGGCGACGGCGATGTACGTCAGCGCCGGCTACGGGCCCGGACCTCGCGACGGTCTGATGACCGGCCTCACCCGCGTCACGAAGTGGCCGCTGTGGGTCGTTCGCACGCTGCTCGAGATCACGGTCGTCATCATCGGATTCGCGCTCGGCGGACCAGTCTGGTTCGGCACGGTCGTGTTCGCACTGGCGATCGGACCGCTGATTCAGATGTTCCTCCCCTGGTGGCAGAAATGGATGCGCGCTCACGCCGCGCGGGACCGGCGACGGCTGGGCGAGGAGCCAGAGGCGGCCTGAGGTCGCGGGTGGCTTGGGCAAGCTGGGTTTGCTTGGTCAGGTTGATTCGGTCAGGCCTTGCTTGGCTCGGTCAGGCTGGTTTGGTCGCCTTGCCATCGAGCCAGAGCGTGTCTGACTCGTCGCTGTGCGAGCCGCCTGACCCGACGTGCTTCGCGTCGATCTTCGGCCCCTTCTTGATCACGTGCACGAGCGCCATGCCGTGCCCGCGGCCGAGGCCGTAGTCAGCCTTCAGCCATTCGAGGATCTCGCCCGCCTTCACGCCGTCTGCAGCGTAGCCGCGCTCATTCGCGATGTCGACGAGCTGCCTCGGCGTCAGCCCGGTCTTGTCTTCGACGGCATCCAAGTAGGCCTGGAATGACATGGCTGGCTCCTCTGCGGCCGCGTTCGAGACGGATGTCGCCTCGTTTTTGGAGCGTACGCCGCGGACGCGACGTTGGCAATGGCCCGCTTGGGTTATTTATAGTACTAACGTTCTAGTAAAGCTTGAACACACTTGAGAATACGCGACTCAGGAGGTTGCACGCACCCTCAGAATATGGGAAACTGTGTACTAGCAAACGAATCGGGGTGAGCACATGGGCGCATTGGCGGCAGTTCCTGCAGCGGCACGGCACGATGCCTCCCTCGCCGATGCGACTGCTGCGCTGCGCCAGGCCGCCCAGGTGTTCGAAAGCGCCTACACCGCTGCCATCGACCGGTTCGACGAGGCCTCCGACCGCGAGCGCCTCGACATGGTCGTCGCGATCGGCCAGATCTCCCTCACGCATGAGGCACTGCTGAGCAAGTACTCGCAGATGCTCGACACTGTGCAGGGCACCGAGGCCGCAAAGTCCTGCGGCTACAGCTCGACCGCAGACCTGCTGCAGCACGAGCACGGGCTGCGAAAGTCAGACGCCGATGCCTATGTGCGTCTTGCCGCACTGCTCGAACGACGCGAGTATCCGGCCCTCGCAGACGCCGTCGACTCTGGCGCCGTCTCTTCGAAGCAGGCCATCGTGATCGCACGCTTTCTCGACCGCAGCCGCCGACGCGGATGCGGCGACGACCTGATCGGCCGCATGGACGGCTTCGCAACCGACTTCGCTGTCGGCGCCGACACCAACGCGCCACTCAAGCCAGAGGCCCTCAAAACGCTCATCCGCTCATGGCTGGCCGAAGAAGACCCCGAGTCGGTGCAGCTCACAGAAGACCAGCAGCACGACTTTCGCGAGTGCTCGTACTTCATCCGCGAAGACGGCATGGTCAGTATCCACGCGCTGCTGCCCGCAGCCCTCGGAGCAGCCGTGATTCAGTACCTCGACGCCAACGCCGCTCCCCGCGTGCTCATCGTCGACGCCGACGAAGTCGACGACCTCGAGCCGCGCGACGGCCGCCGGCGCAAGCAGAAGGCTGCTGACGCATTCGTCAGAGCATTCGAGGTTGTCGCAAAGTCGAAGCACACGTCGATCCAGGGCGGAGCCGCCCCGACGCTGCTCGTCACCGTCAAGGCAAGCGAGCTCGAGAAGCACGCAAAGGGCTCCCCCGCCGTCGCTCACCTCGACCGCACACAAGAGGTCGTGCCGGCTGCCGAAGCAGCTCGCATCGTCTGCGACGGAGCCATTCAGACAGCGATCACCGACGACAGCGGCCACGTGCTCAAGCTCGGTCGAAGCCAGAGGCTCTTCACTCCAGATCAGCGAAGAGCAATCACCGCGAAGTATCGAACATGCCAGGCACCATCATGTGACATACCCGGCAACTGGGCCGAGATCCATCATGTGCAGCACTGGCAAGACGGCGGACGCACCGACATCGACAACGGAGTGCCCCTCTGCAACTTCCACCACCACGAAGTGCACCGCGATCGCCTGCAGATCGTTCACGACCCGAAGACGGGCGACTTCAGGGTGACCAGACGGATGCGCCGGTGAACAGCAGCGCGTCAGTGACGCAAGTCGCTGCCCCCGTTGGGCGAGGGCCGCACCTCGTCGCGAAGCAGGCCCATCCGCTGGTCGAGCTCAGCAGCGACGCGAGCAGAGTCAGAGATCTGCTCGGCAAGGTGCTCGGGCAGCTCGCTGTCGTACTTGTAGCGAAGCTTGTGCTCGATGCTCGCCCAGAAGTCCATCGCAATCGTGCGAATCTGCAGCTCGACCGGCACATACTCGGTGTGCGTCGACAAGAACACCGGAATCTGCACAATGAGATGCAGCGACCGGTAGCCGTTCTCCTTGGGCTCTGCGATGTAGTCCTTCGTCTGCAGCACCGTCACGTCGGGCTGCTTCGACAGCATCTCGGCCATCCAGTACACGTCAGAGACGAAGCTGCAGGTGATTCGAATGCCCGCGATATCGGTGATCTCTCCACGGATGCTGTCGACCGTGAGCGCACATCCGCACTTCAATGCCTTTCTGAAGACACTCTCGTGCGACTTCAGCCTTCCCCGAACGTGCTCGATGGGGCTGTAGTCGTGAATCTGCTCGAACTCCTTGCGCAGAATCTCGATCTTGGTCGAGACCTCTTCGATGCCGAACTCGTAGTAGAGAAACAGCTTGCGCAGGTCAGCCATGAGCGTGCGGATCTGCACGAGCTGCTGCTCGGCATCCGCCTCTTCGCGAAACTGCTCGAGCAGCATGCCCTGCAGCCGAGCGACGTCAGTCTGGTCGTCCATAGTCCTCGAATCCTAGAGTGTGCTCATAGCGAGTTGATCATGAGCAGCGCTCCGATTGCTATGAATGCACTTGCTGCAAGCGCAACCACGATGCTGCGCCATCCCTGGCCGCCGAACTCACGCAGCCGCACCTTCGCAAGCAGACCCACGAGTGCAACCCCGAGCAGTGCATGCTGTGCCGTGCCCACCCAGCTGAGCACCGCATCCGGAACCGGCACCCACGTGCGCACAGCCGCAAGCACAATGAACCCGATGATGAACAGCGGCACAATCGGAGGGCGCTTGCCTCCGCCACCGCGACGACGGCCGATGCCCGAGACGACTGCGACCATCGGAGCCAGGCACAGCACTCGCACGAGCTTCACGACCACGGCCGTCGCAAGCACCGCCGGCCCCGCAATCGAGGCAGTCGCCACAACCTGGCCGACATCATGCACCGCAGCACCTGCCCAGATTCCGAAGTCGTTGCCATCGACATGCAGCGGTACCGCCAGCAGCGGCAGCGCGACGATTGCGACGGTTCCGAAGAGGGTGACGAGGGCAACTGGCACTCCCTGGTCACGCTGCGGCGCGCCACTCGCCTGTCCGACAGCACCGATCGCAGATGCACCGCAGATCGAGAACCCCGCCGCCATCAGCAGCGGCTGCTGGCCAGGCAGACCCACGATGCGCGCCATGAAGAACGTGAAGAGAAACGACACGACCAGCAGCCCGACAATCGCAATGATCATCGGCAGTCCGAGACTGATGATGTGCACGAAGCTGATCGACAGCCCGAGCAGCACAATTCCGGCTCGCATGACGTGCTTGCCCGCAAAGTCGAGACCCGACTGCAGCCCGCTGCGGCCGCCGACACCGACCAGACTCAGCACCAGCCCCACACCGACACAGATCGACAGCGCCGGAACCGAGACGCCGACACCCTCGAGTCCGAATGAGATCAGAAACGCAACGCCCGCGCCGGCAACGGCAACGAGCAGACCCAGAAATGTCTTCACCGCGAGGCGCTGCTCACTGAACCGTGTTCGAGAGCGTGCCCACTCCTTCGACTTCGACCGTCACCGTCTGGCCCTTCTGCATCGCACCGACACCGGCAGGAGTGCCCGTGAGAATCACATCACCCGGCAGCAGCGTCGTGAACGACGACACGAACTCGATCAGCGATCCGAAATCGAACACGAGATCGGCAGATGTTCCATCCTGCACGACTTCGCCGTCGAGCAGCGTTCGCACACCAATCGCATCGGCATCGAACTCAGTCTGAATGACAGGCCCGAGCGGGCAGAACGTGTCGAAGCCCTTGCCACGCGTCCACTGGGGATCCGACTTCTGCAGATCACGCGCCGTCACATCGTTGGCAGCCGTAATGCCGAACACATGACTCAGCGCATCGGCAGCAGCGACATTGCGCGCAACCTTGCCCATGACCAGCGCGATCTCGCCCTCGAAGTGCAGGTTCGACGTCGTCGGCGGGTAGACGATCGCATCTCCCGGCCCGATGACCGAAGTGTTCGGCTTCAGAAAGACGAGCGGCTCCTCAGGCACATCGTTGCCCAGCTCAGCTGCGTGGTCACGGTAGTTGCGTCCGATGCCGACCACCTTCGAACGCGGAATGACCGGCGCCAGCAGCTGCGCATCCGCCACTGCAACGCGCTCCCCCGTCGGGTCGAACCCGGCATACATCGGGTCACCGGTCAGAACAGCCAGCTCTTCGCCGTCGAGAATGCCGTAGCGAATCTGACTGTCAGAGACAAACCTTGCGATCTGCATGCGGACTACTCCTTAGCGTCGGTGACCTGCACCATCCAGCCGAACGGGTCTTCAGCCCGACCCCACTGGATGTCGTTGAGCGCCTGGCGCAGCTGCATCGTGACCTTGCCCGGCTCAGAGTCGGGCCAGCCAAACGATCCGCCAGCAGAGACGATCTCGTTGATCGGCGTGATCACAGCTGCAGTGCCACAGGCAAACGCCTCAGTGATCGAGCCGTCTGCAACACCCTCGCGCCACTCGTCGATCGACACCGGTCGGTGCTCGACCTTGAAGCCCATGCTCTTGGCAAGCTCAAGCAGCGAGTTGCGCGTGACGCCATCGAGAATCGTGTCTGACTGGGGCGTGATCAGCGTGCCGTCACCGCGAACGAGCACGAGGTTCATGCCACCGAGCTCTTCGATGAGGCCATCGCCGAGCGACGACAGGAACAGCACCTGCGAGCAGCCGTTGGCAAATGCCTCCTGTGTGGGCAGCAGGCTTGATGCGTAGTTGCCGCCAGTCTTGGCAGCACCCGTGCCACCCTTGCCAGCACGGTTGTGGTGCTCGCTCAGCCAGATGCGCACCGGCTTCACACCATCGGCAAAGTATGCGCCAACCGGGCTCGCAATCACCATGAATCGCGCCGACTCAGCCGCACGAACACCGAGGAAGACCTCGTTGCCGAACTCGAACGGACGCAGGTAGAGCGACTGCTCAGCACCCGAGGGCACCCAGTGCTCGTCGATCTCGACCAGCCTGCGGCATGCCTCGATGAACGCTTCTGCCGGCACCTCAGGCAGCGCCATGCGGGCAGCAGAGCGCTGCAGACGAGCAGCATTCTGGTCAGGGCGGAAGAGCCACACAGAGCCGTCAGCGTGACGGTATGCCTTGAGGCCCTCGAAGATCTCCTGGCCATAGTGCAGCACCGCATGCGCCGGGTCGATGGCGATCGGCCCATACGGCTCGACACGGGCATCGAACCAGCCTGCATCGCTCGTCCAGTCGATCGTGACCATGTGATCGGTGAAGAATCGGCCAAAGCCCGGGTTCTCGAAGATGCCAGCGAGCTGCTCGGCGGTCGCCGTGTTCTCAGACGGGGTGGTCGTGAATTCCAGTGTCATCTGGAGCTTCCTATCTGTCAGTTCTGGCCGAGCAGGGCAACGACAGCGTCGCCGATCTCAGCGGTGGAAAGTGCTTCTGTGCGGTTCGTGACCTCAGTGTCGACAGCCGCACGGATGCGCGCAGCAGCGTCTGCATGGCCCAGGTGCTCTGCCAGCAGTGCAACCGACAGAATCGCAGCCGACGGGTCGGCCTTGCCGGTTCCGGCGATGTCGGGTGCCGAGCCGTGCACAGGTTCGAACATGCTCGGAAAGCTGCCGTCGACATTGAGGTTCGCCGAAGCAGCGAGGCCGATGCCGCCTCCGACAGCACCCGCCAGGTCGGTGAGGATGTCACCGAAGAGGTTGTCTGTGACGATCACGTCAAAGCGCGACGGGTCAGTGACGAAGAAGATCGTCGCAGCATCGACATGCAGGTAGTCGACCTCAACCGACGGAAACTCCTCGGCAACCTGGTCGGTGATGCGCTGCCAGAGCGCACCCGCATGCACGAGCACGTTCTTCTTGTGCACGAGCGTCAGCTTGCCGCGACGCTCGACAGCGAGCTCGAACGCCTTGCGCACAACTCGCTCGACACCGACCGCAGTGTTGACACTCAGCTCATTCGCGATCTCGTTCGGCGTGCCCTGCTTCAGCACTCCGCCGTTGCCGACATACGGCCCCTCGGTGCCCTCGCGAACGACAACGAAGTCGATCTCGCCAGGCGCCGACAACGGGCTGCCGACAGCCGGGTGCAGCTTCGTCGGACGCAGATTGACCGCATGGTCGAACGCAAAGCGAAGCTTCAGAAGCAGGCCGCGCTCGACGAGTCCGCCAGCGAGGCGCTTGTCAGCCGGGTCTCCGCCGACGGCTCCGAGCACGATCGCATCAAAGCCAGAGAGCTCAGCTATCGTCTCGTCACTGAGGATCTCGCCAGTCTCGAGATAATGCGAAGCCCCCAAATTGAACTCACGGGCCGTAAGGTTGACAGCAGGTAGCGCTGCTCGCAGAACCTTCAATGACTCTGCGGTGACTTCGGGTCCGATCCCGTCGCCACCGATAACAGCGATGTTGAGTTCGTTCTCTGACAAGGCGCCTCCTAATCCTGGTACCAACTCTAGTGAGGAACTATGCCCACCGTTGCAGAACACATGGTCTCCACCCTCGAAGCCAGCGGCGTACAGCGCGTGTACGGAATCACTGGCGACTCACTCAACGGGTTCACAGACGCCCTCCGCACATCCGACATCGACTGGATGCACGTTCGTCACGAGGAGTCAGCCGCTTTCGCAGCGGCAGCAGAAGCCGAGATGACCGGTGAACTCGCTGTCTGCGCTGGCAGCTGCGGCCCCGGCAACCTGCACCTCATCAATGGCCTGTACGACGCACAGCGCTCCCGTGTGCCCGTGCTGGCAATCGCAGCACACATCCCGAGCGACGAGATCGGCACCGGCTACTTCCAGGAGACCCACCCCCAGGATCTCTTCCGCGAATGCAGCGTCTTCGTCGAGCACGTCTCTGACATCAGCCAGATGCCGCGCATGCTCACGATCGCAATGCGCGCAGCCGTCGAAGAGCGCGGCGTCGCAGTGCTCGTCGTCAGCGCCGACACGTTCCTCGCCGAGATGAAGAACGCACCGATCGAGCCAATTCGCGCTACGAGCCCGCGCATCCTTCCGTCCGTCGACGAGCTCAGGAGCGCCGCGGATGCGCTCAACAAGTCGAAGCGCATCACGATTCTCGCAGGCGCTGGCGCAGCCGGTGCACACGACGAGCTGCTCGCCGTCGCCGAGGTGCTGCAGGCTCCGATCGTGCACTCCATGCGCGGCAAAGAACACGTCGAATACGACAACCCCTACGACGTCGGCATGACCGGCCTGCTCGGGTTCGCATCCGGCTATCACGCACTCCGCGACGCCGACACCCTGCTGATGGTCGGCACCGACCTGCCCTACCGGCAGTTCTACCCGGAGGACGCCACGATCATCCAGATCGACCGCCGCGGCTCTCAGATCGGCAAGCGCCTCAAGATCGACCACCCGCTCGTCGGCACTGCCAAAGAGACGCTGGTCGAACTCACGAGCCTGCTGACACTGGCGAAGTCGTCGAAGCACCTGAAGTCCATGGTCGACAACTACGTCAAGACCCGCAAGCGCCTCGACGACCTGGCGACACCTTCGAAGCCCAAGGAGCCCATCCATCCGCAGTACCTGACCCGTCTCATCGACGAGCGCGCCGACGAAGACGCTGTGTTCATTCCCGACGTCGGCTCGCCCGTCGTCTACGCGGCGCGATACATCAATGCGACGCGCGACCGCCGCATCATCGGCTCGTTCACCCACGGCTCGATGGCCAACGGTCTGCCAATGGGCATCGGCACGCAGGCGGCGTTCCCCGAGCGTCAGGTGATCTCACTCTCCGGAGACGGCGGACTCTCGATGCTGATGGGCGAGCTGCTCACCCTCAAGCAGGAGAAGCTGCCCGTCAAGGTCGTCGTCTACAACAACTCGTCGCTCAACTTCATCGAGCTCGAGATGAAGGCAGCCGGCTTCGTGACATTCGCAACCGAGCTCGACAACCCCGACTTCGCAAAGATCGCCGAAGCGATGGGCATCTGGGGCAGGCACGTGACCGCAAGCAGCGACCTGCCAGCCGCTGTCGACGAGTTCCTCGCCCACGACGGCCCCGCTCTGCTCGACGTCGTCACCGAACGCCAGGAGCTCTCGATGCCGCCTGCCATCACCGCAGAGCAGGTGAAGGGCTTCTCGCTCTATGCGATCCGCACTGTGCTCAGCGGCAAGGGCACCGACCTCATCGACCTCGCAAAGGCGAATGTCAGGCAGATCCTCTGACTAGGCCTTCGCATTGCGAAGGGTGAACACCGCAACGAGCACGGCCGTGACCATGAGCACAGCACCCGCTGCGCTCATCACAGTCGCACCCTGATCGAACGCGTGCTGAGCAGCAGTGAGCAGTGCATCACCTGCAGCTCCTCCGAGATCGCGTGCTGACTGCACCGCGCCTCCGAGCGTCTCCATCGCCGCATCCGCGTGCGCTTTGTCGACGCCTGCAGGCACCTGCAGCGAACCGCGATACGCCGCAGTGAGCAGGCCCCCGAGCAGCGTCGTGCCGAGCACCGCACCGAACTCGTAGGCAGTCTCAGAGACAGCGGATGCGGCACCCGCCTTCGCAGGCGGCACCGACGAGATGACCAGGTCGTTCGAGAGGGTCTCAGCTGCTCCGATGCCGATGCCGAGCAGGCCGAACAGCAGCGCGATCGTCCACACCTCAGGGTCGTTGCCCGCAAAGAACATCAGCACATACGCCGACGTCGAGATGGTGAGGCCACCGGCCACGACCCAGCCCGGACTCCAGTGCTTGACGACCTGCACCACGAGCAGGCCCGAGAACACAATCGCCAGAACACCGGGCACCAGCACGATCGCCGACTCGAAGACCGTGAGGCCCGTGACAAGCTGCAGGTGCTGCGTGACCCAGTAGAGGAAGCCCGTGAGCGCGACGACGCTCAGCAGATTGATCGAGAGCGCACCCGAGAACTCGGGGTTTCGCAGCAGGCCGATGTCGAGCATGGGGTTCGACGACCGGCGCATCCGGCGCACGAACAGCCAGCCGGCAGCGACCGCGACGACGAGCATGATGATCGCAAACGGCTCGAAGCCGTGCGTCGCGAGGCGCTTGATGCCACTCGCAAGCCCGCCGAGCGCGATCATCGACGATGCGACACCGATGAGGTCGATCGGCCCCGTGTTCGGGTCGCGCGACTCGTCGATCAGGAACGGCGCCAGCACCACCAGCGGAATCAGGATGGGCACCGCAATCAGAAAGATCGAGCCCCAGTGGAAGTGCGTGAGCAGCAGCCCGCCGACAACCGGGCCGATGGCAGAGCCGACCGAGAATCCGGTCGCCCAGACAGCAATCGCGAGTCTGCGCTGCGAGCGGTCTTCGAAGATCGTGCGCAGCAGCGACAGCGTCGACGGCATGAGCGTCGCACCGAAGAGGCCGAGCAGCGCACGCATGGCGATCAGCACTTCAGCGGTGGGCGAGAATGCGGCGATGACCGAGACGACAGCGAACCCGGTTGCACCGATCAGCAACAGCTTGCGACGGCCGATGCGGTCACCGAGCGAACCTGCAGCGACAAGCAGCCCCGCGAGCACAAGCGGGTAGGCGTCGATGATCCAGAGCTGCTGTGCCGCTGAAGGCTGCAGCTCCTTGGCGATGTCGGGGATCGCAAAATTCAGTGCCGTGTTGTCGATCGAGACCAGCAGCACCGGAAGCATGAGCACAGCAAGGGCAAACCACTTGCGAGCAGGAGCCCCCTGTCGAACGCTTGCCAGCATGGTTGCCTCCTTCTGTGCATGAATTGCATACCGTCCAGACGGTACAGTAGCATAGTCGCATGAGCACAAGAGACCAGATCCTCGACTCGTTCGAGACGCTGATCATCGATCAGGGCGAGAGGTCAGCGACCCTCTCGGCAGTGGCGAAGGCAGCCGGCGTCTCAAAGGGGGGCCTGCTCTATCACTTCGACTCGAAGCAGGCCCTCGCCCGCGGCCTCGCAGAGCGCATCGAAGAGTTCTCGCACGTCGAGACGCAGCGTCTGCGCGCATCCGAAGACCCCGCGAGACAGTACCTCGAAGAGTCGATCACGCTTGCCGAGCCCATTGACCGCACGTTCGTCGCACTGGGCGGCCTCGCACTGCTCGATGACTACGAAGTCGCACGAAGTGCTCTGAGCGACGCCGACGACCGAATCCTCACCCTCTTCACCGAACTGCTCGGCGATCGCTCGATCGCACTGCTCGTCGTGAGACTCAGCGACTCGTTCTACCAGCGAGCCGGGGTCGGCATCGAAAGCAGCGACGAGGCAGGCGATCTCGAATCGATCCTGCGCCTCGTCGACCGCCTTCGCAGCCAGTCAGCCGAAGGCTAGAGTTCGACGATCTCGATCTGGCGGATGCGCGCATCACCGATCTTGTCGCCGATCGAGGCGAGCACCGCATCCGGAACCGCTGCGTCAACCGTCAGCACCGACGTCGCACTGCCACCTGCTTGCGTGCGGCCGATCTGCATCTGGCCGATGTTGACGCCTGCTTCACCCAGCTCGATGCCGTAGAGGGCGACGATGCCAGGGCGGTCCTCGTACTCGAGCACGACGTGGTGGCGCTCAAGCGGCAGCTCGATCGACTGACCGCCGATTGCAGTGAGCTTCTGCACCTGCTTGGGGCCCGTGAGCGTGCCCGACACCGAGAAGCGCTTGCCGTCGCTGGCCGCGGCGATGACCGTGACCTCATTGCGGAACTCTTCTGAGACCGAATCGGTGCGCAGTTCGCTCGTGATGCCACGGCCCTCCGCGATAACTGGAGCGTTGACGAACGTGACCTGCTCACTCACGATGCGAGCAAAGTACCCCTTCAGCACTGCAAGGCGAAGCACCTTGACGTCGTAGTCGGCGAGCTCGCCGTGCACCTCGACGTCGATCGCCTCGACTGGGCCGTCGACGAGACCCGAGAGGAACTGCCCCAGCTTCTCAGCGAGAGGGATGCCCGGGCGCACGTACTCGTCGATGATGCCGCCTGCGACGTTCACCGCATCCGGAACAAGGTCGCCCGCGAGTGCGAGGCGCACCGACTTGGCGACCGCGACGCCCGCCTTCTCCTGGGCCTCAGCTGTCGAAGCCCCCAGGTGCGGCGTCACCTGAATGCCGTCGATGCCGGTCAGCGAGGTGTCTGCCGGGGGCTCCTGCACGAACACGTCGAGGCCGGCGCCTGCGATCTGGCCACTCGAGACAGCCGCTGCGAGAGCGGCCTCGTCGATGATGCCACCACGCGACGCGTTGACGATGCGCAGGTTCGGCTTCGCTGCAGCGAACTGCTCCTCGCCGATGAGACCCGTGGTCTCGGGCGTGCGAGGAATGTGGATTGTGACGAAGTCTGCCTCTGCCATGAGGTCGTTGAGCTCGCGCAGCTCGACACCCAGCTGGGCAGCGCGCGCGGGGCTGACATAGGGGTCGTAGGCGATCAGCTTGACGCCGAAGGGGGCGAGTCGCTCAGCGACGAGCACGCCGATGCGACCGAGGCCGACGATGCCGACCGTCTTCTCGTAGAGCTCGACACCGGTGTACTGGCTGCGCTTCCACTCCCCTGCCTTGAGCGACTGGTTGGCCGCCGGCAGGTGGCGTGCGAGCGAGAGCAGGTGCGTGATCGCAAGCTCGGCTGCCGAGATGATGTTCGAGGTCGGAGCATTCACGACCATGACGCCCGCCGCAGTCGCTGCCGGAATCTCGACGTTGTCGAGGCCGACGCCTGCACGAGCGATGACCTTCAGGTTCGGTGCGTGCGAGATCGCCTCTGCATCGACATGGGTCGCACTGCGCACGAGAATCGCACTCGCATCGGCAAGCGCGGCAAACAGGGCCTCGCGGTCAGTGCCGTCGACGTGACGCACCTCGAAGTCGGGACCGAGCGCGTCGACGGTGGCGTCAGACAGCTTCTCGGCGATCAGCACAACGGGCTTTGCGGGGTTCGACACGTGCGGTCTCCTCTTGAATTTCAGCGGGTGGGGCAAGCGCACGACGATGTGCCAGACTCCATGCTAAACCCCGTCACCGCGCGGGTTTCGAATTGTGACACCGAAAGAGTGGGGCCTCGCCGCAATGTCAGCACTCGAGATCGCCCAGCTCGCCCTTCGTGTGGCACTGGCCGCAGCCTTCATCGGCATGGGAATCCTGCACTTCCTGCCGAAGGGTCGCCGCACGATGCAGGCGATGATTCCGCCCAGGCTGCGCATGAAGCCGCCGCTGCATCCACATGGACTCGTCGTCATCTCGGGGCTCGCCGAGATCGCCGGCGGCATCGGGCTGCTCATGCCGTGGGACTGGGTGCGTATCGCAGCTGGCATCGGTCTCGTGCTGCTGTTGATCGCAGTGTTTCCGGCGAACGCCTACGCTGCGACGCGGCCCGAGAAGTTCGGCACGCTCGCCGTGCCACACCTGCCCAGGCTGATCGGGCAGATCGTGTTGGTCGCTCTCGTGGTGGCCGCTAGCCTGCCGCTGACGGCGTGAACTTGAACGCCGGCGACTCGTTGCGGTCATCGAATCCGTAGCGCTCGCCCGACTCGACATAGCGCTTCAGCCGTTCGTTCAGGTCTGCCCAGCCGAAGTCGTATGACTCGCGCATCGCGACCGCGTCGCCCCATGCCAGCGTGAAGTCGTGCTGCACGGTGACGAGCGTGCCGGTCTCGCTGGCTTCGAACGAGTACACGACCTCGCCGTGCGATGCCGCACCCATGCCCATCTGGCCGATCCAGCCGTATACGCTGCCGGGCGTGCACTGCGAGACGACACCCCACAGCGCCGTCGCTTCGCCGAGTCGCTCGACAACAGCGGCGCCAGCCTCGGTCGGAAACTCGAGCGTGCCTTCGCCGTCGAGCAGGGAGTACGGATGCCCCCACCAGTCATGGGGCGTGTTCTGAAACGCCTCCCACACTGCTGTGACATCGGCTTCGATCTCGACGGCCTGGGTGATGTGAATGCTGCTGCGCATGCCCCCGAGCTTACGTAGGGCAGAATTGAACACGCAATGGAAATCTTCGTCATCGCCCAGTGGGCTCTTCGTGCGCTGCTTGCGCTGTACTTTCTCTTCGTCGGCTCGTCGCTGTTCCTTCCCGCTCAGCGAGAGGCGGCTGTGTCAGCCGTGAAGCGCGTCATGCCGAAGGCTGCACGCTCGATCGTGCTCGCAGTCGCGATCATCGCCATGCTCGCCGGCCTGGCGCTGCTGCTCCCCTGGTGGCTGCCGAGGTTCATCGCCGGCATCGTGCTCATCGCACTGCTGATCGCACTGTTCATGATCACGACTGGCGTCGCGCAGAAGACGGATGACGCCGAAGCCTCCCGGGTCGCAGTGCGGGTTCGCGCTGTGGTCCAGGTGGTCATCGGCGCTTTGATTCTCATCGCAATCATCTGACGACAAACGCGTCGATCGCCGCATCCACTGCCTGCTGCGGCAGATGACCCACCTGCGCCAGCTGGGCAAGTCCGTGGGCGAGACCCCACGCTGCAGCAGCGAACGCCCGAGTGTCGGGCAACTCGGGCCGAGCATCGCGCGCCGTGTCTGAGAGCAGCTGCTCCTCCTCGGCAATGAGCACAGCCATCGCCGGTGTCGGCTGACCCGGAACACAGATCGTCGGATCATAGATCGCCGCAAACAGATGCGGCCTGGCGACAGCAAAGCGCACATAGTCGGCAAGCATCGACCGCAGGTGCTCATTCGGGTCGACGCCTTCGAGCGAGCGACGCTGCGACGCGACGAGCTCAGCCATGCTGCGCTCCGCAAGCGTCTTGAGCAGATCGTTCTTGCCCGAGAAGTGATGGTACGGCGCATTGTGGCTGACGCCCGCCGTCCTAGCCACCTCACGCAGGCTCAGATCCGCTGCCGAATGCGTCTCGAGCAGTTCCATTGCCGCACGCTCGAGCGACTCGGCGAGGTTGCCGTGATGGTAGCCGGAATTGGATCTTGACACGTGTCACACCCTACGTCATGCTTGGCACTGTCAAGATAGTTGACACTGCCAAGATAACCGCCACCGCAAGATCACTCCACAACTGATTGGACCCCCGATGTCTGCCCTCGTCATCGACGCTCACCCGAACCCCGACTCCCTCATCTCCGCACTCGCCGCCGCATACGCATCCGCCCACGACGATGCACGGCTGCTCGCACTTCGTGACCTCGAATTCGACGTGCACATGCGCTACGGCTACACCAAGCGCATGCAGATCGAGCCTGACCTCGCAGACGCCCGCCAGGCCATTCGCGACGCCGACCACATCGTCATCGCAACACCGGTGTGGTGGCGTTCAGTGCCAGCGCTGCTCAAGGGCTTTCTCGACCGCGCCCTGCTGCCGCAGGAGGACTACCGCTACAAGGGGCAGCTGCCAGAGGGCCTCTTGAAGGGGCGAACAGGTCGCATCATCGCAACCTCAGACACTCCCCCGTGGCTCGCCCCGCTGCTGCCCGACACCCGCCTGACTCAGCTTCGCGCAGGCACACTCGAGCTCTGCGGCATCAAGCCTGTGCGGATGCGCAGATTCGGTCCCGTCCGCACGTCGACTGCCGAACAGCGCCAGCAGTGGCTGCAGACCGCTGCCGCCGATGCCGTCGCCGACAGCCGCCGCTCAGCTGACGCGACGCCCGCGAGTGTACTGAGCAGGCCAGACTGAGCCTGAACCCACTGAGCCGTCAGGAGCACCATCGAGCTCAGCTTCTGCAAACAGCGGCCAGTGCGGGTTGCGCAGCAGCTCTCGTCCGATCAGCACAGCATCTGCATCGCCATGAGCGAGCACCTGCTCTGCCTGCGCTGGGTCGGTGATCAGACCGACTGCGGCAACCGGCACATCCGCCTGCTCCCGCACAGCACGTGCGAAGGGCAGCTGATAGCCGGGGCCCGTCGCAATCTTCTGCCGAGCATCGAGACCACCCGACGAGATGTCGAAGAAGTCAGCACCTGCAGCTGAGGCGACCCGTGCGAACTCAGCAGTCATCTCGGGCGTGACTCCGCCGTCGATCCAGTCGCTTGCTGAGAAGCGCACCATGAGGCCGGCCTCCGGGGCAGCTGCACGAACAGCTTCGGTCACACGCTGCAGCAGCAGTGTGCGCTCACCCCACTGGTCGCTGCGCGTATTCGACAGCGGCGACAGAAACTGGTGCAGCAGGTAGCCGTGAGCCGCATGCAGCTCGAGCACCGCAAAGCCGGCTGCAACAGCCCTCGAAGCAGCAGCTGCAAAGTCTGCGACAACCTGCTCGACCTCTGAGCCCGTCATGGCACGAGGCGCATCAAAGCCCTCAAACGCCTCATCGGTGGGGCCGAGCATCTGCCAGCCGCCTTCCGAGACCGGCACCGTGCCGCGCTCTGGCGCCCAGGGCCGGTAGTTGCTCGCCTTGCGACCCGCGTGTGCCAGCTGGATGCCCGGCACCGCACCGTGCACTCGAATGCGCTCAGTGATGGGCGCCCATGCGTCAGCCTGCGCATCGTTCCAGATGCCAGCATCCTGCGGCGAGATTCGCCCCTCAGGCGAGACCGCCGCAGCCTCGGTGATCACGAGACCCGCACCTCCGCGTGCAAACGACGTCAGGTGCTCGCGGTGCCAGTCGCCCGGCACGCCATCCTGCTCTTCACAGGAGTACTGGCACATCGGCGCCACCCAGACTCGGTTGCGGATTTCGACACTGCCGATGCGAATCGGCGTGAACAGACGGCTCATGCGAGTTTCTCCATGAGGTGGGCAACAAGGGCCGACCGCTCGACTATTCCATCGATGCTGACCCACTCGTGCCGAGCGTGGGCTCCGTCGCCGACAGCACCGAGTCCGTCGAGCACCGGAATGCCCATCGCCGCCACAAAATTGCCATCGCTTGCCCCGCCAACCGAGATCTCGTCGACCTCGATGCCGATCTGTGCCGCCGCCTGCTGCGCAAGCGCAAAGAGCCGCGCAGTCGCTTCCGAGCGCTGCATGACAGGGCGATTCCACTCCCCCGACACCTCGACCCGCGCCTGCGAGTCATGCGCGGCGAGACCCGCAAACAGCGCATCGACGCGATCCATCTCTGCCTGGCTCGCCACCCGCACATCCACACGCGCGTCAGCACGGGCGGCCTTGACGTTCTGCCGTGTGCCGCCCGCAACCGTGCCGACGTTGAGCGTCGTGCCGGCAGCAAGATCTGCCGCCCCGTGCACCTGCAGAATCAGCCTGGCCATCTCGTCGATCGCACTGACACCCTTGTCGGGGTCTAGCCCCGCATGCCCCTCGACACCGTGCACGACGATGTCGAAGATGCCCACACCCTTGCGCTCCGTCTTGATGCGACCTTCGGCACTCGCCTCGAACACGAGCGCAGCATCGAAGCCGGCAGCAGCCGCTTCGATCACCGGACGCGACGCGGGCGAGCCGATCTCTTCGTCTCCGTTCAGCACAAAGCGGATGCGCGGCAGCGGCAGAGCGCGCTCGCGTGCGAACCGAATCGCCCAGACGGCCTGCACGAGGCCGGCTTTCATGTCGAATGCCCCAGGACCGGTCAGTCGGTCGCCATCGACAGCCACAGGCCAGTCGGCGAGCGTGCCGAGCGACCACACGGTGTCGTAGTGGCACAGGATGACGACACTGCCCGTCGAGCCGGAAGTTCCGTCGTAGTCGACGATGGCGATGCCGCCACGCTCACCGCCATCGACGATGCGCTCAGCAGCCGGAACACCCAATGCCCCCGCGATGTACGAGCGAACCCAGGCGAGCCCGGCCGCAAGCGCCTGCTTGTCGTCAGACGGCGTCTCGACCTCGATATAGCGAGTGAGGTCTGCGACCATCTCATCGCGCGCTGCCTCTGCGAGGGCGCGCATCTCACTCATGCGTGCCCGGCACCTCGAAGTCGAACAGCGTCTGGTCGAACGCGCTGTAGCTCGCATAGTCGTTGAGCTCGTAGAGCCGTGCACGCGTCTGCATGCCATCCAGCTGGCCGTCGAGCGTGCCCGAGTCGCGCAGGTCGACTAGGCCGCGCTCGATCGCACCCATCGCAATGCGCAGCAGCGAGACGGGGTGGATGACGAGGTTGACACCGACACCCTCGAGCTCTTCGTGGGTGAACAGCCTGCTCTTGCCGAACTCGGTCATGTTCGCAAGGATCGGCACCTTGACCGCTGCTCTGATCGCCTCGAACTCGGCCAGCGACTGCATCGCCTCAGGAAAGATCGCATCTGCCCCGACAGCCTCGAGGGCCTTCGCCCGATCGACCGCAAGCGACAGCCCCTGCTCGCCCGGCACAGTGCCGCGCACATCCGTCCGCGCCATGATGACGAGACCCGGATCGCGCCTGGCCTTCACTGCCGCCGCAATGCGCTGCGCAGCGACATCTGCCGAGACGACCTCCTTGCCATCGAGGTGGCCGCACCGCTTGGGGTTGACCTGGTCTTCGATGTGCAGCCCGGCAACACCCGCATCTTCGAGCTCGTGCACCGTGCGGGCAACGTTCATGGGCTCGCCAAAGCCTGTGTCGGCATCGATGAGCGTCGGCAGATCGGTCATGCGCGAGATCTGGTGGCCTCGCTGCACGACTTCGGTGAGCGTCGTCAGGCCGATGTCGGGCAGCCCCAGCTCGGCAGCCATGACGGCCCCCGAGATGTAGGCACCCTCAAAGCCGAGCTCTTGAATCAGCGGCGCCGTCAGCGGCGTGAACGCCCCCGGAAACCGCTGTAGCCTGCCCGACTCGAGCCCCGCACGAAACGCCTGGCGCTTGGCGCGAGCATCGACCTGCGACGACAGCACTAGAAGAGTCCCTGCGTCGAGTCGAGCGTGAGCGACCCTGCAGGCGCCTGCACATTCAGCTGACGCACCTCGTCGGCCGAGAGCTCCGGCAGTCGGTCGACCAGCCCGAGGAACCTGTCGAGCTCGGCATCGTCGACGATGCCCGCCGCGAGTGTGCGCAGCTTGTTCACGTACTGCTCGCGAGCGAACGGACGCGCTCCGGCCGGGTGCGCATCCGCCACGAAGATCTCGCGCTCGATGCGCTCGCCGTCAGCCATCGTGACGACCATCTTGCCGCCGAACGCCTTCTTGTCGGGGTCTGGATCGTGGTAGCGCTCAGTCCAGATCGGGTCTTCGACCGTCGTGATCATGTTCCAGAGCGCCACGGTGTCTGCCCTGCCAGCCCGCTCGGGAGCGTATGAGTCGACGTGGTGCCATCCGCCATCCTGCAGCGCAACGGCGACGATGTACGGGATCGAGTGGTCGAGCGTCTCGCGACTCGCAGTCGGGTCGTACTTCTGAGGGTCGTTGGCGCCCGATCCGATGACATAGTGCGTGTGGTGGCTGGTCTCGAGCACGATCGAGGCGACCTTCTCGGGGTCTCGAACATCGGGGCGCTCAGCACCGAGCGCACGTGCCAGGTCGATCCAGGCTTGCGCCTGATACTCAGCGGAGTGCTCCTTCGTATAGGTGTCGAGAATGCCACGCTTCGACTCGCCTGCAGCAGGCAGCGGGACCGAGTAGCGCGCCTCCCAGCCGCCGAGCAGCCACGCGATGAAGCCGTCTTCGCCCTCGTAGATCGGCACTGGGCTCGTCTGGCCGCGCATCGAGCGGTCAACAGCTTCGACCGCAAGCTTGCCGGCAAACGCAGGCGCGTGCGCCTTCCAGGTCGAGATCTCGCCCTTGCGCGACTGCCTCGTGGCCGTCGTGGTGTGCAGGGCCTGGCCGACTGCCTGAAACACGGTCTCTGCATCGAGTCCGAGCATGGTGCCGATGCCGGCAGCAGCCGACGGGCCGAGGTGCGCGACGTGGTCGATCTTGTGCTCGTGCAGGCAGATCGTACGCACGAGGTCGACCTGGATCTCGTAGCCGGTGGCGAGGCCGCGAACGAGCGCACAGCCGTCTTGGCCCGTGTGCTGCGCAACCGCGAGGATCGGCGGAATGTTGTCGCCGGGGTGCGAGTAGTCAGCCGCAAGGAACGTGTCGTGGAAGTCGAGCTCTCGCACCGCGACGCCGTTCGCCCATGCAGCCCACTCAGGGCTCGCAAGCGTGTCGACACCGAAGACGGATGCGCCAGCACCGCCAGAGGGGGCGACATGCGTCAGTGCCTGGTCGCGAGCTGCGACAATCGGCGCACGCTCGAGCGAGGCGATGGCGACCGACGCGTTGTCGATGATGCGGTTGCCGATCATCTCGACGACGTCGGCGTCTACCTCGACAGGATCGATGGCCACCTGGGCGATCTTCCATGCGAGCTGGTCTTCACGGGCTAGGTTCTCGGCGCTCTTGTGGGCGCGAACTTCATGGTTCTGCACGTCTCCGAGCCTACCGACAAGTCTCGGCCCATAGGATTGTCGCGTGCAGAAACCGATCAGAACCCGCATCCTCGCGTCCCTTGCCGCAGCCGCAGCCCTCTCGTTCACGGCAGTCGGATGCGCGGGTGACGATCAGCCCGACGTCACGGCCCCGAATCCCTCACCGGTCGAGTCGAGCGAGGCTCCAGACACCACCCTGCCCGAGGGGCAGTGCGACCCCGCATTCGTCGAGCCGCTCCTGGGTGTCTCAGGCGTCGACACGACCCTCGACGAGGTCTCGAACACCTTCGTGCCCGAGTTCATCCCAGCCATGTTCGCACCCGAGTGCACCGTGAGCGGCCGCCTGTCGATCTCGCAGGACGGCAGCGACGCAGTCGTCGGCAACCTGGCATCGCTCGCAGTGCTCCGCGGAGTCGACGCCGAGACGATCGTCGAAGCCGCTCGCTCCAACGGCCTCCAGGTCTCCGACGGCGGAACCCAGACGACCTTCACGACTGACGACGGCTTCCAGGGCAGCCTCTCGTGGCACCCGGCATCGAACTACGACGACCTCGACGCGCTCTCGACGGCAGCCGGCATCGAGATTCAGCCCGACGACCTGATCCTGGTCTCGGCAACTCGCGACTGAGCAGTCTGAACCGCTGAGCAGCTGGGCTTACGCAGCCCGGTACGTCTCGCAGTGGGCAGTCGTGCGACCGCCTGAGATGCGCACCGACGCGGCACCGCAGATTCCGGCACCGTTGAATGCGCAGTCCGTGCGCTGGCACGCACCGACGGCAGCGACGACTCGCGGCAGCCCGCCGTCTTCGTCAAGCGCCATGAACGTCGTGCAGCTGTCGTTCTCGTCGATGTTGATCGCCGGCGCACGGCATCCGTCGTGGTTGTAGCCGCATGAGGCAACCGAACAGCTGCTGACTCTGGGCAGTTCTGTGATCGACATCCCGGTCTCCAATCCTGGCGGCGCATCTGCGCCTTCACCACAGTCTGACCGGCACTTTCGCGCTCGTCCAGCAAGGAGAGGCTCGCCTTGGCGAGGGTTGCTTCACCTAACCTGACGCCGCAGATACTGCACGCGATCGCGCAGCTGCTGCGTCGACGCACGTCGCACTTCGGGCCCGCCACAGGCCCTGCGAGCCTCTGCGTGCACGATCGCATGCGTCGACGACCGCTGCCTCGCAACGATCGAGACGAGCGAGTTGAGCAGCTGCCGCTCCTCTTTCATGCTGCGGTACAGCGGCTTCATGTCGTCTGCAGGTGGCTGGGGCCGCGAGCGCAGCCTCGCCGACTGCCGCTGGTGGCGCCGCTTCAGCAGGTCGCTGACCTCTTCGGGCTCGAGCAGGCCCGGCAGCCCGATGAAGTCGAGCTCCTCCTCTGACTGCGGCTCGACCAGCTCGCCGAACTCGAGATCGCCGAACATCGCCTTCTCGAACGTCGCCGTCGACGACATGGGCTCCCAGACGAAGGGCGCCGCCTCACGGTCTTCGGCATCGGGCTTCTCTGCTTGGGCCATCAGGTCGTCGTCGAGCAGCCCGTCGTCATCGCGGTCTCGGTCGAGCGCGTGGTCGCGCTGCTTCTCAAGCTCGGCCGCAAGCTGCTGCAGCACCGGCACCGACGGCAGGAACACCGTCGCAACCTCACCGCGCCTGCGAGCTCGCACGAACCGGCCGATCACCTGCGCGAAGAACAGCGGCGTCGCGCTGCTGGTGGCATACACCCCCACCGACAGCCGCGGCACGTCGACACCCTCTGACACCATGCGCACCGCGACCATCCATCGCTGGGTTCCCTCAGAGAACGCCTCGATGCGATCTGACGCACCGTCGTCGTCGCTGAGCACTACCGTGGCCTTCTCGCCAGAGATCTGCTCGAGAATCGCCGCATACTGCCTGGCCTGCGCCTGGTCGGTCGCGATCACGAGCCCGCCCGCATCGGGCACCTGCTGCCGCACATGCGTCAGCCGCACATTGGCGCTGCGCAGCACCTGCTGAATCCACTCGCCACCCGGGTCGAGCGCCGTGCGCCACGCAGCCGACGTGATGTCTTTCGCATCCTCATGCCCGAGCGTCGCCTTCATCTCGTCGCCCTGGGCGGTGCGCCACTGCATCGTGCCCGCATACGACAGGAAGATGACGGGCCTGACGACACCGTCTTTCAGCGCACGCCCATAGCCGTAGTCATAGTCGGTCACCGAATAGCGGGCGCCGTCTGCATCGGGCTGGTAGTGCACGAACGGGATGGGCGCATCGTCTGATCTGAACGGGGTTCCGGTGAGCGAGAGTCTGCGGGTAGCTGTGGTGAAGGCCTCGCGCACACCGTCGCCCCAGCTGAGGGCATCGCCGCCGTGGTGCACCTCATCGAGGATGACGAGCGACCTGCCCGAGTCGGTGATGCGCCGGTGCACAGGGGGCCTGGCAGCAACCTGCGCATAGGTGACGACGACACCGTGGAACTGCCTCGGATAGTCGCCGTCGCCATTGCGAAACTCAGGGTCGAGCCGAATGCTCGCCCTGTGCGCAGCATCGGCCCACTGCCGCTTGAGGTGCTCGGTCGGCGCAACGACCGTGATGCGGTCGATCACACCCCGGCGCATGAGCTCGGATGCGAGCCGCAGCGCAAAGGTCGTCTTGCCGGCTCCCGGCGTCGCACCCGCCAGAAAGTCGCGTCGATCAAGCGCGAAGTACTTGTCGAGCGCCTCCTGCTGCCAGGCTCGCAGCGTCTGCGTCGTGCCCCACGCAGCACGCTCGGGATACGTCGGCGGAAGCTGGTCGGCGGCATAGGAGCCGTAGTGCTGCTCCTCGTCTCGACCTGTCTCCATCACAGCGTCAAAGCGTACCGGCTTCGTCTGACACGGGTGCCCCTTCTGCCTTGCCCGGCGTCGTCAGCTTGAGCCCGACGACCGCCCCTACGATGACGACCAGGCAGAGCCAGCCGAACCACGACAGCTGCTCCTGCCCCGTGACCGCCGAGTAGACGACCGTGCCGACCGCGCCGATGCCCGTCCACACCCCGTAGGCAGTGCCGATCGGAATGTGCTGTGCTGCGATGCCGAGCCCGGTCATGCTGATGACCGCCGCGACGACGAAGACGACTGTCGGAACCGGCTCCGAGAATCCGTTCGACTCCGACAGCGCAATCGCCCAGACGGTCTCGAAGACCGCACTGCCGACCAGGATGATCCAGGCACGCATCACGACACCGCCTTCAGCCCGACGACCGCTGCGATGAGCAGCACAAGCAGCAGGCCCCGCACGATCGTGATGCGCTCTTCGCCGCGCACTGCAGCGACAGCAACCGTCGCGACGACGCCGATGGCTACCCAGACGGCATACGCGGTGCCGACCGGAATCGTCACCATCGCATACGCCAGCCCTGCCATGCTCAGCACGAGTGCGGCAAGGAACACGACAACGGGCTTCCAGCGCTTGAAGCCTTTGGAGGCACCGAGGGCGATGGCCCACACCGCCTCGAGCAGTCCGCTTGCGATCAGCACGATCCAGTCCATGAGTGATTCCTCAATGGCCGTCGTCTGGTGCGGGTACAGCTCCCTCGTCCGCGACTGCATCTGCAGTCCACCAGTAGATTGTATAGGCGATGCACATCCACTACCCGCCCGAGCTTCCGGTTGCCGGCCGCCGCGACGACATCCTCGCCGCACTGGCCTCACACCAGGTCGTCATCGTCGCGGGCGAAACCGGATCGGGCAAGACCACACAGCTGCCGAAGATGCTGCTCGAGATGGGCAAGACGAGCATCGGGCACACCCAGCCCCGCCGCATCGCAGCGCGCACGATCGCCGAGCGCATCGCCGACGAGCTGGGCGAAGAGGTCGGCGGCACCGTCGGCTACAAGGTGCGCTTCACCGACCAGGTCTCGAAGGAGACCAAGCTCAAGGTCATGACCGACGGCGTACTGCTGGCCGAGATCCACCGCGACCGCGACCTGAAGCAGTACGACGCGATCGTGATCGACGAGGCACACGAGCGCAGCCTCACAATCGACTTCCTGATCGGCTACCTCAAACGGTTGCTCCCCCGCCGCCCCGACCTCACGGTCGTCATCACCTCTGCCACGATCGACCCCGAGTCGTTCTCGAAGCACTTCGACGACGCACCGATCATCGAGGTCTCGGGCCGCGCCTACGACGTCGACGTGCGCTACCGGCCGCTGATCGACGAAGACGACGAATCTGACGACGACGGAGACCAGGTCGGCGGCATCCAGCGCGCGATTCGCGAGATCAGCGCCGAGAGCGGCGGCGACATCCTCGTGTTCTTCTCGGGCGAGGCAGACATCAGAGACACACAGGATGCGCTGCGCGGCAAGCTGGGGCAAGGCGTCGAGATCCTGCCGCTCTACGGTCGCCTCTCGGCAGCCGATCAGCACCGCGTGTTCGAGCCGTCGAAGATGGCAGGCCTCAGACGTCGCATCGTGCTGGCGACCAACGTCGCAGAGACGTCGCTGACTGTGCCGGGCATCCGTCACGTCATCGACACCGGCACCGCCCGCATCTCGCGCTACTCGGTGCGCTCGAAGGTGCAGCGGCTGCCGATCGAGGCGATCAGCCAGGCCAGCGCCAACCAGCGCTCCGGACGCGCAGGCCGCGTCGCCGAGGGCATCGCCATTCGCCTCTATTCAGAGGAGGACTACGAGCGCCGCCCCGAGTACACCGACCCCGAGATCCTGCGCACGAACCTCGCAAGCGTCATCCTGCAGGCTGCGACCCTCGGCATCGGCGAGCTTGAGCGCTTTCCGTTTCTCACTCCGCCAGACTCACGCGGCCTCAAAGACGGCCGCGACCTGCTGCGCGAGCTCTCTGCGATCACACCGGCCGGCAAGGTCACGAAGTCGGGTCGCGAACTCTCGCGGCTGCCCGTCGACCCGCGCTTCGCCCGCATGGTGCTCGCCGGCCGCGAGCGCGGCGTCGCACACGAGACCATCGCGATCGTCGCAGCACTCAGCATCCAGGATGTGCGAGAGCGGCCGCTCGAGAAGCGCCAGCGGGCAGACGAGCTGCATGCCCGCTTCGCCGACCCCACGAGCGACTTCATCTCGCTGCTGAATCTCTGGCGACACCTCGGCCGTCGCCAGAAGGAGCTCTCGAACAGCGCCTTCCGACGCGAAGTGAAGTCTGAGTTTCTGAACTTCCTGCGCATCCGCGAGTGGCACGACGTCGTCAGGCAGCTCTCGCGCGCAGTCGGCGTGGGCCGCGACAGCGCACTCGGCAGCGACCCGGCCAGCATGTCGACCGATGCCGACGCCATTCACAAGGCACTGCTCGCAGGTCTTCTCGGTCATCTCGGCATCGTCGACGCGACACAGAAGACTCAGAAGCCGCAGAAGAAGGGCCAGCGACCCCAGACCCGCGAATACCGAGGCGCTCGCGGATCGCGCTTCCGCATCCATCCCTCCTCCGGCCTTGCGAAGAAGGCACCCGAGGCTGTCATGGCCGCTGAGCTCGTCGAGACCTCGCAGTTGTTCGCGCGACAGGTCGCCGAAGTGCAGCCCGAGTGGGCAGAGGAGCTCGCAGGAGATCTTGCGAAGTCGACCATCGGCGAGCCGCACTGGGAGAAGAAGCAGGGCGCCGTCGTCGCCTATGAGCGAGTGACGCTGTTCGGCGTGCCGATCGTCGAAAGGCGACGCGTGCAGTTCGCCCGATTCGACGCCGAGCACGCTCGCGAGCTGTTCATCAGGCACGCGCTTGTCGAAGGCGACTGGGAGAGCCCTGAGAAGTTCGAGCGTCAGAACCGCCAGCTGATTCGTGAGATCGAACGCCTTGAAGAGCGCCAGCGCCGCCGTGACCTGCTGGTCGACGAAGACACGATCTATGACTTCTTCGATGCGCGCATTCCCGCAGATGTCGTCTCGCAGCGCACCTTCGAGGGCTGGTGGCGCAAGGAGAAGTCGACGCGGCCGAACCTGCTGACGCTCACTCGAGAAGCACTGACCGAGGGCGACGAGCAGGTCTCGCAAGAGGAGTTTCCGACCAAGTGGCAGCAAGGCGAGCAGCGGCTGCGCGTCTCGTACCGGTTCTCGCCCGGTGACGAGCGCGACGGGCTCACGGTGCACGTGCCGCTGGCGGTGCTGCCGAGGCTGAGTCCTGCTGGCTTCGACTGGCTTGTGCCCGGCATGCGCGAGGAGCTGCTCACCGCCATGATCAAGGCGCTCCCTAAGCAGATCCGCCGCCACATCGTGCCGGCTGGCGACTGGGCGAGGAGCATGCTCGCAGAGCTGCCTGAGACACCGACTGACCTGCCGCTCGCCGCAGTGCTTGCCGACCGCATCCAGCGCAAGGCGCACATCCCCGCAGACGCCTCGGATGTCGAGTGGGATCGCGTGCCCGGCCATCTGCAGCCGACCTTCCTGATCGAGAACGAGCGCGGCAAGCCGATGGGCGACGCCAAGTCGCTGACCGAGCTGCAGCAGCGCTTCGGAGGCCAGGCCACCAAGCGCGTCGCCCAGGTCGCGGTGAAGGTCGAGCACGAGATCGAACGCGACGATGTGGCAGCGCTCGACGCCGAGCTGCCAGATTTCATCGACGTGCGGCAGGGCGGCAACGTCGTGCGCGCATACCCCGGCTACACGAAGGTCAAGGGCGGGCACGCAGTGCGGATGCACGCAACAGAGCGCGAGCGCGAAGCGGCACGTCTCGAGGCGGTCACCAGCATGCTTGAGGCGTCGATCGCGACTCCCGCCAGCTACGTCACCGCAAACCTCACGCAGACCGAGCGGCTGGCACTCGGCTCATCGCCGTATCGCTCGACGAACGCCCTCATGGACGACGTGCTCGGCCACATCGTCGACACCGAGCTGGCCGCCGCTGAGGCAGCCGCACCCGTCACGACCCCCGAGCAGTTCGAGGCGCTGCGCATCCGAATCTCTTCGGGCGTCGTCGAGCGCATGTTCGACGTCGCAGCCCTCGCCGCCAAGTCGCTCACCGCAGCCCGCGACGCAGACCGCGAGCTGCGCGACGGAGCCTCGATCTCGTTCATGGCACAGCTGGCCGACGCCCGCAGCCAGCTCGACGGGCTCATCTACGACGGCTTCATCCGCCGCACCGGTGCCGCACAGCTCGAGCGCCTGCCGGTCTACCTCGTCGGCATCGCACACCGCGTCAAGCGTCTGCCAGAGACTGCAAACCGCGACCGCGTGTGGATGGGCGAGGCACTCGAAGCGACGGAGGCGTTCACCAAGGCCGGCGGCAAGGTGCCGCTGCCGATGGACGCCCCCGAGCACCTCGTGACCGCTCGCTGGATGCTCGAGGAGCTGCGGCTCAGCCTCTTCGCACAGCAGCTGGGCGCTCGCGGCCCTGTCAGTGTGCAGCGCATCCGTCGGGCATTGGAGTCGAAATCGTAGGTAGTGTGGAGCGCGTGAACACCGTCATCGTCGACACCGTCCGCACCGGCTCCGGAAAGGGCAAGCCCGGCGGCTCTCTCAGCCACCTGCATCCGGCTGCCCTCC
The DNA here is from genome assembly GCF_900163565.1 of Agrococcus casei LMG 22410. GTDB lineage: Bacteria > Actinomycetota > Actinomycetes > Actinomycetales > Microbacteriaceae > Agrococcus > Agrococcus casei. The sequence continues at coordinate 80,801 of NZ_FUHU01000043.1, forward strand.
TCGGCGACGTCATCGCCGCACTCGTCGAGATCACCGGAGTCGACCCCGACCGAATAGACGACGTCTACGCCGGCTGCGTCAGCCAGTTCGGCATGCAGACGCAGAACATCGCCCGAACGGCAGCGCTCGCCGCCGGCCTCCCCGTGTCTGTTCCCGGCACCACGATCGACCGCCAGTGCGGCTCGAGCCAGCAGGCGCTGCAGTTCGCACACGCAGCCATCGCCGCCGGCCACGCCGACGCGATCATCGTCTGCGGCGTCGAGATGATGTCTACCCACCCGATCGGCGCAGCAGCAGGCGACCGCGACCCGATCGCGCAGTCTGTGCACGAGCGCTTCGGCGGACTCGTGCACCAGGGCATCGGCGCCGAGCTGATCGCCGCACGCTACGGCATCTCGCGCGAGCACTCCGACGAATTCGCCGCCCGCTCGCACCGGCTCGCCCACGAGTACGCGAAGTTCCACAACGACGACATCCTCGCCGTCTCGACGCCCACCGGCCTGCACGACCGCGACGAGACCGTGCGAGCATCCACCATCGTCGAGAAGCTCGCAGGCCTCTCTCCCGTATTCGTCGATAACGCCGTGCAGCAGCGGTTCCCTGAGATCTCATGGCAGATCACAGCAGGCAACTCCTCTCCCCTCACCGACGGCGCATCGGCGCTGCTGGTGACGAGCGAGCGCTTCGCCGCCGAGTTCGACCTCGAGCCGCGAGCGCGCGTCGTCTCGTCAGTCGCCGTGGGCAGCGACCCCATCGAGATGCTCACCGGCGTGATCCCGGCAACCGAGAAGCTGCTCGCCCGCACGGGCATGACCCTCGACCAGATCGACGCCTACGAGGTGAACGAGGCGTTCGCACCCGTTCCGCTCGCCTGGCTCGACGCTGTCGGAGCAGACCCCGACCGCCTCAACATCGCAGGCGGCGCAATCGCGCTCGGCCATCCGCTCGGCGCAACCGGCGCGAAGCTCGCCGGCACACTCGTGCACGCACTCGAGCACACCGAGGGCCGGTACGGCCTGCAGACCATGTGCGAAGGCGGCGGCATGGCCAACGCGACGCTCATCGAAAGGATCTAGACATGCAGATCGCAGGATGCTCAGCTCTCGTCACCGGCGGCGCCGGCGGTCTCGGCGCAGCGACGGCGAAGGCACTCGCAGCCGCCGGTGCAACGGTCGTCGTGGCTGACCTCAAGGAGGGCAGCGAGCCAGGAGTCACCTATCTGCGCACCGACGTGACGAACGAGACGGATGTGCGCGAGGCGGTGGCCACCGCATCCGCTGTCGCTCCCCTGCGCATCGTCGTGAACTGCGCCGGCATCATCGGCGCCGAGCGCGCAGTCGGACGCGAGGGCGCTCAGCCGCTCGAGCACTTCGAGCGCGTCATCCGCATCAATCTGACGGGCACGTTCAACGTGATCCGGATCGCAGCCGAGCAGATGCAGACCAACGACGACGTAGGCGAAGAGCGCGGCGTCATCGTCAACACCGCATCGGTAGCGGCATTCGACGGCCAGATCGGCCAGCCCGCCTACGCCGCATCGAAGGGCGCCGTCGCCTCGATGACACTGCCGCTGGCCCGCGAGTTCGCACGCAATCGCATTCGCGTGATGACCATCGCTCCGGGCATCTTCGCAACCGACATGATGGCCTCGCTGTCACAGGAGGCCCAGGACTCCCTCGGCCCCCAGGCGCCCCACCCGAGCCGTCTCGGCCACCCCGCTGAGTACGCGCAGCTGGTGCAGAGCATCGTCGAGAACCCGATGCTGAACGGCGAGGTCATCCGCCTCGACGGCGCCATCAGGATGACGCCGAAATAGACCCGCTCAAATGTAGTGTTATGACGTGAGCACATACACCGATGTTCTGAAGACCCCCGGGGTCGCACGGACCATCACAGCGCAGCTGGTCTCCCGGTTTCCCGTGGGCATGTACGCCCTCGGCGTGCTGCTACACATGGAGCTCGTGCACGGCTCCTACGCCGCCGCCGGCCTCGTGCTCGCCGCCATCTCTGCCGGCCAGGCGATCGCAACACCCGTCACCACGAGACTCATGTCGAAGTTCGGCACCCGGTGGCTGCTGCTGTTCACCGTGGTCGTCAGCGCCGCAGCCGTCTTCGCCCTCGCCGTGCTGCAGGTGCCGCTCTGGGTCGACGTGGTATTCGGCGCCGTCGCCGGCGTGACGATGCCGCCCATCGCACCCGCCGTGCGCACGCTCTATCCCCGCCTCGTGCCGCAGCGGCAGCTGGCACCGCTCTACTCGCTCGACGCGACGCTGCAGGAGCTCATCTGGGTGCTCGGCCCCGTCGCCGTCACGTTCCTGGCCACCACATTCAATCCCACTGCGGCACTCGTCGTCGGAGCCTCCGTGCAGCTGGTCGGCGGCCTGTGGTTCGTGCTGCTGCGCGAGATCGGCAACCTGCGCATCCCGCCGACGAACAAGCGGATGGGCGGCGTGCTGAAGAAGCGCCCCGTGCTGCTCGTGACGGTCGTCGGGTTCCTGATGATCGGCTCGTTCGCAGCAGCTGAGGCCGGTGTCGTCTCGGTCTTCGGCCACGACGGCCCGCAGGCCGGCGTCGTGCTCGCCGTCTCTGCACTCGGCTCGCTCATCGGCGGCTTCACGTTCGGCCACCGCCGCATCACGAAGTGGTCGCTCGCAATCCGCGGCGGCATCATGGTCTTCGGATTCCTGCTGGCCCCGTTCGTCATCAACATCTGGGGCCTGTCGATCGGCATGTTCATCGCCGGAATCGGATGCGCACCCGCCCTGGCAGCAGTCAGTGCAATCGTCGCAGGGTCGGTGAAGTTCGCTGACACCCCCGAGGCTTACGGCTGGGTCAACTCGGGCCAGCTGATCGGAACAGCCCTCGCCTCTGCACTCGCCGGCGTGCTGATCGACTCGAACGGCCCCCTCGGCGGTCTGCTCGTCGCGCTCGCGTTCGCGATCGCCGGAGTCGCGATCGCCGCGATCTTCCGCAAACATCAGCCAGACCTCTCCGACGGCATCCACGAACCGCCGCCCACAGCGCCCGTCGAGATCCCGAGGTAGCGGTGACACGACGACAGGAGCCCGTCGAGGGCGCTCTGGAGGGCATGCCGCACGGCATCGCAGCGTCATGGGGCATCGCCGCCGAAGGGCAGCGTGGCCCCAAGCGCGAGCTGTCGCTCGAGCGCATCACAGAAGCCGCAATTGCCATCGCCGACGACGAGGGCCTCGAGTCGGTGTCGATGAGCAAGGTCGCGACAGCCCTCGGCTACACTCCGATGTCGCTGTACCGCTACGTGACCGGCAAGGACGACCTGCTGCAGCTGATGTTCGACGCGGCCTCCGACGTGCCGCTCGCGTCGACCGAGGGCACATGGCGCGAACAGCTGACCCACTGGGCAGCCGTCGTGCGCGCCGGCTATCGCGCGCATCCGTGGCTCGCCGCCATTCCCCCGTCAGCGACGCCCACCACGCCGAACCGCATCGCGATTGTCGAAGCCGGACTCCACGCGATGCGCTCGCTGCACGCACCCGGCCCCATCAAGCTCTCGGTGACGCTGCTGCTGCTCGGCTACGTCGCGATGTACCAGACCGCAAGCCGAGACAGCGTCGACCCCGCGGTGCGCAGCGCACTGCGCATGCTGATCGACGTCGAGTCCTATCCCGAACTCGCACCGCTGGTCGCCGACGGCGTCTTCGACGAGCCGATCATCGACAGCGACAGCACGTTCTACTTCGGCTTCCAGCGCTTTCTCGACGGCATCGAAGCATGGATGCACGCTGAAGGACACGTCGACGATCCAGCTCCCGACCTCCCGGCGGCGATCGTGCGCGACGGCGGAGTGCGCGCTGCGCAGAAGGCTGTGCGAGAGGCTGAAGAGCGCCTCCGAGCCGCACAGGCGAAGGCGAGCCAAGCGATCGCCAAAGTCGCAGACCGCGAGCGCAAGGCCGCTGAGAAGATCGCAGCGAAGGAAGAGAAGAAGCGCCAGAAGGGCTGAGACCCTGAACGGGGACTTCTCCTCGTTGTGCCGTCGCGGAGCGCCGCATAGATTCTTATGCGGAAGGGAGACCACGTGTCCATCAATCTGCCCGGTGAACTCGCATGGGTGCTCAACATGCTCGGCTATGACTGGCCTGAGATCGACGAGGACGAAGTCCGTCGTGGTGCTGGATTCACCCGTGACTTCGAGACCGATCTCGAGGGTGCCCTTCAGAAGGCCGACTCCACCATCAACGACGACTTCGGCACCATCATCCAGACGGGCGCCGCGAAGTCGCTCATGAATGCCTGGGATGAGAACAAGTCGAGCAACATCACCAAGATGTACGAGCTGCTCGATCCGGCCGCGACTGCCATGGACCTCTTCGCCGCAGCTGTCGAAGCGCTGAAGATCAAAGTCATCGCCGAACTCGTGATCACAGCCGCCCAGCTCGCGGTCACCGCTGCGACAGCGTTCGTCACAGCCGGTGCGAGCGCCGCTGCGAACGCCGCGATCATGTTCGCCCGCAAGAAGGCGCTCGACTTCGTGACGAACGTCATCATCGACCAGCTGGTCGGCCAGATCCTCGACATGGTCATCGAGCCGCTCTCGGGCGCACTCGTGAACCTCGCGAATCGCGTGATGGACGCACCGCTGACGCAGGGCATGATCGGCGACCCGCGCGAGTACCGCGCAGACCTTGCGGCACTCGAGACCGCGGCGAGCGACCTCGACTCGAACGCCACCGACCAGGAGCGGATCACGCAGGACTACGTGAGCAGCATGACTTCACTGCAGATTGTGACGGGATAGCACCATGGCATCCAAACTCAGCCAGACCGCACGCGACATTCTCGACCACCTCAAGCGCGCATCCGATGACATCGGCGTTTCGGTGCCGAGCAACATCAACAAGAACTCCGCGCTGTTCCGCGAGATCAAAGACGGCACCGTGAAGGTCGACGACCGCTTCAAGGCTCCGAAGAAGAAGATCGACGGGGCCGACCGCAAGAAGGTCGAAGCTGACTCGAACTACAAGCCCACCGATGCCGAGAAGGCAGAGAAGAAGCGGGTTCGCGACAAGTCGCCCAACAGCGACGCGAAGAAGCACACAGAAAAAGAAGGCAACACCGACGACTACTACCCCGACAACCCCGACGTTCAGAACACTCCCGGCTATGGCGACAAGATGCACGCCGACCACGCGTTCGCCTACGACAACATGTGGGATCTTCCCGGATTCCGCGACCTGCCCGAGGCTCAGAAGGTCGAAGTCGCAAACACACTGCACAACTTCGTCGGCATCGACGGCGGCGTCAACTCGTCGATGGGCAACAAGGGTCCCGACTGGCCGGGCCACAGCAAGTACGGCCCGCTGAGCCCCGAGGGCCGTGCGCGCCTCGAGACGAACCACTGGCTCGGCGAGCTCGCGGTCAAGCTTCATATACTGAGACTGCTCGAACAGAACGGCTGAGGAGGCAGGACTCTGTGAACGAAACGACGACGATCACCCGACAGGCCGGCGAACACACGCTTCGCGCAACAGCAGCCGCCCAGTTCTCACAGATGGTCGAAGACATCCTCGACGTCCTCGAAGGGCAACAGGCGAACCTGCGCGACGGCTACGTGTTGCAGTTCGGCTGGGGACCGATCTTCCTCGAGGCAGAGGACGACGCGCTTCGGCTCCGGACTCCCGACTACTCGAGAGACGCCGCAAACGATCGCACAGAAGACCTCTCCGGCGCCATCGCGATCCAGGTCAGCCAGATGTGGCTGCCGAGGGCCGCAAATGTCAGGCCGATGGGGCTGCGGTTCGACCAGGAGATCCTCATTCAGCGCGGGTGGCGCGAGCGGACCGACTTCGAAGCCTCGCGCAGAATCTCGAAGCACGAGATCTTCTCCGGCTGGTTCATCTGCGACACCACAGACCGTGGCGAGCCCTACCCCCACGACGAGATCGAGAAGGTCGAGGCATGGGAGGTCGTGCAGCACCGTCCTGAGCTCTCCCAGGTGCTCGCACTGCCGGCCGACACCCTCACGATCCTCCTCGACCGCGAGATCTATCGCGTCATCAAGCTCGACGGCGAAGACGACAACGAGCTGCTGTACGAGAACACAGACGAAGCCTGAGCCGAACGGAAGCCTGACCATGGACGCCGGCGACTTCACCACCACGGGCCGACGCGCAGGCGGTGCCGACATCGAGATCGACACGATCCCCGCTGTCGCGTTTCTGGCCGAAGAGCTGCTGACCTACCTCGAGAAGAACCCCGAAATGGTTCATGACGACTCCGTGATCGACTACGGCTGGTCGCCCATCCGTCTGACGCCCTTTGACGACGTGCTCGTGGCCCAGGTTCCCAATGTCGTCACGAATCCCAGGACCGACGTCACCGCCGACCTCTCGACGGTGCTCTGGATCCGTGCGCAGCAATGGCTGCTCGCCGAGAAGACCGGTCTCGAGCTCGAAGAGCTGTCGTACCTCGACGACGTCCAGATCGCAGAAGGATGGCGCACAGGAGCACAGATTCACATGCGCCGCCACCGCGGCCGCTGGCTGATCGCTGCGAGCGAGGTCACTGACGAAGCAACAGCCGACGAGACCCTGTGGAGCCCGCTTCCGTCGTGGGAGTTGCTGCGTATCGCTCTCCCCCTCGCTTACTGCCTCTGGCTTCCCGAAGGCACGACAGCAGTCGTCGACGAGAATGAGATCCTCGAAGTCCGCGACGGCACGCCCGAACGTGGCCTGCGCTTGGACGCCGTATGAAAAACCGGTGAACACTCCCTGATCTCTGCCGAATAGCGGCCCTGACGGGGGTTTCGAGTGCAACCATGCTGCCATGGCAGAAGCGCAGCTGGGCAGTGACGCTCTCGCGTATGTCGCGTTCTGGGCCCGCACCCAGGCATGGTTCCCGCGCGAGGCCGATGACCCTGTCGTCTTCACCGACGAGATCCGCCTGCCCCGTGCTGACGCGCGCATCCTGTTCGCTCGCAGCGGCGCATACGCCTTCATCATCCCCATCGCGCTCAGCCACGAGCAGCATCCGGCGTCGATCGCATTCGTAAACGGCGTATGGCTCATCGACGGACTCGAGCACGCCGCTACCCAGCAGGAGCTGCTCGACGCCGCGACCGGCCACGTGCACACAGCGTGCCTGCGCGGAACCGGCGGCGCGCGCTTGCGCACAGAAGAAGACGGAACGGATTGGCAGACCGCCTTCCGGCGCGTGCTGCGCGGAGACGCGAGTGTCGAGGCACGTCTCAGCGATGACCTCTACCGCAGCGGATCCGTCGCGATGCCCCAGGTGCTGAGCCAGCTGTCAGCCGAGTGGCACGACGGCAATGCAGATCGCGTAAGCGAATTTCTGCTGGTGCGCGAGCGGTGGCCCGGCGAACGACGCGCTGTCGAACTGCTCGAGGCGTCAGCTGCTGCCGCGGCAGCCGGCAGAGCATCCGACGACTCCACTGAGACGGCCCGACGGATGGGTGAGGTCATCGCCGTGCTGCACGACGCCGCAGGCGCCTCTGAAGCTCCTGGCGCATCCGCTTCGCTCCGCATCATCGAAGACGTGCTCGACGAAGATCTGCTTCCCGCCCGTGATCGGGAGTGGCTGAGCGCCGAGTGCCTGCGGTTTCGACACATGCAGCGGCGCATGCGCCCGGCCCCCACGCTGCCGGGCCTCACCCTCGATTCGATGCTGCTCGCAGACGACAGCGCAGGCTTCTTCGACCTCGCGAGCGACTACCGCGGAGTCGGACTCAACGCCGACGACGCCGGACGCCTCGCCTTCGGAGTCGTCTGCATCGCCGAACGCGCATCCAAGACTCCGCTCACGTCATGGGTGACCGTCACGATCGAGTCACTGGCAGAGGGCGCTCGCATGGACTCGCCACCAGAGCTCGTGTCGCTGCGCATCGCGATGCTCGCCGAAGCGCTGTCCGTGCTGCGAGGGCAGCCGACTCTCGCCGCACCCCGTTGCATCGACAGGCAGACGCTGTTGTCGGCCGGTGAGCGAACACTCGACTACCTGCGCGAACACGGCTCCGCGCTTTCGCTGCGGAGCCGTCTGCTGGCGTGAACGCTACTGCGCGCTGCCGTAGTGGTCGCGCATCCAGCTGCGCAGATCGTCGCCGAGGTCGTCGCGCTCGAGGGCGAGCTCGATGATCGCCTTGATGTAGCTGAGCTTGTCGCCCGTGTCGAAGCGGCGGCCGCGAAACACGACGCCGTGCACACCCTGCTCGGGGTTGCGCGCCATGGCGTCGAGGGCATCGGTCAGCTGGATCTCGCCGCCGCGGCCGGGCTCGGTGTGCTCGAGCACATCGAACACGTCGGGCTGCAGCACGTAGCGTCCGATGATCGCCAGGTTCGAGGGCGCGTCTTCGGCAGCGGGCTTCTCGACCAGGCCACTGACCTTGACGAGGCCGTCTTGACCGGTCTCTTCGACAGTCGCGATGCCGTAGAGGTGTGTCTGCGACGGGTCGACCTCCATCAGCGCGATGACGCTGGTGCCGGTACTGACGGTCGCAGCGAGCATGTCTTTGAGCAGCGTCTCGTCGGAGTGAATCAGATCATCGCCGAGCAGCACCGCAAAGGGCTCGTTGCCGACGTGCTGCTTCGCCTTGTGCACGGCGTGGCCGAGACCACGGGGGTCTCCCTGACGCATGTAATGGATCTCACCCAGTTCGGTCGACGCTTTGACGTCGGCGAGACGCTTCGAGTCGCCCTTGTTCATGAGGGTCGCCTCGAGCTCAGTGGCACGGTCGAAGTGGTTCTCAAGCGCGTTCTTGTTGCGTCCCGTCACCATGAGCACGTCGTGCAGGCCAGCCGCCGTCGCCTCTTCGACGACGTACTGGATCGCCGGCTTGTCGACAACGGGCAGCATCTCTTTCGGCAGTGCCTTCGTTGCGGGAAGGAAGCGCGTGCCGAGGCCTGCTACGGGAATAACCGCTTTTGTCACCTGAGTCATAGAGCTAAGACTAACAAGCGTGTCTGCCCGAACGTCATTCACTACGCTGGTGAGTATGTGCGGTCGTTTCGTTGTCGCCAGGGCGAATGCAGACTTGCTGCCGCTGTTCGAGATCGACAGCTCAGGCAGCGATCTCCCTGAGCCTTCGTACAACATCGCACCGACACACTCGATTCCGGTCATTCTCGACTCACTGAAGACCGAGCAACGAAGGCTCGAATCCGCGCGCTGGGGGCTTGTGCCGCCCTTTAAGAAATCTCTGAAAGACGGCCCCACTCCGTTCAATGCGCGTGTCGAGAAACTCGGCTCGAGCGGCATGTACCGAGGAGCATTCAGCTCGCGCAGGGCGATCATCCCCGCCTCGGGATTCTTCGAGCGCCGCAAGCTCAGCGACCTGCAATCGTTCTACATCACACCGGCTGATGGCTCCGTCCTGGCATTCGCAGGGCTCTACGAATGGTGGCGAGACCCCGCAGACAGCTCATGGCTGCTCTCGGCGACGATTGTGACGCATCCGCCCCAGGGGCAGATGACCGAAGTGCACGACCGCGAGCCCCTCTACCTCGACGACACCATGCTCGACGCGTGGCTCGATCCGACTGAGCCCGGCGACGAGGGCCTGCTCGCAGCTGTCGCCGAATCGTCTGCCGAAGTCGCCGCGGGCCTTGAGTTCCGCGAGGTGGGCGACGCATGGCTGTCGACAGCCAAAGGCCAGTACGTCAACGCACCAGAGCTGATCGAGCCTGCCCCGAAAGGAGCTGCATGAAGCCCGACCGCAAGACCTGCACGCTCGAATGGGGCGAGGTCTCGTACCTCGAATGGAAGCCGCTGAGCGCGCCGCGCGGTCAGGACGTGCTGCTGCTGCACGGCGGCGGCGTCGACAGCGCACACCTCTCGTGGGCACCGCTGGGACGCGATCTGGCCCGCAAGGGGTATCGCGTCATCGCCCCTGACGCGCCGGGGTACGGAGGGTCGGATGCGGCCCCCTGGCCGGTCACGCAGCGTCGCCTTGACGAGTTCGTCGGCGAGTTCGTCGCGGCACTTGAACTCGACCGGTACGTGCTCGGCGGACTCTCGATGGGCGGCGGCATGGCACTCGGCCACACGCTCGAGCATCCCGAGCAGGTGCGAGCGCTCATGCTGTTCGCAAGCTACGGCCTGTCTGACTACCAGTTCGACTCCCCCATCTCGTCTGCGCTGCAGACAGTGACATGGGCCACCGTGCGCTCTGGCCTGCTCGATGCCGTGCAGCGCGGCTACGCAAAGCGGCGGTCGTGGATGGAGCGCAGCCTGCACGGTGCGATCCGAGACCCAGAGCGGATCACGGATGCGCTGGTCGACGAGGTCATGCAGGAGGCAGAGAAGGGCACCGCATTCACTGCCTTCACGCAGTGGCAGCGCGATCAGATCCTCTGGAATCGCATGGCGACGAACCACCTCGACCGGCTCTCGGAGATCGACCTGCCGGTGCTCATCGTGCAGGGCGGACGCGACTCTGCCGTGCCCGTCAGCTCGGCCCGCGCTGCTGCCGCGAGGCTCTCTGACGCACAGCTGCTGCTGATCGACGACGCCGGCCACTGGATCCAGCGCGATCAGCCAGAAGAGGTCGGCCGCACCGTGATCGAGTTCGTGCAGGGCAACTGACCCAGCTCAGCTGACACTGCTCAGCCGAGCATCCCGAGCCCGCGCCACGCCGAGTCATCTTGCGATGTCAGACGTCGTTCCTACACTCTTGAATAGTACGAGTGTTCTAGTGCTGGCGAAAGGAATGACAGTGACGGTCGAATACACAATCGAAGCAGGGGCTGCGGGCGAACCGCCCCTGAACGAGCCCGCAACCGTCTGGGCCACAGCATCCGGCGCTCCTGAGCGTCTCGTGTGGCGCAGCCGCAGGTTCCTCGTGCACGCCAAGCCCATCCCCTGGATCGACCGCGTCGAGTGGTGGATGCTCGAGCAGCGCGCCGCACGCGGGTCGTTTCCGCCGCTCGAGCGGCGCATGTGGCAGGTGCAGATCCGAGCGATCGACAACGGCGAGATCATGCTGATCGACCTCGAGGCAGGCGAAGACCGCACCTGGCAGGTGACGGGCGTGTATGCCTGATGCGGTTCACCCATCTGCACGTCGCGAGCGCGTTCTCGGCTCGCTACGGCACTGCATCCCCAGAGACCCTCGTCGCCGCTGCCGCCGAGCAGGGCGCCGACGCCGCCGCGATCACCGACCGAGACGGGCTCTACGGCGCCATCCGGCACGTTCGCGCCTGCATCGCAGCCGGCATCGACCCGATCGTCGGCGCCGAGCTGCAGTTTCGCACCTCGGGCGACCAGATGCGCGACATCGTCGTGCTCGCACACGGCAGAGCAGCAGGGGCCGGATGGGCGGCACTGTCTCGAGTCGTCTCCGCCTCCCACGGCGCCTCGAGGGGCATCGCCAAGATGCAGAACGGGGCAGCGCACCGCTCCGCCCACCTGACTCCGAGCCGGGTCTCCGCTGTGCTGCACGGCGACGGGCCGCCGAACACGACGGTGCTGCTGGGGCCCGGCAGCGACGTCGGCTTCGCGCTGCAGCACCGACGCGTCGCAGAGGCCCGCCAGCTGCTCGACCGCTGGCGAGCGCTGCTGCCGGGCGGCGTCATGCTCGAGGTCGTGTGCCATCACACACACCCTGACAAGGCGGGCAGTCTGCGACACGCAGCCGACATGCTCTCGCTGGCCCGCGCATCCGGCACCCCTGCGGTGCTCACCAACCGCGTCCGCTACCTCACACCCGACGACGCCGTGACGGGTGACGTGCTCGACGCAGCCGGCCAGCTCGCAGCACTCGGCACCTTTCAGCCGCAGCCCAACGCACAGGGCTGGCTCAAGCCGCCGAAGAAGATGCATCTGATCGCCAAGAGCATCGCCGAGCAGGCAGGGCTCGGCCAGCAGGCCGCCTCCGACCTGCTGAGCACCACCGAGCGCCTTGCCGACACCTGCAGGCTCGACCCCGACGCCGACCTGCGCTGGCGCAAGCCCAAGGTGCCCGAGGCGAGCGTGATCGGCATCGACGGCGACCCGACGCTCGCACTGTGGCAGAAGTGCGAGGTCGCAATCGGCGAACGCTACCCCGACGCATCGCACACGCTGCACACGCGCATCCGCGACCGCTTGCGACTCGAACTCGGCACCATCGAGCACTTCGGCTTCGAGACGTACTTCCTCACCGTCGCAGACGTCGTCAGCCTCATCCGCGAGCGCGGCATCCGCGCCCAGGCGCGAGGTTCGGGCGCCAGCTCGATCGTCAACTACCTGCTGCGCGTCTCGAGCGTCGACCCGCTCGAGCACGATCTGCTGTTCGAGCGCTTCCTCGGCCACTCGCGATCGACGCTTCCTGACATCGACGTCGACGTCGAGTCCGCTCGTCGGCACGAGATCTACCGTGCGATCTTCGAGCGCTACGGCGACACTCGCGTGACGCTGCTGTCGATGCAGAACCGCTACCGAGCCCGCGGTGCCTCCCGCGACGCCGGGCTCGCCCTCGGCATCGAGCCTGAGCAGATCGAGCAGATCGCAAAGAACATCTGGCGGTTCAACGCCCGCGACTTCCGTGAGGTCCTCGACCAGAAGCCCGAGCTGCGCGAGATCGCCGAGCTCATCAGGCACGACAAGCGCCTCGATCTGATGGTCGACCTGACCGAGCGGCTCGACCGCCTCCCCCGGCACATCTCGATGCATCCGTGCGGCGTGATCCTCAGCGACAACAGCCTGCTCAGCGTCACCCCTGTGCAGCCGACCGGCATAGGGCTGCCGATGAGCCAGTTCGACAAAGACGACGTCGACGACATCGGGCTCATCAAGCTCGACGTGCTCGGCGCGCGCATGCAGTCGTCGATCGCCCACGCTGTCGGCGAGATCGCCCGCGTGCACGGGTCCACGACTGCGCGCGCAGGCGAGCTTCCGGTCGACGCCCCCTACATCTCGCCCGAGGGCGTGATCGACGTCGATGCGCTGCCACACGACGACGAGCCGACCTTCGAGGCGATCCGCTCAGCCCACACGCTCGGCATGTTCCAGATCGAGTCGCCCGGCCAGCGCGAGCTGATCGGCAAGATGCAGCCCGACCGCTACGAAGACCTCATCGCCGACATCTCGCTGTTTCGGCCGGGGCCCATGAAGGGCAACATGGTCGCACCCTACGTCGACACCAAGCTGGGGTTCCAAGAGCCCGACTACCTGCATTCGCGGTTCAAGTGGTTTCTGCAAGACAGCTACGGCGTCGTGATCTATCACGAGCACGTGCTGCGCATCCTGCACGACTGCATGGGCATCGACCTCGCCGACGCCGACGAGCTGCGCCGCCGCATGGAGCGCGATGTCGACTCGATCGAAGACGCCTTCAGAACCCGCACCGCCCAGCGTGTCGACGAGCGCGGCAGGCGCCTCTTCACCGACCGCGAGATCGACCGCATCTGGACGACGCTGCGCGGCTTCGGCTCCTTCGGCTTCTGCAAGGCGCACGGCGCCGCATTCGCCCTGCCGACCTACCAGTCGGCGTGGCTCAAGACCCACTACCCGGCCGAGTTCATGGCGGGACTGTTCGAGCACGACCCCGGCATGTATCCGCGCAGGCTGCTCATGGCAGAGGCGCGAAGAATAGGCGTGCCGCTGCTGCCGCTCGACGTCAACGTCTCGACCGACTCCTACGTCGTCGAGTGGGCGGATGCCGACACGGATGCAGAGGCACCGACACGGGGCATCCGGCTCGCCTTCAGAGACGTCCAGGGCATCACACAGGCTGAGATCCGCCGCATCATCGCCGAGCGCACCGACGAGCCCTACGAGTCGATCGCCGACTTCTACACCCGGGCTCGCCCATCCCGCCCGCTCATCCAGCGCCTTGCCGCCGTGGGCGCGCTCGACTCGCTGGTGGTCGGCGACCGGCGCGGCGACGTGATCGCCTACGTGCGGCAGCTCACGGCCAAGCACCGGCCGAAGTCCGACTCCGAGAATCAGCTGCCGCTGGCACGTCTCGACGAGCTGCCGACCGGAACACCTGCTCCGTCACGCGACGAGCAGCTCGCAGCACAGCTCGACGTGCTCTCGAGCGAGCTCGACGGGCATGTGCTCGACCCCTACCGCGAGATGCTCGACGAGCTCGGCGTCACGCCCGCCGATCAGCTGGTCGACCTGCGCGGCGGCAGCGAGGTGATCGTCGCTGGCATCAGGGTCGCAACCCAGACGCCGCCGATGCGCAGCGGCAAGCGCGTCGTGTTCATCTCATTCGACGACGGGCACGGCGTCGCCGACTGCACCTTCTTCGATGACGCTCAGCAGCGAGTCGGTCCGCTGCTGTTCGGCACAAAGCTCATGGTCGTGCACGGCCGCACTCGCCGAACCGGCGCACGAGGAGTCTCGGTGCAGGCCGATAATGCCTTCGACCTCAAGCAGTTGTGGGCGCAGTGGCGCGAGTCGCGAGCGGCCTGATCGTGTTCAGCCCTGCAGCGTGAAGACTCCGTCGAAGAACGCAGCGAACTCGTCGGTCGCATCCAACGGCATGACAGCAGCGACGTACTGGTCGGGCCGAACGACGACGACAGCACCGTCACGCAAGATGCCGCGAGTGTCGAAGATGTCGTTGCCGAGCCCGTTTGCGAAGACCTTCTCCCAGCAGTTGACCTTCCAGGGGCCAACCTCGGGCCAGAAGACCTTCGGCACGTCGCCGAACTCGACCTGCGTGTAGTCGGTCTGGTAGATCACCTTCGAGTCGAACCACGCGTCGTCGTCGCCGCCCGCAGGCGTGTACTTCACGACCGGTGACGCGGGATTCTCCCCCAGCCAGTCGCCGAAGCGCTGCGCGGGTGAGTCGGCTCCCGGTGCCGCCGGGTCTGCGAAAACGTAGATCCGCCAGCGGCCGTCTGCCTCGTGCAGGTGCCCGAGGTGCACGGGGTTGTTGTCGCCACGCTTGATCGTCTTCGCCGATTTGAAGCGCTTGCCGATCGGAAATCCGGTCGCGAGCTCCTGATGCTCATCGCCAGCAGTCAGCACCGAGGGCTTGTACTGCGTCATGAAGCCAGCAGGAAACTCAAACGTGTCTTCGTAGAATCGCTCGAGCGCATCAGGGCTCTCAAACTCCTCGGGCTTCTTGGCCATCATCGACGACCACTGCTTGTCGAAGTCGATCAGGTTCTGTGCGATCTCGTGACGCTCTCCCGAGTACGTGTGCAGCAGCGACGCCGGGCTACGGCCCTCGAGCACGAAACCGAGCTTCCAGGCGATATTCCATCCGTCCTGCATCGAGACGTTCATACCCTGGCCGGCCTTCGCTGAGTGCGTGTGGCACGCGTCGCCGGTGATGAAGACGCGAGGGGTGCGCGACTCGTCGTCAACGTCGTCGAACTTGTCGGTGACGCGGTGGCCGACCTCGTAGACACTGCTCCATGCGACGTGGTGCACATCGAGCGTGTACGGGCTGAGGATCTCGTTCGCGCGGCGGATGACCTCTTCGATCGGCGTCGAACGCACAGCGTGGTTGTCATCGAGCGGCACTTCGCCGAGGTCGACGTAGATGCGCGCCAGGTGTCCGCCCTCGCGGGGGATATGCAGAATAGACCCGTTCTTCGAGTGGATCGTGGCCTTCAGGCGCCAGTCAGGGAAGTCGGTCTTCGCGATGACGTCCATGACACCCCACGCGTGATTAGCGGCGTCGCCCTCGAGTTTGCGCCCCATTGCCTTGCGCACACGGCTCGATGCACCATCGCATCCGACGACGTACTTCGCACGCACCGTGCGTTCGACGCCGGCCTGCTCGCCTGCCGATCCGATCAGCTTCACCTCGACGGGATAGTCGCCCTCCTCGTGCACTGTGAGTGTCTGAAACTCCCAGCCGTAGTCGGGCTTGATGCGTCCGGGGCTACGCAGGGCAACTTCGGCGAAGTAGTCGAGCACGCGCGCCTGGTTCACGATGAGGTGCGGAAACTCGCTGATCGTGCCGCCCTCGTCGTCGAGGGTGCGGCCCGTGCGGATGATCTCGTCGCGGTTGTCAGGGTTCGGGTTCCAGATCGCCATCTCGGTGATGCGATAGGCCTCGGCGATGATGCGCTCAGCGAAGCCGAAGGCGTTGAACGACTCGACCGATCGCGCCTGCACGCCGTCTGCCTGACCCAGTTCGAGACGACCACCACGGCGCTCGATCATGCGTACGTTCAAGCTCGGAAACTTCGACAGCTGCGCCGCGGCGATCATGCCCGCGGGGCCCGAACCCACGATCAGCACGTCCATCTCTTCAGGAAGCTCCGCTGCTCGATCGATGCCGTATCCGGCTGCCTCGAGAACGCGGGGTTCGCCCGAGACGTATCCTTCGTGGTGGAACTGCATTGTTGCCTGACCCTTCGACTTCAGCGTCGTGTGCTGCTGGCGCTCAGCAAGAGCATCACGTGTTCACATCGTATACGATACTACTCTCGGTCGAACGAGTGCGCAATGAGAACCTCTCCAGAAGACCTCCCCCGAGCCTTGACTAGAATTCTGGTGTCGCAAAGAGCACGCAAGGCAAAGGAGCCCGTCCATGACTCGCACACACAGAATCGCTTCCATTCCCGGCGACGGCATCGGCCCCGAGGTCGTCGACGTCGCACGCTCTGCCGTCGACCTGCTCGCACAGCAGGAAGGATTCGGCATCGACTGGATCGACTTCGACTGGGGTTCCGAGTTCTACCGCAGGTACGGACGCATGATGCCCGAGTCGGGCCTTGATGAACTTGCAGAGACGGATGCGATCTTCTTCGGGGCAGTCGGTGCCCCTGACATCTCTGACGCCGTGACCCTCTGGGGGTTGTTGATCCCCATCCGCCGCGAATTCGGCCAGTACGTCAACCTCCGACCGGCGAAGCACGTCGACGGTCTCGCGGGCCCGCTCAAGAACCCCGACGGCATCGACCTCATCATCGTGCGCGAGAACTCAGAAGGCGAGTACTCCGAGCTCGGCGGTCGCTTCGGGCGTGGAACACCCCAGGAGTTTGCAAGCCAGGATGCGGTGTTTTCACGCCACGGAATCGAGCGCATCACCACCTACGCCGCCCATCTCGCTCGCAAGCGCAGCGGACGCATCACCAGCGTGACCAAATCGAACGGCATCATCCACTCGATGACGTTCTGGGACGAAGTCGTCAATGAGATCGCGGCCGAGCACGACGACCTCACGTGGCGTTCGGTGCTCGTCGACGCAATGTCGGCCGAACTCGTGCTGAAGCCACAGAGCCACGACGTGATCGTCTGCTCGAATCTGTTCGGCGACATCCTCTCCGATCTCGCTTCAGCGACGATTGGCTCTCTCGGACTCGCCGCATCCGGCAACATCAACCCAGAGCGCACTGCTCCGTCGATGTTCGAATCGGTGCATGGCTCGGCTCCCGACATCGCGGGTCAGGGCATCGCGAACCCGCTCGCGCAGGTCAGCTCGGCCGCAATGATGCTCGATCACCTCGGCGAGCAGAGCGCGGCGAAGCGCCTCAACGACGCCGTCGACTCGATGCTGCGATCCGGACAGGTGACGCAGGATCTCGGCGGCTCCCTCGACACGAAGGGCGCCGAGGAGGCGCTGCTGGCAGTGCTCAGCCAGTAGCGCGGGTCAGTCGCCGGGCGCGCAGTCGCCGTCGATCGTGCAGGAGTCGGCCTCAACAGTGGTCCCCAGCAGCGTGCTGAACGTCTCGAGTCCTGACACGCTGTGGCCGATCGACTCAACGACATCGTCGTCTGCGACCGTCTCCTGATCGCCGAGCTGCTCGGCCGCTCTGCGCATCCACTCCGGTTCGCTCTTGCCGTCTTCGATGTTGCGCTGACGCTCGAACACCTAGACGCCTCCTGCCTCGTCGTGCTCCGTGACCAGCTGTCGCAGAGCCTGTCGATAGGCCTCGACCGGCATTGCGCCCGGGGCCGCGTACTTGCCGTCGAAGACCATGAACGGCACCCCCTGTGCGCCCATCGCGCGTGCACGCATGACTTCGGTCTCCACCTCGTGGTCGTAGCTGTCTGCGTCTGCGAGAATCGCCCGTGCCTCATCAGCGGGCATGCCTGCACGCTCGGCAGCAGCGACGACGGCTTCGTCGTCGAACGGATTCGCGGCTCCGGTGAAGTACGCACGCTGCAGGTCCAAGAAGAAGTCGTTGCCGGTGCCCCGTTCACGCAGCGCCTGCAGCACTCGGTGGATGCTCCGCGTGTTGCCCATCGGCCGCTCGACCGCGTAGTCACGCCCGATCTCGGCCGCCAGGCCGCTGATCCTCTGCTCCATCCCGCGAATCTGCTCGGGGTCCTGCCCGAGCTTCGACTGGAGGTGCTGAATGTTGTCTTCCCCCGTGCCGTCCTTCGCATTCGGATCCAGCTCAAACGAATGGGTCTCGATCTCGATGCGGTCCTCGAGCCGTTCGGCCCTGATCGCCTCGCCGAGCCTGCCCTCGCCCACGTAGCACCACGGACACACGACATCCGACCAGATGTCGATCTTGATCTTCTCGGCAGCGTCGGTCATGGAACGTCCTCTCGAATGCAGGTCTACTCCATAGTGTGACAAATCCCGAGCCGGTTTTATGCCGAGGAAACCTCTGTCGGGCAATTTGTGTAGCATTGCCTAGTCCCCTCCTGCGTGTCTGCGGGCTGGCGTGTGTCTCGCATCGACGACTTCTTGAGCACTCAGAAGTTCGTGCAGACGCGTGTCTGCACGTCGCATCGCAGGATGACGAGTCGAAACCACAGTGAACTACGCCACAGCACCACAGCTATCCAGCAGCATCAACAACTCAACGCAGCTCAGCGCACGATCCTTGGTCACTCGCTCGTCTCGAACGAAGTGAAAGGAGCACTGTGCCACCCGCAAACGAGATTCTGCAGCTGGGCACCGTCACTGTCATCGTCCTGCTGCTCGTCTTCTATGGCGGCACCATGTGGATGTCAGTCGCGATCAGCAAGCGCAAGGAGAACGCTGACAACTACATGACGGCCGGCGGCAAGATCGGCTTCGGCGTCTCTGCCGCTTCCATGACGGCAACGTGGATCTGGGCGTCTTCTATGTACGCATCGGCGACAGCCGGCTACACGTACGGCATCTCCGGTCCCATCCACTACGGCCTCTGGGGGGCCCTGATGATCCTCTTCATCTACCCCTTCGGCCGCCGCATCCGCAAGGTCGCTCCGAAGGCGCACACCCTCGCCGAGGTCATGTACGCACGACACGGCCGCTCGTCACAGCTGATGCTCGCTGGCTCCAACGTCGTGGGCTCTGTCATCTCGCTCACATCGAACTTCATCGCCGGCGGCGCGCTCATCGCAATGCTCTCGCCACTCAACTTCGGCACCGGCATCCTCATCATCGCCGGCGGCGTACTGCTCTACACCCTCTGGTCAGGCTTCCGGGCGTCCGTGCTCACCGACTTCGCGCAGGTCATGGCGATGCTCGGCGCAGCGGCGATCATCATTCCGGTGATCTTCTTCACCGCAGGAGGCCCCAGCATGTTCGTCGACGGAGCATCGAACCTGACGCCGGCCCAGGGCAACTTCTTCTCGTCTGAAGCCTTCATGAACCAGGGCGCGCCCTACATCGCTGCAGTGCTCGCCTACGCGATCGGCAACCAGACGATCGCCCAGCGCCTCTTCGCAGTGCGCGAAAACCTCATCAAGCCCACCTTCGTCACGGCCACGGTCGGCTACGGCGCCACCGTGATCGGCATCGGCATGGTCGGTGTCATGGCGCTCTACCTCGGAATCTCGCCGCTCGACGGCGACGTCAACAACCTGATCCCCCAGATGGCCGGAACCTTCCTCGGCCCGGTGCTGCTCGGGCTGGCGTTCCTGATGATCATCGGCTCGCTCTCGTCAACGGCCGACAGCGACCTCTCGGCACTGTCGTCGATCGTCATGAGCGACATCTACGGCCAGGGCAAGGGCCGCAAGCGCGCGAACCCGAAGACGATGCTGCTGATCGGCCGCATCACGATGATCGTGGCCACGGCCGCGGGGCTCTTCTTCGCGACGAGTCAATTCAACATCCTCGATCTGCTGGTGTTCGTCGGTGCTCTGTGGGGCTGCCTCGTGTTCCCCGTCATCGCCTCGTTCTACTGGAAGAAGGTCACCAACATGGCCTTCACGGTGTCGGTCATCGCAGCGCTTGTGGTGTTCCTCCCCGTGCGCTTCGAGCTGATTCCCATGGAGGGCGCCATCGCCTGGGCCATCGAGGTGCTTGCCATCGTCGGTGTCGGAGTCGTGCTCGGAATCATGGCCTTCGGCTTCTTCGGGCTGAAGACCGCCGTGGTCGTCGGCATCGTCACAACGGTCGGGGTGTCGCCGTTCGCGCTCGACTACCTGCGCGACTACACGGTGCTGTCGGCGTCGCTCGTGGCCTACTCGGTGTCGTTCCTGGTCTGCTACTTCATGTCGTTCAAGTCGAAGCAGAACTTCGACTTCAACATCATCAAGTCCGTGACCGGAACCTTCGACA
Organism: Agrococcus casei LMG 22410; assembly: GCF_900163565.1. Classification (GTDB taxonomy): domain Bacteria; phylum Actinomycetota; class Actinomycetes; order Actinomycetales; family Microbacteriaceae; genus Agrococcus; species Agrococcus casei. The sequence goes on from NZ_FUHU01000043.1 coordinate 101,190, forward strand.
ACCGCGCCGCCACCAGCTCGGCTGCCGCCGGCGCCACCACCGCTGTCAACCAGAAAGACAAGGAGTAACACATGGGTGTCATTGGACTCACCGTCTATTTCCTGATGTGGCCCGTCTTGGTCGGTGCCACGCTGTTCGTGATCGCTCGCGGGTTCTTCAAGGACTGGCGTGAGGCTCGCAAGAACGGCGAGTCGATCATCTAGAGCAGTGCAGCAAGCAGAATGGGCGTCCAGATGGGCGCCCTTTCTGCGTTGTGCGTTGTGCGGATCAGCGGATGCGCCCCCGGCGACGCACGACGCTCTCGAGGGTGTCGCGCAGCGGTGCACCGAGGAAGAGCCCGAGTGACGCGCCGGACGCCAGCGCGATGCCGATGGCGCCCGCGACGATGAGCTCTGCGACGCCGACCATGAGCAGCTGCGGGTCACCCTGCGCCTCCATGACGCCCAGGAGGCCGCGGAACACCGCCGAGCCGGGCACCATCGGCACGATCGCTGCGGTCGTGACAGCGATCGACGGAACATGCAGTCGATGCGCGATCAGGGTGCCGACGAAGCTGGCCACGAGGGCGCCGACGCCGCTTGCCAGCGGAATGCCAGCCCCCGCGGCGACGGCCAGGCTGTATCCGAACCACGCGATGCTGGCGATCACGACCGAGACCAGGATCGTGCGGGTCCGAGCTCCGTTCCACACCGCGACAGCGACGGCGATGACCACGACGCCGATCGCCTGCATGGGCAGGGGGCCGAAGCCGGGAGGGTCATTAGTGAGGGCGAAGCCGAACCCCAGTGCACGCGCCAGCTCCACACCCCCGATGATGCCGATCACGACGCCGAGGGTCAGCAGCGCGAGGTCGAGAATGCGGCCACCGGCGGTGAGGGCGAAGCCGTCGATGGCATCCTGTGCGGCAGCCACGACCGACATGCCGGCCAGCATCAGCACGATGCCTGCCGCGACGATGATCGCCGGCCTCGCATCCACGAAGAACATGACCCCGAGATTGCCGAGCCATGTCGTGACGGCGGCGAACGCGGTCACCACCAGCGCGCCGACCGCCTGCGAGAAGAAGAACGGCATGTGCAGACGCGACATGCCGCGCTGCGCCATCGCAGCACTGGTCGCCGCCAGGAATGCCACGAGCGTCACCACCCACGAAGCGCCGAAGAGCAGGCACACGCCGACGACGAGCAGCCCCTGCGCCATGACGATGATCGCAGGCCGGTATCGGAACGGCATGCGCCGGATGACGTGGAAGCGGGTGCGTGCCTCGTCGAGGTCGAGGCCCGCCTGGATGTCTGCCACGAGCGCCTGCAGCTGCTGCAGCTTCGAGTGGTCGGGCACCGGCGCGCGCACGACGCGCAGCAGTGTGAACGGCAGCTCGGTGTCATCACGGTGGTACGAGACGCCGATCGAGTTGTACGTGATGTCGACGTGCACCGGACGCACTCCGAGAGCTCCGGCGACACGCATGGTCGAAAGGGCGACTTCGTTGGCGGATGCGCCGACAGCGATGAGCGCCTCACCGATGCGCATCGACAGATCGATGACCTTGCGTGCGTAGATCTCGTCGATCGTCAGCATTGCCTCGGTCATGGGACGCGAAGCAGGGTCGGTGCGAATCGCACTCGCGAGGCGCGAACGCCAGTCTCTGGGTGAAGTCATCGGCACCATTTTGACATGCTCCGAGGCGGTGCGGATGACAGTTTCAGACCACACCCGGTTCCGAAAAACTGGCCCGCGCCCCAGATGCTGGTTTTCCGCCAGCATCTCAGCCTCACATGCCGATTTCCCAGCGTTTCGGAACGCAGCGCGCCTCAGTAGCGGTCAGACTTCGCGAGCAGCAGCCGCCACGTCTGCGCTCCGACGACACCGTCGATCGAGAGCCCATTCCAGGCCTGCATCGTCTTGACCGCGCCGAGCGTCTTCGGGCCAAACTTGCCGTCGACCTCGACAATGAAGTTCAGGTCCTGCAAAACGCATTGGAGAAGCATCACAGACATGCCAGAGTCACCAACGCGGAGCTTCTTCTTCATGCTGGTGTCGACGTTCTGACATGTGGCGACTGACGCCTGTGCGGCTGGAGCCGGCCCCATGCTGGTGAACGCGAGGCCTGTGACTGCCGTCGCTACGAGGGCCGTGCGGAGAATCGCTTTCGCTTTCATCGGTTCATTCCTTTCGCCGTGGAACCAGGCGACACGCTACTGATCAAGGCTGGACGCATTCACCCGACAGCAGCTGACAGATTGTGGCAGGGTACGCTTCTGAAGCACGAAAGAAGCCCCTGACCTGAACGCATAAAACGTCCGGTCAGGGGCTTGTTTCGTGTTGGTGGACCCAGGGAGAACAGTCCAGTGGACTGTTCTCGTGGAGAATGTCCGGGATCTGCATCTTCAGAAACACCGAGTGGACCCAGGGGGAATCGAACCCCCGACCTTCTCATTGCGAACGAGACGCAGGGCGTAAGCCGGTCGATGCGGGTCAGGCCACTTCCCAGTCATAGCGCGGAATCTGCATGCCGGTGGAATCCCGTCGAGCGCCAGCGAATGAAATATAAGGTGCAGAATAGGGTGCAGCGCCGTCAACGGAAAGTTGTCTGTTCGAAGCCGGTCGTCAGACTCCGGGCGGCACAGCGATGCTGTACAGGTGCACAATGTTGCTGGCCATCTGATCGAAGACCCAGTCATCAATCTCGATGCTCTCGAGTTCTTTCCCTGTATTGCGGTCGACGGTGATGAGTTCGAGCTTCTCGCCATCATTGTCGTTGCGAACCACGAGCAGATTGCTTTCGCTGAACTCAACGAGCGTCCACCTCGTCAACGGCTCCATCTCCACTTGAAAGAGCATCGTCGTGACCCCACTCTCAAGGCTTGTCTGCCAAACGCGGCCGACCCCATCCATCCACTCCAGGTTTCCGTTGCGAATTGAGCTTGAGCCGTATTGCGAGTATGGAAGCGCCTCTTGATCATTCAACGCCAGTCCTGATTCGTCGCGGATAGGCAACTCCTGTCGCTCACCAGAATCGAGGTTCCATGCGTGCAGGGCGAGGTCGGGGCCACCGCCTGCATCCGTGAATTCCGCGAGGTAGAACAGCGTGTTGTCCACGCACGGAGCATCATCCGCGGCGATTCCGGATACGGGCCCAACCTTGACGCTCACCACGTCTTCTTGCCCATCGTCAGTGCCAGTGAGCCATGCCAGCATGTGGGTGCGCTCGAACCAGTCGTCTGATCGGTACTCACCCTGCAGGTACTCACCGGACGTCTGCCCAACGCCGGCGACACGATCGTCGCAGCGGCCGACGAGAAAGTAGGCTCCTTCGATTTCACTGTGATCCGCGCTGTCAGCAGTGCTGACCACGGTTTCGTTCACGTACTCGAACTGATCCTCGCCTTGTCCCTGATTGTAAACACCGACTATTGTCGGCTGACCATCGCTCGAGCGCATCCCAAACAACCCCTCCTGGAAGTTCGTCTTCGGGCTCGGGATGCGCGTGAGCGAGTCGGCGAGGAAGTAGTCGTACTGGGTGTCGGCAAAAATGAGGCCGTCGGCGGTCCAGTCGAGCTGGGCATTCTCCATCCCTGACGTCTCGATTACCTCGATGCTGCCGTCCGGCTGCACCAGAACGACGTAGCCGCTTTGGTCGGCAGCCACGCCATCCGCTCGTGGGCTCAGGGCCAGGGCGACGACAGTGTCGCCCAACTGCAGTTCATCGAGTTCTGGCGTAGGCGGCTCTGGTACCACGCAGCTGCTCAGGAGGGAGCCAACTGTGAGGGTACACGCAGTAGTAAGAGCGATTCTGGCGGAGTTACGGCGACGTTTTCGATCCACAGATCGATGAGTCATCGAATTGTTTTGTATGTGACGGTCAATTTCGAGTTCTTAATGTCAATTGGGTACACGCCATACCCTTTATTGGCGTCGATGTCGATATTCTGCTTCCAGTATGCAGCCCAGACGAGCTTGGAACAGTTCATGTCTGTCCAGTTGGACTTGCGGCTGTTCCAGAAATTTGAATCGTAGTTCTTTCCTTTCAGGGAGTGATACGCATAGTGGCCGGCCGCGTTCCGCTTCGTCTGTGATGTCTCGACGCGCATCATGACCGCGCCAGATGCCACGGCAACGTTTTTGTAGTTCGTGTTGCGGCTCTGCCAGCCGTGCCCGGGCGCTTCGGTAATAGTGTGAGTTCCCGAGTAGATGCCAGTGTGGCCATGATTGACAACGTATTTGTTCGAGTCCGAGTAGAACACGTCGCCCTTCCGTTGAGCTACGGTCAGGGACTTGTCCATGACTATGGAGCCGGACATGACGCTGTAATTGGCGTTGACGCCAGGTCCGTATGCATCAACTACTTCTTGGTAAGCCTCATCTAGCACTGCTTCGATGGTGGATCCTTCCTCGTGCGCTTGCAGGAGAAGTGTGTCCATAACCTCAGATTCCGTTGAGCCCGGATTGAAGCTCAAGAGAGTTGACAGTTTGTCTTCGGTGGGAGCAGCGGAGGCGGGCAGGGGGCCGCCAAGAGACACAGTCGTGACAGCGAGCATCAGGGCTCCAAAGCGAAGGGCCGCGTGTTTAATGGGTATACACCTCTCCGTTGAGTGAATTGTTCGACCCAGCAAGAATGAGTCGATTCCAGTATCACCTGCAAGGATCAGTTGTGCAAGCTTCATTTTCTTAACGAGTGATTTAGCCCTCGAACCTGCTCGAAATCCGTGTCCATCCGGAAGCTCGAACGAAACGATGATCAGAGCAATGCGGAAGTTCAGTGATGCTGAGATGGACCGCAGAAGTTTCATGCGCCAGCGAACCGGAGAGACGACAAAGCACCACGCTCTCCGGCACGCTGGCGCGACCGCAGCCTACCTCGCGACCCGCGACCTCCGAGCCGTGCAAATGTTCCTTGGCCACGCACCGATGTCAACAACACAGCAGCACCTCCACCTCGACCAAGACGCGTTACTGACCCCATAGGGTGCAGATAAGGTGCAGTTCACGCGCTGAGAGCACGAAAGAAGCCCCTGACTTGGACGCATAAAACGTCCGGTCAGGGGCTGTTTTCGTGTTGGTGGACCCAGGGGGAATCGAACCCCCGACCTTCTCATTGCGAACGAGACGCGCTACCAACTGCGCCATGGGCCCCAGCGAGAAACACGTTACTCCTCGAAAGGCGGATGCGCGAAACTGGCTGCACCCGCGCATCCGTTCACCTGCATGCAACAGAAGTCGGCTTGAATGCTGTCATGAGCGAAGAGATCTTTGAGCACGAGTCCGAGCAGACGATGTCACGCGAAGCTGCAGCAAAGCGCCTGCGCGAGATCGCCGACCAGCTCGAGAAGCACAACGAGATCAGCCTGCTCGCACACGGCCGCGACGTGACCGTGCGCGTCGCTGATCAGGTGACGTTCGAGTACGAGGTCGAAGTCGAGTCAGCTGACAAGAACGAGATCGAGATCTCGATCAGCTGGTAACAGCGGCTCTCAGCCGACGCGACGCGAGAACGCAGCGTGCACGTCGAAGACAGCATCGGTGTCAGCACCCTCTGCCGCAGCCTCGCTGAGTGACGGCGCAACCGTGCGACCGTCAGCGACCTTGGCGTCTTCAGCCTTGACCCGACGCTGCTCAGCAGTGTCGACCTGGTCGCCTTCTGCGTCGAAGCCCACGAGCTCTGCAAAGCTCTCCTCCGAAGCAGCCGACGTCTTGGCAGCAGCTCCCTCACGACGCAGCGCCTCACGAATGCGCTCTGCCATGAGCTCCTGGTACTCCTCGCGCGACGGCGCCGTCGTGCGCTGCTCAGGCACATCCTGGGGCGTCCACGACCGTGAGCGCATGTGCTCTTCGGTCGGCAGCGACGACTGCTGCAGCTGGTGCGCCGCCTGGTCGTCGGCAACAGGCTGCTGCACAGCAGACTCGCGAAGCACCGCTTCGGTCTGCTCGCGTGCGGCACTGGAGACCAGCGCGATCTGCTTCGCCGAGCGATTCACCATGACGAGTCCCGACACTGCAACGGCAAGCAGCAGTACTGCTGCAAGCGTCAGCGCCCAGAGGCCCGGAACAGCGAGGCCGACGACGGCTGCCGCAAGTGCGACCAGACCCGTGATCGTGCATGCCAGCTTGGTGCGGCGCAGCCGCGCCTGACGGGTAGTCGAGCTCTGAACAACCACCTTGACCTCCTGTTCAATCCTTCTGATCTGCGCATCGATCTCGCGCGCCTTCGCTACCGCCTCGCGGTGCTTCTGCGCTTCACGAAGACGCACTTCGCGCTCCAGCAGCTTGCGCTGCCGAGCAATGTCTCTGGCCCGCACATCGAATGCGACGGCTTCACTGAGTTCTGTGGTCTCGGTCAGTGCTCGCAGCGTGTGCTGCAGCCGAGTCGCCTCGAGCTCAGCAGCCCGAACCTCTCGCTGCTTCGACCACACGGGAATCAGATACGCAAGCCAGACGAGCGCCGCCAGCACGAACACGGCTGTCGTGCCCATGCCCGCTGTGAACTCCATGAGCAGAACGGTAACGACCATCTTCGCATGAACGCCCGAGGCGCACCGCGAACGCCGCGAACGATCTGAAAAAGTTGTGTCAGGGGTGGATGGTAGGCGGCCGCGAGTCCTCCGGCAGCTGAGGAACCCGACCCGCCTGCCACCGCTGCAGCACCGGCTCGGCAAGCTCTTCACGCACAAGCGCAAAGCACAGGTGGTCTCGCCAGTCGCTGTCGATGTAGATGTAGCGACGGCGGATTCCCTCGAACCGAAAGCCGAGCTTCTCGACAATGCGCAGCGACGGCTTGTTCTCGGGACGGATGCAGACCTCCATGCGATGCAGGCCCAGTTCGAAGAGGCAGTAGTCGGTGGCGAGTGCCGTTGCAGTGGGCGTGGCTCCCCTGCCGGCAAAGCGCTCTGCGATCCAGTAGCCCAGCGTCGCACTCTGCAGAGCACCCCACGTTATGCTCGAGACATTCAGCTGACCGGCAAACTCACCGTCGACCTCGATCGCAAACGGCAGCCCTGTGCCGGCACGGGCACCTTCGAGCAAGCCTCTGATCGTCGCCTTGCCGTCAATCGCACTCGGCGGCCTGGTGCCCGGCATGTGGGCTTCCCACTGCTGCAGCCACTGGCGGTTGTCTGAAAGCTCTCGCTCCAGTGCACGTGCATCACGAAGGCGAATCGGCCGGAGTGCAATGGCGCCGCTTTGCAGCCGAGGCGCGATGTCGAACATGCTACGAGCCTAGAGGCACCGTAGTATTGCGACCATGAGCCACAGCGAGACTGCTTCAGAGAAGGAACAGCTGCGCGCCCAGATTCGCACAGAACGCCGCCAGCGCGGCACCGAGGGCGCTCTGGCCGAAGCGCCGAAGTTCACCGAGCACCTGATCTCGCTCGCAGCCGAACTCGACGCCAAGAAGGTCGCCGCCTACCTCTCGACGCCTGACGAGCCCGACACCCGCGGCTTCCTCGTCTGGGCCCGCAACCACGGTGTACAGGTACTGCTGCCGATCAGCCGCATCGACGGCCTCATGGACTGGGCTGAGTTCGACGAAAGCGAAGTGCAGGGCCCCTACGGCGTGCCCGAACCGGCTGGCGAGGTGCTGCCGCCGAATGCGATCGACGATGTCGACCTGATCATCCTGCCCGCATCCGCCGCAGACGCAGAGGGCATGCGCATGGGCTGGGGCCGAGGCTACTTCGACAAGCTGCTCGGCTCAATGGAGAACCTGCCCCCGACCTACGCAGTCGTGTACGACACAGAGCTCCTCGAGAGCGTGCCGAGCGAGCCGCATGATTACAGTGTTGATGGCGTCGTGACGCCATCCGGAATTCACAGAATCGAGTAGACCATGCCCGTGTACGCTTACGCCTGCCGCGACTGCGGCAACGCTTTCGACATCCGCCAGGAGTTCACAGACGAGTCTCTGACCGTGTGCGAATCCTGCGGAGGCCGTCTGCGCAAGCAGTTCGGTGCTGTCGGTGTCACGTTCAACGGCTCCGGCTTCTACAGGACAGACTCCCGTTCCTCACCAACCTCATCCCAGGGTTCCGCAACGAAGGCGCCGACACAATCGGCACCCCCAGCTGCGGCTCCCGCCACTGCACAACAGACTGGTTCAACCTCCTGAGGCGGCCCCAATGAAAGGAAACCCATGAAGGGCTTCAAAGCATTCATCATGCAGGGCAATGTCATCGACCTTGCCGTTGCAGTCGTCATCGGCGGTGCCTTCGCCGCAATCGTCGACGCCTTCGTCACAGGCGTCGTCGAGCCTCTGATCGCCGCAGCTGGCGGCTTCGACAACATCGCTGAGGTCACCGCCGGCCCGATCCTGATCGGCCTCGTCATCGCAGCAGTCATCCGCTTCATCCTGGTCGCAGCCATCGTGTACTTCGTGCTCGTGCTGCCGATCCAGAAGATGCGCGAAGCGTCCGACCGCCGCAAGGGCATCGTCCCGGCAGAAGACCCCGAGTCGCAGGAGCAGATCCTCGCCGACATCCGCGAGCTGCTCAAGGCTCAGCAGGGCGGCAAGCTCTAAGCAGCTGCAACGACAGAGGGAGGAAGCCGCGGCTTCCTCCCTCTTCGCTTGTCCTGCAGCAGATCAGCCCCAGTGCGGCGGCTTGTCGCCGATCAGGCGTGCATCGTTCTCACCGGCACTCTGACGCTTGCCGTCACCCGAGTCGGCAGGGGGCTCACCGATGTAGCCTTCGACAGGCTCGGTCGTCACTCGCCGACCAGTCTTGCGGATGCGCGGAGCAACTTCAGAGGCGCCTTCGCCCTCGCGCCGCTCAGCCATGGGATTCGATGCCGACAGTCTCGGCGACTCGCGCAGCCACCGCATCCGGGTCGGTGAACAGCTCGAACGCGTGCACGCGCACCGTGTGCCACCCGAGCCTGCGCAGCTGATCAGGCTCGACACGCAGCTGGTGCCGCAGCGAATCGTCGCTCTCTTCGTGATCGCTCAGCACTGCCGCGCACACGCCACCGTTCGATGCCACGAGCGGAAGCCCGCCGTAGCCGAGGCCCACGTTGAGCCCCATCATCTCGAGACGGCCCGCCAGATCATGCATGAGCGGATCTGCAACCGAAGGCTCCTGAGCGAGCTTGGGCGTCGCCGCATCGAGCAGCACCTCGCGCAGCTGCTCGGCACCGAACTCGACCGAATCAGGGTCGAGCTCTGCAGCATCGAACGACGTCACGATCGTGAGCGCCTTGCGAGCACGCGTCATCGCGATGGCCAGCAGCCGCTCGCCGCCCTCGCGGCCGAGCGCACCGAAGTCGACATTCTTGCTGTACTTCGAACGGCCGTAGCCGACAGAGAAGATGACTCGGTCACGCGAGAGTGCCATTGCGTGTGTCAGGTCAGCGATGACGAACGGCTCGTCGGTGTCAGTCGACACGAAGTCTGCAAGCGGCGGGTTCTGCGCAAGCTCCTGCACGAGCGCCTGCTGCAGACGCGTCTCGTGACGTTCGTTGCCGGTCACGACCATGAGCGACTCGTTGGGTCGCTGGCGCGCGTGCTGGGTCACCAGCTGCAGCACTCGGTCGATCTCGGCATCCGGAGACTCGATCTCGGCAGCCCCCGGCTTCGGCAGGCCCCACGCGTTGTCGACCGTCTGCACGGTGATCGACGGATGGCCGAGATATGTTCCGGCCCAGGGCAGCGAACGAATAGTGCTGTCGTAGAAGCGATCGCTGACCGCTTCGAGCAGATCATGACCGCCAGTGCGGAACGTGCGTGTGAGCTCGAGGGTAGGCAACAGCTGCATGAGACGCGACAGCGCAGACTCATCACCGAGCGTGTCGGCATCCGAGCCGGCCTTCAGGCCCGTGGTGGCAATCCCCACCGAGAACGTGCTCGGAGCCTGCGTGACGGGGTCGCCGACGGCGATGACCTGCGGAGCACGTGCGACGGCTCCTGCAACCTCAGCGACCGTCACAGCCCCGGCATCGGCCAGGATGACGCAGTCGAACGGCACATTCTGCGAGATCTCGTGCACCCGGTAGGGCGACGTGAGCCAGACGGGCGCCAGAGGACGCAGCAGATGCGGCGCGGCCTCGGCGAGCTCGTCAGAGTCGACGGCCCCTGCCTTGAGCATCGAGCGCAGCGCCCGAGCCTCGTCGGGCCAGTCGCGAATGCCGAGTCGCCACTGCTCCCCCAGCTGCCATGCGAGCTTGCCGCTCGAAGCCTCAGCGTGCGTCTGATCGACGAGCGCGAAGTCATTCTCGAGACGCGAGAGCACCTGGGTGTTGCCGCGCAGCAGCGCACGCTGCGACGAGATCAGCACCTCAAGCGCCGACTGCCACCATGCGAGCTCGAGCTCAGGCTCGATCTGGGCGACGTCGACCTTGCGGTCTGCGAGGTCACGGTACAGCGGGTCGAGCTCGAGCTCTGCGAGCGACTTGATGAGACGCGACCGCTCACGGATGTTCGTGAGGGCGTCAGAGTTCGCAGCAAGCGACTCGACCCAGGCTGCGAGGTCATCGAGGCTCATCGCAATCGCATCGCGGTAGTCGCTCTTCAGGGCATCGCCGATGCGCTCGAGGCGTCCGCGAACGCGTCCGTAGGTCTCCTCGAGGCTCGAGAGGCCAGCGGGAATGCTCGGAACCGCACCGTCGGGCGTCATCGCATTCCAGTGCTTGCGCTGACGCTGCACGCGCACGAGCGCATTGTGCAGGTCGGCGATGCGAGCACCGGGGCGCACATACTCGAGGGCATGCTTCTTCAGTCGTCTGCGCTGCAGGCCGCCGAGGGCCGCATTCGCATCCCGACGCGAGCCGGTCGCCGTCACGAGCTCGCCGAGCGGCCGGTCGAAGATCGACGGGTGGAACACCTCGAGGCTCTCGCGGATGTCGGCCAGCAGCTCGATCTGGTCGCCGAGCTGTTCGAAGGTCTCGAACTGCTGCACCTTGGTCGCACCGAGGACTCGCTCGGCCTCTTCGCGAAGCTCAGTCAGCTCGCCCTGATTCTCGTCAGAGCCGTCGCCCGCGAGCGTCTGCGCATCCTCGAACGCCAGCTCTGCGTCGCCGTCGGTGTCGAAGTCGGCACCGTGCCACGGGGTATCGCCCGAGCCGTACTGGAACTCACCCAGCTCAGCGGCTGTCGCGAGCGTCCGCGCAGCACTCGGCCGCTTGTCGGCGAGCTTCACGATGCTCTCGCGCGACAGGCGTGCCTGCGTCTGCGGCGGGTTCGGGAGCGCCGCGAGCTTCGAGAGCTCGCCGAGGCAGTCGACGACCGACACCTGCAGCTCGGAGTCGACACGACGCAGCGAGACGCGGTAGTCGCCGAGCACCTTGCGCAGGCGGATCAGCGCATCGTCGACGTCTGCGACATCCGGGTCTGTCGCACGCTCTGAGCGACGGATCGACGCGATCAGGTCGCGACGCAGGCTGCGCTCCGAGACAGCGAGTCCGGGCAGGCCCGCAACAGCGAGACGATCGATAATCGCAGCGCTGGTCGCACGCCGCGGGCTCACGACGAGCACGCGCCGGTCGTCTGCCACAAGGGCGCCGATGAGGTTGACGATCGTCTGCGTGGCACCCGTTCCGGGACGCGCGTTGACCGTGACAGAATTGCCCGAGAGCGCTTCTGCGATGACGCGCTCTGACTCAGCGTCTGCTTCGAGCACCAGGCGGTCGGTCTCAGGTGCACGCTCGTCCTGCGGCACGTAGTCGGGCTCGGTGCGCGCATCGCGAAGGAGCGACACAGCGATCTCGTCGCCTGCGACCGCGTCGAGGACAGGATGCGAGGCCGACGTCAGGTCGTCGAGCATGGGCGTCGCGACCTCGGCGAACACCGAGACGAGCACCCGCGGCGAGAGGTCGAAGCCGGGAACATGCGCTGCCGAGAGCCGCAGGCTGTCAAGCACCGGGTTCGGCGAGAACCCGCCTCCGTCGTCGGCGAGCGATGCGAGGTGCTCTTCGTCGAGCTCAACGCCGAAGTCGTCGCGCAGCAGGCGAGACAGCGCGGGGTTCACGAAGGACTTGCCCTGCAGCTGCAGCTCGAAGTCGCGTCCGCGACGACGGATCACCAGCGGCCGCAGCAGCACCGGCGCCTGCACGTCGAGTGGCTCAGACGGCATCGTGGCGAGGCCCACGGCCAGGTGCACGGCATCGATCGAGCGCGCGGTCGCAAGCTCGACGCCCTTCGACAGAATGGCGGATGCGGCGCCGCGGGCAGCGCGCAGGGCCAGGTCGTCTCGGATCAGGTTCGACAGCAGCGTCGGCTTTCCGATGATGAACTGGGCGAGGCCGCCGGGGTGCGTCGCCGAGAGCTCGATGCGTGTCGCCGAGGTGTCGATGAAGCGCAGCAGCGAAGAGCGGCCGCCCACGTCAGCGAGCTCGCTGCGCCATGCGCCCCAGCCGGATTCGACAGCGTCAGGAAGGGCATCATCGGCTGGCAGCGCGGCCTCGTCGGCGGTCACTGTCTCGTCGCGCTCAGCCACTGGCTGGTCCTCGCGGTTCTCGTCGTCTTCAGGATGCACGCGCCCAGGCTATATGCGCATGTGCGAAGTGGCCGTTCAGCCCGCCGCGTTCGCGCAAATTGACAGCGAATTGCAACGCATCGGGGAATGATGAAGTGGTGCCCCTGGAGAGACTCGAACTCCCAACCAGCTCCTTAGGACGGAGATGCTCTTCCATTGAGCTACAGAGGCGGATGCGCTATCAGGTCGCGCGGGCGCGTGTCAGCCGCCGAGGCTGTACGCGATGGGGCCGCTGCCCACGTAGGCCGTCGACACAGCAGTGGTGAGGCCTGAGCCCCAGCCGCCGTGGACTGCCTTGCCGTCACCGAGGTAGATCGCAACGTGGTGGAGGCCTGTGCCGCCGTCAGCGTAGTAGAGGATGTCGCCGGGCTGAGCCTGTGACATCGGCACCTGCTGGAGCTGGCCGAGCGATGCGTAGCCCGTCCAGGTGAAGGTGCCGCTGGCAGCGACGGCCTTCTGCACGAGCTCCGTGCACCACTGCTGCACGCCCAGCTGCGCAAGCGCTGCCTGAACGACTGCCTGGTTGCCGCCGCCGGTCGACTGGTGCTGACCGGTGTCTTCTGCACCCTGGTCGTCAGACGAGTCGTCTGCCGCGTCATCTGCGGCTGCGTCGTCTGCAGCCTGCTGCTTCGCCTCTTCTTCGGCGGCAGCCTCTTCGTCAGCGATCAGCTGCTCGAGCTCGGCAGCGGTCGTTGCGACGAATGCGTCTTCGGGGAACACCACGGTCTCGCCCTCGACGGCAGTGCCGCCCTGGCCGAGGCTCGAATACATCGACGGCAGCTGCGACGACTGCGCGCTGTCGTTCATGGCCACAGCCGGAAGCGTGACGCCGCCGACCAGGCCGGCAGCCACTGCGACGATGCCGAGCTTCTTTGCTGCTCCGAGGAAGCGGCGCTTGGGGGTCTCGGCGGTCTCGCGGTCGACGCGGACCAAGTCAGTGCTGTTGCTCATGAGCGGTGATTCCAATCGTTTGCAGGGCCTCAGAAGCGGCGTGCCTGCGGGGTTCCCATCGCGGCAATCATGCCAGAGAACGACTCGTATCGCACGGTCGTTCCTTCGTAGGGTGAGTGAATGACCTGGTCGTTGCCGACGTAGATCGCGGTGTGGCCGCCCCAGACGAGCAAGTCGCCGGGCTGGACGCTGCCGATTCCGACAGGTGTGCCGACGCTCGCCTGAGCGCCTGCGATGCGCGGCAGGCTGACGCCGACCTGCGCATAGACGTACTGGGTGAAGCCCGAGCAGTCGAAGCCGGCAGGCGTGCTGCCGCCGAAGACGTAGGGAACACCGAGGTACTGCTGTGCGATGCCGACGATGCCGCCAGCATTGTCTGACACGGGAGGCGCGTCGTTCGAAGGAGCCTCTTCGTCGACTTCGATGCCTTCCTCTTCTTCAGCCTTGGCATCTGCTTCGATGCGTGCCTGCATTGCCTCGAGCTCTTCGCGCGAGGTTGCATCGATCGTGTCGGGCACGAGTGCGAGGGCGGCCTCGAGCTCGGGGCTGACCTCGTAGTTCTGCTCCTGGCCGGCAAATGAAGAAGCCAGCGATGAGTCCTGCTGCATGCCGGTGCTGCCAGCGACAGCAGGCAGAGCGATGCCGCCTGCGAGTCCTACAGCGAGTGCTGCGACACTGATGCGCTTGAATGCTCCGCCGACCTTCTGGCGACGCGTGGGTGCGTCAGCTGCATGAACGATCTCGGTGCTGCGGTTCTCTTCAGTCATGTAAGTGGCTCGACTCCAGTTGGTAGACAGACTTACTGAGTGTACGACATCGTTATCAATTTGTCACAAAGCGGTTACGCCTGCGTGTCGACTGCCAGATACAGGTGAATCGCGAGGTCTGCATCGAGATCGACGACTCCCTCGGGGCCCGTCACCCGCGCACCCGCAGGGCCGCTGTCGACTTCGACCAGCGCGCCTGGCATGATGCCCGCATCCTCGAGCAGGCGGAGCACCTCGACATCGAACTGCAGCGGCTCGGCCAGCCTGCGGACCCGTGCGGTGCCAATCGTCTCGGATGCGCGAGCGACTCCAGAGAGAAAGCTGTCGTCAGTCTCGACCCCGAGTTCGTCGAGGCCGGGAATCGGCGTGCCGTACGGCGACTCGACCGGCTTGCCGAGCAGATCGAAGATCTGGCGCTCGACCTGCTCGCTCATCACGTGCTCCCAGCGGCAGGCCTCTTCGTGCACGAGCGACCACTCGAGCCCGATGACGTCTGCGAGGAGTCGCTCCGCGAGCCGGTGCTTGCGCGAGACGCGGACAGCAAGGCCGCGCCCGTCTTCCGTCAGGCGAAGCCTGCGATCAGGCTCGACCACGACGAGTCCGTCGCGTTCCATGCGCGCGATCGTCTGCGAGACCGTGGGGCCGGAGTGGCCGAGCCGCTCTGAGATTCGGGCGCGCATAGGGAGGATCTGCTCCTCCTCGAGGTCGAGGATGGTGCGCAGATACATCTCGGTGGTGTCGACGAGATCAGTCACCGCACCCCTCCCTGCCTGTTCTGTGCCGCGCAGCTCTGCCGCAATCCTGCGGCCGCGCTTCCGACAACAATATCTGTGCCGCCGCCTGTACATACAATTGCAGACGTGAGTGAAGCCATCCTGCCCCAAGACCTGATTCCCACAGACGGCCGATTCGGCTGCGGCCCTTCGAAAGTCCGCCCCGAGCAGATCGCCCGCCTCTCGATGCCCGGCTCCCCCATGGGCACGAGCCACCGGCAGGCCGGCGTGAAGGATCTCGTCGGCTCGGTCCGCGAGCGCGTCTCGCAGCTGTTCTCGCTGCCCGACGGCTATGAGGTGCTGCTGGCCAACGGCGGATCGACCTCATTCTGGGACGCCGCAGTCTTCGGCCTCATCGAGCGCCGCTCGCACCACCAGGTCTTCGGCGAGTTCGGCGGCAAGTTCGCGACGGCCTCGGCTGCCGCTCCCTGGCTCGACGAGCCGAGCACCGCGAAGAGCGAGCCAGGCACCCGCCCCGCACTCGAGGCAGTCGACGGCGTCGATGTCGTCGCCTACCCCCACAACGAGACGTCCACCGGTGTCATGCACCCGGTCGAGCGCGCATCCGGCGATGGACTCACGGTCGTCGACGCAACCAGTGCCGCCGGCGGCATCGACTTCGACGCCTCGGCCGCCGACGTCTACTACTTCGCGCCGCAGAAGAACTTCGGCTCCGACGGAGGCCTCTGGCTCGCAGCAGCCTCGCCTGCCGCAATCGAGCGCATCGAGCGCGTCGCCGCATCCGGACGCTACATTCCCGACTCGCTGTCGCTGCAGCAGGTCGTGTCGAACAGCCGCAAGAACCAGACGCTCAACACTCCCGCAGTCGCGACGCTGCTGATGCTCGACGAGCAGCTCGGCTGGATGCTCGAGCAGGGTGGGCTGGCGGCGATGGACACCCGCACGACGGCCTCGAGCGACGTGCTCTACGCGTGGGCCGACGCCACAAGCGTCGCGACGCCGTTCGTGTCGAATCCCGCTGACCGCTCGAAGGTGGTCGCGACGATCGACTTCGACGAGTCGGTCGACGCCGCCGCGATCGCATCGACGCTGCGCGCCTCGGGCATCCTCGACATCGAGCCCTACCGCAAGCTCGGCCGCAACCAGCTGCGCATCGCGACGTTCGCAGGCATCGAGACAGAAGACGTGCGCACGCTCACACGCGCAATCGACTGGGCGCTCTCGAACTGACCGGGCGCTGACGGCCTAGCTGTCGTCGTCTTCCCATTCGTCGGCCTCGTCAGTGTCGTCGTCGTCAGAGTCGTCGCCGTCGTGATCGTCGGGCGCGAAGTGCTCGTCGTCATCGAAGTCGTCGTGGTCATCGTGCTCATCGGAGTCGTCGTCATCCGAGTCTTCGTCTGCCTCGTCAGCCTCCTGGCTTGCGAGGTAGTCGGCGAGGCGATCGGCCCACGGCACCCATGCGGGCGCGAGCAGCGAAGGCTCGGTCGGCAGCAGCGCCAGTTCGAGCACGGTCGGATTCTCGGGGTCGACAGTCGCGAGCGATGCGGTCCAGAGCCAGTCGGGGTATGCGTCGAGGTTGGACGCGTACCGGATCGCAACGACCTGCTCGCCGATCTGGAGCGCGTCGTGCACCTCGCGGACCGCTCCTGCCGGAGCGATCTCGTCGAGGGCCTGCTGCGACAGCTGGAGCTGCTGCAGCGTCGGCGTGGCCGCAACCGGCTCGAACACAGCGGCGGGACCTGCCGGAGCCGTCTCTGGCTCAGCGGCTTCTGCCTGCTCGGGCTGCGGCTCGGCCGCGTCGGCATCTGCCTTCTGCTCGGGCAGGAGCGGCATGGTGTCGAGCTGCGAGTCGTCGACGGCCAGGCCGTCTCCGGAGTCATGCGTCGAGGTCATCAGCGACCTTTCTGAGAAGCTGCGAGATCTGGCGGGAGGACTGGGCATTCGGGTAGTGCCCCTTGCGGAGGCCGTTGCCGGCGGTGTCGAGCACCTTGATGAGGTCTTCGACGATCATCGCCATCTCGTCGACCGGCCTGCGCGCAGCGCGCACAGCCGAGACCTTCGCCGGCTCGAGCACGCGAACCGAAAGGGCCGCTTTGCCTCGGCGTCCGTCTGCGACGCCGTACTCGACGCGACTGCCGGGCTTCACCGTCACGCCCTCGCCGAGTGCCGAGGCGTGCAGAAAGACTTCTTCGCCGTCTTCTCCGGCGATGAATCCGAAGCCCTTGTCTTCGTCGTAGAACTTCACCTTACCGACGGGCATGGCGCTCCTTCTCTGCTTGTTCCTGAAGGTCAAGGCTACCCGGTCGACTGGTAGTCTCGAACAATGCCCGATCCACGTCCACAGCACCGTCGAGCACAGGCATCGTCGCTGCAGCCGGCGTCTGAGGCCGGGGCCGAGTCGCCTGGCATGACGGGCCACGACCGCTTTCAGCAGGTCACATCATGGGTGCTCATCGCAGCCGTCATCCTGACCATCGTGGGCTTCGCCATGACTCTGCTGTACTCGGCGTTCGCAGACAGCGTTGCGTTCTTCGACTCATTCGCGTTCGAATACTCTGCGGCCCTGCCGTTCCTGTGCCTTCCGCTCGCGGCGATAGCTCTGGTGCTCATCGTCGTCTCCTCAGCCCGCCAGAAGTCAAAGCAGAGGCGCTGACGTGCGAACAGCCGCAATCATCGAGGCCTGGCTCCAAGAGCTCAGCGACTCCGACCTCGACGCGGTGCTTCGCGACTGGCAGGTTCCGCAAGACACAGCGACGCTCGCAGCCGCCGCGAAGTGGATGAACGAGCCGGCAGCCCTCGACCGCATGCTCTCGCGCACCACCGCGACAGACCTCGCAGCCCTCAGGTCGGGCGACGGCACACCTGCCCTCGCCGCGCGCGGACTGCACCCCGACGACGCGCTGCGTGCGCGCATCCCTGCCTCGCTCGAACTGCACGCTCCCGACGCCTCAGAGCAGCGTGAAGACACATCGCCCGCTGTCGACGCGGCCGCGATGTCGGTCATGCGCCTGAGCGGCGCGGTCAGCTCGATGGCTGACCAGCCAGTGCGGCTCTCGGGCAGGGGCATCCCCCTCGCTGCCGAGCTGCGGTTCAGGTCGTCAGAGCTCGGCATCGAGATCGCCGAATGGGAGCGCCTGCTCGCCGCAGCCCTGCACTATCGGTTCATCGCGCCCCTCGATCGCGAGCTCTGCGCCAGCGACACCGGTGTCGCCTGGCTCGATCTGGCACCGCAGCAGCGCTGGGAGGCGCTGCGCGAGCTGTTCCTGGCCGAGCTCTCGCTCAGCGAGTGCGCCTTCCTCGACCAGGGGACGCCATCCGTCGAACAGACCCTTCCGCTCGCCGACGCCGCGACGCTCGAGCAGTTCTGCGCCCTGCTCGAACGCGCGACGCTGCTCGGCCTCGCCCTCGACGGACGCATCACCGCAGTCTCGCCCGAGCAGATCGCCCAGCACATCCCCGCTCCCATCGACTACGTGTACCTGCAGCTAGACCAGACGCTCGTGGCGCCCGGGCCGCTCAGCCACAGCGCCGCACGCGACATCGCCGAGATGGCTGTCTCAGAAGCACGCGGCATGGCCTCGACCTGGCGCCTCACCCCCGCGTCGCTGCATTCGGCCATGGCCCGCGGCCGCACCGCAGAAGAGCTGCTCGAGCGGCTGCACCGCCTCTCGCAGACCGGAGTCCCCCAGCCTGTCGAGTACCTGCTGCGCGACGCCGAGCGACGCTTCGGAGCAGTGCAGGTCACAGAGGGCGAGACCGCCACGGTGCGCACAGACGGCGACACCGCCAAGCGGCTGCTGGTCGATCGCGCACTGACCGCAATCGAGCTGCGAGTGCCGACCGGACGCGCTATCGAAGAGGGCGTGCTGCACTCGGCGTCCTCTTCCGATGTCGTGCTCGACAAGCTCGTCGAAGAGCGCTACCCAGCCCTGCTCGTCGATGCCGAAGGCGCTCCCGTCGTGTCTGAGCGCCGCATCGCGACGGTCTCGGGCCGCGCCCCGCTCTCGAACCTCACCGAACGGCTTCGCGGCCTGGGCGTCGAAGTCTCGTCGATGCAGCCCGACTGGCTGCAGGCGCAGCTGATCGCCGCTGTCAAGGGCAAGATGCCTGTGCGCGTCACGGTGGCATCGGGCACGCAGGTGCAGCACGCCACGCTCGTGCCGCTCTCGGTGTCGAACGGCAGGCTGCGCGGACGCGATCTCGAGCGCGATCTCGAGCGCACGCTGCCGCTGAGAGCGATCGTCGAAGTCGCCGGGCTGCAGAACGCGTAGACTTGACCGCTGTGATTCCCGGCCCCCTGATTGTCCAGTCCGACCGCACGGTGCTGCTTGAAGTGGCTCATCCCGATGCGAAGGCGGCTCGGCAGGCCCTCGCGGTCTTCGCCGAGCTCGAGCGAGCGCCCGAACACGTGCACACGTACCGCATCACGCGGCTGGGCCTCTGGAACGCATCCGCCGCCGGCCACACCGCCGACGAGATGCTCGGAACCCTCAGCTCCTACGCGAAGTTCCCCGTGCCGACCAGCGTCGAGACCGACCTGCGCGAGACCGTGGCTCGATACGGCCGGCTCACGATCGAACGCGACGACGAGGGCCTCGTGCTCGTCTCCTCCGACGACGCTGTGCTTCGCGAGGTCATCACGTCGAAGCGCATCCAGCCGCTCATCGCCATCGAGCCCGCCACCAAGGCCGTGCGCATCGTCGACTGGGCACGCGGCGAACTCAAGCAGGAGCTGCTGAAGCTCGGCTGGCCCGCCGAAGACAACGCCGGGTTCACTCCCGGCACGCCCTTCGACATCGAGCTCGACGAAGAGAGCTGGAGCCTGCGCGAGTACCAGCGCGATGCGATCACACACTTCACGGATGCGGGGTCGGGTGTCATCGTCCTGCCCTGCGGCGCCGGAAAGACCCTGGTGGGCGCTGGGGCCATGGCCGCCAACGACACCACCACGCTCATCCTGGTCACGAACACGGTGTCTGCCCGCCAGTGGCGCACCGAGCTGCTGAACCGCACGTCGCTGACCGAAGACGACATCGGCGAGTACTCGGGGCACGTCAAGGAGATCAAGCCGGTCACCATCGCGACCTACCAGATCCTCACGGCGAAGCGCGGCGGCGAGTACACGCACCTCGGCCTGCTGAACGCCCTCGACTGGGGGCTCATCGTCTATGACGAGGTGCACCTGCTTCCTGCTCCGGTGTTCAAGCTCACGGCAGATCTGCAGGCACGCCGTCGCCTCGGGCTCACTGCGACGCTCGTGCGCGAAGACGGCCACGAGGGCGACGTGTTCAGCCTCATCGGCCCCAAGCGCTACGACGCTCCCTGGAAAGAGATTGAAGAGCAGGGATTCATCTCTCCGGCCGAGTGCTTCGAGGTGCGCATCGACATCGACGAAGACGAGCGCCTGCAGTACGCCGCGAGCACCGACCGCGAGCGGTATCGCATCGCCGCGTCGAGCCCCGCGAAGATCGATGTGGCCAAGCGCGTGCTGGCCAAGCACGAGGGCGAGCTCACCCTGGTGATCGGCCAGTACATCGATCAGCTCGAAGAGATCGCCGAAGCGCTCGATGTGCCGCTCATCACCGGGCAGACGCCCGACTCAGAGCGCGAACGGCTGTTTGCAGAGTTCAGGGTCGGCAACGTCAAGACGCTGGTCGTCTCGAAGGTGGCGAACTTCTCGGTCGATCTGCCCGAGGCCTCCGTCGCGATCCAGATCTCGGGCTCGTTCGGCTCGCGCCAGGAGGAGGCACAGCGCCTCGGGCGACTGCTGCGTCCGAAGTCGAACGGCCAGACTGCCAAGTTCTATGCACTCGTCACACGAGACACCGTCGACCAGGACTTCGCCCTCTCACGCCAGCGATTCCTGGCCGAACAGGGCTACTCGTACGAGATCATCGACGCCAGCGCACTGTAACTATTCTTGGGGCACTCAGAAATCTCGCAGGCAACTGTCAGAGGATGGGGTCATGACCGAAGAGAAGCCCAAGATCCTTGTAGTCGACGACGAGCCCCACATTCGCGAGCTGCTGAGCACGTCGCTCCGCTTCGCAGGCTACGACGTCCGTGCTGTCGGCGCCGGCGCTCCGGCGATCTCCGCAGTGCTCGAAGACGAACCCGACCTCATCCTGCTCGATGTCATGCTGCCCGACATGAACGGCTTCAGCGTGACCAAGCGCCTCCGCGCCTCGAACTTCACTTCGCCCATCCTGTTCCTCACTGCCAAAGACGACACTGAAGACAAGATCACGGGCCTCACGGTCGGCGGCGACGACTACGTCACGAAGCCGTTCTCGCTTGACGAGATCATCGCCCGCATCAAGGCGATCCTGCGACGCACGATGGCAGAGACCGACGACGTCGCCCTGCAGGTCGGGCAGCTCACGCTCAACCAGGACACCCACGAGGTCGAGGGCGCCGGCGACCCCATCGAGCTCTCCCCCACCGAGTTCAAGCTGCTGCGGTACCTGATGCTCAACAGCAACCGCGTGCTCTCGAAGGCGCAGATCCTCGATCACGTGTGGGAGTACGACTTCAACGGAGATGTGGGTATTGTCGAGTCGTACATCTCGTACCTCCGCCGCAAGATCGACAGCAAGACACAAGAGCCCATGATCATCACCAAGCGAGGCTTCGGCTACATGCTGAAGACCCCCAAGCACAGCTAGCGTGTTCTCACGGATCACGCAGCAGCTGAAAGACGTATCGCTTGCCGCGAGAATCTCTCTGCTGATCGTCGTGATCATGACCTTCGGCCTCACGGTCGCGGGCGTCGGAACCGTCAGCGTGCTGCGCGACTCGCTCGTTCGTCAGCTCGACATCGATCTCGAAGACGCGCTCGCCAGCTTCAACTACAGCGACATCTCGCCGAATGACCTCGGCGGCTCGTGCCAGCTCGACCAGTCTGTTCCGAACTCGTACGTGCTCGCCGTGCTCACACCCGACGGCGAACCGCTGTGCAGCAACCGGCCTGACGGCCGTGCCTACCCCGACATGTCGACGCTGACACTGCCGTTCGTCGCAAGCACCGACAAGCCGTTCATCATCTCGAGCGAGAGCAGCGACACGCAGTGGCGAGCCGTCGCTCGCCCCGTGACCCTGAACGGCACGAACAACATCGGCACCCTGGTGATCGCCACAAGCCTCGACGGCGTCACCGGCTCGTGGCGATCGTTCACGCTGATCTACATGGGCTTCTCGGTGATCGCCATCCTGCTCGGCGCGGCCCTCACACGAGTGTTCTCAGAGAGCGCACTGCGTGGCCTGCGCGAAGTGGCGACCTCGGCCGAGAGCTTCGCGGCCGGCGACTACGAGACCAGGCTGGTGTCAGAGTCGAAGACCACCGAGATCGGCAGGCTGAACGACTCGCTCAACACCATGCTCGACCGCATCGAGTCGGCAATGGCGCAGCGCGACGAGTCTGTCAGCAACATGCGCGCCTTCATCGGCGACGCCTCGCACGAGCTGCGCACGCCGCTCGTGACGGTGCGCGGCTACGCCGAGCTGTACCGCATGGGCGCGCTGCAGAACCCCGACGACATCGGCAGCGCGATGGAGCGCATCGAGAGCGAAGCCAAGCGCATGGGAACCCTGGTCGAAGACCTGCTGACCCTCGCCAGGCTCGACGAGAAGCGCCCGCTGAAGCTCGAGCCGATCGACCTCGTGCCGCTCGTGTCGCAAGCGGCATCGGATGCGCGTGCCCAGGACACAGAGCGCCGGTTCAAGGTCGTCGAAGTCGACCCGGATGCGACCGCCGTCATCGACGCCACAACAGCCGGCACTCGCCCCGAGATCTTCGCACCGCCGCCGATGCTGCCGCCCGCTGTCGTCATCGCAGACGAGAATGCCATCCGCCAGCTCATCGCCAACCTCATCACGAACGCGCTTCGCTACACGCCTGCCTGCTCGCCCATCGAGCTCGGCGTCGGCGTCTCGTGGCAGCGCCGCGAGGCCCAGGTGCACGTGATCGACCACGGCCCCGGCATTCCAGGGCCGCTGCGCGCGAAGATCTTCGAGCGCTTCTTCAGAGCCGACAAGTCGCGCGACCGCGAGACCGGCGGCTCGGGCCTGGGGCTCGCGATCGTCGCCGGCCTCGTAGAAGCCCACAACGGCACGGTCGACGCCGTCGAGACGCCCGGGGGCGGCGCCACCTTCCGCATCACGCTGCCGCTCGCAGACGACAAGTCGCTGCGCGAGCTGGCGCGCAGGATCAGCGCAGAGGCAAACTCCACAACCGGCGGCTCTCCACAGCCCCACACCCAGACCTGACGCACACCCGCACTTCGGCCTACCTTCGGCAGCAGAGACGAAAGGGAGGCAGACATGCCGGTATTCACAGTAGACAGCGAGCAGATCAACGCGACCGCCGGAAACGTTCGTGTTTCGAGCGGCCGAGTCACGACGGAGGTGCAGGGCATGTATGCCGCGCTGCAGGCTCTGCAGGACTCCTGGCACGGAGGCGCGAGTGCGGCGTTTCAGGGCGTCATGCAGAATTGGCACGCGACGCAGCTGCGGGTCGAGGAGTCGATCGCGCAGATCAACCAGGCGCTGCAGATGGCGGGCCAGCAGTACCAGGACGTCGAGTCGTCGAACATGCGCATGTTCGCTGCCTAGGCGAACGCAGAAGGACCCCCGCGCCTGCGGGGGTCCTTCTGGCTGGATGGGCTTTAGAAGTCCATGCCGCCCGTGGGGTCTGCCGGCATTGCCGGGGTCTTCTCGGGCTTGTCGGCGACGACAGCCTCGGTCGTCAGGAAGAGCGCTGCGATCGACGCTGCGTTCTCGAGAGCCGAGCGGGTCACCTTGACGGGGTCAGAGATGCCAGCAGCGAGCATGTTGACGTACTCGCCGGTTGCGGCGTTGAGGCCGTGACCGATCTCGAGTCCGCGCACGCGCTCTGCGACGACACCGGGCTCGAGGCCTGCGTTGGCAGCGATCTGCTTGAGCGGGGCGTCGACTGCGATCTTCACGATCGCAGCACCGGTCGCCTCGTCGCCTTCGAGGTTGAGCGTCTCGAAGACGGTCTTCGCTGCCTGGATGAGCGCCACGCCACCACCGGCCACGATGCCCTCTTCGACTGCTGCCTTCGCGTTGCGCACTGCATCCTCGATGCGGTGCTTGCGCTCCTTGAGCTCGACCTCGGTCGCTGCACCCGAACGGATGACTGCGACGCCGCCTGCGAGCTTCGCGAGGCGCTCCTGGAGCTTCTCGCGGTCGTAGTCGCTGTCGGTCGCCTCGATCTCCTGGCGGATCTGACGCACGCGGCCTGCGATTGCGTCGGCCTCGCCGGCGCCCTCGACGATCGTGGTCTCGTCCTTGGTGATGACGACCTTGCGGGCACGGCCCAGCATGTCGAGCGTCGTGTTCTCGAGCTTGAGACCGACCTCTTCGCTGATGACCTGGCCGCCGGTGAGGATGGCCATGTCAGCCAGCATCGCCTTGCGACGGTCGCCGAAGCCGGGAGCCTTGACGGCAACCGACTTGAAGATGCCGCGGATCTTGTTCACGACGAGCGTCGCGAGTGCTTCGCCGTCGACGTCTTCAGCGATGATGACGAGCTGCTTGCCAGCCTGGATCACCTTGTCGACAACGGGGAGGAGATCCTTGATGTTCGAGATCTTGCTGTTGACGATCAGGACGTACGCGTCTTCGAAGACGGTCTCCTGACGCTCGGGGTCGGTGACGAAGTACTGCGACAGGAAGCCCTTGTCGAAGCGCATGCCCTCGGTGAGCTCGAGCTCGGTGCCGTAGGTGTTCGACTCTTCGACAGTGACGACGCCTTCCTTGCCGACCTTGTCGATTGCCTCGGCGATGAGCTTGCCGATCTCTTCATCAGCAGCCGAGATCGAAGCGGTCGCTGCGATCTCTTCGGTCGTCTCGACCTCCTTGGCGTTCTCGAGCAGCTGCTTCGAGACTGCCGCGGTGGCCTTCTCGATGCCGCGCTTGAGGCTGATGGGGTCAGCGCCGGCTGCGACGTTGCGCAGGCCTTCGCGGACCAGTGACTGTGCGAGCACGACTGAGGTCGTGGTGCCGTCGCCTGCGACGTCGTCAGTCTTCTGAGCGACCTCCTTGACGAGCTCTGCGCCGATCTTCTCGAACGGGTCGTCGAGCTCGATCTCCTTGGCGATCGAAACACCGTCGTTCGTGATCGTGGGAGCGCCCCACTTCTTCTCGAGAACGACGTTGCGGCCACGCGGGCCGAGGGTGACCTTGACTGCGTCGGCGAGCGTGTTCAGACCACGCTCGAGCCCACGACGAGCCTCCTCGTCAAATGCGATCATCTTTGCCATTAGTGTTCGTCCCTCCTGGACGCCAGTGACGTACGTAATTGGCACTCATTGGTTTCGAGTGCCAATGCAAGTCTGGCACTCTCCCTCGTCGAGTGCAAGTGAACGGATGCGCTAGAGACCGAGCTCGTCGGCGTCGGTTCCGACGATCACGGTGACCGGTGAGCCCGAGAGGTCGACAGAGGTCTCCGAGATCGCGGAGACGCCCAGTTCGTCTGCGACAGCCCGGGCGGCAGCCTTGTACTCGGGAGCCTGGTAGAACACCGTCGTCTCGTCGTACGGGGCTGAAGCGCCGCCGGTGATGCCGCTCGCCCATCCGGCTGCCGACAGCTGCTCCATGACCGAGTCGGCGCGCCCTTCGGTCGACGATGCGTCGAGCACTGCGACCGATGTGTCTTCGGGAACCGAACTCGGATCCGTCGGGGTCTCGCCCTCGGACGAGGTCGGGTTTGATGTGATCATGTCAGCGCGCATCGACTGCACGAGCAGCACTCCGACGATCGTGAGGATGATCACGAGCCCCAGTGCGATCAGCCATTTCGCCCACAGCGGCATGCCCATCGCGGGCCATCCCCGGTGAGCTCCGACGCGGTCGCCCTTGCGATACGAGTCGTTCATCGAGCGTGTCCGAAGCTCTTTGCCCGAACGTTCTGCAGACGGTGCACGAGCTGGGGCGAGCTGCGCAGCGCGCTCGGGTCGTCGACGAGCACGGCAAGCCTGTGGTGATACTGCACCGAAGAGATGCCGAAGCGCTGCCGGATGGCGTTCGACTTGGCCGACTTTCCGCCCTGCCACTCCTCTTCGAACAGGAGGATGCTGCGGTCGAGCTCTGTCAGAGCAGTCTCCGGTGTCGTTGCGGGCATGCGATCAATAGTATTCCCGTATCGCCCCGAGACTGCGCAGCGACGCTCATGGATGACGACAGCCGTGAGCGAACCCTCTGTAACACGGGCTCCGAGGAGCGTACGCTGGGAGCATGAGCGACCAGACGAACCGCACCGACGCCGAATGGCGTGCAGCCCTCACACCCGAGCAGTTCCACGTGCTGCGCGAGGCTGGCACCGAGCGCGCGTACACCGGCGCACTGCTCGACGAGAACCGCTCCGGCGTGTACAGCTGCGGCGCCTGCGGCAACGAGCTGTTCCGCGACGAGACCAAGTTCGACGCCGGCTGCGGCTGGCCGAGCTTCTACGAGACGGTGCAGGAAGACGCAGTCGAGCTGCTCGAAGACACCACGCTCGGCATGGTTCGCACCGAGGTCCGTTGCGCGAAGTGCAAGAGCCACCTGGGTCACGTCTTCCCCGACGCTCCGCAGACGCCCACGGGCGACCGCTACTGCATGAACTCGCTGGCCCTGGGCTTCACACCCGAGTCGTAGCCTCGGCCGGAGCAGGCGCCGACCGCCGGAATCTCCGCCAGCTCGAGACGATCACGGCAACCAGCGTGAGCCCTGCGCTGACGAACGACCACGCCGTGACCTCCTGACCCTCCGCCGGCAGCACGAGGTCGAGCACGAGCGCTGCGATCACCTGCCCTGAGATGAGCAGCAGGCTCATCAGCAGCGTGCCGAGCTTCTGCACGACGACTGCGGCAACCGCGATGAACACCGCGCCGATGAGACCGCCCGAGTAGAGCCACCATTCGGTCGGCAGCTCGCGAATGCCCGTGCCGCCGGCGAACACGACGACGCAGACGAGGGCGATCACCGCTGTTCCGAGCGCGAAGTTCGCAAGCGACGGCGTCACGACATCCTGGGTCTTGCGCTGCATGCTGCCGAGGATCGCCTGCTGCAGCGGCTGCAGCGAACCGCCGATGAACGGCAGCAGCAGCAGCCACATCTCGCCGCCGATGCGGGTCGAGCCCACCACAACCGTCAGCGACACCGCCACGATCGCGATGGCGGCGCCTGCAAGCCTGTTGAGCGTCACGCGCCGAGCCGGCAGCACGCCGAAGCCGATGCGGTCGACGACCAGCGCGCTGATGGTCTGACCGGCCACGGTGCCGATCGTGAACGCGGCAACCCCCAGCACCCCGATCGTGAGGCCCTGGGCGATCACGAACCAGCCGCCGATGACGCCGGCGACCAGGTGCCACCACGGGATGTCGCCGGTGCGCAGCGCCGTGACCAGCCTGCCGAAGCCGCGCCGGCTGCGCGGAATCGTCGCCGCGATCGCGATCAGCACGATCAGGCCGCCGCCGAACGAGACGAGCGCCGCCGCGTAGCCGTTCTCGAAGCGCACGCCGAGCTCACCGTTGATGCGCCCCTGCACAGCCATCGAGGCGCCGCCGACAAATGCGGCGAGCATCGCGAGAATGCGCATCAAGGCTGCCGCGATTCGAGCCGAGGCTTCGGGTCGGTGGCAAGTCTCGCCATGCGCACCACATCGTGGCGCACGCCGTCGTACTCGAGCTCGGCGCGGCTGATGCCCTCGTGCAGGTAGCCAGCACGCTCTGCTGTCTTGACCGATGCCGGGTTGTTGACGCGGGCGCCGAGCTCGAGCCTGAAGAAGTCGTCTGCGAACAGCAGATCGGATGCGGCAGCAAGCGCCCAGGCGGCAAGACCGAGCCCTCGGTGCCGGGGCGAGACCCAGTACGACATCCACGCGCTGCGGTGGTCGCTGCTCCTGTTCGTGGCGAGCACGATGCCTGCGAATTCGCCGCCGTGCTCGATCGCCCAGCCGTTCGGGGCGACGTGCTCGACGTAGAAGCGCGCCGCCGCGACGCTGCGAATCGGAGGTGCCTGCCTCAGCAGGTCGTCGTCGGCTGCCTCGAATGCGGCGAAAACCGGTGCCGCATCGGCTTCAGGTGACAGGATTCGCAATTGGGGCACTGATCTAGCCTAAGATAGTGGGGTTGCACTTTGTGCCGGCCCGCATAGCTCCAACGGTAGAGCAGCGATTTTGTAAGTCGATGGTTGGGGGTTCGAATCCCTCTGCGGGCACAAAGAAAATGACCCCGACTCCCCAGTGTTCTCTAGGGAATCGGGTTCTTGCATCTATTGAGGCGCCGACTGCGCGCCCTCCGCTGCCCGCTGCATTCGCGCATCCGGATTTCCCTGCCGCCTCGGTGGCTACTCCCCCGACACCGCTTCTGCGAACCCATCGGCATCGGAGACCGACTGCGCATACGGCTCGCCGTCGATCGTGATGTACGGCACGCCGCCGAGGTTGTCGCCGCTGGGCAGCCCCTCGTTCAGCACCGTGCGCGTCGTGTTCATCGTCCAGTACAGAAACTGGCCCTCGTCGATGCAGGTGTCGACGGATGCGCCGGCACCGGATGCCGCAGTCTTCAGCGACTCCGGGGTCCAGGCGGCGCCTTCGGAATCGGCGAGGATCGTCGCCAGCAGCGGTCTGAATGCATCCGGGTTCTCATCGGCAGCGCACGCGAGCGCATTCGACCCGTACGACGAGCCGAAGCCGTTCTCGGGTGAGTCGTTGAGTGCCACGATGCGGTACTCGACCGTGGCCTCGCCGCTGTCGGCAAGCTCGATCAGCTGCTCGCCATTGGCCTCGAGAAAGCGGTTGCAGTAGTCGCACAGCGGGTCGACGACGACCTGGATGCGCGTCTCGCCGTCGCCGAACGAGACGGCTCCCTGGTTCACGTTTCGCGGTGACTGGCCATCCTGCAGAGCCAGCAGCGACCCGCCGAGGTCTTCGCGCAGCTGCGCGGCATCGGGGTCTTGCACGACCCATCCGCTTCCGACGAGCACCGTGGCTCCGCGCAGCATGGCACCAGTGGCGACATCAGAAGTCTGGTCTTCGCCGTCGGTCAGCGTGAGCACCGTGTCGTTGCCGCAGGTGATGACCGTCGGCCCGGTGTCGCTGTCGTCTTTGAACTGCTGCTGCAGTTCTGCGCAGGTGCCGCCGGCATCGACATACGCCTGGGCCAGCTCGTCCGCGCTGTCGAACGTGCGCTCGCCGCCCGCGCATCCGGCGACGAGCAGCATGACGGCGCCGAGCAGCGCAGTCGCTGAGAGTGCTCGACGCCGGCGCTGCACTACGGAGTCTCTTCGGTCTCAGACTCAGAAGGCGACTCGGAGGGCTCCTGCGAAGCCTCTTCGTCTGCGCCCTCTTCGTCGCTGCCTCCGGCAGCCTCGAGCTCACCCTGCACCGACTGGATGAAGCCCTGGAACACGGCTGCGTCTTCGTTGGGGCCCTGGTAGTGACGGCCGTTGACGAGCACGGTCGGCGTCTGCAGCGCCTGCACCTCTTCGCCGCCTTCGTACGTGTACGGAACGGGCTCGGCGTAGAGGCGGTCGACGACGTCGCGCACCCAGTCTTCGAAGTGCACGCTGCGGACGCAGTCGGTGAACTCGCCTTCAGTGTCGACTCCGGCCTGACCTGCGAGCTCGATCATCTGCTCGTCTTCGAGGCCCGTCGTCATCTGATCGGGCTGGTTGGCGAACATCAGCGTGTTCCACTCGAAGAAGCTGTCGGGCGAGTGTTCTGCGACACACGCCGCTGCATTCGCTGCACGCGTCGAGTACTTTGACCCGAGCGACGAGTTGTCGAGGAACGACACCGGGTGGTACTCGACAGTCGCGAGTCCCTGCTCGACGAGCGCTCGAATGGTTTCGCCGTTCGTCTGCTCGAATGTGCCGCAGGCGCCGCACATGTAGTCCTGGTAGATCACGATCTGCAGGATGTCGTCGGTCTGCTCTGTCGGCACCATCTCGCCGTCGACCGGAATCGGGTCGGTGCGCTCTGCCTCGAGGCCCTGGCCGACGACGATGCCGTCTGCCGCCATGTTCTCGGGGCCGGGGGCCGCCGGGCGGATGCCGTTGACGATGACCAT
The DNA here is from genome assembly GCF_900163565.1 of Agrococcus casei LMG 22410. Lineage (GTDB taxonomy): Bacteria > Actinomycetota > Actinomycetes > Actinomycetales > Microbacteriaceae > Agrococcus > Agrococcus casei. The sequence goes on from NZ_FUHU01000043.1 coordinate 131,171, forward strand.
CACCACCACCACGACCACGGCGAGCGCAGCGATGACGATGCCGCCGATGGTCAGTCGGCGGTTGCGCTTCTCGCGGCGGATGCGGGCTTCGTGCTGGAGGCGCGCCTTCTCGCGCGCGGCTGCACGTCGCTCATTCTTCGTCAGCTTCTCACCGTTGTCAGTCATGGAACCTCAAGTCAGTTGTGGGCATGCGGATCACTTCGCCGCAGACAGGCCAGTCACCAGGATATGGCGTATCGAGTTTGTCAGCCAAAAATATGGTCAGCCTATGACTGCGCGCCGGCAGCCTGGGCAATGATCAGAGCTGCGATTCGAGCGTCGCCAGCGCCTCTTCGGGCGTGCCCGAGAAGGTCGGAGACTCGAGCTCGACTCCCTCGGCGAAGATCAGCGGCGTGCCGGAGAGCGTGACGCCGGTGCCCGGAATCTCCTGTCCGAGCGCCTGCTCTGTGAGGCCCTTGATGAGGTCGATGAACGACCCCTCGGTGATCGCCTGCTCGATCTTCTCGTCTGTCGCTCCGACTGACGCGGCGAGCTCGATCAGTGCGTCATCGTCGAGACCGCCCTGCGCGAGATTCGCGGCAAGCAGCTCGGTCTGGAACTCCTGCGCGTGCTCCGGCGAGTACGAGACGACCGCATAGAAGGCGTTGGCGCTCTTCTCTGACAGCTCGCCGGCGACGAACGCCACCGGGTAGGCCGTCAGCGTGATGTCGCCGCTGTCGATGAGCGACGCGATGGTCTCGCCGAACTGCGCCTCGAAGTTCGCACAGTGCGGGCACATCGGGTCGAACACCATGCCGACGTCGATCGCATCGGTCTCGGGAGGAGCTGCGAACGCAGGAGCGGCATCCGACTCGAGCACGCCGTCGCTCATGTACGTGACGCCGGCTGTCTCGAGGTTCATCGGCACGAGGCCCTCGGTCGCGGTCTCGGGCGGCTCGGGAGGGCCTCCCATCGAGCAGCCGGTGAGCACGAGCGCACCGACGAACAGGGCCGCGAGCGTGGTCTTGATCCGCGAAGACTTCATGGTGCCCATGCTACGCGCGCACCGCTCGCTGCTTCGAGATCTCGTAGAGCGACACGGAGGCCGCGATGCCGGCGTTCAGCGACTCGGTGTCGGCCCCGATCGGAATCGAGACGATGACGTCGCAGATCTCGCGTGCGAGCCGCGAGAGGCCCTCGCCCTCGCTGCCGACGACGATGACCAGCGGCTCCTTCGCGAGGTTCAGGCTCGGCAGGTCGACATCGCCTCCTGCATCGAGGCCCGCGATGAAGAGTCCGTCAGCCTTGAGGTCTTTCAGGGCATTGTTGAGGTTGCTCGCGAGCGCGACCGGAAGCCTCGCTGCCGCGCCCGCGCTGGTCTTCCACGCCGAGGCGGTCATGCCGGCCGAGCGACGCTGGGGAATCACCACGCCGTGCGCGCCGAATGCCGCAGCACTGCGCACGATCGCTCCGAGGTTGCGCGGGTCGGTGACGCCGTCGAGGGCGACGATGAGCGGCGCCTCTCCGGCACGAGCCGCACGGTCAAGCAGGTCGCTCGGGTGCGAGTACTGGTACGGCGGCACCTTGAGCGCGAGCCCCTGGTGCACTGAGTCTGCACCGGTCAGGCGGTCGAGCTCAGGGCGCATGACCTCCATGATCGGCACACCGCGGCCGGTCGCGATGCGCATGATCTCTTTCACGCGGTCGTCGACCTCGATGCGGTTCGCGATGTAGAGCGCAGTCGCCGGCACCTTCGTGCGGAGCGCCTCGAGCACCGAGTTGCGCCCTGTCACGAGCTCGGAGTCGTCGCCGGCAGTGGGCCGACGGCGATGCTGCTGCGGCTTCTGCCCGCCGCCGTGCCTCGCCGCCGCGGCGTCATAGCGCTCGCGTGCTGCCTTGCGCTTGGCTGCGGGGTGGTACTCGCGGTCTTCTGCCTTCGGCGTCGGGCCGCGGCCCTCGAGCGATCGGCGGCCCTTGCCGCCTGTTCCCTTCTGGGGGCCCTTCTTGCCTGCGGGCCTGCTCGGTCGGTTCATGCGATGCTCCAAGTGGTTGCGTCCTTGCCGTCTTCCAGCTCGATTCCGGCTGTGACAAGGCTGTTTCGGATGCCGTCCGCACGCGCGAAGTCGCGATGCGACCTCGCCTCGGCGCGTTCGGCGATGAGTGATTCGACTAAGGCGGCCAGGGCATCCGCCTCGGCTCCCCCGGCCGGAGCCGCCCAGATCGGGTCGGCAGGGTCGAGTCCCAGCACGCGCAGCATGGCCAGCACGGATGCGGCGGCCGCTGTCGCAGTCGGGAGGTCGTCGGATGCGAGCGCGGCATTTCCGGCGCGCACAGTCTCGTGCAGCACGGCGACTGCCTGTGGGGTCGAGAGGTCATCGTCCATTGCCGCAGCGAATGCCTCTGGCAGCTCGCCGGCTTCGACCGCAGCAGCCGCGTCGGCACGCTCGAGGAAGTCCTCGATGCGCTCGAATGCCGAAGCCGCCTCTGCGAGCGATCCGTTCTCGAGCTCGCCGTCGACGACGCGCACGTCGATGACGCTGCGATAGTGCGGCGTGAGCAAGAAGTAGCGCACGACGATCGGGCGAACCGTCTCGACCATCTCGTGGGCGAAGATCGAGTTGCCGAGCGACTTCGACATCTTCGTGCCGTTCACGGTCACGGCTCCGTTGTGGCTCCAGACACTGGCGAAGCCGAGGCCTGCAGCGCTCGACTGCGTCAGCTCGTTCTCGTGATGCGGAAAGCGCAGGTCGATGCCGCCGCCGTGGATGTCGAAGCTGTCGCCGAGGAACTTGCGGCTCATCGCCGAGCACTCGATGTGCCAGCCAGGACGCCCTGCACCCCACGGAGACGACCAGGATGCGCTGGCCGGCTCGTCGTCTTTGCGCGCCTTCCAGAGGGCGAAGTCGCGCGGGTCTCGCTTGCCACGAGGGTCGGCGTCTGCCGCATCCTCCATGTCATCGACCGACTGCCGTGTGAGCGCACCGTATTCGGGCCACGACCGCACGTCGAAGTAGACGTCGGCGGACCCGTCTGCTGCGGGGTACGCGTGGCCTCGCTCGATCAGCTGCTCGATCAGCTCGATCATCTCGGGAATCGAGCCCGTTGCGCGCGGCTCGTACGTGGGCGGCAGCACGCCGACAGCGCGATACGCCTCGCTGAATTCGCGCTCGACACGGTATGCGAGCGCGAACCACGACTCGTCGTCAGTGGCGTTGGCGAGCACCTTGTCGTCGATGTCGGTCACGTTGCGCACGAGCTCGGTGCGGTAGCCCCTGTGCTCGAGCCAGCGACGCCACACGTCGTACGCGAGGGCGCTGCGAACATGACCGATGTGCGGCCCCGACTGCACCGTGGGGCCGCACACATAGAGCGACGCGCGTCCCGGGTGAACGGGAGCGAAGTCGGTCAGCTGCTGGCTTCGGGAGTCGTAGATGCGAACGGTCACGACTCCAAGAGTAGCTAGAACTGGACGCGCGGCGGTTCAGCGATGGCGCCCGGGTCGTTCACCTCGAAGAACTGGCGCTCGCTGAAGCCGAGTGAGCGCACGAAGAGGTTGTGCGGAAACACGCGGATCTTGGTGTTGAAGTCACGCACGCTCGAGTTGTAGAAGCGGCGTGCTGCCTGCACCTTGTCTTCTGTGTCGCTGAGCTCCTGCTGCAGCTGCAGGAAGTTGCCGCTCGCCTGCAGCTGGGGGTAGCCCTCAGCAACGGCGAACACCGAGCGAAGCGACGATGTCAGCTCGGGCTCGGCAGCAGCGGCCTCGGCGGGCGACTGCGCGTGCACCGACTTCGAGCGGGCTGCTGTCACGCGTTCGAAGAGGCCCTGCTCATGCGTCGCGTAGCCCTGCACCGTGCTGATGAGGTTGGGAATCAGATCGGCCCGTCGCTTCAGCTGCACCGTGATGCCACTCCACGACTCTTCGACCCGCTGGTGCAGGCGAACGAGGCCGTTGTAGATCGAGATCAGCCAGATGACGATGGCGATGAGGAGGACGACGATGACGCCGCCGATGATGAGCGCCGGGATGGAGAGATCAAGCATGCTGACAGCCTACGGATTCTGGCTGGGCAACGACTGAAGCAATGCTGAGAGCCTGTTCACTCGCCGAGAACGCGACGCGTGTACTCGTTTGCGAACACGCGATCCGGGTCGAGCTCGTCGCGCACGGCAAGGAATCGCTCGAACTGCGGCAGCATCCCGCGGAATCGCTCGTGCGTCACCGAGTGCATCTTGCCCCAGTGCGGCCTGCCCTCGTGCGCGAGCAGCGCTCGCTGCGCCTCCGCGAAGAGCCTGCGCGGATCCTGCCGCACATACGAGTGGATCGCGATGTAGGCGACGTCTCGGCCATGTGCTGTCGAGAGCATGGCGTCGTCGGCAGCGGCGGCACGCACCTCGACCGGAAACGCAACCTGCTCACGACTTCGCTCGACGACTCCTGCGATGTCGCGCAGCGCATCCTGCATCGCCGCGACCGGCACCGCGAACTCGATCTCGCGAAATCTCAGCGGCCTGCGCGAGACGAACACGCGGTCCGACCTGTCGACGTGGCCGGCTCCGGGCATCAGCGGCGCTGCGATGCCGTTGAGCGCAGGCACGGCTGCGGGGAACGCAGTCGCAGCCTCGTTCATCGCCCCGAACGCAGCGCCCTGCAGCAGCCATGCGTCGCCCCATCGGCGAAGCGGATGCACGGGCTCTGCAGGTGCATCGGTTCGCGTGTTGGTCTTGGTGACGGCGGATGTCGTGTGCGGGAACCAGTAGAACTCGAAGTGGTCGGCAGAACGGATGCGCGCATCCCACTCCCCCAGCACCTGCTCGAGCGGCTCGGCGGCCTCGCGCGCCCGCAGCCTGAACGCCGGAACACACTGGATCTCGACCTCGGTGATGACGCCGAGGGCGCCGAGACCCAGCCGCACTGCTGGCAAGAGAGCCGGGTTCGACTCCGGCGAGATCTCAAGCACCTCGCCGCGGCCCGTCACCATCTGGACTGCGGTGACGTTGGCTCCAATCGACGGATGCGCGAGCCCGGTTCCGTGCGTGCCTGTCGAGATCGCTCCGGCGATGGTCTGTCTGTCGATGTCGCCCATGTTGGGCAGCGCGAGGCCGAACGGCGCGAGCAGCGGCGCAACGCGAAACAGCCTCGTGCCCGCGCCGAACCGGACGCGGCCCGACTCGATGTCAACGCGCAGCAGTCCGGCGAACCGGTCGAGCCGCAGCTGGGCTCCGTCTGGCTGCGCCGCTGCCGAGAACGAGTGCCCGGCACCCACGGATTTCAGGCCGATGCCGGTGCCCCTGTGCGCCGTGACGAGCTCGCGCAGCTCATCGACGCTGCCCGGCGTCTCGACCGAGACGGGATCGGCTGAGAACGTCCGGCCCCAGTTGCGCCACGTCATGCGAACACCTTTCCCTCACCGCGGTAGGTGGGCCATTCTGCCACCACTGCACCGCCCTCGACCGCCTGCAGCGCATTCGCGTGCTCGCAGACCTCACCGCTCTTCGTGTGCCGCATCCATACTCTGTCGCCGATGCGCAGGCCCCGGGCGGCATTGCCTCGCAGCGGCGTCTGCACCTCGCCTGCGCCTTCGCGCGGCAGGTACTTCAGCCCGCCCGGATACACAGGCTGCGGCAGCCGATCGTCGGCAGCCGGCCCCGACGCGATCCAGCCTCCTCCGAAGCAGGTCACCACGTCATCGGCAGGCTTTCGCACCACGTCGAGCGCGAAGCCGACGGCAGGCTGGGGCGTGAATCCCGCGTAGGTGTCGAACAGGTGCGGCCCGAAGAAGCCGCTGCCGGCTGCCACATCGGTCACCGCAGTCTCGCTGGCTGTCGACTCGATCGAGCCGGTTCCGCCGCCGTTGACGAACTCGAGGTCTGCGATCTCGCGAATCAGCCGCACTGTCTCGCCGCGCCGTTCGCGCAGCTCTGCCGCCGAGAGCCGCTGCATGCGCGGCAGCATCTGCGCCATGACGGCGTTCTTGGGCTTGTCGCCGACGCCCGCGATCTGCGCCTCGTACGCCATCAGCCCCACAAGCCTGAAGCCCGGCCGGGCCACAACTGCTTCTGCGAGCGCGCGGGCATCCTGCGGCGAGTGCACCGGCGACCGGAACACCCCGATGTGCCCGAGCGGCCCCTTCCACGATGCGTCGAGGTCGATCGCCACTCTGATCTCGCGGCGCCCGCTCGGCGGCACGACGCTGTCGATGAAGTCGAGGTGGTCGACCGAGTCGATCATGACCGTGACGCGCGCAGCAGCAGTCTCGTTGCCTGCGAGCTCGCGGTACGCGGTCCTGTCGGTCTGCGGATACGCCACCAGCAGGTCGTCGAACTCGTCGCTCAGCCAGATCGCCTCGGCGAGCGAGAACGCCAGGATGCCCTGCGTCCAGTCCTCGCGGTCGAGGCGCCGCAGCACATCGCGCACGCGTATCGACTTCGAGGCGACCCTGATGGGGGTTCCGGATGCGCGAGCCCGGATCGAGGCGGCATTGGCTTCCAGCGCCTCGACAGAGATCGCTGCGACCGGCGCCGGCAGATGCTCTGTCGCAAGCTGCAGTGCACGCCAGTGCTGCGAGCAGCCAATGTCGGCGCCTCGAACGCCCCTGTGTGATTCGATGCTGTGCGCCTCGGTGCCGTGCGAGTCGATGCCGTGCGAGTCCATGCCGATATTCTGGCACTGTCGGCCGAGCTATGTGGGACTTGCGTCCAACTCAGGCTGGGTCGACCGCGGCGAAGAAGCGATTGAAGCCGCTGAATAGCGGCGGAATCAGCTCATCGGGCTGAATCGCATCAGCATTGACGAGCATGCCCTTCGAGGCGCCGTCGGTGACGATGAGCACCATGCGCGCAAGCGACCGCATGGGAATCAGCGCCGTGACGCCCAGCTGCTCCATGGCGTTCTCGAGGGCTCCGATCACAAGCTCTTCGTACGTCGACTGGAACTCTGCCGGCAGCGCGCGAAGCTCTTCGGTGCGGATGCTGTGCACGAACAGCTCGAGCTCGCCGAGCTCCTTCAGCGGCTCGGCGGCGGTGCCGCGGAACCACGACGTGACCATGCCGATGATCACGTCTTCCATCGTCGTGCCCTCAGGCAGCTCGGGAACTGCGAAGAAGCTGTCGTCTGCGCGCAGCAGCGGCCACACCTCGCGAACCGCCTCTTCGCGCGACTCGTAGACGTAGTGGAAGCTCGACAGCGGCATGCCGGCGCGGCCGGTGATGGCGCGGACAGTCGCCGCCTTCTCGCCCTCGGTCAGGATGATGTCTCGAGTCGCCTGCGCCAGCAAGCGACGGCGATCTGCACTGCGCATCCGCGTTGACAAGATTGCCCTCCTTGGCACCTGCTCACCGTGACTGGTGTCACGAGTGCCCCCGGTCGGACTCGAACCGACACTTGGAGGATTTTAAGTCCCCTGCCTCTGCCAATTGGGCTACGAGGGCTGCTTCTGGCCGATCAGGCCTTGGCGTCTCCCTTCGGCGCTGCATCTGCCTTGGCTGCTTCATCGGCCTTGGGAGCCTCTTCGACCTTCGGCTTAGGGCGCGAAGCGTACGTCTCGAAGAATACGCGCGGCTCGAGCACGTGCTCGGTCGGCGCAATGTCGCGGCCGAGGAACTGGTTGTTGATCCAGCCGGAGAACACGCGTGCCTTGCGCTCGAACATGGGCATTGCCATGCCGTGGTAGACGCGGTGCGCCATCCATGCCATCCAGCCCTTGAGCTTGAACTTGCCGCTCTGGAACACGCCGTTGCCGATGCCGAGGCCAGCGACTGCGCCCTGGTTCGCGTGGTTGTACTCGATGGGCTGCTCAGCACGGAGCACGGCCACGATGTTCTTCGCCATGAGCTTGCCCTGACGAACGGCGTGCTGTGCGTTCGGCACGCAGAAGCCGCCAGGCCCCGGCGTCTTCGAGATGTCGGGAACAGCCGAGACGTCGCCTGCCGTCCAGGCGTCGGGCACCACGGTGCCGTCCTCTGCGATCTGCAGCGTCGGAAGCGCCGTGAGGCGGCCGCGCTCGTCGATCGGGAAGTCGGTGGTGCGAACCATCGGGTTCGCCATGACGCCGGCGGTCCAGACGATGATGTCGCTCTTGAACTCTTCGCCGGTCGAGAGCTGCACGACCTTGTCTTCTGCGTTCTGCAGCTGCGTGTTCAGGTGCACGTTGACGAAGCGGCGCTCGAGGTCCTGGACGACCCACTCGGCCATGCCCTCACTGACCTCGGGCATGATGCGGCCCATGGCCTCGACGAGGTGGAAGTGCGTGTCGTCGATCGTGATCTGCGGGTAGTACTCGATCAGGCTGGTCGCGAGCGAGCGCATCTCGGCGATCGTCTCGATGCCTGCGAAGCCGCCGCCGACGACGGTGAAGGTGAGCAGCGCCTCGCGCTCGGGGCTGTCGACAGGCAGCGCTGCGGCGCGCGCGAAGTTGCCGATCAGGCGGTCGCGAACGTACACGGCCTCTTCGATCGATTTCATGCCGATGGCGTGGTCTGCGACGCCCGGAATCGGGAACGTGCGCGAGACCGAGCCGGCCGTCATGACGATGACGTCGTACTCTTCAACCCAGGCCTCGCCGGTCTCGGGGGTGATCTCAGCTGTCTTGGCGCTGTGGTCGACCTTCGTGACGCGACCGCCGACGACCTCTGTCGCCTTGAGGTGGCGGCGCAGCGACACGACGGAGTGGCGCGGATCGATGGATCCGGCTGCGACCTCAGGCAGGAACGGCAGGTAGGTCATGTACGGGTTGGGGTCGACGACAGTGATCGACGCCTCCGACGGCTTCAGCATGCGCTCGAGTCCGCGGGCGGTGTAAAAGCCGGCGTAGCCGCCGCCGACGATCAGAATTTTGACAGCCAAAATCGGGTCCTTACATAGCTGAGTGGAAAGTCCTCAGCGAGTCTACCCCTCTTGCGTCACCAGGATGCGCTTCTGCCAGTCCCAGCCCATCCACTCGAGTGCGGTGTCGCCGATGGGGTTCACGCCGCGACCCGTTGCGAGCGAGTGCCCGATGAGTGCATGCACGCACTTGACCCGGGTGGGCATCCCGCCGGCTGAGACGCCCGCGACCTCTTCTACGTGCCCGTGCACGTCGCGGTCGGCGATGTAGGCCTCGTGTGCGCGCTGGTAGGCGGCTGCAACGGGCTCGCTCTCGAGCAGCTCTGCAAGCTCGGCCATGCGTCCCGCCGCCTCGATGCGCGATGCGGCGATCGTGAGCTCGGGGTGGGTGAGGTAGTAGAAGGTCGGAAACGGCGAGCCGTCGGGAAGCCTCGGCTGCGTTGCGACGACCGCCGGCGACTCGTCGCCGTAGCGGGCTGCAACGCCCACGACGCCGCGCAGCTCGCGCCCCAGCTGCTCGCGCATGATCTCGGTGTCGCGCTCGGTTGCCGGCTCGATCATTCGCCCTCCACGATCACGGATGTGTCTGCAAGCTCTTCCTGCGTCTGCTCGGTGACGCCGGCGATGATGATCGACTCGAGCCCCACTGTGGCCCAGTCGACGCTCTCCTGCGTGAGCGAGTCGGACGTGACCGATGTGTCGTCGAGCGTCTCGAGGCCCTCGCGGTCATCGAGCACGGTGAACGCCTGCTCACCGGGCATCACGTAGTAGAGCCGGTCGCGAGCCTGCGCCTGCACGTATGCGGGATCGCTCCAGTTCGCGACCTCCTGCTCGAGCTCGTCGATGTCGGCATTGACCTCGTCGAGGTCGCCCTGCAGCTCGTTGATGCGTGCATTCTGCTCGATCAGCAGCGAGATCGACGGCGACAGGGTGAACGCGCCGACGAGCACGAGCGCCACGACGGTGAGGAACAGCCACGAGACGCGCAGCTGGCCCCTCGACTGCACCGCTTTGGTGCTCCCGGATGCCTTGTCTGCCATGAGGATCAGCGTACCGGCTCATGACAGCGGGGCGCCCGAATCGGACGCCCCGTGTCTGTGTGAGCTGCGTGCACTACGCGTCGAAGCGCGGGAAGGCCTCCCAGCCGGCGTAGTGCGCTGCGTCGCCGAGGTCTTCCTCGATGCGCAGCAGCTGGTTGTACTTCGCGACGCGCTCCGAGCGAGCGGGGGCGCCCGTCTTGATCTGGCCGGCGTTGACCGCGACCGCTATGTCGGCGATCGTCGTGTCTTCGGTCTCGCCCGAACGGTGCGAGATGACCGACGAGTAGCCGAACTGGGTCGCGATGCGGATCGCGTCGAGCGTCTCGGAGAGCGTGCCGATCTGGTTGACCTTGACCAGCAGCGCGTTCGCTGCACCCTTGGCGATGCCCTCTTCGAGGCGCTCGGGGTTGGTCACGAACAGGTCGTCGCCGACCAGCTGCACCTTCTCGTCGAGCGACTCGGTCAGGCTGACCCATCCGTCCCAGTCGTTCTCGTCGAGCGGGTCTTCGATCGACACGAGCGGGTAGTCGGCAACGAGCTTCTCGTAGTACGCGGCCATGTCTTCAGCCGAGCGCTTCTCGCCCTCGAAGCTGTAGGCGCCGTCGGCGAAGAACTCGCTGGCTGCGACGTCGAGGCCGAGCGCGATGTCGTCGCCGGGCACGAAGCCCGCCTTCTCGATCGCCTCCACGAGCAGGTCGAGCGCCTGGCGGTTGTTCGCGAGGTCGGGAGCAAAGCCGCCCTCGTCGCCGAGGCCGGTCGAGAGGCCCTTCTCCTTGAGCAGGCTCTTGAGCGCGTGGTAGGTCTCGGTGCCCCAGCGGAGGCCCTCGCTGAACGTCTCGGCGCCAGCCGGCAGGATCATGAACTCCTGGATGTCGACACCGGTGTCAGCGTGGGCGCCGCCGTTGATGACGTTCATCATCGGAACAGGCAGCAGGAAGGCGTTGGGGCCGCCGAGGTAGCGGAACAGCGGCAGCTCAGCGGAGTCTGCAGCGGCCTTCGCGACTGCAAGCGAGACGCCCAGAATGGCGTTCGCGCCGAGGTTGGCCTTGTTCTCGCTGCCGTCGAGCTCGAGCAGCATCGCGTCGAGGATGCGCTGGTCGTCAGCGGGGATGCCCTCGATCTCGTCGGCGATCTCTTCGTTGATGGCCTCGACAGCCTTCTGCACACCCTTGCCGAGGTAGCGCTCGGGGTCGCCGTCGCGCAGCTCGTAGGCCTCGAACTCGCCAGTCGACGCACCGCTCGGAACAGCGGCACGGCTGACCGTGCCGTCTGAGAGCAGCACCTCGACCTCGACGGTCGGGTTTCCGCGCGAATCGAGAATCTCGCGCGCCTGAACGGTTTCGATGAGTGCCACGGAGGCTCCTTCGCTCATTGCAGTGATTGCTGTGACCCAGCCTAGCGATCTGAGCGGAGCCTCCGACACGACTTGGGCCAATTCACCCGACATTCATCGAGGGCAGGCATCAGTCGAGCGGCTTGACCTCGATCGCGCTGGCGTCCGTGCTCGGCGTCACGAATGCGAAGTGGGTCGCACCGGCTTCTGCAATCTGCGCCATGACCGACTTCATGTTGTTCGTCTGCTTTGCGATCACAACCCGCTTGCCCTCTGAGATGAGAGCGCGCTTCGCCTTGATGAGCGCATCCGCCGACGAGCGCTTGTCGACGATCAGGCCGATGGTCTCGATGCCGTCGTCTTCGAGCTCGACGAGGTCGACGAGCCGCTCGAAGCCCAGCGAGATGCCGGCGGCAGGAACATCGGTGCCCGAGAAGCGTCCGATCATGCCGTCGTAGCGGCCACCGCCGCCGATCGAATACGGCAAGTCGGGGTGGGCGATCTCGTAGATCGCACCGGTGTAGTAGCCCATGCCCCGCACGAGCGAGGGGTCGAACTCGATCCGCACGCCGCAATCCGCCTCAAGCAGCTCGCGCACGGTCGCCAGCTGGTCTTCGTCGATGCCGTCAGGCACGCTGCCCGCCGCCAGCTCGTTGATGATCTGCATCACCCGCGCGCCGTCGAGGCCCATCTCGGCAAGCTCGGCCGTCACGCCGTCCGCACCGATCTTGTCGAGCTTGTCGATGGCGATGAGCGCAGAATCCTGCTTGTCGGCTGGCACGGATGCGGCGTCGAGCACCGCAAACAGCACGCGCCGGTCGTTCACGCGGATGAACGCGCCGTCGAGACCGAGTCGCCCGAGCGCGTCGCCGGCCGCCGTCAGCAGCTCGAGCTCGGCGCCGATGCCGGCTTCGCCGAGGATGTCGATGTCACACTGCATGAACTGGCGGAAGCGGCCCTTCTGCGGGCGCTCGGCGCGCCACACCGGAGCGATCTGCACAGCTCTGAACACAGGCGGCAGGCTTGCCCGGTTCGACGAGTGGAACCTGGCGAGCGGCACCGTCAGGTCGAAGCGCAGGCCGAGGTCGGCCAGGTCGATCGGGTCAGCAGCCTCGGCGAGGTCTTCGGCCGTGATGCCGCGCTTCATGACGCGGAACGTCAGCTTCTCGTTGTCGCCGCCAAGCCCCGAGTGCAGCCGTGCGACGTCTTCGACGACGGGCGTCTCGATCTCGGCGAATCCGTGCGCGGCGAACGCCTCGCGGATCGTCGAGAGCACGCGCTCGCGACGGCGCTTCTGAGCGGGCAGGAAGTCGCGCATGCCGCGCGGGGGAACGACGTGAGTTGCCATGCCGTTCATTCTTTCATTGCGGAGCACTTCGAGATGACAGTCGCTTCGCTTGCCCGCAAATGGCCGCGGCCTGTCATCGTGCTGCCGCAGCAGTGAGCCCCGGTGAGACAATGAGCGTGTGCTCTTCAACGACGACAGCCCGACCGTAGTCGCCTGGCGCACGATCGGCATTCTCGCGGCGCTGTTCGCCGAGGCCTGGAACATCGCCAACCTCACGGTCACCGGTGAGCGTGCCAGTGAGCACTTCGGCTACTTCACGGTGCACTCGAACATCCTGATCGCAGGAGTCTGGATCTGGATGCTGGTCCAGCCCCGCAGGCCTGCCTGGTTCGAGCAGCTGCGAGGGGCCGCCACCGCGTACATCGTGCTCACGGGACTCGTCTACGCGCTGCTCGTCGCGCAGCCCGAAGAGGTCTGGTCGTGGGACATCACGTTCACGAACCTCGCGCACCATCGCCTGCTGCCGGTTCTGGCGGCCGCCGACTGGCTGCTCGTGCGCTCTGCACAGCCGCTGCGCATCCGCCGTGCGTGGCTGTGGATGATCTACCCGATCGGATACCTCATCTGCTGCTGGATTCGCTGGGGCATCGACGGCTGGGTGCCGTATCCGTTTCTCGACCCAGCCACCAACGGTGTGCTCGGTCTGATCCCATCGACAGGCCAGGTGCTCATCGCGTTCATTGTGGGCATCTACGCCGTCGCGCTCATGTCGCGGGTTGCACATCCGCGAGTAGGGTCGGAGGATGTCTGACACCGAACCTGCCGCACCGCGCGCTCACGTCGCGCTGGCCCTCGTGCTCGATGCCGCTCTCGTCGTGGTGTTCGCTGCCATCGGCCGTGCCAGCCATGAGCGGGGCGTATTCGGTGACGGCGGCCTCGGTCTCGCGACGACCGCGTGGCCGTTTCTCGCCGCACTGGCCGTCGGGTGGGTCATCTGCCTCGGCTGGCGTCGCCCGTTGTCGATTGTGCGCACTGCCATGCCGGTGTGGGTTGTGACCGTCGCCGGCGGCATGCTGCTGCGTGCCGTGTCTGACCAGGGAACCGCCCTGCCATTCGTGATCGTCGCCACGGTGACACTGCTGGTGCTGCTGGTGGGGTGGCGGCTGATCGCCGCTGTCGTGCGACGGATGCGCGCTCGACCGACTGCACAGCGTTAGGGAGCGTCGCACCCCGGGTCAAGCGGAAAGTCGATGCAGTCCCCCCGCACCAGCCTGGTCTTGACCCAGTAGATGCTGACGGCTGCGTCACCCGTCTCGACCGTGACCGTGCCCTGCACCGGGACTTCTCTGCCGCCGACGTGCACCACTGCTGAGTACTCCACTGACGCGCTCACCACGTAGTCGCCGGTCTCGGTGTAGATGTGTGAGGTGTCGGTGGGCATCCACGGCTCGCCGTCGGCCCATGCATGACCTGGGGCTGTGTGGGTTTCGACCGTGCCGTCGCCATAGTCGACCGTGAACGAGACCAGCTGCCATGAGATTGTGACAGGGCGTCCCAGCACCGTGCCTGTGGACGTGTGCGCTTCGGCATCGGTGAACACATTCACCGGACGATTGACGATCCCCCACCCGTTCGGCTCGACGATGAGTTCTGAGGTCGAAGGCTGGAACTGCGCCACATCGCGCACCGTGATCACGACGGGATCCGTCGGAACCGTGTCGTCATACGGCTCGCGGTCAACCCACCGCTGAAACGCGCACTCACGCGGATCCGTGGCCGGGTCACAGCCGTAGTACGGGGCGTCGGGTGGGAGCTGGTCACTAGGGTCTGCAAACACGCCGTCGTCGTCTGACCCTGTGTCCGGCGGTGTTTGACAGTTGCCCTCCACGCCAACGACGACAGTGTCACCGATCACGCCAACACCGGGGTCGTTCCAGCCCAAGCATTCGTTCGCCTGCGGCAACGGGAAACCGAGTGTGAACCCCGGACAGAATGCGACCGCAAGGGCGATTGCTATGAACCGCACAGAGACTCACCGACCTTGTCTGTCTTCGTCTCGCTGTCGATCAGCAGCCTTGTCTCGTCAGGTGAAAGAAGCAGCGTTGCCGAACCGACTGACGTGTCGGGAGCATCTTCGCGTTTGATGTCTGTTCCTTCGGCGTCAAAGTAGTCAGCAGTCGTGTTGTCCAGGCAGATGTTCACCTCAACAGCACCTTCGTCGCCGCTTTGCTGTTTCGCGAGCTCGACCCCAATGAGGCTCTGTGCACCTTCGATGTACGCACCATCCGGCAGGTGCACATCGAAGATGCCCTGAATGGTGTCGCGGTAGTTCGCGGTTGTCCACTCATCGAGAGCCAAGTAGTTGTCGCTTCCAGACGCGCGCATCTCCTCCACGTCATCAAGCCAGCCCTGGTAGGAGCGGCGGGCTTCAGCAAGCAACTCCTCATCGGACATCGCTTCGAGATCGAGCACCTCCGGCATCTCCGATGGCGGGGGCGTCGGCAGTTCCATCGTCTCGGAAGGCACGGTCGCATCTTCACCCGCACATCCGATCGCAGACACCGCAATCGTCGCCATCAACCCAGCCGCTGCCAAAGCTCTCCATCGCATGCGCACAGCGTACAAACGCAGCCCAAACCGCCGCAGAAGTTATCCACAAGCACACCCGATATCACCCAATCTGCGGCAAATGCAGACCACCGGGCAGGTCATGTCACAGGTCCCCCGTAGTGTCGAAGACAAGACGAAAACGCAGACAAACACTGGGGAGGTGGCACCGCATGTTAGACGAGACGCGCATCGACAAGCTGCCCACCGAGCTGCTCAGCACCGGTGTATTTTCCGATGATCGCGGCGGGTTTATTGCCGGCGATGTCGGTGCCGAGTCGGTGGATCAGGCGCTGCAGTACTGGTCAGCGAAGTCGATGCTCTACGCAACCATGCGCACCTTGTCAGATCTCGATGCTGCGATCGAACAGCTGCAAGCCAACCGCGAGATCGTGCGCGCGCAATGCGCTGACTTGGCTGATGAATGCGCTGCGCAGCAGGTCAGCAGCCTCAACATGGCCCACGAAAATGAGTGGCAGCACATGACTTCCGTGCTGGCGGTCAATGG
>NZ_FUHU01000001.1 GCF_900163565.1 Agrococcus casei LMG 22410
TGGACTTGCCCTAGTTAGGCGGACAGTTGCTTGTTCATTTTTGCGTATTCAATTGGTGGTTCGTAATCTAGCGCGGAGTGGATCCGCTTGCTGTTGTAGATATGGATGTAGCGAAATAGTCGCATTCGCGCCTCGCTGTAGGTGGAGGGCTGTCCGGCTGGATAGATCTCTTCGTTTTTCAGCGATGCAAACCATGACTCCATCATCGCGTTGTCCTGCGGGCTTTTGCGTTCGCCGATCGAGGGCCGTAGCCCGTTGCTCCTGGCGAGCTGCAACCATTCGTGCGACGTGAACTGGTAGCCCCGATCAGAATGGATGATGCATCCCGAAGGCGGCTTTCGGAGTGTGATCGCCTCTTGAAGCGCTGTCATGACGGTGGCTGGAGTTTCATGGCGAGCAACAGCCCAGCTGATGACCTCTCTGTTGAATGAGTCCAGAATGACAGCCACGCGCAGCATGCCTTGGCTCGTGCGGATCATCGTCAGGTCAGTGAACCAAATCTGATTCGGCCCAGACCCCACGAACGATCGCCGCACCAGATCACCAACCTCGGGGCGCCGCTTTGGTGGCGCGGAACGTGGTCGCGACTTGATTTTTCCGCGCCGAGCTCGGATTCCGTGTAACCGCATGAGCCGAGCGACACGATTCCTGCCCACGTGATGTGCTCGCTTCACGAGTTCTCGATGAATCCGAGGCGCACCGTAGTACTGAAACGCCGCATGAATCGACTGGATCTCCTGCAACAGCGTCAGATCCTCCGCCGCTCTGCCCCGCAACGGAGCTTGCAGACGCTTCAACCAGCCGTAGTACCCCGACTTGGAAACACCGAGGACACGACACATGACACTGATCTTCCGATGAGGGTACTTGGCCTTCTCCGCTTGGATATAGCAGTAAATCTCTACTGCTCCTTGCGGCGAGCGAAGAAGGCCAGCGCTTTTCCCAGAATCTCTAGCTCTTCCTCCTTCTGCGCCAGCTCACGCCGTAACCGAGCAATCTCCTGATGCTGAGCCACATCCTCGCTCCGAGAACCTCGAGCCGCTCGACCCTCCTGACGATCCGCGATTCTCACCCAATTCGACACCGTCGTCGGCGACAAATCGAACTCTTTCCCAATATCCGAAAACGTGCGACCACCCTGCCGAAACAACTCGACAATCTGATCCTTAAACTCCTGCGAAAACACAGTTCCCATGAGGACACCCTTCTGTGGCCATACAACCACTCTCAAGTGTCCGCGTCACCGGGGCAAGTCCA
>NZ_FUHU01000013.1 GCF_900163565.1 Agrococcus casei LMG 22410
CGGGCAACAGGACGACTCACACAACCACCGGACCTACCGAACGGGGTCAGCCCAACACCATGGGAGTGGTGGTGAAGGATTTCAACGTCGACACCGTGACATCCGAGGACATCGACCGTCTGAAGCAGTCGATCTACCGAGACAAGGTGGCCGTACTCAGGAATCAGGGCGACATCACCCCCGAGCAGTTCGTGAAGCTCGGCCACATGTTCGGCGAGCTCGTCAGCTATCACGAGCCGATGTACCACCACCCCGACTTTGAGGAGATCTTCGTCTCCTCAAACATCCCCGAAGACGGCAAGCAGATCGGCGTGCCGAAGACGGGGAAGTTCTGGCATGCCGACTACCAGTTCATGCCGCAGCCGTTCGCTTTCACGATCTTCTCCCCGAAGGTACTGCCGCCGAAGAACCGTGGGACGTTCTTCATTAACATGGCGAAAGCGTATGAGGCGCTCCCCCAGGAGCTGAAGGATGCCGCGGCAGGCACCACGTCTTCGCATAGTGTGCGGAAATTCTTCAAGATCCGTCCCGACGACGTGTACCGCCCGCTGGGTGAGATCATCCGCGAAGTGGAGGAGCACACCCCCGCGGTGACCTTCCCGACTGTTATGGAGCATCCCGTCACAGGTGAGAAGATTCTCTTCATCAGCGAGGGTTTCACTGTCGAGCTTCATGGCAGTGACGACCCTGACCTACTTGACAAGCTATTCGATGCTACCGGGCAGCTGGATCAGGAGTTCGCGCACCCGAACATTTACCAGCACGCCTACGAGCCCGGCGACATCGTGATCTGGGACAACCGCACCCTGATCCATCGTGCGCTGCACACGACCACTCCGGCCGCGACGGTGTCACACCGGGTCACCGCACTCGATGGTCTGCCGCTCTACGCTCGCGCACTGTGACCACCGGGTTCTCGACGGGGCGGCTCGATGACCGCGAACCCGTGTTCCATCGTGCGGTGAATCCGTACCGGGCCAAGGGATGCATCTATCTCACTAGCGCGGAGGTGACCCGCTCCGACGAGGGGCAGGTCGCCTCCCATGGCCAGTTCCAGATCGGCGAGTCTTGCTACATCGACGACACCGGCCACTTCAACGCGGCGGAGTTCGTGATCTGCTACAACCAGCTCATGTACACGACCCTCGCGGTCGCAGTGCAGCATTCACTTCTGCCCGCGTTTTCGCACTGGACACTCGACGACTACTGGGCACGTCAGCTCCCCGACGTTCTCATCCACAAGCTCTCCAGCAGCTATCAGCGACCGATCGACGCGCGAGGACTCCGTGCAGAGTTCACGATTACGAACCTCAGCACCCGTGCGCTCTCGCGTGGCATGCTCACCCTCGACACGACCGTCCGTTTCGAGGACGACCACGGGGGCCGCGCGAAAGGCGAGGTTGCGCTCGCGCTCGTCAACGCTCCGGCAGCAGGTGACCAGCATGACCCCTGAGGCCGCCGTCAGCGTCATCGTCCCGTCGCTGGATGAAGCGCAGAACCTTGAGGAAGTGCTCCCAGAGATTCCGTCGCAATACGAACTCATCATCGTGGAAGGGGCGAGGTTTCACCGCACAACCGAACTCGTCCGCTCACTCAGGCCCGACGCCCGTGTCATCGAGCAAACCCGTTATGGCAAAGGCAACGCGGTAGCGTGCGGCTTCGCAGCCGCCACCGGAGACATCATCGTCATGTTCGACGCGGACGGCTCCGCTGACCCCGCGGAGATCACACGCTTCGTCCAAGCGATTAGTGACGGCGCTATGTTCGCGAAAGGCACCCCGTCACGGGGAGGGGGAAGTGACGACATCACTCACCTCCGCAACGCCGGCAACGTAGGGTTGACGCTGCTGACAAACCTGATGTTCGGCGTGCGTTACACCGACCTCTGCTACGGATACAACGCCCTTAACCGCGATCTGCTCCCGCTCCTCGACCTCCCCGACACTGAACCTGTCGGCGGGGCACCCCAGTGGGGCGATGGGTTCGAGATCGAAACCCTCATCAATGTCCGCGCCGCGCTCGCCGGTGTCCCGATCACCGAGGTTCCGAGCCATGAACGCTCCCGTATTCACGGTGTCAGCAACCTCAACGCTTGGCGCGATGGGAAGCGAGTGCTTGCCACATTGATCCGTGAGCGGCGCACCGCGAAAGAACGCCTGATCGCAGTAGACCCGATGCATCAAGCGGACACCCCGCTGTCGGTTCGCGGTCAGTTTCCCCTCTCGTAGTTCCATGCGCCTCGAGATCGTCATCTGCACATACACCGAGCACCGCAGCCACCTGCTGGAGGCCTGCGTAGCCTCCGCTATCAAGGAACTCCCTGAGGCAGGCAGGATCACCATCGTTGTCGATCACGCGGTCGCACATGCGCAGGCACTTGGCAAACGCTACCGCCACACTCCACAGGTGCGCCTGATGGAGAACACGAGGCAGCGCGGGCTTTCCGGCGCGAGGAACACGGCGATCGCGGCCAGCACCGCTGAGGTCCTGCTCTTCGTAGACGACGACGCCATCCTGCAAGAGGGCTGGTTCGAGGCGCTCGCTTCCCGGTTCGAAGACCCCAACGCTGCAATCATCGCCGGTGCTGTGCTCCCAGATTGGGAGAGTGCAACTGGCGCCCCACGGTGGTTCCCGCCCGAGTTCGGCTGGGTAGTCGGCTGCGATTACACCGGTATGGCCGCGAGTGGGTCAGAAGTTCGCAACCCGATCGGAGCTTGTATGGCGATACGCCGGGAGGTGTTCGCTGGCATCGGGCTCTTCGCTGAAGGGCTCGGCCGGATCGGCTCCCACCCCGTCGGCGGTGAGGAAACAGACTTGGGTATCCGGCTTCGTCGCCAGATGCCGGATGCTCGGATCATCCGAGATGCGGGCATCACGGTGAGCCACTTCGTCCCCCAGGCGCGAGCACGCGTCTCCTACATGCTGCGCCGCTGCTTCTGGGAAGGCCGCTCCAAAGCGCTGCTCCAAGCCCGTGATTCCGGTCCGCGAAGCCTGGGAGCCGAACGAACGCACGTCCTCACCACGGTCAGACGCGCGGTTCTCGCGGACGTGCGGAGCATGGTCGGTGGTGACCGCTCAGCGTTCCCCCGGAACCTCGTGCGCCTGGCCGCCGTCTGTGCGGCAGGAGCAGGGTTCGCGACCTCGCGGCGGCAGCATCGACGTCAGGCGCTCCTTGAGGGGAGCCCGCATCTCGGGGTTGATGTCACCGTGTGCATCGCGACCCTGGGTCGTAGTCGCGCCCTGGCTGAAACGGTCCGGGCGATCCTGACCCACACGCTGGCCGCAGTCGAGGTGCTCGTCGTCGATAAGGGTCTGCTGAGGGTTTGGTTGAGTCGGGGGGTTTATGCCGCCAGTGTGACGGCT
>NZ_FUHU01000011.1 GCF_900163565.1 Agrococcus casei LMG 22410
TCCAGAGTGCCGACGTGCACGCCGAAGTCTTTCGCGATCTGCGCGAGCGTGACATTCGCCTCACGCGTCCGCGCCACACGAACGACATCGTCGCGGAACTCCTTGGGAAACGCCTTGGGCATGATGACATCCTTCCAGGCCAGCCCGCTCGGCTAGCCAACTCAGATGTCACCTATTCGTGCAGCAGTCCCGGGATCTAGCAGAAGACTCAGGCTAGGGTGCGAGTGTCGTCGCTTCGCGGAGTAGCTCTGTGTATTGCCTTCCCATAGAAACTGGCGAGCGCTCACGGGCGAATCTCATCGCTGCTTCTATCGTGCCTGATTGTAGATACCAATCCCCGTCGAGAATCTCGGCAATTGACTCAGCGGCGCGACTCGGGTCAAAGAATCTAATCCAAGCTTCGTCACCGTAGTCGGCGAGCAGTAGCTCGTCAGCAGGGAGTACAAGAGGTACACCAAAAGTAGCAGCAAGCATCATCGAGCCGGAATTAAGTACCTTGCGGTAAGGCAATACGACAACGTTGGCTGCGGAGAACCAAGTGGCTACATCGGCTTCAGAGACGAAGCCCAGATTCGAGGCCACGCGAACATCACTACTGAGTATTCTTTCCAACTCAGATGACATCTCGGGTGCAGGCTTGCCTGCGAGTAGTAGTTCGATTGGATTGCTCTCTTGGAGGCTGATCGCAGCGTTAAAAAGTTGATGCAACCCCTTGTACGGGCGTAGCTGCCCGAAGAAGAGAACGGTACGAGAGCTGGGATCTGCCCCGATACTTGCTCGAGCCTCAGTCGAGGAGAGCCTGCTTCCATAAATGCCTGAGTAGCTCGAGTGCTCGATCAGCCTAACTTTCTCCTCAGGAAGGTGGTACTGACCTTCTGTCGCCATCGGGGTGGATGGCGACAGAACATGGATTAGGTCTGCTACCTCAGCAAGCCGTCGGTGCAGGCGAAGCGCCACGGAAGGGTACTGGGAGTCATGCGGGAGTGCATTATGCACTGTCCAAATCACAGTACGTCCACGGGACCGTGCATCAATGAGTTTCATGATGAGCCGGTCGACGTAACGAGAAGCTTCCTCCTCATTGGGCCACTTCTCAGTAAGCGGGCTAGTCCAATGAATGTGTAGTATGCCTTTCGCGCTACGGTCGGAAATTTCGTGCAACAAGGCGTGCGGGTCGGAGGTCCCCGGGAAGCTCCACATTGACGCAAATGCGTCGGTGTGTAGCATCACCAAATATGGATTCTCGTTATACCAGCGCGGAAATGTGAAGGCGCGGCGCGCTTTCTTGTCTTCGGCTTCTCGCTTGCTTGGTTTCGACGAGCTAATACGTGAGAGCCCTTTGGAAAGCTGATCAACATCACCCAACCGAAGCAGAAGGTCTGGTGCGTACCTGCTCGTCTGCACCAGCGACCACGAAACTGGTGCCGCTGCTGAAGCTGGCAACGGGATCGTGGCCTGCCAATGCCGATCCGCACGGGAATCAAGCACAGCCACTGGAATTTCTGTGCTGTGGTTGTCAGCGTCAATCGCGACAGCCCTGTAATCATTGCGTCGCCAAGAAGTGGGGCCGTGCGGCAACGTTCCTGAAATGGTGCGACCGGTTGCAGTGTCGTTCACATGCGTCAGTGCTGCGGCTTTGCTTGTCAGTGACTTTAGAAGATGAGTCGCGCGTTCATTTGAGCGACGAGCTCGCTGTCTGACAATGGAAGCAGGTAACTCCACTTCTTCCCAGATTGGTCCGGGAACTGATTCGATAGCGTTTTGTGCGCGAGCGAGGTAACTATCTGCGTCACTAACTCTACCGCCTTCGATCGGAGCGAGGACTTGCCAGGTCAGAAGCACCGCACAGATATAGGCCTCATCAGAGTTGGCCAGATTCAGGCGTTCCGCTGCCAGGAGAGCACTTTCGACGACTAGCGTTGGATCGGTGCCATTTATATCGCCCCACGGGCTCGCCTTCAAACTCGACCACGAGCCGGAGGGAAGCCCCCGAGTAAACGAGAGCAACGAGGCACGGGCGACCGGATCCAGCTCCTCGGTGGAAGATCCACCGGCCAAAGTTAAGCGTTCTGCGAGCAATTCTAGCCCTCGTAGCGACTCTCTGTCCGCGATGAGGTGATAGGTTGAGGCCCGTGTCAACCACTGACGCATGGTGTGATTCAGTGCGTAGTGGAGGGTAAGAAGCTCGTCGCCGGTTGAGCTGACGAGATCGATCGTCCGTCCGCATTGGACGATCCAGTCGTCGAGAGTCTTTGCGCGAAGATAGTCAGCGCTCACAGCAAGGCCGTGTCGTCGGTGAAGATAGATAGGCTCGTTGGTAATTGCGATCTTATTGGCCGCGAGCTGACAGGTTAGAGCGAAGATAATGTCTTCACAGTGCACACCTTCAGGGAATCGTACGCCTGTTCGCTGGAACAGCGATCGGTCGTATAGCTTCGCCCATACAACGTGATCGTCCAAAATACTAGGCATCTCACGCAGCTGATAAGTCGTAGGGTGGCGCGCAAATGCTTCGGATCGTTGCGTCCAGTAAGTTTTGCGGCGACCGTCGGGGAATAGATCCTGGCCGAGGCCCGCGGTGATCTCAGCTCCCGACCGTCTTGATGCGGCCATTAACGTCGCGAGTGCATTCGGGTAAAGTTCGTCGTCGCTGTCCAGAAAGAAAATGTAATCGCCGCTTGCCGCATCCACGCCTGTGTTGCGAGCAGCGCCGATCCCCCCGTTTTCTCTGTCAATGACGAGGAACCTCTTGTCGAGGCCTGCCATGTCTCGGGCGACGGTGATGGAGTCGTCAGGTGATCCGTCGACTACTAGTACCGCTTCCCAGTTCGCATAGGACTGCGAAATCAAAGATTTACAGGCGGCTTCGAGCCATTGCTCTGCATTGTAGACAGGCACTATAACCGACACCATCGGATTGGAAATAGGCATGGAGGGTAGGATCCTTACGTCGCTGAACACATCAGGAGACAATACTAGTGGGAGCTATTTAGAATGACGGATTCACCTACGTCGACCTATGACGACCCTCAGATAAGCGTGGTTATTCCAGCCTTTAACGTCGCCGACTGGATCGGAATGACCTTGGAGTCGATTCTGACCCAAACTGAGAATCGAATCGAAGTTGTCATCGTGGATGATGGCTCTACTGACGGCACTCTTGAAGTGGCGACAAAATTCAGCGACACGGATAGTCGTGTACATGTGTATTCGAACCCTACAAAGGGAGGTGCCGCGGCGCGTAATTTTGGCATCAGTCAAGCACGTGGTGAGTTTCTCGCTTTTGCTGATGGCGATGACACTGTTCCTGAGCGTGCCTACGAACTCCTGCTTCAGCAGGCGAATCGGACAGGGAATGACATGGTGGTGGGTAGCCACGTGACAGTCTGGCCTCACTACTTGCTTGATCGACGGAGAAATCTTCCAATTTTTGACGAAGTGCGCGAGGGTTTGACTCTTGCTGATGAACCCCTCTTCCTACGCGACCGCGTGTGTTGGAACCGCATCATTCGACGAAGCACCTGGAATAGGCTGGGAATTGCGTTCAGTGAGGCGAAGCGCTCGAATGACATTCAGGCGATGGTTTGGGCGTACGCGTTGATTGCCTTTGACGTAATTCCCGAACCGGTCTACATCTACAGGCGGCGAGTAGGTTCCTCGTCGATGACAAGCCAATCCACACAAGCAAAGTCGCTGAGTGACTACCTGGAACAAGAGTTGGCTTGTGCTGAGATCGTGCGAGCCCTTCAGAACAGGTGGATTACTGACCGGTATTTTCGTGGCATCCTAGAGTTCGACGTTTGGACGCATGTCGGTACCGCCATCGGGCATGAAGGCAGCGAGTTCAGTGTTTTTAGGGAGCGTCTACAGACTCTATTGTCGTTTGCGGCGCGCGACGCGATTCGTGCACTGCCCGTGCACCAGCAGGTGGTCTACGATTCGGTCGCGCGCGGTGACTGGGAAGCGGCACGGATTGCGCTGCTAGAGCAAGGCAGACCAATGGCGGCGGCGTTGGATGCCGTGGATGCCGAATGGATCGTGCAGTCATTGCGGCTGACGAACTCGCGGTCAGCATCACAATCCGCATGGTTTATTCGGGCGGGTTATCTCAAAGCGATCATCGACGAATGTGGTCAGCTGTCGGATTCGAATTTGATTCATTTGCATAGACGCGCGGTTTCCCTAGTTCAGACTGGGGTGCCTAAGCACGCCTTCACTTGGAGGCAGCAACAGATCGTGCTTGCGGAAGTAGGCAGCGCAAGCGCGATCCGCGCAGCGATGGCTAGGCCCGAGCCGGCGGGTATTGTGCGGGCGGCTTCAGCCGCCAAAGAAAGGGCGCGAGAGATCGCTCGCAGGGAACTAGGAGATAGATTCGTTGGTTTCAAGTACCTTCGAGCGCGGGATATTGTGGCTCTCGCTCGCCGTGCTCGGCCCCGGCACGCCAAACGAATCCTGGCGATGGCACGCCGACGGGGCAAGAGAGGCTAAAGACTAGGCCTTCTGGCGCAACCTGGCTAGAAGAACACTCAGCGGAGACGGCCGCCTGATGAATAATGCCTGCCCTCCGTCTAATGGCAGTTCCAGCGGTCGAGCCATCTGGGCCTTTAGTCCCAGAGGCGGCTTTCGAACGGTCGAGATGGGTGCCAACGCGTGCCCTAGAGCGTCACTCAGGTAGAGAAGACCCGGTCTTACCCCGGGCCAGGGGATACGCACTGAGAATTCGTGTTCTGTACCTGAGCGGATGGCTGTGAGGTCGAGCGCGGGCAGCCGGGAAGTCGCACCGGTTTGTGGGTCTCGTCGCCAGAGATAGGCGCGGCCTGCGCCTAGGCTCGCGGTTAGGGACCCACGCAGTTCCACGCCCCTGGCAGACCACCGCACTGACTCTACGATCACGTCAGTGCTTCCTGCGCAGAGGCACGCGAAGGGCAGCGGATCTGACAATCTCGCCGCCAACACCGGGTTCAGGCTCGGTGTATTCACGAAATCACTTCTCAGCTTTCCTGTGGCGGCGCGTAAGCGTTCGAACTCTCCAGCGAAACCTCGGGTTCCGGCACGTGGGATCAGAGCGAAGAGCGCTTTAGCAGCGTCGTGTTTGGATGCGGATTCAGGCAACCTGCAGACAAGCTCGGTTGCGCGCACCAGGTCTTCAAGATGCGGGGCTTCGTTAAGGATTCCTGCACGTGCGACATCGAGCTGGCCTTGCGCTGCCAGTTCGAGGAGGCCGATGGCTCCATACTCTGGTTGCTCGTTGATGATGCTGGCTAGTACAGTTTTGAGACGCTTAGAGGCTTTGGCGATTGCGATGCCGTTCGACGAGATCGGAGCCGACCACACGCCAGATAGTCCGCGCTGAATAATGTGCAGGGCTACTGCCTGCTGGTCTTTTAGGGCAGTGGCGTGGAGTGCTACATGCGCGAAGTGATTGAGCTCGGTTGCGAGATCAAAATTTCGGGCAACTCGCTTCTGGATAGCGACTACTCGCGAGGTCACTGCGTAATCTTGACTTTCGATTACAGATAGCGCGAGTCCGAAGATCGGATCGTAATCGGATTGGCCGAAGGGGCCGGCAAGGGCCGCTGCGTGGTCGCGGTCCAGAATCAACGCGTCCGCAACAAGTGTGCCAAGAATGTCATTCGGATCCGCGTCACGATGGGCAAGTTCAGCTTTTTGCAGGGAGCCGCGGGTGTACTCGTCCGGGCCGTGACCATAAATCTGAGCTTGCCCAAATAGCGTGCTCGCGCGCGAACCCGATAGGGAATCAATCATGTGGGTGAAGACGCCTGGAGGCTTCTGTGTCCCCTCGCTTGCGACGCTGAATGTTCTGCCTCGAGACCACCGAAAAGCCGCGTTCATCCGGTCCCCGCTCGTCCGTCCTCTAGCGGGAATGACTCGCACAGTTGCACCGTGTTTGCCGGAAGCGCTCAACTTCTCGAACTCAGCTTCCGGAATCGTGTGTGAGCCGACGAGCACTTCGTCGGCTAACGTCAAACTCTGCTGAGCTTGTCGCATCGAGCGGAGAAGGCTCTCTAAGTCATCGGTTTCGGCCACGAACAATGAATGACGGTATTGCTTCCATAGGTCGTAAGGGAATGATGCTCGTAGGGGCTCTAAATCGGGAGAGATACGTGGGGTCGGACCGAGGAGCACTGCCTCCTCAACCGACTCTGCGAATTCCAGTTCGTTACGCCCCGTTCCCTGGGCGTAATCCGTGTACTTGAAGTTCGACTCGTTGGTCGGACGGAGCGGGCGGACAGGAACGCCGAGGGCTTCCGCCAAGATGATGCCATGAAGAGAAGATGAAACGACGAACTCACTTTGCGCGATCTGTCGAATTACTTCTCGTAGCGGCCCGCCTGGGTTGACAAATTCCGAGCGCGCAGAGTGCAGATAGGAATCGTTGATGTTGGGGAGGATGGCAAGAGGAGAGGTTTTCTTCTGTGCCCAGCGAAGGGTTTCGGGATAGAGCAAGGGTAGTAGCAAGCCTGGATCGCCGTAAATAGGAGGACATGTGATCCCGCGCTCCAGCAGCATTTGCCGTGTCAGGGGGCCCCGAACGGCCCTAACGTCAAGCAAGGAAGACCCGATCGGGCTTGCAACTTTCCCATTGACACCTGTTCCCCAAACCGTATCGAAATCCTGAGCGAAATGTAGGATCGAGCCAATTGCTAGGAGTCTATTACCGCGGTTCGGGCGTTGTGTTGGACGATGGGCGCCAATCATCGCTTTCACAACCGCAACGGACAGTTCATCGCCAAAGTTGGTTGGTTGAAAATGCGGCAGAGCTTCGTACATGTGCGGTTGCCATCGAAACAGCTCTACGCCATGTACGTCAGTCGAATAGCTCATGGGTGGGCGCCTGCCTGCCGCGTTGTTCACGCAACCATTCTACGAAGCCCAGGTCGTGCCCGTAAACTCGTGTGAAGGGTCGGACGGGACTGCTGCACGAATAGGTGACATCTGAGTTGGCTAGCCGAGCGGGCTGGCCTGGAAGGATGTCATCATGCCCAAGGCGTTTCCCAAGGAGTTCCGCGACGATGTCGTTCGTGTGGCGCGGACGCGTGAGGCGAATGTTGAATCGCCCCGGGTCTCGTGGAGGGTCTGAAATCCCGAGAGGATGATGACTATG
>NZ_FUHU01000007.1 GCF_900163565.1 Agrococcus casei LMG 22410
GATCAGCTGGTGGGAATCAAATAGCGCGAGTCTCCATCAGACCCAGGGCGCTTCAAATCGCCGCTCGAGCGCAGTTATCTCTGAGTCGGTGCGTCGGAAGCTGGAGACGCTTTAAAGGTCCAAGCCTCGCTTATGATGCCGAGGTTCGGGTCTTCTCCAGCCAATCGCACTAGTCGAGCAACGCGCGGAACCTCAAATGCGGTGAGGGGTTCCGCGGTTGCTTCGACGTATATTTCGACCCTTCTGCCACGTTGGTTCTGCTTCGCCCAGTGAAGGACTTCGTCGAAGCTATGGGCTTCCGAGAGCACGTACGCATCAAGATTGAACGCAGCGTCTTGAGACGGGCGACTCCAGAAGTTCACTCGATAGTTTGGGCTGTCATCGACACTGTCTGGTTCAGCGTGGACCGTGCCAATAATACGCATGTCTGATTCTCAATTCATGTATGCCTATGGGACAAGATCGTTCCGGATGAAGGTCACCGTAACTGTTGTCCCTTCGGTTGAGGTGCTGTCTACGGGTGCCGAATTGACGCCGCCACAAGCGACAGACGTGATGTTGCCATACTGAGAGTGGGATGCGGGCCCAACAAGTTCATATCCCGCAGGTACTGTGATGAAGCCTTTCGCCCATCCTCGGAATTGGCCAGGCCCTTCACTACACGAAACTCCCCTATTTGTCTGGAGCCAACTCGTAGCGGGTTTGCTTTTCGGCGTTGCCGCCCATTCTGTCCCATTTGGGCTGACACGAATCAACGAATAGATCAGCCTGAGCTGTGCAGCGTTTGCCGTACATTGAATTTTGGCGACGCCATTTATAGTGCCGGTGAAATGCGTTGAGGCATGGATATTCTGCACAGTGAGGGTACCTCTCACGTGCGTTGCCATCGTGTCGAGCTGATCCGCACTTGGCTGTGGCCCCTGAGATTCAAGGACTACTAGTTCAGCATTATCTGACGTTAAGACTGTTGTGGCGCCCGCTGAGCTGAGATTGGCAGCCTCGGGTTCTGCCGGAACAGCTGGTCCCCCGACCAGCCCGATGCCAACGGAGAGCATTGCTGCCACCGACGCAAGATTGAATATTTTCCCAGGTATCTTCATTGTGTCGCGTCCTTGCGTCTCAATTCATGGTGATAGAAATTTAGCATGTTCATAGCAAAGTTTGAACTGGCGGTCATCTGGCCTAACGAAAGGCCGCACAGCGTTTCCTGGGGCCTGCTGTAGGAATAGGGGACAGTTCTAGTTAGGCCGCGAGGGCCAGGTTCTTGTTCATGATGGTCTCGAACTCGATGGGCGTCAAACGGCCCAAGCGGGCCTGTCGACGGCCCCGGTCAACTCGCCTAGTGCTCCCAGCTGCGCAAGTTCGTTCGAACTTGCGCCCGGCACCCATTGGGCTGGCACAGGCCGGCCCTGCGTTCGAGATTTCACTCAGCTCAGGACACGATCAATCCGTTGCTCCGAGCTCTATACTCGCTGCAGGTCGGAGTGGGATGAGAAGTTCATTACATTCAGCTCTGCCGAAAGACGATACGAATGCCGGACGTTGAAGATCTCGCGTTGAATGAATCACCGGCCTTCAACCTATAGTCGTCAGCGCGATACACCTGGATCACGAGTACCCGTTGAGCGTGAAATCCGCACGTCATTAGCGATCTCCGTTGTAGTGGAACAGCTCGTCGCTTTCGCGAACCTCCGCCCAAGGGATCAGCCTGTAGCCGGCTGTTGTGTCAGTCATTGTCATGCCTTCTCTCAATGGTGGTGACGTCTTGACTCACCTATCGGCGGCCGGCACCGGGCACGAAATGGCCGGCGATGCCCGAGGGGGCAAGGATGTGGGCGTCAGCATCTCCAAACGCGACGAGCACGGACGGTGCGCCCGCGCCACGATTTGACTCGCACACTGCTCCAGTATTGCCTCCAGTGCGGGACAACTGCTCATTAAAGCCCGATCGCGGAGCCACTGGCCCACACCGCCAAACCTGCGTCTCGCTTCATGTTCACTGCAACTGTGCGGGCGGCCACGGCAACGCGCGGGTAGGTCTCAAGCCGATAACAGAGGTCGTCCAGGCCTGGCTTTAGCAGCCTGACTAGGTGAAACTATGCTCATGACACCGACCTTGAGCATAGAGTTCAAATGCAAGAATTGTGTTCAGACCGGAGCCAACGAACGGTCGCGGCGGCCCGGTGGAAGGACTTTGGGCAAAGGTGCGGCCGCGACCGCCGCACAGAGCCTCTCGAACGGGTTGCTAGCGACATCGACTCCTATCACCATCATCACCTCGGTCCGGGAGCCGAGGGTGTTCCAGCCCTGGGGCAACAATGCGTCGAACCGCGCGCATTTACGCGTCGCTGAGGTATCCGCCGACGCAGGACTGAGCGCATGAATCGGCGTGCGGCATTGGCCGCACTCGCATCGCTGACGGTGGGGGTTCTGGCCCTGTCAGGCTGCGCTGGTGACGCCGCGCCGGTCGAGTCGTCGCAACCCCCATCAGCCGTGGCGACCGAGTTTTCCCCTCCAGAACCGACCAAGACGGAAGCGGAGACGGCCGCTGAGAAACCAGACCTCTGCGCTGGCATCAAAGGAGTTGAGGGTGTGCACGGCTACCCTGAAGACCGGGTCGGCGGATATATCCAATACGAAATGCGTGACATTGGCTCAATCGAGTATGCGACGGGCGAGACAGTCGTTGACGACGAGGGCCAGCCCGCAGCATACATCGTCGCTGAGGGCGACGCGCTTCACGGCATTGCTGACCGCTTCTGCACCGAGGCGTTCTACGTCGAAATGCTCAACTCGATCCGCCGGACCTCAAGCTACACAGGCACTCCCGGATTCAGCGGGGTGTTCCAGCTGTATCCCGGCGACACAATCAACCTGAACCGCTTCACCATCGCAACGGTTGGTGACGAGAACGGCGTCGTCTATGACTACACGCCCGACATCCCAATCCCACCACAGCAATAGTCACCATCCAGTCAGGAAATGCCCCACGCCGACAGCCGACACGGTGCCATTCAGCTTCGACGGAAAGGACCATTCTTAATGAAGCATCACGACCTGCCAGAAAACTGGAATAGTTACGACGGTCACGTCGCCGAATACAATGCCGCGGCATCGCATCTCGGACTAGAGCTCCCCGACGGTGAGAGCCTGCCACCCCTTCCAGAAGTGGAGCCCGACCCCGGAATCTATGAAGCCGGTTCCGGGGACGTACGAGTCCTGTTCGCCTGGCTGCACATCGTGGAGTGCGCCGCCGTGCGTGCACACCACTCGGGCGACGACGTGGAATCCCAGCGTTGGACCGAAGTCGCCGCCAAATTCATGGAGACCGACACGTTCGCTAAACACAACGACCACACCGCCCCCATCACATGGTTCGATTCCGTGATCGTTCCCGCACGCGCGGGGAACTTCGGACCGATGGCGCAGGAGACCGGACTTGAAGATGCAGCAGGAAGGAACTAACTATGGTTGATTACCCAAACCTCCAAGGAGACATGCCAAGACCGCCAGGGGACGGTTACCGTGAAGGCGGATTGCAACAATACAACACCACATTTCGGTACCACTCGGGTGGCCTAGCGGGATTCACGCTACAGAGCATCATCGGGCTCGCCTCGAGTCTGTACCCTGAGACGGGCGACTTGCCCAACGCCGGGGTCAACCTCGGGCTGCGTCGACCCGACTGGACCCAGGCCACCTATGTGAAGTACGCCACGGGTCAGCGCGGCCGCCGCAACTTTGTGAATCTGATCCCCGCGGGCAGCTACGCAATGAACGCACGACTGCGAATCAGCGGTGGCTACCCATGGAACGGTTCTCTCAGATTTAAGGGCACGCTCCATCTGAGTCTCGGCTGGCCCAACTAGCCTTGTGGCCGGCTAATCTCTAACCGGTCCGTCATTTGCTACCTGGTGCGAGGAACCCGTCACGATGACGAGGGCCCAGTCGACCTCGAAGCCTAGGTATTCGCCATGCGGATGATCAACGCCACAGTACCTGTGATCTGGACAAGGACTGAAGCCACGCTGAACCAGATGAACATGAACCGCGGGCGCCATTGACGGGTTACCTGCGTGACGAACGTATCAAGAAACAACGCAAGGATCGGGGTGGCCCAGTAGGCTGCGACGAAGTAGTTGCATCGCAGTCCGGTTGAACACGCCTGGCCCTGTGGGCCATCGCCCATCCACCCGATTTCTCGGATTTCGATTCCTAGCCCTGCTTGCCAGAACCACCACAAAGCGCAGGGGATGGCGAGGATCATCGCAAGAAAGACCAGCGTGCCGAGATACGGATACTCGCCAGGCTGCAGTCGTCGAAGTCGGTGCAATGTAAACGCCGTCGCCACCAACCCAAGAACATGTACGACCGACTTCATCGGCAACAATACATAGAGATCAGGGTGAACGACAGAGTCATCCCAAACTGGTAATGGAGTGTGCGGAAAGGGGATGACCGTGGCCAGAGTCGTAAGCACGAGCGTCAGAATCACGGCCACAGCCGAGCCCCAATGCCATGAGGCCGGCAACCGCATCTTCATCACGAACGCAAGCTCCAATCAGCCTGGGCACCGACCAACGCATCCGCGAAAGCACGTGCGCAGGCATTAACCTCAGTTGCCCTCACCGAAGCGTTTGGATACGGATGCTCATCGTGAGTCTTACCAGGGCGGCGGTATCCGTCATATAGTCCGCCCACGGCAACGTGGGGGATGTCAGCGCGGAGGATGGCCTCCGCAGTCTCCACGGCCACCGCGTGCGACCCAAAGCGACTTGCTAGGAACGCCTTGGCGATCCACCCCGGGTCATCGTTTGTACCAACCAGGATCCGGCGCACCACCTCAGATAGTGGTGGAGGGTCAGCCTGTCTGAGATCTGTTGCCATGAGGTACCCAACGCAATCAGCCCGCAGGTCGGCTTCGCCGAAGGTTTCTCCGACTCCAGCTGGGGCACCAATCTTGCTCCGCATGTACGTGTAAGCGTCGTCGGCTGTGCCGCTCAGTCTTGCTTTCTCGTAGTCTGCCCATGCTGTCGCCAAATCCCCCGCCCACGCGCCAAAATCAACGAGGCCCCATGTACTCCCGACTGGCGTACCGAGATGCACGTACGCGCGTGCAACAACTGCGGCGTGCGGAACATCTCCCAAAACCGAAATCACGCTCCCATCAGCAGTCTCGCCGAACACGCTCCCTTGCAGAGTCGGATACTCGTCCCTTACAAGTTGTTCAAACTGCTCGTAGCGGTAGATTTCTTGAGAGTCTGCAGACACAGTCGGTGGCGGACAAAATACTGTATCCCAGGCAACGTTCATCAGATCATGACCTGCTTGTTTGCCATAATGGAAGCGGTGAATGTCGTAGAGAATGAAGTTGGCGGCCAACTCATTAGTCGTTCCGCTGACACTTTCAGCGAGGTCTTGTAAGGTCGTGAATTTCCACCAAACGTTCTCGTCGTAGCCGGTCACAGCGGTGTCGTTGTACTCGCGTGGGGTTCGAGTGAGCGCACTGTTGTTCAGCGAGTCCGCGTTTGGCGACATTGCGACGCGGTCAATCTCGATGAGACCGGCTCCGGTCCCGATGGTTGCCGTTTTGATCTGGTCGTACATCCAGTCAGATGGAAGCCCGAATCCGAGATTGCCGCTCCATCCCGTAGACATGTCGGCTACAAATGATCCAGCAGTGATGCCCTCTTCAGAGAGCCTTGCGCACACATTCCTCGTACCGTAGACCCCCAAGCGCAGGGGAAGAGTCCGGGAGCGGTCCATGGCCAGTCGTGCCGCCTTGAAGTGCGGTATCACAATTGCGGATATCTCTTCGTCGAGGGGATCGTAATCAACTGATAAGAAGATGATCGTGTTCCCAGGAATGCCAAGCGCACGTGCTCGGGTGGCGATCCGCATGCCTTGACCTTTGCCGAGTTCAGGCGAGAACCAGTCGGCACTGTTGTTCCACTCTTGGTAGATGGGAAACCATCGGAGTCCAGCCACTTGAAGGATCGCGGGCTCATTGTGCATGAGCCTCTTGGTCGTTCCGTTGATATACCGTCCGACGACCCTGAATCCGTTGGTGTACAACGTTGTTGCTCGAGCAGAGTCAATTTGCGTGGCGGTGTCGGCGCCGGTAACAGGTCGGTCGGGGTCTCCTGTGCTTACGAGGAGGGCGGCCCAAGTGGCGTAGTTCGTACCGGAACTCACAGGAAGCGCGACGAACTGCTGAAACTGCTGCATATGCGTTTGTGTGGCCGAGTCGAGGGCACCATTGAGGGGCACCGTGGTGTGCCCGCTAAGGATGAGAGCCGATTGGAATACGGAGATAAGTCGGCGTGCGCCGTCGACGCTGCCGGCAGGAAGTGTGCCGTAATCTCGAACTCCCTGTTGTGTCCCGGGACCGAAGTTGGCGTTGGCAACGCCGTCGGCCATGCCTATTTCGTATTGCACCGCAAACAGTAATCCCGTCTGCACCTGCCTCGTGTAGACGCCGTCACATGGCACCAGTGGAAAGTCTCGCCTGGAATGGTATCGCCCATTGAGCCATTGCTGGACGCCTCGCACTGACTCGTCGCCGCCAAACAGCAATGTGTACGCGTCCATTGACAGCAGACTTGCCATGACTTTGACAGTGGTGCCTCCCCCCTCGTCAATACCGAGGTCGATACGAATCTGACGGATCGCGTTTTCGACGTCGTCTGTGTAGTTCAGGAATTGGGGATAGTCGGGCTCGAGATATCCCGAGTAGTAGCCTTTGCACCATAGGGCCATGCGCAGGATCCCGATGATGTTTGGGTGCGACTGCGCCGTAGCGGCACTCACGCTGCCAATCTGTGCTTGGTACTCATTTCTCGTTCCGGGTCCGAAGGCGTCTGACGGCTGGCTGATCCCTAACTCGAGTTGCATCGCACGCGTCATGGAATACATCGTCGGCCAGCCAGTTCTACCGTCGCCAGGCGTGGGGGTGTAACCGAATCTCCCGCCATATGTGTCGTCGAGCCACTCTTGCATCATGGCGATCCAGGCGTCCATTAGATCTCCTCGCCCAATGCGATATCCGTACCGCGTAGGGACGAAGCCCGCGCAGAAACTGATTCCAGTTGTTCAGGACCGGTGCGATTGTTAGCATGATGCTCGTCCAGGAGAATTTCCGCGGTTGCCGAGACTGCCCCACTCGGATGCGCAGGCAGCACTGCCTCTGGCCACCCAATTGACCAAGCGATTGCTTCTCCAGACGCAATCGCAGGCAACTGCACTGTCGATGTCCGCTCGTTGCCCGCGACAGTGTGCTGGGCGAGTAGCGCAACTGACGCCTCGTCGGTGAACTGCGGCTCACCGGTGTACCGGGCGTCAGAACGCACCTGTAACACATGGCCTTCACTGGAAGCATATGGGCCCTCATTCTGCACGCGCGACAGCAAGGGTGCCCGGTAATAGAGCGAGCCGTCTGCGCTTGACGAGACCACATCCCAAGCAGAATGCAGCAGCAGCGCCGAGGGCGCCACGCCCTCAACGACTTCGTGCGTAAGTAGACTGCTCGACCAATTGTCTACCGAGCCATCAAAGCCAATTCCATCAACAGAAATCGCTGGTTTGTGGGTGCCCTCCACGGAATCGTTCGGAAACGCAACCGACGATCGCAAGGGCACAAGGATCCGAATCGTGTCCGAGGCCGAGGCACCCAGCGGCACCTCGAATCTCATGCGACGTACGTGGCCAGCGAGCGAGTCACTCAGTGGTGGTACGGTGTGGAACACTCCTGCACGTGCGAGCACGAGGCGATCTGACACAGTAAAGATTCTGCCATCAAACTCGATTGCAACACGCAAAATCGTGAGATCCGAGCAAGACAGGTCGATAGCTTGCGCAACATCCCACACGGTTCGCAGCGCGAACGAAGTGTCGTAGAACGCAACCGAGGTGTGGCTCTCTACGGAACCACCAT
Source organism: Agrococcus casei LMG 22410 (assembly GCF_900163565.1). Taxonomy (GTDB): domain Bacteria; phylum Actinomycetota; class Actinomycetes; order Actinomycetales; family Microbacteriaceae; genus Agrococcus; species Agrococcus casei. Next base: position 7,934 of record NZ_FUHU01000007.1, read on the forward strand.
GTAGTGCCACGGCGGGTACGTGGATTGGCTGAGCATTGCCTGTAGCAACTGCTTGGGCATGCGTAGTTGGGGCAAAGAGCGAGACCGACACTGCTGCCACCGCACTACCGAGCAGTGCGCGCCTACTGATCCCCTCTCCGGAGAACCGAGCTGACGGTGAAGGACTATTCATTTGCGATTCCCTTTTTGCTCGACCGTGTTGCATTGATGCAATACGAAGCCTGCGATCGTATCCGGATGCTGGGCATCTGCCGCACCGGTTTGCGCTTTGCATGCGCCCAGTTCATCGGTTAGCTGAGACACATCTGCGCCCTTCGACCCAGCCTCAACCGCGATCTCCTGTTGCTAACAACGTGAGTCATGTCGCATCAAATCTTGAAGCGACCCAGAGATACGCAAAGCATTAGTCGAGGCATCCGATGGGAAGAGTCTTTGCGCATGTCCTCATAATTTCCGCCTGCTTCATCAGGTGCAACGGAAACCGCCTAATGTGACCTGATCGTTACCTGTAGACATAGATCTCGAGTTCATGTCTTGGGCGGCAGCATGGTTGGAGACTATGCGGTGACATCCGAGGGGTAGTTGAAGATGACAGCCGCGACCTGCTCGAAGCACGGTGACTGCGAGACTCTGGTCGACGACAATTCCTGCTCATCGACCGGGATAGAGCCTGACGTGAGACTGACAGAGACGAGTCCAGTCAGAAGTGTTGCGCCCCCTTTCAAGCCGAGAGACACGCCCTCCACCTCCACGCGTTCATCGGGGAGCATCGCCCGCGTGGCCTCTCCGATTTCGTTCTCAACCTCCGTTCTTTCCCTCGGTGAAATTCCCAGAGTATGTCAGGAGAGTTTTGGTCTTCTCTACTACATCGGTGGCTCTCCTATGGATCGATGTCTAGGTCTGACCCACATATCGGCGGCGGCGGAGAGCTCGGATGGCACCTGCGGCTTCACACGCGAAGTGCGCGGCGGCGGCTGCCCCTGGTGCTGCGGCGACGATCTGCACGCGTGCACCCCAGACGTCGTCGGCGTGAGCGGCGGCCATCCACACAACGAGGCAGGCGACAGTGATGCACAGGGCGATCACGAACACACCATTTTGTGTGCCTCCGTGGGCCAGGCGCACAAGCGCACGCACCAACACCTCAGTGGTGACGAGAGCCAGCGCGATGATGCCCAGCGCCACAAAGACGTACGCGGCCACGCCCCACCAGTCAGCCGGCGAAGCTACTGCAATGACGGACACAGGCAGAACGAACGCCATCGCAGCGGCCGTCATCACCAGAACGTCGCGCCACATCGAGTGCTGCCGGCGCCGAAATCTAGAGCTCATGCACCACCTATCGGCGGCGATCCTCAACGTCCTACGATGAGACCGTGGAAGACGACCCGCTCAGCTCCATCACGCCACCGGTGTGTGACACCTGCGGCACCGTCAGCGAGCAACCAATCTGCACCGCCTGCCAGAGGGACGCGTCCAGCGCGCCGAAGCACACTACGGCCCCTCAATCCGCCACAGGACCGATAACTCGACCGTTCATCGTTCGCAGATCGACACGAAGATCACTGCGAATCTGCATCACACTGTTGCGCAGGGACCTGACATCGCTCGGTGTCGCAGCGGTCGTGCACGATCGCCCGTCTGTGCCAGTGATGCGCCAATGACCGCTCCCGGGCCGAAGCTCACACTGTAGACCTGCGTGCCGAGCCCTCTCCAGTAACTCGTCCACCGTCTCCGGGAAACCATGCCGTTCACTGCCGCCACTGCCAGCAGAGCGCTTGCCCCACGACCGCGCAGGCGGATACCGACGGTCAGCGTCCTCAGCACGGAACACCGACAGCACGATCGAATCTGCAGCGCCGACCAGCACGCCGACGTCACCGCGAACCTGCACCCACGCCGTGCTGTCAGCGGTCATGCGCCGAGACTGCGGCGAATCCCTGGCCTCCAACACCTGCTGCCGACTGAATTGCAGCACCCTGGCCCACTCAACAGCAGCGGGCACAGCGTCCGCGGTCGTCAGCGCGGAAGCCTGCGGCGCCCTCGGCGGCATCATCGTCGGTTTCGGGCGCGACACGTCACCATCGACATCGATCGCGGCCAGAGCAATGGTGTGCTCGCCCCCGGAAGCGATCGCTGCGATCAACGACAGCACAGCCTCCGCATCGAGCGTGGCCACGGCGCCACCCGCCGAGACCAGCACACCCTCCGCACTGTGCGTGAAGTGGACTTCCACGGCGGTCACCGTCAGCTCCTCGGGGCTTCCAGCGCCGACAGCGGCGGCACAGTGCCAACCTCATAAGCCTGCGCAATCCAGCCAGTGGTGTGCTCGTACACCGTGCGTCCATCCGGGAGGACAATGTGCATCCCGAACTCCTGCTCGAACTCAGCAATGCCCGATTCAACAGCCTCGAGCTTCGCCTTCACCACCAGTGCAAGGGCGCGCCAACGTTGCCGCACTGCCTGCTCGTACTTCGACGCCCTTGCCGTGGCACTTGCCGACTTTCCAGTCGGTGTCAGACGGAACTCGGCCGAGTCCTGGTCCGGCAGCGGTAACACGAACCGCACCTGCCGATCGTGCATCACGAAACCGGCCATCGCGACGCCTCGCTTCGTCGCATAGGCGAACTCATCGGCGCCGTATCGCCCAAGCGTCCGCTCAATCTCGGCTCGGCTTCGGTCCGACGATACGTCGGTGCTCTTCGCGTAAGTGTTCATCGCAGATCCTCATTGTGGAGGCCCGCCTCAGCAGTTGACCGGTGCGTCACTGCGACGGCGGACACAGTATCTGCTTCACATATCGGTGGCGACACGGGCCGCCGCCGGCGATGCTCATGATTCACGAAGACCGATCCTCCCGGGCAAAGCCATGCGCTCCGTGCCCGCCAACTCATCTGGTCCTCATCTGCCACGAATCGCCGGCTAACCCCATGTAGAAAAATGCGGTGTCGCAACTGCAAGGATTCCAGTAGGATTCAGGCCCTATTACCTCCGGCTCGAAAGCAAGTCAACCAGTCATGAGTAACGCCACTCCAACGTGCATTCTCTGCGCTAGCCGGGACCTCACGCGAGCACACTTCGTTCCACGCGCGATCCGGACTGTCCTCCCTGACCAGGCTCGCAGCGTCTCAATGTTCAGCGAGTTCAATACCGTTGAGCCACAACCTGTCATCGAGATCGTCGACCAGTCATCCGGACGGGGCCCCTTCGACAGCCAGCCCCGGGTGCTCTGCGGGGACTGCAACAGCTCGTGGATGACAAAGCACGAAGATATCGCAGGACCAGCCCTTGCGGAGATGATTACTTCACCTCATCCCACTGCCGCCACCGAAGAGCAGTGCTACGCCATTGCTGCGTGGGCTGTTGCAGCTCTGTTCATCCGTTCGAGGATGTCGAAGGACTTGCCCCGTATCCGTCCCGAGATCATGAAGCGGTTCCGAACTGATGGCTTGGAGCAAGCAGGAGCGAGTGTTGCAGTGCTTCGACTTGCCAATACTCGCGCCGTCTTCCCGGGCGATGCCGTGGGGTCCACTTATATCTCCGACGTGGATGAGCCTGATCGAAGTGTGCTCGGTCTCTTCTTTTTCCAGTCAATCGTGGTTGCAGTTGGCATTGGGAAATTCACCAATTATGTGGAAAAAGCGGGCATTGCATTCAATAATGCGGCCCTGGCTGCTTGGCCCCAGTGCACCACCACCACGGTTCCACAGCCAGCAGCGGAAGTGAGCGACCGAGTTCTTGTTGAAGCCTTCGGGCTAGAGGGATTCTCGCGCTCAACCTTCGTTGCGCCAAACCATGTACGAGGCACGAGTAAGCGCGCCGTCATCCGAGTCCCGGAAGCGCTCGCTGCCAACGAAATCACAATCGACCAGCAGCTCATCATTGCTACGCATGCGTTCCCACAGGTGATCGCGAAGCAACTGAGTCGGTGCTTTCGTTAAAGGGTTCGGATGGCCATGGTAGCTGCCCCCGATATGCGGTCTTCGTCATCAAGTGACAGTGCGGCCCACGCGAATGCTCCAGTGGAAGCGTTCATCGCAGATCCTCATTGTGGAGGCCCGCCTCAGCAGTTGACCGGTGCGTCACTGCGACGGCGGACACAGTATCTGCTTCACGTATCGGCGGCGACACGGGCCGCCGCCGGGGAGCATCGCCGGCGGCGGCGCAAACGCCGTGAGATCTTCTCTAGCTTGCTTCGGTTGCGTCGTACCCGTGACGAACTACCGTGTTGCCGTTCTCTTCCTTGAACGAGGTGCGGTCATCCACGAGCTTGCTCAGGTAATGGAACTGGCTCACGTCATCAGCTTCGGTTACTTCGCTGTGGGTGAGCTTATTCTTCCAGAGGAAGTGATCAGTGGAGTCTGACACGACAACATCCAGAAACAGGAAAAGTCGTTCCGAACCGATGACATTGGGGTATCCAGGGAACCAGTCTTCCTGAATCAGCTCTTGGAAGATTGTCACAGACTCCACAGTCTGCTCACCATCGAACATGGACGAGGCGGCATCGTAAGCCTCCTCAAATGTCAGGCTCGTGAAGGACTTGAGGGCGTCCTCAAGCTGTGCGAGAGACACAGGGTACTCACGGCACAGGTGACGATTCACAACTGGCGTCGGAATCACAATGTCGGAAATGATAGTTGAGGTCATAGTGTGAGCCTTGCACGCACCGCTGACGCGCGCCAGGGCATCGTCCTATTCGGACGCTCCGATGAAGAGTGCCCACCCGATCTGCTTCGGGTTCTCCCGAGGCTTCAGCCTCCGGCCCACTTCCACTTCGATCTTCACTCGCATACGCTTCACCGTGCGACGGACTGTCTCAGCCTCCGCCACGATCGACGCGTCATTGAACGTCAACGAATCATCACGCAGCAACTGCGTCAGCCGCTTCGACGCTGCCGGCTTGGTCGCAAAGTGCTCCACGAGCCTGCCGGCCTGCAGACGGAACTTCTTGTCTGCCTCGGGCTTCATGCGTTGCACATCCCACTGACCGACGGAGAACGATCCGCGGCCACTGCGAATCAGCGACGGGTCCTTCATGCCAGAGTGCTCAGCGAGCGTGTGCAGCATGTCAACGGACAACCACATTCCATGCTCGGGAAGGTTCAGCGGAAAGCCGTACCCGCGCCCGCGCAACTGATCAACAGTCTCGACTGAAACGTCAACGGTGAGCGTGTGCGTCGTCGTCTCCGACCACCGCTCGGTGTCCTCGAACAACGGACGAGCGAACGTCTCCCACTTGCGCACGTCATTAGGCAGATCGCCGGACTGGTGCTCGAGCATCGACTCGGTCACCGGACCGCCACGCACGCCCGCAAAGCTCGTCGTGGAGATCGTCCGGTTGTAGGCCACGTAGCCGTGCTCAGCACGAGCCTGGTCGTACATGTCGTCAAACGCATCCCGCGCGGACTTCTGCGTCTCCACGGTCTCGATGCTGAATACTGCGCCCAGAGTGATCGGCTCCCTGCCAGTGTGTGTGTACCCGTCCTATCGGGGGCCACCAAACCGGTTAGAAGGCGTCGAGATCAGGGGCGCTGAGTTCGTGCACGCGCTTGGCGTAGTGGCGATACGACTGCTCGACAGCGAACGCGGGGAAGGCAACCGAGAGAATGCCGAACTGATCAAGGCCGACCCTGCAGCTGGTGGATCGCTGCGCTACAAGCTATACGGAGCCTTCTCCGCTTAAGGCAATCCCCGCCACGGTCATCTCGTCGTCGCGGAGGCTTGGGGTGTGACACTTCTTGTAGACAGTCGTTACCAGGAAGGCACGACAGAGACTC
>NZ_FUHU01000024.1 GCF_900163565.1 Agrococcus casei LMG 22410
CGGTGCCTGCCCCAGCGCTGCGCGCTGAGGACAATCGGGCGGCAAGCCGCCCGAGACGCGGGGTCGCCGGCTGCGCCGGCTGGGCACCGTCCGGCTGCACCGTCCGGCTGCGCCGATCGGTGCCATATCGACTGCGCTCGTTTTCGCTGCTCATCGCTATTCACCTTTTTGCGCTGTTGAGTCGATAGCCGATATCCCCGCCTACGCCGCTCCTGCAGGCTCTAGGGCTGGACTGTGGGGCTTCTCTGCTACATCGTGCGTGTGTGCTGTTGCCTCCCCTGTGTGCGCCGCGCGCGGCGCTGAAACCACGACGATGACATGCGGGTCTTCGCGCTCGTGTCAGAGGTTGCCGGTAACTTTATAGATGTCAGATCGAGTAACTATCTACAGGAGGAAATCATGAACACCACCATCACCGGCCTTCGGGTCACGACCGACGGCGATGTCTCGCGCATTGCGATTCCCTACGACGCAGAGCGTGGGATCGCGTCTCTCGAGACCATGTACGAACTGATCGACTGCCGCACTGTGGAGTGCGTCACGCTGTGGGACTCCATCGATATGTGGGCGGATGAAGAGGGTCTGCTGACAGGCTCCCCCGTGCTCAATCCACTGGCAACGACCTTCGCGTCGGTATCCAGCCGGTACTTCCGGCCAATCTTTGGCAACGTCCTGCTGCTTGGCTCGAACGAAACCACTGGCGACACACTCAGTCTCGATATGGATGCCCTGCTGAACTACTGCCAACTGGCTCCTCTCTCCGACTGGCTGCCTGAACTCGAGCACGCCGCACGCGCGGAGACCGTACCGACCACCTAGCACCGACCCGGCGGCCTCGTGTCAGAGGTCGCCGGTAACTTTATACATGTCAGATCGATTATCCCAACCGAGGAGGAACCCATGAACACCGAAATCACCACCGCCACCATCGGCGCCGAAACCCCCGAACAGGCAGTCGCACGCCTCACCGCCGAAGCAGAACGCCTCGAGGCCGAGATCCGCGTACTCAACACCACACAGATCGAATCCTGGGACGACCCCCGAGTCGCCGCACTAGGAGAGAAACTGTACGAGTCGGCCATCAGCGAAGGCGTGCGACGGGAATACGAAACCATGGCAAACGCCGTGGGACTCCCCCGGCCTCGAGCTCCATACCGAGTCCACATGCGCATCAGCCTCGAATACCCCGTCATCGTCGAAGCAATGTCCGAAGAAGATGCGCAAGCACAAACACTCGAAGCAATGCGCGAAAACGGCTCACACGAATGGCTTGCCGAGCAGTCGGGAATCAGCATCCCCCCTGGCATCCACAACCTGGCCGTGTCACCACGACTGGCCAACCGCATCGACTAACCCACCCGTGAGCCGGTCACACCGACCGGCTCACTACGGTGTCAGAGGTTGCCAGTAACTTTATACATGTCAGATCGATTACCCCAACCGAGGAGGAAAACATGAACACCACCACACTGGCAACCACCACCAGCACCAGCACGCACCTCGCCACCGAACTCACCCGCCGCGTCGCACACCTCAAAGCACAAGCAGCACACCTCAACACCGGCGACATCGACGCCAGCGACCACCGCCTCATCACCCTCTGGTCACAAACCGGCGAACTCGCCGACGAACACAACATGTGCAGCATGTACGACAGCATCGTCCGCGAACACGGCGGCATCACCCGAGAACGCGACTACACAGTCGGAATCGACGTCACCATCACAGCAACCATCTCCATCACCCACACCGTCACCGCCCAGAACGAAGACGACGCACAGAACATCGCCCGCGAGGAGACCGACATCTCAGTCATCGAAGACCACATAACCGACATCTACAACGTCGACTTCCCCTACGAAATCGACAGCTGGGAACCCTACGAGGCCGAGGAAGCCTAACGACCGTGGGGGAGGTCAACACCTCCCCCACAACCGGCCGTCAACAGGGGGTTGACATCGCCCGACCACATCGATAAACTAGACACGTCAGATCGATAAAGGAGAAACAATGCACAACCGCGCACCACCCCAAAAACCACCA
>NZ_FUHU01000027.1 GCF_900163565.1 Agrococcus casei LMG 22410
TCCTCTGCGAAGAGCCAGCAGCGACCATCGCAACAGCATCCCGCTTGAACTCATCAGAATAGATCTTCGGCACGATTGCCATCCTTCCAGCACGACCCCAGTCAGAAATCATGCGGTCATAGACTCAACCGAACCTTCAGCAGACCCGACCCTTCTCGCGGGTGTCCCACTCGTCGACGTCGCTGACCGGTCGGAACATGCCCTCGTTCCAGGTCACGCCGGTACGGGGGATGCGGCCGAGCACGCGTGACTGCGACCCGATCTGCACCGTCACTGCCTCGCGAGGCTGGTACCACCAGCCGTCGCCGACAAACACGCGGTCGACCCACAGGTCAGACTGCGCGGTGATCGCGACCGTGCCACCTGCCGGTGTCGTGTTCGCGTGCAGGACCCGAGGCAGCTCGCGCGTATCCGAGAGCGCGAAGTAGACGCGCGCGGACCCCTCACGGACCCGCAGCCCGAGCACGAAGCGACCCGAGCCTGCAGCGGCCCCCACGGGGCGAGAAGCGACGGCGGCAGTGCCTAGCACCGTCTGCCCCTTGCGGAGCCGCACAGTGCCGTTGGGGTGCGCCTCAGCGGTGATGCCGCGCACCGTCACGCCAGCCCAACCGGACTGCGCGAACTGCGCCTGCACCTGCAGGTACGTTGCGGAGTCGAAGTCGTGGTCGATGTTCAACTCACCATGCCCGCGGTACTGGTGGTAGCCACCGGTCGACCAGCGAGACCAAGACCCCGAGCCGACGTTGTAGAGCGAGTCGAGCTGCCCGGGAGTACCCGCGTTGTCGTCGAGGATCGTCGCGGCCGCTGGCGGTCGCTGGAGCGCTTCGATCGTGAGCGTGAACCCTTGCTTGGGTCCGACCAGATCGCCGCTGACAGCACGCACGCGCCGAGGCGTGAGCGCGTAGACGGCACCCGCCGTCGACGATGCGTTGTCGGCGATCGACCACAGGGGCGTGCCCGACGGTCGTCCATAGCGGACCGTGAACGGCTTGCCCTCGTACTCGTCGCGGATGATGCCTGACGCCTCCGCCCAGTCATAGGCCGAGCGCCAGTCGTAGACGTCGAGAAACCCCCACGCTGACTTAGAGCCGGGGTCGCGGTACGCGAGCCAGCCGATCCGGTGGTGCGAGCCCGAGCCGCCCGGGTTCCCCTCGGTGCCGTCCCACGCGCGGTAGCCGGTGAAGTGTTGCCACGCGGCGTAGTAGGTGCCCGAGCCGCCGCGGTAGATGCGGCCGCGGTTCTCGGGGTAGTCGTGAATCTGCCAGAAGTAGGAGTACAGCGGCAGGCCCATCATGAGTTTGTCGGGGTCGACCTGTGAGGTCGCCCAGTTGTAGACGTTCTCCAGCCAGTAGCCCGGCGACACCGGCCCGGGCGCGCTGCCCGACCAGGCGAAGTCATAGGACATGATCGCCATGCGGTCGAGAATCTGCCCGAGCTGTCGGTAGCGCACCCAGTCCTCGCCGCCGACTGATCCGTCGATGGTGAGCGGGGGGAGCGCGGCCGAGCATTCGAGGCCGCGGGAGTGTGCGACGTTCGCGACCTGCCGGAACAGCGCCTCAGCGGCGGGAGCATTCGATGCTGCCCCGCCTCGCTCAAGGTCAATGTCGATGCCCGACAGCCACGGGTACGCCTCGAGCACGTCGCCGAGATCGGAGACCAGACGGGCACGAGCGGTCGAGCTGTTCCGCAAGGCAGTGAAGATCGCGTCGTTACCGTCGTTTCTGAAACAGAGCCAGAACCTGATGTGCGGCCACTTCTCCCGGTACGGCTGCAGCAGGTCCGGGTCGAATGTTCGCGTGAGATTCCCCTGCGCGTCGACCTGCCAGCCGAAGATCGATATGTCGGTGATCCGGTCGCCGTACTTGTCGAGAGCCAGCCGCACACGCGCGGACCAGTTCATGCCCGCCCACACCCAAGTGCGCATGCGCCCTCCTAAGATCGATCCGACCAGCCGACAGTCATGTGCAGCGGCTGATCCGTGAGCACCTGCAGATGCCCGTCTGACCGCTCGGTGAGAACCGGCGGTCGGCCCCACCCAGTCGGAGCGGTGCTTGTCTCCGCGTCGGCCCACACAGGACCTGCGACGCGGCCGAATCGGAATGACCCGACCCGCACCTGCCCCGCGGCCGACGGGGTCACATCGACGCGCACAGGCGCGGCGCGGTCGCTGTTGGCGAGCACGATCACTTCATCAGCCGACCGAGGGACAACGCCGTTGCGCCACTGCCGCGGACCGGCGAGCGATCGCAGGTCGGCCGAGTTCGGGACAACGCCAGATGCCTCGCCCGGCTGCAGCTGCAGGTCAGTGACGTCGGCACCGTCTGACGATGCAGTGCCGACGTACTCAACCCTGACCGTCACAGACTCGACCCGCCCCAACGAAGCTGGGATGCGGGCGACGAGCCTCACGAGGCACCCGCCGACCACTGCATCTCAGTGACGTGCGGCAGCCAGCCCGACGGGTTCCCGCCAGGCTGCAACATCACGTCCGTGACGTCGACGCCTGCAGCGGGGTCGTCGACCTCCAGCCGGATAGTCATGCGAGCCACCCGGCCCTGCACTCGAATCTCACCTTGCACGATCGCCTCCTAGACCAGGTCGACGGGGATAGCGTCGCGAGTGCCGTCCTCGTACTCGACCGTGACGATCGCCCGAAGCGGCGGCACCGTGCCACCGGCCACAGGGTCGACCTGCAGCGACAGCGAATACACGTCGCGGTTGTCGGGCTGCACCGTCTGCTCAATCCACCGAGTGCCGGTCCCCTGAAAGCGCACCGCGTAGTCGCCAGTGCCGTCACCGTCGACCCGCTCGACACCTGACGACGCCCAGTGAGCGAGCCCATTGTCGAAACGCGCATTGCGCAGAAGGTTGAACGGCACCAGGTCGAACGCGGTGTTGCTGGAACCGGTCGTGAGTGCTCCCGCCTCAGTGCCGGTCGAGCTTCCAAGTTCACGCAGCTTGGCAGACAGAGTCACGCGGGACTGCCAAGGGCGGATCACATCATGTTCGACTCGAACGATGCGTTGCGTTTCCCGTATTCCCAACTCGTCGTCGACGACCGTCACGACGTCGCCGACGTCGAAGCGGTCAACCTCTTGCCCGCTGCGGTGGCTCAGGTCTGCGACCGTGAACTCGTACGAGAACGACGGCTTGGATCGGTTCGCGAGGGTCGCCGAGACCATCGACAGCATCGTGAACGGTGACGTGCCAGACGCGAAGTCATAAGTGGCCTCACGAACCTCGGACGTCCAGGTGAAGTCCTCGACGTACGGCAAGCCGTTGTTGACCGAGGCGATCGTCACGCCCTCCTCGTTACGGGCGTAGATTCTGGTGACCAGCGACGTCGTGTCGACGACCCGCTTCGACTCCGTCAACCCGCGCCCGTAGGCGAACGAAACACCCACGTCACGGCCGGACTGGGTCACGAGCGACACAGTCTTGTCAGCACTGTTGAAGATCAGATCGCCGCCGTGCTGCGACTGGATAGTGCGCAGCATCGACAGCGGGTTAGATTCTTCAACCGAGTAGGTGCGGCGGGTCGTCACAGTCACGGCCGCAATCGACCAGCCCGTGCCCTGCAGCGCATCCTCCATCGCGGCACCAGCAGGCACCTGAAGGTACTCGCGCGGGGGCAGCTGACCGGCGTAGGCGAGATCGTAGAACTCCGCCTCGCAGTACACCGTCGTCACCGGGGTTCGACCGTCGCGACCATCGGTCACACGTCGAATGCGGTAGCGGTCACCCGCGAGCTCGACCAGCCGCTCCGACTGGAACGCGGCAGCGTGCCGATGGTTGCGAGGGATCGAAAGCTCAGTCGTGTGCTCGCCGTTCACTTCCTCAGTGACGACCGCCGACAGTGCGTCGATGATTGCAGCCTCTGGCCCATCATCGCCCCACACAACGATCGGCGCGCGAGGGTACTGGGGAGGCGGCGGGGGAGTCCACGCCTGCGGCTGCACCGTCGCCGTGAACGATCGAGACACTGACCTGCCCCACTGATCGCGCAGCGTGACCGTGACCGGCAACTCACCGGCAGCCCAGCCCGAGGCGAGCGACAACGTCGTGCCCGACACCGAGGCCGACAGCCCAGGTGCAGCGACCGCCCACGCAGGCTCACCCGACCAGGTCGCATCCAAGGGGATCGTCGTCTGGTCGTTCTGCTCCAGCTCGACATCAGACAGCGGGGCCAGCGTCGGCATGGCGGGCAGAAGTGTCATGCCGGTGAACTGCTCACCGGCCGCGAGCGCTACCTGCCAGCGCAGCAGGCCAGAGAACACGGAGGGCAGAGCGCCCGTCGACCAGGTTGCCCCGTTGTCGGTCGACCAGTGTGGCGTGACCGATTCGCTGCCGGGCTCCGGCGGCGTCGACCACGACACCCGCTCCGCGCCAGTGCTGAACGCTTGTGGGTCAGTGGCGTGCACGGCCAGGTCAGTGACAGTCAGACGGGTGCGGGCCTCCTGCGAGGCACGAGCATCCGCGAAGCCGCCGAGCGCGAGCCGGTCGGCGAACAGTGCCAGGTCGAACCCCTCGCCGGGGTGCGCGACCATTACCTCGTCGATGTTGCCGGTGCTCCAATAGCCGGAGCCCTGCAGCGCCATCACATCGAGGTTCGCGGTCGCCGCCCCATTCGGAGCACCCGAGAGCGTACGCACCGGCCCGATGAACGGGTCGGCGGTGCCGCGACGAACCGACACGAGCTGCGAAGTACCCGCCGCGAGGTCGACCAGCTGACCATGCCACACCCACGCCTGCATGTCGCCACGCCACGGGGTGACCTCGTACTGGTCGAGCACGAGCGCACCGGCCGCACTGTAGACCTGCTGGCGGGGCGTGCCCGCCGCGTCCGTCGACAGGTACGCAAGCGGCGCATGGTCGGGGGTGCCGCGGGTGCTGAGGATCGGCGAGAAGCTCATGACGTACGCCTGCTGCGACCAGGCTCCGAACAGCAGCCTGCCGCTCGGCCCGGGCCACAGTCCCGGGAAGTACGGCAGCGTCACTCGCGACTGGTCCGTTGCCGGGGCCGCATTGTTCACACGCAGGAACCGGGCGAATGGCCCGGTGTCGCCAGCGAAGTTCGCTGCCGGGTTCTCGGTGTGCAGCTCCCAAGACCGGCCGGGGTTCACATCGTCAGCCCACGACGCGGCCCCGGCACCGTCCATACGAGTGAACGCGACCGGGTTCAGGTCGGGGTAGTCAAGCGGCGTTTCACCACTCCACGACAGGCGGTCGCCCCAGCCGGTGATGGTTGCCATGGTCACTGCCTCCTAGAGTTCGCGATCAGATCAGCCCGCGTGAGCGTGCCCGTCGACGAAACCGTGAACGGTGTCTCTTGCCCCGGCCATAGCTCCGGCCGATCGAGCGTTGACATGCTGCGCACGACCGACGCGACCGGGTCTGCTGAAGGTTCGGTTGAGTCTATGACCGCATGATTTCTGACTGGGGTCGTGCTGGAAGGATGGCAATCGTGCCGAAGATCTATTCTGATGAGTTCAAGCGGGATGCTGTTGCGATGGTCGCTGCTGGCTCTTCGCAGAGGA
>NZ_FUHU01000031.1 GCF_900163565.1 Agrococcus casei LMG 22410
ACGACCTGGCCCTCGCGGCCTAACCAGAACTGTCACCAGTTCCTGCATCAGACCCGCACGCAGGGCAGGGCTCTGCAATGCGACGTGGACACGATTGGCCCGTCATTGAGGTTCGCGACGGCGCAGGTGGCGAAGCGTGAGCGCGGCTCGAGCGTGTCGGCGGGTCAGGCGTCGGGTTCGTCGTGGTCGCAGCCGTCGCAGGACTCCTGGACGCAGCCGGCTCGTGAAGAGACGCCGTTCTGATCATGAGCGAGCAGATGTGTGTGCGTGAGTGCACAACGGTCGGTGCTGACGGGGAGCTGTATTCCGTCAGTGCCGACCTGGGGCTGTTGTGTCAGCGCTGCTTCGACAGGCTCTGGTGGCGTCTTGGTGATGTGCCCGCGACGATCGAGCAGGCCATGCACGCGATCATTCCCGCGGGCGGTGCTGGTGAGCGTGTCAGTGGCACGAAGGATCACGACGTGATGAACGATCAGGCGATGACGGATGCTGATCAGTTGTGGGCGCTGGTCATGGAGTGGGGCAAATGGTTCGCAATGTCGACCGGGGTGCAGCGACCGGACGCGCTGGGCGTGCTCCTGGGTGACGATCGGGACGTTGCTGGGGTATCTGTGAGGGCTACGCCTTCTCAGGCCGCCACAGGCGCGCGCACGGTCACGGCCTGGTTGCAGTCACATCTCGAGGGGTTCGCGTACGACTCTTCGATCGGGGTCATGCACGACTCGGTGACGGAGCTCGTGTCGCTCCTCGGGAACAGGTACGGGCTGCGGGAACGGAAACTGACCTACCGGCGCAGAATCTGCCCCGTATGCGTCGACGGGCGCATCAGCGCGTCGTGGGTCGACGATCAGCTGCAGGTGCGGTGTGAGTACTGCTGGACAGAATGGCCGGTCACGGCCGAGGAACTACAAGGGGTGTTGCAGAGTGTCTGAAACATGGGTGACGTACAGGCAGGGTGAACGTCTTGCGAAGGTATCGGAGAGGTCGTTGCAACGGTGGCGCGCGGAGGATGCGGTTAGGTGGCGTGAGGGGGAGCGGGGACGCGTGGAGCTCCTGCTCGAGGACGTGCGGCGAGTGAAGCGTGAGAAGGCCCGGAAGAACGTACCTCTGCAGCGCAGAGTAGAGAAAGCCCAGGCTGAGGAGACAAAAGCCGGCCATGCTGTTCGAATTGCGGCTTCCCGAAACGCCCTACGCCGAGTGTAGGCTTTTGATATGTTCGATGCTGCTGCAGAGGAGAGGGCGCTCCTTATTCTGCTTCATGAGCGAGGTATGTCCCACGCCAAGGTCCGTACGAGCATTACCGAAAAACTCAGCCCGTCTGAGATCTTGGCAAGCGTGCGAGGGGTCCAGCTTGACTTCTTCGATGCTTCCGATGTCGACGAACGTCTCAAGGAATGGCGTAGTCGAGGTATCTGGGTCACGAATGTGACGGCGGACGATTATCCGCGTCAGCTTCGAGGAGTCCATGACCATCCCCTGTTTTTGTTCGGACTGGGGGCGCAGGCAGATGACGCCAGAAGTGTGGCCATTGTCGGTTCTCGTGAACCAGTAACTGGCGCTCTTCAGTATGCGCACGATGTGGCCGCTGAGCTAGGCAGGCGCGGACTAACCGTGGTGTCGGGTCTTGCGAAGGGCATCGATGCAGCGGCTCACGCTGCGGCGCTTTCAGTTGGCGCGCGCACCGTTGCAATCGTGGGGACAGGTGTGGACCGAATCTATCCGCGCGAGAATCAAGGCCTGTACAAAGAAATACTGCAGGAGGGCCAGATTCTCTCTCAGTTCTGGCCGGGAAGTTCGCCCACTCGAGCATCATTCCCGATGCGGAACGTGACGATGAGCGGCTATTCAGGAGCGACCCTGATTGTCACGGCTAGCGAGAAGAGTGGGACAAAGCATCAGGCATACGCCGCGGTGAATCATGGGCGACCGCTATTCCTAACGCATCAAGTCGCCGAAGGGACCTCGTGGGGGCGAGACTATGTCGAGCGCGGCGTCGCACACGTCGTTGGAACGATCCTCGAAGCTGCCGATTCGATAGAGAATGCTGCTTCTAACGATTACCTGGCAGAGGTTTGGGGCAGTGCCTCGCGCTAACGGGTTCGAAGCTAGTGAGACCGAGAGGACCGCGCGAATTATGGAGCTTCGGCAGTTATTCAGGCCCGTGCTGGCGTCCGTTCGGGACGACAAGGGAACCGAGTGGGTTTGTTCCAATTGCGGAGGTGTCCTGGTCCCGGGCTACGCCCTTTGCAGCGGTTGCCGCACCTTGAGAAGTCAAGCACGTGGCCTCGGTCTGACGCTATCGGACTCTGTGTTCCCACTGTCGTACGCTTTGCCAGACCACCAACTCTTTACAGATATCTACGAGTACAAGCGCCATAACCACCCGAGCCTAGAGGCGCAGCAGCGACTCCGGGCACTCGTGTGGTCGTTTTTTTACTACCACCGGGATTGCTTAGAGGCCGACGGTCGAGGTCCCGCAACAGCCGTTGCAACTGTCCCTTCGGGTAACCCACATAAAGAGGGGACGCACCCCTTGAAGGGAATTGAGGACATACTGCCTGACGATATCGTCAGGCTAGATGTAGTTCGTACGCAATTGGCTGCTCAGCGGTCCCTTGATATTGAAAGCCTGGCGTTCGCTGACGTCGACATAAGTCGGCGCGTTATGGACAAGCACGCGATCGTACTTGACGACACTTGGGCGAGTGGCGCCAAGGCGCAGAGCGTTGCAGCGTTGCTACTGCGAGCAGGTGCTGCACACGTTTCGATCGTCACGTGTGCGCGGTACGTAAACGGAGAGTTCAACTTCGGTGAATTCGCGGCAGCATATGGGGACCCAGAATGGTCAGTGTCGCACTGTCCCATTGACCGTCGAAGTCATCGGTAGGAAGGTCTTGACAAGCCTCTGTTGTCACCCCATAGATTAAGGATTAGATAAGAATGCCCGCCACTCCGTGCGGGCATTCTCTGTCTACTCTTCCTGTTCCTGGGCCGCGAGATCACGTACACCGTGGATTGCACTCGCGGCCCGCACAGTCGAAACCCCTGCACCGTATGCAACTGATGCGCCCTGGTTTTGTTGGAGGCTCCAGTGTTACGGACGGAGAATGGAG
>NZ_FUHU01000012.1 GCF_900163565.1 Agrococcus casei LMG 22410
ATCCTTCCGATCAGCCGTTGCAACGACCGAATGACACCGCCGTGCACGGATGCGCAGATCCCGGTTTCTCGTGACAGCCAGTCCCGCAGGCGCGCGCCGGGCTGCCTGGCGAACCGCGTTATCCACAGAGAATTCTCTCCACAGATTGCTCCTTTCTCTGGCTTGTGTCAGTGGTTGCTAGTAGTTTTGTTCTAGTGAAGGAGGTGATGTTCGTGAACGTTTCAGTGAGTGCTGCTGAGGGTTGCAAGTCGGCCGAGGTGCGGCGGCTGCAGTCTGATGCTGATCGGGTTCTGACTGGTGTGTTCGCTGAGTTCACGTCGGCGTCGCCTCGAGAGCGGCAGCGGATGCTCGAAGCCGTCAGCGACTACTCCCTCCAGCACCAAGCGCACCTGGCGGAGTTCGCTCGGGTGCTCGAGACCGCACCGTCGGAGCTGTCGACTGCGGCGAAAGACCTGCACTACCCCTCGACCGGTGTGCTGTTGCAGCACGAGCTCGGGTACGGAAAGAGTGCAGCGGATGTGCTGACCCGGCTCGGCAAGCTGCTCGAGTCGCGAGAGTATCCGGTGTTGGCGGCAGCGGTTGAATCCGGCACGGTCTCGAATCAGCAAGCCGGTGTGATTGTTCGCAAGCTCGATTCCTGGCGGAAGAAACAGGATGCTGAGTTCCTACTGCTCGCTGACAAGTCAGCCGTGGAGTTCGCGGAAGGGTCCGAGGATGCGCGGGCCTGGAAGCCGGAGTCGCTCGAGAAGGCGATGCGTGCCTGGTACTACGAGCAGCACCCCGAAGAGGCCGAGCTGACGACAGCGGAGCAGTGGGAGCAGCGCAAATGCTTCGGGCGCATGCTGCAAGACGGGCGAGTGAAGATCGACGCCGTGATCCCTGCAGACGAAGGGGCAGCGGTGCTGCAGTTCCTTGACGCGAACGCCTCACCCAAAGCCCGGTTCGGGGCACCAAATGGTGACCCAGACCAGGATCAGCGCACTCGCACCCAGAAGATGGCCGACGCATTCATGCTCGCCTTCACGACCGCCGCGAAGACGAAAGAGACCAGCACGCAAGGCGGTGCCGCACCGACCCTGCTGGTGACTGTGCCCATCCGCGAAATCCACAACTACGCCGCCGGCACTCCAGCAGTGGCTCGCGTCAGCCGCACACAAGAGCTCGTGCCAGTCGCAGAAGCCGCGAAGATCATCTGCGACGGCGCCGTCCAGGTCGCGATCACCGACAACCTCGGCAACGTCATGAACCTCGGCCGCACACAGCGGCTCTTCACCCCCACACAGCGCAGAGCGCTCAACGCCACCTACCCCGAGTGCGCAACGACCGGCTGTGACATCCCGGCCGTGTGGTGCGAAGTGGACTTGCCCTAGTTAGGCGGACAGTTGCTTGTTCATTTTTGCGTATTCAATTG
>NZ_FUHU01000034.1 GCF_900163565.1 Agrococcus casei LMG 22410
GCAACCGCGGCCTGATCCACAAAGAGACCGTCTACAAAACTTGACACAGCCCAGCTCATGCGGCGTTCTATGGCCCCGGGGCCGTGAAGCCACGAGTCTTGTGACTCGGTTGTTACTGTGCGCGAGGAGCGAGCATGGCCACCGAGCTGGCTACCGCCGAATCTGGGGGCCCGATCGCTATGCTCACCCAATTTCATCGCAACCGTTCAGTCAGCAGACTTCTCCAGTGGGGGCGACTTCCAAGGAGTAGGAAGTCTGCATCATCCTTGTGCGAGGGTCACCAGCCACTTGGTAGATCAGTTGGACCCCCTTGGCACTGCCAATCTGATCGCTGACGTTGCTGAGCCCAACGACGACCACGCGCTCCTCCCCTGCAGCAACCTGGATCGGTTCTGAAAGCACACTTGGACCGAAGTCGTCATACGGATAACCGACCATGTGAGCGTTGGGATCGTCTGGTTGCCTCAGTTCAAGTCCAATCAGCTCCAGTCCTTTTGCGTCGACGAGCTTCGCATCCACGATGCTGAGGCTGTCTGCAGACTGATTGGCCACGTGGCTGAAGCCAATCATGGCTCGCCCTTCTGGATCTGCCGGGGTGCAATTCATGCCCGAGCCGTCTTCGAGGCTAACCAGGGCTCCGGCCCCGGAAAGCTGTGAACACCCACTGAGCATCCCGGCAAAAACTATCACCGACGACAACCGCACACCCTGGCGGAGCATCACGCCTTCACCACAACTACTCCAGGCCCAGCACCTGGGTAACCGTTGGTGCCACAAGCTTTTTTCCCACTGTTGAACGCGAACCGAGCTTGCAGCTTTGAAGAATAGCCGGTTGTGGCGGACAAATTCATACCCAGAACTGAGTACACGCCCGATACCGCCGCCGTCTGAGTTCTGGCTTTCGTGCTGTCCACGATGAGTTTCGATCCGCCTGTGTAGTAGGCACAGTAGTTCGCACTAGGCATACTCATGCCCGAGGCTATGGCACCTCCAACGAACCCGGTGATTCGGGTGACCCACCGATGGCTGCCTGTCGTACCCCATCCGCACTTGTAGATCCCGTAGCTGAACTGAGTCTTCATGACTCGATAGCCAGCATTTGTGTACGTCGGGAATCCAATCGTCGCCGTGGAGGATCTAGATGTCGTTCCACTCCCATTAAAGCTTCCATTCTTGCCTGACAGCGACATTCCGACTGTCACCGCTGTGGATGCTGAAGCACCGTACGTGATTCGCCCAACATAGCCAGAAGTTGTTGATCCAACTGCCCCAACCACCGTCCACTGGTTGCCCAAGTTCTTCGAGAGACTGCAACTATGAAGAGCGTTGGGGTTGAGGACTGGGTCCTCCGCTGCCTGACTCACCGTCCCACCTGGTGCCCCATTCATTTGCAGGGCTAAGTCGATTGTAGATCCGGTCGTCGATGCGACCACCGCCACCGGCACACCGGCGCGGCTACCAGCCGAATAGGATCTCAGAATTTCACGAAGTGATACTCCTGCGTCTCCGACAGTCACATCTGTGGAAACAACGCCTGTACGAGCATCCACATCCAGAGTGGTTGAGAACGCAGCGAGCTCATTATCGCCACTCACGAGTACCTCCACGTCCATCTGCGAAGAACCGTCCGAGCCGGGTAGCGACGGCAAGGTTGAAGCGTCAATTGTTGGGGCCACAGTGAATCGGCCTTTTCCATCCGTGACACCGGAGCCCAAGTCCACAAGTTCGAAAGCACCTTCAGCATCCTCGAATCCCCGGGGCCACCCCACTACGGAGACATCAGCATTCGCTGCGAGTCGGCCAGTAGAGAGGAACGCCGTTCCCGCAAACGTCAAGGATGTAGTTGACACGGTCTCAACGGTTGCGTCAGCGTTCTCCCCGGTAAGCGCAGCGGCGTGGGCCGGTGGGGCCTCGAGCAACCCGCCCGCAACACAGGCCGCAGCAACAAAGGCAACAAGAGCTCTGCTAGAGGTGCGCAATCGACTTAATCTTGGTCGTCGCCACGACTTTTCGATGCCCGCCGTTGGTTCTCTGGTTTCAGTCATGGAGTTCTCCTTTGAACTTTTTTAGAGCCTAGACGATGCTCGGCCGCCAGGTCTACCAACGTTTCGCGAGCTCGGCTCCTCGCCCGGCAGTACCGCCGCGCTCATTGTCAGGCGCCCACGCACCGGCTGACGGAGACCCCTTGCGGTGTCGCTTCTGATTCGTGTTGTAGGCCATGTTGACATCCTCTCCACCCTGAAGGGTGGAGATTCCTACGCCGTCGCGCTCTGGTGAGCGTGATCGGTTCGGTGGGTTCCTGCTTCGTCCGAGTGCGCTCCAGCAAGCTGAAGTCTGACCTCTCGTCCACAGGCCTTTACGCTCTCCGAATGTCCTTCGGCGAGCACGTTGGTTGCGGCGTTGTAGTCCCGGTCCAGCAGGGTGCCGCAAGCGCACTCCCATGCACGGATGTGCAAGGGTTTCTTTCCATCTCTCACTCCGCACACTGCGCAGATTTGAGAGGACGGGAAGTTCCCCGGCACCTGGGCGAAGCCGCGGCCGTGTTCGGTCGCTTTCTCCTCCAGCACCCGCAGGAATTGACCCCATCCCGCATCTGACACTGACTTTGCGAGCCGGGTTTTGACCATGCCGGTAATGCTGAGCGTTTCGACGGCGACCGCTTGGTTCTCGCGGATCAGCCGTGCGGCAAGCTGGTGGGCATGGTCAAGTCTTTGGTGACACACACGGGCATGCGTCCGGGCCACGCGGGTGCGAGCTTTCACCCGGTTCGCTGACCCCTTCTGCTTTCGCGAGAGGGCACGCTGCGCTTTGGCGAGCTTCCGTTCACTCGTGCGCAAGTGGCGTGGGTTGTTGATCTTCTCCCGCGTCCCGTCGGAGTAGACGATCGCGGCATAGTCCGTCAATCCCATGTCCAGGCCGGCGGCCCGACCAGGATGCGCAGGAGCCCGAGGCTCATCCGCAGGCACATCGACCACGAACGAAAGATGAAAGGTACCGTCAGGCTCCCGAATCACGGTCACCGACGACGGGTCAGATGGCAGTGGGCGCGAAAGCACGAATCTCACCCACCCGACTTTTGGGACCCGCAGGTGCGCGACCTCGTGCGTGGTCTGCCGAACCTGGAATCCGGCCTGCTTGGTGAATCTGGCGGTCTGGCGATTGCCGCGCCTGGGCTGTGTCAAGTTTTGTAGACGGTCTCTTTGTGGATCAGGCCGCGGTTGCG
>NZ_FUHU01000015.1 GCF_900163565.1 Agrococcus casei LMG 22410
GTCGGTTCCCAGGCTGCGCAAGGATCGCGAAACATGCCGATGTCGATCACACCAAGGACTGGCAGCACGGGGGCAAGACCACGCCAGACAACCTCGCTTGTCTCTGTCGACATCACCACACACTGAAACATCGATTAGGCCCCGACGAGGGATGGAAGGTCAGGCAGCTCGAACCCGGGGTGCTCGAATGGACCGATCTACAGGGTCAGATCCGAACAACGGAACCACCACCGGTGCCGAACGCGACGCTGGTCGCCGTCAGGAACGCTCGGTGACGCCGCGCACCGCGTCGCGCAGTGCACGTTCGGCGTCCCAGCCGTGCTCGCGTGCTGTCTGCACGAGGCCGAGCAGCACTTCGCCGAGCTGCTGCTCTGACTGCACGTCGGCATTGCTGGCGGCGGGAACCGCCATGTCGCGACGCTTCATGCGCGACAGCACCTTCTGTGCTCGCTGCAGAGCGGGCAGGGCAGCCGGAATCCCATCGTCGACGTGCACGCGCTCGGTCTTGCCCGCTTCGGCGGCCTTCAGGACCTCCCAGTTGGCACGCACCGACTCGATGTCGGCATCCGCGTCTCCGAAGACGTGCGGATGACGCGACTCCATCTTGTCGGCGACCGCCTGCGCCACATCCTCGAAGGCGAAACGGCCCTCGCTTCGGGCGATCTCGGCATGAAAGACGACTTGAAACAGCACATCGCCGAGCTCTTCGCGGAGTTCGGCATCGTCGCCCGACTCGATTGCGTCGACGGCCTCGTACGACTCCTCGATCAGATACTGCACGAGCGAGGCGTGCGTCTGCTGTCTGTCCCACGGGCAGCCGCCCTCGCCGCGGAGGGTCTGCATCATCTCGACGAGGCGTTCGATCTGGCTCATTCTGCCGACTCCTTCGGTGCTGCCGGCGGCAGAACGTCACTCAGCAGCTTCGATACCCATTCGATCAGCTTGTCGTCGGCCAGGAGCTCAGCCTTGGTGCCGGCGAGCCTGCCGCCACCTCGTGTCGGCAGCGGCACGACGAGCACGTTCGCCGCAGTCTGCAGCTTGGCTTCGGGATACAGCCGACGCAGACGCATCTGCAGCGAATCCTTCAGCTCGACAGGGCCCACCCGAAGGTTCGGGCCGACGACGAACACCTCAGAGAGCTTCGCAGCTTGCGCCTGCCTGCGCAGGCGGGCCATGGCCACCAGGTTCTGCACCTGCTGCGGCAGCTCGCCGTAGCGGTCACGCAGCTCGTCGACGACGCGGTCGATCGAGTCTCCGTCAGTGTGTCCGGCTGCCGAAGCGAGCTTCTGATATGCCTCGAGACGCAGCCGCTCAGAGTCGATGTAGTCGTCAGGAACAACAGCATCGACCGGCAGCTCGAGTCGCAGCTCGCGCGGCGCATCCTCAGCGTCACCGCGGAAGGTCGCGACAGCCTCGCCGATCATGCGGATGTACAGGTCGAAGCCGACGCCCGCGATGTGGCCGGACTGCTCGCCGCCGAGCATGTTTCCGGCACCGCGGATCTCGAGGTCCTTCAGCGCAACCTGCATGCCAGCACCAAGCTCATTGTGCACGGCGATCGTCTCGAGGCGGTCGTGCGCCGTCTCGCTGAGCGGCTTGTCGGAGTCATACAGGAAGTAGGCATAGGCACGCTCGCGGCCACGGCCCACGCGTCCGCGCAGCTGGTGCAGCTGCGAGAGGCCATAGCGGTCGGCGCGATCGACGATCAGGGTGTTGGCGTTGGGGATGTCGAGGCCGGTCTCGACGATCGTCGTGCAGACGAGCACGTCGTAGTGCTTCTCCCAGAAGTCGTCGATGACGTGCTCGAGTGTCGACTCGCCCATCCGTCCGTGTGCGATGCCGACGCGGGCCTCCGGCACCAGCTCGGCGATCTGCGACGCGACCTTGTTGATCGAAGCGACCCGGTTGTGCACGAAGAAGACCTGGCCCTCGCGCAGCAGCTCACGCCTGATGGCCGCCGCCACCTGCTGGTCGTTGTAGGCGCCGACGAAGGTCAGAACGGGGTGCCTCGCCTCAGGAGGCGTCGCAAGCGTCGACATCTCGCGGATGCCCGTCACGGCCATCTCGAGCGTTCGCGGAATCGGGGTGGCGCTCATCGCGAGCACGTCGACATTGGCCTTGAGTGCCTTCAGCTTGTCTTTGTGCTCGACGCCAAATCGCTGCTCCTCGTCGATGATGACGAGCCCCAAGTCTTTGAACTTCATCTTCTCCGCGAGGATGCGATGGGTTCCAATGACAACGTCAACGGTGCCGTCGGCGATGCCCGCAATCGTCTCGCGTGCCTCTTTGTCAGTCTGGAAGCGGCTCAGCGCCTTCAGATTCACCGGAAAGCCTGCAAACCGAGACGCGAACGTCTCGAAGTGCTGCTTGACCAGCAGCGTCGTCGGCACCAGCACCGCGACCTGCTTGTTGTCTTGCACCGCCTTGAATGCGGCTCGCACCGCAACCTCGGTCTTGCCGTATCCGACGTCGCCGGAGAGCAGCCGGTCCATCGGAATCGGCGACTGCATGTCGCGCTTGACCTCGTCGATCGTCGTCAGCTGGTCGGGTGTCTCGGCGAAGGGGAAGGCGTCTTCAAGCTCAGCCTGCCAGGGGGTGTCGCGGCCGAACGCGAAGCCGCGCGAGGCCTTGCGCGCCGAGTACAGCTGCACCAGCTCGACCGCGATGTCGCGCACCGCTCGCCGCGCCTTCGACTTCGCACTCTGCCAGTCGCTGCCGCCCATCTTCGACAGTGCGGGAGCCTCGCCTCCGACATAGCGGCTCAGCTGGTCGAGCTGGTCGGTCGGCACCGAGAGCCGGTCGCCCGCATGGCCGCGCTTCGACGACGCGTACTCGATGACCAGATACTCGCGCGTCGTCTTCGAGGCGTTGCGGCCGCCGGTGGAGACCTCTCGCTGCATCAGCTCGACGAATCGGCCGATGCCGTGCGTCTCGTGCACGACGTAGTCTCCGGCTTTCAGCTGCAGCGGGTCGACGACGGTTCCCCGCCTGGTCGACAGCTTCTGCGACGAGCGACGGTGATCGCTGACAGCCTTGCCGAAGAACTCGGCCTCGCTCAGAATCGCGATTCGGCTCTCGGGCAGCAGGAATCCGCTGCCGATCGCCGCCTGCGTCACGACTGCGACGCCTGCCGCCAGCTGCGCATCCGCTCCCTCTTCGACAGCTCGGGCCGCGATCTCGTGCTCTGCCAGCACATCGGCGGCGCGCTGCACCATGCCGGCGCCGGCAGCGGTGACTACCACCTGCCACTGGTCTCGGAGTCGCTCCCCCACGAACTCGACAGCGCCGTCTGCGTTGCCTGCGAATGACGGAACCGGCTTCGCCTCGATCTCGGACTGGTCAGCGAGGTCGTTGGCGAGCTGCGTGACATCGCACCACGGGCCATCGGTGGATGCTCGCAGTGCGTCGAGCTCGATGAACTCGCCGCCGCTGAGGTCGATGGGAGCCTCTGCTCCGGCCGTCGCCGCACTCCAGGCTGCCTCGAGGAACTCGCGGTTCGTGTCGTTGAGGATCTTGATGCGGTCGCGAACCCGCTCGTGGCCCATGACGATCACACGGGTTCCGGGCATGAGCGCCGTGATCGGCTCGAGGTTCGAGACGAGCGCGGGAGCGAGCGATTCCATGCCCTCGGCAGGGATGCCCTCGGAGAGCTTCTCGAGCAGGCCTCCGATGGCCGGGAACTCGTGCTGCATCTCCTTCGCACGCTGGCGCACCGACTCGGTCAGCAGCAGCTCGCGGCTGGGAGGCATCACGACTTCTTCTGCGTCGTCGCTCGATCGCTGGTCGGCGACCCTGAACCAGCGCATCTGCTCGATCTCGTCGCCGAAGAACTCGGCACGGACAGGATGCTCGGCTGCGGGCGAGAACACGTCGAGGATGCCGCCGCGAGAGGCGAACTCGCCGCGACGGGTGACCATGTCGACACGGGTGTATGCGAGCTCGATCAGGCGGCCGATGATCGCCTCGATGCTGTTGCCCCTCGAGCCCGCACGCAGCACGACGGGTTCGACATCGGCGATGTCTGAGGTGATCGGCTGCACTGCTGCACGCACCGATGCGACGACGATGCCGCGTCTGCCGGACTCGAGGCTGCGGATCCTCGCGAGCGCGTCGTAGCGCTGCCCGACGGTCTCGGGTGAAGGGCTGAGGCGCTCGTGCGGCAGGGTCTCCCAGGCCGGGAACCCGACGATCTGCGCATCCGGAGCCCAGGCCTCGAGGTCGCCCACGAGCTGATCCGCCTCGCGCCTGGTCGGCGTGATGACCAGGGTGGATCGCTCTGCATCCGAGAGCGCAGCGACGACAGGAGCTCGAAGCGAGTCCATCGCTGAGACCGCGCCGCTGGCGACTCTCAGGTGCTGCAGTTCAGAGAGCGGCCCTTCAGTGAGGGTGTCGAGAACTCGACTGAGGGTCACTTGGTCCAGAGCTCTTCGCCGTTGGCGTCAAGACCTCTCCAGCTCCAGGAGAATCCCTCGCGGTCTTCGAGCACAGGGGCCTGCGTCACGAACACCGGAGCAGGGCTCTCGATGTCTGCAGGAGTCTCGGTCTTCTGCATCTCGATCTCTTCGCCGTTGTAGTCGAGAATCGTCGTCTCGGTGCCCTCTTCTGCGATCACGATGATCAGTTCGCCTTCGCCCGACTTGTCGCCGTCGTAGCAGATCAACACGGGTTCGCCGAGGCACGAGAGCACCCGGTGGTCGCCTTCGGCGATGATCACATCGTGCATGCCCGACTCGGTGCCCTTGTCGTAGTACACGTCGTAGGTCTCGTCGATGCTGCCGACCGGCTCGAAGCCGATGAACGGCTCGGTTGCGTAGTCTGCCTGGCCGGCACATCCGGTCAGTGCCGCGAGGCTGACGCACGCGAGTGCTGCCAGCACGGTCTTCGGCTTGTTGCGGGCCATCAGTCCTCCTGCTCCACTAGCGCTCAAGCGTAGTGGAATATCTCTGCCGTTCGGCCTCACGCACGGTCTTCGCGGGTGTGCACGCGCTGCTGCGCTGCGACGAGGCCGTCGCGAATCACGAGCTCGACGGCGTCGGCCGTCTCGTCGATGAGATTCGGCAGCAGCTTGCGCTCTTCGCCGCTGAAGCGCCGGAGCACGTGCTCGGCTGGGTCTTGGCGGCCGGGCGGGCGCCCGACACCGAATCGCACGCGCACGAAGTCAGGGCCTCGAGAGGCGATGATGTCGCGCAGTCCGTTGTGGCCGCCGTGGCCTCCTCCGGACTTCAGCTTGAGCGCATCGAACGGCAGGTCGAGGTCGTCATGCACGACGATGATGTTCTCGTTGGCGACGCCGTAGTAGTCGGCGAGCTGCGCGACCGGCCCGCCGGATCGGTTCATGAAGGTCTCTGGAAAGGCCATGACGATCTTCGGCCCGCCGATGATGCGAGCCTCTGCGACCGAAGCCGCGGCCTTCCTGTGCCGACTGCGCTTGGCACCGGCCCTGGCGATGAGCTCGTCGAGCACATCGAGGCCGATGTTGTGGCGCGTATGCGCGTAGTCGGGCCCGGGGTTTCCGAGCCCGACTACGAGAAAGGTGTCGGCTGACATCGAGCGGGTGACTACTCCGAGTCGCCTTCGGCGTCGGTCTCGTCGTCTGCCTCTGCTTCACCAGCAGAGTCTTCGCCGGCTGTCGTCTCGGTGTCGAGCTGCGGCACGATGATTCCCACGACGAGCTGCTCGGCGTCGGTCAGCAGCTCTGCGCCCTCGGGCAGCGTGACGTCGGCAGCGGTGACGAGCGCGCCCTCTTCGAGGCCCTCGATCGAGACCATGAGGTACTCGGGGATGTTGAGTGCGTCGACGTCGAGCGACAGCGTGTTGACCTCGAGGTTCGAGATCGTTCCGGGGGCGCTTTCGCCCTCGAGGTGCACGGGCACGTCGACCGTGACCTTCTCGCCGCGCTTGACAATGATGAGGTCGAGGTGCTCGATGGCGTCTGCACCCATCATGACGGGGTTGCGCTGCACGTCGCGCACCAGCGCGAGCTGCGAAGCGCCCTCGATGTCGAGGTCGATGATCGCGTTCGAGCGGCGGACGACGAGGAAGAGCTCGTGCGTGTTCAGCGTGAGGTGCTGGGGCTCGGTGCCGTGGCCGTAGAGGACCGCGGGGACCTTGCCTGCGGCACGGAGGCGACGTGCTGCGCCCTTGCCGAATTCGGTGCGCTGCTCGGTGACGAGCTTGCTTCTCTGACTGCTCATGGATTGCTCCCTTATGGGTTCAGGGGCCGGTGGGCCCAGTTCAGTTGTCGACTCGAACGCTGTTGCGTGAGGAATGGGACTGGCCCACGGGCAGCCATCCAGGCTGTCTGTCTCACTGCGTCGATCACGGGCACGGAGCCCCTCGCCGAAGTTCAGCGACCATAGTAGCAGTCGCAGTGCGGGGGTCGTCGAGACTACTGTTGGAGGACAGCGGGCAACCGCACGTCGCACAACATGGAAGGCTGGCAAGTGAGCTCTGCGAAGGCAAATATCGGAGTCGTCGGACTCGCAGTGATGGGTTCGAATCTGGCGCGCAACCTCGCCAGCCGCGAAGGCAACAGTGTTGCAGTCTACAACCGCACCGGGTCGAAGACCGACGAGCTCGTCGCCGAGCACCCCGAGGCCGGTTTCGTTCCGTCGAAGACCGTGGCTGAGTTCGCCGCGTCGCTCGAGCAGCCGAGAACCGCCATCATCATGGTGCAGGCCGGTGCTGCGACCAACGCCGTCATCGATCAGCTCGTCGCCGAGTTCGAGCCCGGCGACATCATCGTCGACGGCGGCAATGCCCTCTTCACCGACACCATCCGCCGCGAGGCCGCTGTTCGCGAGACGGGCATACACTTCGTCGGATGCGGCATCTCCGGCGGCGAGGAGGGCGCACTGAACGGCCCCTCGCTCATGCCCGGCGGAACCGTCGAGTCATACGAGACCCTCGGCCCCATCCTGCGCTCCATCGCAGCGCTTGCCGATGACGGCGAGCCCTGCGTCACCCACATCGGCACCGACGGCGCCGGCCACTTCGTCAAGATGGTGCACAACGGCATCGAGTACGCCGACATGCAGCTGATCGGCGAGGCCTACGACCTCATCCGCCGAGGCACGGGCAAGACGCCCGCCGAGATCGCAGAGATCTTCGCCGCCTGGAACACGACCGAGCTCGAGTCGTACCTGATCGAGATCACCGCTGAGGTGCTCCGCCAGGTCGACGCCGAGACGGGCTCGCCGCTCGTCGACGTCATCCTCGACGCGGCCGGCGCAAAAGGCACGGGCGCGTGGACGGTGCAGTCGGCACTCAACCTCGGCGTTCCCTCGACCGGCATCGCCGAGGCGACCTTCGCCCGCTCGCTCTCGTCGCAGCTCGGGCAGCGCGCGCAGGCCAAGGGCCTTCCCGGACCCGAGGCAGCCGCCGTCGATGACGCCGACGCATTCATCGAAGACGTGCGCCTCGCGCTCTACGCATCGAAGATCATCGCCTACTCGCAGGGCTTCGACATCATCGTCGCCGGTGCAGAAGAGCACGGCTGGAACATCGACAAGGGCGAAGTCGCGAAGATCTGGCGCGCCGGCTGCATCATCCGCGCGCGCTTCCTCGAGCGCATCACCGAGGCCTACGCAGAGCAGCCCGACCTGGTCGCGCTCGTTCTGGCGCCGTTCTTCACGGATGCGGTGGCCGGCGGCCAGGACGCCTGGCGGCGGGTCGTGCAGTACGCAGCCGGTTCGGGCATCCCCGCGCCTGCCTTCTCGTCGACGCTCGCCTACTACGACGGCCTGCGCGCAGACCGCCTGCCAGCGGCCCTCGTGCAGGGACAGCGCGACTTCTTCGGTGCGCACACCTACCGGCGCGTCGACCGCGAAGGCTCCTTCCACACCGAGTGGTCGGGCGACCGCTCAGAGACTGCCCTCTAGCGGGGCGGAGGCGGCGTGAAGCTGGTCATGGAGTCCTCGGCGAAGGCCTCCCTGATCAGCTCGACGCCGTCCCAGTCGACGTGCACGACCGACTGATCGCCGATCATGCCGGTTCCGGTCGTGGGCAACGTGAAGGTCTGCAGCGGCGGCTTGCCGCCATTGGCAGAGACGAGTGAGGCGCCGAGCGACACCATCTGCGTCGTCGACATGGTGTCTGTCGTGGCCATGTGCGGCGACAGGCTCTCGATGATGTCGGCGAGCTTCAACGGGTTCGCCAGCACCTCGGGCGCCAGGATGCCGTTCAGAGCACCGCGCATGAACGCCTGCTGGTTGTGCACTCGCTGGTAGTCGCCGTCTTCGAACGCGTATCGCTCGCGCACGAACTCGAGGGCCGCTTCTCCCTCGGAGATCGTGATGTTGCCGGCTTCGAAGTCATAGTTCTTGGTCGAGAACGCACGGTCGTTGTTGAGCGTCACTCCCCCGAGCTCTTCTGTCAGGCCCTTGAAGCCCTCGAAGTCGATGACCGCGACGTGGTCAATTCGCTGGTCGATGACCGTCTCGACCGTCTGCACCATGAGCGAGACGCCGCCGAGCGACAGCGCGGCGTTGATCTTGTTCTCGCCGTGGCCCGGGATCTCGACCCACGAGTCGCGCATGACCGACATGATCTGGATGCTCTTGCGATCCGGCGGGATGTGCGCCACGAGAATCGCGTCGGCGCGGTCGCCGAGGTTGTCCATGAGGTCCTGGCCCTCTTCGCGAGAGTCTGTTCCGAGCAGCAGCACGTTGATCGGCGAGCCCGACTCGGTCTCGACCACCTTGGGCCGGTCGCTGTCGTCGGGGAACGCCGACTCAACGGTCGAAACACCGTCGAATGCGGAGTTGAGGCGGAGGAGCAAGGCTGCGATCGCGATCGCGAGCACCACCACAACGCCCAGAAGGATCCAGAGGACCTTGCGAACTCTGCGCTTCTTCCTGGGCTTGTCGACCGTTTCAGTAGCTGTCATGCGTGCAATTCTAGCCGCGGTGAACCGGTGCGAGCCCCCGCCAGAAGAACAGCCCGAGCAGCACCCAGCCGACTGCGATGAGCACAGCAACCCACGAGAGCGTCACGACGATGAGCAGGCAGGCAACGATGCCGACCCACGGCACCCACGAGGGCAGCCACATCCGTCGGCCCTCCTGCGCGAACCGTGCGCGCATCCGTATTGCCGACCAGTGCGCGATCGCGTAGTAGCCCAGCACGAACGTCGACGAGACGGCGACCATAGCGCTCGCCGGCAGCAGGACAGCCACGACGATCGCGAGGGCCATGACCACGAGCTCGGCGATGATCGGAGTCTTCGTGCG
The DNA here is from genome assembly GCF_900163565.1 of Agrococcus casei LMG 22410. GTDB lineage: Bacteria > Actinomycetota > Actinomycetes > Actinomycetales > Microbacteriaceae > Agrococcus > Agrococcus casei. Next base: position 9,231 of record NZ_FUHU01000015.1, read on the forward strand.
TCGGTTGACGGCGCCCAGGATGCCGGGCATGTCGCGCCCATGCGCCATCGCGAGCGCCGTGCGGCTGAGGCCCGCCAGAATGCCGAGCAGCGAGCCGAGGCAGGCGATGACCGCACCCAGCATGACGACCTGGTGCAGGATGGGGTTGCCGACGAGGTCGGCGACGGGAGTCACTGACTCGGGCAGATCGTCGCCCAGGCGCATCGAGGTCGCGAGCGCGAGCAGCCCGTAGATCACGAGCACGAATGCGAGCGCGCCGAGAATGGCTCGCGGCAGCGTCTTGCGAGGCTCGACCACTTCTCCCCCGAGCGTCGCCATGCGCGCATAGCCCGCGAACGCGAAGAAGAGCAGGCCGGTCGCCTGCAGGACAGCGAGCCCGCCGAGCCCCTCGAGCTCGAACTGATCGGTTCCCTCTGGCACGAACGTGGCTGCCGTGGATGCGGTCGTGAGCGTCGACTCGGCCCCCGAGAACGCCCAGCCGAGGGCGATCGCGATGATGGTGACGGTGATGACGACGATCACCTTCGACACGGCAGTCGTGACGCGCATGCCGAGGATGTTGATGACAGACAGCGCCATGATGGTGACGACGGTCCAGGCGACGGCTGCATCCTGGCTGATGTGGCGTGCTGCGATCGAGGCCATGGCGGCTGCTGAGAACGTCTTGCCCGTCAGGAACATCCAGCCTGCTGAGAACCCGACCCACGGGCTGACTTCAGAGCGGCCGTACGCGTATGCACCGCCCGAGACCGGATGCTCCATGGCCAGCTGCGCACTCGAGAGCGCGTTCAGCACCGCGATGAGCGCCGCAAGCAGCAGGGCGGCCCAGAGCAGGTCTCCGGCGAGGGACGCTGCAGGCGACCACACGAAGAACAGGCCTGCGCCGACCATGGCAGAGATTCCGATGGCGGCCGCGCCTGCGACGCCGACGGTTCGTTTCAGTTCAGTCACCCTATGAACTTAGGCGACATATGTGAACAGATGGTTCACTGCTGCTCGAGCTCGTCGAGGTCTTCCTGATCGATGATGTCCATGGGCTTCGTGAATGACTCGCGACGGGCTTCTGCCTCGGCGCTTCCGGTGAAGAGGCCCTGCCTCGGCATCGAATCCGTCGTCTGGCCGCGCTTGCGCGTGGGCTTCGGCAGCTCTTCGCTGGTCATCCTGACGCGCTGGTACGGCATCGACTCGGGGTGCACCTCGCGAACCCAGGTCACGAGCTCTTCGCGCACGTGGCTGACGAGGTCGTTCATGATCGCACCGTCGGCCACGCTGACGATCACGCGGATCTTCACCATGCCGTTCTGCGCGTCGTTGACCTGCAGGACGGCGACGCGGCCGTCCCAGATCTCACTCGCCTCGACGATGCGCTTCATCTCCTCGCGCATCTCCTGCACCGGTATCGACCAGTCGACATCGAGCATGACCTGCCCCATGATGTCGCTGTCGGTTCGGGTCCAGTTCGCGAACGGCGTCGACGTGAAGTAGGTCGACGGCAGCACGAGCCGGCGATCGTCCCAGATGTGCACGACGACGTAGGTGAGGGTGATCTCCTCGATCGTTCCCCATTCGCCCTCGACCACGACGATGTCGTGCATGTTGATGGCGCCGGAGAACGCGAGCTGCATGCCAGCGAAGACGTTGGTCAGCGCACTGGTCGCGGCGATGCCGGCGATGACCGAGATCAGACCTGCAGAGGCGAGCACCGAGGCGCCGGCGGCACGGGCGCCTTCGAAGGTGAACAGCACGGCACCGACTGCGATCACGACGATGAGGGCTGCGACGATGCGACGCAGCAGCTGCACCTGCATCTGCACACGCCGTGCGCGACGCTCCGTGGCCTTGTCGGTCTTGTAGTGCGCCAGCAGCCAGTCGCTGACCGCCATGACGATTCTGAACAGCAGGTAGGCGGCCGCGATGATCGTGACGATCTGCATGATGTGGTGGATGTTCGACGGCAGCGGGTCTTCCCACTTGCTGGGCACGCGCATGATGGTGGCCGCACTCCATGCACCGACGATGAACACCAGCACGAACAGCGACGTGGCGACGCGCCCCACGACCTCGCGAGCGCGCACACGGCTTCGAGCGATGGCGATCGACGCGATGCGGAACACCAGCAGCGCGATGAGCGCCACAGCGAGACCCCACAGCACCGAGAGCCCGATCGGCAGGACATACAGCGTGAACAGCGATTCGACTGCCTCTTCAACCACTTGGCACCTCTTCCGTGTGAAAGCTGATTCTCTACTGTCGCACGAGTTCGACGAGGACTTCGGCGTGTTCGGTATGAGGGAACATGTCGAACAGCTGCGCCCGCACTGCGCGCATGCTCGGCATCGCCTCGATGTCGCGGGCGAGGGTGGTCGGATTGCAGCTCGAGTACACGATGCGCGCGGCACCCGACTCCTCGAGCCACTGCGCCAGCTCGCCGATTCCGCGCCTCGGCGGATTCACCAGCACGAGGTCTGGCACCTGCTCGCCGAGCTGCTGCATCTGCACCGCGTCTGCTGCGACGAACCGCGCATCCACGCCCGCTGCCGCAGCCGCGGCCCGTGCGCTCGCCACTGCCTCGTCGCTGACCTCGACACCGACGATGTCGGGAGCCGCTGACCCTGCCTCGAGCACCGCCGCCGCCGCGTGCAGCGCGAAGCCGCCGACGCCGCAGTAGAGATCCCACATCGCCGCGGGAACCGCGTCGACGATCCATTCGGATGCGCGGGCATAGAGCGCGCGCGTCACCTGCGTGTTGGTCTGGAAGAAGCTGCGCGGGCCGAGCTGCAGCGTCACCGCCCCAAGCGGCATCGGCAGCAGCCGGGTGTCTGTGAGCACGGTCTCTTCTGCGCCTTCGATCACGGCCTTGTGCTCGGGCTGCAGGTTGACGCTCACGACGCGGAGCCCGGGCACTGCGGCCAGCAGCTGCGGCAGCGCGCGGCGGATGCGCCCCAGCTGGCCTTCGCTGCGCAGCACGAGTCGCATCGCGAACTCGCCAGCCGGCGACACGGTCAGCAGCACGTGCTTCAGCTCGCCCTGCCGCTCACGCACGCTGTACGGCGTGAGGCCGGCCTCGTTGATCCACGCCGCGATCGAGGGCAGCACCGCGAGGATCGGCTGCTCCTGCAGCTCACAGCCGGTGAGGTCGATGCCGCGTCGCTGCCGATCGAGGATGCCCAGCGAGACGAGCCCCGTGCGACCGCCGACCACCAGCTTGGCCTTGTTTCTGAAGTTCGCCTCGGCGCTCGCCTGCGGCGTCAGCCACTCGAGATTCGGCGCCACGCCCTGCAGCTGCTCTCGAACGCGGGCGTCCTTCGACGCCAGCTGCTGCTCGTAGGGCACCTCAAGCAGGGTGCATGAGCGGCAGCGTCCGGCTGAATAGTAGGCGCACTGCACGCCCTAGAGTCTAGTTCTCGGCAGCATCGCGTGCGCCGTAGCCGGCCACAGCGAACACGCACGCGAGCACGAGCACACCGACACCCGCGACGCCCGCCAAGACGAACTGACTCATCTCCTGCACGTGCGCATCCGTCGCCTCGTTCGGTATCTCTCCGGGAACCACCAGCACGAACGCGAACCCCACCGCGATCAGCGCGGGGGCTATTCCTGCCAGCGGATGCGCGATGCGCTCGAGCGGATGCGCCTCACCGCCGTCGAAGAACCCGCGCACAATGTCGCCGAATGCGACCACCAGCGCGAGCGCGAATGCAATGGCGATGACGGTGATCATGGTCTCGACGATCGCCGTGTCCTCTTCTGAGACCCGGGGAGCACTCGTGAAATCGGTTCCCGAGTAGCCGGCCTGGTTGCCGAGCACCCCGAGGTTGAATACGACGAGCACGCCGAGCCCGACGAATCCGATGGCGAGGAACCCTGTGACGATTCGCGCCGGCGCGGCCGTCAGCAGCTCGCGCAGCTGCTCGAACGGCTCATAGGGCTTTCGCAGGGCCGCGGGGTCAGCGTCGGGCCAGCGACGGATGCGGTGAGCGATCCAGAAGGACAGCACCAGCTGCAAGAGGCTCAGCAGTGTGATCACAGCACCTGCCCACAGCAGGTGCTCGAGCTCGCCGATCCAGCCTGAGCCGACCAGCAGGAGCCCGAGCGGCGTGCCGAAGCCGCCGATGGCACGGCTGCGAAAGCGAGACCGCTCCCAGCGCTCGCGCGACTCGGGAGTCTGGTCGGGTGCGTGGATCACGTCGACGAAGATCTGCACGCCCATGAGGAACACCGCAACGCTCAGCGCTACGATCGCCGCCATGCCGGGCCAGAGGCCGGAGAGCAGCGCGCTGCCGACGCCGGTGCCGTGGATGCCCATCGAAAGCAGCACCAGGGCGGCGAAGGTTCCCGCTGCCGACGCGAGCGCTGTCGACAGCGCGCGGGAGAGGCCTCCGTGAAGCCGCTCGCTCTGGGTCACGCGAACACTGCTGTCTGGATCAGGCGGCGCCGTCGAACATGCTCGTGACCGAGCCGTCTTCGAACACCTCGGTGATCGCACGCGCCAGCAGCGGCGCGATCGAGAGCACCTTGAGCTTCTCGAAGCGCTGTTCGTCGCGAAGCGGCAGCGTGTCGGTGACCACGACCTGGTCGATCGCGTCGGCGCCGAGGATCTCGGGAGCCGGGTCGGAGAAGATCGCGTGCGTCGCAGCGACCACGACGTTCGTGGCGCCGTTCTTCTTCAGCGCCTCTGCGGCCTTGACGATCGTGCGGCCCGTGTCGATCATGTCGTCGACGAGCAGGCACGTGCGTCCGGCCACGGAGCCGACGATCTCGTGCACCGAGACCTGGTTCGGCACGAGCGGGTCGCGGCGCTTGTGGATGATGGCAAGCGGTGCGCCGAGCTTGTCGCTCCAGACGTCGGCGACGCGCACGCGCCCCATATCGGGCGAGACGACCGTGAGGCTCTCGGGGTCGAGCGAGTTCTTGAAGTGCTCGAGCAGCACCGGCATCGCGAAGAGGTGGTCGAACGGACCGTCGAAGAAGCCCTGGATCTGCGAGGCGTGGATGTCGATCGACATGATGCGGTCGGCGCCGGCGGTCTTGAAGAGGTCAGCCACAAGACGAGCCGAGATCGGCTCGCGGCCGCGGCCCTTCTTGTCCTGGCGCGAGTACGGGTAGTACGGCATGACGACCGTGATGCGCTTGGCACTCGCGCGCTTGAGCGCGTCGACCATGATGAGCTGCTCCATGAGCCACTCGTTCACGGGGCTCGAGTAGCTCTGCACCACGAACACGTCAGCGCCGCGGACCGAGCCCTCGAAACGGGTGTAGATCTCACCGTTGGCGAACGTGCGCGCGTCGACGCCCATGAGATCGGTGCCGATCTCGTCTGCGACGGCCTGCGTCAGAGCTTCGTGCGAACGCCCTGAGATCAGGACGAGGTGCTTGCGGTTCTTGGCAACGATCGACGACACGATGCTCGCTTTCTACAGGTTCTGATCTTCGCTGGCCGTCTCGGCTGCCTTGGCGGCTGCCGAGTCTGGTCGATTCTGCTGGACCCAACCGCTCATGTTGCGCTGCGGAGTGACCGAGATCGCGAGCGCGCCGGGCTCTACTGCCTTGCGCACGACCGTTCCGGCACCAGTGTACGCCCCGTCGGCGATGTTCACGGGCGCAACGAAGACGTTGTGGCTGCCGGTGCGAACGTGGCTTCCGACCGTCGTCCGGTGCTTTCTGACGCCGTCGTAGTTCGCGGTGATGGTGCCGGCGCCGATGTTCGAGCCCTGGCCGACTTCGGTGTCGCCGATGTACGAGAGGTGCGGCACTTTCGACCCCGTGCCGATCTCGGCGTTCTTCGTCTCGACGAACGTGCCGATCTTGCCGTCTGCGCCGAGCCGCGTGCCCGGCCGCAGGTACGCCCACGGGCCGACTGTCGCATCCGCCCCGATGACGGCACTGAACGACTCTGTGCGCCGAACGCTCGCGCGCTCGCCCACCGTCGTGTCGGTGAGTGTCGTGTCTGGGCCGACTGCGGCGCCGGCTGCGACCGTCGTCGATCCGAGCAGCTGGGTGTTCGGCAGCAGCGTGACGTCCTGGGCAAGCCGCACATCGATGTCGAGCCATGTCGAGAGCGGATCCTGCACCGTCACGCCCTCGCGCTGCCAGTGGGCGACGAGTCGGCGGTTGAGCTCAGCGGCCGCAGCACCGAGCTGCACGCGGTCGTTGACCCCGGCGACGAGCCACGGGTCTGCCGTCGGCATGGCCTCGATGCGGCCTCCGGAGGCCTGGATGCGCAGGGCCGCGTCGGTCAGATACTTCTCGCCCTGCGCATTGTCGGTGCCGATCTCGTCGAGGGCGACGCGCAGCTCGGCACAGCTGAACACGTAGATGCCGCCATTGACCTCTGTGACCTTGCGCTGGGCCTCGTCGGCGTCCTTCTCTTCGACGATCGCCTCGAACGAGCCGGCTCGGTTGCGGATGATGCGCCCGAAGCCCTTCGGCTCGGCCATGATCGTCGACAGCACGGTCATCGCGTTCATCGAGTGGTCGTGCTCGGCGATCAGGTCGCGCAGCGTCGCGGCGTCGATGAGCGGCACGTCACCCGAGAGCACGACGACGGTTCCGTCGAAGTCAGCGGGGAGCGCGTTGATGCCTGCCTCGACCGCGCGGCCCGTTCCGGGAACGTCGTCCTGGTCGGCGATTGCGACGCCGTCGGCCAGCGACGTGATCGCCTCGACCATCTGGTCGCGCTCGTGCCGCACGACGGCAACGGTGTGCGCAGGCTCGAGCTGGCCGGCGGTGCGCAGCACGTGGCCGATCAGCGGCAGCCCGGCAAGCGCGTGCAGCGGCTTGGCGATCGCGCTCTTCATTCGCGTGCCGGATCCGGCGGCGAGCACGATGACCGCGAGCCCGCGGTTTGACGGACGATAGGCGTCGGAGACGTTCATGCGCACAACGCTACCGGCATCACGAGCGGATGCGCGCACGCGCTAGGCTGGATCGCGCACTGCAGCGCGGTCCGCCTTGGTGTAATGGCAGCACGACGGCCTTTGGAGCCGTGAAGTCTGGGTTCGAATCCCGGAGGCGGAGCTCGGCAGCACTCGACAGCGAGGGGAAGCCATGCACAGGGATGTGGTCGACACGATCATGGAGCAGTGGTCAGGCGCGCGCCCGGAGGCAGACATCTCGCCCCTGGCTGTGCTCAGCCGCATCATGCGGCTCGGCAAGCGGCTCAACCTGGCGAGGGCCTCCGCTTTCGCTCACGCAGGGCTCGAGCCGTGGGAGTTCGATGTGCTCTCTGCGCTGCGACGAGCCGGCCAGCCGCTGACGCCCACGAGGCTCATAGAAGAGACGATGGTCACCAGCGGCACCATGACCAACCGGCTCAGCGGCCTCTCGGAGCGCGGCCTCATCACCCGCGTCGCACACCAGACCGACCGCCGGTCGATGCTCGTCGAGGTCACCGACAAGGGCATCGACCGGGTCGACACGGCCCTCGACACTCTGCTGAGTGCCGAACAGCGCATCCTCGCAAGACTCGACGACGACGAGCGCGAGACGCTCGCGACGCTGCTGCGAAAGCTGAGCGCCGGAGTCTGACCGACTAGCGGTTGATCAGCTCGAGCGCGAGGTCGCGCACGCGCTCCATCTCGCTCTGCGTCTCTGCCTCGACGTTCAGACGCAACAGCGGCTCGGTGTTCGACGGGCGAACCGAGACCCACCACGATCCGCTGCGCTCGGCGATGAAGATGCCGTCGAGGTGATCGATCTCGCCCTCGGCGCCGAAGCGCTCGATGATGCGCTCCTTCGCCGATTCGATGTCGTCGACGCGAGAGTTGATCTCGCCGCTCGAGAAGTACGGGGTGCACTCAGCCGACAGCTCGCTCATGGGACGCTCGCCCATGCCCAGCTGCGCCAGCACGTGCATCGCCGCGAGCATGCCGTTGTCAGCACCCCAGAAGTCGCGGAAGTAGTAGTGGGCCGAGTGCTCGCCGCCGAACACTGCCCCGGTCTCGCGCATGCGGTCTTTGATCAGCGAGTGTCCGACGCGCGTGCGAACTGCCTTGGCGCCCGCTCCCTCGATGGTCTCGGCGACCGATCGCGACGTGATGAGGTTGTGCAGCACCGTGATCTCGGCTTCACCTTCGGCGCGAACGCGCTCGATCTCGCGCAGGGCGACGATGGCTGAGACCGCGGACGGCGAGACTGCTCCGCCGCGCTCGTCGATCACGAAGCAGCGGTCGGCGTCGCCGTCGAACGCGAGGCCGATGTCGGCGCCGTGCTCGACGACGGCCTTCTGCAGGTCGACCAGGTTCTTCGGCTCGAGCGGGTTCGCCTCGTGGTTCGGGAACGTGCCGTCGAGCTCGAAGTACATCGGAATGATCTCCAGCGGCAGCTGGCCGAGCCCCGCCTCGGTCGACAGGACCGCCGGCACCGTGAGGCCGCCCATGCCGTTGGCCGCATCGACGACGACCTTCAGGGGGCGGATGCCCGAGAGATCGACGAGTTCGCGCAAGTACGCGGCGTAGTCGGCGAGCACGTCTCGCTCGCTCACGCTGCCCTCCTGCGGGGCGGCGGGGATGTCGCCAGCGTCGAGGAATGCCTGGGCACCGTCTCGCACCTCGGCGAGCCCGGTGTCGAGGCTGACGCCCTGGGCTCCGCGGCGCGAGAGCTTCATGCCGTTGTAGGCGGCCGGGTTGTGGCTGGCTGTGAACATGATGGCCGGCACATCGAGGGTGCCTGAGGCGAAGTACGACTCGTCTGTCGAGCAGAGGCCGATCGAGATGACGTCGGCGCCGCGACGCCTGATGCCCTCGGCTGCTGCCCGGGCGAACGCGGGCGAGGAGTCGCGCATGTCATGGCCGATCACGATGGGCCGCTCTGTTCCGCCCACGTCGGCGAACGCTGCGGCGAGCGCGCGCACGACGTCTGCGGTCAGCTGGGACTCGACGAGTCCGCGAACGTCGTATGCCTTGACGATGTCGCTCAGTTGCATGGGATTCCTCTTGTTTGACGAATGGCTCAGGTTCAGGCGCTGCCAGGATTGCGGATCAGCGTCCACTCGCTCGGGGCTTTCATCCGAGACGCGTGAACCTCACACAGATCGTAGCCGCCCGCCGCGAGCTCAGGAGACAGCGGACCGATCACCATGACTCTCGAGTCATAGTCATAGCTGAGGGTGAAGTCTGCGTAGTTGCGGCACGTGGGCTTCACGCAGAATCGTTCGGTCACGCTCAGATTCTACTGTGCGGCTACGCTGGGGCCGTGGAGCGACCCAGCAGACGGCACGGCAGACGCGGCATGCGCTCGGCTGTCACTGGTCCCGAGCTGCCGCTGACGGTGACCCGCGAGTCGCAGTTCGTCGAATGGGTGTCTGAGGCCGCGGCTCACGCCAAGTCGCTGTGGCCCGAAGAGCTCGCCCGGGTTCGATTCCAGCTCAGCGATGTCCCCCGCGAGCTTCCCGACGACGCCGGGCGTGTTCCGCTCTGGCACGTCGACCGCGAGCTCGACGTGATCACCGTGCACCGGCTCGTCTACGAGTTCATGCTCCGGCCGCAGCTCGAAGACGACTGGCACGAGCGCTTCGCCGTCGAGGGCGCGGTCTACCGTGCCGTCGCAGAGTACTTGGGGCGCGACCCCTGGGAGGTTGCGCCCGACCGATTCCGGCACGGCTGAGCCGAGGCGATCAGTACTCGACCGTCACCGCAGCGGCGGCGGGCGGCACCGGCTGCACCGAGTAGCCCGCGATCAGACCGTCATCAGTCATGACGACAGAAGCGCGGATGCCGCTCCCCCGCAGCACGACCGGGTCCTGACCCAGCTCCATTGAGAACAGGGCTCCGGCGACCAGCTCGTGCTCAGTGCCGTCGACCTCGATGACCTGCGTGTCGTCAGAGGCGTTGTACACGACCAGCTCTCGGTCGTGGCCCCTCGGCCGGGCATCCACGGTCACTTCGCCGTCGATCGTCCGAGAAGGCGAGAGCCAGACGAAGTCGGCCACGACGCTGCCGTCTGCGGGCAGCGAGCGCATGCCCGCGGCGACTGGCGCATCCGACTGGATGTCGATCGTGTAGTCGCCTTCCGGCAGCGCCGAGAGGTCCATGTCGATGACCGTTCCGGCCGCGAGCGGCACCTCGGTCGTCGTCGGGTTTGTTCCGGGGCTCGAGAACTCTATTCTCACCACGGTGTCTTCGGCTGCGACGAGGCGCAGGGTCGACTGCACGTCTGACCCGTCGCCGTCGACGTTCGCAGATGTTCTTCCAGACAGCGGCACGCCGACGAAGGTCTGGTCGGTCGTGGCGGCGGGCTGGCCCGAGATCGTGTCGATGCCGCCGGGCTCAAGCCCGCGGATGATCGAGTGCTGCATGAAGGCGGCGACGGCCGAGCCCTCGCTGCGCACGAGAACCGCGGGCGAGGCGTTGTCGACCGACAGCGAAGCCAGGTCGATCGCGGTGGCCGTGCCGGGCTCGATGGTGATCGCCGAGTTCGCCGCGCTGTCGGCCGGCCCTTCGGTCGTGAACACCTCGAGGCGAACCGTCGTCGGCTGCTCGCTCGGGTTCGCGAGCACGATGATCGACGAGCGCCCCGTGGTCGTGGCGCCACCGACGAGCCACTGCGATGCAGCGGGCGATGTGCAGGCTGCTCCCGAGAGCCCTGCGATCTCGGCATCGTCGGCCGAAGTCCACGACATGCCTCCCAGCACCGAGTCGCCGACGGGTGCCTGCACCGATGTCAGCTCAGCGCCCTCGACGTTGCCGATCGGCAGCTGCGCAGTCTCTGCGCCCTCGAGCTCGGGCACGACAGGGTTCGCGTCAGAGACGGGCACGATCGACGTCGATCCGCCTTCTCCGGACTGCACCCGGAGCTGCCCGGGCGCGCACACGATCTGCTGCTCGCCGGCCATGGGCGTGATCTGCTCGTTCACCGGCTCGCGGTCGACCGCGAAGGCGCCGCTCCCCGCGGCCCACACAGCTCCGACGCCAAGCGCCACAGCCGCTCCGATCGCCACGAGGCCGAGCAGTGACCGACCCGACCACAATGCGACCGTCTTGGGGTTCGCTCGCAGCCGCGCCTCGGCATCCGCGTTCCACTGCGCCTCGGCGTCGGTCGCCGTGACATCGGATGCGATGTCGGTGTCGGTCGCAAGCTTCGCCAGCTCTTCTGGGTCATCGTGCAGGGTCGCGTGCTGATCGTGCTTGTCCGGCTGACCGTGGGGCTCGTCAGCCGACGGAGCCGAAGGCTGGCGCCCCTGCTCGAGGTCTTCGCCCGTCACGGGAATCGCGCCCGCTTCGTCCCAGGCGTCGCGCTCGTCGCTCATGCGTAGTCCTTCCGAACGTCTTTGGCGCGCGTCACACGGGAGCGCGCGCCTCGCTTGATGGCCGGCATCGCGAGCACAAGCGCAATCGCCAGCAGAATCAGCTGGCCAGCAAGCAGCCAGCCGCTCCAGGCGGGCATCTGCGCCTCGACTCCTGACTGCTCGACTTCGGTCTTCCAGAGCAGCCCGGCATCGGTCTGGCCGACCGACTGCAGGTCTGCGCGCTGGTTGAGGCTGCGCTGCGTGCTGTCGTAGGCCGCGACCGCACTGCCCTCGGCGTCGCGCAGCACGATGAAGCCGATGCTCTGCTGCTGCAGCTGCTCGCTCGCGTCGACCGTGCCGCCCGAGATGAGGTCGACCGCGAGCTGCGACAGCTCAGAGCGCTGCCCCGTCGGAGCCTCGGCGGTCGTGTGGAACGTCTGCACATCGCCCAGCGTCGTGCCGTCGCCCCGAATGACCTCGATCGAGAAGGTCTCGTCGGCACCGGCAGCGATCACCAGGGTTCCGAGCATCGGATCGTCGGACGCGGCGGCCGACACGAGTGCAGGCATCGTGCGTTCCGGGAGGGGCGAGACGACGGCTGGGCTCACCGCGGCGCCGGCGACGATCGCGCCTCCCGAGACGACCGCGAACAGCGCGAGGATCGCACCGGGAGCCTTGCCCCTGAAGTCGAGCACGCCGAGCGTGGCGGATGCGGCGATCACGAGGCCGAGCAGCATGAGGCTGACGCCCGGGCCGGTCCAGACCTTGCTCGTCACACCCTGGAACGCCGCCAGCGTCGTGCCGGCGCTGACGACTGCAGTCGAGAATCCGGCCAGTGCGACGGCGATGCCTGCGATGCCGTGACCGGCGCGCATGAACGGTGCGGCGAACGCGGCGAGCGCGAGCGGAGCGACGAGTGCGAGCGTGACCCACATCGGCCACGGGCCGCCCGCGAGGCCGAACTGGTCGAACAGGGTCGCGATGGTTCCGAGGCTCGCGTCTGGCAGCTGGGCCGCGAGCACCGCGGCATCGGGCGCTGCGTAATCGAACGGAACACCCGGGTCTGCGAACAGTGCGAGCGGGGTTCCGCGCTGCAGGTTGGCGAAGAGCAGCGGGCCGAACAGGGCTGCCGTCGGAACGAGGGCGATGAGGAGGCGGATCGATGCGCCGAATCGGGCACGCACCGCGAACCAGATCACTGCGACCACGACAGCGCCGACGAGCGCCGGAAGCAGCGAAGGCGCCCCCGCTGTGGCGACCGCGAGCGCAACTGCTCCGAGCGCTGCTGTGCGCACGAGATCGCGAGCTCGGACGACCGCGTACGCGATCAGCGGCAGAGCGATGTGCGCGATCACTGCGCCGATGCGTCCGTCGTGCATGCTCACCAGCAGCGTCGGCGCGAGCGCCCAGACGGCGGCGACGACAGCCGGCACCCACTTGACTCGCGTGAGCCTGCGGGCCAGCGCCCACCCTGTGATGCTGGCGAGCACGGGTGCGATCACCAGCAGGATGAGCACTGCCAGCGACGGCTGCCAGAAGGTGAGCGTGCCGAGCAGCGCCAGCAGGATCTGCAGGGGGTCGGCGGGTGCGACGAGGCCCCCCGCGCTCTCGCGGTCGCTCCAGAGCGCCGCGTTCCAGATGTCGGTGAAGCCGCCCAGCTGCAGCAGGCCGCCGCCTGTGACGGCAGTCGACGTCAGCAGCGGCAGGCTGATGATCACGCCGGCGAGCAGTGCGAGCGCGAGCACCCAGAGGGTTCCGCCCTGCACGAATCCGACGCGCTCGTCGGCGACGCGTGAGTTGACGACGACATCGTCGCCCGCGAGCCGTCGTCGTGCCCGCATCGCCCTGTGCGAGATGCGCAGGGGTGCGAGGTCGCTCCAGGCGGCGGTTCTCGATTGGCGGATGCGCGAGCGCGCGGACGACACGGCCCCGAACGCGAACATCGCGCTGAACGCGGCCCCGAACTCGCTCAGAATCGCTGCCGGCCGCTTTGCGAACAGGTGCCCTATCGAGCGGATGACAGCTTGCGGCAGCAGCAGGAGCCAGTGGAAGACGAGGGCCGCAGCATGCGAGTACGCGAAGCGCCGGTGCAGCTGCGCGCGGCGGGCGAGGCCCGTGAACGACGCGTCTGAGACGCTTCTGACGCTGAACAGCTCTGCGCCGCCGTTGCGACGGATCCTGGCGAATGGCTGCACCGAGACCTGGTGGCCCGCGAGCCTGGCGCGCACGCCCAGGTCGAGGCCGGCGTCGATGCTCGGCAGCGCAGGGTCGAAGCCGCCCAGCTGCTCGAACACGTCACGACGCACGAGCATGCCCGATGCCGCGACGCCGAGCACGTCGGAGCGGTCGTCGTGCTGGCCCTGGTCGAGATCGCCCGCGGCGAGCCTGACCGACGCGCCCAGCGGCGTCATCGTCTCGCCAAACTCGTTGACTGTCGCCGAGTCATCGGCGCGCATGACCTTGGGGCCGACCACGGCCACCAGGCGGTTCGCCTCGACCGTCTGCATGAGGGCTTCAAGGGCGTCCGGAGCCGGGGCCGCATCATGTGCGAGGAACCACAGCCAGTCGCGCTCGTCTGCATCGGGCAGCTCGGCGACACCGTGCCGCACCGCCTGGCCGAAGCCGACTCTCGAGCGCAGGCGCACGACAGTGTCGAGCCCCTTTTTCAGGGAGTCGACGGATGCGTCGGTGCTGGCGACGTCGACGCCGACGGATGCGACGGGCGCGAGGGTCTGTGCCTCAAGCGCCGAAAGCGTATGGGCAAGCATGCCCTCGCCGTTGCGATTGGCGATGACCGCCATAACTCTGCTCTGCACCTTGCAAGGCTAGGTGCAGACCCGACTGAGGGCTGGTTTGCCCTCGGAGTGTGACGAAGACCGCGTGCGGCGGCTACGCCTGCTTGCGCAGCTTGCGACGCTCGCGCTCTGAGAGGCCGCCCCAGATGCCGAAGCGCTCGTCGTTCTGCAGCGCGTACTCGAGGCACTGCTCGCGAACCTCGCAGGACTCGCAGATGCGCTTGGCGTCTCGCGTCGAGCCGCCCTTCTCGGGGAAGAACGCCTCGGGGTCGGTCTCGGCGCACAGTGCGTCGGCCTGCCAGCCGAGGGGGTGCTCGTCGTAGTCGCGGCCGCTGCCCGGAACTCCTGGAACACCCAGGAAGACGGGATCGACGAACCAGTCCTCGGGTACTCCCCGGTGAAGTGACTCGGTCATGGTCTCTCCCGTCGTAGCTTGGATGACGCTGGCTGCGCCTACCTAATTACAACGGTGTCATTCATGTTTCGTCAAGTCGAGGATTGTAAAACCTTCAATCCGAACTCTAAGGATTGACTGATCCCACCGGCGTGTCGCCCGCCATGGCAAGCCACGCATCTGCAGATGAGAATTCTACTCCGCTCAGCGTGTCGAAGTACGCCGCCTCGCCCGCTGTGAGTGTGTGCCGCTCATCCGCGAAGGCGACTTCGGTCTCTGCGACCGCCAGGACGATCGCCGGCCCAGACGCATCGGGCCGGTGCACGCCGTCGATCCAACGCAGCTCGAATGCGGCGTCGGGCGCGTAGCGCGTCGCCCCTGCGAGCTGCTCGCGCGGCATCCGCGGATCATGCAGCACGGAGAAGTCGGCGATCTGCAACAGCTCGGCCGCGTCGACATGCTTCGACGTGAGGCCCGCCCGCAGCACGTTGTCGCTCGGTCCCATCAGCTCGATGCCGAGCCCCTCGAGGTAGGCGTGGATGTTGCCGGCGGGCAGGAAGAGCGCCTCCCCCGGCTCGAGGGTGACCCTGTTGAGCAGCAGCGAGACGGCGATGCCCGGGTCGCCCGGGTAGTGCTGAGCGAGACGGCGCACGGTGTCGGCAGCCGCCGCGTCGTGCTCTGCGATCGCATCGACCGCATCCGTCACCGCCCTCACCACTTCTGCGACGCCGGCATCGCCCGACAGCAGCCACGCGACGGCACTCTGCAGCGAGCCCTCGAGGCGGCGCGCGAACGGCCGGATCGCCTCGTCGACGGCGAGCACCGCGCGGACTGCCGCGAGCGCGTCATCGGCGTCACGAAGGCCGCTGAGCGCCTCGAACTTCGAGACGGCAACGATGATCTCGGGCTTGGCGAACGGGTCTTTGTACGACCTGTGCGGCGCGCTCATGTCGACACCGGCGTCGTTCTCGCGCGCGAATCCGCGCTCGGCCTGCTCGGTCGTCGGATGCGCCTGCAGACTGAGCGGCGAGGCAGCTGCGAGCACCTTCAGCAGGAAGGGCGGATGCGCGACACCGGCCGCGTCGAGTAGCTCGCCGAGCGGTCGGCCGTCGGCAGCTGTCGCAGGGCTTCCGGGGTGGGTGCCGAGCCACAGCTCAGCCTCGGTGCCTGTGCCGCCGAGACCGAGGTGCTCGCTGATGCGCCCACTGCTTCCCCATGCGTAATCGCGAGGGGTGTTGGAGATACGTACAAACACGCACGGCCTTTCGACGGGGTCCTCCTGTCGACACTAGCAATCGGGCTGTCGCAACGCAGGCTCGCGACCTAGACTCTTGGCACCATCTGGCGAAAGGACTCCAATGAGCATCGAGCTGCTGCCCAGCGACTTCTACGGCTTCGAAGCCGACCTGACCGAGAAGGAGCAGGGAGCGGTCGAAAGGCTTCGAGCCGCCCTCGCCGAGATGCAGCCCGCAGTCGCCGACCACTGGCACCGCGACGAGTTCCCGATTGACATCGTCACACCGCTCGCCCAGACCGGCGCCCTCGGCTTCAACTGGGAAGAGACGCGCGAATTCGAGAACTCTGCTGTGTTCCGCGGCTGGCTCGCACTCGAGATGGGCCGAGCCGACGCATCGATCGGCACCTTCGCCGGCGTGCAGAACGGTCTCGCCCAGGGGTCGATCGGCGTCTGCGGCTCCCCCGAGCAGCGCGCCGAGTGGCTGCCGAAGCTCGCAAGCGGCGAGGTCATCGGCGCATTCGGCCTCACCGAGCCCGACTCGGGCTCAGACGCATCGCTCGGCCTGTCGACCAGCTGCCGCCGCGAAGGCGACGAGTGGGTGCTGAACGGCGCAAAACGCTGGATCGGCAACGCCACCTGGAGTGACATCGTCATCATCTGGGCGCGCGACGAGGCCGACGACCAGGTGAAGGGGTTCATCGTGAAGAACGACACCCCGGGATTCACGACGACCAAGATCGAGAACAAGATCGCGCTGCGCATGGTGCAGAACGCCGACATCACGCTCACAGATGTGCGGGTGCCCGACTCAATGCGGCTGCAGGGAGCGAATTCGTTCAAGGACACCGCTCGCGTGCTCAAGCTGACCCGAGCCGAGGTCGCGTGGCTTTCGATCGGCGTCATGACCGGCGCCTACGAGGCAGCGGTGAACTACGCCAAGGAGCGCAAGCAGTTCGGCAAGCCGATCGGTCAGCACCAGCTCGTGCAGGAGATGCTCGCGAAGTCACTCGCCAACATCACCGCATCGATCGCCATGTGCACGCAGGTGTCGCGCATGCTCGACGAAGACCGTCAGGGCGACGCACACTCGGCGATGGCGAAGATGTTCGTGACGGCGCGGATGCGCGAAGTCGTCGCCTGGTCGCGTGAGATCTGCGGCGGCAACGGCATCGTCACCGACTACCAGGCGGCTCGCTACTTCGCAGACGCGGAGGCGCTGTACAGCTACGAGGGCACGTTCCAGATGAACGCGCTCATCGTGGGCCGCGCGATCATCGGCAAGAGCGCCTTCGCCTGATCTGCGCAGGTCACGTTCTGCGTCTACAGTTGTTCCCAATCGAGCGAGAGGGAACAGCATGACGCGTTGGCTGGTCACAGGCGGAGCCGGGTACATCGGAGCACACGTCGCACAGGCGCTGATCGACTCGGGCCGCGAGGTCACGGTCATCGACTCGCTCTCGAGCGGACGACGAGAGTTCGTGCCAGAGGCCGCCCGATTCGTCGAGGGCTCGCTGCTCGACCGCGATGCTGTCACGCGCGCCCTCGAGGGCGCGACCGGCGTGATCCACCTCGCCGGCTACAAGTACGCAGGAGAATCGGTGCGGCATCCGCTGCACACCTACACGCAGAACGTGACCGGCACTGTCGAACTGCTCGAGGCGATGCGCGAGGCCGAGGTCACCGAGATCGTCTTCTCGTCGAGCGCCGGCGTCTACGGAACACCTGATGTCGCGCAGGTCACCGAGGCGACAGCCACTACGCCCGAGTCGCCCTACGGCGAGTCGAAGCTGATCGGCGAGTGGATGCTCTGGAACGAGCGTCGCCGCGCCGAGCTCGAGGGAGGGTCATTCAGCCCCGTGTCGCTGCGGTACTTCAACGTGATCGGCTCGGCCACCGGGCGCATCCGCGACACCAGCCCCCACAACGTGGTGCCCAAGGTGCTCGCAGGCCTGGCAGCGGGCCGCACTCCGACTATCTTCGGCGACGACTACGCGACCCCCGACGGCACCAACGTGCGCGACTACGTGCACGTGCAGGATGTGGCGCTCGCGCACGTCGCGGCGGCCGAGCGGCTCGAGAGCGGGCAGCCGATCGAATCGGTGTACAACTTGGGTTCAGGCGCTGGGTCGTCGACGCGAGAGATCATCGAGGCAATTCTGAAGGCAACCGACTCAGACCAGGCGCCCGAGGTTGGTCCTCGGAGACCGGGAGACCCGGCATCGATCGTCGCCGACGGCACTCTCGCTGCCCGCGACCTCGATTGGCAGATGCGCTACTCGATCGACGAGATGATCGCCTCGGCGGTCAGCGCAGCCGGCGAACGAGACTGACCGCCTGGGCCGCTCTTCGGCCGACTCCCCAGCCTGTCACCTTGGTCAGAGCTTCGCCGATGATGCTGCCGGTCATCTTCGACGACCCGAGCTTGCGCTCTCTGAACACGATCGGGATCTCGGCGATGCGCGCACCAGCGTCAGCTGAGATGCGCGTCATGTCGATCTGAAAGCAGTAGCCCTCGCTCGTCACGCAATCGAGCCGCAGCTGTCGCAGCAGGTCGGTGCGGTACGCGCGGAATCCGGCGGTGAGGTCGCTCACGTCGATGCCGAGCACTGTGCGGGCGAAGGCATTGGAGGTGCGCGACAGCACCTCGCGGTCGCGCGCCCAGCCTTCGGTGGCACCGCCGGGCATGTACCTCGAGCCGATCACGAGATCATTCGTCTGGGCCGCGGCGATGAGGGCTGGCAGAGCCTCGGCCGGGTGCGACCCGTCGGCGTCCATCTCGATCGCGACCTCGTACCCGCACTCCATGGCCACGCGCATGCCGGCGATGTATGCGGCGCCGAGGCCTGCCTTCTCGGTGCGGTGCATCACGCGGATGGCCGGGTCATCTGCCGCAAGCCTGTCGGCGAGGTCACCGGTGCCGTCAGGGCTGTTGTCGTCGATCACGAGCACGTCGGCTTCTGGAGCATTCTGCCGAACTTCGCGGACAGTGCGCTCGAGCGACTCGATCTCGTTGAAGGTCGGGATCATCACGACTGTGCGCGAAGCTGGCAATGCCCCTCCTTCGATCGTCTGGTCGGCCGGGCTGATGACGGTACATCTTTTCACAGCAAACCCGAGAAGCCGCACACAGTCAGCCGTGGGATCATGGGGCAATGACTGCCGATCGCCGACTCACCGTCTTCGCGTGCGTCGTCATCGTGCAGGTGGCATGCGGCGACATGGTGAGAAACCTGATCGGATGGGCGGGCTGGGGCGTCACGATCGGTCTCGTCATTGCGTGGTCGCTGGTCGAACTGTGGCTTCGCCGACGTGATGTCCCCTACCCCGGTCGTCCTGCTCTGCTGTTCGTCGCGATGGCTTTCGTGTCTGCGTTCTGGGCAGGGTCCTGGTGGTCGACGCTCATGGGCGCTGCGCTGACCCTCGGGATAGCCGCGGCGGCACTGGTCATTGCCACGCTGTCGTTGCGCCGCCTGGTCGCCGTACTCCATTGGAGCCTGCAGGGGCTGCTGATCGGCTCGCTGGTGTTCGAGATCGTCGCGGCACTCTGGATCGGCCCCATCCGGCCTGTCTGGCACGGCGATGTAGCCGGAAGCGAGGTCTACTGGTGGACCCCTGCCGAGATCTTCACGGGCGGCCGCATCTCCGGGCTGACGGGCAACGCGAACCTCACCGGCATGCTCGGAGTCATGGCGCTCATCATCGCCGTCGCGCGCGCCATGTCGCAGCAGGATCGCCGCCTGTGGCCGCTGTTCGTCGTCGTTCCGCTTGCAAGCGTCGTGCTGTCGCAGAGCGCAACGGTCGTCATCATCCTGGCCGGCTGCATCGTCGCGGCCATCCTCATCCTGATCCGCTTCCGCGTCTCTCGCGAGGCCTACTACCGAACCTTCTGGTCGTCGATATCAGCGATGGGGGGCGCCGTCATCGTCGGAGCCGTGCTGTGGCAGGATCTCGCCGAGATGCTCGGCAAGTCACCAGACCTCACCGGCCGACTCGAGTTCTGGCGCATCGTGCTGGTGCGCTGGCTGTACAGCCCCATCGTCGGCGACGGCTGGATGGGTTACTGGATGCCCTGGGTCGAGCCATACGGACACCTGCTCACGCAGGGACATGCCGTGTATCTGCAGGCCCACAACGTCTGGCTCGACGTCGCGCTACAGCTCGGGATCGTGGGGCTCATCATCTTCGTAGCGATGCAGATCACGTCGATTCGTAATGCCGTGTCGCGCATCCGCTACAGCGAAGATCACCCGGCTCTGCGAGCCGTGCCGCTGCTGCTTCTGATTGCCCTCGTCGTGCAGGGATTCACGGAGTCGCGCCCGCTCACCGAGCTCGGCGCACTGCTACTGTTTATGTTCGCTGCGGGGCTGCCGCAGCGGGGTGAGCGCACGCTCCCGATCCGCGTGCAGAAGCAGACAGCAGAGCAATGAACGAACAGTCCGTCGACGACCAGCCCTTTCAGGGTCGCCAGATCGTCAGCTTCGTCCGTCGCGGATCCCGGCTCGTGGGGCCGCGTGAGACCTACTGGCAGGAGCACGCTGACGACTTCGTCATCGATGTGCCGCGAGAGCACTCGTCGACCAGCGTGCATCCCGACTTCAGGTTCGACGCCGTCGCAGAGTACGGCCGCGAAGCCCCGCTGACGATCGAGATCGGGTCGGGTCTCGGCGAGGCGATTGCAGCGCGTGCAGAGCAGCAGCCGGAGCGCGACTTCATGGCCGTCGAGGTTTACGTGCCGGGTGTCGCCGGTCTTCTCGGTCGCATCGGCAAAGCCGGTCTCTCGAACGTGCGCGCCGTCAACGCCGACGCGATCGACGTGCTGGGATCGATGATTCCGGCGGGCACGGTCGATGAGGTCTGGACGTTCTTCGCCGATCCGTGGCCCAAGAAGCGCCACCACAAGCGCCGTCTCGTGCAGCCGGAGTTCGCAGCGATCGTCGCGAGTGCGCTGCGCCCCGGCGGCACCTGGCGCCTGGCCACCGACTGGCAGGAATACGCCGAGCAGATGCTCGAGGTCACAGACGCCGCTGCAGAGTTCGAGAACCCCCACGGCGGCTATGCGCCACGGTTCGAGGGGCGTATCCTGACAAGCTTCGAGCGCAAGGGCATGGACGCGGGGCGCGAGATCTTCGATATCGAGGCTCGGCGCCGCTGATCAGCTGACGAGTGCGCCCGCCTGGTCAAGCAGTCGGGCTATCTCGTCTTCAGAGAACCGCTCTTCGCGGACCGCGTCGACGACCGGGCCCATGTACTGCGGAAGCACCGGGTCTGTCGCCCGCAGGGCATCCGCCAGTGCATCCTCGCGAACGAAGCCGTCTGCCTCACTCGGGGTGCCCGTGATCATGCGCGAGACGAACGACGGCAGCAGCTCGCCGGCCTTCCATCGTCGCCAGTCGCGCATGCCGTGATGATTCGGGCTCGGCCGCAGCGAGGGGTTGGCCTCATACCCGCGACCAGCGTTGATCGTCTTGCGTTCGAACTGCTCCCAGGAGCGCCACGGAACATGCAACACCTCGATGCCAGGGCCGCCCTCGGGTGCACCTCTCGACAGCAGCGACGTGAAGTGGTTGCCCTGTCGCACGTCAACGCCGGGGTGCCCGACGTGGATCGTGTTGGGAGTCGGATGCGCAATCACTCCAGCCGTCTGCAGCTGCTGCGGGCTGCGCACGTCGCGCCAGAGCATCCGCGTTGTTAGTCCGCCGCCCGAGACCGCGACCGGGCCCACGAGGTTCGTCACGGGCACAGTCGTCGACACAATCGACTTCGGCCATGACCTAATCACATCGGCGCTCGTCTGCCCTGCGCGCAGCGACATCACAAACTCGTCGGCGTCCGAGTTCACGACCCAGTCGGCACCGAACTCGAGCCTCGCGAGCCGTGCCATGCGCGTGACCGTCTGCGCCTGCTGCTTTCGGTGCTCGGGATCGTCGTAGACCGTCACCGGGGCATGCTTGGCATATTCGGCCAGAATCTCGCGGGTGCCGTCGACCGACGCGTTGTCGGTGACCAGGATTCTGTCGAACCCCTGATTCAAGTGATGCTCGATTGCGGCCGCGATGATGTCGGCCTCGTCGCGCACCATCATGGTCATGACAACGCATGGTCTGGAGTGGCTGTTCACTCCACCATTCTCTCGCACCAGCGAGCGACTACTCGAGACCGGTGCCGGTCGGCACCTGCTTCAGGTAGGCCGCAGGCAATGCGAACGGCTCAGTTCTCGGCGGGTTCTCTGCCAACCACTCATCGCTCGCTAGATGCTTGCGACCTTCATAGATGATCCACACCTGACCGGCGGCATCGGTGACCGCCTTGCCGATCTCTGCGTCCGAAACCGCGAGCGTCCCGCAGATGTCTGCCGGCAGCTCGACGAAGCCGAGCGGGTAGTGAACCAGCGTGTCTGGCGCGAATAGCGTGAGCTCACCACCGGCCGCGAAGTAGCTCTCGCCGCCGCACGTAATGCCCCACGTGTTGAGCACGGTGTCAGAATTGCCGATCAACTGGAGTTCAAAGTCCTCGAGCGCAACAGGCTCCGCGTCGATGCCGAGCGCAGCTGCGAATGCCGCGTCTTCGATGGCCACGAGGCCGTCTGACTCGGAGTACAGGAACTGCTCTCCGCTGGTCGCGCTCTCGACGAGAGCGCCGCTTTCGAGCTGCTCGACGGTGCTCTGCGGGGTCTGCTGGGCTTGAACGTTATGCTTCGAGTTAAGCGGGATCTTAGTGGTGGTGTCGCTGGCGGTCACGAGCGGGTCACCGAACTTGGCTTTCAAATCTGCCAGTTCTCCTGGAACGACAGATTGCTTTCGTCCTCCTTGCAGTAGCCAGACAGTTGAGGCCCCCTTCTCCTGGACCAGCAAGGCGGATTGCACTCGGGGCTGATCAACAGCGATACCCCAAAGCATCGGCACCCAAAGCCGCTTGAAGTGTGTTGATTTCCCCCATAGACCCCCGTCTACATGGACTAAGCCCCTATCTGTCATGACTAGATGCTTGGGGCCGTAGTGAATGAGATCCGGTAGGGGGGTGGGAGCAGAGATAGCTCGCATCGACGCAGTCCACACCCACGACGATTCTTTCTGCAGAGCCTTCAGCTCAGTCTGACCGACCGACAGAGACACGAAACCTTTCTTCGTACGCACCATCTTTTCGCCTGAACCATTGTCATGAATAATCATCCCAACTCGAACCAAGGGCTCACCAATAGTGATCGGACGAACCGCATCACGACGTAACGTCAACAAATTATCGGTCACGCCAACAGCTTGAGCAGCACCGGCGTCAGCGACTTGATGCCGCTGCCCATCAACGACCTGCCAGTGTCCTCCACCAGGCCATGTGAGGTAAGCACTGACTTTGCCTTTTGCATTCCACTCTCCGATCATCGCAGACGAAACATTAGGCAAGTAGCCGCAGTCACGACCAAACTCGGCCACCTGGGCGCAAGAGGTGAACTCATGTCTGGTTCCGCTGTCGAGCAACCATACACTCGAGCCTGACTTCAGGGCTGGCCCGGCCCATGGGCCTTGTCCTACCGTTCGCAATTTCGATTGGCTGACGACTCGGGGCTCACCAAGCGCCCATCGGTATTGAACCGCAGATTCCCATCCAATTGGGTAACGCTTTCCGTTTGAAATTAGCCAAAGGCGATCACTGTCCGGCGTCTTTGCGAGCCCCGCAGTAATCGGACTGATAGATTTCTCGGTCGGGTTACCGAACCAGTCGCTATACATGCGCCAAAAGTTTCGGTTCCCGTACGCCGAACAGGAGTCGCCGACACCGTAGAGGTTGTTCAGCGCAGCACGGTTGGGCTGGTAGGGCGTGTAGTTGTAGAGCCCGGCGGTCGCATAGTTCTGGATGTACACGCGCGAAGACCCGCAAGCCGAGTTGGGGTTGTAGAGCACCGAGTTGGTCGCCATCGGCTGGTGTCGGTACTGCGTTGGATGAGCCTTGTAGTACTGGTAGGCGCGGGCACCGAAGTAGACCTGCGTGAAGAAGCCACCGAAGCCGGCGTCACAGGGGGCAGTGTCAGGGCAGCCATAGCCGGTCGCAGACTCCCATTTCCAGTTGGGCACGTCACGCAGGGAGATGAGCGACTGCTCCTTCTCGAGCAGCACCAGAAGCGCCTTCTGGCTGATGTCGCACGCCTTGCCGACACGGGCGATTACGCTTGCGGCGGATTCGCCCGACTTGCCCTCGAGTCGGCCGCAGTATGCGTCTGCCGCCATCGTGGGTGTGTGCTCGGTGTAATTGAGAATGCAGTTCTTGCCAGAAACGCACCCTGCGTTCTTGCCCTTGAGCCAGGACGAGATCTGCGCTGTTGTCATGGCAGAGCCGTTGTAGAAGTTCTCGTCGGAGATGATGTACCCGGGGTCGAACTCCGCCGCATTCGCGGCATCAGCATCGCTGTTGTCGGTAAGACTCGGCATCGCAACAAGGACTGTCGCAACAAGGACCGCGGTGAGCGCAAGTGACAATCCGCGCCATAACTTCGACATGTTCAACCTCAGGTACAAGTTCAAGGACGATGTCAGTCTAGCGACACTCCGCTGAAATACCAAGGATTACGGAGAGATGCTCTACGCCGAGTCGAGGATGAACTTAGTAGGGAGTTGCAGAAGCGTCCGATTCGAGTTGTAAGGGCCCGATTCTACCGAGAATGCGCCGTCCCGCTCGATCATTGCAGCTGGAATCTTGCTCCGGTGCTCACGCACATCTCCATCGATTACGTAATCGCCGGCACCGAGGGGCAACGAAAGCATTGGCAGATTCAGGACGGCACGACCAGCCTTGAGGGCGCTTGTAGTCCACCCCAAGTCGCGGGAGTTAACCCTGTAGACAGGCCCGCCCCTGTCTGACTTGACCGTAATGGTGAAGACAGGGTCGCATACGTCTTCGTGGGCAGTGATACGCATACGCAGCTGAACTGGCTCGTCGGCTTCGATCGATTCTCGTGCCCCTCCGTCGGAACCCACTACCGATACAGAGTCAATGGTCGCAGCACCTGTGCTGGTCGGCAACTCAGCGGCGACCTTTGACTTGGCAGGTCCTTGGAACGCTTCCAGGACCTCTTCCACGCCTCCAATTTGTCGCAAATCACCCTTTTCCAACCACGCAAGTTGATCGCAGAAGCTTCGCACAAGGGAATTGTTATGGGATACCAGCACTATCGTCGTTCCTTGAGCTTTGAGTTCATCGAATTTTGCCCTGGATTTAGCCTGGAACTCTGCGTCGCCTACGGACAAGACTTCATCAACCACAAGAATGTCCGGCTCAGTATGAATCGCCACAGAAAACCCTAGGCGCACGTACATACCACTGGAATAGTTCTTTACCGGCGTGTCTATGAAACGTTCAACCCCAGCAAAATCGATGATTCGATCGATCTTCGAATCGACTTCGCGTCGAGACATCCCGAGGATTGAGCCATTGAGATAGATGTTATCCCTACCGGATAACTCGGAGTGAAAACCGCTCCCCACCTCGAGCATCGCAGCCAACCTGCCATGAGTCGAGATCGCTCCCTGATTCGGCTCCAAGATTCGAGCTATGCACTTCAGCAGGGTCGATTTGCCTGAGCCGTTACTTCCAATAAGCCCGAAGGTCGACCCCTTAGGAACAGTGAATGAAACATCCTTGACGGCGGCAAACTCTTCGTACCGCGAGCGCCCACCACGAAGAACCGTCCCCTTCACGGACTGATTCCTCTCGTGATAAATTTTAAACAGCTTTGTCACTGAATCAACGACAATGGCATCCTCAGTCGACATTACAGCTCCTCCACGATTCGCCCTTGCAGCCGTCGGTAGGTCAGGATCCCGACGACGAGCGTGCCCACCGACCAAGCTGTGATAGTTAATATCGATTGCATGTCCGGCCAGGCAAAATCATAGAGGACGCGCCTGAACGCGGTCATTATCTCGAAGGCAGGGTTTGCTTGAAAGACGGCAAGCAGAGGTACTTGCATACCCAGGAATGTGGCTCCGGACTCATCAAGCGACTCCTGCGCGGCAGCCACTGTCGACAAAGGGAACATCACACCTGACCCGTAGAACCAAGCTTGAGTGAATATTGACCAGAAATGCTCAATGTCTCGAAAGTAAACCAGGGCGATTCCCAGCGTCAGGCCGACGCCGTACACGAAGATGCCGGTCAACACGACAAGAGGCGCCAACATAACAATTCTAAGCAGGACTTCAATACCTCCGAAGATGCCGCATACCAGAGCGAGGACCGCAAGCTCGCTTAGAAACGTTATTGTTCGGGACAAGACTTTCGACAATGGCAACGTCCATCTTGGCAAATGGACCTTCTTCAGCAACCCGCTGAATTGCAGGTACGAGGTCATCGCGTCACGAATGCCGGAGTTGATGAAATTCCAAACGATAATGCCGACACCAAGCCACAGCCCGTAGGTGTCGATACCAGAATTGATTCCCACGGCGGGGTCTGCCTTGAAGAGCAACCCAAAAACCAAGCCATAAATGGCGATCTGCGCCAGTGGGCTAATCAACGACCACAGGCGACCGAGCAGAGTTCGCTTGTACTGGCCCTTAACGTCGCGGCTTGTCAGGCTGCGTAAGACGTGCCACGCATTGAGGGCACGCTCTTTCATTAAAGCCAAAGGAATCTCGTTTCACTACAACCGCCGGGTCTACTTAATGTGCTCGTCATCAATGAGTTCCTCCAGGCGTTCTTGAATATACGGAGTCATTGTACTGACGTACTCGGCAGTAACATGCGCCACTTGCGTCTCGGTAGACGATGACGCCCCCAATCACTGCAGGGCACACCTCATCGTTACAGAACAAGTCCCATGTACGAAGGAGTTCTGCATTCGAATTGTGCGTGGCGAGCGCCACGGAATCTTCCGCGTCCGCACCCCGCTCAGGGGTCACGTGGCACTCTTCAGGTGAGAAGGCAAATGACGAGCGTTGCACACATTGCATCAGGTCTTCAGAAACCATTGGCGCGTCCTCAATTGCAATAACTTGAGTACCACGCTCCATGACTGCTTCCCACGTTGCTGCATAGTCACCGCTTTGCCCGCTGCGGCCCTCAAGAGACCACCGGGCCGCGCCGGTTATGATCACATCGTAGTCGAGTTCACCCTCACTGAGCTTCTGGTGAAGGTCATCCAAGTGATCCTCGCACGCGCCTTCGTGGTCGATGATCCATTGACAGGCGTACCCGGTGTATACGTCCACTCGCCAATGGTTATCCTCCACTATCGCACGCAAGGCCGGTAAGTACGGGACTGCTGCACGAATAGGTGACAGTTCTAGTCACGCCGCCAGTGCGACGGTCGTGTTCATGATGG
>NZ_FUHU01000037.1 GCF_900163565.1 Agrococcus casei LMG 22410
CCCTTCTGTGGCCATACAACCACTCTCAAGTGTCCGCGTCACCGGGGCAAGTCCACTTCTGTCCAGACTGACGGGATCGTGCATCCGTCGGTTGCGCACTTCGGGTAGGCGACGTTCAGCGCCTTCCGCTGGGTCGGCGAAAAGAGCCTCTGCGATCGTCCGAGTTTCAGGACGTTGCCGTTGTCGTCAGTGATCGCCGCCTGGACGGCGCCGTCACAGATGACCCTGGCTGCTTCAGCGACGGGGATGAATTCTTGGGTGCGGCTGACGCGTGCGAGTGCGGGTGTGCCGTCTGCGTACTTGGTGATTTCACGCATCGGCACGGTGACGAGGAGGGTCGGTGCGCAGCCGCCTTGGGTGCTGGAGTCCTTGGACTTTGCGGCGGTGGTGAAGGCGCGCACGAGGGCGTCGGCCATCTTCTGTGTGCGGGTGCGCATTTCGATGTCGGGGTCACCGTCGGGAGCTGAGAGTCGTGTGCGTGGGGCGGCGTTGGCGTCGAGGAACTGCAGCACGGCAGCGCCTTCTGGTGCGGGCAGCAATGCTCGGAGGGAGACCATGCCGTCGTCTTGCACCCACGCTGTGCATTCGCGACGTGCCTGCTGCTGCGCAGCCTGCAGCTCGACCTGCTCAGGGTCATGCTCGGCGAACCAGCCGCGAATGCTGTCGCGCAGATCTTCGGGACTCCACGGCTGGCTGGAGTCACTGCCTTCAGCGAAGGCGACCGCGCTACGGTCGGCCATGGCGAGGAACTCCGCATCGAAGCAATCGCGCTGGCGATCAAACTCACGCACGATGATGATCGCCTGTGTTGATGAGATGCTGCCTGCTTCGATCGCCGCAGCCAGCACGGGGTATTCGCGGTGCTGGAGCAGTTTGCCAAGCCGCACGTAGGAGTCGGCCTGACCCTTCGCGAACCCCACCTCGTGCTGCAGCAGGTTGGCGGTGGAGGAGTACTGGAGGTCTTTCGCAACACTCGACAGTGTCGAATCAGCGTGCTCGAGCACCTGCGCAAACCGCGCCAAATGTGCTTGGTGTTGCAGCGCGAACGCGGTCATCGCATCCAGCGTCGCAAACCGCTCACCAGTGGAACACGAAGTGAAGTCAGCGAAGGCAGCATCGAACACGGCAGCCGCCTCAGCAGTGAGCTGCTGGATCGCAGTTGCGGTGCTCATATGGCCACCTCCTTCGTTAGAACAAACGTACTAGTGACGCCTGACACGAAGCACGCCAGAACGGCACCTGTGGAGAAGGACTTCTGTGGAGAGCTGCGCAGGGGGGGGGTTACTACCCTGAGTGCATGGACGAATTCAAAGTCGGTGACACTGTGCAGATTCTGACCGGACCGATGCGGCACTCCGTGGGCACCGTTGTGTACCTCTACGAAGCTGAAAAGACGTATCTGGTGAGGGTCGGGGTCAGTATGCAGCAGTACTACAAGCCTGACGAGATCCGGCTTTTCCAGCCATAAGGCTCGCTAGGGACGCTGGCCGTGCTATCGTTTGAACATGTTCACTGAACGCGTTCAATCACGAACCTCGATGAAGGCTGATACCCACAGCAGCGTCGTGCAGGCTGCAACCGAACTGTTTCTCCGACACGGACCTGACGTCACAATCCGTCAGATCGCCGATCGAGCAGGTGTCAGCGTCGGCACGGTCATGGGGGTTGCTGACAAAGACGGCCTGATCGTTCGCGTGCTTGACACCGTCATTGCCGACTTGCCGATGCCAGCCCCATCCGTCTCGCCAGATGCGACGACTGCAGTGATGCAGCAGCTGACGCCGTTCGTCGAATGGTTCAGCAACCACGTCGACCTCGCCCGCGCCTATCTCGCTGTGCTGGTATCCGGTCGTCAGAGCTCGCAGGTGTTCGAGAGTCTCGCTCAACGCCTCATCAGCAGCATTGCGGCAGTGCTCGGTGACGAGCCTGAGGCGAAGGTGACGGCACACCTTATTCACCGCGCGTACCTCGGTGAACTGATGATCTGGGCAGGCAGCGGCGACACGAGCCCTACACCTACCCTCGAGAACCTCAGGCGGAGCGTTCGCACGTCCATCGGATCGAGCACCCTGACATGACCCTCATCGCTGACCCCTGGTGGCTCTCTGTTGCGCTGGCGGCCGTACTGCTGGTCGACGTGATCCTGTCAATCCGACCACCCGCATTCATTCGCGACTGCCTGAACGGGGTCGGATTTCCGCGAGCGTGGTGGTGGACACTGATCGCAATCAAGTCAACAGCAATCGTCGGACTGCTGGCGGGTCTCGCCGTTCCAGGAGTCGGTCTCGCCGCCAATGTGGGCGTCGTCGCCTACTTCATCTGCGCCACAGTCGCCCATGTGCACGCCAGATTCTTCGGCTCGGCATTCTGGGTCAACTGCCTCGGCTTCCTGGCCTTCGCAGTCGTCACACTCGTCGTCTGCCACTTCGTGACGTGAATGACTAGTGAGCTTGCAACACTGCCCAACCAATAAGCGAATCAATGCGTCGCACATCGGCTCCCTTGCCGAGCTTGATCTTGATGTGACCCGCCCGAGTCCAGAGCTCGATTTCGGCATTGAAATCGAAAGTGCCTGCATTCTCTGACGACCACATATTGATCGACGAGTACGGCAGAGAATACATCTCTACCTTCTTGCCCGTCATGCCCTGAGCATCGCGAACAATCAACCGCTTCGTCGTGAAAGTTGCCGAGTCTCTGAAGGTCTTGAAGGCTGCGACAGCCTGCTCGCCTTGCACCAGCAGCTGGCCGATGTCGTTGGGTATCGCAATTTCGTTGTGCAGCGTCCAAGACAGGTTGGGGGTGATTTCCATTGGGGGACTCCGTTGTCGGGCGCCGATGCAGAAACCGGCGGTGGTTCTCAGGCAGTGTGAAGTCATCATACGAACGAATCCGAACTTTTCACGCAGTCGACTTCGTAGACTCACCAACATGACCACCCCACCCTCGCGCAACGCGAGCCTCGTCGGCGTCGGCCGAGCTGCGACCGGCGTGACGATGGTGGCTGTTCTTGCGTACGCCTACGCCCTGCGGATCGCAGCAGAAGACGGCAACCCGTTCGACTTCTTCGGATACTTCACGAATCAGACGAGCTTGGCGACCGCGCTTGTGCTTATCGCCGCAGGTGTGCTGTCGCTTGCAGGCAGGCGTGCACCGGGCTGGTTCTCAGTCACGAGAGGCATAGTCACCGGATACCTCCTCGTCGTCGCGCTCGTCTACAACGTGCTCGTACCAGGCACTGGCTCCGCCCCGCCATGGGTGAGCATTCTCCTGCACATCGTCTTCCCGGCAGTGGTCGCCCTCGACTGGCTGCTCATCGGCGACCGGCCGCCCCTGCCGTGGCGACATCTCTGGACGCTGCTGCCGCATCCGATTCTCTGGCTCACCGTCGTGCTGATCAGGGGCGCAACCGACGGCTGGGTGCCCTACGGATTCCTGCTCGTCGAACGCGGCATCCCGTCACTCTTCGTCCACGTCGTGGGAATCCTCGCCGTGATCGTCGCCTCAGGCGCTCTCGTCTGGCTGGCCAGCCGAGCCCGCGGAATCGTGCTCAGGCGCAAGCGCGAGTGAATGGGCGGCCGCAGTCACGAGAAACTGCAGAAGTCGGATGCGCGCACGAGAAACCGCAGAATCTGCGGCTTTTCGTGACGTTGCGGCATCTCGTCACACGCCGCTCGCGACCAGCTCTGGCGTCCGCAGCGCCCCAAGAAACTGCGCGATCCGCCGAGCAGCAGGCAGTCGGCCGGCAGCTGCCTCACCAGCTTCGACACCCGAGTTGTAGTTAGTGTTCGTATTGATGTCATAGACGACCTGGCGACCATCGGCAGTTTCAATGAACTCGACTCCCGCCAGTTGCACATCCAGCACAGACAGCAGGGCAGCGAGTCTCACCACCAGCGGCGTCTCGGCGGTTATCTCTTCACGCAGCTGAAACTGTGGCGCTGCATCAGGCACCTCGCACGCATCGGCCGGGCACAGTTCGAACGAGCCGCCAGACACGTCGACTCGTACCGCGTAGTGAAACTCGCCACCGATGAACTCGGCCCGCGTGATGAACGGCTCAGCCGGCTGCACGTACTCCTGAATCAAGGTGATGCCGTCGATCGGAGCATTCTCTCCGCCCGGTGCAAACTCAGTCGCCGCATCTGCAAAGTCTGCATGCGAGTCGAAGCGGCGCACGCCTAAGCCCTTACCGCCCTGATTGTGCTTCGTGATGAACGGAGGGGCAAACCCTGCAGCAGCCTCGACCAGCCGCTCGCCGCCGAACACCGCAACCGTGCGCGGCACGTCGAACCCGCGAGGCTCGAGCTCGCGATGCTGCCGCACCTTCGACACCTCGAGCTCGTAGACGCCCGCCCCATTCACCACGGTGCGCCCCGCCGCCTCAAGCCACGCAAGCACCGCGCGCCCGTATTCCTTCACATGAGGGTCGGTGCGCGTGTGCGAAGACGCGGATAGTCGAGACCAGTACACGACATCGGCCGGAGTCTGCGAGAGATCCAGGGTGATGCCCGGCAGCAGCCACTCCTCGAACTCCACGCCCTCGGCCTCGAATGCTGCGGCGAGGGGCGGAATCCACTCGGGATTGTCGTGGATGATGACGACCTTCGCGCCGCCGCCTGCAGACTCAGGCATGCTGGTGCCCGGTCGCCGTCTCGAACAGGCTTGCGGCGATCGGCTCGACATCCAGCCGCAGCACGTCGTTGAACTTGTTGAAGAACGTGCAGGTGGTGATGCGCATGGTCAGCTCGAGCACCTGCTTGTCGTCGAAGTGCTCGCGCAGCTGTGCGAACAGCTCGTCATCGACTCGGTTGGCGTCGGCAGTCACCTGCTCGGCGTATGCGATGACCGCACGGTCGAGCTCGTCGAAGGCGTCGACCTCGCGCCATGTTCCGTCGATGACGGCATTGACGTGCTCGATCGTGAGCCCAGAGTCGACAGCCTGCGGCGTGTGATGGACCACGCAGTACTCGCAGGCGTTGCGCGCACTGACCGCCAGCACCGCGAGCTCGAGCTGCCGCTTCGGCACGACGCTGTGGTGGTAGTACGCCAGCAGCAGGTCGGCGACGGCCCGCAGCAGCGGCGGGTGGTGCGCAAGCGTCTCTGCCTGATGGATGAACTTGGTCAGACCAGCCTCGTGAAACTCGTCGTACACACCGCGGACCTCGTCGGTCGCCTCTTCGCGGCTGATGTAGGGGAGTCGTGCCATGGTTGCTTCCAATCTCGAGTCGCCAGGGGCGAACTCGGTCACTTCACGTTCTCGGGAATCCAGGTCGGCTCGGTGTCGACGTAGTCGGCCACAGTGATCTCGTTCTCGATCAGCCCGGCGTCGAAGAACGTGTCGGCGAGATCCTGCTGGGCCTGCACCGCTGCGTCGTCCATCGCGAGCACGCCGTAGTCGCGCCGCTCGTTCGCCGTCTCGAGCGGAGCTGGGTCGAGGCCGAGCTCATCGGCGAGGATCGCAGCCGCGTCGACCGAGTTCTCGTTCGCCCACTGGTTCGACTTCTGCAGCTCTTCGAGGATGATCGACAGGATCTCGGGGTCGTTCTCCATGAACTCCGGCGTCGCGAAGTAGAAGGTGCGGTTGTCGGCCAGCCCCTCGGCGTCGAGCACCGTGGTGGTCTCGATCTGCTCCTGAATGATCGCGAGGAATGGATCCCACGTGCCGAAGACCTCGAACTCGCCCTGCTGGAAAGCCGCCATGCCGTCGGCGGCATTCGCGTAGTAGACGACGTCGACGTCGTCGATGCTCAAGCCTTCGCGATCGAGCGCCCGCAGCAGCAGGTAGTGCATGTTGCCGCCCTCGACGACCCCGACCCGGCTGCCTTCGAGGTCAGCGACCGTGGCGATGCCGGAGTCGGCCCGTGAGAGCAGGGCCACGCCCTTCGGGTACGGGTTCTCAGAGGCTGCGTACTCGATGGGCTTGCCGTTGGCAGCCGAGAAGATCGCGTTGGCGTCAGACGAGTGACCGAAGTCGATGTTGCCGGTGTTCAGCGCCTCCAGCACGAGCGTGCCGATCGCCAGCTCCTCCCAGGCCACCTCATAGCCTTCGGCTTCGAGGCGATCCTCGAGGGTTCCCTGTGCCTTGAGCAGCGCAAGCGTATTGCCGGGCTGGTATCCGATGACGACTTCGCCGCCCTCTGTGCCACCCCCATCCGCAGAACCGCCTCCGCCGCATCCGGCCAGCAGGAGCACAGCGGCAGCTGCCGCCGCAATGGACTTCGTGAAGCGATTCATGAGTGAGACCTTTCGGGTTCGTGCAGGATGGCGTCGAGCAGCGTGTTCTCGTGCGCCAGGAAAGCGGGGTCGCGGAGGCGAGGGCGTGGCAGGTCGATTTCGAGGTCGAGCGCGATGCCGCCGTCTGCGAGCACGATGACTCGATCGGCGAACGACACCGCTTCGCCGACGTCGTGCGTGACCAGCAGCGATGTGAAGCCGCGCTGCTGCCAGAGTCCCTCGATGAGCCGCTGCATCTCGAGTCGCGTGAGCGCATCGAGCGCACCGAGCGGCTCGTCGAACAGGATCACCTCGGGCGAGCTCGCAAGCGCGCGGGCGAGTGCGACGCGCTGACGCTGACCGCCCGAGAGGCTGGCCGGCCACTGGTCGACCTTGTCGGCGAGGCCCACAGCCTGCAGGCTCTCGACCGCCCGGTCATGATCGGTCGCGGTGATCGCCACGTTCTGCAGCACCGAGCGCCATGGCAGCAGGCGGTCGTCCTGGAACATGATGCGCAGCTGCTCATGCGGCTTCGTGATGTGCTGGTCGTCGAGCAGCACGCGCCCGCCGGTGGCCTCTTCGAGTCCGGCGACCGAGCGCAGGAGGGTGCTCTTGCCGCAGCCGCTCTTGCCGACGAGGGCGACGAACTGGCCGGCCGGGATGTCGAGGTTCAGGTCGCGAAGCACGCTGTTGTCGCCGAAGCTCTTGGAGTACTGGTCGATCGTGATGCTGATGCTCATGGGCTGCTCCTTCAGGCCTTCGGGGTTGCGCGGAAGGCGGGGTTCCAGCGCAGCAGGCGCCGCTCGAGGAAGACCGCGATCATGTCTGAGAGCTTGCCCAGCAGCGCGTAGATCACGATGGTGAGCACGACGATGTCCATCTGTACGAACTGGCGCGCCTGCGTTGCGAGGTAGCCGATGCCGCCGTTCGAGCCGATCGTCTCCGCGACGATCAGCGACATCCACATGATGCCGAGGGCGTAGCGGACGCCGACGAGGATGCTCGGCATCGCGCCGGGGATGATCACCTCGCGAAACAGTGCCGTCTTGCTGAGTCGGTAGACCCGGGCCATCTCGATCAGGCGGGGGTCGATGTTGCGGATGCCGTTGTAGGTGTTGAGATAGATCGGGAAGGCGACGCCGAGCGCAACCAGGAAGACCTTGCCCTCCTCGCCCAGGCCGAACCACACGATGACCAGGGGGATGAGCGCCAGGTGCGGCACCGTTCTGATCATCTGGATCGACGTGTCGAGCAGGTTCGCGAGCACCTCCGAGACGCCGTTGAGCAGCCCGAGGGCGAAGCCGATGAAGCCGCCGATCGCGAAGCCGATGAGCGCTCGCCGCGTGCTGATCCACACGTGTTCGGCCAGCTCGCCGTTTGCCGCCAGCTTCACGCCGGCCTGCACGACCTCGACGGGGCTCGGCAGAAAGTCGCTGCGTGACAGCTGCCAGACGACCAGCGCCACGAGGGGAACGATCCAGGGGATGGCCTGCAGCCAGAGCCTGCGTCGGCTGCGGGACTTCTTGCGAGCGGGGGTGCCGCTTGAGCTCGGGGTCTCTTGGCCTCGGACGTCCGCCTTGGGGGCGGCGGCTTCCTCGGTGGTGGTCACAGCGCGGTCCTGTCTTCGAGTCTCTCGCCGGCATCAGATTGCCGACGACGTGACCCAGATTGACAGGGGCTGAGGCCGGAACCAATTGCCCTTGTCATAATCTGTAACACGGGGTGACATTAGTGCAGATAATGAGCAATTGCCCAAGAGCTGCACGCCCGGCGACACCTACCCGCCGTTCAACAGCCCTTCTGCGAACCCTGCGGCTCGCAGCTGCAGCTCGTCGATCCGGCGCTCACGGGCGGCGACGACGTCGTAGCCCTCGTAAGCGGGCGGCATGTCGTTGCGAACGTTCCTCGAGCACTGGAACTCGAGGCAGACGAGCGTCGCGACGGTGTTGCCTCGACGCCCGGCATCACCGGTGCGCTTCGCACTCCAGAGGGCCACCTCGTTCGGCAGTCGCACATCCCGGCACCAATTGCACATGGCACGCGCTCGCGCCGACGACTCGGCCTGCTTGAGGGCGATGCCGATCGGGTCGCCGTCGAGCTGCGGAATGATGACGTACGCGCGGCGGGCGAACTTGGGGTCGCGCCAGCCGAAGACGTCGTGTGCCTGCCAGTCAGCCTCGGTGAGCTCGTCGAATCCGGCGGGCAGCGTCATGTCCTTCACCTCCTTGCGGGAGGCGTTGATGAACGACGATCGGATGAATGATTCGGTCAGGAGTTGCATGATGGAGCCTTTCGGTGCACGTCGCAGCATTGCGGATGCGCGGTGCAGCCGTCGTGAATGAGTGGGTTCGTCAGAACAGCCGTGCGGGGCAACAGGTGCAGGCACGGCCGGACGGGTCAGCTACTCACCGTCAGCGAGTGCTTCGCTGACGACCTCCTGACGCTGCGAGTGCAGCTCTCGATAATTCACGTCGGCCAGTGTACGCCCGTGGGTCGCCCTTGCCAGTGCTGTGAATTCCTGTCAGAATTGCGGTAGCTGTTCTGATCGATGTCTGGAGTGACCATGAAGTTCACGCATGCCGCAGGTGCGCTCACAGGAGCCGTTGCCCTCTCGTTCGCACTCACCGGGCTCGCGCCGGTGCTCGATTCCGCAGATCAGCCGACCGACGAGCAGATCGCCTACGCAGAGCAGGTGGCGGCATTCGCTGCTGAGAATCCCGCGCCGGTGGCACCCGAGGGCAGTGACAAGGCAGAGCTCAATGCGTTCGCGCTGGAGCAGCTGGAGTACCTGCAGTCAGTGCCGTGGGAGGCAGTGACAGGGCAGTGGGGATGCGCGGTCGACGTGCAAGAGCCGGTGCTGTCTGAGCTGGGCGGCGATGTGGATCTCGGTGACGGCGTCATCCTCGAGGAGGGAACCCTCTTCGCCGAGCTCAGCCACATTGCTTCGGCCGAGTGCGGCGCGGCAGATGTGACAGCGGTTCAGCCGCGGGCTGAGCTGCTGTAGGCGCGCAGCAGGCACCACGGCGTCACGGGGTGCCGCAATATGGGCGGGTGTGCACGAGAAGCCGCAGAATCTGCGGTTTGCGGTGACATTGCGGTTTCTCGTGAACGCGAGCCGGCAGAAACCGGGCGTGGGCAGTCACTTTCTGCGCCTGGCGCGGGCCCCGAAGGCGTCAAGGGCTGCCAGAATCTCGGGAGCTTCCCAGATGCGATTGCGGCGGCCCTCGTTTGTCTGAGTCAGAACGCGCGCTTCGACGAGGCGGGCGATGGCGTTCTGAGCAGCGACCTCGCTGATGTCGAGCTCGAACGCGACGGTTTTGGCGTTCACAACCGGCTGTCGCAGCAGGTGATCCTTGACACGGTGCACTGATGAGTCGCGTCGGGCGGCTACCTGAGTGTCCCAGCGCAGAGCGGCGGCTTCGATGTCGGCGACCAGCGCCTTGCCATTCCTCACCGCGGCAAACGATGCCTCGGCTACGGCAGTGACAATTGCGTCCGGTCGGCCGGCGCGGTACTCGGTCAGGGCACTGAAGTACGCATCCGTGTCTTGCAGCAGACCCGCTGACACCGGCACTGTGACGCTGCGCGTGAGCCTTCCGCGGCGCAGCATGCTCTGCAGCAGGGCGCGCCCCGTGCGGCCATTGCCATCGGGGAACGGGTGCACGGTCTCGAACTGCGCGTGTGCGATCGCCGACTGCACCAGCACGGGCAGGTCGGTGCGGCGCATGAACTCGACGAGGTCGGCCATGAGTGCTGGCACTCGATCGTGATGCGGCGGCACGAACGAGGCTGCGTGCGGAGAGATGCTGCCTCCCCCGATCCAGACCTGCTCTTGGCGCCAGTGGCCCACATGCTCAGGCGCCGAGGCTTGCAGCAGAGCCTGGTGCATCGCCAGGATCGAGCCCTTGTTGATTTCATCTGACAGTGCAATGGCCGCGTTCATAGCCCGGACATTGGCCACCACCAAGCGCGCGTTCGCTGATTTCGAGACACCCATCTCTGCCAGCGCCACCTGCTTGGCGCTCGAGGTGAGATTCTCGATCTCAGAACTGGAAGCAGACTCTGTGCGCAGCAGAATCGCGGCGAATGGTGCAGCGATCAATCCGGCTTCTGCATCGAACCGGGCGAGCTCCTGGCTGGCGTCATCTGCCATGGCGGCCGTCGCCGGTGACAGCGGCACCGACTCAGCCTCGATGATCGGCGGCACCGCGGCCTGGTAGTCACCGCGAGCTTGCAGCCGAGCGCGACGAGATGCGATCAGGTCATCGCTGCCGCTGGGCACCCAGGTATGTGCCTCGTGGCCGATCGCGGGCCAGGAAGCCTGTGCGGATGCGCGGCTGCCGTTGGTCATGGGGCAAGCTTACCAAAGGCTAAGCGAATATCCTTTGGTATGGACGGGCGTTAGCAACGGCTGCGTCACGGGGTGCCGCAATCTGGGCGGTTGTGCACGAGAAGCCGCAGAATCTGCGGTTTGTGGTGACATTGCGGTTTCTCGTGAATGCGAGCCGGCCGAAACCGGGCGCGGGCCCCGCAGAATCGCACCGCAGACAAGAAGAAACCCCTCCATGTAGAAGCTAGGAGGGGTTTCAGTGGCTCCGACCGGCATCGATCCGGTGACCTTTCGATTTTCAGATTGATCAGGGGTTTTTAGCTACCTTATATATAGGCAGATCGGCAGAATCACGCGGTTTGGATCGGTGAGTGTCAGTTAGCTTCAGTTGCTTCTCACGAGATTTACGGCACAAATATGGCACACCCCCTCAGCCTGCGGCGGCGAGAAGCCACGCGGCACAGCCGCGCTGCTCTGGACACGCGAGACTCAGGATGTTAATGTGTACACAACATTACACAAAAGCGAAAAGGGATGGGCGATGAGCACCACCGTTGGAGTTCGCGAGTTCCGACAAGGTCTCGCAGAGTTCATTGACCAAACCGAGCCTGTGACCATCACTCGACATGGGCAGACGGTTGGTCTGTTCATTCCGGTGCATCGGGATCGTAAGGCCGACATTGCGGCGTACGCCGAGGCAGCACAGAAGGCGAATGCGCTGCTCGAAGAGTGGGGCACGAGCGAGGACGAGGTCGTGACTGAGTTCGATGCCTTGCGACGAGAAGACCGTCAGGCAGAACAGAGCACATGAGCTCACGGCGCATCGTCCTCGATGCAAATATTCTTGTTCGAGCCGTGCTCGGCAAGCGCGTGAGGGAACTTATAGAGCAGTACGGTGCGGAGGTCGCTTTCTTCGTACCGGGACTCGCATTCGAGGAAGCAGAGCGGCACCTCCCCACTATCGCCGCTAAACGAGATCGTGACCCCGAAGCGCTGATTGAATCACTTGATCGTTTGCGAGCCGTTGTAGAGACAGTGGACGAGAGTGTCATCACTCCCCTACGGAGCACTGCCCTGGCTCGCATCGGTTCTCGCGATCCGATGGATTGGCCGGTAGTCGCCGCTGCCCTCGCACTTGACTGTCCGATCTGGACAGAAGATCGAGACTTCTTTGGCTCAGGGGTCGCAACATGGACAAGCGCACACGTCGAGATCTACTTACGCGGAGACTGCACGAGAGCAATGCTTGGCCAGTGAACTCATCATCGCTTCCTGCACTTCAGCCGTCTAACTCGGCGATGAAGTCGACACAAAGTCAGTGGTCGGCGTTAGTGTCTTGCCCATGCCAAGCTCCCCACCCGAAAAGCCCTACGGTTCAGCAAGCGACCTTCCATCAGTCAAAGAGATGGAAAAACAAATCACAGCATTCAAGCTACTGGGGTTTCTCCTGTCCAAGGAACAACGAACGGAGCTGAAGGGTCTTCAGCGCGAGCATCGCCGCATCGTCTCGATCGTGGACAGATTTTACGATCATCTTGGCGAACGAAACTGGGTGTTCACGGGCGATCTCAACCTGACTGCGATGGAAGAAGTGGCCAACGCTAAAGATTCAGAGACCGCTGAGTTACGACTCATCGCTTACTACAACTCCGAGAACCGCATTGAGTTTCCACTCGGGCGCCTTCACCGCTTCGATGCGATGCGACCACGTATCCCTTTGCTGAGGAAGGCTCTGGTTGACTATCACGAAGGCCGACACTACAGCGCTGTGCTCGTCCTGCTTTCTGTCATGGATGGTTTCGTGAACGACTTCGACACATCAATCCGTCAAGGATTGCATGCTCGCTCAGAGGAAGACATGGTTGCCTGGGACAGCGTGGCTGGACATCATCTTGGTCTAAGCCATGCGCATGGTTCTTTTCTAAAGGGCTTCTACAAGACGGATACGACTGAAATTATCGATCTTTATCGAAATGGGATTATGCATGGCATGCTCGTAAATTTCGATAACAAGACAATTGCTACCAAGGCCTGGAACCGGCTTTTTGCAGTTGCAGATTGGGCGGACTCGCGCGAGCGTCGAGCCAAACCTATCGAGGCAACACCGGGTCTGCTGCACGAGTAGGTGACAGGTTGTAGTCACGCCGCCAGTGCGACGGTCGTGTTCATGATGGTCTCGAACTCGATGGGCGTCAAACGGCCCAGGCGGGCCTGGCGTCGGCGGCGGTGGTAGGTGCGTTCGATCCAGGCGACGATGGCGATGCGCAGTTGCTCGCGAGTGGTCCAGGAGCGGCGGTCGAGGACGTTCTTCTGCAGCAGCGCGAAGAACGATTCCATGGCGGCGTTGTCTCCGCTTGACCCGACTCTGCCCATGCTTCCGACCATGCGATGACGGGTGAGCGCGCGCCGGTATTTTTCGGCTTCGGAACTGAGATCCTCGGTCCGAATGCACGATGCAGCCGGCGACGTTGCCGCGCATGGCGACCGCGTTCTCGAGCGCTTGGACGGCCAGTCGAGACTTCATCCTCGAGTCGATGGAGTACCCCACGATCCGCCCGCTGAACGCGTGGCGGATTCAGAGAGCCAGCGCAACACCGTGAATAAGCTCGTTCATCTTCTCACG
>NZ_FUHU01000019.1 GCF_900163565.1 Agrococcus casei LMG 22410
TCCGGTCGCTGTGCGAGTCGTCGGTTTCCGATTGATGGGTGCATTGCCGAGCGTAGTCGACGGGTGCGAGGTAGCCGAGCGATGAATGCCGGCGGTCGTGGTTGTATTCGGTCTTCCAGTCGCCGATCACGACCTGGGCGTGGAGCAGCGAGTAGAAGCTGTTGATGTTCAGGCACTCGTCGCGGAGCCTGCTGTTGAACGACTCGACGTACCCGTTGTGCCAGGGCGAGCCGGGCGGGATGTAGAACAGGCCGGTACGGGTGCCGGCCCAGTGGGCCATCGCGTCGCCGATGAACTCGGGGCCGTTGTCGGATCGGAGCACCGCGGGGGCGCCGCGGACTGCGACGAGGTCCTCGAGGTGGGCGGTGAGCCGGTCCGCGGTGATCGACCGTTCGACGAGCCCGCCGATGCACTCGCGGGTGTGCTCGTCGACGATGGAGCAGATCTTGATCGGACGGCCCTGCTCGTCCGCGTCGAACTGGAAGTCCACCGCCCACACGAGGTTCGGTGCGACCGCTGCCGTGGCGTCGACGGTCGAAGACCCAACGCGTTTGCGGCGACGCCGCTGCGGGACGCGCAGCCCTTCCTCGCGCCAGAGCCGTTGGATCTTCTTGTGGTTCACGACCCACCCCTCGCCGCGGGCATCGTGGTAGGCCCTGCGGTATCCCCACCGCGGGTGCTTCTTCGCATACGCCCGCAGCCAGTCCCGCAACGCCAGGTCCGGGTCGGCTGTCGTCTCGCCCTGGAGCGGGCGACGGTATGCGGACCTGCTCAGCCCGGCCAGACGGCACGCCATTCGTTCGCTCACCCGCAGCGTGCGCTTGAGGTGGTCGACGGCTGCGCGGCGCCTGCCCGGGCCTAGAAGTTTCCCTCAGCCAGCTCCTTGAGCGCGGCCTTCTCGAGCTCTGCCTCGGCGAGCAGCCGCTTGAGCGTGGCGTTCTGCTTCTCGAGCTCCTTCAGCCGCTTCGCGTCGTCGGCCTTCAATCCGCCGTACTGGTTCCGCCACCGGTAGTACGTCTGCTCGGACACTCTGAGCTCTCGACACACCCCGGCGATGTCGCTCCCGCCCGCGAGCATCCTGTCGGCCTGCCCGAGCTTACGGACGACCTGCTCCGGAGTGTGACGCTTCCTGCTGTTCGTCATGATCTGACCAGTCTCCCTGCCCGGACCCCCGGGCAACAGGACGACTCACACAACCACCGGACCTACCGAACGGGGTCAGCCCAA
>NZ_FUHU01000028.1 GCF_900163565.1 Agrococcus casei LMG 22410
CCGCAACCGCGGCCTGATCCACAAAGAGACCGTCTACAAAACTTGACACAGCCCAAGAGCTCCTATCCCCATCGTGTCGGCGTGGGGCGTTGCGGTCATGCTTCTTGGTGGTCGAGTCGGGAGATGGCGCGGTGGCCGTGGGGGCCGAATAGGTGCAAGATCTCTGCGGCGGTGTCGTTTGCAGGGCCGAACCAGTGCGGCACGGCGGCGTCGAACTCCGCGGTCTCTCCCGGATGCAGCTCGAGTTCGTCGTCGCCCACGATCAGTCGGAGTGTGCCGGCGAGGACGTAGAGCCAGGCGTGGCCCTCGTGTGAGACGAGGTGGGGTGTGCGTGGTCCGACGACGTGTTTGAACGCCTGCACCCGTGTCGGGTAGCGGGTCAGGGGCACGACGATGCCACCGCGGGAATGACGATGGGGCTCCAGGTGCACTCTCGGGTCGCCCGTTGCCGGTGCGGCGACGAGTTGATCCAGTGCCACCTGGTAGGTGCGTGCGAGCGGTATGAGCACGTCGAGTGTGGGTTGACGGCGACCGGTCTCCACCCGCGACAGGATACTGATGGACAGTCCCGAGGCGTCCGCCGCCTCGGCGAGTGTCAGTTCTCGGGACTGCCGGAGCGCGCGCAGGCGCGGCCCGATCGCGTCGAGGATCGCGGCAACATCCGCACCGGGAGTCGTTTCCACTCTCCTAGTTTTGCAGATTCCGCAAACCTACTAGGGGGTAGTGCCCGCGCCGCTGGAGGATCGACGAAGACAAATTCGTCACCAGAGTGAAGGGCGTGGTGCTGCTGTGGTTGAGACCATCGTGGACGAAGCTCCCGGTTTGAGCGTGCGGCGCCGGTGGCTGGTGTTGGTGATCTGCGCGTCGGCGTTGTTCCTGGTAGGGCTGGACACCACGATCGTGACGGTCGGGCTCTCGCACATCGGTGCGGGCCTGGGTGCGGAGCCGGGCAGCTTGTCGTGGGTGGTCGATGCGTACACGGTCGTGTTCGCGAGCCTGTTGATCACCTCCGGTGCGCTGGCCGACCGGTTCGGGCGACGCCGGGTCTTCCAGACCGGGCTCGTGGTCTTCGGGGCAGCGTCGCTGCTGTGCGCGGCAGCCGGGGACCTCCCGGTCCTGATCGCCGGCCGGGCGCTCCAGGGGATCGGGGCGTCGATGCTCCCCCCGGTAGCGCTCGCGATCGTGGTCAATGCGATGCCCGACCCGAAAGAGCGCGCCCAGGCGATCGGAGTGTGGGGAGCGATGTTCGGGCTGAGCATGGCCGCAGGCCCGGTGGTGGGGGGTGCGCTGATCACCGCGTTCGACTGGCGGGCCGTGTTCTGGGTCAACGCCCCCGTCGTCCTCCTCGCGCTCGTGCTCGTCGCCGCCCTGGTGCCGGAATCGCGTGGGCGACGCATCCGCCGTATCGATCTACCTGGACAGCTCCTTCTCATCGTCGTG
Source organism: Agrococcus casei LMG 22410 (assembly GCF_900163565.1). GTDB lineage: Bacteria > Actinomycetota > Actinomycetes > Actinomycetales > Microbacteriaceae > Agrococcus > Agrococcus casei. Next base: position 1,441 of record NZ_FUHU01000028.1, read on the forward strand.
CTGGGGCTTGCCGTGGCGTTGCTGATCGAAGCGCCCGGACTCGGCTGGACCTCTCCGGTCGTGCTCGCCGGCTTCGGGGTGCTGGCGGTGCTGGTCTGGGTGTTCGTCTGGGTGGAGTCGCGGCGGCGCGAGCCGCTCATCGATCCCGGCCTGTTCCGGGTGCCCAGTTTCACCGGGGCGATCCTCGGGGCCGTCGCGGTGTTCGTCGCGTTCAGCATGACCCTACTGATGACCACCCTGTTCCTCCAAGACGCGCAGGGGTGGGCACCTCTCGCGGCAGGAGCCGCGACCCTGCCGATGGCCTTCGGCGCGACCGTCTTCGCACCCGTGTCCGGATTCCTGGTCGGCAGAACCGGCCCCCGGCTCCCGCTGCTGCTCGCCGGCACGCTCATCCTGGCCGGCGGACTCTGCCTCATCACCCTCACCGGCGGGATGAACGTGCCCGCGCTGCTCATGGCGTACCTGTTGATCGGCACCGGTATCGGGTTCGCTAACGCGCCTATCACGAATACCGCCGTCAGCGGCCTGCCACCCGAACGCGCCGGAGTCGCCGGAGGCACCGCCTCCACCGCCCGGCAACTGGGCACCGCGATCGGCATCGCCCTCGCCGGAACCCTCATCGCGGGCGTATCACCCGACCGATTCGCCGCAGCAAGCCTCCCCGGGTGGATCATCATCACCGCCTGCGGCGGACTGCTCCTCGCGGTAGGAACCCTCGCCCGGCACCGGGAGGCGGCACCAGCGTAGGGGCGTGTCCGCGAGCTGCTTCTCACCGGCGAACTCCGCGGTCGCAGGATCGATCTTCGTGATGAACCGGTCAGCATTCGTTTCGATCAGCCCCGTCGTTCATCAGTGCGGCCCGCGCGCACCGAGGAACGAGTGGCGTCTGACCTGGACTCGGCAGCCATGGCGGCAGGCACCGGCGGGGCCTGTTACCGCGATGGTGCCGAGCTCTCGTCGGGATGGTTCGGCCGTGAGGGTCGTGTGAAGCGCGGGTGAGTGAGGACGAAGGTGGTGACGGCGGCCATGATGATGGCGGCGACGATCACGGGGAGGGGTGCCCAGGCGCTGTAGAGGGCGGTGCCCGCGGTGGGTGCGATGACGAAGGTGAGGCCGTTGGTGGCGCCGATGAGTCCGGCCAGTCCGCCTTGTTCATGGCGTTCCATGAGCAGGGAGGGCCCTGCGGTGTAGCCAGGCATGGCGATGCCGAGCCCGAGACCGATCAGCAGCATCGCGGCGAGGATCGAGGCCATGCCCAGGTCGGGGATCAAGACGACGAACCCGATCAGGGCGGTGGCGCTGCCGGTGCGCAACAGCGCGGGTGGTCCCCATCCCAGGCGCGGGACGATGACGGCTTGAGCGAGGACCATGCCGACGCCGGCGGCCAGGAGCGCTGCGCCGGTGACCAGTCCGGTGGCGGAGGCGTCGAGGCCGAGGCGGTCCTGGACGATGAATCCGGTGATGACCTGGATGAACCCGAGGGCGGTGAACATGCCGAACCCGGCCAGCAGGAACGGCCAGACGCGCGGGTCGGTGGGGCGGATCCGGGCGGGGTCGTCGATGAGTGTGGTGCGCGGCTCGCGGCGCAACCGGAATCCGACGATGCTCAGCCCGGCGATGAGAAGGACAGGAACGGCCGCGAGGGAGGTCATCAGACCGAACGCGGACAGCGCTCCGCCAATGATGGCGCCGCCGACCATCGCGATGCCTTGCACGGCGCCGACGCCGGCCATCCCTTTCACACGGGTGCGTTCGTCGATGGTGACGTCGGCGATGTAGGCCTGCGCGGTCGGAGGGACGGCCGCGATCGCGGTGCCGAACGCGATGCCGCGCAGCAGCACGAACAACACGAACAGCACGGTCCCGCCGATCAGGCCGGTCATCCCGAGCTGCGCGACGATCGTGAACAGGATCATCGAGACGGCGGCGAGGGTGAGCGCGCCGACGAGGACAGGTTTGCGTCCCCAGGACTGGGATCGGCGTCCCCACAGCTGGCTGGTGGTGACGACCATGATCGCGGCGGTGCTGATGGTCACCCCGACCTGCCATTCGGCCAATCCGACCTCGCGGGCGAGCGGGGCGATGACCGGGTTGAGGGTCATCTGCCCCAGGAACACGATCAGCACCGCAGACAGGACGAGCGGGATCTGCGGCGAGTGCTGGACCGGCACGGGCACGGTGGACGGAGAACGGTTCATGACCTGGGCTTTCCAAGAGCGGGGGTGGACGAGTGGAGAGTCGGGGTCAGCCGGTGGCTTTGCCGTGGATCCAGTAGAACTGGGTGAACTGCGAGGACCGGTCCAGCTGGAGGTGGTCGCGGAACACCGAACGGACATGTTTGATCAGGGTCTTCTCTCCCGCCGCCCACGCGTACAGGCCCGGCCGGGCGTGCTCGGAACCCGTCAGATGCGCCGCGAGCGCGGCACCGCGCGTCGCCTCTGGCCCCACCCAGGTCCAGGTCACGTTCTCTCGCGCTGCACAGGGCAGGCCGGCGAGGTCGTCGTGATCGTCTTCGATCGCCACTGATACGGGCAGGTGGGTGGGGATGGCGTCGATCCAGGTGTTGATCGCGGGCAGGGCGGTGGTGTCGCCGGCGAGGATGACCTCGGTTGCTTTCTCGGGCAGGCTGATTCTGGCTGGGGTCAGTGCGACGTCGAGCCTCTGGCCGATGGCGGCGTTCTTTGCCCAGTCTCCGGCGGGGCCGGGTTGTTCGTGCAGGATGAAGTCGAGAGCGAACGTGCCCTCGTCTGGCCGGATGTCGACGAAGGTGTATCCGCGCTGGCTGAGGTGCCCCTCGCCTTTCGCAGGGTGCGGCACCCACAGGCGTAGCCAGAGCGTGGGGAACACCTCCAGCTGGTTGACGAGGTCTGGCGCGGTGAAGGTGATGCGCCGGTAGCACGGGGTGTAGTCGTGGATCACGGTGACGGTGACCGCGTGGTTGGGAATGCGCATCAGGCGCATCACGCCGCGCTGCCAGTTGGCCATCAGTGTGATTCCTGTCCGTGTGGTGTGGCGGTGGGTTCGAGGCGCCATCCGGCAGCGCGGCTGTGTTCGGCCCAGAAGCCGGTATAGCGGGCCGCCGGCAGCCAGGTTGGTTCCGCGTTGAACGATGCGGCCGTGCTCGTGTGCGCCGGAGACTGCTCAACGGTCGTCATGGCGTTTCCTCCTGTCGGGGTGCGAGTTCCTGTGCGATGCCCGCGAGGACGACGCCCAGTTTCCGTTCGAACCACTCGACCGGTTCCACCCGGATCGCCCGCACCATCTCCGCCCGCACCTCGTGCTGCCCTTCCGGTCCCGGTGACACAGGGGCTGTGCGCCATCCGTGTTCCACTCCGCCTCGAGCGGCCGTCTCACCTGGCTCGCGAATGGTGTCGAGCGCCTCGACACCGCGACGGTTGTCCGCCGCGAGGTCGAAGACGAGGTCGACGGCGAGCACGGCATCCGCGGCGATGAACCCCCGCTCCACGAGCGCTCCGCCTATCCGGTCGGCGAGTCCCACTATCGATGGCGGGATCACTCCACGCGAGATCGCGAACACCGCACCGGGATGCTTTTCCCACGCCCGCCAGGACGCCACCGCCCATCGCCGCAGCAATGAGTCCCACCGGCCCGTAAGATCCGGCCAGGCGAAACCAGACACCGCCTCTTCCAACCCGAGACGCACCAGCTCGTCACGATTGGCCGCGTGCCGATACACCGTCGCCTGCCCGACACCCAGCCGGTCCGCCACCGAAGCGAACGTCACCTCCCGGAAACCGACCGTCACGACCGCGCCGCCGATGGCCGCCGCATCGATCGTGGGTGGACGCCCCGGCCGACGCGCGCGACCTGCCGCACGGACACCGCTTTCTGAGGTAAGGCTCACCTCAACAGATTATGAGAGTGGACTACCGAAATCAAGGGACGGCGTCATCGACGCCGAAGGACGGGGTCGACAGCTGGGCTACCCGGGTGCTTGCGGCACATGGCGCAGCGCCTGGTTCATTCGAGCAGGTGCTCGATGGTGGCGATTCGCATGGCGATGGTCTCGGCGAACATCTCATCGCTGGTGCGGGGGTCAAGGTCGGACGCTTCTCGTGACCGTGGTGCAACGACGTCGGGGAGGGAGTCCAGCCAGGCTTCGGGCACTGGTTGGCTCATCATCCGGCGCAGTTCGTCGTCGCCGCGGTCGTAGCGGTAGTCGATCAGCAGCGTGAAGGCGAACACGTCGAAGAGGAACCCGCTGCGTATCACGAGCGCCTGGGGCAGTGTCAACCCGAGGTCGACCAAGAACTGTAGGAGGCGTTCGGCAAGGATCACCCGGTGCGGGTCGACCGACGTGGCACTGACGGTCTCGTCCAGTGAGATCAGGGTGGCGCGCGGGTAGGCCCGGTAGGCCTGGCGGGCTTTGTCGTAGGCATCGCGGAGCGCGTCGCGCCAATCCGGATGGTCGAAGGCCGGCATGGGCGTGTGCTGCAGCATGCGCGCGGCGGCGAGATCGATCACTTCCTGCCGGTCTGCGACATGGTTGTAGAGCGCTCTCGGGGTCACGTCGAGCTGGCGAGCGAGTCTGTGCATGGAGAGCGCGGCGAAGCCTTCTGCACCTGCGATCGCGAGCGCGGTCTCGACGATGAGGTCGCGACTCAGGACGATCTCACCCTGACGGGGGCGCCCTCTCCCCCGGTCGCTACGGCGCTCAGTGGACACACCACGATCCTAGCTTGGCGAGAACAATAAATACATGACTATTGATTTTCGCGCTTGCTGCTTCTAGCCTCACTTAGGTGACCCTTACTCGAGCTAATGCCCTGATGTCTGGAGCTGGCGAGGCAGGTGCCCGGCCCGGTGCGGAACCCACCACCCTCGGTGCGATCGTGGCCGGGCACCGTTTCGGTCTCGTGGGCTCTGCCGTGCTCGCCGTCGTCGGTACCGGGTGCTCGCTGGCGCCGTATCTCGCGGTGTATGCGGTGACGGTGGCGCTATTCGCTGGGCCGTCTGCGGATACCGCAGCGGTTGGCTGGATCGCGTGGTGGACGGCGGTCGCGCTGGTCGTGGGCGATCGCGAACGGGCTGTCTACCCACGTCGGGCATGTCGCCGCGTACCGGATCCTCGGCGACCTGCGGCGTGCCATCGCTGCGAAGCTGCAGGTGCTGCCGCTCGGGCGGGTGCAGGCGAGGTCGACGGGTGAGCTGAAGAAGGTGCTGCACGACGACGTCGAGCAGCTCGAGGAGGCGCTCGCGCATGGCGTTCCCGACGGCGCCGCCGCAGCGGCGGTGCCTGTGGCGACGACGATCGCATTGTTCGTCGTCGACTGGAGGCTCGCGCTGGTGGCACTCGCCTCGCTCGTGCTGCTCGTCGTCGTTTCGGCGATCGGTATGAGGCTCGCGCAGCGCAACAATGCCGCTCTCGCCGAGCACTCGACTACGCTCAGCCGGGCTGTCATGGGGTATCTGCAGGGCATTAAGGTCATCCGCGGGTACCTGCGGCCGGACACCGGCTACGACCAGGCGCGCACGGCCGTCATCGAGGCCGCGCGTCTGCAGACGGTGGCGACGGCCGGGCCGGTGAGGTGGCTGGTGGCGGCGATGACCGTGGCCACGGGGCTCACGGTCGCGCTGCTCATCCCCGTCGCAGGCCTGCGCTTCGCTTCGGGCGAGCTGGATCTGCCGACGCTCGTGCTGTTCCTGCTGCTGGCGCTCGGGTATCTCACGCCCGTCATGGGCCTCGTCGGCACGCTGGCGACGATCCTCGTCAGGATCCAGCTGGCGGCGGGGACGATCACCGAGATCCTCGCCGAGGACCCGCTGCCCGCACCGGCCGAGCCCGTCGTCCCCGAGCGTTTCGACGTCGAGTTCGACGACGTGCGATTCGCCTACCGCGAGGACGCACTGGTGCTCGACGGCATCAGCCTGATCGCACGGGAAAGGGAAACACTCGCGCTCGTCGGCCGGACCGGTAGCGGTAAATCGACGCTCGCCAAGCTCGTGGCGAGGTTCTCCGACGTCGATTCCGGTGCGGTGCGCATCGGCGGGGTCGATGTGCGGCAGATCCCCACCGAGTCGCTCGCGGGGCTCGTGGCGTTCATCCAGCAGGACGAGTATGTCTTCGCCGCGTCGCTGCTGGAGAACATCCGCATCGCCAGACCGGCCGCGACCGAGGCCGAGGTGGTCGCCGCCGCGGAACGCGCCCAGCTCGGCGACGTCGCGGCCGCACTACCCGAGGGGTGGGCCACCGAACTGCCCGCCGGCGGCGGGGTGCTTTCCGGCGGCGAACGGCAGCGCATCGCGATCGCCCGGGCCATCCTCAAGGACGCGCGCATCCTCGTACTCGACGAGATCACCGCATCGCTGGACGCCACCACCGAACGCAACACACTCGACGCTCTCGATGAAGTCATAGCGGGACGTACCGTGATCGCGATCGCCCACCGGCTCTCCACTATCCAGCACAGCGCCCAGATCGCCTATCTCGACCAGGGTGTGGTCGCCGCGACCGGCGACCACGAGGGGTTGCTCGAGACGTGTACCCCGTATCGGGAGCTCTGGCACTCCTACCGGGACGCCGAGGGCTGGCGGCTCGAGGCATCGACCGCACCGGTACCCGCGCCGGCACCCGCTACGAATGTCGCTGAGAACCTCCCGGACAGCGCCGCGGACGAGTGGGGGCAGGCTGCGCGTTCCGTCGTGCGAGCGCACATCGGCGGGCTCGGCTTCGCCAGGCAGTGGCGTGCCCTGTACGGGCGGAGCTGGCAGACGCTGTGGCGCCGCGGGTTCGTGCGACTCGTCGCGGAATCGCTCGTGCGCGGGGCGCCGCTCATCGCGGTCTTCGTGATCGTCATGGCCGCCATCGGCGAGGGCTGGGCCGGCGGCCTCGATGCGTCACTGGTCTGGACCGTCACGGCGCTGCTTGCCGGCATGCTGGTGTTGCGTCTGCTCGCCTCCGTCTGGTCCAACGCGCTGGTGTGGCGGTTGTCGGCCCGCTCCAAGGCCGATCTGCAGCTGTCGGTGCTCGAACGTCTCCGGCGGGTTCCGCTGGGGTTCTTCGGTCGCGTCGACAACGGCAGGATCGCCACGCTCGTCGGCAACGACACGGCGATGATCGACTTCCAGAACGTCCCGCAGCAGATCGTCGGCGGGCTCGTGCAGCCCGTCTACGCGATGATCATCCTGCTCGTCATCGACTGGCGGCTCGCCCTCGCGGCGCTCATCGGCCTGCCGTTGTTCTGGCTGCTGACGGTGTGGAGCGATCGCATTCACCACCGGGCCTTCGCCGACCTCTACGCCGCGAGGCAGGAGGCCACCGTCGCACTGCTCGACCAGGCCCGCGGCGCCGCTGTGCTGCGTGGGAACCCTGGGTCGGCGATGGCAGCCCGCTATGACACCGCGATCTCGCGACTCTCCGAGGCGAGCACGGCCATGTCGGTACGGGCCACGCCCGCGACGGCGCTCGGCTCGATCGCGGTCGAGTCCGGGCAAGTGGTGCTCATCGTTGTCGGGGCAGGTCTGTACGCCACTGGGGCGGTGCCTGCCGTCACCCTGCTGGCCTTCCTGTTCCTGTCGCTGACGATCTACCAGCCCATCCAAGAACTCATGATGCTCGCCGGCTACCGGCGCAACCAGCAGCAGATCGCCGCCAAGATCGGCGAGATCTGGGACGCACCCGTGCTCAGTGAACCCGAACGACCCATCGAACCTGCCGACGGGTCGGTCGAGTTCCGTGACGTCTCCTTCACATACGACGGCGCATCGCAACCGGTCCTCACCGGTGTATCGTTCCGAGCCGAGCCTGGGCAGATCACCGCACTCGTCGGACCGTCGGGCTCGGGCAAGTCGACCATCGCCCACCTGGCCGCACGACTGTGGGACGTCCCATCGGGGCACGTGCTGCTCGGCGGCGTACCGGTCACCGAACTCGGCAGCGACCGCGTCATGGCACAGGTGGCGGTCGTGCACCAGGACGTCTACCTCTTCGACGACACCGTGCGCCACAACCTCGCACTCGGACACCCGCACGCCACCGACGACGAGCTGTGGGCCGCGCTCGAGGCCGCGCAGTGCGACGACGTCGTCCGGGCGCTGCCCCACGGCCTCGACACCGTGCTGCACGACGGCGGCACCGACCTGTCCGGCGGACAACGCCAACGGCTCGCGATCGCCCGAGCCCTGCTGAAGGACGCGCCGGTGCTCATCCTCGACGAGGCCGTCGCCGCAGTCGACCCCGGCACCGAAGACCGCATCCAGCGAGCACTGTCCTCGCTCGTGGCCGGCCGCACCGTGCTCGTCATCGCGCACCGCCTGACCACCATCGCCGCCGCCGACCGCATCGTCGTCGTCGAACACGGCCGCATCGCCGGCATCGGCACCCACACCGAACTGCTGGGCGACTGCCCGGCCTACGCGGATCTCGCCGCCCAGCAAGGAGCATCATGACCACCAGCCGCCCCCCGCTTCCCGGTGGCCAGTCCCGTCGCGGGAGGATCGCACTCGTCGCCGCGCTCTACTGCACCCAGAACCTGAGCCTGGGCTTCTTCACCTACGCGTTCCTGACCATCGCGCAGGCCCGTGGCGTGCCACTCGCGCTCATCGGGGCCGCAGCGGGCATCGCAACACTACTCACGCTCAAGTTCCTGTGGGCGCCGGTCGTCGACCGGTTCGGGTCACGACGGCTCGGACACTATCGCGGCTGGCTCCTGCTCACGCAGTCGCTGCTCGCCATAGGATGCGCCTCGCTCGCCCTGTTCGACCCGGCCACCCAGTTCATGACCCTGCTCGTGCTCTTCGCGGTGATCTTCGTCGTCGCCGCCACCCAAGACGTCGCCGCCGACGCCGCCGCGACGAGACTCCTCCGGCCAGACGAGCGCGGCCTGGGCAACGGCTTCCAATCGGCGGGATCGTCAGTGGCACAGGTCGTCGGCGGTGGCGTCGTGCTCGTCGTCTACCAGGCGGCGGGATGGCAGATCGCCGCGCTCTGCCTCGCCGCATGCACGCTCGTCGCGCTCCCCTTCGTGCTCCGCTGGCGCGAGGAGGCCGATGAACGCGACGTACCCGCCCCCCGCATCACGCTGCGGGTGATCGCCCGGTTCTTCGGCGACCGGCGCGTGCGATGGTGGAGCCTCGCACTCATCCCCGCATACAGCGCGGGGTTCACCGTCGCCTACAACCTCGTACGCCCCATGCTCGTCACCGACGGCTGGGACGAGGCCACGATCGGCCTGTACGTCGTGATCGGCGGCAGCCTCACCGGCGTCGCAGCCGGCATCCTCGCCGGCGCATACATCGCCCGGATCGGCAGACGACCCGCCCTACTGTGGCTGGGCGGACTACAGGTGCTCGCCACCTTCGGCACCCTGCCGATCGCACTCGGTGCGATCTGGCCATGGCTCGTGCTGCTGGTCGTGGCACTGTCGAACGCCGCATTCGCCGCCGCCTTCGCGATCATCTACACGATCTCGATGGACCTCACCCGCCCCGAAAGCGCCGGCACCGACTTCACCCTCTTCACCACCATCACGTCACTCCTCATGGTCATCTCCGGCGGCTCCGGCCTCGCACTCGCGGGCACCTTCGGATTCGTCCCAGTCATACTCGGCGCCGGAGTGCTGTCCGCACTCGGACTCACGGTGGTCGTATGGAACATCGGCCGCGTACTCGACGACGACATCCAGAACACTCATCACGCCACACCGTCGACTGGCAGCCGAGAACCTCGTGGCACCCGTCAACGCTGACGCCGGTGGCGACGAGCACGACCGTTTCAGGACATCGGTACCAGTCACCGATCCTGTGGCGCTGACCTGCCGACGCTGCGCGGTGCGGAGTCCCAAAGGAAGCGGCATCAGACCGAGGGCGCTTCGGTCGATGCCACCGCCAAACAACGCCACGGAACACTCACACTCTCAGCAAGAGGCCGGCGGACTCGACGTTATGCCTCCGTGGCGGACAGCCCTGATATACCCCAAACCGCTGCTGGCGGTCCCCGGTAGGCACTCAACGGTCACGCTCGAGAAGACCTGTCCAGACGGGAGCGGACCAGAGGCACGTACGCTGCATCCTTCTCTACCGCGACCACACAAAACCCCGCTCCAGCTGCGGCCTCCACCGTGGTGCCGGATCCGGCAAATGGCTCCAGCACCATGCCACGCGGTGGGGTGACGAGCGTGACCAGCCAGCGCATCAGCGCCAGTGGTTTTACCGTTGAGTGCGACACCCCGAATGCCCGAGGACGCTCAGCGGCGGAGGGCTTTCGGTCGAAGCGGAAGATCGGGAACTTCCTCGATAGCGACTCGCTTTGCCATGTCCCCGTCAACACATCCAACGCATCCGCTTGACTGGCATCGAATGCGACGTTCGTCGGCCACCGGCCGTCAGCGAACCCGGCGCCGTCGATGTTGAGCCCGCCGACACCGTGACTGAGGACGTTTCGGACGACGCTTCCTTCGGGTGGTTTGCGGGCGATGATGATCGGCTCGAACGCAGGCCGCAATGCCGTGCCCCACCCTTCCCACCGTGTCGCGTCCTCGGTGACCGGTGTGCCTTTCGACAGTACCGTGCGCGTTGCGCCGAGCACCCCGTCGTGATCCGTGGCCTGCACGACCCGGTCGGCGCGCTGCATGCCGTGGTGCTTGTCGATCGTGTGCGAGAGGTCCAAGCTCTTGGGCATCCCGGTTGTGTGCAGCCATGCGATCTGGTCGCGGATCTCGAACCCTGCATTCTCGATCCCGCGCACCATGCGATGCCAGGTGCGTGCACCACCGAATGCTGCAACATACGCGCCCGGCTTGAGTGCGTGCAATGCTCCTGCAGCCCAGGCCGTGCACCAGGTCTCGAATACCTCCGGCGCACTCATCCCAGTCATGTCGATGTGCGGGAGGGACTCGCGGAACCCGGAAGCGTCGTCCCAGGCTTGCCCGTTGAAGCTCAGCCCATACGGCGGGTCGGTCACCAGGGCGTCGATGCTGGCCTCGGGCAGGAGCGGGAGAAGCTCAACGGTGTCACCGAGGTAGAGCGTCGCCCGCTCGTCGGCGAAGACGGGCGCGGGAATTTCGGCCAGGCGCGGGGCGGGCGACGGTGTGGGGTCAGGCATGGCGGGGGCTCCTTGCTGTTCGGGGCCTGTCCGCCTTCGTGTGCGACGAACAGTGTCACCCAGCAGGTACGGGCCATACCGACGGAACCGAGCCCACACAGCCCCAGCGTCGACGCCAGGCGAGAGTCAGTCCCAGCGGGCCGAGTCCGAGCTCCCCGAGGTGCCTGCGCTTCGCTGATTTCCAGTGCCTGATTTCTCCCTCACACGATCGGCAATCAGCGATGAAAGGGTCGATATCCGATCGGATGCCGCAGCCCACGCTGTCGCCGAGGCGCCTTGACCGGCGCCTTCTCCGATGTCGCCGATAGTCTGTGACTACGGCAACCCGTCCGCGACGTGCTCGTGGCCGACCTGCATCTGCGTCCTGCCCGGTTTCGGCGTCGCTATCCCGTAGCCTCTAGCTAGCCGGATCGGATCGAGGAAGGAGCTCGGCGTGGATTTTTACGAGCGCCTTTCGATGCGCGGCGTACTCTGGGGGCACCTGCATGAACTGCACGGGAACGCATTTCAGTCGTTCTTCCACGATGTGATGTCACTGTGCGTGCCGGGTTTTGTCGATGTGCGCACGCACGGCAACCTGGGCGATCAAGCCAGCGACGGCCTGGATCTGCACGATGGCAAGCTATACGCCTGCTATGCCCCTGAGACTGTCGACGCCGCTGCAACGGTCCGCAAGTTCAACTCCGACCTCGACGGAGCGGTCAAGAAGCGCTCAGGGCAATTCACGACGTTCGTGTTCGTCCACAACGACGTGCGAGGGGTGCACCCTGAGATCTCGACCGCACTTGCTCACGCAAGGTCCTCGCATTCCAACATCTCCTTCGAGGTCATGGGGATGCGCCATTTTCGTGACTTGCTCGGCCAACAGGACAGCCAGGATGTCGAGGTGTTGCTGAAGAGTCAGCTTCCGATGCAGCACACCGTCGCTGTTGGTCTGCAGGAGATGGAAGAGCTCCTCGCCGACCTCGCGGCCCAGCGGCTCTCCGATATCCTGCAGGCGTCGATCGAGAACGTATCAGTCCACAAGCTGCGCTACAGCGAACTCTCCGAGGAAAGCCAGGCCGAGATTCGTGACGGCTTGCGTCACTCAGCTATGATCGCCGACTACTATCAGCGCCGCATCGACATTACAGAACGCGACGACGTCGCCGCGAGGTTTCACGCCGAATACCTCGAGGCGGTCAACGATGGTCTCGAGCCCGAGGACGCGCTGCTGCGGCTAAGGGAGTTCCTCGCCGGCAACCGGCTGCCTTCCGCGCCGAGCTACCGGGCACAAACGGCGATCTTGGCCTACTTCTTCGAGAGCTGCGACATCTTCGAAAACGCCCCGGCTGGATGGGAGCCGAACCTCCAGGTGAGCGCACCGTGATCACCCCGACGAAGGGCATCGCCCCGCAGCGTGCACTGCTGACCATCGGAGCCCAAATCTCCCTGATCCTCACCGAGCCGATGACTGTCAGCCAGGCATGGGTGGGGCTGAAGACATGGCGGGCACGGCATGCCAATGATGCGGTGCTGCCGTTTTCTTGGTTCGTGCTCGCGCTCGACACGCTGTTCGCGCTCGGGACGATTCACTATGAAGACGGCAGTCTCTACCGGAAGCGGGTGAGCTGATGCTCCGTCAACTTATATCCAGCGACGCACGATTCAAGACGATCGAGTTCAAGCCCGGACGCAACATCCTGATCGCCGACAAGACTGAGCGATCCAGCGGAACCGACAGCCGAAACGGCGCAGGCAAGTCGTCCATCATCGAGATCCTGCACTTTATCCTCGGCATGCGCACACTCACCGGCTCGGTCCTGGAAAACAAGGCGCTTCAAACCGACACGTTCTCCTTACGGCTCGATTGGCCCGATGTAACGGATAGCGTCACCGCCAGCCGCGGGCTCGCCAAGCGAAGCCGTATCACCCTCGCTCCCGACATCACCGCAGGATCAGCGCTCGTTCAGACCGCAGGCGATGCCACGATCCCCGAGTGGGTGACTGCTATCGGCCGCGACCTCTTCGGTTTCCCCGATGAGCACGTGGGAATCAGGCTCTTCACGAACGAGGGTGTAGTCGAGGTCTGAAACCGCCGGCTTCGAGCAGACTCCTGTCGATGTAGTGCCTCAGGTTCCGGAACCCAAGCGCGATCCCGCGCAGATGCTCGAGTCGGCCATTGATCGCCTCCGTCGGGCCGTTGCTGGTCCCGGGCCGATCGAAATAGCCGAGGACGTCAGCGGCTCGTTGCTTGAGCGTACGAGCGAGCTTGCGGACCTCGACCAGCTGCACGGGCACCCCCGTGGAGATCCGGTCGATCGTGTGCTGCAGGAAGAACCTCCCCAGCCCGCGGTCCGTCTCCCGATACGCGGTGATCATGTCCTGATACACACCCCAGGTCGCTTCAACCTCGACATGGCGCTGGTCGGCGAACACCTCCTCGAGTCGCGCATGCTGCTTCTCGGTGAGAAGACCCGCTCCTGTCAGCAGAGTCCGGCGGACCCGGTAGAGCGGATCACCAGTCCTACCCCGACGACCGAACACATCGCGCTGAACACGGCGCCGACAGTTCTCCAGCGCGTCCCCGGTAAGCCGGATCACATGGAATGGATCCATGATCGGAGCAGCGTCGGGAAGCTCTTCGGCGGCGGCGGTCTTGAACCCAGTGAATCCGTCCATCGCAACGACCTCGATCCCGTTCTGCCACTGCTGCGGGCGTGCAGCCAGCCACCGCTTGAAGACTGCTTTGGAGCGGCCTTCGACCATGTCCAGCAGCCGGGCAGGTCCGGCCTTCTCACGCACCGGGGTCAGATCGATGATCACGGTCACGTACTTGTCGCCACGCTTCGTGTGGCGCCACACGTGCTCGTCGCCACCGATCGTGGTGACACCGTCGAAGCGGTGGGGGTCATCGATCAGTTGTCGTGTGCCTTCAGCGAGGATCGCGTCGTTCGCGGCCGACCATGACACGGCCAGTCCTGCCGCGACGCGGGAGATGGACAGATGGTCCACCACGAGTCCTTCCAGTCCCCATCGCAGACCGCCGCGGGAGATCTTCGCCCGCGGCGGCGCCGCTGCGGTCGTGTCCTGGCGCCACACCCGGCCGCATCCTGAGCACTTGTAACGACGCACGCGGATCAGCAGCGTCGTGGGTCGGTGTCCGAAGGGTTCGTGCGCGAGCCTGCGCACCACCGTGTCCCGTGGCGTCCCCTCACATCCGCAGTGCTGGCACCACTGGTCTGGTTCAACGACTCGGCATTGGAGCATCGCTCGGTCGGGTTCCAGGTGTTGTCCGACGGCTTGGAGACCGAGCTCGTCGAGGCGGCAGAACGTGGTCAGGCAGGGCGCATCAAAAGTAGGGTGGGACATGTCGAGGTCTTCCGGATGGGCAGTGTAGGAACTTCCATCTTCAGGGAGACCTCGACTCCTACACGGACAGCGACGCGCTCAACGGACTACACCCTCGTTCGAGAAGAGCCTCATTACCGCAGTTCAGTAGCGTCGGGATCGGGCCCGGTCTGCACCGGGAGGGCGGCTCTGGCGTCAAACTGGTGAATTAACAATACGAAGCTGCCTGGAATTGATCAGGGGGCAAGCTGCCTGTCAGGCACCTCTACATTCTTTCGAGGAATACGGCAATGAAAATGCTGCATACCCATACTGCGATGAGAATAGCCAGCTCGAACGCTCGGAGCGGTCGACTCTGGTGGACCGTGCGTTTCGGATGGGCACCGAAACCACGAGTGTCCAGGGCGAGAGCGAGCTCATCGCTATGCCGGAAACTTGCCACGAGAACTGGCAGCGTCGTCCGCAGTAATAATCGCGTCTGTCCACGAATGCTCCCGCGGGCACGTAGTCGAGCCATCCTGCGGGCGGTGCGCAGGTCAGCTCGCATGAGCATAGTGAAACGTTCCCCGAGTAGCACGGTGTCCATGACCCGATAGGAAACACGGAACCGATCAATCAACGAGTCTGCCAGCACCGGCCAGTTCACATAGAAAAACGGCACCACGAGTAGGGCGCTGAGTGCAACGATACGCAACGCCCCGTTCGTCGCGGCCTCTAGAGGCAGCCACAGGCCCATCCCGACCCAAAGAACCAGGGATAGCGCGCCAGCCGCCGCGATAAAGACAGCGGCAAAGCGGGGTTTCGTCACCACTGTCACCAAGAGACAGCACGCCAGCACTGTAATACTGAACCAGGGCCGTTGGGCGAGCAATACCGCGAGCTGTGCGGGAACGGTGAGCAATACGATAATCAGCGGATGCGGAACCCACCTGCGGGAGTTGAAGCGGGTCATATCTGCCAGACCCCTTTGACGATTCCGGTTTGTAGCTCGATGTGATGAGTGGCGATGCCGCGGAAGGAGCCCGCATCATGCGTCGCGATGACGGCGACGCGATCCTGAGCATTTCCTGCTAACAGCGCACGAATCTGTGCTGTGCCAGTCACATCCTGTGCATTCGTAGGTTCGTCCAGCAGGAGAAATGCCGGTCTTCCGGCGACGGCGAGGAGCACCGAGAGCCGCTGTCGTTGCCCGCCCGATAAGTGCTGCGGATGCACTTCGGCCAGACACAAGAGCCCCGCCCGGTTCAACATATCGTCGATCTCCGCGGCACTAGAACGCGCCCCCGGTGGTAATGCCAGGTGTAGCTCCGTCCGAACGGTGTGGGCGAACATGAGCTCGCTCCCGCGTTGTGGCAGGTACCCAATGCCTCTGGTGAGCCTTACCCGCCGTGACGGATCGATGTGCCCGCGCACCCCGCGTTTCTCGCCGGCAAGCGCATCCAGCAGGCTGGTCTTACCCGCGCCGTTTGGGCCCAGCAGCAGCGCGATTGCTCCTCGGGGAAGTGTGAGGGTGGCGTCTCGCAACAACAGTGCGCTGCGTCTGGCGACCGTAAGAGCCTGGGTTGTCAGACCGGGTGCTGTCTGGTGGACGGTCAACGCGCCGAAGTCTGTGTCACTGCTCGAGGTCTCTTTTGCGGGTAGATGCACGCCGATTCTGCGGCAGAAGTCTACGTTCTCACCGTATACACTGGCGGGCTTGTCGTCGAGCGCGATTCTGCCGTTCTCATCGAGTACGATGACCCGATCGGTATGTTCCAGATGTGGGTCCGGACGGTGGTCGAACGCCACGACGGTGAGCTGGCGAGCGGACCGAATCTCCCTGATGATTTTTCCGAGCCGGTGGCTTGCGGTGCGATCCAACTGTGACGCGACCTCGTCGAGCACCAGGATAGGCGCTCGCAGCACGAGTGCTGACGCGAGGGCAAGTCGCTGTTGTTCGCCGCCCGAGAGGGTCAGTGGGTTACGGGATTCGTCAATGTGGCTCAGACCGACGAGGTGCAGGGCTCTGCGCGCCCTGAACGTGGCCTCGTTGGGTGCTATGAGTTGGAAGTCGAGGCCGGCACGGACTTCTGCCAAGACGGTGCTGGCGAAAAGCTGGGTTTCTGGGCGCTGCCAGACCGCAGCGATCGTACCGGAGCGTTGGGCTGAGTCTAGGGTTGCAAGCTGGGTTCCGTTCATGCTGATGCTGCCTGCAACCCGAGCTGTCGTCATATCTTCAAGCACCCCGACCAGTGCGTGTGCCAGACTTGACTTACCGCAACCGGTGGGTCCGGTGATGAGCGTGTAGCTCCCGCTGACCAGCTCCAGGTAAGGTATATTGAGCACCGGATTTGCGCCATCGTAGGCGATTGTGAACTGCTGTATCCGTACGTTGTAGCGGCCAGGGTCGGCCGAGTTCGGGAGGCTCATGCGACGACGATGCGCTGTGGGTTCACATTTGCACGTAGCAATCCGATGGTCATGACCCAGGCGCCCCACCCGTAGAGCACGCCAAGTCCAACCCGAATGATGAGGGCGAGTAGCTTGATGCTGGGGTCTAGCAGCAGAAACTCTTGGTAGAAGAACATGAAACCGAAGCTCATCAGACTCACGATTGCGCAGGCCAGGATGGCCCACCACAGCCAGAACTGGGACCGGGCAGGGGGCCAGGTGGGCTGGGTTTGTGAGCGCAACCGTCTGGTAATGAAGAAGGTGAGTTCGATGACGATGCCCGCGCACAGGGCGAGTGCGCCGAAGCCTGCGACGGTTGTGACAATCGAGGTGAGCAGCGCCGCGCCGCTGCGTTGAATCAGCAGGGCGGCGATGAGGATCCCCAGAAACCAGGGGACTGGTGCCGGGAATGCTAGCCACGGGACCGTGGCTTGTAATGCGACCCCGAGAATTCGTGATACGTGGACGATGATCGCGCCCAGCGCGCCGAGTACAACGAAAGTCAGCAGAGCACGAGTGGAGAATCTGTCGGATTTCAGGCTCGTAATTCTTGTCTCGCCGTTCACAGTTCGATCTCGAAGTCGTCGGTATCGGTGAATGCGCGCCCCGCTGCGAGCCCCTTTTGCGTTGCCCGGAGTCTGGCGAAGTCCAGCCGGGTGTTCGTCATCCCATATTTCCAGTAGCCGAATACCTGTGTTTGCTCGGACAGTAGTCCGAGATGGTGTTTGCAGCGGTGGCGAATTTCGCGCATATCTTCCCGTTCGCCGGCCGCCCACACGCTGGCGTCAGTGGTGAGATCGAATTCGGCGAAAGCAGTGGCCAGTGGGTATTGGCCGTGCGGCTCTACTCGAAACGCGGTGATGGGTTCTGCTAATGCGGAGATCTCCTGTTGCAGGATAGCAAACTCATCCTCCGGGACGGCAGCAAAGACGAAAGTCTCGTCCACGTGGGGCATGGTGCGCAGGAGCCGCGTCGCCGCGGGGAGCGCAGAGGAGTCGGCAAGCAGCACCCGCGGGGTGCCCTCACCGGGGGTGCGGTGCGGGCGTGGTCCGACAATGTCAATGCGGTCGCCAATCCTGAGCTGCGCTAGCCAGCGCATCGCAGGAGAAGCTTCGGCGTGCACTACGAGGTCTATTTGCGCGGTGCGGGTTGCTGGATCGATTTCCACGAGTGTGTATACCCGCGTCGTGGTCTTTGGTACCCCGGGGATTGCGGCGAATTCCTCGGGTGGTTCCGGCAATGCGACGCGGACCGTGGGATTTGCCAGAGTCCATTCGTTGAGTGGGTCGTCGCCAGAAATCGTCGCTGAGATACGAGTGAGTTTTCGTGCGCGGTGCTCAATTGCGGTGACGGTCAGATAGCGGTCCTCGAGCCCCTGCTGATGATCGGGGTGTTTGAGTACCTCGAGTAGTCCTGCGAGCTCGTCTTGGGTGAGGTTGATCGAATCTGTCATGTTGGCCCCGTCAGTATGATGTTAGTAAGGCTAACCTTACTTCTAGTTTGGCGTGGACGCAATCGGACATGGCAGGATGGCGTTATGAGGCTCTTCACGAACGAGGGTGTAGTCGAGGTCTGAAACCGCCGGCTTCGAGCAGACTCCTGTCGATGTAGTGCCTCAGGTTCCGGAACCCAAGCGCGATCCCGCGCAGATGCTCGAGTCGGCCATTGATCGCCTCCGTCGGGCCGTTGCTGGTCCCGGGCCGATCGAAATAGCCGAGGACGTCAGCGGCTCGTTGCTTGAGCGTACGAGCGAGCTTGCGGACCTCGACCAGCTGCACGGGCACCCCCGTGGAGATCCGGTCGATCGTGTGCTGCAGGAAGAACCTCCCCAGCCCGCGGTCCGTCTCCCGATACGCGGTGATCATGTCCTGATACACACCCCAGGTCGCTTCAACCTCGACATGGCGCTGGTCGGCGAACACCTCCTCGAGTCGCGCATGCTGCTTCTCGGTGAGAAGTCCCGCTCCTGTCAGCAGAGTCCGGCGGACCCGGTAGAGCGGATCACCAGTCCTACCCCGACGACCGAACACATCGCGCTGAACACGGCGCCGACAGTTCTCCAGCGCGTCCCCGGTAAGCCGGATCACATGGAATGGATCCATGATCGGAGCAGCGTCGGGAAGCTCTTCGGCGGCGGCGGTCTTGAACCCAGTGAATCCGTCCATCGCAACGACCTCGATCCCGTTCTGCCACTGCTGCGGGCGTGCAGCCAGCCACCGCTTGAAGACTGCTTTGGAGCGGCCTTCGACCATGTCCAGCAGCCGGGCAGGTCCGGCCTTCTCACGCACCGGGGTCAGATCGATGATCACGGTCACGTACTTGTCGCCACGCTTCGTGTGGCGCCACACGTGCTCGTCGACACCGATCGTGGTGACACCGTCGAAGCGGTGGGGGTCATCGATCAGTTGTCGTGTGCCTTCAGCGAGGATCGCGTCGTTCGCGGCCGACCATGACACGGCCAGTCCTGCCGCGACGCGGGAGATGGACAGATGGTCCACCACGAGTCCTTCCAGTCCCCATCGCAGACCGCCGCGGGAGATCTTTGCCCGCGGCGGCGCCGCTGCGGTCGTGTCCTGGCGCCACACCCGGCCGCATCCTGAGCACTTGTAACGACGCACGCGGATCAGCAGCGTCGTGGGTCGGTGTCCGAAGGGTTCGTGCGCGAGCCTGCGCACCACCGTGTCCCGTGGCGTCCCCTCACATCCGCAGTGCTGGCACCACTGGTCTGGTTCAACGACTCGGCATTGGAGCATCGCTCGGTCGGGTTCCAGGTGTTGTCCGACGGCTTGGAGACCGAGCTCGTCGAGGCGGCAGAACGTGGTCAGGCAGGGCGCATCAAAAGTAGGGTGGGACATGTCGAGGTCTTCCGGATGGGCAGTGTAGGAACTTCCATCTTCAGGGAGACCTCGACTCCTACACGGACAGCGACGCGCTCAACGGACTACACCCTCGTTCGAGAAGAGCCCCTTTTGGGAGGCGTCACCGTGGACGAACACACCTCACCCGCTGCCAGCGATGCTGCGGGAACGACTGGCTCGGCCAGCAGCAGTTTCGAGAGCCCAGAAGGTCTACGCTCCCTACTCACCCGGCTACACGGCGCCGGGCCGGGCGCGTGGCGGGGTGACCGTGAAGCAGCTGAACTCATGCGCTACACAGCGACCAAGTACCAGCCGCTCGCACGTAAGCACGGGCTAGATGCCTGGGAGGTGGCGTCCGCTGCGTTCGAGGTGATGCTCGCGCCTTCGACGCGCAACGCGGGCCACCCGTGGGCTGTGGTGACCCGTGCTGTGCAGATCACCTGTCACGCGGAGACTCGCGCCTCTGGGATGCTGACATCAGCCAGCAAAGTGCGCCACACCGCCAGGATCATCGGGTTCCACGATGCAGTGCGGTTCGCCGAGCGGGAGCGCCTGGCCGACTATCACCCCGCGTTCACACACTACGACGGCGACCCGGACGAGAGCGAGCATGAGGCGCGAGTGGCCGCTCTGCTGTCTGCCACGGTCGCACTATTCGAGTCGGCGGGCTGGGATGCTGCACTGGTCGCCGAGTGCGTCGAGCATGTGGCTTACCGGCTTGCCGACCTCTCCTCCCGGCAGCGCGGGGTCGAGGTGCTGCGCCGTGACCGCGGGATCCCGACGCTGCTCGAGATACCGCCCCGGTCGTGGTCTGCGCTGTTGCGGATCGTGCTCGGGCACCCCGACCCAAAGCACATGGGTACTCCGATAGGTGATGGGGTGCTGCTGCGATTACTGAACGGCGAAACACTGGACGCTCTGCGCGACGACGAGGCACTGATGAAGATGATCCGCGCCGCCAACCCCGACAAAGGCACCGTGCCTTAACTTGGGGGTGGGGCTTCCGCACCTAACGGTATGAGCACTCGTACTGTTACCCCCGCTGCTACCTCCACCGCTTCTTCTTCGTCATCTGACACCACGCTTGGCGCACGGCTCGCTGCTGCCTCCCGCTGCGCGCAGGGTCTCGCCACCATGGTGGACGATCCTGTTGTGTTGGCCGAACTGCGCGGGCTCTGCGCCACACCTCGCCCCATGCGCGCGCCCGTCGCCGAGAAACGCGAAGGCCCCGCACCCTGAACGGCTCAGAGCTGCGGGGCCGGTCACGAATCGCCGGGGTTACGCGCGCCAGACGAATTCGACCCGGCGCGCGAGCACTGCCGCCCGGTGCGCATCGCGGCGCACATGGAACGCCTCGGTGCTCTCGTTGCGGCGCTTAGGCACAGCTGTCATCATGTCAGCGGGGTGAGCGTGCACCAATACCGCTTGCAAGATCAGACTCGCCGCCTGGTACTGCCACATTGGGGTACGCCCTTCCCACTCAGCAGCGACCGTGCTGACATCAATATTCAACCCGGAGTGCTCGGGTGCGGTCGCGGTGTACTCGCGGCGGGTGGCTTCGATCCGTTCCGCGATCCGTGCGCGTTGCCGCACCCACATGGCTTTGTCAATCAGCCCGTCATAATAGTCATCATCGAGCCGCGCCAGACGCTCCCGATCTTGGTCGAGCGTCGCCGCGAGCCCAACCCGTGCCGCAAGGTCACTGCCAGAGGTTCGGCGCACCTTGGGGTGGAGGGTGATCTGCTCGAACGTCGCCAGCACCGCTTCCTCGACGAGCTTGGCCATTTCAGCAGAGCGAATCGAACGGGTGCACCCGCCCGGGGTCGGCTGTAAGCACTGGTACACGCCGCCCCGGTGAATCATCGACGTTCCGCACAGTGAGCAGCGAATTAGCCCCGAGAACGGGTACATCCGCACCGCCGCACCCGTACCGGGTTGGTGAAAGTTCCTGGCTTTCTTGCGTGCGTCAAGGACATCGGAGACTTGCTGCCAGGTGTCCTCATCCACAATCGCGGGCCACGCCGCCTGCACTTGCATCTTCGACGTCTTCGCGCGACTTCCGTCCGGCATCACAGGCCGGTACTCGCGCACTCCCTTGTTGGAGGGGTTGTAGAGCACCATCTTGAGTGTCCGATCCGACCACGCACACCCGTGAGTGGTGAGGATGCCTTGTGCGTTCCAGTCCTTGCGAATGCGATACAGGGATTCACCGGCCAGCACCCGCTGGTACGCCTCGACCACCAGCGGCCCGGTCACGGGATCGATCACGAGCGCGCCTGCCTCTGCCCGGTATCCGAATGGCACCCTGCCGCCGTGCCAGGCACCTTCGATGGCCTGCTGCTTCGCCGCCCTCGCCACACGTCGGGCGGTGTCAGCGGACGACTTGTTCGCCATCGCCACCAGCACCCTGGCCATCGCCACATCAGAGTCCGTGTCCAGCCGGAGCGAGCCTGTCACGGAACGCACGGTGAACCCGCCCAGCACCTTCGCATCAATGAGGTCTTCCAAATCGCGCGGGTCGCGCACCGCGCGATCCAAGTCGTAGGCGACCATCACCTGCGCGTGCCCGTCGGTGAGGTGTTTCAACATGGTGCGAAACTGCGGGCGGATCACCCGCCGCACCCGCTCACCCGACGGGAGCGTGATCGTGCGCTGCTTGAACGCCGACGTGTCATTCTCACGAAACACCGCTGCGACTTCCCACCCGTGGGCTTCTGCATAGGCACGACAGTCGGCTTCCTGCCGATCTACGCCC
Organism: Agrococcus casei LMG 22410; assembly: GCF_900163565.1. Lineage (GTDB taxonomy): Bacteria > Actinomycetota > Actinomycetes > Actinomycetales > Microbacteriaceae > Agrococcus > Agrococcus casei. The sequence goes on from NZ_FUHU01000028.1 coordinate 23,876, forward strand.
CGTTCGCTGCCCTCTGGGTCGTCGCTGATTCTGACGTACACCACCGCCTGCAACGCATCCGTGCTCTGTTTCTGCTCGTTGTGGCCCATCTCTCGGCCCCACCTTCCTACTCGTGTGAGAGGTAGGTGCGTTTACAGAACCTCGGCTACGCGATCACGGCGCACCGTGCGCAGGGCTCCACTGTCGATACCGCGCACGCGATCGTGCACTCGCCCGAGATGACCCGCGAGTCCCTTTATGTCGCGATGACCCGAGGGCGGGAGTCGAACCGTGCCTATATCGCCACCGATCAGCATCACCTCGAAGAGCACCAGCACCGTGACGACCTGCAGATGACCGCGCGGAGCATCCTCTACGGGATTCTGCAGCATGTCGGGGCGGAGCAGTCCGCACACGAGACCACTACGGCGGAGCAGGACATGTGGGGGTCGCTGGCCCAGCTGGCTGCCGAGTACGACACCATCGCGCAGGAAGCGCAGCTGGACCGGTGGGTCACGCTCCTCGAACACGGAGGCCTTACCCCCGAGGCGATCGACGACCTGGTCGAGACGGAGTCGTTCGGGATCCTCACCACCGATCTCCGCCGCCTCGAAGCAGACGGACACGACATCAACGACCTCCTCCCACGCATCACCCTCGCCGGAAGCATCGACGGGGTGGAGGATCTCGGATCGCTCCTGCGCTACCGCATCCAGAAGGTCGCCGCCACCTACCAACCCTCAGCACGTCGGGTGTCGCTGATCGCCGGCCTCGTCCCGCGTGCGACGGGCATCACCGACCCGGCCATGCAGCAGGCGCTCCAGGAGCGAGAGCAGCTCATGCAGCAACGCCTCGACGCCCTCACCACCACGGCCATCGAACGACCCGAGCCTTGGATGAGAACCCTCGACGGCATGGACCCCGAAGCACGACTGACGGCGGTTCGAGCGGTGGCCGCGTATCGGGACCGGTGGGGCATCACCTCCACCAGCCCCCTCGGCCCCGTCCCCAATGATGACGCACAACGTGTCGACTACGAACGCGCCCGCGGGCTCCTCACGAACCACCAGCCAGACCCGCAGGACGTAGCATCCGGGGCACAGCAGCGACGTAGCGGCCGCACCCTGTGAGCACCACCGATCGCCCGGCAAGGGATTGCTCTTCCTTTGCTGCAGGGGCGTCGGTATCCTGGTGGTGGCAGGAGCAACCACACGCCGAGCCCCGGGACATCGTTCAGGAGCAACGCAGACCGTTCGAGAAGCGTCTCGGGCACTCAACCACTCAGGACCCGCCACACCGCAATAGTCCTGCGTGCGAAAGTGAGGCCCACACCATGCTCCTGAACCGGCTCTGGAACGCCAGCACCCACACCCGCATCTTCCTGCGCCGCTGGATGCCCACCAACATCCTCCTCGACCGGCTCCGCTCCAGGACCGGACTGAAGTGGGGTGTCCCGGCGATGCTCCTCGGCGTCGTCTACATCCTGATCGCCGCGACCTGCACCGAGCTCATCGAGCAGGGCTGGAGCGAATGGCTCTACCTGGCCTTCTTCTGGGCACTGTGGAACGGCCTGAAGTTCCTCCTCTTCGGGCCGTGGAGCCTCGTCCTCCTCGCCCGCGCACGGCTCCGCGAGGCGCGAGCAGCACGTCAGGTTCTGAGGCCGGCCCGCCCATAGACCGGTCACCCCCGCCCAAGCTTTCGGCCCGCCCGGCGGGCATTTGGACGCGACTCAACACCGGCCCGCTTCAACGCCCGCCACACCATCGAGTGCCCCACACCGAGCTCTCGCGCGATCTCACGCGTCGTCAGCCCCGACTCATAACCGCGAACCGCGTGCGTAACCTGCTCATCGTCCAACCCCTGACGGCGGATCCTGACACCAGCATCCACGAGTAGATCCCGCACCGTTTCCTTACCCAAACGATGCTCACGTGCGATCGAGATCAGCGATGCCCTGGACTCGTACGCCGCGACCATCGCCTGCAACGTCTCGGGGGCGACCGGGGTTCCAGCCGTCTCAATCGGCGTCACCACCGGCCCACGAACATCACTTCGAGGCACAGCTAGACTGGAAGCCGACACGCCCTGACCTTCGGAAGATCCGCGTGAAATCAACGATTTCAAGGTGACGAACGAGGATACAGTTTTCTCCCGGTTGGGGCACTGAGAGACCGGTTCTGGGGCCTCAGGCAGGCGGCGTCAGGTAGACAGCCGCTGCGGCATCGGCCCCCAGGTGCGTCTCGCCCGACGGGGTTCCGATGCGCACTGTGCCCGAGTACTTCGCGCGCTCGAGCACCCGCACCTCGACGTCGGGCTCGATGCCCTCATTGGCGAGAAACCGCAGCAGCTCGCCATCCGAGTCCGAGATGCGCGTCACGGTGCCGGTGGTGCCCACTGCAGCATCGAGCACGCGCACGCCCTCCTGCGCCACGATGACGCCGTCGGCCGTGGGAATCGGATCGCCGTGCGGATCACGGGTCGGGTGACCGAGCGACGCGGCGATCGACTCGACGAGTCGGTCGCTCATGGCGTGCTCGAGCACGTCAGCCTCTTCGTGCACTTCATCCCACTGGAATCCCTGCTGCACGACGAGCCACGTCTCGATCAGCCGGTGTCGCCGCAGCAGCTGCAGCGCGAGTGTGCGGCCCTTCTCGGTCAGTTCGACAGCGCCGTACGGCTTGTGGTCGACGAGGCCGGCAGAGGCGAGCTTCTTCACCATCTCGGTCACGCTCGACGCGGCGAGCTGCAGCTTCGCGGCCAGCTGCGAGGGCGTGATCGGCTCGTCCTGCCACTCTGTGTGGGCGTAGATGACCTTCACATAGTCTTCGCCGGCTGCTGATCCGCGCCCCGGAATCCACTCCATCACAGTGATCGCGACCTGATGACCTGTGCGAGCTGCTCGAATGCGCGCCGCCGGTGGCTGAGGGCGTCCTTCTCGGCAGCCGAGAGCTCAGCCGAGGCACGCGTCTCTCCGTCGGGCTGAAACAGCGGGTCGTAGCCGAAGCCGCCCGCTCCCCTGGCCTCAGTCAGCACGCATCCCGGCCAAACGCCCAGCTCGACAGCCTCGAACTCGCCGTCGACGAACGCCGCGGCGCACATGAACTGCGCGGCGCGGTCTTCGACGCCCTTGAGGTTCTCGAGCAGCAGCGCGTTGTTGTCAGCGTCTTCGCGGGTGCCTGCGTAGCGAGCAGAGCGGATGCCCGGAGCGCCTTCCAGCGCGTCGACGGCGATCCCCGAGTCGTCGGCGAGTGCGGGCAGGCCCGTGTGCTGCGCTGCCTCCCGCGCCTTGATCAGCGCGTTCGCGGCAAACGTGTCGCCCGTCTCATCGGCATCTGGGCCGTCGTACTTCACCAGCTCGATGCCGGGCAGCAGCGGGCTCAGGATGCGCCCGAGCTCCTCGACCTTGTGCGCGTTGTGGGTTGCGACGACGACTCTCATGCCGAGAGCGCCTCGCTCTGCTTCTGCGACAGGGTCGCGCATCCGCCGACTGCCAGCTCGAGTAGCTGGTCGAGCTCGCGCTTGTCGAAGGGCGCCTCCTCGGCTGTTCCCTGCACCTCGACGAACAGTCCGCGACCGGTGACGACCACGTTCATGTCGGTGTCGGCTGCGGAGTCCTCGACGTAGGGCAGGTCGAGCACGGGCTGGCCGCCGACGATGCCGACTGAAACCGCTGCGACCGAGTCGATGAGCGGCTTGGCGCTTGCGGGAATCCGCTTCTGCTCCTTGGCCCATTCGATGGCCTGCACCAGCGCGACGTAGGCGCCCGTGATCGATGCGGTGCGGGTGCCGCCGTCGGCCTGCAGCACGTCGCAGTCGACCGTGATCGAGATCTCGCCGAGCGCCTTGAGGTCGACGACGGCGCGCAGCGAGCGGCCGATGAGGCGAGAGATCTCGTGCGTGCGACCGCCGATGCGCCCCTTGACGCTCTCGCGGTCCATGCGCTCGTTGGTCGACCTGGGCAGCATCGAGTACTCGGCGGTGACCCAGCCCTTGCCGCTGCCCATGAGCCAGCGCGGAACCTTGGGCATGACGCTTGCCGTGCACAGCACCTTCGTGCCGCCGAACGAGATCAGGGCGCTGCCCTCAGCCTGCTTCGACCAGCCCGGCTCGATCACGATCTCGCGAAGCTCGTCTGCTGCGCGTCCGTCGGGGCGGGGCTTCTGGTTCTCGGTCATGCTCTCTCTCATTCCTTGGGCGATGCCTCTGCCAGAGTCGGCAGGGTGATCGCGGCTGTTGTCGTGTGCTCGACGCGGCTGACCTCGGGGCCGAGGAAGCGTCGTGCGAGTCTCAGAAACGGCGCCTGCTCGTCGGTCGTCGCCTCGAAGCGATAGCTGGCGGGGCCCTCGGCCAGAATGCTGCGGTCTGCAAGGATGCGGTACACGTCGGCGGCCGTCTCGTCAGCGCTCGAGACGAGCCGCACGCCCGGGCCCATCACATAGCCGATGGCACCTGCGAGCAGCGGATAGTGCGTGCAGCCGAGCACGAGCGTGTCGATGTCGGCTTCCTGCAGCGGCCGGAGGTATTCGCGAGCTGCGGCCAGCACGGTCTCGCCCGTCGTCTCGCCCGCCTCGACAAACTCGACGAAGCGCGGAGCCGCGACTGCGGTGATGTCAAAGCCCTCGGCAGCGAACGCCCGCTGATACGCGCCGGAGCCGATCGTGCCCTCGGTGCCGACTACGCCGATCCGTCCGGTCGTCGACCCCGCTGTTGCTGCGCGAACCGCCGGCGAGATGACTTCGACCACGGGAATCCCGAGCCCGACCTCGTACCGCTGCCGGGCGATGTCGAGTGTCGCCGCAGTCGCCGTGTTGCACGCGATCACCAGCATCTTCACGTTCTGCGCGACCAGCGCATCCATCACCTGCAGGCTCAGCCGTCGCACCTCGGCCTGCTCGCGCGGCCCGTAGGGCGTGTGCGCCGTGTCGCCGATGTACGTGACGGACTCGTCAGGAAGCTGGTCGATGACAGAGCGGGCGACTGTGAGTCCGCCGAGTCCGCTGTCGAAGATGCCGATGGGTTGCTGCACGCTGACAAGCCTAGTTCGACTGGGCTGCGTCGCCCGCACGACGAACCATGCGGCGCATCGATACGCCTCCCCATGACGGGCCGGCCGCAACCGACTCGCCGTAGTCGACGAATCCGCGCCGTGCGTAGAAGCGCTTCGCGCGCTCGTTGCCGTCGATGATCCAGAGGTATGCGTCATCCGCTCCGAGCGCTGCGTCCATCAGCTTCGCCGCGAGGCCAGTGCCCCGTGCACGCTCAGACACATACAGGCGGCCCAGCTCGCGATCGGCGGGCGCATCATCGGCAAGGCCGAGCGACCGCTCCCATGCCGCTGGAGCATCACAGGCCTCGACGGCGCCGACGAGCTCGCCGTCGATCTCGGCGATCAGTCGCACAGTCGTCGACGGATGCGCGAATGCGGCCGTGCGCGCGGCCCGGTCTCGCTGCGCTCGCTGCCGCTCGGCGAAGTCGTCTGGAACGACTCCGCGGTACACCGCAGCCTGTTCGGCGACGATGAACTCGTCCCATCGCTCGGCATCTGTCGCAGCGGGCTCGCGGATCACAGCCTGAGCCGCATCGATTGTCTCCATTCCTCCAATGATACGAGGCGGCGGTACCCTGGGCTTGTGAATTCCAGCGCACTGATGACAGACCGCTACGAGCTGACGATGATCGACGCCGCCATGCAGGCCGGCACCGCTTTTCGCCCCAGCGTGTTCGAGGCATTCGGCAGACGGCTCTCCGGCGGCAGGCGCTACGGCGTCGTGGCCGGAACGGGGCGGCTGCTCGACCGCATCGAGCAGTTCAGCTTCACCGATGCACAGCTGAAGTTCCTGCGCGAGGGCAATGTCGTCTCACCTGAGGCTCTCGACTATCTCGCCGACTACAAATTCACCGGCCGCATCCGCGGCTATGCCGAGGGCGAGCCGTACTTTCCCGGCTCTCCCCTGCTCACTGTGGAGGGCACGTTCGCCGAGTGCGTCGTGCTCGAGACCGTCATCCTCTCGATCCTCAACTACGACTCTGCCGTCGCAACGGCCGCCAGCCGCATGGTCACTGCCGCCGGCACTCGCCCGGTCGCAGAGATGGGCTCGCGGCGAACGGGCGAGGAGTCGGCCGTTGCCGCCGCACGTGCCGCATACATCGCGGGATTCACGAACACCTCGAATCTCGAAGCGGGCATCCGCTGGGGCATTCCGACCATGGGCACTGCCGCCCACTCCTTCACGCTGCTGCACGACAGCGAAGAGGATGCATTCAGAGCCCAGATCGATGCGCTCGGAGTCGGCACCACCCTGCTGGTCGACACCTATGACACGGCCCGCGGCGTCGACCTGGCAGTGAAGGTCGCCGGAACAGAGCTCGGCGGCGTGCGCCTCGACTCAGGCGACCTGCCGATCATGGCCGCCCGCACCCGAGAGCAGCTCGACGCGCTGGGGGCGAAGAACACCCTCATCACGGTCACGAGCGACCTCGACGAGCACGCGATCGCAGGTCTCGCCGCCTCACCCGTCGACGCCTACGGCGTCGGCACGAGCGTCGTCACCGGTTCGGGCACCCCGGCTTCGGGCATGGTCTACAAGCTGGTCGCACGCGAAGGCGACGAGGGCTGGAAGTCGGTCGCCAAGGCGAGCGAGAACAAGGCGAGCCACGGAGGCGAGAAGCTCGCCGTCCGAACACTCGAAGACGGCGTCGCCGTCGAAGAGACGATCTTCATGGGTGACCCGACGAAGGACGACGCAGCCGACGCGTCACGCGGCCGCGGACTGCAGGTCGACCTCGTGCGCGGCGGCGCCATCGCCGACGAGTACCGCGGTGCAGCGGGCGTCGCGAAGGCGCGCGAGCACAGGAAGAACGCTGTCGCCGAGCTGCCGATCGTCGCTCACAGGCTGCGTCCGGGCGACCCGGCGATTCCCACCGTCTTCAGGTAGGCCGCCGAATCGGGGCGTCGCCTACTCGTCTTTCATCGACTCGTAGATCTTCTTGCACTCCGGGCAGATCGGAAACTTCTCGGGGTCGCGCCCCGGCGTCCACTTCTTGCCGCAGAGAGCCCTGACGGGCTTTCCTGACATGGCTGACTTGAGGATGCGGTCCTTCTTCACATAGTGCGAGAAGCGGTCGTGGTCGCCGTCTTCGAGCTGCTCCTCGTTGAGGAGCTTCTCGAGCTCGCGATCCATGACATCTGTGCCGCCGGCCGGAGAGTCGAGGTCTGTTCCCATGCATCCATTGTCTCACCCCTGGGCGAACACTGCGAGGCGATGCGACACTCCTGCCGTACCATGAGCTTCTGCGCAGCGCATACGCTGGCGCGGCAACGAGAGGAGACATCCATGGCCGAACAGCAGCCCATCGAGGCCTCGAACACGATCATGCGCGTGCTTGACACGATTCTCGACACGCAGCGTCCGCTCGTCGTAGCCCACCTGCGCTCGCTGCGACGCAAGCAGCCGCACATGACTCCCGAGCAGATGCTCAGCCGAATCGAGAAGCAGTTTCTCGCTGCTGTCTCGACAGGAGGCGCCGCCGTCGGCGCCACGGCTGCCATTCCGGGCCTCGGCACGGTGTCATCGCTCGGCGTCTCTGCCGCAGAGACCCTCGGATTCCTCGAGGCGAGCGCCTTCTTCGCCCAGGCCTACACCGAGATCCATGGAACAGCGCTGGTCGACGAGAAGCGCGCCAAGGCCCTGGTCATGACGCTCCTGCTCGGTGAAGCCGGAACGTCGCTCGTCAGGCGAGTCGCCGCGCAGAGCATGGGCTCAGGCCCCACGAACGAAGCCTTCTGGGGCGATCTGATCACCAACTCGATGCCTCCCGGCGTGACGCAGCAGCTGCTCGAGTACCTGCGCAACGCGTTCATCCGCCGCGTCACGCAGAACGCCGCGAAGGGCTGGATCGGCAGGGCGATCCCGTTCGGCATCGGTGCCGTCGTGGGCGGAGTTGGCAACCACGTGCTCGGGCGTCAGATCATCGCGAACGCACGCGGTGCATTCGGTCCGGCGCCGATGTACTTCACCACCGAGCTCGACCCGCGGCCCTCCGACCGCGCTGACCGCAAACGTCAGAAGCAGCTGCAGCGCGATCTGAAGAAGCAGATCGGCTCGGCCACGAAAGAGCGCGGGCTCACCGGCATCGTTCGCAAGAACAAGCAGCGTTCATTCGACGAGCCGGAGTCCGAAGACTAGGGCATCTCGCCCAGCTGCACCGTCAGCTCGAGCTCCTCGCCGTCGCGCATGAGCGTCACGGCGACCTCTTCGCCTGCGGCGTACGAGCGGATGCGCGCAGTCAGGTCAGCGGCGCCGGTCACGGAGGTGCCGTCGACGGCAGTGATGACATCGCCTGACCGCAGGCCGGCCTCAGCCGCAGCCCCTGACTCGGTCGTCTCGTGCAGGGTGGCTCCCACCACGCCTGCCCGCGCATCCGTCTGGTCTGTGACGGTCGCACCGAGCAGACCGTGAGACGCTTCGCCGTGCTCGATGATCTCGTTCGCGACCCGCTGGACGAGATCGCCCTCGATTGCGAAGCCGATGCCGATCGAGCCGCTCGCTCCCTCCTGCGCGCCGCTCTGGGACGGGCTGGCGTCGGCGATGGCGACGTTGATGCCCACCAGTTCGCCGCTGCCGTTCAGCAGAGCGCCGCCGGAGTTGCCCGGGTTGATGGGGGCATCGGTCTGCATGACCGGCACCGTCACCTCGCTCGAGAGCTGGATGCCGCGGCCCGTTGCCGAGATGATGCCGTCGGTCACGGTGTTGCTCAGCCCGAGGGGCGAGCCGATCGCGACGGCCTCGTCGCCGACCGACGGTGCGCTGTCGGCAAAGGCTACTGCCGGAAGATCGGCGTCGACCTTGAGCACTGCGAGGTCGACAGCAGGGTCGGTTCCCACGAGCTCTGCCTGCAGCAGCTGGCCGTCAGCGGTCTCGACGGTGATGCGGGCGCCTCGGCCCTGACCGTCGAGTGAGACCACGTGGTTGTTCGTGACGATGTACCCGCCCTCGGCCACGACGACGCCGCTTCCTGTTCCGGAGGCCTGCTCCGTGGTCACCGAGACAGTCACGACCGACTGCGCCGCAGCCTTCGCCACTGCTGCCGTGCTGCTCACCTGCAGCGTCGATGTGTCTTGCACGCTCGGACGCGCATCCTGCTGCTCCTGTGCAATCAGCGTTGCCGCCTGGCCGCCGGCCACGCCTCCGAGCACCGTGCCGCCCGCAACTGACAGCGCCGCGACCCACGCGATCGTCACCTTCGTGCTCGACTTCGGCCGGGCAGCCGCTCGGGCGCTCAGCTGCTCTGCGAGAGGGTTGACGACTGATTCACGTGGCGACTCCATGCCTCCATGGTGCGCTCGTCGGCTATGCGTCATCCATGCGCTTGCCATGACTGACAGACGTGTTCGCCACGCCCACCTCTAGGCTGGTCGCATGAATGACCTGCCATGGCTGAAGACCGCACGGGCCGCGCAGCTCGCTGGCGACGACGGCGCGCTGCGGCCCACCGTGTTCGCAGAGATGACGGCGATCGCCGCAGAGACCGGCGCCGTCAACCTCGGCCAGGGATTCCCTGACTTCGACGGGCCGCCTGAGATTCTCGAGGCCGCACGGCAGGCGATTGCCGACGGCGTCAACCAGTACGGACCCGGTCGCGGCAACCCGATCCTCATCGACGCCGTGCGCGATCAGCGTCGACGGCACTACGGCCTCGAGCACGCTCGCGACGAAGTGCTGATCACGGTCGGAGCAACCGAGGCGATCTCTGCGGCGCTGCTCGCATACTGCGACACCGGGGATGAGGTCATCGCATTCGAGCCGTACTACGACGAGTACGCTGCGGTCGCCGCACTCGCGGGCGCGAAGCTCGTGCCCGTCGCGCTGCAGGTCGGCGACTTCCAGCCCGACCCGGCAGATCTCGAGCGGGCCATCACACCCCGCACGAAGGCGATCGTGCTGAATTCGCCGCACAACCCCACCGGCGCGGTGTTCACCCCCGAGCGGCTGCGCGCGATCGCCGAGATCGCCAACAGGCACGGCATCCTGGTCATCTCAGACGAGGTCTATGAGCACCTCACCTTCGGCCCGCGTCATGTTCCGATCGCGGCCCTCGGCCTCGACCCCGACCTCTCGATCGCGATCTCATCGGGCGGCAAGACGTTCTCGGTCACGGGCTGGAAGGTCGGATGGGCGGTCTCGACTCCCCGGCGCATCAGCGAGATCACTGCGGTCAAGCAGTACATGTCGTTCGTCGGCAGTGTTCCGCTGCAGCCGGCGATCGCACTCGGCCTCGGGCTGTCAGACGCGTTCTTCGACACGCTGCGAGCCCAGTTCACCGCCAAGAGAGACCGTCTCGTCGAAGGGCTCGAGGCAACGGGCATGCGCGTGTTCACTCCCGAGAGCGGCTACTTCGCGCTCGCTGACGTGGCGCCGCTCGGTCATGCCAGCGCGACAGAACTCGCCTACGCCCTCCCGCGCGAGGCTGGGGTCGCTGCTGTGCCCGTCTCTCCGTTCGCGAGGCCCGGGCGCGACGATCTGCGATCGATCATGCGGTTTGCCTTCTGCAAGCGCGACGAGACGATCGCAGAAGCGTCAAAGCGACTGCAGGAGTTCGCCGCTCGCGCAGCTCAGTCTTAAGAAGACGGATGCGCGAGCAGCATCTCGCGCGCGTCACCGATGTCACGGTGCATCTGCTCGATCAGCTCTTCGCCCGAGCCGAAGCGGTGCATCGTGCGCAGGAACGACACGAACTCGACGGTCATGAGCTGGTCGTAGCAGTCGACGTCGGCATCGATCAGGTGCGCCTCGACGACACGCTCGATCTCGCCGCCGAACGTGGGGTTGTTGCCGACCGAGACCGCTGACGGGTAGCGGACTCCCCCGACCGTCGCCCATGCTGCGTACACGCCGTCTGCCGGAACGAATCCCTGCGGGTTGGTCTCGAGGTTCGCGGTCGGGAATCCGAGCTCGCGCCCGCGCTGTGCGCCGCGAACCACAATGCCCCTGACAGACGGCAGCCTGCCGAGCATGATCGCGGCGTCTTCGACGCGGCCGAGCGTGAGCGCATCCCGGATCCAGGTCGATGAGATCCTGCGGCCGTCGCGCACGCAGATGTCGTCGATCACACGCACCTCGGCGCCGTAGCCGGGCGCCGCCTGCATGAGAGTGGTCGCGTTGCCTCGGCCGCCCTTGCCGAACGTGAAGTCAGGGCCGACCATGACGAGCTTCGCCCGAAGGCGCTCGAAGATCGCCGCGATGAACGCATCCGGCTCGGTCGCCATGAGCTCTCGGTTGAACTCGAGCACGATGACTCGGTCGACGCCCGACTCCTTGAGCAGCTCTTCGCGCTGCGAGCTCGAGGTGAGCGCACGCGGAGCGAGGTCGGGTCTGATCAGCTCGAGCGGATTTCTGTCGAAGGTGATCGCCACGGTCTCGAGCTGCTGCTCGGCGGCCGCTGCCGACAGGTCGCTCATGATTCGCGTGTGCCCTGTGTGCACCCCGTCGAACTTGCCGATCGTGACCGCGGTGTCGCAGTCGCTCTGAATCTCGTCAATGCGCATTGTTGTTCCGTTCGCTTCCTCGCAGGACCCACCACAGGCCGACAATCGGCAGAATCAGGGGAATGAAGCCGTAGCCCATGCCGAACCAGCTCCAGACGCTCGGGTGCCCGAACAGCTCGGGCGCCGTCAGCGACAGCACACCCACTGCGAGCACGCCGACGAGCTCGAAGCCGATGGTCGCGACCGCGACCCGGCGCCAGCCCGCTCCCCGCTTGAGCAGCGCGACCGTGGCAAGGATGTACACGAGCGCGGCTGCCGCACTCAGCGAGTACGCCAGCGGAGCTGCGTCGAAGTCGCGCACGATCTGCACGAGCGAACGACCTGTCGCAGCGATCGCCAGGACGCCGTACACGACGACGAGGACGCGGCCGAAGCCGTTCGAGCGCGCTGATTGAGACATCCTGACGATTCTACTCCCGCAGGTCAGAAGACCTGCACGAACCAGATCTGGTGCATGCGGTAGACCATCACGCCGACGCTCATGAGGGCGACGCCGAGCGCGACCACTCCCCAGCGCCCCTTGTCGATCAGCGCCCAGAGCGCGACAGCGGGAGGAATCAGCACAGCCATGACGAGGTACACCCAGTACTCGAACGGGTCGCCTGTAGGGCCGGAGCCTGTGAAGGGAGCGATGATCGAAGCCACGATCTGCACCACAAGCGTGAGGGTCGCGATCGCTGCGGCTCCCAGGATCCAGTCGTTCATGCGCACTTTCGCGATGCCCGCGACCGTGACGCCTGCCCCGAGCAAACCGAGCAGCGCCGCCTGCGCGAGCATCATCCACGCGATCATCAGCCGTCGGCCTCTGGCATGTTGGCGACGGGCACGAGCCGCCCATGCTGCCCCCTGGCCACCCCGACCAGTCGACCCTCGTGCACCGCCGCGACCAGCCCATCCGCCTCTGTCGCGAACCGGCGACCGTGCTTCAGGTGCTCTGCCTCTTCGTCGGTGAGCTCGAGCGTCGGCATCACGAGCGCGGCGGCGGTCGCAGCGTCCATCAGCGACTCGGCATCGATCGAGTCTGCGCCGACGGCGTCGTCGATCGAGAAGCGCCCGACGCGCGTGCGGCGAAGGGCCGTGAGGTGCCCGCCGACGTCGAGGCTCTCGCCCATGTCGCGTGCCAGGGCTCTGATGTAGGTGCCGCTCGTGCAGTCGACGACGGCGTCGACGCTGGCCCTCTCGCCCGGGGCGAACCCGTCGAGGTCGAACCTCGAGACGGTCACGGGCCGCGCCTTCAGCTCGACCTGCTCGCCTTCGCGAACGCGGGTGTACGAACGAACCCCGTCAACCTTGATGGCGCTGACGCTCGAGGGCACCTGCTCGATGTCGCCTGTCAGTCGCGCCGCGGCCGCCTGCACCGCCTCGAATTCGATGTGCGATGCGTCCGCTGAGGCTGTCACATCGCCCTCTGCGTCATCGGTCACCGTCGTCGCACCGAGCGCGATCGTCGCCTCATACGTCTTGTCAGCGCCGACGATGAAGGTCAGCAGCCGCGTCGAGGCGCCGACGCCGAGCACGAGGAGTCCGGTGGCCATCGGGTCAAGGGTGCCTGCGTGGCCGACCTTCTTCGTGCCGAGCGCTCGGCGGGCCATCGAGACCACGGTGTGGCTGGTGACGCCAGCTGGCTTGTCGACGAGAAGGATTCCATTCGGCACCCATCGAGCGTACTCCAGTCGGCGTAGGCTGAGTGCTGTGCTGCATGTGGGAGTCATCGGTGCCGGCGCGATCGGCGGTCAGCTTGCCGCGCTGCTGGATCGCGGCGGCTTGCGGGTCTCGGTCACTGCTCGCGGCGACAGCCTGGCCGCGATGCAGGCAGAAGGCCTCAGGCTCATGGGCAGCACCGGTGAGCACGTCGCCCGGGTCGAGGCCGCAGCTGCACTCCCCGAAAGCTCGCCGCCCGATCTCGTCATCCTCACGACGAAGGCCAGCGACACCGCTGAGGCCCTCGACGCGAATCCTGTCGCTCGGCGAGTGCCCGTGCTCGTCGTGCAGAACGGGCTGGATGCGCACGGCCGCGTCGCGAGGCTCGTCGGACACGATCGCGTGGCGGCAGGAATATCCACAACGGCCGCCAACTCGCTCGAGCCGGGCCTGGTGAACGTGACCGCGTCGGGCCGCCTCTTCATCGGGGGTGCCGAGCGAGCACGCTTCGCCCAGCTGCTGTCGCCCGCGGTTCCCGATGTGACCGAGATCGAGAATCTCGTCGGCGCCCAGTGGACCAAGCTCGTCATCAACATGGTCAACGCTCCCCCCGCAGTGGTCGGCCTCAGCGTGCAGCAGTCGGTCGCCGACGCGGATGTGCGCCGTGTGATCACCGCTTCGATGCGCGAGGCCGCACGCATCGGACTCGCAAGCGGCGTGCGCTTCGAACCGCTCCAGGGCCTCACCCCGAACATCATCCGCATGCTCGCGCGAGCGCCCTACTGGGCGTCAGAGCAGGTGCCGAAGCGCATGGCTCGCACTATGGGCGACGTGCCGAACCTCGGTTCGACGCAGCAGAGCCTCGCACGCGGGCGCCTGACAGAAGTCGACATCCTGAACGGCGCCGTCGTAGAAGCGGGCCGGTCGGCATCGATCGCAGCGCCTGTGAATGCAGCGGTGACTCGGCTCGTGCACGAGCGCGAACAGGGGCGACCTGCGCTCACTCCTGCCGAGTTCCGCAGCGCTGTCAGCGAATGACGGGTGACTCCCAGTCGGAGTTGTCGAAGACGATGTCTGCTCGCGACACCGGGTCGCAGATCGACTCGTAATGCGCGTTCGCCTGTTCGCGCTGGGCATGCGACGGATGCGTCACGATCGGGTGGGCGCCGTCTCGCTTCGCCATGCGCGACCCTCGCACCGCATCCGCCGCTTCGACGCGGATGAAGCCGTGCCACAGCCGCGACAGCGCTGGCCTCGCCAGGAACTCGCCCTCGACCAGCAGAATCGCGTCGGGGCCGGTCGTGGTCCAATCGGGCTCAACGAACTGCTCGGCATGAGCGTCGTAGGCGTCGAGCACGAAGGCGGTCGAGCCGCCGAGCAGGAAGGGCTCGATGAGGTTGCGCTTCAGCTCTGAGAGGTTGTAGGTGTCGTCGTAGTAGCCGGTCGCGGAGTCGCGCCCCTGCCGCTCGCGGACGGCCCGCTCGTTCTTGAAGTCCGACATCGACGCGACGAACGACGTGGCGCCCGCCCGGGCGAGTGCGACTCGCAGCTCGATGGCCAGCAGCGACTTGCCGACACCGGGGCGGCCGTCGAGGGCGATCATGCGCCGGCCGCGGGAGTTGCCGCGCAGGATGCGCTCAGCGATCTCTGTGTAGACGGACTTCTGGGTGGTGTTCCAGTCGGCGGCGCGCATGAGCAGCGAGTAGTCGTCCATGCCGCAAGTCTAGTTCTCAGTTCAGAAGTTCTGCCTAGGCTGGAGGCGTGCTGACCTCTGAATCTCTGCATGCCGCGCTCACCCCCTGGTACAGAAGCCACGCACGCGACCTGCCCTGGCGCCAGCCGTCGTTGGACGCATGGGGCACCCTCGTCAGCGAAGTGATGCTGCAGCAGACCCAGGCGTCGAGGGTGGCGGTCGAGATCGTCCGATGGCTCGAGCGCTGGCCGACGCCTCGCGATCTCGCCGATGCCCCCACCCACGAGGTGCTTCGCCAGTGGGGGTCGCTGGGCTACCCGAGGCGAGCGCTGAGGCTGCAGGAGACCGCCGTCGCGATCGTGGAGCGTCACGGCGGCATCGTCCCCCGCCACGTCGACTCGCTGCTCGCGCTGCCCGGTGTCGGCGAGTACACCGCGCGCGCCGTGGCCGTGTTCCATTTCGGCGACCGCCACCCGGTCGTCGACACGAATGTGCGCCGCGTCATCGCAAGAGCGGTGCGCGGCCAGGGCGAAGCGGCTCCCGCTGCCAAGCGAGACCTGCACGAAGTGGAGGCGCTGCTGCCGAGAGACTCGCACGACGCAGCGATCGTGTCGATCGCGCTCATGGAGCTCGGAGCACTCGTCTGCACAGCACGGGCTCCGCAGTGCGACGAGTGCCCGATCCGCAGCCAGTGCGCATGGATCGCAGCCGGAAGCCCGCCGTACGAAGGCAGGCGAGCCGCTCGTCAGGCGAAATTCGCCGGCAGCGACCGACAGGCCCGAGGGCGCGTCATGAAGGCGCTTCGCGCATCCGACATGCCTGTTCCGCTCTCGGACATCGCACTCGAGTGGCCCGACGACGACCAGCGTGCGCGAGCGGTCGAAAGCCTTGTGGGCGACGGCCTCGCTGTGCGCGAAGGAGATTCGCTGCGCCTGCCCCACTGACCCGTGCGCTGACGATTTCGAGCGATATGCTCGCATCATGCCAGCACGCAAGCAGACGCTGACCAGGCTCGACAACGCACTGCAGCGGTCGCTGCGCGATGTTCGAGAAGAGCTCGAGCTGCCGGAGGAGTTTCCGGCAGAGGCCCTTGCTGAGGCTGAGCGGCTGCAGGCCGATCCTCCGACCGCAGACGCCGACATGACTGACGTGCCGTTCGTGACCATCGATCCAGAGGGCTCGACGGATCTCGACCAGGCGCTGCACTTCGAGCGCCCAGGCGACGGCTTCGTCGTCCGCTATGCAATCGCGGATGTGCCAGCATTCGTCGAGCCGGGCGGCGCCCTCGACACCGAGGCTCGCGAACGCGGCCAGACGCTCTACGCAGCCGACGGTCGCATTCCGCTGCATCCCGCGTCCATCAGCGAAGACGCAGCGAGCCTGCTCCCCGAGCAGCTGCGCAGCGCCCTGGTGTGGCAGTTCACACTGAACGCACGCGGCGAGGTCACCGAGACTGCGCTCACGCGCGCGAGCATTCGCAGCCGCGAGCAGCTCACGTACGAGACCGCTCAGCAGCGCATCGACGACGGCTCTGCCGACGAGTCGCTCGCGCTGCTGCAGACCATCGGCGAGCTGCGCATCGCTCTCGAGCAGGAGCGAGGCGGCGCCAGCCTCGACATGCCCGAGGAGCAGGTCGTAGAAGCGGATGGGCGCTACAGCATCGAGCGTCGCGTGCTGCTTCCAGCAGAACAGTGGAATGCGCAGATCTCGCTCATGACCGGCATGGCCGCAGCAGACCTCATGCTCTCGGTCGGCAAGGGCATCCTGCGCACCATGCCTGCTCCCCCTGCTGACGACGTGCAGCAGTTTCGCGCCGAGGCCGCGGCACTGGGCTTTGAATGGCCAGAGGGCGCCACCTACGGAGAGTTCCTTCGCAGCGCCGAACGCGACACGCCTCGCTCGATGGCCCTGCTGCAGAGCGCGCGACGACTCTTCCGCGGCGCCGGCTACACGGTGCTCGACGGCTCGCAGAAGCCAGAAGAGGTCATCCAGGCTGCGATCGGCGCACCCTACGCTCACGCGACCGCACCGCTTCGGCGTCTCGTCGACCGGTACGTGCTCGGTCACTGCCTCGCCATCTCTGCCGGAGAGCCCGTGCCTGAGTGGGCCTCCGCCGGCCTCGATGGGCTGCCCGAGATCATGCAGTCGACAGGACAGCGAGCCTCTGCACTCGAGCGCGCATCCGTCGACCTCGTCGAGATCGCCGTGCTGGCAGGTCGCGAGGGCGAACAGTTCGAAGCGGTCGTCATCCAGCAGAGAGAGAAAGATGCGCGGCTGCAGCTGGTCGACCCGACCACCGAAGTGACATGCGAAACGGCCGCGAACCCCGGCGAACGCGTCACGGTCAGGCTTGTGAAAGCCGACCTGCAGACACGATCACTCGAGTTCGCGGCCGAATAGCTCGCTAGTCTTCTTCGCCCTCTTCATCGGGCTTGCGGTATGGGTCCTCTTCGCCTGCATATGCAGCCGACGAGGCAGCCGAGGCTGTCTGGGCGTCCCGGTGACGGGCCTCGTCGAGCAGGTGCTCGATCGAAGCCGCGTTCTCGGGAAGCCCGTCGAGCACGAACTCCACTGACGGCGTGAGCCGCAGTGAGAGTCCGCGTCCGAGCTCTCGGCGAATGAGACCCTTGGCGCTCTCGAGTGCCACACCGGAATCGGTGATCTCCTCTTGGCTGCCAAGCACCGTGTAGAAGACGGTTGCGTTCTGGAGGTCGCCCGTGACCCGGACATCCGTGATCGTCACGAATCCGAGCCGCGGGTCTTTGACCTCGTTGCGGAGGGCGTCAACCGTGATCTGTCTGATCCGGTCGGCGATCTTCCGCGCGCGTGGGTTCTCCTTCATGGGTCCTCCTGCCTCAGTCGCGAGGCTTCTCGACCATTTCAGTGGTCTCGATCTCGTCGCCGAGCTGGATGTCGTTGTACTTGCCAAGGCCGATGCCGCACTCGAAGTCAGTCTTGACCTCGGTGACGTCGTCCTTGAAGCGGCGCAGCGACTCGATGGCGAGGCCATCGGCCAGCACGATGCCGTCGCGGATGATGCGGGCCTTCGCGTTTCTCGTGATGGTTCCCGAGCGAACGATGGCACCGGCGATGTTGCCCCACTTCGAAGAGCGGAACACTTCGCGCACCTCTGCCACACCCGACTGGACCTCTTCGTACTCGGGCTTGAGCATGCCCTTGAGCGAGTTCTCGATGTCGTCGATTGCGCCGTAGATGACGTTGTAGAAGCGGATGTCGATGCCCTCACGCTGAGCACGCTCACGTGCCTTCGTGTCGGGGCGAACGTTGAATCCGATCACAACAGCGTTGTCGACGGTTGCGAGGTTGACGTCGCTCTCGGTCACAGCACCCACACCGCGGTGGATGATGCGCAGGTCGACGGAGTCGTCGACCTCGATCTTGAGCAGCGACTCCTCGAGCGCCTCGACGGCACCCGAGACGTCACCCTTGATGATGAGGTTGAGCGTCTCGACCTTGCCCTCGTCGAGAGCGGTCTTGAAGTCCTCGAGCGAGAGGCGCTTGCGGGCCTTCGCCAGCATTGCGTTGCGCTCGAGTGCCTCACGCTTCTCAGCGATCTGACGGGCCGTGCGGTCGTCTTCGGTCTGGAGGAACACGTCGCCTGCGCGGGGCACGGACGAGAGTCCCTGCACCTGCACCGGCGTCGACGGGCCAGCCTCTTCGACGCGCTCTCCTGCGTCGTTGATCATGGCGCGAACGCGTCCGTATGCCGTTCCTGCGACAATCGCATCGCCGACACGGAGGGTTCCCGACTGGACCAGGACGGTTGCAACAGAGCCGCGGCCCTTGTCGAGCTTCGCCTCGATCGCAATGCCTCGAACCTCGCGGTTCGGGTTGGCACGCAGGTCGAGACCGGCGTCTGCAGTCAGCAGCACAGCCTCGAGCAGCGCAGCAACGCCCTCGCCCGTGCGAGCCGAGACGTCGACGAACATCGTGTCGCCGCCGTACTCCTCGGTGACGACTTCGTACTCGGTCATCTGCTGGCGGACCTTTGCGGGGTTCGCGCCTTCCTTGTCGATCTTGTTCACTGCGACCACGATCGGCACATCTGCCGCCTTCGCGTGGTTGAGCGCCTCGATCGTCTGGGGCATGATGCCGTCGTCTGCTGCCACCACGATGATGGCGACGTCGGTGACCAGCGCACCGCGAGCACGCATGGCGGTGAACGCCTCGTGACCCGGGGTGTCGATGAACGTGAGCGAACGGTCTTCGCCCTCGTGCTCCTGCACCACCTGGTAAGCACCGATGTGCTGGGTGATGCCGCCTGCTTCACCGGCTCCGACGTTGCCGCTGCGGATCGCGTCGAGCAGTCGAGTCTTGCCGTGGTCGACGTGACCCATGACGGTGATGACGGGCGAGCGGTACTCGAGGTCTTCTTCGTCGTCTTCCTCGTCGAGGTCGATGTCGAACGTCTCGAGCAGCTCCTTGTCTTCTTCTTCAGGGCTGACGAGGTCGAGCTTGTAGCCGAGTTCGTCTGCGAGCAGCTCGAACGTGGTCTCGTCGAGCGACTGCGTCGCAGTCGCCATCTCGCCCAGGTGGAAGAGGATCGTCACGAGGTCAGCAGGGCTGCCGCCGATCTTCTCAGCGAAGTCAGCGAGGGTCGAGCCACGGCGCATGCGCACCTTGGTCGAGCCGTCGCCGCGGGGAACCCTGACGCCGCCGATTGTCGGCGCTTCGCGCATCTCGAATTCAAGACGCTTCGTGCGCTTCGACTTGCGCGAGCGGGCCTTGCCGCCGCCCTTTCCGAATGCACCGGCAGTGCCGCCGCGTCCGCGTCCGCCGCGACCGGCGAATGCGGGTCCGCCGCGTCCGGGGGCGCCGCGACCGGGCGCGGCTCCGGGTGTCGTGGGAGCACCGGGACGGGGCGATCCGGGGCGAGGAGCTCCGGGTCGGGGTGCACCGGGGCGAGGAGCGCCGCCGGGCTGGCCGGGACGACCGCCACGGCGCTCACCGTCACGCTGGGGTGCGCCGCCGGGACGGGCACGGCCCATTCCCTGACGCGAGGCAAACGGGTTGTTGCCGGGACGAGGCTGACCGGGGCGTGCCATCGGACGCGGGATCGCGCTCGGCTTGGGGGCATCGCTCGGTGCGGCCGCAGGCTTGTCGGCCGCCTTCTCAGCGGGCTTGTCAGCGGGCTTCTTGGGAGCCGCTTCAGCAGGCGCGGGGGCCGCAGCAGGCTTGGCAGCCTCTTCCTTGGGAGCACGGGGGCCGGCGCCGGGCTTCGGGCCGGGTGTCGGCGCAGCTGCGCCAGGCTTGGGTGCGCCAGCGGGCTTCTTGGCCGCGGGCTCGGACTTTGCCTCTGTGGGCACAGCTCCGTCTTCGATGAGCTTCTTCTTCAGTCGACGTGCGACCGGAGGAGCGACGGACGACGCGGGGCTCTTGACGAACTCCCCCATCTCCTTCAGCTTCTCTAGTGCGACTTTGCTCTCTACTCCGAGCTCAGACGCGATTTCGTGAACGCGTGGGTTAGCCACTTTTCTCCTGTCCGGTCCGCGACACCGGGCAGGGGTCACGGACGATTACTTGCTAAGGGGTCTCATTTCGAGCCGCTCATTAGTTGTCCATGGTGTGTTTCATTCCTTCGTTCTGCGATTCGGTTGAATCGAGTTCCGCGTATTCCCGCAGGTGCGAGGTGTCGAGAGCATCTGACTTCAGCGCTCTGCGAAGCCTGGGTTCAGCCTTCGCAAGGCATTCCGCCGTCGGATGCACCCACGCGCCTCGGCCTGGGAGCCTTCTGCGCTGATCCGCTGTCGCGAAACCAGCACGCGCAACCAAGCGCAGCAATTCGCTCGGTGCTTCGCGCTTTCGACAGCCAAGACACGTACGGATTAGACAAGTCTAGCGCACTTGTCGAATCGAGCCCCTCAGACGTGCTCAGGCCGCGCGAACTCAGCGCCGAGCACATGGTGGTCGAGGAAGGCGAGCACCGTCTCGTACCAGAGCTTCGAATTGCCCGGCGAGAGGATCCAGTGGTTCTCGTCAGGAAAGTACAGGAACTTGTTGCGATTGTCTCCGCGTTCCGCCTGCTGTGCGTGCAGCAGGTCGCTCCACAGCTGGAGCCCCTGGCCGATCGGCACTCGGTAGTCCTTGTCGCCGTGGATCACCAGCATGGGCGCCACGATCCGCTCGACATGCGCATCCGGCGACGCCAGCTCGTTGTGCGCATCCGAGAGGTGCGACCTCCAGTGATCGCCGGCATCGGTCGTCGCCCTGAACGACCTGTTGTCGTACAGCGAGGCATGGGTGACGATGCACTTGAAGCGGTCGCCCGTGTGGCCAGCCACCCAGTTCGCCATGTATCCGCCGTAGCTGCCGCCGAGAGCAGCCTGCTTCGTCTCGTCGATGTCGTTGCGCGCGACCGCCGCATCGCACAGGCGCAGCAGGTCGTCGAACGGCGCTCCGCCGAGATGGCTCCAGCCCCTGTCGATCATCTTCTGTCCGTAGCCAGTCGAGATCGCTGGGTCCGGCAGCAGGACTGCATAGCCGCGGGCAACCGCCGTCCACGGGTTCCAGCGCCAGGTCCAGGCGTTCCAGCTGCCCCACGGACCACCGTGGATGAACATCGCCAGCGGTGCCGGAGCCTCCTCGCTCGCCACCTCGGGCAGACACAGCCACGAGCGCAGCTCGGTGCCGTCCTCGGCGGTCGTGAACACCTCTTCAAGTCGTCCGTGCACATCCACCTCGGCGACGGGCGACGGCAGCCGAGTCGTCATTCCGGATGCGCTCAGCACCACCGGAGTCGCAGGCCGGTCGACTGCGTCGGCAAGTGCATAGATGCTGCTCGACGCGCCTTCGGGCCACTCAGGGTGCACCTGCACGCCGCTGAAGTGCAGGCGCTCATCGCTCAGGCGGCTCGGAGCCCCTCCTGTGATCGGATACGCGACGACAGCACCGGAGCCCTCGTGGTCAACAGCCGACACGACCCACTGGCCGTCGCGCGAGAAAGCGACTTCGCCGGGGAACTCATCGAAATCGCCGCCGAGCAGCGTCTCCGCGCCTGTAGCGATGTCGATGGACACCAGACGCTGCGCGAGCGGAGTCTGGTCGTTCTGCTTGCGGCTCTTGCTGGCGACGACGCATGAGCCGTCGGGCGAGACCGTTGGCCCGTAGTAGTCGAACTCTTCATCGGCTTTGATCTCGGTCGGCTCCCCCGTCGTGCGATCGATTCGCACGAGCACGCTCTGCCCCGTGATTCCTCGGACGAGACGGCCGACGCCTGCGACGATCACGTCACCCGAGTCATCCATGCTGAAGCTCTCGAGCTCCTCGTCACGCGGGAAGCGTGTGAGCTGCGCAAACTCGAGTGAGTCGTCATCGAGCCCCGCTGCGTCGGCGACAAACATCTGCGGGCGCGTGGGCGCAATGTCGTGATCCCAGCTGCGAACCGGGAAGCCCTCGTGCAGGATCCCAGACACCTTCTGCTCGCGTCGCGCCTTGATGATCTCTGACTCTTCCTCTGCGTCAGTCGCACCGACCACCGCATCCGAGATGACATGCACCCGCTTGCCGGCGCGATCCGCGAGAAGATTCGAGAATCCGCCGTGGCGCTCGGCCACGACAGACGCCTCGCCTCCTCCAGCGGGCAGCCGGTGCAGCTGCGGCTTGGCGTCATCGCCCGAGTCGCGCTTCGAGGCGAAGAAGATGTCGCCCGCGGCAGAGAATCCCAGCAGGCTGTCGCCCTCTTCGCCGCGCGTGAGTCGATGCGGATGCCCTGCAGCGTCGAGTGGAATACTCCAGAGGGCGTTCACCCACTTCGTGCGCTTCTCGTTCAGCTTCGCAATCGTCGCGACGAGCTTCGAGCCGTCGGGAGAAAGCGCGAGCCCATTGACCCGAGGCATGTCAATGAACTGATTGAGGTCTGCGAAGGGGTTTGTCATGGGTCGAGCCTACAGAGTCGTGCCCCGACCGCCGCAACAGCGAAGGACCCGAAGTCGGCTGACTTCGGGTCCTCGGCTCAGATGCTGCGACTGATGGACGAATCAGTCATTCATGACTGAATCCGGCCTACATGCTTCGAGGCTCGCAATCCCGGCCTGGCAACGACCCGTCAGGGTCGTTGCTCTCCAAGGCAGCGAATCGCCATCCGGCCGATTCAGTCATTCATGACTGAATCCGGCTGGATGTCGATTCGCGCCCCAGTAAGTTTTGCCGCCAGACGGGCATTCTGCCCCTCCTTGCCGATCGCGAGCGACAGCTGGAAGTCAGGCACGAGCGCCCGGACTGCCTTCGTCTTCGCATCGAGCACGAATGCCTCAGACACTCGCGCCGGGCTCAGCGCACTGGCGACAAACGACGGCAGGTCGTCTGAGTAGTCGACGATGTCGATCTTCTCGTCGCCGAGCTCTGCCTGCACAGCACGAACTCGCGATCCGAGTTCGCCGATGAACGCACCCTTGGCGTTGACTTCGGGGTCGTTGGCACGAACAGCGATCTTCGAGCGGTGCCCGGCCTCGCGCGCGATCGCGATGATCTCGACGACACCATCGGCGAGCTCGGGGACTTCGAGCGCAAAGAGCTTGCGCACAAGGCCCGGGTGCGTGCGCGAAACGGTGACCTGCGGGCCGCGGAGTCCGCGCTCGACCTTGGTGATGTAGACGCGAAGACGCTCGAGGTGCTTGTACTCGACACCCGGAACCTGCTCCTCAGGGGGCAGCACGGCTTCGAAGTCGTCAGAGAGCTTGATTCGGATCATGCGGGGGTTCGCACCCTGCTGCACGACACCCGCGACGATCTCGCCCTCGCGGTTCTTGTACTCGCCAAGGATGCTCTCGTCGTTGCGAGCGCGCATCTGCTGCACGATGACCTGCTTGGCGACACTCGCAGCGAGGCGCGTGAAGTCCTCGGGCTCGGTCTCGTGCTCGCCGATGCGGTTGCCCTCTTCGTCGAGCTCGGGCTCGAGCAGGGTCACCTGGCCGCTCTTGCGGTCGATCTCGACCCTGGGCCGCGACGCGGGCGCGCCCTCTTCTTCCTTCGAGCGCAGATAGGCCTGCAGAATGGCCTGTTCGATGATCTGCAGAAGATCGTTGAAAGGAATCTCCCGCTCGCGCTCGACCAGCTTGAGAGCGTTGATGTCGATTTCCATGGCGGTCTCCTCCTGTTCAGCTGTATGTGCCCCAGTGGCACACTATTCTGTTTTCACATGGTCTGTTCCGCATTCCTGCGGACGCATCAGCTTACCCACTCGGCAAGCTCCGACGCTACTTGGCGAACTTCTGCAGCACGTCCTCGCGACGGATGGGCTGCTTCTCCCCCGTGGCTCGGTTCCAGAGCTCGAACTCGCCCTCGAGTGCGCCTCGGCCGATCACGAGAATCCACGGGACTCCCACGATCTCGGCGTCCTTGAACTTGACGCCCGGCGAGACCTTGCGACGATCGTCGAACAGCACTTCGAGCCGGCTCGCGTCGAGCTCAGCCACGACCTCTTCGGCAACGGCGAACACCGCTTCGTCCTTGCCCGTCGCCACGACGTGCACGTCGAACGGAGCGATCTCGGCGGGCCAGATGATGCCCTTCTCGTCGTGGCTCGCCTCGACGATCGCCGCCAGATTGCGAGTCACACCGATGCCGTACGACCCCATCGTGACGGTCGCGCGCTTGCCGTTCTGGTCGAGCACGCTCAGCCCGAGGGCCTCGGCGTACTTGCGTCCGAGCTGGAAGACGTGACCGACCTCCATCGTGCGGATCAGCTGCACAGGGCCCGAGCCGTCGGGCGCCGGGTCGCCTTCGCGAACTGTCGCGGCCTCGACTGTGCCGTCTGCGGTGAAGTCGCGGCCTGCGACGAGACCCGAGACGTGTCGGCCCGACTCATTCGCACCGGTGATCCACTGCGTTCCGTCGACGACGCGAGGGTCGGCAAGAAAGCGGATGCCCGTGCGCGACTCGTCGCCCAGCACCGGTCCTGAGGCGCTCCAGGGTCCGATGTAGCCCTTGACGAGGCCGGGGTTGGCAGCAAAGTCGGCTTCGCTGGCGGGCTCCGCCACCGCGGGCGCGAACGCGACCTCGACGCGCTTGTCATCGACGTCGCGGTCGCCGGGCACAGCCACGACGACGAGCTCACGGGAGCCATCAGGGTGCGTGAGCGCCAGCACGACGTTCTTCAGTGTGTCTGCGGCACTCCACGCACGACCGTCCTCGCGCGGGAACTGCGCGTTCGCAACGTCGACCAGCGTCGCAATGGTGGGTGTGTCGGGGGTGTCGTGCACGACCGGCTGAGCCAGCCCATCCGTCGGAATGGCGTCGGGAACGAGCGTCGCGAATGCCTCGACGTTTGCGGCGTAGCCGGAGTCGTTCATGACCACGGTGTCTTCGCCGACAGCGGTCGGGTGCATGAACTCTTCGCTCTTCGAGCCGCCCATCGCACCGGCGTCGGCCGAGACGATGACGTACTCGAGGCCGAGTCGCTTGAAGATCCGCTCGTACGCGTCTCGCTGCAGCTGGTACGAGCGCTCGAGGCCCTCGTCGTCGAAGTCGAAGCTGTAGGCGTCCTTCATCGTGAACTCGCGAGCACGAAGGAGGCCGGCACGGGGCCGGGTCTCATCGCGGTACTTGTCCTGGATCTGGTAGATCGTGAGCGGGAGGTCCTTGTACGACGAGTACAGGTCTTTCACCATGAGGGTGAAGACCTCTTCGTGCGTGGGCGCCAGCAGGTGATCTGCGTCGCGGCGGTCCTGCAGCCTGAAGATGTCGGATCCGTACTCGGTCCAGCGTCCGGTGACTTCATACGGCTCACGCGGCAGGAGTCCGGGAAACAGCACTTCCTGTGCGCCAGCGGCGTTCATCTCCTCGCGGATGACCCGCTCGACGTTGCGACGCACCCGAAGGCCGAGCGGCAGCCACGAGTACAGCCCGCTGCCCACCCGGCGGATGAAGCCGGCGCGCAGGAGCAGCCTGTGGCTCGCCACCTCTGCTTCAGCAGGGTCGTCTCGAAGCGTGCGGAGGAAGAGGGAGGAGAGTCGTTCGGTCACGTGAGAATCGTAGCGCGAGTGCTACCAGGGTTTGTCGACCCCGCCGCCGTCGCCCTCCTCGTCGCCGTCGTAGCCGTCCTGGTTCTGGCGCTGCTCTTCGGCTTCGCGCTCACGCTCCTGGAGCTCCTTCTCCTGCTCCGACATGTTCTCTTCGTCGCCGTCGCCGCCGTCACCGTCTTCAGGCTCCTCCTCGCCGTTCTGCTCTTCGCTCTCGCCGTCGCCGCCGCCGTCGTCCTCTTCGATCTTGGCTTCGATGCGCGGAACAGACTCCTCGAGCTGCTGCTTCGTGTTGGGCTCGCGTTCGGCAGGCTCTTCCATGCAGCCCGGAGGCGCCTGCTCGATGAGGCCGAGCGCCTCTCGGTACAGCTCGTTCGCCGCTTCGCGATCGCCTGCTTCACGCAGCTCATCGCCCTGCTTCTCGATCACGTACACGATGTTGATGTAGTTGATGCAGTACTCGACGCTCTCGGGGTCGTCGTGCAGCGTGAGCGCCTCTTCGAGCAGCGCCCGCGCATCCTCGAACTGCCCCGACATCGCCAGCGCGGTCCCCTTGTCGTAGGGGGCCTTCCACTGCTCGTAGAAGTTCCACCAGAAGAGCGGCTCAGTCTGCTCTGCTGCCTCCTGGTACGCGCGGTGATCGTATGCGGTCACCGTCGCATCGGCCGAGAGCTCGGTCGCGAAGAACTTCACCGAGAGCACGGTTCCGGCGACCGCAACCGGAATCGCTCCGATCATGAGCCACTTGCGCCAGCGTCGGCGCTG
This sequence comes from Agrococcus casei LMG 22410, assembly GCF_900163565.1. Taxonomy (GTDB): domain Bacteria; phylum Actinomycetota; class Actinomycetes; order Actinomycetales; family Microbacteriaceae; genus Agrococcus; species Agrococcus casei. Next base: position 50,478 of record NZ_FUHU01000028.1, read on the forward strand.
TCCGTCAGTGAGTGTCATTGCTTCTCCCTCGTCGGGATCGACTTTCTAATCAGGCGGGCGATGTGCAGGCCCTCCCAGGCCAGCAGAGCCGCGATCGGGAAGGCGAAGATCCAGTACAGGTCGAGCCGGGACTCCCGCATCTGCTCCATGCTGATCTCGGCGTCGCCTCCGCCGCTGATGCCCTGGAGCGTCGGCTTGAGCGGCGTCGCAGCGTCTCGGTGCAGGTAGGTGAGCCCGGTCTCGCTCGCGATCTGCTGCAGGTTGCCCTCGTCGATGACCGAGACGGCATCCTGCCCGTTCGTCGGATCCTGCACGTACTCGTCGCTCAGCCCCGTGTATGTGGACTGCTTCATCTTGCCGCCCTGGTCGGTGCCATACCCCAGCACGAAGCCGCCCGCGACCTTGCCTTTGATGTCGGCGAACGACTCGACCGGATCAGCCGATGTCTGCTCGCCGTCGCCCATGTAGATGACAATGATCGGGTCGCCGGGATCCGCGGCGTGGATCTTGTCGACTTCCTGAACGAGCAGGTCGCGCGCCGCAGAGATCGAGGATCCGCGGGACTTCTGTGCGATCTCGGGCCGCAGAGCGCGCACCATCTCGATGACGGCCGAGCCGTCGCCGGTCATGGGCACATTCAGGTTGGCCGTCGAGTTGAACGTCATCACCGAGATGTCTGCACCCGCAAAGGCGTAGGCGACGTCCTTGACGTCTTCGCGAACGCCGTCGAGCCGGACGCCGTCGCCATAGTCTTCGGCTGCCATCGACTGCGACGTGTCGATCGCGATGATCACCTTGGCGCTGATCGAGCCGGTCGGAACGAGCCCTCCGGGAACTCCCGGATGCGAGAGCATCGCGCCGACCAGCAGCACGAGCACGCCTCGGCGAATCCAGGCCACCAGCTGCCGTCGGGCGACCGCTGCGCGCCAGACGCAGAAACCGACGCCGACCAGCACGCCGATCAGCAGCAGCGGCAGCGAAACTTCGGGAAGGAGCGTCATATGCGAGCCCTCCAAGCCACGACGAGAAGCACCCCGACGACGATCACCAGCAGCAGCGGCCTGTTGCCCGGCTGATCGACGACCTGCACTTCGGGCGGGGTCTGGATGTATCCGGCCTCGATCGAGTTGATGTTGTCGATGATGCCGCTGACGGTGCTGCCGAGATCCATCGGGTAGTACTCGCCTCCTGTGCCCTCGGCAACGGTCTGCAGCTGCTGCGACGCCGTGTCGAGCGGATAGTCGAACGGGTTGATCGCGTACACGCGCACCTCGTTGTCGACCGCAAGCTGGCCGGCCTGCTCGAGGGAGTAGATCTGGTTGCCGTTCACGATGTTGTCGGTGGCGAGAATGATCGACCGTGGGCGGTCGTTGTCGTCAGACAGGTCGCCGAAGTCGTTCGCGCATCCGGCGAGTCCGTCTCCGACCAGGGATGCGCCGCTCACCGAGCTCGTGCCTGCCTGGTAGTCGAAGTCCTCGTCAGGTCCGAGCGTGCCGTCGAAGGCGCGCTCATAGAGGCCGAGCTGATCCATGATGTATTCGTAGTCACTCGTCATCGGAAACGCCATGTACCCCGAGGCGTCGAAGACTCGCAGTCCGATGCGCTCGCCGTTGAGGCCCTTCACGATGTTCTGGAACACGCGCATGATCTCTGCGTCGACACCGACCATCGAGCCTGACACGTCGAGGCACAGCAGGATGTCTCGCTTGTAGTCCTCGTTCTGCTGAGCGTCGACCGCTGCGGGCCGGGCCGCGATGACCGAGGTCACTCCCCCGCCCACGAGCACGAGCACGAGCGCTGCCGCCGTCAGCCAGCGATACCGGCGCATTGCCGAGCGGTACGCCTTGAGCTTCGTGAGCCTGTCGACGTGCGCGACCGGAAGGCCTCCGCCGTGGCGGCCACGGCGATACACGAGGAAGCCGCCGACGGTCGCGGCGACCACGACCAGGATGACGAGCGGAATCCACCACCACCACATCAGGGTTCCTACGCCCATGTGGACACCACCCTTCGCGCTGTCTCGATTGCCATGTCTGGGTCCTGCTTCGCCTGACGCATGAACGACGAAGGGTAGTACTGCTCGACCGCGTGCGGAATCAGCGGTACCTGAGCGTCCCTGAGGTCTTCAAGGGTCATCACCTCTGCCTCGACTCCGCTCGCCTCATGGGCGAAGAAGCGCAGCACGAGGCTGAGTCGCTGTGAGAGCTCGCGGGGCGTCATCTCGCCGCCCTGGTGCTCGACCGACACCTCGCCGATCATGTCGATGTACTTCTGCTTGACCGTGCGCACGTCGACCTGCTTGGGAGGAGGAGGCGGCGGCTCGAGGATGCCGCGCGGCCGTCCGAAGATCCAGAGGCCTGCGTACAGCACGACGAGCACGGCGAGGATGAGGGCGCCCACAGCCCACCAGGGCCAGTAGGCGAATGGGCCATAGAGGTCTGGGGCATCAAGAACGGCGCGCACGTCGGTGCCTCTCCAGGAGTCTGAACAGAGCCGGAACGGTGCCGTCGAGCGACCCGATGCGCCCGGCCGAGACGCCCTTCTTGCGAAGTCGCGTCGCGAGGATCTCGTGACGCTGTGCGACTCCTTCATCGAATACTGTCTGGAGCCCGCGGCTGCGCCGCAGGTACTCGGGGATCTCGACGCCGCCGTCGACCGCCCACACAGGCGGTGCAGAGAGCTGGCGCGCCATGAGGTCAGCGTCGCCAACCGAGATCCAGAGCACCTCGTGCCTGGCGTGCAGGCGTGCGATCTGCTTGTCCATGTCGCGATCGAGCGCGATGTCGTCAGAGACGATGAACACGATCGACCTGTGGCCGAGCCTGCGAGCCACCTGCGTCAGCAGGTGCTCCATGTCGCTGCCGGGCGCATCCAGCTGGATCCTCGCGTCGACAGCGCGCAGCATGCGCTCGATGTGCGCCTCGGAGCCGCCGGCAGGAGTGAAGTCGATGTGCTCTTCGTCGCCGGTGAACATCGAGACCCGATCGCCGTGACGCGTGGCCAGGTAGGCGAGCACTCCGACCGCCTGGATCGCGATCTCCTTCTTCGGCTCGCCGCTCTCGGCCACTGCGGCCATGCCGCGACCGGTGTCGACGATGAAGACGATGTTGTGCTGCCTGGACGCGATGTAGCGCTTGATCAGCGGCACGGTCGAACGGGCAGTCGCCTTCCAGTCGATGTCCTTGACCTCGTCGCCGGGCGCATACTCGCGCAGATCATCGAAGTCGTGGCTGCGACCATGGTGGATCGACGAGTACTCGCCCTCCAACAGCTCGATGGTCTTGCGGTGGGCGTGAATGCCCATCCGCGATTTGACCTTGACTAGCCTTCGCTGCACGGTGTGCCCTACGGGGTTCGCACAGCGGCGAAGATCGCGTCGATGACCTGTTCGCTCGTGACGCCGTCTGCTTCGGCTTCGTAGTTGAGGATGATGCGGTGACGCAGGATCACGTGGCTCAGGTCTTTGATGTCCTCCGGGATCACGTAGTCGCGGCCCCGAACCAGTGCGAGCGCACGGCCAGCCTGCGAGAACGAGATCGAGCCACGGGGGCTCGCGCCGTACTGCAGGTAGTCGGCGAGCTTCTGGCCGACATAGTCTGCCGGATGACGCGTCACGTACATGAGCTGGACGATGTAGTTGGTGATCGCCTGGTCCATGTAGACGCGCTTGGTGAGTCCCTGCAGTCGCATGACGTCTTCGAGTGAGGCGACCGGCTCCTCCGGGGCGCCGTCGAAAACGCCCGACTCGATCCGGCGCACGATCTCTGCCTCTTCGCTGGGGCTCGGGTAGTCGAGGATGTCCTTCAACAGGAATCGGTCGAGCTGCGCCTCGGGCAGCGTGTAGGTGCCCTCCTGCTCGATGGGGTTCTGCGTCGCGAGCACGAAGAACGGCTTCGGCAGCGGGTGCGTCTCGCCGCCGATCGAGGTCTGACGCTCCTGCATCGCCTCGAGCATCGCCGACTGCGTCTTGGCGCTCGAGCGGTTGATCTCGTCGAGCAGCACGAAGTTGGCGTGAACGGGGCCGAGCTGCGTGCGGAAGCTGCCCGAGTGCTGATCGTAGATCTGCGTGCCGACGATGTCGCTCGGCAGCAGGTCGGGGGTGCACTGGATGCGGTTGAACGACGCCTGGATCGACTGGGCGAGTGTCGCTGCCGCGGTGGTCTTCGCGAGGCCGGGAACCGACTCCATCAGCACGTGTCCGCCTGCGAGCAGCGCGACCATCAGGTTCTGCAGAAGACTCTGCTGACCGACCACCTTCTCGCCGAAGCTGCCCTGAATCGACGAGATCTTGGACTTCGCCCACTCGAGCTCGTCCTGTGAAATCGGGGGACGCCCCTGCTGATCGTTGGCCACGTCAGTTCCTTTCGTTGCTTTCCAAGAGCCTAGGGCCGCAAGCAATACAAACCCTGGGTGCCGTCTGGGCTCAAGCTGAGTGAATCCGGTTCTTCAGGCCGCGCGTGGCACCGATCACGATGAGCGCGAGAGCGATGAGCATGATCCAGTTGAGCGAATCGAAGCCGATCGTGGCGACCACGACGCCGGCGAGTGCTCCTGCCCCAGCGCCGGCGAATCCCATGGTCGTGTCGCTGCGCCCTTGGACCACGGGTCTTGCGTGCTGCGGCGTCTCGTCGTTCAGAAGAGCGGATGCGGCGACAGTGACCGCAGACCAGCCGAATCCCAGCAACGCGAGGCCGACGATGCCGAGGCTCTCGGGCAGCAGCAGGTTCGCAGCCGCCGACGCTGCGAGGAGGAAGGCTCCGAGCAGCACCGTGGAACGCCGGCCGACGCTGTCAGCGAGGAAGCCGAACACCGGCGACAGCACGTACATGCCGCCGGTGTGCGCGCTCATGGCGAGCATGATCAGCGGCAGCGCCTGACCGGCGTGCTCGAGGTGCACGGGCGTCATCGCCATGATCCCGACCATCATCGCGTGGGCTGAGGCGATCATGACCACCACCCACAGGATGCGCGGGTGGTGAAGGATGCGAAAGGCCGTCTCGGGGTTCGCTGTGGACTCCCCCGCCTGCGCTCCCGCTGCCTGCAGCGGATCGGGCCTCAGGAACACCCACACGACAAACGTCACGATCAGCAGCCCGGTGCCGCTCAGCACGTACGCGCCAGTGAGCTCGCCCAGCCCCAGCGGCACACCGAGTCGGTCGCCGAGCGGGACGATGCTGGGACCTGCGACGACGCCGATCGTGGTCATCCAGATCACCAGCGACATGTCGCGGCCGCGTCGGTGCGGCTGCGCCAGGTCGACCGCCGCGAATCTCGCCTGCAGCGTCAGCGACGAGCTCGCGCCGAGCCCGAAGAACCCGATCATGACGAGCCAGCCGAGGTCGAAGGCGCCGCTGATGACGAGCACGGCAGTCGCAGTCAGCGCCACGACACAAGCAGTTGTGAGCGAGATGCGGCGTCCCCGACGAGCCGCGAGTCGCGCGAGCGGAGCAGACATGACGGCACCGCCCAGGGTGACGAGCGTCGCTGCCATGCCGCCCAGCGCATCCACGCCTGTCACGCGCACGACGAAGAGGCTGCCCACTCCGACGGCCAGGCCGTTTGCCAGACCGACGAAGATCTGAGCAAGCGAGAGCACCGCCAGCGTGCGGCGCTGCGCCGGGTGCGGCCTGCTCGTCAGCTCTGCGGCTGTGTCAGGCGAGCTCTCACGGCGTGAGGACTGTGGCCTCGCCACTCTCGAGCCCCTGCTCATCGGCGATGCGTCGGGCCTCCGCGATGAGCGTCTCGACGATGTCTGCCTCGGGCACCGTGCGAATCACTTCACCCTTGACGAAGATCTGCCCCTTGCCGTTGCCGCTGGCCACGCCGAGGTCTGCTTCGCGAGCCTCGCCCGGGCCATTCACGACACAGCCCATGACGGCCACCCGCAGCGGGAACTGGACGTCTTTGAGGCCCTCCGTCACGTCTTCGGCCAGCGTGTAGACGTCGACCTGCGCACGACCGCACGACGGGCAGGAGACGATCTCAAGCTTCTTCTCGCGAAGGCCGAGCGACTGCAGCAGCTGGAGTCCGACCTTGACCTCTTCGACAGGAGGCGCCGAGAGCGAGACGCGGATCGTGTCGCCGATGCCCTCTGCGAGCAGGATGCCGAACGCGGCAGCCGACTTGATCGTGCCCTGGAACGCTGGCCCGGCTTCGGTCACACCGAGGTGCAGCGGCCAGTTGCCGCGCTCGGCAAGCTGACGGTAGGTCTTGACCATGACCACAGGGTCGTGGTGCTTGACCGAGATCTTGAAGTCGTGGAAGTCGTGCTCCTCGAAGAGGCTCGCCTCCCACACGGCGCTCTCGACGAGTGCCTCGGGAGTCGCCTTGCCGTGCTTCTGCAGCAGGCGAGGGTCGAGGCTTCCGGCGTTGACGCCGATGCGCAGGCTCACGCCAGCGTCGCTTGCCGCGCGCGCGATGGCGCCGACCTGATCGTCGAACTTTCGGATGTTGCCGGGATTCACCCGAACGGCCGCGCATCCGGCTTCGATCGCAGTGAAGACGTACTTCGGCTGGAAGTGGATGTCGGCGATGACCGGAATCTGGCTCTTCTTCGCGATGATGTGCAGCACATCGGCGTCGTCCTGGGTGGGGACCGCAACGCGAACGATGTCACAGCCAGCCGCAGTGAGCTCAGCAATCTGCTGCAGCGTGCCGTTGATGTCCGTCGTCTTCGTCGTGGTCATCGACTGCACCGAGACCTGAGACTCGCTGCCGACGCCGATCCTGCCGACTCTGATCTGTCGAGTCTTCCGACGGGGTCCGAGGGTCATGGGCTCGGGATTGCCGAGATTGATCGCAGCCATGCTGTCAATGGTACGCGTTCACAGGCCGTGCTGCTGGCATGATCGAGGGATGACTCTCATCGCGGCAGCAGACGGATCAGCACTCGGCAACCCGGGCCCCGGAGGCTGGGCTTGGTTCATCGACGAGAGCCGCTGGGCTTCTGGCGGATGGCCGACTGCCACCAACAACCAGGGCGAGCTGCAGGCGGTCATCGACCTGCTGACCCAGGCTGCCGATGAGCCCGACCTCCACATCCTGCTCGACAGCCAGTACGTGCTGAAGAGCGCGACCGTCTGGATCGCGGGCTGGAAGCGCAAGGGCTGGAAGAAGTCTGACGGCAAGCCCGTGCTGAACGTCGAGATGATGCAGGAGCTGGATGCCCTGCTCGAGTCACGCAGGAGCGCCGGCTTCACGACGGAGTTCGAGTGGGTCAAGGGCCACGCCGGCCACACCCTCAACGAGCGCGCCGATGATCTCGCGCAGGCCGCTGCTCGCGCCTTCCAGGCTGGACGCACCGCAGAACAGGGCCCGGGGCTGTCGCCCTCGGCCGCATCCGCTCCCAGCGCGACGCAGCCCGCTGCCCCGCCGGCCGCACACGACGACGAAGCGCCGATGTCGCTCTTCGACGACGACCTCCTCGAGCCCGCGACTCGCGAAGAGCGATTTGAGCCTGCTGACGACCTGCGCCTGACCGTGTGGCGCGACGTGCAGACTCACGAGGTCATGAACTTCAGCATCGAGCAGCTGGGCGGCGAAGGCTGGGCCAAGATCGGCTGAGTCAGAGCGGCTTCTTGAAGCCCTCGTGGGAGGCCGTATAGCCGTGCCGCTCGTAGAATCTGTGGGCCTCAGCGCGTGACTTGTCGGTGGTGAGCTGCACGAGTGTCGCTCCGTGACGATGGCCGTGCTGCTCTGCCCATGCCAGCATGCTGCCGCCGAGGCCAGCGCCCCTGTGGCCGGCTGCGACCCTGACCGCTTCGATCTGCAGTCGTGTGGCCCCTCCCCTGCTGAGGCCAGGGATCAGCGTGAGCTGCATCGTGCCGGCGAGCGCGCCGTCTGCGTTCTCGGCTGTGCTCTCCACGACCGCCAGGAACTGCCTCGGGTCGCCATCGATCTCACGGAAGGCGCGCTCGTAGCCGGCAGCGTCACCGCCTTCGCGAGTGCTTCCCAGTGTGTCGTCGCGCAGCAGCTCGACGATCCCGGGCACGTCTTCGAGCGTCGCACGACGCACAATGCAACCCGATTCGCCGAGGCGCTGCTGACTGTCTGGCATCAGCGTCGCTACGGAAGCCAGAGTGAGATCGGCTTGACGATGTCGGCGTAGATCAGCAGTGCGCCCATGATCAGCAGCACGACCGAGACCGCCATGGTCACCGGCACCCACTTCGCCGTGTCGATCGGTCCGGGATCGTCTCTGCGGAACAGCTTCGCGAATCCGCGTCTGAAGACATCGACGACCGCCCCCAGGATGTGACCTCCGTCGAGCGGCATCAGCGGAATCAGGTTGAAGACGAACAGCGCCACGTTGAGGCTCGCGAGGAGTCCCACCATGGAGGCGACGCGCTCGACGACCGGGATCTGGTCGGTTGCAGCGATCTCGCCAGCCATTCGACCGACGCCGACGACGCTCACGGGGCCGTTGGGGTCGCGCTCCTCGCTGCTGAAGGCTGCGACTCCGACATCCCAGAGCCGTTCGGGCAGGTGCAGCACCATGTGCACGACGCGCTCGACGTTCTCGCCGACCGCGGGCAGCACAGCGCTGACCGGCTGCTGCACGGTCTCGTACTGCGGCGAGATGCCGACGAAGCCGACGGGGATCGTGACGATCGCACCGTTCTCTTCGACGATCTGGCCGAATCTGTCGGTGACGGGTCGCTCGGACTCCATGGGTGTGACGGTGAGCGTCAGCTCTTCGCCGTCGCGCACGATGACGACGTCGGACTCCGTGTCGGCACGGTCTCGGATGAGCCCCTGCATCTGGGTCCAGTCAGTGACAGCAGTGCCGCCGAAGGAGACGATCTCGTCGCCAGGCTGGATGCCCGCTTCAGCGGCGGGAGCGAGCGGATCGTCGGCAGCGCACTCAGTGCGCTCCTCTGCCGCGCTGACGACGCACTCTGAGACGCTCGCGACCGTTGTGCTGGGCTGCGCTGTTCCGAATCCGCACAGCAGCACCCCGTAGAGCAGCACCGCCAGCACGAGGTTCATGAGCGGCCCGCCGAGCATGATCGTGACCTTCTTCAGGAAGGGCAGGTTGTAGAACGTGCGAGTCTCTTCGCCCTCGACGATCGTCTCGGCATTCACGGTTCGGGCGTCCTGCACGACGGCGTCGAAGAAGCCGGTGCTGGCAGTCCTCGCTTTTCCGCCCGGCTTCGCGGGCGGGTACATGCCACTCATCGAGATGTAGCCGCCCAGCGGAATCCACTTGAAGCCGTACTCGGTCTCGCCGACGCGCTTCGAGAAGATCGTCGGACCGAATCCGATCATGTACTGCGCGACGCGCACCTTGAACAGCTTCGCCGGCAGCAGGTGACCCACCTCGTGCAGGCCGATCGAGACGGCCAGGCCGACGACGATGACCAAGACGCCTGCGGTGAAGAGCAGTACGGCTTCCAACTACACCTCGAGGACCATGGGAACGATCATCGGGCGGCGGCGGACTCGAGTGCCCATCCAGCGCCCGACAGTGCGTCGCACGACCTGGCTGTAGTTGTGCTGGCCGCGCACGCCGTTCTCTGCCGCCTCCTTCAGGGCAGCGACGATCTTCGGCTTGATCGTCTCGAAGATCTTGTCGTCCTCAGCGAATCCGCGTGCGTGGATCTCGGGGCCGACGACGATCTTGCCCGAGTTGGGCTCGAGCGCGACGAAAATCGAGATGAAGCCCTCTTCTGCGAGCGTGCGGCGATCCTTAAGGTCGGACTCGTCAACCTCGCCGACCGTTGTTCCGTCGACGTAGACGAAGCCGATCGCGTGCTGGCCGGCGACGCGGATGTCACCGTCGGTCATGTCCCAGACCGTGCCGTTCTCGCCCACGAACGTGTTGTCGACGGGGATGCCCGTCTGCACGGCGAGCTTCGCGTTCGCCTGCAGGTGACGGTATTCGCCGTGCACCGGAATCACGTTGTTGGGCTTCAGGATGTTGTAGCAGTACAGCAGCTCGCCTGCGGAGGCGTGCCCTGAAGTGTGCACCTTGGCGTTGCCCTTGTGCACGACATTCGCGCCGAGCTTCATGAGGCCGTTGATGACCCGGAACACCGCGTTCTCGTTGCCCGGGATGAGGCTCGACGCCAGGATGACGGTGTCGTCCTCGCCGATCTCGATCTTGTGCTCGAGGTTCGCGATGCGCGACAGCACTGCCATCGGCTCGCCCTGCGAGCCGGTCGACATGTAGATGATCTTGTCGTCGGGGATGCCATCGGCCTTCTTCTGGTCGATGAGGATGCCGTCCGGCACCTGCAGGTAGCCGAGCTTCGACGCGATCGTCATGTTGCGCACCATGGAGCGCCCCACGAAGGCGACGCGGCGGCCGCTGGCGACCGCTGCATCCAGAACCTGCTGCACACGGTGCACGTGCGACGAGAACGACGCGACGACGACCTTACCGGGGGTCTTCGCGATGACCTGCTCGAGCACCGGCCCGATCTCGCGCTCGGGCATGCCGAAGCCCGGCACGTCGGCGTTGGTCGAGTCGACGAGGAAGGCATCGATGCCCTCTTCGCCGAACTTCGCGAATGCACGCAGGTCGGTGATGCGGCCGTCGAGCGGCAGCTGGTCCATCTTGAAGTCGCCCGTAGCGAGTGCTGTGCCGGCGTCCGTGCGGATCATGACGGCCAGAGCATCGGGAATCGAGTGGTTCACCGCAACGAACTCGGTCTCGAACGGGCCGAGCTGTTCGACGTCGCCCTCTTTCACCGTGAGCGTGAAGGGCTTGATGCGGTGCTCCTTGAGCTTCGCCTCGACGAGGGCGAGCGTCAGCTGCGAGCCGACCAATGGGATGTCTGCCTTGAGCTTCAGCAGGTACGGGACAGCACCGATGTGGTCTTCGTGACCGTGCGTGAGCACGACTGCCACGATGTCGTCGAGGCGGTCTCGGATGGGCGTGAAGTCGGGCAGGATCAGGTCGACGCCCGGCTGGTGCTCTTCAGGGAAGAGGACTCCGCAGTCGACGATCAGGAGCTTGCCGTCGATCTCGAAGACGGTCATGTTGCGACCGACCTCGCCGATTCCGCCGAGCGGAATGATGCGAAGTGTGCCCGGCTTGAGCTTTGCCGGTTCGGAAATGGTGGTCATGCGACCCTTTCTTAGCGTGTAGTGCCGTGAATCTTCGGCAGCGCACCGCCCGCGGCCGCGTTGCGGTCGGGGCGGAATCGCGTCAGGTCGAGTCCTTCGACTCCGACGACGGATGCGATGTCGTCTTCGATTCGGGCGGCCTCTGCGTCTTCTGGTCCGACGAGCGGCAGACGGACGCGAGGCGATTCGATACGGCCGAGGCCGTGCAGGATGTACTTGGTTGACACAGTGCCCGGCACGTGAGTCATCGTGGCGCGCACGAGCGGCTCCAATGACTTGTGGTGCCGCTGTGCCGTGTGCAGATCGCCGCTGTTGACGGCGTCGATGATTGCGCGGTAGGGCGCAGGAGCGATGTTGGCGGTGACGCCGATGAGGCCCGAGGCGCCGATCGACAGCGCTGGCAGCACGTTCGCGTCGTCGCCCGAGAAGTAGAGCAGGTCGGTCTCGTTGAGCACTCGGCTGACCTCTGCGAAGTCACCCTTGGCGTCTTTCACCGCGACGATGTTGGGGTGCTTCGCAGCGCGCAGCAGCGTCTCGTACTTGATCTCGATGCCTGAGCGGCCGGGGATGTCGTACAGGACGACAGGCAGGTCGGTCGCATCGGCGATCATGCGGAAGTGCGTCAGGATGCCGGCCTGCGTCGGCTTGTTGTAATACGGGGTGACGATCATGACGCCGTCGGCGCCGGCCTTCTCAGCCTGACGGTAGAGGTCGATCGCGTGCGCGGTCTCGTTCGAGCCGCCGCCCTGGATGATCTTCGCCCGGCTGCCCGCGACCTGCTTCGCCACGTCGATCAGGCGGATCTTCTCAGGGTCGGTCAGCGTCGACGTCTCGCCGGTCGTGCCCGACACGACGATGCCGTCGGCACCGTTCGCGACGACGTCTTCAATGAGACGCTCGACGTCGTCCCAGGCGACCTCGCCATCCGCTTGGAAGGGAGTCACGAGTGCTGCGAGCACTTGGCCGAAAGGATTCTCTGTCACAGGACTAGCGTAACCGCTCACGCACGCCGGTAACTGACAAAGCGGTACGGAACGCCTTTGCCCGAGACATGAAACCCTTCGTCGGGATCTGCTGTGACCGTCTGCCAGTCACGGCCGATCGCCGGGGCGAGGACGGAGCCTTCGGCGTCGATGTCGAGATGCGTGACCTCGAGCACGTCTGCCCGGTCGATCGCCTGCTCGTAAACAGACCCTCCTCCAACCACCCAGCAGGTGTCGCCGTGCTCTGCAGCAGCGACGATCGCCGCTTCAAGGCTGTCGACGACCTCAGCGCCGTCGGCTGAGAAGTCGCTCTGAGTCGTGAGCACGATGTTGTGCCGGCCCGGAAACGGACGGAAGCGCTCGGGAATCGAGTTCCAGGTGCCCCGCCCCATGATGACCGGATGCCCCATCGTAGTGCTCTTGAAGTGCGCGAGGTCCTCGGGAACGTGCCACGGCATCCCGTCGCCCGTCCCGATGACACGGCCTCTTGCCTCGGCCCAGATCATGCCCAGTTGCATGTCAGACCGCAACGGGTGCTTTGATGCCCGGGTGGTGCTCGTACCCGACGACCTCGAAGTCCTCGAACTCGTAGTCGAAGATCGAGTCGGGGCGTCGGCGGATGGCGAGCTTCGGCATCGGCAGCGGCTCGCGGGCGAGCTGCGTCTGCACCTGCTCGACGTGGTTGTCGTAGATGTGCGTGTCGCCGCCGGTCCAGATGAAGTCGCCGACTTCGAGGCCTGTCTGCTGCGCGACCATGTGCGTGAGCAGCGCGTAGCTCGCGATGTTGAAGGGAACACCGAGGAACATGTCGGCGCTGCGCTGGTACAGCTGGCACGACAGCCGGCCGTCTGCGACATGGAACTGGAAGAGGGCATGGCACGGTGCCAGTGCCATGTCTGGGATGTCAGCGGGGTTCCAGGCCGAGACGATGAGTCGGCGCGAATCCGGGTTCTCGCGGATCTGCTCGATGACCTGGGCGATCTGATCGATCGTGCCGCCGTCTCGTGTGGGCCACGACCTCCACTGCACGCCGTACACAGGGCCGAGGTCGCCGTCGTCGGCCGCCCACTCGTCCCAGATCGTGACGCCGCGCTCCTGCAGCCAGCGCGCATTGCCGTCGCCCCTGAGGAACCAGAGCAGCTCGAGCGCGATGGACTTGAAGTGCACGCGCTTCGTGGTGACGAGGGGGAACCCCTCGCTCAGGTCGAACCTGATCTGCTTGCCGAAGAGGCTGCGAGTGCCCGTGCCGGTGCGATCGTCCTTGTGCACGCCCTGTTCGAAGACCTCGCGAAGCAGGGTCTCGTACGCTGTCGAAGTCATGACACCAGGCTACTTGGCCTTCGAGAGCTCGATGGCTTTGCGAGCAGCCTTTCGGGCGCGCTTGCGGTCACGCGCCGCGTCGTACGCCATCGAAAGCCGCAGCCACGACTCCCACGACTCCGGATTGGCCTTGGCATCGTCGCGGGCGACCGGAAAGGCTTCGAGCGCGGCGTCGAGGTCTGCGCGACCGGACGGCGTCGCCGGCAGCGGCTCGGGCATGCCGTCGGCACGCTCAAGACGACGGACGAGGCCATCGAGCCTGATGCCGAAACGCACTTCGACGAAAAGGATCCAGACGCCGATGAGCGGGAGCACGAGCAGGGCCGCGCCCATTGCGTAGCCGATCGGCTCGCCCGACGAGAAGAAGTCGAGCGCATGGCGCAGCGCGAGCGCGAGGTAGAGCGCGAGCACCAGCGCCATGACGAAGGCCATCGCCTTGTTCAGCTTCATGAAGGCCTTTGCGCTTCGAGCCCGAGGAGGTCATCGAGGCCGACGGCCACGCCGTCGACCCTCTCTGCCTGGATCGCGAGCAGGATTCCCGCACGATATGAATCGCTCGACACCGTGTTGTGGGCAATCGTGAGCGTCTCGCCGAGGCCGCCGAAGACGACCTCCTGCCTGGCTGCGACCCCTGGCATCCTGACGGCGTGCACGGGGACAGTGTCGACGACCGCACCGCGTCCTGGTTCGTCGGGAGTCGGAACATGCTGGCGTCGCACCTCGGCGATCCGCTCGGCGGTTCGCGTGGCGGTGCCGCTCGGCGCATCGCGCTTGCTCTCGTGATGCGTCTCGATGATCTCGGCGTAGTCGAAGTGTCTCGCCGCGACCGTCGCAAGGTGTGTTCCGATGACGCTCCCGATCGAGAAGTTCGGAACGATGCGCACACCGCTGGCGCCGTCAGACTGCAGCTGCGAGACTCGCTCAGCCGACCATCCGCTCGTGGCCACGACGATCGGAATGCCCGCCTCGACTGCGACCCTCACGATCCGCTGGCTCGCAGCGAACACCGTGGCATCGAAGACCATGTCGACTCCGTCGAGCGAGATGTCGCCGTGCGAGTCGAGCTCGACCGCGCTGAGTCCGGGAGCAGATTCGATGACGCGAACAGCCACTTGGCCGAGGCGTCCGGTCGCGCCGGCGACCCCCACTGTTCGTGTCATGCTTTCAAGGGTAGACGGCGTCAGACCGTGTGCGGAACAGAGAGGCCGGTGCGATCCTCGGGCGCGATGTGGCCCAGGTCGTTGTACGCCACCAGCTGAGCCGGCCTGCCCGAGCGAAGGCGGATGATCGTGAGCCCGCCGTTCGCAGTGTTCAGGCCCATCCACTTCCAGTCGGGCGCATCGAGCACATGGCGCACGAACCACGCGATGACGAAGTTGTGGGTCACCAGCAGCTCGTTCGAGTCAGAGGTCTTCGATCGGATCCAGCGGTTGACGGCGTCTGCCATCTGCGCACGCCCCGCCTCTGCCTCGGCGTCGGTCACACCCGAGAAGAACGACTTGTAGGCCGCCGGCGGGTCTGACTCAGGGCCGGTCGGAATGCAGTCCATGAGCAGCGAGTGAGGTTCGAACGCGACGTCTGGCATGACGCCGCCCATCACACGGGCGGTCTCGGATGCGCGCTCAAGCGGCGAGTGGAAGGCGTTCGAGAACGGCACTCCGCGCAGCCGGTCGCCGATGGCCCTCGCCTGGCGGACGCCGCGTTCCGAGAGTGGGCCGTCGTCGACGCCGTGCTCGGCATCACGATGCTCCCCGTGTCTCACGAGGTATAGGAAGTGCGGCACAGAATCACCTTGTTCAGCCAGCGAACCGGTCAGCATCCACCCTACCCACTGCGACGACAGAGCGCTCGCCAGCGAGGAGCTCGCCGGCAAGATCGCGAACGTCGTCACTCGTGACAGCGCTGATGCGGGCCATGTTGGTCTCGAGATCGCTGAACTGGCCGAAGCTCAGCTCGGCGCGGGCGAGCCGAGCCATTCGGGTGTCAGAGTCTTCGAGTGCGAGCGCGCTCGCACCGCCGGTCATGCCGACGGCCCTCTGACGCTCGGTCTCGGTGATGCCCGACTCGGCGATCCCTTCGAGCTCTCGCACCATCAGATCAGCAACCTCACGAGCCTTTGCGGGGCCGCAGCCGGCGTACATTCCGAACATGCCCGCATCCGCGTACGCTCCTGCGAACGAGTACACGGAGTACGCGAGCCCTCGACGCTCTCTGATCTCTTGGAACAGCCGCGACGACATGCCGCCGCCGAGCACCGAGTTGAGCACGCTGACCGTCGGCCGGCGCTCGTCTGTGGCCACCAGGGCAGGCATTCCGACCATGAGGTTCACCTGTTCAAGGGGACGGTCGATGACCTTCACTCCCCCAGGGCCAGGCTGCAGCAGCTCGGTCGACCGTCGTGCGAGCGGAGCAGCCTGCTCGTCGAGGCTCCAGCCGCACTTCTGGAGCGCGCTGGTCACCAGCTGCACCAGGATGTCGTGGTCGACTGCTCCTGCGACCGTGACCACGAGGTCGCTGGGCGTGTAGCGCTGCTTGTAGTGCGCCCACACGCGTTCGCGATCGGCCTTTCGGATGCTCTCCTTCGTGCCGCCGATGGGGCGGCCGAGGGGCGTGGTCTCGCCGAACACGAGCTCTGAGAGCCGCTCGCCGGCCACGTCGGCCGGATCGTCGTCTGCCATCGCGAGCTCTTCGAGGATCACACCGCGCTCTGTGTCGAACTCAGCCGGGTCGATCGTCGACGAAGTGACCATGTCTGCGAGCACCTCGACGGCCATTGCCAGGTCGGTGTCTCGCACCTTGGCGTAGTAGCAGGTGCTCTCTTTCGAGGTCATCGCGTTGTGCTCGCCGCCCACTTCGTCAAACGATGTGGCGATCTCGAAGGCGCTCCGCGACGGAGTGCCCTTGAAGAGGAGATGCTCGAGGAAGTGCGTCGAGCCGAAGGTTCCCTCGGTCTCGTCGCGGCTGCCCACCGGAACCCAGAAGCCGACGGTCGCGGATGCGGCCGCCGGCATGTACTCACTGAGCACTCTCAGCCCGCTCGGCAGGACGGATCGCCGCACAAGCGATCCGCCCCCCGAGAGGACTGAGATGTCGGGTTCGGTCAGCGGAAGCTGAACCGGATCAGACACGAGTTCTGCTACTCCTTGGCGTCGTCTTCGTCGTTGCCGACGAGGTCGAGCGAGAGCTTGCCGCGGTCGTCGATCTTGGTGATCTGGACCTCGATCTTCTGCCCCACCGAGACGACGTCTTCGACGCTCTCGATGCGCTTGCCGTCGTTGAGCGGGCGCATTGCCGTCACGTGCAGCAGGCCGTCGCGGCCCGGTGTGAGCGAGACGAAGGCACCGAACGACGCGATCTTGACGACCGTGCCGAGGTAGCGCTCTCCGACCTCGGGAACCAGCGGGTTCGCGATCGCGTTGATCGCCGAACGAGCTGCCTCTGCCGAAGGCCCGTCGACGGCGCCGATGTATACGGTGCCGTTGTCTTCGATCGAGATGGTGGCGCCGGTCTCGTCCTGGATCTGGTTGATGACCTTGCCCTTGGGCCCGATGACCTCACCGATCTTGTCGACCGGAACCTGCACGCTGATGACGCGAGGCGCCGTGGGAGCCATCTCGTCGGGTGCGTCGATTGCCGAGTTCAGCACGTCGAGGATCGCTGCGCGAGCCTGCTTGGCCTGCGTCAGTGCGCCGGCCAGGACGCTCGCGGGGATTCCGTCGAGCTTCGTGTCGAGCTGGATCGCGGTGATGAACTCGCTTGTGCCGGCAACCTTGAAGTCCATGTCGCCGAGGGCGTCCTCGGCTCCGAGGATGTCGGTGAGAGCCGCGTAACGGGTCTCGCCGTCGACCTGGTCGGAGACGAGGCCCATGGCGATGCCTGCGACCGGTGCGCGCAGCGGCACTCCGGCGTTCAGCATCGAGAGGGTCGAAGCGCAGACCGAGCCCATCGAGGTCGAGCCGTTCGAGCTCAGTGCCTCGGAGACCTGGCGGATTGCGTAGGGGAACTCCTCGCGCGTGGGCAGCACCGGCATCAGGGCACGCTCTGCGAGCGCTCCGTGGCCGATCTCGCGACGCTTGGGGCTTCCGACGCGACCGGTCTCGCCAGTCGAGTAGGGCGGGAAGTTGTAGTGGTGCAGGTAGCGCTTGCTCTTGACCGGGTGCAGCGAGTCGATCTGCTGCTCAAGCTTGAGCATGTTCAGCGTGGTGACACCCATGATCTGGGTCTCGCCGCGCTGGAAGATCGCTGAGCCGTGCACGCGCGGAACAACCGCGACCTCGGCGTCGAGCGGGCGGATGTCAGCGACACCGCGACCGTCCATGCGCACGCCGTCAGCGAAGATGTTGCCGCGAACGACCTGCTTCGTGACTGCCTTGTACGCAGCGGAAACCTGTCCGAGAACAGACTCGTCGAGTTCGCCTGCTTCGACGCGCTGCGCGATCTGGTCCTTGACCTGACCCTTGAGCTCGTCGTCGGCGTCCTGGCGCTCGATCTTGTCGGCGATCGTGTAGACCTTCTTGACACCCTCGAGAGCGAGGCTCTCGACTGCGGCGTATGCCTCGTCACCGTACGGCGGGAAGAGCGGGAATTCCTTCTGCTCCTTGGCTGCGGTCTTGGCGACCTCGGCCTGTGCCTCGATCAGCTGGCTGATGAACGGCTTCGAAGCCTCGAGACCGGCTGCCACGACCTCTTCGGTCGGCTTGGTCGCACCCGACTGGATCAGGTTCCAGGCGTTGTCGGTGGCCTCTGCTTCGACCATCATGATCGCGACGTCGCCGTCGTCAAGCTGACGACCGGCGACGACCATGCTGAAGACTGCGTCCTCGAGCTGGTCGTGCTTGGGGAATGCGACCCACTGGTCTTCGACGAGCGCGATGCGGACGCCGCCGATCGGGCCCGAGAACGGCAGACCCGAGAGCTGCGTCGACATCGATGCCGCGTTGATCGCGAGCACGTCGTAGAGCACGTTGGGCTCGATCGAGAGGACAGTCACGACGACCTGAACCTCGTTGCGGACGCCCTCGGCGAACGACGGACGAAGCGGACGGTCGATCAGGCGGCACGCAAGGATCGCCTCGGTCGAGGGGCGGCCCTCGCGACGGAAGAAGCTTCCGGGGATCTGGCCGGCAGCGTACATGCGCTCTTCGACGTCGATGGTGAGCGGGAAGAAGTCGAAGTGCTCCTTCGGCTGCTTCGAGACGCTTGTCGCGCTCAGCAGCATGGTCTCGCCGTCAAGGTATGCGGCGGCTGATCCCTGTGCCTGCTGCGCAAGGCGGCCCGTCTCGAATCGGACGGTGCGGGTGCCGAACTTGCCGTTGTCGATGACGGCTTCGGCGAATGTGATCTCTGGACCCTCCATAGGGTCACTCCTCTCTGCAGGTGCGCAAGAAGCGCACGAATGCTGTCCTGCGCTGCAAAGAGGTGGCCATCAGTGGCGAGTCTCGAGGTCTGTGACTCGGGAATCGCCACCAACGACCAGCTGCTTCGCACGCGCGCAGGTGCGACCGATGCCGGTCGCCTGCCATGAGCCTACCAAGGATGCACCGAATCGCTCAGCAATCGCCCGAGAAACGTGCGTAGCCTTTCCAAGACGACCGATACAAGAGGGAGACGGTGTGAACGAGCAGCTGCGAATCAACCCGGATGCGTACACGCGTCCGGTCAGCGCTGACGACCGTCGCGAGTACGGCCACGACAGCTCACCGCTGGCCTGGATCGTTGCCGGGATCACGTTCGTCGTCCTCACGCTCCTCCTCGGATCGCTCTTCCTGCACGCTGACAACCGGCTGTGGCTCTGGCTGCTGGCGGCTGGCATCGCGGCTACGGTCTCGATCACGACCCTTGTCTTCATGGTGCTGCCCGACAAGCGGGGCATCCGCAGCAGGCGGTTCGCGGCAGAGCACGGCTTCGTCTATGCGCTGTCGACCGGGGGCAGCGGCATGCAGGGCGTGCTCTTCGAGGGCGGAACAAAGCGCCATACGAAGCACGCGTTCAGCCTGCCCGGCGGCGTCGTGGTGTCGGACTTCGAGTTCGAGCCCTCCGGCAGCAATGCGACGGTCACCTGGCGATACATCGAGCTTCCGCTCCCCCGCATGCTGCCCCACCTGGTGCTCGATGCCACGAGCAACAACGGGCTCTTCGGCACGAACCTGCCGCAGTGGCTCGCGCAGAGCCAGCGCATCTCGCTCGAAGGAGACTTCAACCAGCACTTCGCGCTCTACGCCCCGCGGGGCTACGACTTCGATGTGCGATACCTGCTGCCGCCCGACAGCATGGCCCTCCTGATCGACAATCTCGCGCAGTTCGACGTCGAGTTCTTCGGCGACCGCATGCGCATCGTCACGAAGGGCGGATGGCCGCACGGCGACCCGCAGACGTGGCAGTTCGTCGAGTGGGTCGTGAATGTGCTGTGGCCGCACTTCTGGCAGAGCACGATCCGCTATGAGGATGCTCGTGCGCACCACCTGCAGCAGCCCGTCCGCAGGGCGGAGACGCAGGCTGCCCCCGCACCCGGCGACGACCAGGATCCAGTCGAGCGATTCCGAGAGCAGTGGGAGCGCGGCGAGCACATGTCGGCGAACGCCCATGCAGCGCCGAGCTCAGCCGGATCAGTGGCGCCTTCGGGGCGAAAGCTCAGTCGATCCCCCTGGAAGACCGTGCTCAGCGCCGTCGCCTCGATCACCATGGTCGTGGTCTTGTCGGTGCTGTGGTTTCTGAACCGCTGAAGACACCGCGCCCGCACCCCTGGCTCAGCAATGCCACAGCGGGTGTGCGGCAGACTTGATCAGGCCCGAGACGTCGGCATCAGCCGACCGGGCGCAACCATGCTGAGCACGGAGGAGCCATGCAGCCGTTCAGGATCGACACATCACCGCTGACTGCGCCGGTGACTGCAGAAGACAAGCATCGCTATCGGGCCCACAGGTCGTCGACGGCGACGCGGATCTTCACTGCGCTTGGAGCTTCCATGATCCCGATCGTGGTCGCGCTGGTGGCGCTCATGGTGATCAGGACTGTGTTCGGCAGCCTTCCGACTGCGATCCTCCTCGGCATCGCAGCGGTCGCCCTCGGACTGGCCGCACTGCTCTTCGTCGGCGTATTCCGGGGCGGACCTTCGCGCATTCAGAAGCTCAAGTTCGCTGAGCGCAACGGATTCGTCTTTCACCAGAATGAGCCTCCTCAGCGGCTGCGAGGCGTGCTCTTCGGCACCGGCGGCTCGAGGACGAACCATAATGTGTTCCAGATGCACGGCAACGTGCGGCTCGGCAGCTACAGCTACACGACAGGATCCGGCAAGAGCCGCACGACGCACCACTGGCGCTATGTTGAGGTTCCGCTGCCACGCAACATGCCGAACCTCGTGCTCGACTCGAAGGACAACGACGGACTGTTCGGCACGAACCTGCCCGTGCGTCTCAGCCGCAGCCAGCAGATCGAGCTCGAAGGCGACTTCAACGAGTCCTTCGCCCTGTTTGCGCCGCAAGGGTACGGCGTGGATGTCCGGTACGTGCTCCCCCCAGACACCATGGCACTGCTGATCGACAACCTGAGCACGTTCGACCTCGAGTTCATCGACGACCGCCTGATGATCATCACAACCGGCAGCTGGGACGTCCACGACGATGCGCCGTGGCGGTTCGCGGAGTGGGTCGTGAATGTGCTCCACCCCCATATCGTCGACCGGACAGACAGATACGTCGACGACCGCGCGGCTCAGATGGCGACGCCTGCGCACGGCCAGCAGACGAACCAGTCCTTCCACGAGAGGGGCACTGTCAGCAGCTCCGGGAAGCGCCTGAAGCGCAGCTTCCCTGTGGTCAGCGTCGTCTTCTTCGTGGTCATCGCCGCAGTCGTCTTCCTCCCGCGACTGCTCTCCTGATCCAGCAGCAGCAAAGCGGCGGATGACCCGAAGGTCATCCGCCGCTTCTGTCTCTGACTCGTCTTATCGACGGAGTCCGAGGCGCTCGATCAGTGCACGGTAGCGCCCGATGTCGGTCGACTGGAGGTAACCCAGCAGGCGACGGCGCTGGCCGACGAGGAGCAGCAGGCCACGACGCGAGTGGTGGTCGTGCTTGTGGCCCTTGAGGTGCTCGGTGAGGTCTTTGATGCGACGCGTGAGGATCGCAACCTGCACCTCGGGGCTTCCGGTGTCACCCTCGTGGGTGGCGAACTCGGCAACGATTTCCTGCTTCTGTTCAGTGGTGAGGCTCATGGAGCGTCCTTTCCGTCGCTGCGCGGCGCAGCTGCCGGTCTGCAGCTGCTCTCTGATTCCGCGGCCGATACACGGCAACCTGCCAATGCTACCACCGAGTCGCCGTCGGCACCAACAGCGCCAGCGGGCGTCAGGGGCGCTGCTGCGGGTGGCGGTGCGGGTAGGAGCGGCCGGCACCCGTGAAGTACTCGTCACCGAAGTGCGCGGGGCTGCTGACCGATGCGAGCGCTCCTCCCGGAGCTCCCATCTGCGCGTTGCCGTGCGAGCGCTGCAGCAGCGACTGCCGCAGCTCGGTGAAGCGGGCGATCGAGTCGGCCTCGTGCCCCTGGTGCTCGCGGAACGAGCGGCCGGTCACAGCACGCTGGCGGTTGAACGCGAGCCTCGTTGCGGCGTAGATGTAGCGTCGCATCTCGGCCTTCACGCCGTTTCGTCGCGCCCAGCGCATCAGCTGACTGCGACCCTGCCCGCCCGAGAGCCGATGCACCTCTTCAGGCGAGAGCCAACCGGCCCTCGAGTAGTCGAGGAGGCGTTCACGAGTCAGCTTCGCCTCGCTTCTGCGAAGCATGAGCACGAGAAGGGCCGCGCCGATTGCGATGGGCACCTGAATGATGAAGTACGAGATGAAGAAGCTGTTGCCGAGCAGCAGCGAGCTTCCGTTCCAGAGTGCGTGCAGGAACGTCGATATCGCCCAGCCCGCGGGGAACATCACGAGCGCCCAGATCCGCGACTTGTGAGCGACCAGGCCCATCATCAGGCCGAATCCGAGAGCCGTGAAGATCGCGTGCGTCAGCGGGCTCATGATGCCGCGGACGACGAAGATCAGGCTTGCGTCGCCCGCCTCGATGTACGACCCGCTGAAGTACTGGATGTTCTCGGTGTACGCGAATCCGGCGGCGCTCAGGCCAGCGATCACCATGCCGTCGATCGGCCCGTCGAGCTGGCGTCTCATGAACAGGAAGATGAACAGCAGCGGAATGGCCTTGGCGAACTCCTCCACAACCGGGGCCTGGATCACGGTTCCGTAGAACTCGAGCTGAGGCTTGGTCTGGATGATCCCGCCGCCGACGAGGAGCCCTGTCGCGATCTCGGCGATCAGCAGCGTCAGGAGAATGGCTCCGACGCCTCCCCAGAGCAGCGTCGCGACCTTGATGAGCAGCGGCTCGGGCTCCCACTTGTCGATCGCGTGCAGCGCCCAGACGACGAAGGCCAGCGGGACAAGTGCCAGGATGCTCGAGAGCACCTGATACGAGACCCGCTGGCCTTCGGCGTCGCTGAGGTACAGCACCACGACTGGCGTCAGCAGCACCAGCACCACCACGAATGCAACGGTCAGCCAGAGGCTGAGCTTCCGTGAGGAGTCGGTGTGACGGGTGGCCGGGAGCGTGACGTTGTTGCTCTGCACGTTCATGCCTGCAAGCGTACGTTCCCGGCCCGGTGAATCAGCTGAATGTCACCCGAACGTCAGCCGCGAACAATCGGGATGCTCTGCGTCACCGGCTGGGGCGAGCTCAGTCGCGAGGGCTGCAGCAGCTTCTCGACGTCGGCGCGCTCCATCAGACCCGAGTCGACGACGAGGTCGATGATCGAGTGGTGACCCGTGAGCGCCTTGTGCGCGAGCTCAGCGCTCGCAACGTAGCCGATGTACGGGGTGAGCGCGGTGACGACACCGACGCTTGTTCCGACCATCTGGCTGAGACGCTCGCGGTTGACCTCGATGCCGTCGACGCAGTTCACGCGCAGCGTGAGGCAGCTCTGCGTCAGCCAGTGCAGGCTCTGCAGCAGGGAGTGGGCGATGACCGGCTCGAATGCGTTGAGCTGCAGCTGGCCAGCCTCTGAAGCCATCGTGACGGTGACGTCAGCACCGATGACGGCGAACGCAACCTGGTTGACAGCCTCGGGGATGACGGGGTTGACTTTGCCGGGCATGATCGACGATCCCGCCTGCTTCGCGGGGAGCGCGAGCTCGCCGAAGCCAGCCTGGGGTCCGCTCGAGAGCAGACGGAGGTCGTTGCAGATCTTCGAGAGCTTGGCTGCGAAGCGCTTGAGCGCTGCCGAGAGGCGCATGAATACGCCGGTGTCGCTCGTGGCCTCGATGAGGTCGGTCGCCGTGACGATCGGGAGGCCTGTGATCTCGGACAGGTGGCGGGCTGCCGCCGCTGCATAGCGGGGGTCAGCGGTGATGCCGGTGCCGATCGCGGTCGCGCCGAGGTTGACCTCGCTGAGCGCCGGGATGATCTGCTCGAAACGCTGGAGCTCCTCCCGAAGGGTGTTCGCCCATCCGCCCATCTCCTGTCCGACGGTCATCGGCACTGCGTCCTGCATCTGCGTGCGGCCGACCTTGAGGACGTCGGAGAACTCCTTCGACTTCGCTTCGAACGAGCCGATCAGCTGCTCGAGCTCGTCGTGGAGACGACGCACCGTGAAGGCCATCGCGACCTTGATCGAAGTCGGGTAGGTGTCGTTGGTCGACTGCGAGCGGTTCACGTCGTCGATGGGGTGGAAGTGCTTGTAGTCGCCCTTCTCGTGCCCGAGCATCTCGAGGCACACGTTGGCGATGACCTCGTTCGTGTTCATGTTGGTGCTCGTTCCGGCACCGCCCTGGATCACGCCGACCTTGAACTGGTCGTGGAACTCGCCGTCGATGATGCGCGCAGCGGCCTTGTCGATGAGCTCTGCCTTGTCGGCGGGCAGCGAACCGATCTCATTGTTGGATCGTGCGCAAGCCTGCTTCACCATCGCCAGGGCACGAACAAGGTCACCGTAGACCGAGATCGAGCGTCCTGTGATCGGGAAGTTCTCAAGCGCTCGCTGCGTGTGGATTCCGTAGTAGGCATCCTCCGGCACTGCAAGCTCGCCGAGCGAGTCGCGCTCGATGCGGGTCGGACCCGTCACCTCGTGCTCGCCGATGCGTGCGGGGTCGAGCTTGTAGTCAGGAATATCGGTCATTTTCTGGCCTCATTGCCTCTCTGCGGAAGGGATCATGCGGTACTAGGCTAACGCCTTCGGAGACACTTCGTAGCGCCTCAGGCTCACCGACGGATTCGCGCTGCGGACGCGGGCCACCTCACCAGACGACAGTTGGGTTCTCACGATGGCTTCGGGCGCGTCTCCGGCGGCGGCGATGGCGACTCCGCGAGGGTCGAAGGCCGTCGTGTGCCCCACGCCGAGGGGCGGCGCGACGTCGACGGCAAGAACATACGAGGTGTTCTCGATTGCGCGCGCTGATGCGAGCGTGAGCCACTGCTGCTCCTTGAGTGATCCGGGCACCCAGTCGGCAGGAATCACGATGGTCTCGGCGCCGCGGTCGACGAGCCTGCGGGTCGTCTCGGGGAACCTGAGGTCGTAGCAGGTCTGCAGACCGATCGGCGCTCCGGCGACGTCGATGACCGCAGCCTGCTCTGCGCTGCCCGCGCTGGCCCAGTCGGATTCGCCTCCGCCGAACGAGTCGTAGAGATGCACCTTGCGGTAGGTCGCTGCGACTGCGCCAGCAGTGCAGGCGACGAGCGTGTTGAAGACGCGGTCGCCGTCGCGCTCGAGCATGCCCGCGATGACCGTCGCCTCAGTCTCAGCCGACATCTCGCGCAGCGCCGTGACGAACTGCCCGTCGACGGCCTCGGCAGCATCGGCCGCCGTGACGTCCAGGCGCTCGCTCAGGTGCTGCGAGTACTCCGGGAACACGATCAGATCGGCGTCGGATGCGGTTCTTGCGAGGTCATAGACCCTCGCAGTGTTGTCAGCGGGGTTCTCTTGCGGCTGCCACTGCACCATGGCGACGTCGAGGCGATAGTCCATGTGGCAATGGTAATGGGGCGCATGTTTGACTGGCCTCATGCTTGCAGCCTTCTCAGTAGCCCCGTCCGTGTCGCAGCCCGGCGGCCACGTCCACAACGCAGTCGCCGCGGCTGTCGAAGTGGTTCGCGCATCCGGACTCCCCCATCGCACCGATGCGATGTTCACCACCATCGAGGGCGAATGGGATGAGGTGTTCGACATCATCAAGCGCGCGACTGACGCCGTGCTCGAAGCGAGCCCGCGCGCGTCGCTCGTGATCAAGGCAGACATCCGCCCGGGAGCCACGGGCGAGATGGAGGCAAAGCTCGATCGACTCGAGTCGGCAGTGGACGCTCGCCGCACCGACTGATCTTCAGAAGACACTCAACCCCACGGCCTACCATCTGGGCATGGCTCATGATCGAAAGCGCACCTCGGCGCTCGCAGCTGTGGTTGCTCTCTCGGCGCTTCTGGCGGGGTGCTCGGCGCCGTCGCCGCAGGGCGCCCCCACTGGCGAGTATGCGCCCGTCCCCGACCTGGTCACGACAGAAGAGGTGACCTTTCGCGAGTCCTTCGAGATGAGCCCCGAGGACACGCATGAGTACTGGTCGGATCCGACCATCTTCAACAACGCCGACACCTTCAACTACACCTCTCCTGACGGCGCGATCGGCGAGCAGTCGGCTGACAGGCCCACCGGCGCGTACATCGAGCCGACCGACGGCATGGAGATCGGCGAGAACGGCAACGGGCCGGGCGACGTCGCGACAGCCCAGGAGTTCGAGCCCGACGGCCTGGCGAAGAACGCGACCGGACGCCTGTACATCGCATTCGGCGACCAGTTCAACTTCGTCTGCAGCGCAACCGTCGTCAATTCACGAACGGGCAGCGTCGTCGCGACCGCGGCCCACTGCCTGGTCGACACCGAGACCGGCGAGCTCGCGAAGAACGCGCTCTTCGTGCCGGACGACTACGACAACGGACGCGATCAGCCGCACGGCGCATGGAGCGCTGTCGACATGGTCGTGCCCTCGACGTTCATCGACGGCGTGAAGAAGAGCAATACCGACATCGAGGGCGACGGCTGGACGTACGACTTCGGGTTCCTCGTGATGGAGGAGCAGGACGGCTCCCCCATCCAGGAGGTCACCGGCGCCATGGGCATCGCCTTCGGTGTGCCGACCAAGACGCTGATAAGCACCGGCTACCCCGCTGCCGGCCAGTTCGACGGGTCGAAGCGGTTCTTCTGCTCCACGACAGGCTTCGAGCACGGTCGCTTCGGCGGCTACTACTGGCCCTGCAACATGACGCCGGGCATGTCAGGCGGCGGCGTGTTCGCGTACTACGACAGCGAGCGCTCGTCCGGGTACCTCGTGGCGGTGAACTCGCTCGTCTATTTCGAAGACGGCGACCAGGACGCCGTGCACCACACGGAGTCTGCCGTCCTCGGCGAGCAGGCGCAGCAGCTGTATGTCGAAGCAGGAGGCTGGGGAAGTTGAGAGCAAAGCGAGACTTGCGACTGGCCGGTCTGCTGACTGCAGTCGTCGTTGCAATGACAGGATGCGCATCCGCGGTCGAGCCGCAAGGCGTCGGGGTGCACGACGACGTGCTGGGCTACCACCAGTCGGCCACTGAGCAGCTGGTGAATGAAGACCTCATCGAAGGCCTCGGCCTGCAGACCAACTACGTGGCAGTCGGCTACAAGCACGGTGTCGCCAGCGACGGCTCGACCCTGCACGTGCAGCACACGACGAGCTACGTCGACGGCTCGTACCTCGAGCGGGAGGCAAACGAGACGACCGGGCTGTCGATCGACTCGTACCACGAGGCCGGCAGCGACAGGATCTACTACCTCTTCGGCGACGAGTACACAGAAGCGCTCGACATCAAGCCCTGGGGCGTGCTGCCCGGCGCCGACCTCGACCTCGAGAACAGCCCCCGCAGCGTGTGCCAGCTGAGTGCGCCCAACTACGCGTGCCAGATCCTGAGGTCGTGGAACTTCACCTCGGAGCAGCTGTTCGACGACGAGTCATCCGAGAGGATGCCGAACCACGTGCAGCGAAACGGCGACGGCTCGCTGTTGCTCACGACCGCCGTCTCGCTCAGCGCGATGACGGAGTCGAACATGTTCACGTTCTCGGGCTCCCTGGCTGAGCTCGTCACCGACGAGACCCTCACGCAGCTGATTCCGGCGAAGATCTGGTTCGACAGGGACGGCGTCGTGGTGAAGGCCGAGGTCAACGGCACGATCACCTCACCCGACAGCGATCTCACGCTTGAGCTGCAGATCGGGTACGAGGTGACCGGAACCGCCGACCCCGAAGAGGTCTCGGTCGCTGTGAACTCGCTCGACGACGACTACACCTTCGAGCTCACCGACCAGGCTGAGATCGATGCCTTCTGGGATGACATTCAGGCCGTTCGCCTCGGCGAGTACTAGGAGATCCACATGACACAGCAGCCTCCCTACGGATCCGGCCATGATCCTCGCTACGGCAGCCGTTTCGGTCCCCCGCCAGGGGCACCTCAGCCGAGGCCGGGATTCGCCAGCCCGCCTCCTTCGGCACCGCCGGCCAGTGCGCCTGAGCGCCGGTACGCGCCGCCGTCAGCAGCGCCGCCATCAGCGGCTCCCCCGACACACGCTCCCTCGCCTCAGGGCTTCTACGGGCCGGCAACGCCGCCTCCTGCGATGCAGCAGCCGTCGCCAGAGCCGCAGCAGAAGCCGAAGAAGAGCCGCCGCGCACTGGCAGCCGCGCTCATCACCGGTGGAGCAGTGGCTGTGATCGCTGTGCCCCTCGGCATGGCACTCGGCTGGTTCATGCAGACCAACCAGTACTTCGACCAGGCCGCCGTCGAGGCACAGGTCGAGCAGGTGCTCGGCGAAGACTACGGCCTCGCCGAAGTCTCAGAGGTCTCGTGCCCCGCAGAGGTCAAGCCCGAGCAGGGAACCTCATTCGAATGCACCTACGTGCTCAACGACTCGACGCAGTCTGTGCCCGTGACCGTCGGATCTGACGACGGCCAGCTGCTCATCGGCTCGCCAGCGGACGAGCAATAGCGCGCAGAAACCAGAAGAGGCGCCCCGCGGGGCGCCTCTTCTGGTTTTCACTTGGTTGCGGGGGCAGGATTTGAACCTACGACCTCCGGGTTATGAGCCCGGCGAGCTACCGAACTGCTCCACCCCGCGTTGCAAGAGTCAACATTAGCATGACGCCTGACCGGGGGCAAATCCGCTCGGCAGCCGCCCCTACTGACCGTCTTCAGGAGGCGATTCGCCGTTCGCCTCTGCGATCCGGTCACTGATCACAATGGCCTCCTCGAGCGCGGTCTGCAGCTTCGCATCGGCTTCAGCCGCAGCCACGAGGTCGTTCTCGGCGTACGCCGCCGTGCGCTCGTCGATGGCTGCCTTCGCGTCTGCGAGCGCTTGGTCGAGCTGCTGCTGCAGCGACTGCTGCTCCTCAGACTCGGTGCCGTCACCCTCGGTTCCGTCGCCTTCGGTGCCGTCGCCTCCGGTCTCATCCGAATCGGTGTTCTGGCCTTCGTCACCGGCGACCGCACCCGAGTCACCCTCGAACAGGATGTCGAGCGCTTCGTCGAGTGTGTCGGCGAATGCGATCTCGTCACCGAATGCCACCAGGATCTTGCGAAGCACAGGGAACGAGGTCGAACCGGTCGAGCGCAGGTACACCGGCTGGACGTAGAGCAGTCCGCCGCCGACAGGCACCGTGAGCAGGTTGCCTCTCATGACCTCGGTCGCACCCCGTTCGAGGATGTTCAGCTCAACCGAGATCGCGTTGTCGGTGTTGAAGTTGTTCTGCATCTGGCCGGGGCCCGGAACAGACTGGTCCTTCGGCAGCTGCTGCAGCGTGAGCTGGCCGTACGACTCGCTCACCTCGCCGGCAGTCGAGCCCGCATCTGCGTTGACCGACAGATAGCCGTAGAGCACGTTGGGCGCATCAGCTCCCGACGGAATGTACGTCGAGTACAGCGTGAACGCCGGATCAGACTCACCAACCGACATCGTCAGGTAGTACGGGGGCTGATAGGGCGCCGGGTTGTCGCTGCTCCACGTCGGCTCGCCCGGGGTGCGCCACTGGTCGTCGCCCGAGTAGAACGTTCCCGGGTTCGTCACGTGGTACTCGCCCAGGATGAAGCGCTGGACCTTGAAGAGGTCCTGCGGGTACCGAACGTGCGAGAGCAGGTCGGCGCTCATCTCCTCCACCGGCGTCACGCTGGCGGGGTAGATGCTCGTCCACGCCTTCAGCATCGGGTCTTCTGTGTCCCAGGCGTACAGCGTCACGCTGCCGTCGTAGGCGTCGACCACGGCCTTGACCGAGTTGCGGATGTAGTTGATGCCTTCGATCGGCCCGTTCGACGGATTCGGGTTCGTCGTGTCGGCGATTGCGGCCGACATGTTGATCTGCGACGAGTACGGGTACGCGTTCGTAGTCGTGAATCCGTCGACGATCCATACGACCTTGCCGTCGACGACTGCCGGGTAGGCGGTCTGATCAACCGTGAGGTACGGAGCGACTGCCTGCACGCGATCCACGGGATCGCGGTTGTACAGGATCTGCGACTCCTCGTTCACCGCATCCGAGAGCAGGATCTGCTCACTCTGGAACTGCAGCGCGTACGCGAGGCGGTTGAACAGGCCTCCGAGGCTCGGTCCGCCGTCGCCGGAGAAGGTCGTCGTGGCGTTGCCAGCCCCCTCCTCCTCGCTGCGGGGGTAGTCGAGCTCGCGGTCGCCGTCTCCTTCGGGAGCGCCGACGATCGAGTACTCGGGAGTCGACTGGCCGAAGTAGATGCGAGGCTCGTACTCGCCCAGATCGCCGGAAGTCGGGACTCCGCCCTGCATGAACACCGGCTGGCCCTCAGGACCGCGCTGGTTTCCGTAGGCGGCGACGACGCCGTATCCGTGGGTGTAGACCGTGTGCTGGTTGATCCACGACTCTTCGTTGCCGAGCTGGTCGACGTTGAGCTCGCGAACGGCGATGACGGTGTCGACGATCTCTCCGTCGATCTCGTAGCGGTCGACGTTGAGCTGCTCAGGGAACGAGTAGTACTGACGGAACGACTGCAGGTTCTGGAAGGCGCCGGACACGAGTGCCGGGTCCATGATGCGCAGGTTGGCGGTCGTCTGGGCGTCTTCGGCGAGCTGCCCGGCTTCGGTCTCGGTCTGCGTGTTCGTCGGCTCGACGTTCACGTCAGAGACGCCGTAGGCATCGCGCGTCGCCTGGATGTTGCGCTCGATGTAGTCGGCCTCGAGCGTGATCGCGCTGGGGTCGACCTGGAAGCGCTGGATGATCGCGGGGTAGGCGATGCCGACCACAAGCGACAGCACGACCAGCACGGATGTTCCAATGATCGAGATGCGCCAGCGTCCGATGATCGCGGTGACGACAAACGCAATCGCGACGAGGACCGCCGACACCGCCATGATCTGGATGCCGGGAATCGTCGCGTTGACAGCGGCGAAGCCTGCACCGGACCGCACTGTTCCGCTGCCCTGCTGCGAGAGCGCCGCGTACTGGTTGAGCCAGATGTTGGCTGCCAGTGCGAGCATGAACAGCGCCGCGATGACCGCAAGCATGATGCGTGTCGCCCTCGCGACACGGAAGTCACGTCCGCTGATGCGCAGCGAGCCGTAGAGGTAGGCGATGGCGATGGTCGCAGCGAAGCAGGCGAACAGCACGAGCTGAGCGAACCCGAGCACCTGCTGGTAGAACGGCACCTCAAAGACGAAGAAGCCGATGTTGAGGCCGAACTGCGGATCAGAGCCAGCGAAGTCCTGTCGGTTCAGCCAGAGCTGAGCCGTCTCCCAGCGGCTGGCTGCCGCTGCTCCGGCGAAGAGGCCGAACACAGCAGGAATGGCGACCATGCCGAGCTTGCGGAGCGGCTCGATGAGCTCCTGGTAGCGATCCAGCTGGCTGGAGAGCTGCGCGTACATCGGTCGCGTCCGGAACGCCACCTGCATGACAGCCAACAGCGGCACGGCCATGGCCACGAAGCCGATGGCGAACATCACCGCAATCGAGATCCAGCGCACCTGCAGCACATTGGCGAAGCCGAGCTGGTCGAACCAGAGGTAGTCGGTGTAGAAGCCAGTGAAGTAGTAGAACGCGACTGCCACCGCGATCACCACGAACAGCGTCAGCACCAGTGGTGATCGCTTGCGGGGGGCAGCTGCGTCGGGTCTCTTCTCAGCGGAACTCGTCACGTACTTCTCTCCAGCTCATCATGCTCGTCGCGGCATCCGCCGCCTGTTTGATTCTATCCGCCGCAGGACGGCAGCGCTGCCGCGGCCTCGGGGGCTCCGTCGGCCGCGGCAACCTGCTCAATCGCGGCCACGGCCTCGTCGAGTGTCGACACCGGAACAACGTGCAGCCCATCCGGAACATTTCCGACGACCTCACCGCAGTTGTCCTGCGGCACCAGCATCCAGCTGGCTCCGTCGTCGAGTGCGCCGTGCATCTTCTGCACCACTCCTCCGATGCCGCCCACCGCGCCCTCTGCGGTGATGGTTCCGGTGCCGGCCCATGCAACGCCGCCGGTCATGCTTCCCGGAGTGAGGGTGTCGATGATCCCGAGTGCGAACATCGTGCCCGCGGAAGGGCCGCCGACGTTCGGCAGATCGATGTCGACCTCGAACGGGAAGACGTACTCGGCCATTGCCTGCACGCCGATCAGCTTGATGCCCTGTGTCTCCTCTGGCGTCACAGACACCGTCTTGCGCTCGCCGTCGCGTTCGATCACGATGTCGACGGCACCGTCGACTGCCGCTGTGGCTTCGCGGATCGAGTGAGCGTCCCAGATGCGCTCCCCCTCGATCGTCACGAGTCGATCGCCTTCGAGAATGATGCCCTCAGCCGGCGAGTCGGGCACGACCCCGACCGCGGTGACAGTGACTTCGACGTCGTGTCCCTGGTGCACGAGCGCAGCCGCCACTGCCGTCTGCTGGGAGTCGGTCATGGCCGCAGCCGACTGCTGGTTGCGCTCTTCGACCGTGATGCTTCCGTAGACGGACTCCATCGGAATCACGATCTGGCCCGGCGTGAAGTAGGCCGTGGCCGCTTCGGCCCAGTTCAGCGGCTGCTCGGGATTGCCGCGTGTCGAGACGGTGAGCAGGCGAAGCTCGCCATCGGCCTCATAGGTCTCGACGTCGTGCACCTGGATGATCGGGCCGTCTTCGCTCTCGCCCAGCGTGTCGAACGTGGGCCCTGGCAGCTGCGCGATGAAGGGCGACGGAAGAAATGCCATGGCGACGACCGCGACCAGGGCGGTGAGCGAGGCCCCCGTGCCGACGGTGCTCTTGAGCGAAGCGCGGCGGCGGAACATCCTTCTCCCTGGAGGTCGGTGGCCGCTGTTCGCGGCTGGCGGATGGCGTGGCGCCCTGAAATGGGGCGCGTTCACTGTCTCCACAGATATCGTAGTGCCATGAACGACGGCGAGAGTGACCGCGACAGAGATCCGGCAGAAGAGCTGCGCGAGATGATCCAGCGCATGCTGAGCGGCGACGGCGAGATGGACTTCAGCGCCCTCGCGAATGCGGCGGGCGTCTCCGGCGCCGATTCGCAGAGCATCGCGGGTCTCATGCAGCACCTGCAGTCGGCCCTGTCGAACCCGAGCGACGAGATCGACTGGTCGGCAGGCATGAAGCAGGCTGAGCGAGTCATCTCGCAGAACCCCGGCGCTGTCAGCAGCGACGAGCGCGACGCCACGAAGCAGGCTGCGAATCTCGCTGCCCTCTGGCTCGACGAGCAGACCGAAGTCGGCTCGATCGGCGAGATGGAGCTGCTCTCACGCCAACAGTGGGCGCAGGCGACCATGCCCGTGTGGCAGGAGATCGCGGCGCCGGTCGCGACGAGCATCGCCGACGCGCTCACCCAGGCCATGGGCGAGGCGACGCCCGAGTCCGAGTCAGAGATGATCGCCGGTGCCGGCCGTCTCCTGCGCAACGTCGGCGGCACGCTCTTCGCCGTGCAGCTGGGCCAGGTCGTCGGTCAGCTCGCCGGTGAGGTGCTCGCAGGCGGCGACGTGGGATTCCCGCTGCTCGACGACCGTGCAGCAGTCATCCCGGCGAACCTGCCGAAGCTGACCGACGGCCTCGAGGTGCCCGTCGACCAGGTGCGCATCTGGCTGGCGCTTCGCGAGTTCGCCCATGCACGCCTCTTCCAGCACGCGAAGTGGCTGCGGCTGCAGGTGCTCAGCGGCATCCGCAGCTATGCGGAGGGCATCCACGTCGATGTCCGCGCGATCGAAGACCTTGCTTCCGAAGTCGACCCCTCGAACCCCGAGCAGCTGCAGGAGCTCCTGCGCAACGGCTCGCTCATCCCTCCTCGCTCAGAAGAGCAGGAGCAGGCGCTCGCCTCGCTCGAGACCACCCTCGCGCTCGTCGAGGGCTGGGTCGACTGCGTCACAGCCAGTGCCGCGTCTCGCCTGCCGAGCGCACAGTCGATCGCCGAGGCGATTCGTCGCCGACGCGCGACCGGCGGGCCGGCCGAGAAGGCGTTCTCCACCCTCGTCGGCCTCGAGCTTCGCCCCCGTCGGCTGCGCGAGGCCAGCGAGTTCTGGCAGAAGGTGACGGATGCCGTCGGCAGCGAGAAGCGCGACTCCCTGTGGGCGCACTTCGACCTGGTGCCGACCGCTGACGACATCGACGACCCCAGTCGAATCATCGCAAGCCTCAAGGGCGAGCGAGTCGAGCCAGACGAGATGGACATCGCGCTCGCGCAGCTGTTCGACGAAGAAGAGGGCGACGGCCCTGTGGATAAGTCGGAGTAGCCCTTCTGGGCAGTGCACAATGCCTGCATGCTCAGACTCAAGCAGCGACTGCCCATAACCTGGACCTCCCCCACGACGCTTCGCGTCGGCGTCGAACCGCCGGCAGTCGAACTCGCGGTGAGCGACGACGAAGCCCGCGCCATCAACGCCATGCGCGAGGGCACCTCCAAGGCCGCCCTGACGCGCGCCGTCGGCCGACGCCGCGCGGCCGAGCTCCTGCTGGCCCTCGGGCCGCTACTCGAGACGGGCGAGCGAACCATGCCTCGCGTTCGTGTCTCCGGGGAGTCGTCGCTTGCAGACGCCGTGCGTGCGCTCGTGCGCGGCGCGCGGGTCTCCAGCGGCTCGGATCCCGCGACCGTGCTCATGCCCGTCTGCGACTGGAGAGTCAGCGAACGCATGTGGCAGCGCTATCTCGCGACTGAGCGCACGTGCCTGCCTGTGGTGGTCGGCGACCAGACGGTCACCGTCGGGCCGCTGTGGGACCCGCCGGCGTCTGCGTGCTGGAAGTGCGCGCATCCGTCACCCCCGCATCCGCTTCCCCTCCCCGAGGAGAGTGCGCTCGCAGTGCGACTCGACGCGCTGGAGGAGGCACTCGTGGTCGGATGCGCGGCCGAGGTCCTGCGCAGGCTGCGGGACGGCAGCATGCAGCCAGGCGAAGAAGCCGTGCTGCACCGCGAGGACGGCTCGGTCAGCTGGTGTCGCGTGGAGCCTGACCCGGAGTGCGCCTGCCGGTTCGAGCTGTCGGAGCTGCCAGCGATCGGAGGAACCTCGAAGGAGCCCTCCGACTGTGCCCCGATGCCTCTGAGCGAGTCAGCGTGATCGACTCGCGAGCACGCGTGACCGCCACATAGAGCAGCCGTCGCTCCTCGTCGATCTCGGCGTCGGTGCGGGCGTAGGAGATGGGCATGAGGCCCTCACTGAGGCCGGCGACGATCACGTGATCCCATTCGAGGCCCTTTGCCGCATGCATGGTCGCGATCGTGACCGCATTCGTCTTCGGATCGCTGTCAGAGGCCGCGAGCGCATCAAGCTGCTGCGAGAACTGCCGCATGGTGGTGCCGGCGGCTGCCTCTTCTGCCATGCGCACGAGGCTCTGCCCCGCCGCCCACTCTGCCCGTTCGGCGCCGTGGGCCTCTGGCTCCTTGGACGACCATCCGGCCTCGTGTGCCAGATCGACCACCTGCTGGAACAGGGGGCGGCCGTCGTCGCTGGTGCGGATGACCGTCGTGAGCCGGCGAACGAGGGGCAGCGAGAAGAACTTGCCGCTGTCGGATCGGACTGCGACTCCCTGATCGCGAATGGCACGCTCGATGGGCGGCGACTGCGCATGGAATCTCACCAGCACTGCGATCTCGGCGGCAGAGGCGCCGCGGTCGATGAGCTCGCGCACGCTCTGCGCAATGGCCTGCGCCTCAGCGGCGTCGGTCGCGGCTGTCAGGATGCGCAGCGCCTCGCCGTCCTTGCGCATGGGCTCGAGCTCGAGGCTCATCGATCCCTGCACACCGGCACGCGCCAGGCTGTTCGCGGCATGCACCACATTCGCCTGCGAGCGGTAGCTCTGCGTGAGCTCGATCACCCGGGCGTCCTGGTAGTCGCTTCTGAACTTCGAGAGGCTCGTCGGGTCTGCGCCCGCAAACGAGTAGATCGTCTGGTTCGGATCGCCCACAACGCAGACGTCTCGTCGCTGCCCGAGCCACAGTTCGAGCAGCTGGGCCTGCACCGGCGAGACATCCTGATACTCGTCGACGGTGAAGTAACGGTACTGGTCGCGAACCTGCTGCAGCACGCCCGGCTCACGCGAGAGCATGCCGGCGGTCGCAAGCAGCACGTCCTCGAAGTCGAGCTGGCGGCGGTCATCCTTCATCCGCTCGTAGGCGAGGTGCAGGTCGACGACCGCATCGATGCCGAGGCCACCCGGCATCCCGCGATGCTTGGCTGCCTCTGCGTAGCCCTCGATCGTGAGCGACCGGGCCTTGCGCCATTCGATCTCGCCGGCGACGTCGCGGAGCGTCGGTGTGTCGAGTCTCATCTGCAGCTGGGCGGCAGCGTCGGCGACGGTCGACACCTTGCCCGGCAGGATCTCGGCGACGCGAGTGCCGAGCACGCGGGGCCAGAAGTACCCCAGCTGCGACAGCGCCGCGGCGTGGAACGTTCTCGTGTGCACGCCGCCGGCTCCGAGGGCCAGCAGCCTCGCGCGCATCTCACCCGCGGCCTTCGTCGTGAACGTGAGCGCCATCACCCTCTGGGGGTCGATCGCACCGGTAGCGACTCCGTAGGCCAGTCGGTGCGTGATGGTTCGGGTCTTGCCGGTTCCGGCACCGGCGAGAATGCAGACCGGCCCCGTCAGCGCCGTCGCAGCGCGCTGCTGCTGCTCGTCGAGCCTCGAGAGGATGTCGTCTGCCCCCGGAACCTCGGAACCCCCGACAGCTGCGTCCGTCATCGCTGCGAGACCGCGCTCAGGTCGCCGTCCAGCCAGCGCTCGATGATCGTCCTCGCAATCGACCCGCGGCCGGGAAGATCCACGACTCCATTGCGAATGTCGTCTCGCGTGAGCCAGCGCGCATCCCGAATCTCAATGCCGTCGGGCTCGAGGTCTTCGGCGCGCTCGGCGACAGCCGAGAATCCCACCATCAGCGAACGGGGGTACGGCCACGGCTGCGACGAGACGTACTCGATTGCGGTCAGCTTCAGGCCGACCTCTTCGAGCGCCTCACGGGCGACCGCCGACTCGAGGGACTCCCCCGGGTCGACGAATCCTGCCACCAGCGAGTAGCGCCGCTCGGGCCAGGCGCTGTTGTTCGCGAGCAGCAGCCGGTCTCCGCTCCTGTCGAGGACAGCGACGATGACCGCCGGGTCTGTTCTCGGAAAATGCTGTCGACCCGACGAGTCCTCTCGTGTCCAGCCCGCATGCACGACACGGGTCGGCGAACCGTCGACCGGCGAGAAGCTGTGGTCGCGGTGCCACGTTGCGAGTGCCAGGGCCTGCACGGCAATGGCTGCCTCGTCGGAGCTCAGCGTCACTGCGAGCTCACGCGCCTCAGACCATTCGAAGCCGGGCTCATCACCGTCGAAGCCGATGGCGGCCACCCAGTGCTCGCTGCGCTCGTCGACTCCGAGCCATACGAGCACGTGTTCGGCGAGGTCAGCGTCGCGCACGTCCGCGAGGCGTCCGCCATCGACTGCGAGGCGTGCGCCGCCGCCGACGGCGATCACATGACGCTGCGGGTCGAGCATCGCTGCGTGGAGCATCGCATCGGCTGCTCCCTCTGCGTTGTCGAGCCCTCTTCGCGAGAGGCTTCCGAACGGCATGTGCCCTCCTCTTCGCCGCGTGGCACCTCGAGCGGCACCCGCGAACCGACTACCCTGACCGCATGGCCACGAACCCCTTCACTCTAGCCGCGCTGGCTACTACCGCGGTCGAAGGCATCGCCTTCTCGGCTGCCACAGATGACGGCTCGAACCGAGAATACGAGCGTGTCGCCGCGACGACGGTCGAGGGCGAAGTGCTCAGCATCGTGATCCCCAGAACCCCGAAGTCTCTCGAGCGGATGCGCAATGAAGTGACAGCGCTGGCTGCAGCGAGCGAAGGCGTCCGGGAGAGGCTTCCGTTCGAGGTGACGCAGCTGCTCGGCCGCGCACCGGTCGGCAACACCGAGCTGTTCATCTGGCGACGCCTCGGCGGCACGCCCATGGAGCTCGAGTCACTCGGCGACGACGGACTCGCAGCGAGCATCGGCGCGGCTCTCGCGGGCATCCATGAGCTTCCGACCAGCATCGTGGCCGACTCCGGGCTTCCCCACCGATCCAGTGCACGCGTTCGCGAAGACCTGCTTCGCGTCTTCGACAAGGCCGCGCAGACCGGCCGAGTGCCGGCTGGCCTGCTCGAGCGGTGGGAGCGCGCTGCCGACAATCCCGAGCTGTGGCAGTTTACCCCCACCGTCGTGCACGGCGACCTTGGCGCACCCGCGCTTCGGATCGACCTCGGACGCGTCAGCGGCATCGAGGGCTGGCACTCCCTGAGCGTGGGCGACCCGGCAAGAGACCTCGCGTGGTTGCTCGGCAGCGCGCAGTTCGACGCTGTCGACGAGGCCTTCGTCGCCTACGCGTCGCATCGCTCGGCAGATCGCCACCTCCGTGCTCGCGGCATGTTGCATGCCGAACTCGACATCGCCCGCTGGCTGCTGTTCGGGGTCGACGCGGGCGATCAGAGCACCATCGACGACGCCGTGAGCATGATGCACGCGCTCATCGAGCGTGTCGACGACACCGAAGACGACTCCGTGAAGATCCAGCCCCAGAGGCTCGACACCATGGACCTCAGCGAAGTGCAGCAGATGCTCGACAAGAACGCGTCGCTCGGCATGGCCCGCGGCTCGCTCGGAGCATCCGGCAGCGAATCAGCCGCCGCCAGCGCTGCCGATCACGAGGCCACTGTTCCGGTCGCCGACGAAGAAGCCGAAGCAGCAGACACGGAAGACGCCGACGAGCTCAGCGATCTCTCGGCCGACGACCTCGACATCGACGACCGCGAGTCACCCGAGAGCGCCGACCGCAGCTAGAGCTGCAGCCGGGCCTCGTCGAGCTGCGCGATCAGCTCGTCTTTCGTCATCGGATGCTCGAGGCGCACGACCTCGTCGTCAGCGACGTAGTAGAGCTCGACATCGACCAGGCTCGGATCGATGCCAGCGTGCTCGGCGTATGCCGCACGATAGAGCGCGAGCTGCAGGCCGCGAAGCCGCACCTGCTCACGCCCCACCGGCTTTCGTCCCGTCTTCCAGTCGACCACGAGAATCCGGTCTCCGTCGGCGAACACCGCGTCGATCTTGCACACCACGGTCGTCGCTCCGAGCGGCAGGTGCACTTCGATCTCCGTGTGCAGCGGCTGCAGACGGCTCGTCGTGTACTTCGATCGCAGGAACGTCTGGCGAAGCTCTTCGAGGCGGTCGACGTCGAGGCCCGGCAGCTCGGCATCGCCGAACGACTCGGGCTCGAAGTCGATCTCGTCGCCGAGTCCGGGTGCCGCCAGAAGCGACTCGGCCATGGAGTGGAACAGTGTGCCCAGACGAGCCTGCGGCCACGGCTTCTGCGGCATCGGCCGCTGCTGCTGCTGTTGCGCGTGCACAGGATCGGTGACCCACTCGTGAAAGCTCGAAGCATTGAGGCGTTCTGGCAGAGGGGCATCCGGCTCTCGCGAGTCGCGTGCTGACAGCAGGGCTTCGATATGACGCTCGAGCTGCTCGTCGTCAAGATCGCCTGCGCTGGCGACCATCTCTGCAGCGTCTTCAACGCGCTCTCGTCGAACGGAGAACGGATCCGGAGGCCACACGACCGTGTCATCGCGCGATTCTG
This sequence comes from Agrococcus casei LMG 22410, assembly GCF_900163565.1. Lineage (GTDB taxonomy): Bacteria > Actinomycetota > Actinomycetes > Actinomycetales > Microbacteriaceae > Agrococcus > Agrococcus casei. Next base: position 89,964 of record NZ_FUHU01000028.1, read on the forward strand.
CTCCGGAGTCCGGAATCGGCTCAAGGTCGGCTCCCAGCGCTTCTGCACACTCGACGAGGAACGCGCCTGGGGCACTGGGCTTCTTGCCTGCTGGGAGAAGGCTGGCGCCAGAGAGCCAGAGCGAGTTGCGGGCGCGCGTCGCGGCCACATACGCGATGCGCCGCTCCTCTGCCGCATGCTGGTCGCGGTTCTCGTCTTTGAATCGCTTGAGCTCGGTCGCGAAATCGGATGCCGTGGTCACCGAATCGAGGTCGAACACCGGCAGCGAGTCGCGGTCACCGCGGAACTCGAACGGCAGCGCACCCGACGAGAACCATCCGTTCGTGTCTCTGGAGTTCTTCGGAAACTTCAGGTGAGCCTGACCCGGCACGGCGACGAGATCCCACTCCAGGCCCTTCGAGCCGTGCATCGTGATCAGCTGCACGACACCGGGCTGAGGTTCAGGAGGCGGCGTGGTGATGCTGTCATCGTCTTCTGCGACTGTGATCCACTCGACGAGTGCGTCGAGGCTGAGCCCCGGCATCGACACCTGCAGCGATGCGACCTGATCGATGAACTGGTCGAGCACTGCTGTGTCGCGATGCTCGTTGGCCTCGAGCTCGAGGTCGATGCCCATGGTGCGGATCACGAGGCGCACGAGCTCGACAGGAGCAAGGTGCCTGTTGCCTCTGATGAACCGAAGCTCTGCTGCCAGCGACTGCATCCGCTCAAGCCCGACCACCGAGATCCGGTGGCTGGGCAGCCAGCTGCGCTCGTCGAGCAGCGAGTCGAGCGCATCTGCAGTCGACGCGATGTCGTCGTGACCGCTCTGCTCGCGCATCGACTTCGACTGTTCGCCGGCTTCGCGTTTCGCGAGTGCTCGCGAGTAGTCGACCAGTGCCTGCAGGTCGGCCGTGCCGATCCGCCATCTCGACGACGTCAGCAGCCGCAGCAGCGCACTGCCTTCGTCTGACCGAGCCGCGACCTTGAGCGTGGATGAGACGTCGACCACCGCGGGGTCGAAGAGCAGCCCCTCGCCGCCGACCATCACATAGTCGATGCCGTGGTCTTCAAGCGCATTCGCGAAGAAGCGCATGTGCTTTTTCACTCGAAAGAGGATCGCGGCCGTCGGAAGCTTGTCGCGCTGCCGGATGCGCTCGGCCATCCACGTCGCGAGCGCGGCAGCCTCGTCGCTGGTCTGCTCATAGAAGCCGATTGTGACCTCGCCCTCGCCCGCGTCGGGCCTGGGCTCGAGCGGCTCGACGCCTTCGCTGCCCGGCAGCTCGGCAGCGATGCGGTTCGCAACCGTGAGCACTCGGCGGTCGTTGCGCCACGATGTCGGCAGCGAGAAGCCCAGTGCCCCGTCGAAATCGTCGAGGAATCGCTCGAGGGTTCCGGCGGCGGCGCCTCGCCAGCCGTAGATCGACTGATTCGGGTCGCCGACCGCCATGACCGCGTGGGATGCGAACAGTGCAGACAGCAGGCGGACCTGCATCACAGAGGTGTCTTGGTACTCGTCGAGCAGCACCACCGAGAAGCGTGATCTGACGTCTTCTCGCACCTGCGGAATCTCTTCTATCGCCTGGATCGCAAGTCGCACCTGGTCACTGAACTCGACCACGCCGCGTGCGAGCTTCAGCTGTTCGTACGCCTCGACCAGATCGACCAGCGGCTCGAGGCGCCCGAGCGTGTCAGCGCGATCGACGAGGGTCGTCATGTCAGTCGCCTTCGACGCGGTGTCTGAGAGGCTGATGGCGTGCAGCTGCTCGGGCACTCGCTCGGCGAAGGCACGAAGCTGTGCAGCGTCGACCAGGTTGTCGCCCATGGCTCTTGCGAGGCCGAGCACCTGCTTCACCACTGTCGACACCGAGCCGATCTCTGCCAGGCGCGGGTCAACGCTCGCCGTCACGACTTCGCGAGCGAGCATCCGTGCCGACGCCTCGGTGAGCACCTGCGCATTCGGATCACGCCCGATGAGCAGCGCGTAGTCACGGAAGAGCTCGTTCGCGAACGAGTTGTATGTCGAGACCTTGGGGGTCTCGTCGGCTCCCTCGCGCGACAGAAGCCCTGCGCGGTCGAGCAGGCCGAGCCGCTTGCGGAAGCGCTCGTCAAGCTCGCCAGCGGCCTTGCGGGTGAACGTGAGGCCCAGCACCTGGTCTGGCCGGATGCCGGTTGCCTTCTCGTTGGCGAGCAGCCAGAGCACCCGATGAGCCATGGTCTCGGTCTTGCCGCTGCCGGCTCCGGCGACCACCAGCGCGGGCTGGTCCCACGGGGCGGTCACGACGGGCGACTGCTGCGCACTCGGCGGGAAGATCGGCTTCTCATCGTCGTCGCGCACCTCGTTCATGATGCGCGTGATCTCGTCGGGCCCGAGGAGCTGAAGGTCGGAGTCGGTCATGATGTCACCTGTTCGATGATGTGGAATGCACAGTCGGGTCTGAAGCCGTCGGAGTTCTCGCAGTGCGATGACGGATGCGCGATGAAGCTCGTGCCCGACATCTGCTCTGCAGCGGCGAGCACTCGTTCTCTGAACTCCTGCAGCGAGCTCTCGGTCAGGGGCTCCTGCTTGAGAGCCCATGTTTCAGGCTTCTTCGTTGTCTTGCTCGGGTACACGAGTCGCGCGTCGACGACTGCGGCATCGCTGAGCCCCTCGACGGCTCCTGTCGCCACGGCAAGCTGATACGACTGCAGCTGCGGGTTGGCCGAAACCTCTTCTTTCGACGGCGCCGACTTGCCCGTCTTGAGGTCTGCGATGCGCACGCCGTCTGGGCCGCGCTCGACCCAGTCGATGGACCCTCTGAGCTCGACGCCGTCGACGTCTGCGCTGAACTTCGCCTCGCGAAGCTGCGTGTCGATGCGATAGCCCTGGCTCTGCACGAGCTCGAAGTACGTCTCGAGCCGCTCGACGATCTCGCGCAGCTCGGCTCTGGACCGCTGGTCTTCCCAGGGCGCGGAGAACTGCAGCTCGTCCCAGTGCGCGAGCGCAAGGCCTTCGAGCTCGTCGGCTGTGAACAGCCGCGCATGCTCGACGGCCGCGTGGATGATCGTGCCGATCTGGCGGTGTGTGCCGATGGAGTCACCCGAGAGGTTTCCGACGACCCACTGCACCTGACACTCTTCGAATCGTTCGATCTTCGACGGGGAGACGCCCTGCGGCTTGAGATCGATCTCTTCTGCCTCTTCTGCGTGCGGAGCAGGCTCAGACAGCGCCTGACGCCCGGCCCATACATCGGGGTGGGCTCCCTCAACACCTCGATCAGCCAGGAGACGAAGTGCCGCCGCCGCGCGCGCTCGTTCAGCCGTGTCGCTGTCGAAGTCAGTCAGGGTTCTTCGCAGCTGCGCCGTCAGGGCGCCGAGCGTCGTGGCGTTGCGAGCTGTTGCCGCGGTGATGCCGAGCCGCACAGCGAACTCTGACGCGTCGGAGTCAGCAGAGTCGACCGCAGTGACCAGCAGGCGATTCGCAGCCCGTGAGACCGCGAGGGCGAGCAGTCGCGCCTCGTCGCTGCGGACCTCCTCTCGGCTGGCCGAGCCGCGAACGAATGCCGCAGCGTCGAGCAGCGACGATCGGAGCCTGAGGTTTGGCCAGACGGCGTCGTTGACGCCGGCAACGCAGACGGTGTCGAACTCACGGCCGAGAAACGACGACGGGGTTCCGACGGCAACAGTCTCTGCGGCTCCCCTGCCCGCCAGCGAGTCGTCTTCGACACTGGCCGCCTGCCACTGCTCGACGAACTGGAGCGCGGTCATCGTCGGATGGCGTTCGGCCACGAATCCGACGTGCCGCATCAGCGCGACCACGGCATCGAGTCGCTCATTGGCCGCGCGCGCAACAACGCCATCGCCGCCCGCCTGCTCAGCCCAGGCCTCTGCGGTGCCGAAGCCCTCCCAGAGCTGCCACAGCAGGTCTTGCGGTGACGCATCGGCCGAGCCTGAAGACGCTGACAGCACCGTGGCGAGCCTCCGTGCTCGACGGATCACACGCGACTGCGGAAACGCGTCGAAGTCATCTGGGCTCGTGAACAGCTCGACGAGCCGCTCGTCGACGCTGAGCGCTGAGTCATCGGCCAGCAGCTGCACCCACAGCGCGCGACGGAGGCGACGCAGCTGCAGCGAGTCGAGGTCGATGAACGGGCTGCTGAGCAGCCGCAGGAGCGTCACCGCATCGAGCTCTTGCCGACCGGTCGCAATGGCCATCGCATCGATCAGCCCCTGCACCGCCACCGAGCCTCGCAGCGCAGTCGAGCCGGATCTCGATGTCGGAACATCGAGCCCCACGAGTGCTGACGTGAGCTGACGTGCAAGGCCGCTGGTGCGTGTGATGACCGCCATCTGCGACCACGGGACGCCAGCGACGATGTGTCGCTCGCGCAGTTCGTCTGCGATGAGCCTCGCCTCGGCAGCGGCGCTCGGTGCCGACTGCACGAGTGCTTCTGCATCGTGACCGGCCTCTGCGAACTGCCGCTGATCCGTTGAGCCTGCAACCCCGACCCGCTCGACGACCGTGCGATACGCGCTGGCGACAGCCCCGCCCATCCGATGACTCTTCGGGAGACGAATGGTCTCGTCGACGCGCATGCTGTTCATGATGCCCGGCTGTGCGCCGCGGAACATTCCGGTCGCGACGTCGGGATCGCCGGCGATGACGAGCCCTGTCTTCGCATCATGCGCACCGGCAAGCGCTTCGACGAACTCGAGCTGCCCCTGCGTCAGCTCTTGCGCATCGTCGATCACGAGCAGATCGAACTCGGGCGCCTGCCCGGCTGCTGCGATCTGCGTGGCCTCTCGCAAGAGGGAAGGAGTCGTGACGATTCTCGCGGAATCACCCGATTCGAGCAGGAGCCCGAACTCGAACTGCTTCCAGATGCGGGCGACAGCCTGCCACGTCTCGTTCGGCTGCTGCATGTTCAGCGCGTGTTCGAGCAGGTCGTCTGGGGTCATGCCCCGCTCGGTGGCCCGTGCGATGAATTCGCGCAGCTCTGCACGGAACTCGGGCAGCAGCCGGACCTGCTCGCGCAGATGCGAAGGCCAGACGACGCCGTCTGCCGACGCGCCGTCGATCTCGAGAACCTCACGCCACCTTGCGTCTTCGTCGCTGCCGCCGAGCAGAGCAGACGGTGCTCCGTGCTCGGCCATCGAGCGCTGTCGCACGATCGCATGGGCAAGCGAGGCGAAGGTTCGGGCCAGCGGGCCCGGGGTCGTGACGGCCAGCGCTCGAGCGATGCGGTCGCGGAGGCGCGAGGCGGTCTCGCGGGAGCCTGTGAGCAGCAGCACGCGATCGGGAGCCCCTCCGTCGGCGATGAACTGCGTCACGCAGGCCACTGCCGCCGTCGTCTTGCCGCTGCCCGGAGCACCGAGCAGCCGCACGCGACTCTGGGGTGCCAGTGCGACGACGCGAAGCTGTTCTGAGCCGAGTTCTGGCTGCTGATTCATCATGCGATTCACCCTACTGATTACCCCTGACGCGAACGGCTGTGCATGCGGGCGAGAAACCCAATATCCTCATGGCATGGACATTCGCATCGGCATCAAAGACACTGCACGCGAGATCGCGTTCGACACCGACCAGTCGCGCGACGACGTCGAGCGGACGGTGGTCGAAGCACTCGACCAGAGCGTTCTCACGCTCGACGACAGCAAGGGTCGTCGTTACATCGTGCCTTCGTCGCAGATCGCGTACATCGAGATCGGCACCGACAGCGCTCGCAAGATCGGCTTCGTGGCCTGATGACGCTCCTGGTCGTGATGGTGATCGGGGCGGCCCTCGGCCTCCTGGTCCGCTACGTGCTGCCCTACCGCGAAACGTACGGAGCCCTGCTGACTGCAGGAGTCTCATGCGCCGTCACCGGCATCGTGTGGGGCGCGCTGCTGCTGACGCTCGAGATGACACCCGACCAGCCGGCGATCTGGCTGATCTCGCTCGCCGCCGGCTTTGTCGCCGCCGCGATCATCCCCTTCGCCGTCGGCAAGTCACGGCCCAAGCGCGACCGCGAGCAGCTCGAGAGCCTTCTGGCAACGCGAAGCTGAGCAGACGCTGCCGTGTCTACGCGGTGAGGCCCAGCGCGTCCATGCGACGCGAGTGACCGGCGACGATGTCGTTGAACGCGGGCTCGAGCAGGCCCTCGCCCGGCGCATTGTCGGCGAGGGTCGAGCTGTCTCCGCCGTTGACAGCGATGTACATCTGCAGCAGCGTGTCGCCGACGAGCCTGCGGCCCCACAGCGCCAGGCGTGATCCGAGGCGCGGGTTCGCCTCGACGACTGTGCGCAGCATTGACGAGAGGATCGGCTGACCGGTCTCGCGCTCAAGCGCCCGCAGCACGGGCCCTCGGTATGACTCCGGCAGGCCGCCCGCATATGCGATCAGGAAGTCGATCAGCAGACCGCTCGTGACGTGCAGGCTGAGCAGCAGCTCGTACCAGTCGGCGCCGCTCGTGGCGCGCATGAATCGCTCGGTCTCGGTCAGGAACGGCTGCATCGCCTCTACGGGATCAGCCTCGTCGCTTCTGATCAGCGACGCGAAGGCAGAGTACCGATCTGCGACGATTCTCGTCACTTCGGCGACCTGTGCCTTAGACTCTAGGTTGGGAGCCTCACTGACCGCCGTTGCCGCCTGCTGGAGAACAGCAAGCTCAAGCGCCGCAGCCTGACCGAGATAGACACCCGGCTCGGGCCGCAGGTCCTGTAGAAGAACGAGGTCACCCTGTGCCCGGGGCTTGCGAGGACGCAACAACGGGGCAAGCGCCTCTCTGGGCGTCCGATCAAACCACTTCACCACGCCATGAGTCTATGCGCAATCGGATGCCTGGGCGCTATCCGCAACGCGGCGTGGAAGACGAGAACAGGTATACATTGACTTTCGAAGAACTCAGCATCGACAGCGACATCAGCGCTGCACTGGCCGACAAGGGCATCCTTGAGCCGTTTCCGATCCAGCAGCAGTGCATCCCCCTGGGGCTGCGCGGCACCGACATCATCGGCCAGGCGAAGACCGGAACGGGCAAGACGTTCGCGTTCGGCATCCCCGTGGCCCAGCGACTCGGCCTCAGCCCCGAGCCAGGCGTCAAGGCGCTGATCGTCGTTCCCACCCGCGAGCTCGCGGTGCAGGTGACAGAAGACATGGAGCTCATCACCTCCCGCCGTGACACCAAGGTCGTCGCCATCTACGGCGGCAAGGCGTACGACGGCCAGATCGCAGAGCTGAAGGCCGGCGCCCAGATCGTCGTCGGCACGCCCGGCCGTCTGCTCGACCTCGCCGGACAGCGCATGCTCGACCTGTCGAAGATCGAAACGATGGTGCTCGACGAGGCCGACCGCATGCTCGACCTGGGCTTCCTGCCCGACGTCGAGCGCCTGTTCTCGCTCACGCCCGAGGGCCGCCACACCATGCTCTTCTCGGCGACCATGCCCGGTGCCATCGTCTCGCTCGCGCGCCGCTTCATGTCGCGTCCCATGCACATCCGCGCATCCGAGCCCGACGAGACGAAGACTCAGGCGAACATCCGCCACATGGTCTACCGCGCGCACGCACTCGACAAAGACGAGGTGATCGGCCGCATCCTGCAGGCTGAAGGACGCGGCAAGACCGTGATCTTCACGCGCACGAAGCGTGCCGCCTCGAAACTGGTCGAAGAGCTGCGCGATCGCGGATTCGCAGCCGCATCCGTGCACGGCGACATGAGCCAGGAGGCTCGCGAGCGCGCCATGGTCTCGTTCAAGACGGGCAAGAAGGATGTGCTCATCGCCACCGACGTCGCGGCACGCGGCATCGACGTGCTCGATGTCACCCACGTCATCAACCACACCATTCCCGAAGACGAGAAGGCATACCTGCACCGTGTGGGCCGCACCGGCCGCGCGGGCCGCACCGGCATCGCCGTCACCTTCGTCGACTGGGAGGACATGCACAAGTGGTCGATCATCGATCGCGCTCTCGACATGAACCAGCCCGCGCCCGTCGAGACCTACTCGTCGAGCCCGCACCTGTTCGAAGACATGGGCATCCCTGCGGGATCAAAGGGCCGTCTGATCGCGACTCCCCCTGCACCCAAGTCGTCGAGCAGCTCACGCCGCGAGCGCGGTGACCGCAGCCGCTCCAACGAACGCAGCCAGTCGAACGAGCGCAGCGAGCGTCCCGCACGCGAGGCGAAGGCCGATGGCGACGCAGCTCCTCGCCGTCGCCGTCGCCGTCGTCGCACGTCTTCTAGTCAGAACTCCGCAGAGACGTCGGAATGACCGGCTCCGTGCCGGAAGCCTCTTCGACGATCAGCTGAAGCGCCACTGGCGCGGTCGTGTTCTCGCCCATCCTGTTGGGCTTGCCGCGTCCGTGCCAGTCGCTTGAGCCCGTCGCGACGAGGTCGAACTCCTGCGCGCGCTCCATCAGCCACTCCCGATCCTGTTCGGGATTGTCGCGGTGGAACACCTCGAGGCCGAACAGGCCCGCGTCGACCAGCTTGACGAGTTCGTCGCGCTCCATCATCGCTCTGCCTCGGGCGGCGGGGTGTGCGATGACGGGCACTCCCCCTGCCTCGCGGATGATGCGCACTGCGTGGGCGGGCTCTGGCGCACGGTGCGGCTGGTAGTAGCCGCCGCGCCAGTGCAGGATGCCGTCGAACGCCGCTGAGCGGTCGGGCACGATGCCGAGAGCCACCAGCGCATCGGCGATGTGCGGCCTTCCGATCGTGGCCCCTTCTCGGGCCTCGTCGACGACGTGCTGCCAGCGCAGCGGGTGATCGGCGCCAATCCGCTCGACCATGAGCTTCGCGCGTCCGAGTCGCTCCGCACGGATCCGCTCCCGCTCCTCGAGGAACGCGGGCGCGTGCTCATCGAGCAGGTAGCCGAGGATGTGCACGCTGCGGTATTCGAGCTGCGACGAGAATTCGACGCCCGGAATCAGGGCGACTCCATGCTCCTGAGCGGCTTCGGCAGCCTCCTGCCATCCTGCAGTCGTGTCATGGTCTGTGATCGCCACCGCGCCGAGCCCCGCACGCTTGGCGGTCTCGACCAGCACACGCGGCGCATCCGTTCCGTCTGACGCGTTCGAGTGCGCATGCAGGTCAATGGGGCCGGCCAGGCCGTGCCAGTCGAATGCGGTGGGCATGCCCTTCATCCTAGGCTGGCGCGCTCACAGGGATCGCCAGGCGTGTTCTGTGCTTCGCACACAGTGGGCGCTCGTAGACTGACCCCGTGAAGAGGACCCTGCTCGCGACCGTTTTGGCACTGCCGATCCTGGCATGCCTCGTCGTGGCGGCTGTTCCGTCGCTGTTCGGGCTCGAGCAGGCGCCGATCGTCGCGCAGGTGGTCGCTGTTCGCATCGGCGTCGTCGGCATCGCCGTCGTGCTCGCGCTGCTGTTCTGCCTGCTGCTGGCACCGAAGGCGAGCCGGCGCTTTGCGGGCGTCGTGATCACGATGCTCGTGGTGTTCTCACTCGTGTCCTCCGGCATCCACTTCTCTCGCGGCACGGGATCGGGCGAGGCCGTGCAGGACGGTGACGTCACGGTGCTCTCCTGGAACACTCTGGGCGATGAGCCCTCGGTCGACCAGCTTGTCGCGCTCATCCTCGAGACAGAGGCCGACATTGTGGCACTGCCCGAGACAACCGGCGAGTACGCGACCGAGGCGGCCGTCGTGCTTCGCGACGCCGGGCATCCGTTCTGGGTCCACACGACGCACTTCTCACTCGACTACGGCGCGCTGAGCACGTCGCTGATGATCTCAGCCGACCTCGGCGAGTACACGACCGACCTCGAGATCGGTCAGACTCGAACGCTGCCGACGATCGTGGCGACTCCCGACGACGACAACGGTCCGACGATCGTGGCGACGCATCCGGTCGCGCCCATCCCCCAGCAGATGCGCAACTGGCGTTCAGACCTCGACTTCATCGCGAGCCTGTGCGGCCAGAGCGACTCCGTGATCATGGCCGGCGACTTCAACTCGACGGTCGATCACTGGTCGAGCCTCGGTTCAGACGGCGGCGACATCGGCACATGCCGCGATGCTGCCGCCAGCGTCGGAGCCGGAACATCGGGCACGTGGCCGTCCTCACTGCCGGCATGGCTCGGCGCGCAGATCGACCACGTCGTGGCGACCCCCGACTGGAAGCCGATCGACGCACGGGTGATCACGAGCACCGGCGACTCAGGCAGTGACCACAGGCCCATCGTCGCGGTGCTGCGCGAACAGCAGAGTCAGTGACGCCGAAGCAGCTGGCGGATGCCCCACATGGCCGCGCGCGCCCCTGCGGCTGACGAGAGCGTCTGGAAGTGCCCGGGTCGACGGATGCGCAGCCGACTCGCGCGGGACGGCACGAATTGGCTGGTGACGTGCGGGTCGCGCTGGGGTCTGATGCTGACGATCCGCACGCCGCTCGCGGCGTCCTTGCGAACCTGAGCCACGACGTCGCTCGACAGCCGCAGCTCCTTGACGGCCTTCAGCCGCGTCCTGTCAGCCCATGCGCTGCCGCCGAACGGCGTCGACAGCGCGACCAGGCCGACGGGCTGCACCACGTTGCGAGCGATGCGCTCTGCGAGCACCCGCAGCCCCACGATGCCGCCTTTCGAGTGGCCGATCACGACCACCGGCCGTCCTTCGGCCTCTTCGACAAGGCTCTCGAGCGCGCGGGCGACGAGCGGCGCCGCCTCGTCGACCGACATCAGGTGATGTCCCAGCTCGGGGACGAACCTCACCCGCACTCCGCGTGCGGCAAGGCTCGTCGCCAGGGGCTCCATGAAGTGCCACGAGTCCCATGCGCCGGGAACAGCGAGCGCGAGCACGTCAGCGTCCTCGGAGCCGAGGGTCTGCGCCTCACGCCGATTGACGCGCGACCGCACCTGCATGCCGGCCGCGTAGACGCCGTCTGCCATCGCGATGCGCAGGTCTCTCAGCAGGCTCAAGCGTGCTCCCGCAAGAACTCCTCGACCAGCTCCGAGACCGGCTTGGATCCTGTGATCATGGCTTCGTGCCCCTTGCCCTCTGCCGTGCGCATGGTCGCATTCGGAATCATCTCACTGACGCTCCGCACCCACGGCTCAGGGCACACGACGTCGCCCTCGCCGCGCATCACGAGGGTCGGCTGCGTGATGCGAGGCGCGACGTCCTCGAGGCGATGCTCGAGCATCGTGCCGAACTTCTTGAGAAACCAGCGCGGCCCCGCCTTCGCATACATCTTCATCCCGAGGAAGGCCACGATCGGCGGGTCGTTCAGCAAGTCCTGCAGCAGCCGGACCACCTGCTTCCAGGCAGACCTCTCGTCGTCATTGACGGTCGGTGCGATTAGCACGACCCTGCTGACCAGGTCTGGCCTTGCCACAGCGAGCTCAGCCACGACCTGCGTGCCCATGGAGTGCCCGAGGGCCACGACGGGGCCCGGGAGCATCTTGTCGAGTGCCTCGCCCAGCAGCCGGGCGAGCTGGGGCATGCTCAGCGATGCATCGGGCTCGGGGGACGATCCGAAGCCCGGCAGATCGACCGCCGCGACGTTGGCGTGCTTGAGGAGCGCCTTGCGAAGCAGACCGAAGTACTGCTGCCCCATGCCGATCCCGTGCACCAGCACGATCGTGTGCTCGTGCCCCGCATCCCAGTGGTGCAGCACGAGCGTGTGGTCGCCGGAGGTGAAGCGTGCGCCCTCGTCGTCGACCGCATTCGCCTGCCGCCAGTCGCGGCCCCCGATTCGCGGATGCCGCAGCCTGCGCCACGCACGCACAATCCGTCTGTTCTCATCGATCATGATTCTTCGACTCTAGGCCGCTTGAACCGAGGTGACACAATGGAGGCATGACTGAGACTACCGAACAGGAAGCCCCCCGCGCCACCGAGAACCGCTCGACGGTTCCCAGCGAGGCGGCGTTCACCACGTACATCCAGGAGCAGTGGGCCGATCGCGACGAGGCGACCCCCGAAGCGCGTCCGGCCGCCGAGCGAGCAGCAGCTCGCCGCGCCCGCGTCAGCGAGCGATTCGCCGGTGCCGCCGTCGTCGTCACTGCGGGCGGCTACAAGGTGCGCTCGAACGACACCGACTACCCCTTCCGCGCCCACACCAACTTCAGCTACCTCACCGGCTGGGGCACCGACTCCGTTCCCGACTCGGTGCTGGTGATGACACCATCCGCCGACGGCCACACGTCAACGCTGTTCTTCCGCGAACGTGCAACCCGCACCTCGAAGGAGTTCTACGCGAACCCCGAGATCGGCGAGTTCTGGACCGGCCCGCGCCCGTCGCTCGACCACGTCGCCGCAGACCTCGCCATCGAGGTACGTCCGCTCACCGAGCTCTCCGAGGCACTCGCTGCGCTGCCCTCGAAGACACTGCTGGTCGGCGAGCCCGACAGCTCGGTCTCCGGAGCCCTCGACGGCTCAGCAGACGCCGACGGGAGCGCATCGCTCGACACCTTCCTGAGCGAAGAGCGCCTCGTGAAGGACGCCTACGAGATCGAAGAGCTCCGAGCCGCAGTCGATGCGACGCAGCTCGGGTTCGACGACATGATCGAGCAGCTGCCGGCGGCCATCGCCCACGCACGCGGCGAGCGAGTGCTCGAGGGCACCTTCTTCCGCCGTGCGCGCATGGAGGGCAACGAGCTCGGCTACAGCACCATCATCGGCGCTGGCGCCAACGCCTGCTTCCTGCACTGGACGCGCAACGACGGTGCAGTGCGCGAGGGCGACCTCGTGCTCATCGACGCCGGCGTCGAGGTCGACAGCCTCTACACCGCTGACATCACGCGCACTCTGCCGATCAGCGGCACCTTCTCTGACGTGCAGCGCAAGGTCTACGACGCCGTGCTCGAGGCAGCCGACTACGCGCTGTCGATCGTGAAGCCCGGCATCGTGTTCCGCGACGTGCACGCGGCGGCCATGGAGGTCATCGCCAAGCGCACGGCAGAGTGGGGCATCCTGCCCGTCTCGGCCGAGGAGTCGCTCGCCGCGACCGGCCAGCACCACCGCCGCTACATGGTGCACGGCACCAGCCACCACCTCGGACTCGACGTGCACGACTGCGCCCAGGCGCGCCGCGACATGTACATGGACGGCGAGGTGCGCGAGGGCATGGTCTTCACAATCGAGCCCGGCCTCTACTTCCAGACCGACGACCTGACCGTGCCAGAAGAGCTGCGCGGCATCGGCGTGCGCATCGAAGACGACATCCTCGTCACGGCAGACGGCGCCGTGAACCTCTCAGCGGGCATCCCGCGCACGGCCGACGAGGTCGAGCGCTGGGTCTCGAAGCGCGACTAGTTCGAGCGCGGCTGGTCTGCAGGCGCTTCGCCTGCGGGCCGGTCGCCCGAAGGCTGCTCAACCGGGGGCTGGTCAACCGGGGGCTGCTGCGGAGCAGACGGACGGCCGGATGCGGGGTCAGCCTGCGCAGGCGGGCTCGGCTGTGCGGGCGGTGCCGGGTGTGCCGAGGGCGGCTGCTGTGTCGGCGGCATCTGCTGCTGCGGGGGGGTCTGCTGCTGCGGGACCTGCTGCGGCGGCGTCTGCTGCACCGGCGGCGTTGCGTTGAAGTTCGGGCCGAGCACGCGCTTGGCGTCGATTGCGACTTCGTGAGGCGCGATGAGCTCGAACTTGGCCGGCAAAACCTGTTGCACGCTCTGGAACTCGCGGCTCTTGCGGGTCAGCGAGTGCGTGACGACTCCGAGCAGCATGCCGAAGGCGATGCCGAGCGCAGGCATCGCGATGATCGTGAGGCCCGCCTCGGGCACCAGCAGCCAGAACACGACGCCGAGGAAGACGCCGAAGTACAGCCCTCGCATGGCTCCTGCCAGAGCGACGCGGCCGTAGGTGAGCCTGGCGACGACGCGCTCGACGAGCCGCAGCTCGGTGCCGACGATGGCGACGCCCTTGACGTTGATGTCGGCCTCGGCGAGCTTGTTGACTGCGCCCTGGGCCTCGTCGTAGTTGCGGAACGTGGCGACGGAGGCGCCCTCGGGCATTCGAGTCGAGCCTCGTGCGGGGATCATCGTCATTGCCCAATCCTCCCACGGACGCGCGCGCAAGTGCACGGTGTTCGCACCTGGTGAACGATAGGTTGGTGACCATGAGCGTCGCCAAGGCTTTTGTAGCCCGTCTTGCGGGCGTCCCCGTCTTCAATCCCGATGGTGACAAGGCTGGGCGCGTGCGCGATGTCGTCATCGTGAACCGCGCATCCGCCACTCCCCGCGTCATCGGAATGGTCGTCGAGCTCGGCGGCAAGCGACGGGCCTTCATGTCGATCGGCAGAGTGCTGTCGATCGGCGGAGGCCAGGTCATCAGCACCGGCAGATTCAGCCCCAAGCAGTTCAAGCAGCGCGGCGGCGAACAGCTGGTGCTCTCTGAGGTGCTGGGTCGCAGCGTGACGCTGCTCGACGGCTCGAAGGCGACGATCGAAGACCTCTCGATCGAGCACCTGGCCAACGGCGAGTGGCAGGTCGACGAGGTGTTCCTGCGCAGGCCGCGCGTCGGCCCGTTCTCGAAGGGCAAGACGCTGCTGGTCGGCTGGGCAGAGACCCAGCGCGACGCCGAGGCAGAGAACGACTCCGGGCACCTGCTCGCGACGTTTGAAGACATGCCTGCGGCCGACGTCGCGAACGAGCTGCTCGACCTGCCGACGACGCGCCGGCTCGAAGTGGTCGACGACTTCACCGACGGCAGGCTCGCCGATGTGCTCGAAGAGATGAAGCTCGACAGCCAGGTCGACATCCTCGACTCGCTCGACGACGATCGCGCAGCCGAAGTGCTCGACCACATGCAGCCCGACGACGCGGCCGACCTGATCGCCCAGCTGTCAGACGAGCGCATGGAGACCCTGCTCGGCCTCATGGAGCACGACGAGGCCGAAGACGTGCGCATGCTGCTGTCGTTCGCCCACGACAGCGCTGGCGGTCTCATGACCAGCGACCCGATAATCCTCGCCTCCGACGCGACGGTCGCCGAGGCACTGGCGATGGTTCGCAATCACGAGGTGGCACCGGCCCTCGCCGCTGCCGTCTGCGTGACACTGCCGCCCTACGAGACGCCGACGGGCAAGTTCCTCGGCACCGTGCATTTTCAGCGCCTGCTTCGCTACCCGCCGGGCGAGCGCCTGGGCACGCTGCTCGATGACAACCTCGACCCGGTGCACGCCAGCACGAGCGACGCAGAGGTCACCAGGCTCATGG
The DNA here is from genome assembly GCF_900163565.1 of Agrococcus casei LMG 22410. GTDB lineage: Bacteria > Actinomycetota > Actinomycetes > Actinomycetales > Microbacteriaceae > Agrococcus > Agrococcus casei. The sequence continues at coordinate 105,068 of NZ_FUHU01000028.1, forward strand.
CGACCTACAACCTCGTGCAGCTGCCGGTCGTCGACGATGCAGGCCATCTGCTCGGTGTCGTCACCATCGACGACGTCCTCGACCACATACTGCCCGACGACTGGCGCGACCAGGACGACCGCCAGGAGGTGAACGATGGCTGACGACGAGATCACACAGCCCAAGCGCGGAGGCCGCAAGCAGAAGAACGACCGCGGCGACCGCTTCGGAGAGTTCACCGAGATGTTCGCCCGCGGCATGGGAACCCCCGCATTCCTCGTGGGCATGACGATCGTCTGCGGATTCTGGCTGATCTACAATTCGATCGTTCCAGAAGACGGCCAGTTCGACCCCGAGCGCCTCGGCTTTCCGCTGCTGACGCTGGTGCTCAGCCTGCAGGCCTCGTATGCCGCTCCCCTGCTGCTGCTCGCGCAGAACCGCCAGGACGACCGCGACCGCGTGCAGATCGAGCACGACCGCATGCGCGCAGAGCGCAACCTGAACGACACCGAGTACCTCGCCCGCGAGGTCACGGCACTGCGGATGGCGATGCGCGACATGGCGACGAAGGACTGGCTGCGCGCAGAGATCAAGGGGCTGCTTGACGAGCTCGAAGAGCAGCGAGCAGACGACAGCAGGGCCCGTGACACCTGAAGCCGCGGGGAGCGCTGACGACCGGCTGCTGCGAGCACTGGCGCACGTCCAGGATCCCGAGATCCGGCGGCCGCTGACCGAACTCGGCATGATCAGCCGCGCCGAGATCGACGGCGGCGTCGCCCGAGTGCAGGTCAAGCTGACGGTCGCCCACTGCCCCGCTGCCGACCGCATCCGCGACGACGTCCGTGCCGCCGCATCCGCCGCCGAAGGGGTCGACGAGGTCGAGCTCGACGTCACCGTCATGGAGCCCGCCGAGCGCAAGGCCCTCGTCGAACGCCTCAAGTCGTCGCGCCCGATGCAGTTCGGACCCGACACCCTCACGCGCATCATCGCTGTCACGAGCGGCAAGGGCGGCGTCGGCAAGTCGACGGTGACCGCGAACCTCGCCGCCACGCTCGCTCGCCGGGGTCAGCGGGTCGGCCTCATCGACGCTGACGTGCACGGGTACTCGATCCCTGCGATCCTCGGCCTCGAGGCGCGCCCCACCCGCGTCGGCGAGCTCATGATGCCGCCGCAGATCCACGGCATCAGCGTCGTCTCGATCGGCATGTTCGTCGAAGGCAATCAGTCGGTCTCGTGGCGCGGACCCATGCTGCACCGCACCCTCGAGCAGTTTCTGCGCGACGTCTGGTGGGGCGACCTCGACACCCTCGTCATCGACATGCCTCCAGGCACCGGCGACGTTGCCATCTCGCTCGGCCAGCTGCTGCCGCACGCCGATGTCGTCGTCGTGACCACACCGCAGAAGTCCGCCGCCGACGTTGCAGAGCGCAGCGCCCTCGTGGCCAGGCAGACCGGTCAGCGAGTGATCGGCGTCGTCGAGAACATGACCGGACTCCGGCAGCCAGACGGCAGCGCGATCGAGGTCTTCGGCTCCGGCGGCGGCGACGAAGTGGCTCAGCGACTCGGCGTGCCGGTGCTGGCGCGGATTCCCCTGGCTGTCGAAGTGCGCTCTGGCGGCGACTCGGGCAATCCGGTCGCCCTGCACGACTCACCCGCGTCGCAGCCGTTCACAGACATGGCGGATGCGCTCAGCGACTCCCGCAAGTCGATGCGCGGCAAGAGCCTCCCGTTCAGCACCGATCGGTAGAGGCGCTGTGGGCCGGGCGGCCGAAGTGGATCAGGTGGCCTCGGTGTCGAACGGCGCAGGCGCATCTGTTCGACTGATCTTGGGACGAACCTGCTGCGCTGTCGCGGCCGACGCCGCCACAGCCGTCGCTGCCGCGGGGGCCGGGTCGTCGGTCAGCGCATCGCGCACGATCCTTCGCGGGTCGTACTGCCGCGGATCGAGTCGCTTCCAGTCGACGTCGTCGAACTCGGGGCCCATCTCGTCGCGCATCTTCTCTTTGGCGCCCTTGGCGTAGTTGCGCACGGCTCTGATGCCGTCGCGCAGCTTGGCCGCATAGAGCGGCAGCTTCGCCGGACCGAGCACGGCGATCGCAAGCAGTGCGATGGGCAGCAGCTTGTCGAGGCTCAGACCGAGAAAGTTCACACTCCTCATAATAGGCCAGGGCGCGCCTCGGTCGCCTCCCCTGTTGACTGAGTACTCTTTCACCAGGAGGCGAGCGTGACGAACCCCAATCTCGTGAAGAAGTACACCGACAGCCTGCCGGTCGAGTCGGAGCCGATGAAGCGCGCCCGCGACTCAGCCGCAGAGGTCGAGATATCCCCTGTCGCTCCGGCGGTCGGGGCGCAGCTGGCTGTCTTGAGCGCATCCTGCCGCGCCAGCAGCATCCTCGAAGTCGGAACCGGCACCGGGGTCAGCGGACTCTGGCTGCTGCACGGCTCGCCCAAGGCGACCCTGACCTCGATCGACCTCGAGCTCGAGCACCAGCAGCATGCCAGGCGTGCGTTCACCGCTGCCGGCATCCCCTCGACCCGTGCTCGTCTGATCGCCGGCGACGCCACGACGGTGCTGCCCCGAATGAACGAGAGCAGCTACGACATCGTGCTGCTCGACGCTGGCTCAGAGCACGTGCTCGAGCTGGTGGAGCAGGCGCTGACGCTCGTGCGCGTCGGAGGCACCGTGTGCGTGCACGACGTGCTGCTCGACGGAGCCATCGCCGACCCTGCGCAGCGCGGCGAAGACGTGCAGGACATGCGGGCGCTCATCTCGACGCTGCTCGCGTCGGACGCGGTGGTCACGGCCATCAACCCTGCCGGCGCCGGACTGCTGCAGCTCACACGCCTCCCCGACTGAGCGGCATAGAAGAAGGGCGCGAGGCCTGCTGGCCCCGCGCCCTGTCGAGTTGCTCAAATGCGACTATGCGTTTGTGAGCACTCCGCTGATTGCCTTGTGCAGGTCGGCAGCTTCGGCGTCGTTGATCGACACGACGAGCCGTCCGCCGCCTTCAAGCGGTACACGGACGACGATGAGTCGTCCCTCCTTCACTGCCTCAAGAGGACCATCTCCGGTGCGCGGCTTCATGGCGGCCATGCGCCACCCCTTTCAGTTGTCTGCTGGACGCATCCATTCTCTCACGCTTCCCGACGCCCTGTGCGAGTCGGCGTTCAGGCGCCGCTCAGCCAATTGCGCAACCTGTTCTCACAGTCGCGGATCTGCTCGAGTTCTACGCGCTCCTGGTCGTGATGTGCCAGCAGCGGGTCGCCCGGTCCGTAATTCACGGCCGGCACTCCCAGCGCTGAAAAGCGTGCGACATCGGTCCAGCCCATCTTCGGCCGCGGTGTGAGGCCTGTCGCCCTGATGAACTCCGCCGCGAGCGGCACGGTGAGTCCGGGGCGTGCGCCTTCGGCCCTGTCGGTCACTTCGACGTCGTATCCGTCGAAGAGCTGCGTGACGTGCGCGATTGCTGCGTCTGCCGTCTTGTCGGGTGCGAACCTGTAGTTCACGGTCACTCGGCAGCTGTCGGGGATGACGTTGCCGGCGACTCCCCCTTCGATGCCGACGGCGTTGAGCCCTTCGCGGTACACGAGCCCGTCGACGTCGACGTGCGCGGCCTCGTACTCGGCAAGCACCGTCAGCACACCGGCTGCGTCATGGATCGCGTTGTGGCCGATCCAGCTTCGAGCCGAGTGCGATCTGACGCCGTGGGTCACGACGTCGAATCTGATGGTGCCGTTGCAGCCGCCTTCGACTCCGCCGTCTGAGGGCTCGCCGAGGATGGCGAAGTCGCCCCGCATGAGGTCAGGGCGCTCTCGTGCAACGATGCCGAGGCCGTTCTTGCTCTCGGCAACCTCTTCGTTGTCGTACCAGATCCAGGTCACGTCGAACGCGGGCGTTGCGATCTCAGCGGCCAGCTTGAGCTGCACTGCAACGCCGGCCTTCATGTCGACGGTGCCGCGACCCCAGAGGTACTCGACCCCGTTCTCGCTCTCGAAGCGCGTCGGAAGGTTGCCGTTGACCGGCACGGTGTCGATGTGCCCCGCGATGACGACTCTGCGATCACGGCCGAGCTCTGTGCGGGCGACCACCGTGTTGCCGATCCTCTCGACCGACAGGTGCTCGTGCATCCGCATTGTCGCCTCTATCGCGTCGGCGAGCGGCTGCTCCTCACCGGAGACCGACTGCAGGTCGCAGACGGCCTTCGTGATTGCGGCCGAATCAGCGGTCAGATCAAGCAGAGCATCAGGCATGCGGCTAGCCTAGTTGCATGGCACGCATGGCATTCGGACGCGGACTCGCAACGCTGTATCGCGGGCGGGTTCTCGACACATGGTTTCCTGAGCCCCGGCTCGGCAGCGCACCTGCGGGCGACGAGCGCTGGGTCACGGGCGACTCGCTGACCAGCGATGAAGATGACCGGCGCGGTGTCGACATCGAGCCGCGCGACGTCGAGATCGATCTTGATGCAGCACCCGCGGGAGTCGAAGACGCCTATCTGCGACTCCACCTGCTCAGCCACCGGCTCGTCGAGCCCAACAGCATCAATCTCGACGGCATCTTCGGCGTCCTGCCCGTTGTCGCATGGACCAACGGCGGCCCCGTCGATCCGTCGTTCGCCAAGGCGAATCGGCTCCAGCTACAGCGGGCCGGGCTGCAAGTGCAGCTCGTCGACCGCTTTCCGCGCATGACCGATTACGTGCTGCCTGAGGGAGTCCGCATCGGCGACTCGAGCCGTGTGCGTCTCGGCGCTCACCTGGCCGAAGGCACCGTCGTCATGCACGAGGGCTTCGTCAACTACAACGCCGGAACTCTCGGCCGCTCGATGATCGAGGGGCGCGTCTCGCAGGGAGTCGTCGTCGACGACGGAAGCGATGTCGGAGGCGGCGCATCCATCATGGGAACCCTGTCGGGTGGCGGCAAGGAGCGCGTCGTCATCGGCAAGGGCGTGCTGCTCGGCGCGAACTCGGGCGTCGGCATCTCGCTCGGCGACAACTCGATCGTCGAGGCCGGACTCTATGTAACTGCCGGAACCCGCGTCACGCTCGAAGGCCGCGAAGTGAAGGCAGTCGACCTGTCGGGCGTCGGCAACCTGCTGTTCCGCCGCAACTCGCTGACAGGCGCAGTCGAGGCAATCGAGCGATCAGGTCGCGCAGTCGAGCTCAACGACGCGCTGCACTGAGGCCAGGGAAATCCATCCCGCGACGGAGGCGAGCTGGTTGGATTCGCCCCTAGTGTTGAGCTGTGACTGAGCAACAGAGCACCCCGACAAGCTTCTCCCTTCGATCGCTGTCCAAGCGCTTCGGCCCCAGAACGGCCGTCGACAATCTGTCGCTTGATGTACCGCGCGGCTCGATGTTCGGGCTCCTTGGCCCCAACGGTGCCGGCAAGACCACGACGCTGTCGATGGCGACGGGGTTGCTGCGCCCCGATTCAGGAACCGCGTTCGTGCTCGGCCGAGACGTCTGGCAGGATCCCGTGGCGGCAAAGGCCGCGATGGGAGTGCTTCCCGAGGCTTCACAGCTGTTCGACCGGCTGACAGGCCGTGAGCTGCTGCGATACTCGGGCCTGCTCCGCCAGATGCCTCCCGCTGATGTTGCCCAGCGGACCGATGAGCTGCTCGATGCCCTCGGCATGACGGATGCGGCGAACAAGCTCGTCGTCGACTACTCGTCGGGCATGACCAAGAAGATCGGCCTGGCCACCGCCCTCATCCACGCGCCCGGGCTGCTCGTGCTCGATGAGCCGTTCGAGTCGGTCGACCCGGTCTCGGGCGAGACCATTCGGTCGATTCTGAAGTCGTACGTTGCCGGCGGAGGCACCGTCGTGCTCTCGAGCCACGTCATGGAGCTCGTCGAGAACCTCTGCGACCACGTCGCGATCATGGCGGAGGGGCGAGTCCTGTCGGCAGGAACCCTCGACGAGGTTCGCGGCGGGGCCGGTCTGCAGCAGAAGTTCCTCGATCTCGTCGGCGTGCACCAGCTCGGAGAGGGAAGCCTCGCATGGCTGCGCTCTTCGTAAAGCTGCAGTGGCGCCAGACGTTCAACATCGCCACGAAGAGCGTCTGGGCTATCGTCGGGCTCGTATTCGGAATCCTCGGTGCTTTCGGTCTCATGATCGCGAGCTTCTTCGGCGTTGTGGCGCTGCGCGTTGCACTGCCTGAGATCGTGCCGACGGCGATCCTGCTGATCGGCGCCCTCATCCCGGTATTCTGGACCGTCTCTTCAGTGATGCTCTCGGGTCAGGACCAGCTCGCTGCAGAGAAGTTCTCGCTGCTGCCCGTCACGGGCCGTCAGCTCGCAGCGGGGCACGTCGCGGCCGGCGTCTTCGGCATCGGCGGTGTCACGGCTCTCGTGTGGCTCGTGGCCGCGACGATCGGCTGGTCGGTCGCCTGGCCCGCAGCAGTCGCATTCGCAGTGCTCATACCCCTCACGCTCGTGAACACCGTGCTCATCGCACGCGTCGTCGCGATCGCCCTGGCTCGAGCGTTCGCGAGCCGCGCGCTTCGCGACGTGACGTCCATCGTGCTGATGCTGCTGCTCGTGACAGTCGGCGTCTGGGCGCAGCTCGCGATCGGCGCTGCGGCTGCCGTCGGCGAATCGTACGACCAGTTCGGTGCGGCGCTGAACGTCGTGGCCTACACACCCCTGGCAGCCACGTACGGCGTGAGCCTGGCGCTGCTCGACGGCAGCATGGTGGTCGCGGGCATTCGCCTGCTCATCGCAATCGCCACTGCCGTTGTGCTCTTCTGGCTGCTCGAGCGCATGCTCTCAGCGCGCCTGACCAACCCTGTGCAGATGCGCGGCGGCGGAACGATCAAGGGCGGCGGCCTGCTCGAGCGGCTCTTCCCGGCCACGCCGGTCGGCGCAATCGCAGTGCGAAGCCTGCGCTATCGCCGGCGTGATCCGAGACACGTCATGAACACCATTCTCATGCCGTTCCTGCCCGTGTTCATCATGGTGGTCTACTCGATCAACGACGTCGTCGGCCTCGAGACCCTGCCCTACCTCGGACTGTTCCTCCCGTTGATGGTGCTGACGGTTGTCGGCATGGATCTCGCATACGACCATGCCAATCTCGCGATGCACATCCTCGCCGGCGTGACGGGACGCGACGACCGCGCCGGGCGAGCCCTGGCAATCGGATGCTGGGCTGTTCCCTTCGCTGTGCTGCTCGTCGTTGTGCCCACGATCTTCACCGGCATCTGGGATCACCTCGTGCCCGCTCTGGCTCTGGTTCTTCCGGCCACGCTGATGGTGCTCGGAATCGCCAGCTTCCTCGGCGTGCATCTGCCGGGCCGTGCTCCGAAGCCCGGAACCAGCCCGTTCGGCAAGGGCTCAAGCGGCGGCGTTCAGGCCTTCCTGCTGATGGGGCTGGGGCTCGTGGCTGCAGTCGTGCTGATGCTGCCCACGATCGCACTGGTCATCGCAGGCATCTGGACGCCGTGGTTCGACTGGCTGGCACTTCTCGTCGGCGTGGCCAGCGGCATCGTCGTGCTGGTTCTGGGAATCCGGATGGGCGGCAAGGCACTCGACAAGCACTTTCCGCGGGTGCTCGCCGCGATCACGAGCGAGAGCTGACGGATGCGCGCTCGGCTGTCGCGTCTCAGGGCGCGTCACAGCCGGGGTCGAGCGGAAACTCGATGCAGTCCCCCCGCACCAGCCTGGTCTTGACCCAGTAGATGCTGACGGCCGCGTCGCCGGTGTCGATCGTGACCGTGCCCAGCACGGGAACTTGGGTGCCGCCGACGTGCACCACTGCCGAATACTCGACGGAAGCGCTCACGACGTAGTCGCCGGACTCGGTGTAGACGTGTGAGGTCTCGGTCTGTGCCCAGGGCTGACCATCGGCCCACGCGTGACCCGGGGCTGTGTGGCTGGTGACCGTGCCGTCGCCGTAGTCAACTGTGAACGAGACCGGCTGCCATGAGATTGTGACAGGGCGTCCCAGCACCGTGCCTGTGGACGTGTGCGCCTCGGCATCGGTGAACACATTCACCGGACGATTGACGATCCCCCACCCGTTCGGCTCGACGATCAGCTCAGAGGTCGAAGGCTGGAACTGCGCCACATCGCGCACCGTGATCACGACAGGGTCCGTCGGAACCGTGTCGTCATACGGCTCGCGATCAACCCACCGCTGAAACGCGCACTCACGCGGATCCGTGGCCGGGTCACAGCCGTAGTACGGGGCGTCGTCGCCATATGATCCGTCATCGTCTACGGGTTGCGTTGAGCTGTTGCAGTCCTCCGAGAACCCGACGAAGACACCCGTGCCAAACGTGCCCGTGCTTGGGTCAACGCTGCACACCGCGGTTTGCGGCATGCCCCATGGCGCTGCGACTCCGGCAATGACGACCAGTAGGAGCCCTAAGACTGCGCGCACAGTGACCCGCTCACCTCGTCGGCGTCCACGCCGACATCCTCATGAAGCTGCAGCTTCGATTCATCAGGTGACAGCACGAGTGTGATCTCCCCCACTGAGTCTCCTGGCTCGTTCCGCAGCTCGACAGTCTCGCCATCCGAATCGACGTATGTCACGGTCTCATTGCTCAAGCACGCATAAGTCAATACTTCAGAACCACTCAGCCCGACCAATTCCATGCCCAGAAGGTCTTGAACCCCTTCTGCCTTCACTCCCTCGGGGAGGTACTCATCGAAGACCTCCTGCACATTCAGCCTGAAATCCTCGGTTGTCCACTCGTCAAGAGCCAAGTAGTTGTCGCTTCCAGACGCGCGCATGTCCTCCACGTCATCAAAGAAACCCTGGTAGGCGCGGCGAGCCTCTGCCAGCAGCTCCTCGTCGGTCATCGTCTCGAGATCGAGCACGGCAAGCGCTTCTGATGGCGGAGGCGTCGGCAGCTCGATGGTTTCCGACGGCTCGGTCGGTTCTTCGCCCGCGCATCCGATTGCAGACACCGCAATCGCTGCCATCACACCCACAGTTGCCAAAGCTCTCCATCGCATGCGCACAGCGTACAAACGCAGCCCAAACCGCCGC
>NZ_FUHU01000010.1 GCF_900163565.1 Agrococcus casei LMG 22410
CAATTGAATACGCAAAAATGAACAAGCAACTGTCCGCCTAACTAGGGCAAGTCCAAAGCACACCACATCAAACACTGGTCACACGGAGGCACAACCGACCTCGACAACGGCATCAACCTCTGCAATTTTCATCATCACCAAGTCCATCTCGAGCACCTGAAACTGACCCGCGACTCCCGAACCCAGAAATGGAAAGCAACCAGGAACATCCGAAGATGATGCCCGCGCTGCAGTGCATTGCTTCACGCATTCGCCCCGCGACCGCTTCACAGTGCTGGATGGCCCGGGAGCTCTGTCTGCAGACTTCAGCGCCGGCGGGTTCAGCCCCCTGCCGCACCCACCACGCCATGCATGTGCTCGGCAACAGAATCTGGGGCCTCATCTCTGAAGCGTGCGGCGAGGACTACGAGTTCAACTGCGCCCTTGACCTCATCAGCCGTCAGCCCCGAGGTTGCCGCTGAGGCGTCCGTGCAGGGCGGAAGCCGTGGGATTCAGACCCTCGATCCGCACGTCCTTCTCAAAGCGGCCGTATTTGGTGACCACCGCATCCAGCGCCGCGACAGTCGAGGCATCCCACACATGCGACGCACTCATGTCGATGACCACCCGGTCGGGGTCATCGGTGTACCCGAACTGCGTCGTCAGATCATTGCTCGACGCAAAGAACAGCTCGCCGTCGACCGCATAGTGCGCAACCGCATCCTCGCCCACACCCTTCACAGTGCGCTTCACGGTCACGAAGTGCGCAACCCGGCGAGCGAACATCACCATCGCAGTGATGACGCCGAGCCCCACGCCGATTGCGAGATTGTCAGTCCACACCGTGGCAATCACCGTGATCAGCATCACGGCAGTCTCGCTCTTCGGCATGCGACGCAGCGTGCTGGGCTTGATGCTGTGCCAGTCGAAGGTGCCGACAGACACGATGATCATGACCGCCACCAGAGCAGCCATCGGAATCACCGCAACGATGTCGCCCAGCACCAGAACGAGCACCAGCAGAAACGCACCCGCCAAGAACGTCGAGATGCGAGTGCGCGCACCCGACACCTTCACGTTGATCATCGTCTGGCCGATCATCGCGCAGCCGCCCATGCCGCCGAATGCTCCCGAGAGCACGTTCGCAACACCCAGGCCGAACGCCTCACGCGTCTTGCGCGAATGCGTGTCGGTGATGTCATCGACGAGCTTCGCCGTCATGAGCGACTCGAGCAGACCGACGGCAGCCATGCCGAGGGCAAACGGAGCAATGATCTGCAGCGTCTCGAGCGTGAACGGAACATTCGGAATGAACAGCCCCGGCAGCGTCTCGGGCAGCTCGCCCTGGTCCCCGACTGTCGGCACCGTCCACCCGAACGCGACAACGGCAGCAGTCAGCAGCACAATCGCAATCAGCGGCGCGGGAACCGCCTTCGTCAGCTTCGGAAACAGCACGATCACCAGCAGCCCGACAGCGACGAGCGGATACACGAGCCACGGAACACCGATCAGCTGCGGCACCTGCGACACAAAGATCAGAATCGCGAGCGCATTCACAAACCCGACCATGACCGACCGGGGAATGAAGCGCATCAGCTTCGCGACACCGAGCAGCGCAAAGACGATCTGCAGCAGTCCGGCAAGCAGAACCGTGGCGATCAGGTAATCCATGCCGTATTCGCGCACGAGCGGCGCAATCACGAGCGCCACAGCCCCCGTGGCAGCAGTGATCATCGCAGGACGGCCGCCGAGAAACGCAATCGAGACTGCCATCACGAACGACGAGAACAGCCCCACACGAGGGTCGACCCCGGCAATGATCGAGAACGCAATCGCCTCGGGAATCAGCGCAAGAGCCACGACGAGCCCCGCCAGCACTTCACGACTCAGCAGCCGCGGGCTGCGCAGAGCCTGCAGCACCGTCGGCTCGATCCGATACCGAGAGGGTCTCAAGGGCGCGGATGCGGGAGTCGGCTGAGTCATGGGGCCTCCGTGGCTGAGTCGGCGCCAGACAGGGCGCCCCATAGACTCTACGCGAGCATCAGCTGGCGACCGCCTTGCGAACGAGCGCGCGCAACTGCTGCTCCACCGCATCCGTCACTTCGAGAACGGCATACGAGATCGGCCACCACTCGCCGTCGTCGACATTCGCCTTCTCGCTGAAGTTCACAGTCGCGTACCGTGTGCCGAACTTCGCAGCGGGTTGCACAAACAGCACGACCTCGCCATCGGAAGCATACGACGGGAATCCGTACCAGGTCTTCGGCTCGAGGTCGGGCGCCTCTTCGCTCACGATCACATGAAAGCGCTCGGCAACCTGCCGGTCAGACCCTGCAAGCTCTGCGATCGCATCGAGGCACGCCTGAAACTCGCGCTGACGCTTGGCGACACCCTTCACACCCTTCATCGACTTGAGCTCTTCAGCGGGCTGCTGCATCGCAGCACGCTCTGCGTCGCTGAAACCTGACTTCGTGTCCTTGGTCATGACAGCCCCCTTTTGCTATGCAACGATCGTGGCACAGGCGTACCCTGTTCGCATGAGCACTTCACTGAAGACTCAGCAGGTTGTATTCGCACTCGACTGTCCCGACGCCCGAGCGCTCGCAGACTTCTACGCTCGACTGCTCGGCTGGCAGATCGGGCCGGCCAGCGAAGACTGGGTGAACGTCGTCCCGCCCGAAGGCACGACAGCCGGCTTCCACATCGCATGCCAGCAGATCGACGACTACCGGGCACCCGAGTGGCCGACCGGCAGCACACCCCAGCAGGCGCACATGGACTTCTACGTCAATTCGATCGCAGAAGCCGAGCCGCTGGCAATCGCCAGCGGGGCCATCAAGCACACGGTGCAGCCGAGCGACGACGGGCAGTTCGCCGTGTTCACCGACCCTGCCGGCCATCCGTTCTGCCTCTGTGAGCACTGACTCTTGAGCCCCATGAGAATTGGTTTGCCCGCCAATGCTTTGAAGAGTCATGCAATAATCAGCCAGTGAAATCCTTGCTGCACAGGGACGCCCTCATGCCGTGGGCACGTTCAGGCGGCCTCGCAATTCTGCTGATCATCACCGTTGTCGCCTGGGCACTGCTGTTTCGGTCGCACAGCATCGCCCCGGAAGCCACGCACACACCGGCGCCGAGCATCCAGCCACCTTCGTCATCGCCGACCGAAGCAGCTGCCGACAGCAGACCGTCGTCAGACACCGACGAAGACTTGCCGGTCGCAGTGTTCGTCGGCGCCTCATACGCAACCGGTGCCGGCGCAACATTCCCCGAGAGCCGCTGGACAGCCTTGCTCGCAGAGCAGCAGGGCTGGGATGAAGTCAACCTCGCTCAGGGAGGCACTGGCTACCTCGCCTCCCCAGTCGTCGACGGCGCCGAGCGTCTTGCATACGGCGACCTTGTCGACCAGATCATCGCTGCTGAACCTGACGTCGTCGTGATCTCCGGCGGCCGTGACGACGTGGGCGAGCCTCCCTTCGAGATCCAGCAGGCCGCGACAAGCTTGTTCGGACAGCTGACGCAAGCGCTGCCGAACGCCCAGATCTTCGTTGTGAACCCCTGGTGGGACGCCACCGAGCAGCCGATCGGACTCGCTGAAGTGGCAGGAGCCGTCGAGGCAGCAGCGTCGCAGACTGGCGTCACCTACATCGACACTGGGCAGCCCCTGTCTGACCCGGCTCTGCTCTCTGAGAACATCGTCGACCCCAACGACCAGGGCCACCTCGCTCTCGCAGAAGCGGTCGCTCAGGCCATCTCGGGTTAGCAGCTCAGAACTTCAGAGCGCTCTCGTCGCGCATGCGCGGTTCGGTGCGGTATTCCGGTCGCACACCCGTCTTGTCTGCGTAGAACTCCCGAATGCGATCCATGTCCGATGACACATCGCCAGTCAGTCGGATGGTCGGTCCGAGTCCCGCAGACTTCGTGCTGCCGTCTGCGAAGCCGAGGGTGACCGGCAGGTCTGCCCCCATCGCAATGCGGTAGAAGCCGCTTCGCCACCCCTTGCCGCTTCGCGTGCCCTCAGGCGTCACGACCAGCAGGAACCGCGCATCCTCCCGTGCCCGCTCGACGACCTCTTCAACAACCCCCGCTGCATTCTTGCGGTCGACGGGAATGCCGCCGAGTCCGCGCATGATCGGGCCCGCAATGCCTTTGAACAGCTCTTTCTTGCCGAGCCAGTGGATGTTCATGCGAGCGTCCCAGGCGATGCCGAGCATCAGCACGAAGTCGAAGTTCGACGTGTGCGGTGCACCGAGCAGAATGCGCGGCCCCTCGACCGGCTTGTCTTCGCGAACGAGCTTCCATGGCGACAGCTTCCAGAATGCGCTGGCAACGCCCTTGCGAACACGTACGAGGATCATGTCCACACTGTACTGGCCCGAACTTGGACGCAGGAGCCACAGGCTTGCGCTTGACGCGGCGTCAACCTGTAGACCTGAATCATGACACACACGCAATGGACGATTCAGGAGGTCGCACAGGCCACCGGCATCTCGTCGCGCACCCTCAGGCACTACGACCAGACCGGGTTGCTGGAGCCGACCGACACGATCGCCGGCGGGATGCGCACCTACGACCAGCGCGCCCTGCTGCGCCTGCAGCGCATCCTGCTGCTCCGTGACACCGGAATGCGTCTCACGACCATTGCCGACGTGCTCGACGGCAGCACCGATGACGCCGAGGCGCTGCGCGAACACCGCACGCACCTCGTGCGGGAGCGCACCCGCGTCGACGACCAGCTGGCCGCAGTCGACGCAACCATCAAGGCCATAGAAAAAGGAGACACAATCATGCCGAACCAGATGTTCGACGGATTCGACCACACGAAGTACGACGCCGAAGTGCGAGAGCGCTGGGGCGGCGAGGCAGCAGACCGCAGCGACAGTTGGTGGAGCGACCTGGGAACGGATGGGCAGCACGACTTCCGCAAGCAGCTCGACGAGCTCAACGCTCAGTGGGATGCCGTGATCACCGAAGGGGTCGACCCCGCGTCAGACCGGGCGCAAGAGGTTGCGAAGCGGCACGTCGGCTGGATGACAGCATCATGGCAGGGCCAGCAGCTCGAAGCCGACATGCTCAAGGGCATCTCACAGATGTACGTCGACGACGAGCGATTTGCCGCCAACTACAACCGAGTCTCGCCCGAAGGACCTGCGTTCGTGCGCGACGCTCTGCACGTCTACGCCGATCGCAACATATAGACGGGCCCTGTGACACGTCCTGTCGACACGCCGGGAGTCTCAGATTGCACTGAGTGCATCGTTGCACTTAGTATACCCAAGTGACCGCTGAGACTCCCGCACCCGATCGCCGCCTGGCGCAGAAGCAGCGCACCCGCGAGCAGATCCTGGCCGCGGCTGCCGCACTCATTGAGGGCGATCTCCCCGGCCGGTTCTCGGTCGACGAGCTCGTCGAGCAGGCCGATGTCTCGCGCCGCACGATCTTCAACCACTTCGAGTCGCTCGACGAGATTCTGATCCACGTGGGCGTCGAGCGGCTCTTTGTCTTCAGCGACGCACTCGAGACCTCGCTCGCCAACGCAGCCGAGCCGCTCGATCGCAGCGCAGTGCTGGCGATCTTCGCAGACGTGCTCGACACCGACGTGCTTCCAGAAGTCATCGCCTACTTCATGAGCACAATGGGCATGAAGCCGAGCTACACGGCACACTCCCACCAGCTCTTCCACGGAGCCTTCACACACATGAGCGAAGAGATCGTCGAGCAGATCGTCAGCGCAAGCGACGTGCTCGACCGCTTCGACGCCGACCTCATCATCGCCACAGTCATCGCAGGAATGGAGACCGTCGCAAAGCACTGGCTCAACGCAGAGCCCCTGCTGCACACCGACGGCGCTTCGATCACACCCGAATCGCGCATCCGGTTTCACGCGCTGTTCGCTCGCCTCGCCGCCACCTGGCGCGCAGGCGAACCTCCTCACTTGCACGAACACTGACTCCATTCAAGAGAAAGAGACACTGTGGCAGAACTGCTCTACAAGCTCGGCCGCTTCTCCGCGAAGCGCGCCTGGGTTGTCATCGCCTCATGGCTGATCCTGCTCGGACTGGGCGTGGGTGCATTCCTCGCATTCGGCGGAACACTCGTATCGACGGTGAACATTCCCGGCACCGAGACGTCGAAGGTCACCGACAAGCTGGCAGAAGAGATTCCAGACACATCGGGAGCCACCGGCTCGATCGTCTTCCAGACCGAAGACGGCAGCGAGTTCACGCAGGAGCAGAGGGATGCGCTCGGCACGCTGCTGGCAGACGTTGAAGAACTCGACGGGGTCGAGCAGGGCATCGACCCGTTCGACACGCAGGCGCAGCTCGAAGACCAGCGCACACAGCTTGAAGACGGTCGCGGCGAGCTCGCCGACGCCCGCGAACAGCTCGACAGCGGTCGCGAAGAGCTCGAAAGCGGTCAGGAGCAGCTCGACGACGCACGCCAGCAGCTCGAAGACGGACAATCCCAGCTCGACGATGCGAAAGCTCAGGCTGAGGCCGCCGGCATCGACCCCGCGATGGTGCCTGAACTCGCAGCTCAGCAGGAGCAGCTCGACCAGGGGCTCGCTGAGCTCGAGTCGCAGCAGGAGCAACTTGACCAGGGCCTCAAGGAGATCGAAGACGGCGAAGCCGACTACGAGACAGGACTGCAGCAGCTCGAAGACGGCAGCGCACTGCTCGACCTCGCCTCCGAGATCCGTCAGGTATCTGAAGACGGATCCACAGCAGTCGGCTCGGTCATGTTCACCGACTCGCTCTTTGACATCACTCCCGAGACCAAGGAACCCGTTGTCGAGATGATCGAGAACGGTCTTCCCGAGGGCGTCACCGCTGAGTTCTCGAACGAGCTCACGATGGCGATCCCTGAAATCCTCGGTCCGGGTGAGGCAGTCGGCGTGGTCATCGCCCTCATCGCCCTGCTGGTGCTGATGCGCGCGATCCTCCCCGCAGTGGTGCCCATCCTCTCGGCAATCGTCGGAGTCGGCATCGGCACGACCGCAGCGCTCGCACTCTCTGGAACCATCGAGATGATGTCGGTCACACCGGTGCTCGGCGTCATGCTTGGGCTGGCAGTAGGCATCGACTACTCGCTGTTCATCATCAACCGCCACCGAAAGCAGCTGAAGGACGGCTACGACCTGCACGAGTCGATCGGCCTCGCCAACGGCACTTCGGGCAACGCAGTCGTCTTCGCCGGTGCGACCGTTCTGGTGGCATTGCTTGCCCTCAACGTGTCAGGCATCGGGTTCCTCGGCCTGATGGGCAACGTCGGCGCACTCTGCGTCGCAGTGGCCGTGCTCATCGCAATCACCCTCACCCCGGCCATCATGGGACTGATCGGGATTCGCGCACTCAGCCGCAAGGAGCGTCGCGCAGTCGAGGCGGGCACCATCGAACGCGTGTCGTCGGCTTCGGTGAAGCCGATGCGCACCGGCCGCGCCGTGCTCACAGGCGTGCTCAGCGTCATCCTACTGCTGGTCATCGCGATCCCAGCGCTCTCCATGCGCCTCGGTATGCCCACTGGCGCAGCCGAGCCCGCAGACTCGACGCAGTACAAGGCGTACACGGCAATTGACGAGAACTTCGGCGCCGGCATGAACGGCACGCTGTTGGTCGTGGCCGATACCCATGAAGCGGTGAGCGACGACGACCTGGTATCGCAGCAACTCGAGATCGCGCAGCAGCTCGGCGACCTCGACGACGTGCGCGCAGTCGCACCGATCGCCACCAACGACGACCAGTCGGTCATCGCCTTCCAGGTGATTCCTGAAGAGGGGCCGTCGGCAGAGTCGACCGAGCAGCTCGTGCACACGCTGCGAGACATGTCGCCGCTCGACGGTGACATCGAGATCGGCGTCGCTGGCACAGCAAGCGGCAACATCGATGTGTCAGAGAAGCTGGCGGATGCGCTTCCCGGCTACCTGGCACTGGTCGTGGGGCTCTCGTTCGTGATCATGGTGTTCGTGTTCCGCTCGCTGCTGGTGCCGCTGACTGCGACGATCGGATTCATCTTGTCGCTGTTCGCATCGTTCGGCGCCATCACCGCGATTTATCAGTGGGGCTGGCTGGCGGATCTGTTCGGGGTGCACGCTCCTGGCCCGGTGCTGAGCTTCCTGCCGACGATCCTCATCGGTATCCTCTTCGGACTCGCGATGGACTACCAGCTGTTCGTCGCATCCGGAATGCGTGAGGCGTACGCCCACGGCAACGACGCACGCAAGTCGGTGCAGCTGGGCTTGCGCAACGGACGCGCTGTCGTGATCACCGCGGCGATCATCATGATCTCGGTCTTCGGCGCGTTCATCTTCAGCGATGCGTCGATGATCAAGCCCATGGGCTTCGGTCTCGCGGTCGGTGTGCTGTTCGACGCCTTCGTGGTGCGACTGCTGCTGATTCCGGCGGTCATGCACCTGCTGGGCAAGTCAGCCTGGTGGATTCCGAAGTGGCTCGACCGCATCCTGCCGAACGTCGACGTCGAGGGAGCAAAGCTCGAGCTGCGCCACCCCGGCACCGGTCCGGTCGAGACTGTGGATTCTGAGGATGGCGAGAAGGCAGACACAGCCGACGCGAAGAGTTGACCGGCTGCAACTCCAAAAGGAGTTCAGCAGGACGACGGATGCGCTGTGCGGGTTCTAGAACTCCTCGTGCGTCGCCGGGTCCCACTCGGGATGCACGGGCTTTGCCAGCGTGGCGACGCTCGCGAAGTCCTGCTCGGTCAGGTCGAAGCCGAACACATCGAGGTTCTGCTTCTGTCGTTCAGGGCTGCTCGACCGGGGGATCGGCAGGATGCCCTGCTGGGTGTGCCAGCGCAGCATCGCCTGTCCGAAGCTGACGCCGTGCTCTTCGGCGATGACGCCGAACACCTGGCGAGTGTCGTCACCCAGGCCGTGCAGACCGCCGATAGGACTCCACGCCTGGGTGAGCACACCCATCCGCTCGTGCTCTGCACGCCATTCGTCGCGCGGCAGATCGGGTGAGACCTGAATCTGGTTGAGAGCAGGCGTCACGCCTGTCTCGTCGATGACCCGCTGCAGGTGCTCGGGCATGAAGTTCGACGTGCCGACCGACCGCAGCTGGCCATCAGCCCTGGCGTCGATCATGGCCCTGAACGACTCGACGTACTTGTCGATGCGCGGCAGCGGCCAGTGGATCACGTAGAGGTCGATCTGCTCGAGGCCGAGGCGCTCGAGCGACCCTTCGATCGAGCGCCTTGTCTCGTCGTAGCCGTGATCGCGACCGGGCAGCTTCGTCTGCAGCGTGATCTCGTCGCGGCGCACGGCACCCGACTGCACGGCATCGCGAATCGCGCGGCCGACAGGCTCTTCGTTGTCGTAGCGCATCGCGGTGTCGAACAGGCGATAGCCCATCGCGATCGCACTGGTCACCGCGTTGTACGCATCGTCGCCGAGCAATTCGGCAGTGCCGAAGCCGACAGCGGGAATCTCGAAGTCGTCGTTGAGTCGATATACGGGAATGCTCATGCCGCCAGGCTATCTGGCAGCAGCATCCGTCCGCTGTCGCCCGTACGTCAGTCTGCGCAACAGCACCTCAGCCGGGCCGCGAGCGCCGCGCGACTCGAGCAGCACTGCCAGCAGCACCGAGACGATCCAGACGAGCACTGCGATCCCGAGCGCCCCTGCAGTGCCAACCGAGCCTCCCAGCCCGAACCCCCACGCCGAGAACAGCGGCGCGAACACCAGCGACTGCAGCAGGTAGAAGGTTAGCGACCGCTTGCCGACCGCAGCGATCCAAAGCGCGACAGCAGGCGGCGCACTCTGCCAGCGGGCCGCGATCAGCCCAAACAGCGCGACATAGCCGAGCGCTCCGGCTGCCCCGAGCACGAAGTCGACACCAGAGAACGCCCACGAAGGCAGCCCAAACACCCCAAGATGCGTCAGCGCCGTCGGCATGCCGCCGAGCAGCCCGACAGGGATGCCGACTACGGCGACGCGCGTCAGCAGACGACGATGACGGGCAGGGTCGTCGAGCACACCGTGACGCGCAGCCAGCCAGCCGAGCAGAATGCAGAGCGGAACAGCACTGAAGAAGCCCTGCACGACTCCGATCGACGCCCACATCATGAGCCTGCCGCCGATGCTCGCGAGGTAGCTCTCTGTCGCAACCGTGAGATCGCGTGAGACGTCCGCAGACTCGAGTGCTCCGGTCGGCATGAATACCGCAGCGGCAATCCCGCCAACCAGACTGAAGACCGCAAACAGCGCCATGAGACCGGCCAGCACCCACACGCAGATCGTCAGCGTGCGATCGGTGCGATCGAAGAATATGCCGACCAGCACGAGTCCAACCAGTCCGTACGCGCCGACGATGTCACCCATGAACAGCAGCGCAGCGTGGGGCAAGCCGAACGCTAGCAGCATCGCCCAGTGACGACGTCGCAGCATCCGCCGCACTTCGCGATACTCAATGCCGCGCGCAATCCTCGAGCGTGTGAACTGCACCATGCCGTAGCCGAAGAGAAACGCGAAGAGCGGATACGCCCTTCCGTCGACAGCGATCATCATGAAGGCTTGCAGCGCCCGGTCGAGCGCCGTGCCATCCAGCGGATGCGCGCCGGCCATGCCGAAGTCGCGTCCGTACAGAAACCAAGACACGTTGGCCATCGCGATGAGCAGCAGCATGAACCCGCGAGCGAGATCAGGCGCAAAGGCACGGGCGACGGGTGCAGGAGTGTTCATCACGAGTTCACGTCCCTCGGAGGGTCTCGACATCTCAACAGAGAATGCTTGGGTCGTCCCATATTCTGCCCCATCAGGAGGATCCACCGTGCTTGCATCCGCATCCAAGTGGCGTCGTACAGCGCAGGTCGCGCTGGCCGGTGCCTTGGCTGTCGGTCTGGCCGCACCGCTGACTGGCATGGCATCGACGGGCGCAGCAGCGCTCACACCGACGCCCGCCCTCGACGTGCCGACCGACCAGACATCGCTCGTTCTCAACTACTTCAACGACTTCACGCTCAACAACGTGCGCGACGCCGACGACCCCATCCCCACAAGCACTCGCGTCTACGTGCAGGATGCAGAAGGCACGCTCTGGAACACCGCAGCAGGCTCGAACGAGCTGGTCGTGTTTCCCGACATGGCACCCGGCGAAGCCAAGATCCTCTACTCGGGCGGCGCAGTCTCGGGCAAGGTCGCAACCGATGCCGACGGCAACCGCCTCGCGGTCGAGGCAGGTCCAGGCCAGGTCGAGACCCACAAGATCGACGAGGAGACCGGCGAGGTCGTCGTCAGCAACCTGAACCTGACGGGCAACTACTACACCGCATCGGTCACCCTCGCAGAGGGCCAGGTCACCGAGCACCAGGCCGCCGTCTCGACCACCAAGAGCCAGGCGACCGTCTCGATCGTCGACGCTGAGGGCACCGTCATCGACGCCGACCCGAGCATTGACTTCTCGTTCACCAACGGCGCCGCAGAGCTTGCAGCCGAGCGCTGGGCCAACAACTCCCCCGGTCGCTACAACGCGGTCGACGCATCGGGCAGCGCCTCAGGCATCTCAGCACCTGCCCTGACCGTGCATGCACCCGAGGGGTACGCGATCCACTCGGCCACCGCATCCGCCGGCAACACGCAGCTGCCCGTCACGACTGACGGCACATCGGCAACCGTGCAGGCGGCAGACCTGCCCCGTCGCACCGGCACGATCGCCTGGACGGTCGCGTTCACCGAGCAAACTGAGCCGGTCGCCTCGACCGAGCTCAACGTTCGATACTGGGCCGACCGCGTCGTCGACGGTGTCTACGACACCTCGGTCACCGACGAGTCCGGGCGCACGGACGAACTGCCCGCCACGAGCGGAATCGTCTACGTCATCGACGCAGACGGCGAGTACTGGAGCACCACGGCAGGCGAAGACGGCCTGCTCTCGTTCCCCGGTATCGCAGCCGGCGAGGCGAAGGTGCTCATGGGTGTGAGCAACGAGCAGATGACGGTGCAGGACGCCGCGTCTGACCGCAACCTGCCTGTGACCCGCGAGCATTACACACACCCCGTGACCTACATCGACCCCGCGACGGGCGAGCACCGCGAGTCGCGCGTTGGCGGACAGCTGCTGTTCGAGGGCACCGCATTCGTGGCCGAAGAGGCCGTTGAGGGCGAGACCGCTGACTTCCGCACGAGCCTCGTGCGCACCAACGCCGAGATCACGCTCGACGGCGAGGCTGTCGGCAGCGACTACGCATCGGTCGAGTTCGCGAACAACGACGAGTGGTTCGCAACCGGCATCGGCGGCAACGGCACCTACATCTACCCGCTGCACGGCACTGACGATAGCCGCGCTCAGTCGCTCGGCGCCCACACAGTGAGCGTGAAGGTCGAGGCAGCCGAGGGCTATCGAGTCGATTCGGTCACCCCGGCCAACGGCGGCGATGAGATGACCGTCACAGAGGCCAACGGCGTCTACACGGTGCAGACGACTGAGCTGACGACAAGCTTCGACATCATCAAGTGGAACATCGTCATCGCAGAGCAGCCCGCAGGCGCCGAGGCGACCGTGCAGTTCTGGAACGACCGCGTCGTCGACGGCGTCTTCGACACCTCGGTCACCGACGAAGACGGACGCACGGATGCGCCCAGCACCGGATACGTCTACCTGCAGGATGCAGACGGCAAGTGGTGGAGCACCACCGCTGACGACAACGGCGAGTTCGGCTTCGCAGGCATCGCCGAGGGCGAGGCACGCGTGTTCTTCACACTGTCGAACGACCGCGGCACCGTGCAGAACGCCGACGACCAGCACCTGGCTCGCACCACCGAGCCTCGTGGGACGACCGGCGTGACGTACATCAGCCCGTCGACCGGCGTGCTCATCGAGAACACCCGCATCCCCCAGTCGGGCACCTTCTTCGAGGGCACCGTGACGGCTGGCGCAGATGCTGATGCATTCGAGTTCCGCAGCGCGATGGTCATGACCAACGCAACCGTGACTGTCGACGGCGAGACGGCCGACGCCGACCTCGCTGAGGTGTCGTTCTTCAACAACGGCGACGCATTCGAAGCTGTTCGCAACAGCAGGGGACTGCACTACCCGAAGCAGAGTGCCTCAGAGACGGCACAGCAGGCATTCGGCGCCCACGACTTCGGCCTCTCGGTCGCAGTCGCCGAAGGCTACGAAGTCGTCTCGATCACCGCATCCGACCGTGACGACGCCGTTGCATTCACCGAGGCAGACGGCACCTACACGGTGTCGACGACCGACCTCGGCTCGAACTTCGACGTCGTGCGCTGGAACATCGAGATCGCACCCGTGCCGCCGGTCACCGAACTGACCGTGCAGTACTGGAACGACCGCGTCGTCGACGGCGTCTTCGGTGAGGGCGACCGCCTGAACGACTCGGGCTACGTCTACCTGCAGGATGCAGACGGACAGTGGTTCAGCACGAGCGCCGACGAGAACGGCCAGTTCACGTTCACCGGCGCAGCCGAGGGCGAGGCGAAGGTGTTCTTCACCCTGGCCAACACCCGCGGCACCGTCCAGAACGCTGACGACCAGCACCTCGCACGCACGACCGAGCACGGCGGACAGCCCGTGACCTACGTCGACCCCGCAACGGGCGAGACGACGGATGCGCGCATCCCGTCGTCCACTCCCCTGCTGCAGGGCACGGCCACAGTGTCAGAGGCTGGCGTCGAGACCGACGTCGAGCAGTTCCGCTCGACGATGATCCACACCAACGCCACCGTGTCGGTCGACGGCGAGACTGCGGCTCCCGATGCTGCACAGCTCGTGTTCGCCAACAACGGCGACGTCTTCGAGACCGCATCGAACGCATCCGGCACTCAGTACCCCGTGCACCCCGGTTCGTCGAGCCAGCAGGCATTCGGCGCACACGCGTTCAGCCTGACGGTCACACCGGCCGCCGGGTACGAGATTGCATCGGTCACTGCCACCAGCAGCGGCAAGCCGGTCGACCTCGCCGCGTCGGGCAGCACCTACAACGTGCAGACCGAGCCCCTCGGCTCGAGCTTCGCCGTGGTGAGCTGGTCGGTCGAGCTGGTCGAGATCCAGACCGAGGCAAGCGTCGAGTTCTGGAGCGACCGCGTCGTCGACGGCGTCTACGACACTTCGGTTCGCGACGTCTACGGATACACGGATGCGCACAACACCGGATACGTCTACCTGCGTGATGCAGACGGCAGCTGGTTCAGCACCACGCTGAACGCAGACGGCCTGCACACCTTCACCGGTGTCGCTGCAGGACCGGCGGATGTGTTCTTCACGGTTCCCGGCGGCGGCGCAACCGTGCAGGGTGCTGACGACCAGCACCTGCCGACGACTCGCGAGCACCGCGGCCAGACCGATGTGACCTACATCGATCCGGTCACGGGCGAGCAGACGCCCGGCGGCGTGATCCCCGCGATCGACCTGTACGCAGGAGCCATCACCGTGGCCGAGGCCGGCGAGAGCTCGGCTGCAGCCGAGTTCCGCAGCTCGACGGTCGAGGTGATCGCCGAGATCACGGGCAAGGGTCGCGGCAAGGCGAGCGTCGCCTTCTTCAACAACGACGAGGTCTTCGCAGCCGAGCGCGGCAAGGGCCAGGTCTTCACTCCCGTGAGCGACAGCGGTGACGCCGTCTTCGGCGCCCACACCGTCGGCATCGCGGTGCAGGTGAAGAAGGGCCACGAGGTCTCGTCGGTCACTGCCGTCAACGCAGGCGTGGGCGTCGAGGTCACCGACCTCGGCAATGGCGTCTACGCAGTGCAGACCGCCGACCTGAACTCGAGCTTCGACAGCGTCGAGTTCGAGGTCGAGATCGACAAGCAGCGCTCTGGCGGCTTCTTCGGCTGGATCGGCGGTCTCTTCGAGACCGTCACAGGCTGGCTCGGAGACTTCTTCGGTGACCTGGGCGACTGGCTCGGCCAGTTCTTCGGACGCCGCTGACTCGTCAGCGCATGACAGAAGGGGGAGCGAATCATCGCTCCCCCTTCTTCACGCCCCGGGGCTTCAGCTGGCGGCAGCCACTTCCTTGGCACGCGCCTTCTCCTCGGCCTTGGCCTTGGCACGCAGCTCCTTCTCGGTGACCGGAAGATCGCCCGATTCGCGCAGCTCGCTGTAGTGCGCCATCGCCTCGGCCTGACGCTTTCCTTCGGCCTGCGTTGCGATCGGAGCCCGCAGGATGTCGTCGCCGTAGCCAAACGCGTCGACCAGGTCTTCTGCGTGCGGACGGATGCGCTGCAGCAGGCGTTCGATGGTCGAGGTGACCGCCTTCGCACGCTGACCCGAGAGCAGCCCGTTCGCCTGGTACCAGCCGGAGTGCGACTCGATCATGGTCATCGCGAACAGGTCGCGAACGTAGGTCATGATCTTGCGCGTCGCCTCAGGCATGCGCTCGAGAGCAGCGTTGAAGGCGTTCAGCTGCTGCAGCTCAGCCCATGCGCGAGCAACCTCGAGCAGCTGGTTCTGCTCGTCATTGAACATCGCAGCGGCCTTGGCCTTGTCATCGCGCGGCGCCTTGCGCAGGCGTCCGGCGATGTCAGCGACCATAACCTCGATGCGATCCTCGAAGAGCTCGGTCTGCCACTTGGTGTTGCGCAGCTCACGAGCAGCCCTGGCAGGGTTCCCCATGTCATGCATGTCCTGGCGCACGACATGCAGACCGACCTGCGCCGCAGCACGTCCGGCAAACTCCTTGGCTGCGAACTGTGCCAGCGAAGCGGCAGAAGCACCCTTGAACTGCTTCGAGAAGTCGCCCAGCAGGCGCTTGCCGACAAGCTGCAGCAGCACCGTGTTGTCGCCCTCGAAGGTCGTGTAGATGTCGAGATCCTCGTACCAGGAGCCGAACCGGTTCTCGCCCATGTAGCCAGCGCCGCCACAGGCTTCGCGAGCCTCCTGCAGCGTGTCGAGCCCATGCCATGTCGACAGCGACTTCAGACCGGCGGCGAGCGTCTCGAGATCCTCGCGGCTCTCAGGCGTGTCTTCCGCACCCGAGAAGACACCGTCGAACTTGCGCAGCAGCACCTCGTGCGAATAGCTCATCGCATAGGTCTTCGCGAGACGCGTGAACAGACGACGCTGGTGGCTGCGGTAATCGAGCAGCAGCTCTTCCTTCTCGTCGCTCGACTGGTTGAACTGGCGACGCTGCAGCGCATAGCGGATGGCGATCGACAGCGCCGCCTTCGACGCCACGACAGCAGAGCCGTCGAGCGAGACGCGACCCTGCACGAGCGTGCCGAGCATCGTGAAGAAGCGACGGCCGGGGCTGTCGATGGTGCTCGAGTATGTTCCGTCGGCGTCGACAGCGCCGTAGCGGTTCAGGAGGTCGTGGCGCGGGATGCGCACGTTCGTGAACGTGAAGCCTCCGTTGTCGATGCCGTTCAGGCCGTTCTTGAAGCCGTCGTCGTGTGCGACGATGCCGTCGAGCAGCTCGCCCTCCGGCGTGCGCACGGGCACGTAGAAGGCGTGCACACCGTGGTTGACGCCCTGGGTGATGAGCTGCGCGAAGACGACAGCGGCCTGACCGTGCAGGGCTGCGTTTCCGAGGAACTCCTTCTTCGCACCCGGGTACGGCGTGTGGATGACGAACTCCTGCGCATCCGCGTCGTACGTCGCAGTGGTGCCGATGGCCGCAACGTCAGAGCCGTGGCCCTTCTCAGTCATGGCGAACGCGCCGGGGATCTTGAAGCTCGCGACATCGGGCAGCAGGCGCTCGTGGTGGTCAGCGGTGCCGAGGTGCAGGATCGCCGCACCGAAGAGGCCGTACTGCACGCCCGCTTTGATCTGCAGGCTCGGGTCTGCGAGGAAGAGCTCTGCGAACGCGGCGATATTGCCGCCGTGGTTGCTGTCTCCGCCTGCCGACTCCGGGAACGCTGCGCGCACCGCACCGTCGGCGGCGAGCTCGTGCATCTGACCCATGACGCGGTCTCGGTGGTCTTCCATCGTCTGGTTGAGGATGCGCTGGTATTTCGGGTCGGCTGCCTTCGCTCGGCCTCCCAGACGTTCATCAGCCCACTTGCCCAGCAAGTCACGGCCGAGCCATTCAACATCTATACGCGACACTTCGCCTCCATCATCGATGTCTTCAGGCTATGCGGGCTTTGGCCAGCGCGACAGAACGTTGTCACACGGCACAACGCCCGCGAAGACGCCTCTTGCACTCCTTGTGCGACCTGCACAACTCGGAGCGTGCGAGACAGTGGCGAACACACCAGAATGGAGTCATGAAGCCACGCACCAGCATGCTGATCGGAGTCGGCCTCGTGCTGATCTCGGTCTGCTGCGTGCAGCTGGGCTCTGTGGTCGGAAAGTCGACGTTCGACAGAGCCGACCCGGCATCCGTCACCTTCGGCCGCCTCGCGATCGCAGCCGCTGTGCTGCTGCTCGTCGCGCGGCCGAACCTGCTGGCGTTCAGAGGCCGCACCTGGGCGTGGATGCTGCTGCTCGGAGCCACGATGGCCGGCATGAACTTCACGTTCTATCTCGCCATCGAGCGCATCCCGGTCGGGGTCGCGGTCACGATCGAGCTGATCGGCCCGCTGACCGTCTCGCTCGTGCAGTCGAAGCGCTTCAGGGAGCTGATCTGGGTGCTCATCGCACTGCTCGGCATCGTCCTGATCGGGCTGCAATCGTTTCGCGGGGTCATCGATCCCGTCGGCATCCTGCTGGCTGCCTTCGCGGGCGTCTGCTGGGGCGCCTACATCATCGCGTCGAAGCAGGTCGGCCAGCGCGTCGCCGGTTTGAAGGGCCTGGCCATCGCGCTGATGGTCAGCGCCATAGTCGTGCTGCCGTTCGCGATCGTGCCGTTCGTTCGCGACGTGTCGGCCGATCCGACGGTGCTGCTGCCGATGGGCCTCATCGCACTGCTGTCAAGCCTGCTCGCCTATGGCGTCGAGCTCGTGGCGCTTCGGCGCATCCCGACGCGCGTGTTCGGCGTCATGATGGCACTCGAGCCCGCTGTCGCCGCAGCATTCGCAGTTCTGCTGCTGCATGAGGCGGTCGGCGGACTCGAGATCGTGGCGATCGCTCTGGTCATGATCGCCTCCGCAGGAGTCGCATACACTGCTGCACCGAAGGCGGACCCGATCGTCACGGGAACCTTCGGTACCATCGTGCCGGCCCACGAATCGTTTGATGTAGCAACCTGCCCGATCGACATCATCGAGCAGTTCGACGATGACGATCCGCAGAACATTGACCCGAACGACGAGCTGACATGACCTACGACCGAGATGACGAGCGTCGCGCGCACATCGAGCGGGTTCGCCGAGGCGAACTGCGTGCCCCCGCGCAGGTTCCGCTTCCCGAACGCGTCGCCCCCGAGGCCGAGGACGAATCCTCCAGGCCAGAGGCCGACATGTCACGCCGCCCCTGGGCCGCCGTCGCCGGATCGCTCGCGCTCGCCGTCTTGGCGTGCATCCCGCACTGGGTCGCCATCTTCGTGGCAGTCGCCGTAGCGTGTGTCGGCGTGCCGATCGCGTGGGGATTCCGGCGCATCACCACCGGCCGCGAGCAGCGCATGTACATCGCCATCACGACGACGCTGCTGCTGACGCTCGCGCTTGCTGCAGCGTCGATCGTGATCTGGATGAACCTCGGGGTGCTGACAATTCCCACCCTCCCGTAATGTGCGAAAAACGCACCGGTTTGACAGTCAAACCGGTGCGTTTTTCGCACATTCCTAGGGGACGCGCTTGAGCCAGGCCTTCGTCGAGAACTTCGACTCGATCAGCTCGCGCATCTCGTCAAGCTCGCCGTCAGAGACCAGCTCGTCGCGGCCGCCGTACAGCTTGCGGAACGTCGCGATCAGCGATGCCTGGATGTCTTCGCGCGACATGCCCGTCTGCGTGCGCAGCGGGTCGACACGCTTGTCGGCGCTCGTGGTGCCCTTGTCGCTCATCTTCTCGCGGCCGACGCGCAGCACCTCGAGCATCTTCTTGGCGTCGATGTCGTACGACATGGTGGCGTGGTGCAGCACCGCGCCCGAGCCGAGACGCTTCTGCGCGGCCCCGCCGATCTTGCCCTGGGGTGACGTGATGTCATTGAGCGGTGCGTAGTGCGCATCGATGCCGAGTTCGCGAAGACCCTCGAGCACCCACGAGTCGAGGAACTCGTAGGAGTCCTGGAAGCTCATGCCCTGCACCAGCTCGCCCGGAACATACAGCGAGTACGTGATGACCTTGTCGGGCTCGGAGAACATGCCGCCGCCGCCA
The DNA here is from genome assembly GCF_900163565.1 of Agrococcus casei LMG 22410. Lineage (GTDB taxonomy): Bacteria > Actinomycetota > Actinomycetes > Actinomycetales > Microbacteriaceae > Agrococcus > Agrococcus casei. Next base: position 19,145 of record NZ_FUHU01000010.1, read on the forward strand.
GTGATGCGGCGCACGACCTGCACGTCGTGTGCTTCAACGCCGCGCATGTCGACTTCGTTGCGGAACGACTGGAACGAGCCGATGTACAGGCCGGTCTTGTTGACGCGCCAGAATCGCAGCGTGGGCCCGCGGCGGCCCGCTGCGACCTCGTGGGTCAGCACTTCGTCGAGCGCGACGTTCTCGATCGGCTCGCGCGCGACGTCGTCAATGATCGTCCAGTCGTAGTCGGAGAACGAGCTCGCATGCTTCAGCCCGCGTCGAATCGCAACCCCCACTGACTCAGGCGTGAAGCCGAGCAGCTCGACCTCAGGCGGCAGCGCGGCACGAACGGCATCGCCGATGGCCGTTGCCGGAGTGGATGTGCTGAGCCCGTTGACGGCGTCGTTGATGGCCTGCAGCGCCTCGTCAGGCTCGAGAAAGAAGTCGCCTGCCAGCTGAAAGTTCGCGATCTTTCCGTCGATCTCTTCGAGATCGACGACAACGAGCTTCCCTCCGGGAACTTTGTACTCACCGTGCACAGTTCTGCCTCTCTTCTCGAAGACCCATGCGAGCCTCCATGCCTTTCAGAATACGCGGTGGGTCACACCTGCGACAGTCCGAGTCGATCTGTCAGCCACGTCTCGATGTACGCAAGCACCTCGACACGATTGGTCTCGTTCAGGATCTCGTGCCGTGCGCCCGGGAACACCTTGACCGTCACGTCGGTCAGGCCCGAGCGGTTTCGGTAGTCATCGCCGAGCTGCTGCAGCGAGCTCGGTTCGCCGATCGCGTCATCGGATCCGGATGCGATCAGCAGCGGCAGGTCTTGAGAAAGTTCTCGAGCGGGTCGCCCGAGCAGCTTGAGCGACTCGATGGGTCCGAGCAGCTTCAGCACAGTCACCTCGATCGTGAGAGGGTCAGCGAGCCAGGCTGCGACCATCTCCTCGTCGCGAGTGAGCCACTCGCCTCCTGTGGTGCCGAGGTGGGCGTGGCGCTTGTTGAGATCACCGGAGTTCATCCGGCCGAACCGCCGCCATGCTGTGCCGGTGAGCACCGCGGCGTCAGCGAGCTTTGCGTCATCGTTGATGAGCGTCTGGGCCGTGAGCGAACCCCACGAGTGAGCGATGATGCCGAGCGGCACATCGGGGTGCTCATCGCGCATCGATTCGAGCATCGTCTTGGCGTCGGCCACGACAGCGCGCTGACCGCCCGGCCCGACTCTGCCGAGACGACCGAAGTCTCCGCCCCACTGGCGCAGCCCTGTCGCTCCGTGTCCGCGCTGGTCGTAGGCGATGACTCGGTAGCCGTTGTGCACCAGGAACTGCGCCACGTGCTCGTAGCGCAGCGCATGCTCGCCGAAACCGTGCAACAGCAGCACCTGGCCCGCGAATCGACCGGGCTCCCACACGTACTTGTACAGCTCGGTGCCGTCGTTCGCGGTGACTGCAGTGTCTGAGCGAATCACTTCAAAGCTGGTCATCAGCACCCCCCTTCGCTCTCCAACATAGTGGCGCAGGAGTCAGTCGAGGGCGGCAAGCACGCGCAGGCCAGCGGCCTTTGCCCTGCCGATGTAGAGTTGCACGCAACGTGTACGCGGGCTCAGTGTTGCCCTTCAGATCGACATACTTTGCAGCGGGTGGATATGAGCAGCAGCGAGCAGACCGTACTGATCGTCGGCGGCGGCGGTGTTCCCAACTACGGAGACGAGCTCATTCTCGAGTCGTGGCTGCGCTGGTACACGCGCCAGTCTGGAGTGCCAACGCCTCGGGTTCGCATCGAGGGCGGCCACCACCGAGTGCTCTACTCGCTCTTCGGCGATCGCTACCCGGGCGTGAAGTTCTCGAGCCACGTGCGCCGAGCGCGAATCCGCCAGGACCCTGAGTTCTTCGACTCCGTTCGCCAGGGCTACGAGTTCCTCTCGCAGCCTGAGAACAGAGACCACCCTCTGGCGGGCATCATCAGCGGCCTCGAGGTCTACCACCTGCACGGCGGCGGATACCTCAACAACCGCTGGCCGACACACGGCTTCATGGTCGGACTCGGTCTCGCAGCCAAAGAGCTCACGGGGTGCCGGCTGGTGGCAACGGGCCTCGGCCTCGGCCCCCTCGAGGCGCCGGCATCCGACGACACGCTCTCGCGTCGCGCATTCGGCGAATTCGACCTGTTCGAGGTTCGCGACGACTGGTCCCACGAGTTCCTGCTGCAGAACGAGCTGCATGCGTCTCCCGCTCGCGGTCTCGACGACGTGTTCATGCAGCGCGTGCAGGCGCAGCCTTCATCGCACAAGACCCTGCATCTCTCGCTTCGGGCCGACGCAACCGGGCACGGCGTGGTCGATGCCCTGTCCGCCGGATTCGTCGGAGACTTCGACAGGCACGTGTTCTGGACGGGAACCAGCCGCGACCTGCTCGCATTCGAGCGCCTGTCGCAGCGCTTTCCGTTCTTCGAGCCGAGGGGCGTGAGCCAGCTCATGACCGGATTCCCGTCGGGGCCAGGGGACTACATGGTCACACAGCGGTTCCACCCGCACCTGATCGGCGCACGCGCCGGCATGCAGGGCATGTACTCCTCGGGCTCTGACTACTACGACGTCAAACACGGCTCTGTTGTGCAGCTGGGCTCGCCGTTCGTAGCGCTCGATCATGACCTGCTGCAGAAGCCTCGTGCCACAGGCGGGTCGAACGTGCTCGCCGAACGCGACGCCGCACTGGTCAACCAGAAGCGCTCCCTGGTCGCGGGGATCGCAGCCGCCGCTGCCACATCGACCCCTCGAGCCATCGCCCAGCGCACCGCCCGCCGAATCGGTCAGGTCGCTTCGCGCCTTCGACGGGAATAGTTTCGCCGCCCTCCCGTTATCTATTTCAGATTTGAAGCAAATGCGCTAGGCTAGCGAAACGGGAGGCACACAATGTCAAGCATGCAGTTCGGAATCTTCTCGGTCAGCGACATCACGACCGATCCGACTACGGGGAAGACCCCCACTGAGAACGACCGCATCAAAGCGGCAACCGCCATGGCCCTCAAGGCAGAAGAGGTCGGCCTCGATGTCTTCGCTATCGGCGAGCACCACAACCCGCCCTTCTTCTCGTCGAGCCCCACCACGACACTCGCCTACATCGCAGCGCAGACCGAGAAGCTCATCCTCTCGACCGCTACGACGCTGATCACCACGAACGACCCCGTGAAGATCGCAGAAGACTACGCGATGCTGCAGCACCTCTCAGACGGCCGCATGGATCTCACACTCGGCCGCGGCAACACCGGCCCCGTCTATCCGTGGTTCGGCTACGACATCCGCGACGGCATCTCCCTCGCAGTCGATCACTACGCTCTGCTGCGCGAGCTCTGGGACAAAGAGGTCGTCAACTGGACTGGCAAGCACCGCTCGCCGCTGACCGGCTTCACATCGACGCCCGCTCCGCTCGACGGCATCGCGCCGTTCGTGTGGCACGGCTCGATCCGCTCGCCCCAGATCGCCGAACAGGCCGCCTACTACGGCGACGGATTCCTGCACAACAACATCTTCTGGAACCCCGAGCACACAGCTCAGATGATCCAGCTCTACCGCAAGCGCTTCGCGCACTACGGTCACGGCGAACCCGAGCAGGCGATCGTCGGCCTAGGGGGCCAGGCGTTCATGGCCGAGACCGAAGCAGAAGCGAAGAAGCTCTTCCGGCCCTACTTCGACAAGGCACCGGTGTACGGCAACGGCCCCAGCCTCGAAGACTTCTCCACGCTGACGCCGCTCACAGTCGGCACCCCCGAGATGGTGATCGAGCGCACGCTCGGCTTCCAGAAGTGGGCAGGCGACTACCAGCGCCAGATGTTCCTGATGGACCACGCCGGCCTGCCGCTCGAGATGGTGCTCGACCAGATCGAGATGCTCGGCAAGGAGGTCGTGCCCGTCCTTCGCCAGGAGTTCGACCGGATGCGCGCCCCGGGCGTGCCTGACGCACCGACGCACGCAGCACGCGTCGAGGCGAAGCAGGCCGAGAGCACACGAGCGGGTGAGCAGCAGGTGCGCGATGATGTTGACACAGGTGCGGCAATCTCGCGCCAGAACGGAGAGTGAGCACATGCCCCATTACAGCCTCGCTGTCATCGCAGCCGGTCTGAGCGAGCCGTCGTCGACCAGAATGCTGGCCGACCGGCTCGCTGAGGGCACCGCAAAGGCACTCGAGAGCAAGGGTCACACCGTGACCGTCAAGGTGGTCGAGCTGCGCGAGTTCGCGGCCGACATCGCCAACGTGATGGTCACGCAAGTCGAGACCGACGCCGTGAAGCAGGCAGTCGCAGACGTGACGGGCGCAGACGGCATCATCGCCGTATCGCCGACTTTCACGATGTCGTACTCGGGCCTGTTCAAGTCGTTCATCGACATCATCGACAACGACGCTCTGGTCAACATCCCCGTGCTGCTCGGCGCCACCGGCGGCTCGATCCGCCACTCGATGGTGCTCGACACCGCCATGCGACCGCTCTTCGCCTACCTCAAGGGCCACGTCATCCCGACCGGCGTCTATGCGGCGAGCGAAGACTGGGGCAACGACTCCGGCCTGCAGAGCCGCGTCGACCGCGCGGGCGCCGAACTGGCAGACACGATGATCCTGATGCCGCATCAGCGCAAGAGCGACCCCTTCGACCCGACCGGCAGCGACTTCGAGTCGTTCGAGACACTGCTGGGCAGCTGACATGGGCGACAGCGAGAACGACCGAGCATTCATCCTGAAGGCGTGGCGTGCGTACATCGAGTCATCGGGGCGCCTCGTCGCCGAGCTCGAGCACCGCATGAAGACCGCGAGCGGCCTCGACATGGGCGACTTCAACATGCTGCTGCTGCTCTCAGAGGCGCCGGACGAGCGGATGCGGATGGGCGAGCTGGCACGCGAACTCGCGTTCGCGCCCGGACGGCTCACCTACCGCGCGACGAACCTGGCCAAGCGCGGCTGGATCGAGCGCAAGGCATCGGGCAGCGACAAGCGCGGCATCTGGGCGATCCTGACGACCGACGGAAGACGCGTGCTGCGCAAGGCACGCCCGCTGCATGCACGCCTGGTCGACGAGCTGATGATCGACCACCTCGATCGCAGTCAGGCAGAGGTCATGCTCGAGGTCTTCACCTCGCTGAACAATCGAATGCGCGGCCTCTCCGACGAACCCGCGCAGAAATCGCGCATTTCCGGTTGAATGGTGGGGTGATTGCTGACCCTGCCCTGCCAGAGCTCGAGCATCTGACGACCCCGGAGGGCGCGGCAGAGGCGCTCGCAGCCTTCGGCTACCGGCCTCCCGTCGATGTCACGGTGCTGGCTCATCGACGGGGCCGCCGTGCGGTCGTGCGCATGACGCACGCCGATGGCGACGTGTTCTGCAAGCTCATGCAGCCCGAGGTCGCGCATCCGCTCGCCCAGCACCACCGCGCACTCCGCAAGTCCGGCCTGCCCGTGCCCCGCGTCATCGGCTACACCGACGGCGGTGCGCTGTTCATCGCGACCAGCGAGGGCACCCCCGGCCCCGACGCCGTCATGGCAGCCGAGCCCGAGGTGATCCTCGACGCGATCGACGCCCTCAGGGAGCAGTTCGCCGAAGCCGGTCTGACCGGCCCTGCCCGCGCATCCGTCGCGACTCGCATCGACTGGTTCCTCGAGCAGCTGATGGTCGCGCTGCCGCAGCACCGCGCCGAGCTCGAAGACCTGTCGCTCACGCTCGGCCCCGTGCAGCACGCGCCCACGTCGCGGCTGCAGGGCATCCACGGAGACCTGCACATCGGCCAGCTGTTCTTCGAAGACGGCCGCGTCTCGGGCGTGATCGACGTCGACACCGCCGGCCTCGGCGAGCCCGAGAACGACGCCGCGAACTTCATCGGCCATGCCATCGCCAGCGCGCTCATCAATGACGAGGCGGGCTACTCCGACGCCGCTCAGGCACTCGGGCTGCTCGCAGACGCTGCCGACCGCCGCTGGATCCACTCGTCGCGCGCTCGTGCGCTGACCGCGGTGCACCTGATCGGCCACGCCCACCGCGCCGTGATGATCGAGAACGCCGAGCGCGCGCTCAAGCTGATCCGCATGGCTCAGCGAGCAGCACGCGGTCGCGGCTGAATCTCAGCCGCTGACCGCCGACTCACACCATGCGGTAGCCCATGCCTCGAACGGTCTCGATGCGGTCGACGCCGATCTTGTTGCGCAGATACCGCACGTAGACGTCGACGACATTCGAGCCCGGGTCGAAGTCGTAGCCCCAGACGCGTGAGAGCAGCTGCTCGCGAGAGAGCACCTGGCCCGCGTGCCTGATCAGCTCTTCTGCGAGCATGAACTCGCGCCCCGAGAGGTCGATCTCGGTGCCGTCGATCTTCGCGCGACGCGTTCGCACATCGAGCTCGAGCCCGCGGTGCACGAGCTCGCCTTCAGTGGTCTTCGCCTGCGTGGTCTGCATGCGAAGACGGATGCGCGCCAGCAGCTCGTCAAACCTGAACGGCTTGGCCATGTAGTCGTCGGCGCCGCCTTCGAGGCCCGCGACCGTGTCGGCTCCGCCGCCGCGTGCGGTCAGCACGATCACCGGAAGATTTGAGCCCTGGCCGCGGATGCTGCGCAGCACTTCGAAGCCGTCCATGCCCGGCAGCCCGATGTCGAGCACGAGCAGATCGAACTCGTCGCTGAGCGCGAGCTCGAGCGCCTCAGGACCGGTCGCCGCAACGCGCGTCGCGTAGCCGGCCGACTTGAGTCCCTTCTCGACGAACGAGGCGATGCGATCCTCGTCCTCTGCGATCAGGATTGAAGCCATGGTGCCCCCTTGTGATGAATTGCATGCTGCTCTGGAACCGCGATCGGCAGGGTGAGCACGAACTCGGCGCCAGGATGCGCGTCTCGCACCCAGGCTCCGCCCCGATGTCGCTCGGCGATCGCGCGCACGATCGAGAGACCGAGACCCGACCCGGATGCACGCTCGCCGCTGGTGCCGCGGTTGAACCGCTCGAACACCGCATCCTTCAGCTCGTCGGCGACACCCTCGCCGCTGTCGCGCACGAACAGGTCGATGTATCCGGGCTCGCCGAAGCGCGCGCCGATCGTCACGTCGCCGGGTGCGTACTTGGCAGCGTTGGCCGCGTACTGCAGCATGCCCTGCGTCAGCTTGGCCTCGTCGCCGATCACGCCGACCTGCGGCACCTGTGGGCCATCGTGCAGGTTGATGCCCTGCACGGCACGCGCCTTCGACTGCAGGCTGGCGACCAGGACGGGAATGTTCACGAGGTCGAAGTCGAACTGCTTCGGGTCCTGCAGCTTGGCAGCGAGGCGGATGTCGTCGACGAGTCCGGCCATGCGATCGAGCTCGTCCATCGAGATCTCGCGGGCCTCTTCGACCTCTGCGGCATCGTTCACATCGAGCAGCTCGAGGTGGCCGCGCACGATCGTGATCGGGGTGTTGAGCTCGTGCCCGACGTCCTGCATCAGCTGGCGCTGCGAGATCAGGCCAGCATCGAGCCGGTCGAGCATCTCATTGACGGTCTGCGCCATCCGCGAGACGTCGTCGCGACCCGTGACGGGAATCCGCTCATCGAGATTCGCCGTCGAGATTCGCTGGGCCAGCGCGCTCATCTCGCCGATCGGCCGCAGCAGGCGACCCGAGATCCACATGCCGATCACCACGATCAGCAGCACGACGATCACCGACGCGATCATGAAGATGCCGGCCGCATCGTTGAGCTCGGTCAGCTCGCGCTCGAGGTCGTAGGCGATCACGTAGATCACGGGCCCGCTCACGTTGCCGTCGGCATCGGTGACCGAGATCGGCACCGCGAGATAGCGCAGCGAGCCCTTCTCGTTCGAGAATGTTCCGAGCACGGAGTTCTGCCCGTCGACTTCGGCGACGACTCGATCGACAAAGCCTTCGAAGGTCTCGAGCTGCACGTCGAGCGGCAGGCCGGGCACGATGGCGGCGGTGTCGTTCACGATGCCGAGGATGCCCGTGTTGTCATCGAGCGACGGCCGCGACACGACCGCTTCGAGGGCCTCGTCGGCGCTGCGCCAGGTGCTGTCGCCGACCGCGAACTGCACCGCTTCGAGGGCTGAGTAGAGGTTGCCGTCAATCTGGTCGAACTGCCGCTGGCGGTCGATGAAGTACGCAGAGCCGCCAGCCATGAGCATGCCGACAAGCGACAGCAGCGCGACGACGCCCACGATGCGCGCTCGCACTGAGATCGCCGGCATCGTGCGGCGACGCCGGGTGGCTGCTTGTTCGGTCACCTGTCCATTGTCGCCTGTCTGTGTGATCGATGCCTGACAGGTGAGAAGATCCTCACCTGCCCCGCGCGCTGGTGCGAAGTCTGGTGTGATCGTACTGTGCAGATGAAACCCACCGAGCGCGAGCTGCTCGACGACGCCCTGGGCGACCGCTTTCTCGACGAGCCGCAGCTGATCAGCTCTGAGCCCTACGGCGACGGCGCGATCGCCGGCTTCTCGGTGCTCGAGTCGGCGGCCACCGCGTTCGACGACCCCAATGCCGAGGGCACGACCACCACGAACTGGTACGTCGACACCTCCGGCCGCAGCGTCGAGCAGGAGACCGGGCTCGTCCTGGGCGACCCCGACAAGCCCGAGGCGCGCATCTGGCTGCACCCTGCCGATCCGCGCCTCCCCGCACTCGCGCCCGCGAGCTTCGACCACTCGGCGGCAGTGCTGCTCGAGCGCATGGGACTGCAGCTGACGGGCTCGCCGCACCTGCTGGCGTACCGCGCGGGCAAGCGAGCAGTCTTTCGGATGCGCGGCACCGAGAGCGACACCTTCCTGAAGGTCGTGCGCCCCAAGGTCGTCGAAGAGCTTGCCCGCGTGCACACCGCCCTGGCCGATGCCGGCCTTCCGGTGCCCCGCATCATCGCGTGGGGCCAGTTCGGACTCATCGCGATGGAGTCGGCCGCAGGCGTCGCACTGTCGAAGACCGTCAACGACATGTCTGCTGACGCAGTGCTCGACGAGATCGACCTGGTTCGCACGCGCCTTGCGGGAGTCGACCTGCAGCGGGATGCGCGCGCATCCCTGGCACGTCGCGTCGACTGGTACTCGGCTCGGCTGCGTGCTGCGGCTGCCGGCGACGAGGCCTTCGCGGCGCTCGTGGAAGCGCTGATCGCCGAGCTCGGCGAGCCCATGCCCCAGCAGCGAACGGCAACAGTGCACGGCGACCTGCACATCGGGCAGCTGTTCATGAGCGAAGGCTCGATCTCAGGACTCATCGACGTCGACACGACCGGCACCGGCAATCCCGTCGACGACGAAGCCGCGTTCATCGGGCACCTGGTCGCAACCGTCGCGCTGCGGGAGGCTGCTGGGTTCGATGCCTCGGGCATCCGTGCGACTGCATTCGACGCACTCGAGCGGTGGCGCACCGACGAGCTGCGACACGTGCTCGGGGTGCACATCATGGGGCACGCGATTCTGCCAGCCGGACGCGGCAATGTCGAGACGGCTCTGGCGATGGTGCGGATGGGGATCGAGCTGCTCGCACGGCTCTGACGCTCGGCCGCACAGATGAGAAGTCTCTCATCTGGTTCTCCCCCGCTGTTCACCTGCGTTCGCGAGACTTGTCGTCATGCAGAGCAAATGGGTCATCGGAGCAGCCGTGTCGACACTGTCGATCGGCGTCATCGGCGTATCTGCCGCATTCGCGGCGAGCTCGGCTCACCTCAGTGATCAGTCTGGCGTGACCATCTCGGCAGGCATCCAGGGCGAGAGCATTACGCCCATCGCGAATCCCATCGACGCGATGCAGCGTGCGGGCGAGCCCGGCACGAGCGACTCGAAGAACCAAGCTGACAACAAGAACCAGGCCGACGACAAGAACTCGCAGCACAACGGCAATCAGCAGACGCAGCAGAAGCCGCCCCAGCAGACGCAGGCGCCGCAGCCCGAGGCACCCGTCGTGGCTCCCCCGCCCCAGCCGCAGTCGGTGTCGTCGGTCTCGGTGGAGTCGTTCGACTGAGCTGAGTGAGCCTACCTGATCGTTAGTCAGAATAATTAGTCTGGCAAATTTGCTAGACTAACGATTTGTGCCTGAATTCGGTCCTCTCCCCAACTCCCTCCGCCGTGCGGTGACGCGACTCTCGCGACAGCTGCGACGCAACAACGACTTCACAGAGCTCAGCTTTCCGCAGGTGTCGGCACTCGGCATCCTGCTCGCGCACGGCTCGATGACCCTGCAGGAGCTCGCCGAGCGCGAGGGCATCACCCCGCCGAGCATGCTGAAGTCGGTGCAGCGGCTGATCGAGCTCGAGTACGTGGGCAAAGCGCCGCACGAGACCGACGGACGCAAGCAGCTGCTGACCATCACCGAGCGCGGCCACGAGGTCATCGACGACATCCGCGAGCGCCGCAACGAGTGGCTGCGGGCGCGCCTCGATGCGCTCAGCCCCGAAGAGATCGACGTGCTCGAGCAGGCGCTGCCGATTCTCTTCCGACTGGCAGAGCGCGATGTTTAGGTCGCTCACACTCTTCAACTACCGCGCCTGGTTCTTCGGAGCCCTGATCTCGAACATCGGCGCCTGGATGCAGTCGACGGCACTGGCATGGATCGTGCTGACCGTGCTGACCGAGAACGACGCCGGAGCCGTCGGCATCAACATGGCGCTGCAGTTCGGCCCGCAGCTGCTGCTCGTGCCGATCAGCGGTCTCATCGCCGACAAGTTCGACCGCCGCAAGATCCTGCTGATGACGCAGACGTCGCTGGGGCTGCTCGCCGTGGCGCTGGCGGCGATCACCGTCACCGGCGTCGTCGAGCTCTGGATGGTGCAGATCTTCGCGTTCGCATTCGGTGTGACGCAGGCCATCGACGCACCCGCTCGCCAGGCGTTCGTGTCGCAGCTGGTGGGTCGCAAGTTTCTGCCCAATGCCGTCGCGCTGAACTCGGCGTCCTTCCACGGTGCGCGCCTCATCGGCCCCGCTGTCGCCGGTGTCTCGATTGCGATCGTCGGCCCCGGCTGGGTGTTCGCGCTCAACGCGCTGACCTTTGCGGCGATGATCATCGCCCTGCTCGCGATGCGCACCGACGAGCTCGAGCCGAGCCCTCGCGGCGCGAAGGGCTTTGGCGACATCGTGCAGGGTCTCAAATATGTGCGGCGGCGCGACGACATTCTGATCGTCATGCTGATGGCCGTGCTGCTGGGCACGTTCGGGCTCAACTTTCAGATTTTCATCTCGACCATGACGCTCGAATTCGGCTCCGACGCCGAAGTGTTCGGCCTGCTGTCGAGCGCTATGGCGATCGGTTCGGTGACCGGTGCACTGCTGTCGGCGAGGTCAGAGCGCCCGAAGTACTCGGTCATCATCGGAGGACTCGGGCTCTTCGCAATCGGCACCGCAGCTGCGGCGTGGGCTCCGGGCCTGATCTTCTTCGCGGTGACGCTGGCTGCTGTCGGGTTCTTCGCGCAGCTGTTCATGACCAACGCCAACTCCATGGTGCAGCTCTCGACCGCACCCGAGATGCGTGGTCGCGTCATGGCGCTCTACTCAGCGGTCTTCATGGGCGGAACCCCCATCGGCGCCCCGCTGGTCGGCTTCGTCGCCAACGGCCTGGGCGCCCGCTGGGGCGTGATGGTCGCGAGCATCGCGACGCTGATCGCGTTCGGCATCGGACTCGCGTGGTGGATCAAGGCTCGTCGAGCAGAGCGGATGACGCGGACCGGAACCCTGACAGTCGCCCCCGTCGTCGACCAGGACACCCGCAACTAGCGTCGCGCATCCGCTGAACTCCTTCCGCAGTTATGCACACCACAGTTGTCCACAAGTCTGTGGATAACCCGCCACAAAGCCCGGTTTCCTGTGGACAACTGTGGATAACTCTCGCCAAGAGGTGGAGAATCAGTCGTCGGCAGCACCTTCACGGCCAGCTTCTGACCTGCGCAGCAGCGGGTACGTCACAGCCGAAACGCCCATGCCGACGACCACGCCGATGACGGTTTCGATGAGCCGATCGATCATGAGGGACTCGATCGGCACGGGAAACGCCAAGTAGGTCAGCACGATCGCAAGCGGCGTGATGAAGATGCAGGCCATCGCGTAGTTGCGCCCCACGACGAACTCAACCGCAAACTGCAGCAGTGGCAGCAGGATCAGCAGTGACCACGGCGGGATCTCGCCAAGCAGAATCACCGCCGAGAGCCCGAGGCCCAGGAGCGTGCCCACTACGCGGTGTGAAGAACGCACGACCTGATGGCGGATGCGGTGCATCGAGATCCGCACGACGGCGGCGATCATCGCCCAGAACGGGTATCCGATGCCGGCTGCCGTTGCGATCGTTCCGGCAAGCAGCACCGCGACGACAGCGCGCAGCGACATGACCAGCGGATGCTTGGGCTGGGCAGGAGGGGAAGGCTGCGGCTGGGTTGGCATCAGCCACGACTCCAGAGCGCCGAGCAGCACAGCGACGGATGCGGTGGCGAACGTCACGAAGAAGGCCCAGAGGAATCGTCTCGATCTGGGTCGGCACCGACGAGATGGTCGCAAACGAGAACACCATGAACATCGGCCCCGCTGGCCGCCAGGAGGCGACCTCGCTTCGCCACCCCGCGAATCCGGCCCATGCTGCTGCAACCGGAATCGCAACCCAAGCACGCGCATCGAGCGTAGCGACAAGTGCGCCTGTCGTTGCCGAGGCTGTGAGCAGCAGGCCCATTCCAACCTGCGTGCGCCAGCGGGTCGGTGAAGTCAGACGCCCGCCGTACAGTGTCGTGAAGACGCCAAAGCACGCGTAGAGGGCGAGGTCCATGCGGTCTGTCGTGAGCAGCACGACGAGCGCGCCCAAGATGAGCAGGCCAGCACGCACGCCGACGCGCCACGAGCCGGGAGCGGGCGCAAGCGAGACGAGGTCTCGGCCGACGACTGTGACTATGCCGGTGCGTGGCGGTTTCGACACTGCTACGCCGCGAGCGCCGTTTCGATGTCGGCGGCGATGTCGGCCGGATCGACGTTCGATGCGTAGCGCTTGACGACCTGGCCGTCACGTCCGATGAGGAACTTCGTGAAGTTCCACTTGATGGCGTCGCCGAGGATGCCACCCTTCTCAGTCTTCAGCCACTGATAGAGGGGGTGGGCGTTCTTGCCATTGACCTTGATCTTCTCGAACATCGGAAACGAGACGCCGTAGTTGACCTGGCAGAACTCTTCGATGTCGCCGCTGGCGCCAGGCTCCTGGCCCGCGAACTCGTTCGACGGAAAGCCCAGGACGGTGAAGCCCTTGTCGCGGTAGCTGTCGAAGAGCTGCTGCAGCCCGGCGTACTGGGGCGTGAATCCGCACTTCGATGCGGTGTTGACGACGAGCGCGACGCTGCCGTCGAAGTCTGCGAGCGAACGCTCTTCGCCTGCGAGTGTGGTGGCCGAGAAATCTGCGAGCTTCGTCATGCATCCATTGTCTCACTGCCTTAAGTTGCGAAAAACGCACCAGTTTGACGGTCAAACCGGTGCGTTTTTCGCAACATCTGGCGCAGAGGGGCGCACGTGTGTATATTGATTATCGGTATATCGATTGGCGATATACAGCTAGAGAAGGAGACGCCGTGAGCGTCAATCGAATCGTCAGGGTCAGCATCTCCCGCACCCTCCTCATCGCAGTCATCGTGTTCGCCAGCCTGGGCGCACTGGCATCCCTCGTCTACGGTGGTCTGGCGCACACGGCAACTGTGCGCGTTTCACAAGTCGAAGTCAGTGTTGCAAGCACAAGCACTCCACAGCTTGACCTGCCCGGGGGCGCCTGGTCTGAGTACTCGACCGCCTACGTGTCGATAGCTTTCGACCAGAACCCGGCACTCGCGCTGCTCGAAGCCGCGACCGTGCTGCCCTACATCACCGGCGGCGTCACATCCCTGATGGTGCTGATGCTCGCCATCCAGCTGCTGCGCCGCCGCCCCTTCGGCATCGTCGCCGGAGTCGCGATGCTCGTGAACGCGGTCGTGGCAATCGGCAGCGGAATCGTGGTTCCCGCGCTGAAGGCTGAAGCTGAGCAGATCATGGTCGCCTACCTCAACCTCCCGCGGCACGGTCCCGCACCCGACTGGGTGACGCCCGCATCCCACGACTGGACCGATACCGACTGGACTCTCGTGCTGCTGGGGCTGATGATCGGGCTGGGAGGCTGGCTGGTGCTCAGAGGGAGGGCACTGCAGCACGACCTGGAAGGGACCATCTGATGGCCCGCAAGGAGGAGCCCGCCGGCGACGCCCCCATCCACTGCCGCCTCGACGAGCTGCTGGCCGAGCGCGATATGACGTTGACCGAACTCACAAAGCGCGTCGACATCACCTACGCCAACCTGTCGGTGCTGAAGAACGATCGCGGACGCGCGATCAGGTTCTCGACGCTCGCGGCGATTTGCGAAGCGCTCGACTGCACGGTCGGCGAACTCCTCGAAGTTTCGACAAACGCACCGGTTTGACGGTCAAACCGGTGCGTTTCTCGCAACAGATCAGTAGCCGGAGGTGTCGGCACCTTCGTCTTCGAGAATGCCGCGCGCCGATGAGACACCGAGACGCGTAGCACCGGCCTCGATCATCTCGAGCGCAGCAGCACGGGTGCGGATGCCGCCAGAGGCCTTCACGCCGAGCTTGCCCTCGACCGCATCCGCCATCAGGCGCACTGCGTGCACGGATGCTCCACCCGCCGGGTGGAAGCCCGTGGACGTCTTGACGAAGTCGGCGCCAGCGCGTGCGGCAGCCTTCGATGCGCCGACGATTCCCTCGTCGTCGAGAGCTGCAGACTCGATGATCACCTTGAGCACCGTGGGCGCCGGAGCAGCCGCGCGAACCGCTGCGACATCCGCCTCTATGTCATCGAACCGGTGCTCTACGGCGGCGGCGACATCGATCACCATGTCGATCTCATGGGCACCGCGTGCCACTGCGAACTCTGCCTCGAGGGCCTTGACCTGCGAGAGGTGCTTGCCGCTCGGAAAGCCGGTGACGACCGCGACTTTCACGTCGCTGCCTGCCGGGATCTCGACCGGCAGCATGCTCGGCGAGACGCACACGGAGTACGTGCCGAACTCGACCGCGTCGGCCACGAGTGCGGCGACGTCAGCGCTGGTGGCCTCGGGCTTCAGCAGGGTTGCGTCCATGTACTTTGCGAGTGTGGGGTTGTCCATGGCTCCATTGTGGCACCACCGCACAGAAAAACGGGGCCGCCCCAGTGGGGCGACCCCGCGTCAGCCGCGATCATCGCAGCGGATTCATTCGGAGTGCATCGAGTTCGAAGCGCTCACGATCGGCAGCCGCCTGCTCGTAGGCTTCGGCTTCGCGACGCTGTTGCACTCGGCAGGGCTCTTCGAGAGCCCAGCGTTCGAGAACGCGCGACGCACTCAGCGCGAACCGGCGCGCGGCCGGCATGGCGAGTGTCGGATTCGACATGGTGTTCTTCTTTCTGGCATGGCCGTATCGCCCGTTCGAGGACGCGATACGGCACGGTGAAACGATGCAGCGCACAGGGCAATGGGCAAAGTGCGACAGCAGGAGCAGGGCGGATGCGCGACGACAGGAAGGTCGTTCGGGTCAGTGCCCAGAGGTGACGTCTGACGACATCAGGAGAGCCGACGGCTCGGGTTCAGACTCGAAGTGTCTGTTAGGCCCGATCAAGAAGGAGGACTCCAGCGGTAGTTGTCATTTCGATGTTCATCGCGAGTTCCTCCTTTCATGCTTAGCGGTCAGACGTACGAGTTTGAACGTACACGAAGAGCACACTGCGCACAAGAGGCATCTGCAGACTGGCAAGGGGGTTGTGTCGAGAGTGAATACTCGAAACGCTTGCTTTGGACCCGACAGGAGGCGTTCGATGGATGATCGACAGGCCACAGACACCGACACCCGACTCAGCGCATACCTCAACGAGCACCTGCTCGCGTCGGAGGGAGGGCTGTCTGCGTTCGACGCTGCAAGCCGCACATGGGCTGGCACACAGCATGAGGCCCCGCTGAAAGCACTGCGAGACGAGATCGGCCGCGATCGACGAGACCTCGCGCTCATTATCCAACGCCTCGGCTTTCGTCCTTCCAAGCTCAAGCGGCTGTTCACAGGTCTCATGCGTGCAGGCGGCGAGGTGAACCCCATCAACCTGCTGCGGATACGCGGAGGGTCCATGGCCCAGCTCGAGCTCGACGTGCTCACGGGCATGGTTCGGGCGAAGCTGTCGATGTGGCGCACGCTGATGGAGGTCAGCGAGCACTGGGAACGGCTCGATGCAGATCTGCTGCAGGACCTCGCGGATCGAGCCGGGCAGCAGATTGCAGAGCTGGAGCGAATCAGCATCGAGACGTGCCATGAGCGGTTTGTCGAGGAGTCACAGTGAAGGCGGTCATCGTCGGCGCCGGCCCCAACGGCCTCACCGCGGCGGCGGTGCTGGCACGAGCGGGTCTCGCTGTCTCTGTGCTCGAGCGCCTGCCGACGGTCGGGGGCGCTGCATCGAGCGTGACCGCTTTCGGGGATCGAGCCGTCATCGATCAAGGTGCCGCCGCGCATCCTTTCGGAGTCATCAGCCCGGCCTTCGACGACCTCAATCTCGAGCGCCATGGGCTCGAATGGGTCCACCCCGAGTACCCGGTCGCGCATCCGCTTCCCGGAGGCAGAGCGGCCTTCCTGCAGCAGGACGCCGATCTGACGGCAATGGGCCTCGGCGTGGATCGAGCGGCATGGCTGCGCCTGCACCAGCCAGCGACCGACAACCCCCGGGCCACCGCATCCAGCATCCTCTCCCCCCTCGTCCGCCTGCCCGAGCATCCGCTCCTCCTCGCGCGCCTGGGCCTTCGGGGAGCATGGCCAGCGTCGGCTCTGGCTCGCACCGTGTTCCGCTCGGGCGCAGCCCAAGCACTCTTCGCCGGCAGCGCGACACATGCGACCCTCCCCCTCGGGCATCCGCTCACCAGTGCCTTCGGGATCGCGTTCGGCGGCGTCGGGCACTCCACAGGGTGGCCGTTCGCGCGCGGAGGTACACAGGAGATCTCGAACGCCCTTCGCCGTGCGGCCGAAGAGGCAGGCGCGAAGATTCAGACCGAGCACCACGTCGCGGATGTTCGCGAGCTGTCATCAGCTGACATCGTGCTGCTCGACCTGACCCCCAGGCAGATCGTCCAGATCGCAGGTGAGCGGCTTCATCCGCTGTACGGTCGACGCCTCCGCACCTGGCACTACGGGCCTGCGGTGGCAAAGCTCGATCTGCTTCTCGACGGACCGGTTCCTTGGCAGGACACGCGTGTCGAGAGAGCAGGCACTGTGCATGTCGGAG
This sequence comes from Agrococcus casei LMG 22410, assembly GCF_900163565.1. Classification (GTDB taxonomy): domain Bacteria; phylum Actinomycetota; class Actinomycetes; order Actinomycetales; family Microbacteriaceae; genus Agrococcus; species Agrococcus casei. The sequence goes on from NZ_FUHU01000010.1 coordinate 36,370, forward strand.
GCACCATCGCCGAGATAGCAGCTGCCGAGCGTGCGGTGGCTCACGGACGCATGCCCGAGCGACCGTTCGTGCTCGTCACCCAGCCTTCGTCTGCCGACCCGACACGGGCAGCCGACGGCAGTCACGTGATCTGGGCGTACGCTCACGTGCCTCACGCATGGCGGGGCGACACCGCTGCCGTCATCGAATCGCGCATTGAGCAGTTTGCTCCGGGCTTCCGCGATCGCATCATTGCCAGGCGCGTGAACTCACCCAGCGATCTCGAGCAGTGGAACCCGAACCTCGTCGGGGGCGCGATCGGCGGCGGCTCCCTCACCGGGACACAGCAGCTGGCACGGCCGAGACTGTTCAACCCCTACCGGGTTCCTCTGCGATCGAGCGCCGAGAAGGAGCAGCCGCTGTACGTCTGCTCGTCATCGACTCCCCCAGGGGGCGGCGTACACGGCATGAACGGCTGGCACGCAGCCGCGGCAGTGCTTCTCGACCTGGGCCGCTGACAGGCGTCAGCTCTCGCGCGTGATCTCGACCTTGACGAACAGCTTGCTCTCGCCACTGGCGGCGAACACGCCTCGCAGCGGCGGGATGTCGTTGTAGTCGCGGCCGTAGCCGATCTTCACGTGACGCTCGCCGATGTCGATGAGGTTCGTCGGATCCCAGGCAAACCAGTCGCCGGCAAACCACTCGACCCACGCGTGCGACTCGCCCGTGATCGTCTCGCCGATCTCAGCGTTCGGCCGCGGGTGCAGGTAGCCCGACACGTAGCGCGCCGGAATCCCGACGGCACGCAGGGCACCGATCGTGATGTGCGCGATGTCCTGGCAGACGCCCTTCTTGTTCGTCCACGCCTCGCGAGCGAGCGTGTGCACGTGGGTCACACCCGACATGTACTCGATCTGCTCGCCGACCCGGCGCGCAATCGCAGCCGCAGCGATGCCGGGCGTCTCTGACTCTTCGGCGATGCCCTTCGCAAGCTCGACGAGGTCGTCGGTCGGCTCGGTGCGCGGCGTCTGGTCGAGGTGCTCGACGTAGTGGATCGAGCGCTGCGTCACGCGACCCAGCTGCTCCCACGAGATGTCGTGACCAGAGGGGATGCGCGGCCGCACTTCGACAAGCGACTCTGCCGTGAGCTGCAGCTCGGTGTGCGGGCTGAGCACATCGAACGAGGTCACGCGCGTGCCCCAGTAGTCGTCGTACTGGTTCACCGAAGTGTTCGGCTGGATGTCGAGATTCGAGTAGATGACGAACTGGCCGTCGGTCGACACCGGCAGCATGCGAGCCTCGTTGTACGACGCCTTCGCGGGTTCCTCGTAGCGGTATCCGGTCGTGTGCCGAATGTGGATGCGACTCATGACTGGCCTCCCATCCATGCAGGCAGATTGTGCGTCGGGAAGTAGCGCTCGCGCACTGCCTCCGACACGTTCGTGGTCGTCGACTGCACGTGATCCATCATGATCGGCAGCTCCTCGATGACCTGCGAAATCGGCCGGAACTCGAGCTCTGCACGAATGTGCCCGAGCATCCGCACTGCCGAGTCGCCGTAGCCGATGCGCTGCTGCGTCGGATCGATGTCGCGAAGGCACTGTTCCGCGAGTGTGAGCGAATGCATGATCGACCTCGGAAACAGGCGGTCGAGCAGCAGGAACTCCGCAGCATTCGTGCTCGAGGGCACGCCTCGATACGTTCGCAGATACGCCTCGTACGCACCGACGGAGCGCAGGATGGTCGTCCACGATGGCCCCGACGCCTCAGTGAGTGCGCGGGTCGCCAGCAGGCGTGCGGTCATGTCTGCTCGCTCGATCGATCTGCCGAGCGTGAAGAAGCTCCATGCGTCGTCACGGCTCGAGGTCGAGTCGGCGATGCCAGAGGCGAGCGCAGCCCGCTCGCGCGTCCAGGAGAACAGCTCGTGGATCTGGTCGCCCTTGGTCGACTTCGGCATGCCCGTGTGGGTGATGTTCAGCACCTCCCACAGCTCGCTCGAGATGATCTCGCGCGCACGGCGGCCGTTCTCGCGAGCAGCCCGCAGGCAGTACGCGATCGACGTGGTGCTCATCGGGTCGGTGGCCAGCGGCGTGATGACGTCCTGGCGCTTGAGCTTGCGGTCGGTGGGCGGCTCGCTGCCCATGACGCCGAGCAGCGCGCGGCAGGCTGTGTCTTCGTCGACGAAGATGTCTTCGAGCAGCAGCTGCAGGTAGACGTCGAGGATGCGCGCTGTTCCGTCGCCGCGCTCGATGTAGCGGCCGATCCAGAACAGTGATTCGGCAATGCGGCTCAGCATGATGCGCCTCCTGTCTGCTGCTGCTGTTCGTCTTGGTCGCGTCGCTCGTCCTGCGGCGACTGATCCTGCGTGTGCTCTTCTGGCACGATGATCGGAATCGACTCGGTCATCGGCTCTCCTGTCGCTCCGAACTCGGCTTCGATGTCACGCGTGGTCGGGATCGGGTCGCGCGGGTCGCCGAGCACCCAGGTGTCTTTCGAGCCGCCGCCCTGCGACGAATTCACGACGAGCTGTCCCTCGGGCAGTGCCACGCGGGTGAGGCCGCCGGGCAGCACCGAGATGTCCTCTCCGTCGTTGACGGCGAACGGACGCAGGTCGACGTGGCGCGGACGAACGCCGTCTTCGACCAGTGTCGGAATCGTCGACAGCTGCACGACGGGCTGCGCGATCCAGCCACGCGGATCGTCGATGAGCCGCTTCCGCAAGTCGTCGAGCTCGCTGCGCGACGCATCCGGCCCGATCACAAGACCCTTGCCGCCCGACCCGTCGACGGGCTTCACGACCAGCTCGTCGAGTCGGTCGATGACCTCTTCGAGCGCTTCTGGCTCGTCGAGGCGCCAGGTGTCGACGTTCTTCAGAATCGGCTCTTCGCCGAGGTAGTACTCGATCAGCTCGGGCACGTAGGTGTAGATCAGCTTGTCGTCGGCGACGCCGTTGCCGACTGCGTTCGCCAGCGTGACGTTGCCCAGGCGAGCGGCGAGCATGAGGCCCGGGCTGCCGAGCATGGAGTCTGCCCTGAACTGCAGCGGGTCGAGAAAGTCGTCATCGACCCGGCGGTAGATCACGTCGACGCGCTGCGGGCCCTCGGTGGTGCGCATATAGACGCGACCGCCGGAGGTGAAGAGGTCACGGCCTTCGACGAGCTCGACGCCCATGAGGCGAGCGAGCAGCGTGTGCTCGTAGTACGCCGAGTTGTAGACACCGGGAGTCAGTACGACGACAGTGGGGTCGTCGATGCCGGCGGGAGCAGCCGCGCGGAGGGCCTTCAGCAGCCGGTCGCAGTAGTCGCCGACCGGCCGAACGCGCATACGAGCGAACATCTCGGGCAGCGTCTGGGCGATCATGCGGCGGTTCGACATCACGTAACTGACGCCACTGGGGATGCGCACGTTGTCTTCAAGCACGCGCCAGTCGCCGACTTCGTCACGGATCAGGTCGATGCCCGAGACATGGATGCGCACGCCGTTGGCACCCGAGAATCCGGCGGCCTGGCGGTGGTAGTGCGCAGACGACGAGATGAGCTTGGCTGGGATGACGCCGTCGTCGATCGCTCGCTGCGGACCGTAGACGTCGGCCAGAAACGCCTCGAGCGCACGAACACGCTGCTTGACGCCCGATTCAACGTGGTTCCAGCTGTCAGCGGTGATGACCCGCGGCACCGCGTCCAGCGGGAAGGGCCGCTCTTCGCCTGCGAAGTCGAACGTGACGCCCTGTGCGAGGTACGACCGGGCCAGCGCATCCGCTCGTCCGCGCAGCTCGCCCTGGCTCATGCTGCTGAGGGCCTCGTAGATGTCGCGGTAGGGCGCCCTGGGCGTGCCCGTCGGGTCGAACATTTCGTCCCACGGCTCACTCTGCCGGTTCGGAGCATTCTTGATCGGGGCGTCGTAGTCCTGGAAAAGGTCTCCCATGGGGCGAGCCTACAGTCTGAGGGGGGCCGGTTGTCGAGTTGGGACAAGCGAAGCGGATGCGCGGGTCGACTCCCGTGTCGGACGTCGCGGCTAGGCTGTGGCAGTGAGCAGTGCACCTGGAATCCGGCAGACCCGCGCGGTCGCAAAGGCCCGTTTCGGCGCCAGTGTCGCGTTCGCGATCGTCGGCTTCCTGCTGGCCGTCTGGCTCGTGCACATCCCTGCTGTGCAGCAGGCCACGGGCATCTCGAAGGCCGAGCTCGGCACGACGCTGCTCGCCCTCGGCCTCGGCTCGCTCATCTCGATGCAGGCCGGCGGGCTGCTGATCTCGCGATTCGGCGCGCGCATGCCGCTGCTGGCCGGGCACCTGCTGCTTGCCGTGACGCTGCTCGCGCCGGCGTTCGCAACCGATGCCGTGACGCTCGGCATCGCCCTGTTCCTGTTCGGCCTCGGCAACGGGCTCGCAGACGTCTCCATGAACGCCGAGGCGGTCGAAGTCGAGCGCGACCGCGGCAAGGCGATCATGTCGTCGATGCACGCCTTCTTCTCGATCGGCACAGCGCTCGGTGCGGCGTACGGGTGGCTCGTGCAGACGGTGCAGCTCGCCGTGCTGCCGAGCTTCGTGATCGCTGCAGCCTTGGCCGTCGGGTTCGCGTTCGTCGCCATGGCACTGCTGCCGAAACGCGGCGCCGAGCCCGACGTCACCACATCCGAGCTGCTTGCCGTCAGTCGCGCATCCGGTGACTCGCGCCCCGGCAAGTCGACGAGAACCGTGCCGATCTCGCAGATCGTGCTGCTTGCGCTGCTCGCATTTGTGCTGATGCTGGCCGAGGGCGTCGCGAGCGACTGGAGTGCGCTGCATGCCGTCGACGTGCTCGGCGAATCAGAGGCGACGGGCGCGATCGCGTACGGAGCCTTTGCCGTCAGCATGACAGTGGCGAGGTTCATGGTCGACTTCGTCGTGCGCAGATTCGGCTCGGTCGCCGTGGTGCGGTTCGGCTCGCTGATCTCGGCCGTCGGCCTCGGCATCGTCGTGGTGTCGCCGGCGTTCTGGGTCGCACTCGTCGGCTGGACGGTCTTCGCACTCGGGGTCGCGGGGGTTGTTCCGCAGATCTTCACGGCAGCCGGCAACCTGCCGGTCAAGAAGCGGGCAGTCGTGCTGTCGCGCATCGTCAGTGCGGGCTATGTCGGCATGCTCGCGGGGCCCGCGGTGGTCGGCTGGGTCGCCGGATTCACTGACCTCAGCATCGCGCTCACGGTGCCGCTGGTGCTGTGCCTTCTGGGGCTTGTGGGGGCATCCAGCGTGCGAGCAGCTGCTGGTGGCTCGAGTGCGAAGCCGACGTCTGGTGATGCAGAGGGCACAGCAGCACGACCTGGGTCATAGGCGACTGCACCGGGGCCGGCACGCTCGGCACGGGCCATGTTCGCGGACGCAGCCAGTGAGCGAACAGCCGCATGGCGACTGCTCCGAGGACCGCGTTCGCGCCTGCCATCAGCACTGCTGAGACGATGCTGGCAATGACCATGCCTATGAGCACGGGCGTGGTTCGGTAGCCGATCACGTCGACGACGATCTGCCAGAATCCGATGCCGAGCAGCCCTGCGACCACGAACGGCAGAAGCCAGCTCGCAAGCCCCGAGAGCATCGTGATCGCGAGCGCCCGGCGCCATCCGAATGGCAGCAGGCGGCGTGTTCCGATGACGGTGGCTGCGACCACCGCGGCTGTCGCCAGCAGCAGCACGGCGATGCAGAACATTGCCACTGCGATGTCGTCGTCGAAGAAGTCGTCGTAGAGGCTTGCGAGGTCGCCGAACACCGAGCCGCGTGGGCTGAACAGGCTGAAGACGATCGTGACGACGGTTGCGATAGCGACGGCGCCGCCCACGGGCGCGGCGAACCCCATGAGGAGCCCTGCGCCGCCGTGCACCAGCAGACCGGTGCGCGTCACACCGCGACTGACGGTGTGCGGAACGGATGGGCGGGTCGACATGGCAGGCGGCTCCTGAGGCGAGAGGTTGCTCGTCAAGGTAGCCGCGCGGCCTGGTCAGGGGCTGGCGGGCAGCTGTGTCTCAGCCGAGTGGGTGGGGGTCAGAACCGCAGCTGCTCACGCGGCCGCATCGCATTGGCGAACAGCCAGCTGCAGAGCATCCCGAGCAGCCCGTGGACGACGGCATTGATCACACCGAAGACCGCCGTGATGACCAGCACACTGACCGGGAGCTCCCCCGTCAGAGGTGATGGCGCATCCGTCATCGACATGAACAGCGCCGTGACGAATGTGCCTATGCCCATCACGACCGGGAAGATCAGAATGTGCGGGATCAGGCCCGAGAGCACCGTGATCCAGAACGCTCTGCCACCGCCCCAGCGGCGGAACGCTGCGATACCCGCGATGAGCGAGACGACTGCGAACACCGCACATGCGATCGCGACCGACCACAGGTAGAGCGAGAACCCCGGTGCCGAACCGATGTCGCCCATCATCTCGGCGCTGACGTCTTGGAGTGTCTGGCCGTCGGCGTCGGCCGGTATCGCGCCGAACACGAGGAAGAAGAGCGAGATGATGCCGAGCATCCAGGCGAGCGGGGCCGTGAGCCCCCAGCCGAACCCGGAAATGGCGTGCACCCAGAATCCGGCACGCCTCGCGTAGCGTGTGCCCTCTCTGCCGAGGGGCGGGCGAACTGCTGAGTGCGTCATGGGCGGCGCCTCAGCCGAGCAGCGCGCGAATGGTGAGCCGCTCATCCGCTGTGATCGTAACGTCTTGAAGCCTCGCACCCGCGATCTCGAAGTCTGCCAGCTCGATGGGATCGATCTCGAGCTTCGACTGCAGCACCTTCAGGCCTGCGAGGATGACCGGGTTGCGACTCGAGAGCGCGATGTCAGACACGTGCAGCACGAGATCGCGGTCGATCGAGAGGGTCGCATCGGCCGTGGCTCGAGCACCCAGGAAGCCCTTCGAAACCTTCGCGATCGCCTCGGCACGAACTGATCGCGCGTCGATCTGCGTGAGGCGAAGCTGCTGCACCTCGACCTTGAACGGCGCGTTCTCTGAAGCGAGGAGCGCGTCGGCGACCTTCTGCAGAGCATCGACTGCCTCGTTCTGGCCGACCGAGACGACGGCGCTGCCTGCCATGCCGGAGTCGCGGCGTTCCTCGTCGACGGTGACGCCGAGGCGCCCTTCGACGTCTTCCATCCACACGATCGGAACCTGCTGCAGCTCGAGCTTCATCGAGACATCAGCACCGAACAGGGTGATGGGCTCTGCGCGCACATCGAGACTCCGGAGCAGCCCGGCGTTCGCGTGCATGCTGTCGAAGTGCTCGGTGACGTCGACGCCATCGGCTTCGAAGCCCTTGATCGACTCGATGTCGTCGACCGCGCATCCGGTCAGATCGATGGTGACTGACGGAAGGTCGGCGCCGTCGAGCGGCGCAACCTCGACGGCCCGGGCAGGGCGCAGATCAGCGGCTGCGAGGACGCGCTCTGCGGTCGCCTGCAGCTGGGCGCTGGGATCGATTCGTCCGGCCTCGCCGAGCACGAGTACCTGTTGCGAGTTGCTCATGCCCCAAGCCTAAAGCGGTTGCCTATGGTTCGGCTGGAGCTTGCAGGCGCAGCGCAGCTCTCCACAGATTTTCTTTTCCACAGGGGCCGATTCTTGGATCTCGTGTCAGTAGTGGGTAGTAGATTCGTTCTAACGAAGGAGGTGAGCATGAGCACCGCAACCGCGATTCAGCAACTGACCGCTGAGGCCGCCCAGGTGTTCGATGCCGCCTTCGATGACTTCACGTCGTGCTCGACCGGTGACCGTTTTGCGACGCTCAACGCGATGACCGAGTTCGCCCTGCAGCACCAGGCGCATCTGGCCAGGTTTGCGCAGGTGCTCGAGCACTCCGGGTCGGCCCTGTCAAGTGTCGCGAAAGATCTCCGATACTCATCGACCGCGACACTGTTGCAGCACGAGGTGGGCTTCGCCAAGGGGCAGGCAGACGCCTACGTGCGGCTCGGCAAGCTGTTGCAGCACCGCGAATACCCCGTGCTGGCTGCAGCGATCGAAGCAGGCACGATCTCATCCCAGCAGGCCATCATCATCACGCGCGAGTTCGACCGACAGCGCAATCACTACGACGCCGAATTCATCGCCGTCGCTGACCGCAGCGCGGTCTCCTTCGCCGAGGGACAAAATTCGAGCCAGCCCTGGAGCCCAGAGGATCTGCGCGACAGCATCCGCGGATGGTTCGCCCAACACGACCCCGAGCAGGTCGAACTGCACACCGAACAGCAGCATGCCCGACGGTTGTGCAAAGCGTGGGCGCAAGAAGACGGCATGATCTCCGTCATTGCAGTGCTGTCGGCAACGGATGGTGCCGCGGTGATGCAGTTCCTTGACGCGAACGCGTCGCCGCGCACGCGCCTTTCGGCGCCCGATGGTGACCCCGAGATCGACATGCGCACCCGTGAGCAGAAGATGGCCGACGCATTCGTCCAGGCTTTCACCACCGCCGCCAAGTCGAAGCACACCAGCACCCAGGGCGGCGCCGCGCCGACGCTGCTGGTCACGGTGCCGATGAGCGAGATCAACAAGCACGCCAACGGCACGCCCGCACTCGCACGCGTCAGCCGCACCCAGGAGTTCGTACCGGTCGCAGAGGTCTCGCGCATCATCTGCGACGGAGCCGTACAGGCGGCCATCACCGACGACTCCGGCAATGTGTTGAAGCTCGGCCGGTCACAGCGACTCTTCTCCCCCACACAGCGCAAAGCACTGAACGTCGCCTACCCCACCTGCGCAACAGACGGATGCGGCATACCTGCCGTGTGGGCAGAAGCACACCACATCAAACACTGGTCACGAGGCGGCAGAACCGACCTCGACAACGGAGTCAACCTCTGCAGCTTTCACCACCATCAGGTGCACCTGGAACACCTCAAGATGACCCAGGATCCCCAAACCCAGAAATGGAAAGCAATCAGGGCAATCCGAAGATGATGCCCGACAGTTGATGCCACGCTTGACGCCCGACCGCGTCACGAGAAACCGCGATGTCACCAGAAACCGCACAACCTGCGGCTTCTGGTGCACGGATGCGCCAATTGCGGTTTCTGGTGCCCCCACCATTCGCGCAGAGGCGAGCAATGCGTGACCGTCACCCGCCTGCTGTCAGAGGCACACGAACATCGCGAACAGAGCCAGACTCAGCCAAGTAGGCTGGAGCCATGAGCGTCACAGACGATGCGATCAGCCGCATCAAGCAGATGATCCAATCCGGCGAACTCTCTCCCGGCGATCGCCTGCCTCCCGAACAGGAGCTCTCAGAACGCCTCGGCCTCTCCCGCTCATCCATGCGCGAAGCCGTCAAAGCACTCGCAACCATGCGCGTGCTCGACGTTCGTCGCGGCGACGGAACCTACGTCACCAGCCTCCGACCGAGCCTGCTCATCGAGACGATGTCGTTCATTCTCGACTACCACTCCGACTCCGCCGTCATGGAGGTCTTCGAAGCACGCAGCCTGCTCGAACCCGGCATCGCCGTCCTCGCTGCCCAGCGCGCATCCGCCGATCAGATTGCCGAGATGGAAGCCCACCTCGACAAGATCGACGAGACTTCAGACACCGAAGACCTCGTCACACACGATCTCGAGTTCCACCGCATGCTCGCAGAGGCAACCGGCAACGACTACCTCGTCGGCCTCATCGAAGCGATCGGCAGCCAGACCTGGCGCGCACGCGTATGGCGCGGAGTGACCGAATCGAACGCCGTCGCACGCACACTCGGCGAACACCGGCAGATCCTGGCGAGCATCCGCGAACGCGACGAGACCGTCGCCCGCGCCGCCATGACACTGCACATCTCGGGCGCCGAACGCTGGATCAGCACCGAGCTCGACGAATCCGCCGACTAGCGACTGCTGGCCGACTGCCCCCTACTGCTCGGGGTCGCCGACAACGCCCTTGCGCAGCATGATGCAGCCGTACTTGCGCGTCTCGGCTGTGCGAATCACAGCAAACACCTCACGACCCCGCTCATAGAAGTCGAATCGATCGATCCACTCGACCCGCTCATCCAGTGACGTGTTCACTGCGTCACGAAGCTGCGCCTGCACCTCTTCGCCGACTCCCGGCTCTGCCGTCATGAACGTGACAGAAGCCTCGGCGTAGTAGTCGATCGGAAACACCGATCGCACAGCAGCCACGACATCAGGCGTCGTCGAAGCGACCTCGAGAACGGGCACTCCCATGCCATACGACGGGTAGTGCGCATCGGCGATGAGGATCACGTCGTTGTGACCCATGTGGTCGAGCACGCGAAGCAGGTCGCCGTTCAGCAGCGGGTTGATTCCAGTGAGCATTGGGGATTCCTTTCAGTCAAGCGGCACTGCCGCGAGTCCGTAGATGTCTTCAGCGTTCCGTGAGCCGACATAGTCGATCTCGAGAGGGCTCATCGTCTCTTCGAGCAGCTCGTCGACCTGTGCGGCGAGCGCGTTCACACCGTCGCCGAGTAGGGGCATCGGAAAATCCGAACCGAGCATGATGCGTGTGGTGCCGAACGCTTCAACGGCGACACTGCATGCTTCCAGCGCATGCGTGAACGGCAGCACCGCTCCGCCCTGGTGAAGACCCGAAAGCTTCGCATGAGTATTGTCGTGCGCTGCGAAGTCGCGGAGCTGCGAAGCCCACTCACGCAAGTCACCTACCGGCGGCTTGCCGAGGTGGTCGAGCACCATGCACAGGTCGGGCATGGCATCGGCGACACGGGATGCGGCGGCCAGCTGATCGGGGAACGCGTCGGGAATCTCGAACGCCAAGCCGCTCTCTGCGATCAGCCCCAGCGTCTCGCGCACCTCAGGACGATCGAGCAGTCGCGGATCAGGCTGATCGTGAATCAGCGCGCGAATTCCCACGAGCTGCTTGTCAGCAAGCTCTTCAAGGCGCTCCCCCGCAGCCTGCGGGTCGGTGAGCGGAACCCATCCGACCACTCCGAGAATCCAGTCGTGCGCATCGGCAAGCGACAAGAGGTAGTCGGTGTCGGCATCGGTGTCAGCAGCCTGCACCAGAACAGCCTGCTCAAACCCGAACAACGCCGAGGCATCACGCGCCTCGGCAACACCGATCGGCCTGTTGATCGGTGCCAGATCATCAGTCAGCCAGGCATACTCAGCCGGCTCACTCCAGATGTGCAGGTGCGTGTCGATGCGGCCCATGAGCAAACCCTACGGGATGAGCCCAGCCGCAGTGAGGTCACTCCACAGGGCATCCGGAACATCCACAGCAGCGCGCGCAGCAGTCTGCTCGACCTGCTCACTCGACGAAGCGCTGACCGCACACGCCACCATCGCCTCATGGCGCAACGGGTACGCGATCGCAGCAGTCGGCAGATCGACACCGTGCGCTTCACAGACATCGGCAATGCTGTGCGCTCGGGCCACGAGTTCAGCACTCGCAGACCCATAGTCGTAGCGGGCGTCGGATGCGGGGCGCGGCTTCGCCAGCAGGCCCGAGTTGAAGATCGACACGGCAACTCCCCGCACGCCCTGCTCGAGCATGAGCGGCAGCAGCCTCTCGCCAGCAGCCTGCTCGAGCAGCGTGTACTGCGCCGAGATCATGAGGGTGTCGGCAAAGCCGCTGACAGCAGCCTGAGACAGGGCATCGAGATCCTTCGAGCCGATGCCGACCCCACGGACGACACCCTGATCGCGCAGGGACGCAACCGCCGGCAGTCCAGCGGCGAGTGCCGCATCCGTGCCCTCTGCCGCCAGCTCGGGGTCATGCAGATAGAGCACGTCGACACGGTCGAGTCCGAGCCGCTCGAGGGAGTCATCGAGACTGCGACGGATGCCGTCAGCCGAGTAGTCGTAGCGGCGCACGTGAGTCTTCGGCACCGCGAAGTCGTGCTGCATGTCGTCGCCTTCGACAGGCGTCACAGGCTCGAGGATGCGTCCGACCTTGGTCGAGATGACGAATTCGTCGCGCGGCTTCGTCTGCAGAAATGCACCCAGGCGTCGCTCTGAGAGGCCGATGCCGTAGTGAGGCGCCGTGTCGAAGTGCCGAATGCCCGCCTGCCATGCCGCGTCGAGCACTGCCCAGGCACGCTCGTCACTGACTTCGCGATAGAGGTTGCCGACCGTTGCCGCACCGAACGCGAGCGGATGCTTCGCCAGCGGATGCTGTGCGGCACTGTTCATCGGGCGGCCTCCTCCTGAAAAGCGTACTCGCGCACGCTGGCTTCGAGCATCTCGGTTCCGGCGCCGGGAGCAGTGGGCGTCTGGTACGAGCCGCCCTCGATCACCGTCGGCGTCACGAAGTGCTCGTGCAGGTGGTCGACGAACTCGATCACACGGCCCTCCTTGGTGCCGGTGACAGCCACGAAGTCGAACATCGAGAAGTGCTGCACCGCCTCGCAGAGGCCGACGCCGCCGGCGTGCGGGCACACCTTCAGGCCGAACTTCGCAGCCAGCAGCAGAATCGCGATGATCTCGTTCGCACCGCCGACTCGCGTCGCATCGATCTGCACGTATTCGAGCGCCTCCGCCTGCATCATCTGCTTGAAGACGATGCGGTTCTGCACGTGTTCGCCAGTCGCAACGGGGATGGGCGCAATGCCGCGAGCGATCGCCGCATGACCCAGCACCTCGTCGGGACTCGTGGGCTCCTCGACCCAGTGGGGGTTGAACTCGGCAAGCGCATTGACCCATTCGATTGCGTCCGCTACACCCCAGCGCTGGTTGGCGTCGATGGCAATCGGAAAGTCGGGGCCGAGCACTTCGCGAGCCTTGCGGAAGCGGCGGATGTCGTCTTCGAGATCAGCACCGACCTTCAGCTTGATCTGCGTGAAGCCGTCGTCACGAGCCTCCTTGCAGAGACGCGTGAGCTTCTCGTCGGAGTATCCGAGCCAGCCGGGCGTGGTCGTGTACGCCGGGTAGCCCTCTGCCAGCAGCTGCTGCTCGCGGTCGGCACGACCGGGCTCGGCAGCGCGCAGGATCTCGAGTGCCTCTTCGCGAGTGAGCGCATCCGACAGGTAGCGGAAGTCGACCAGGTCGACGATCTCCTCGGGGCTCATGCGCGAGAGCAGCTGCCAGAGCGGCATGCCCGCACGCTTCGCCTTGAGATCCCACAGCGCATTGATGACAGCGCCGATCGCCATGTGCATGACGCCCTTCTCGGGCCCGAGCCAGCGCAGCTGCGAGTCGTGCAGCAGCAGACGGCTCGTGGCACCCATGTCTGCGAGCAGCTCTTCGACATCGCGGCCGACGATGTGCGATGCCGCGACATCGATCGCGACCTGCTGGATGTCGTTGCCGCGACCGATCGTGAACACGAAGCCGTGGCCCGAGAGGCCGTCGTCAGCATCGGTGTGTACAACCAGGTAGGCCGCGGAATAGTCTGGATCAGGATTCATTGCGTCAGAGCCATCGAGGCTCTGCGACGTCGGGAACCGCACGTCCTCAGTTGTGCAGGAAGTGACGATGCTCATGTTGTCTCCTAATCATCGGATGTTTCCGCGTGCTCAATGTATCGCATTGGGCGCGGTTTGCGGCAGTTCCTGTCTTTTGCGCAGTGTTTTCTTGGCGTAGACTGCCCAAGAGATCAGACCTATTGAGGAGCATCATGCGTTTTGCCCGGCTCGGCCCCATCGGCGAAGAGACCCCCGTCGTCCTCCACAACGGCACCGCCTACGACCTGCGAGCGATTGCACCCGACGTCGGTGCCGAACTCTTCGGCAAGCTCGACGCAGTCGTCGAAGCGCTCGACAAGGGAGCACTCCCCGAAGTCAATGGCGAGGGCCTGCGCATCGGTGCACCGATCGAGCGTCCGCAGGCAGTCGTCTGCATCGGCATGAACTACGCAGCCCACGCTGCTGAGTCGGGCGCCGAGCCTCCCGAGCAGCCCGTCATCTTCTTCAAGCACCCCAACACGGTCGTCGGCCCTGACGACGTGGTGCCCCTGCCCCCGCACGCGAAGAAGCTCGACTGGGAGGTCGAGCTCGCACTCGTCGTCGGCAAGCAGTCGTGGCTGCTCGACTCACCTGAGCAGGGCCTCGCGGCAGTCGCAGGCGTCACCGTCGCAGACGACCTGTCGGAGCGCACCTGGCAGATCGAGATCTCGGGCGGCCAGTGGTCGAAGGGCAAGGCAACCCCCGGCTCGACACCGCTCGGCCCCATTCTGGTCACTCCTGACGAGGTCGACCTGCGCAACCTGCGCCTCACGAGCGCCGTCAACGGTGAGCGCCGCCAGAACTCGACAACTGCCGACCTGATCTTCGACGTCGGCACGATCGTGTTCGAGCTCAGCCAGTTCATGCAGCTCGAACCCGGCGACCTCATCCTCACCGGAACCCCCGAGGGCGTCGCCCTCTCGGGCCGCTTCGACTACCTCAAGGACGGCGACGTCGTCGAGATCGGCATCGAGGGGCTCGGCGTGCAGCGCCACGCAGTCAAGGCATTCGCAGCACCCGCAGCCGAGTCAGCCGAGGCGACCGCATGAGCGAGTTCGCAGGCCTCAAGGCCATCGTCACGGGCGGTGCAAGCGGCATCGGCGCAGCCATCGTCGCGGAGCTCGAGCGGCAGGGAGCAGCTGTCGCAGTGCTCGACCTCAACGCTGACCAGGCGAAGCCGCTGCAGTTCACCTGCGACGTCGCCGACACCGGGAGCGTCAACGCAGCTGTCGCGGCCGCGGCGGATGCGCTCGGAGGCATCGACATCGTCGTAAACAACGCAGGCATCGGAGCAGCCGGTGACATCGCCGGCAACGACGACGCCGAGTGGGCACGCGTCTTCAGCATCAACGTCACCGGCATCTCGCGCGTGACCCGTGCTGCGCTGCCGCTGCTGCGCGCATCCGACCACGCTGCCGTCGTGAACACCAGCTCGATCGGTGCGACTGCGGGACTTCCGCAGCGTGCCCTGTACTCGGCGTCGAAGGGTGCAGTGCTGTCGCTGACCCGCGCGATGGCAGCCGACCATCTGCGCGAAGGCATTCGCGTCAACGCCGTCAGCCCCGGCACCGCCGACACCCCCTGGGTCGGCCGACTGCTCAGCGCAGCCGAAGACCCGGCATACGAGCGCGCGCAGCTCGAGGCGCGTCAGCCGCACGGCCGACTCGTCAGCGCCGACGAGGTCGCACACGCTGTGGCATACCTCGCGAGCCCCCGCGCCACCTCGACCACGGGCGTCAGCCTCGCAGTCGACGGCGGCATGCAAGAGCTGCGTCTGCGCAAGGAGTGAACATGAAGCGTCAGCTGCCCGACATCGAGACCCTCAGAAGCTTCATGAAGTTCTCGAATCCGCTGCAGAACCCGGCAGAGGCCAGACTCGAGAAGGCACAGACCATCTGGGATCTGCGCAAGATCGCCAAGAAGCGCACACCCAAGGGGCCCTTCGACTACACCGACGGCGCCGCTGAAGGCGAAGTCGGCCTGCGCCGCGCCTATGACGCGTTTCGCGACGTCGAATTTCACCCGTCGGTACTGAAGGACGTCACGAACGTCGACACCGGATGGGATGTGCTCGGCAAGCGCGTCTCACAGCCGTTCGGCATCGCACCGACCGGGTTCACGCGTCTCATGCACGCTGCCGGCGAGCGCGCGGGTGCCGCTGCCGCGAGCGCCTTCGGTGTTCCGTTCGCCCTGTCGACGCTCGGAACGACCGGCCCCGAAGAGGTTCGCAAGGCGGCTCCGGATGCGCGGCTGTGGTTCCAGCTCTACATGATGCGCGAGCGGCACAGGTCATATGAGCTCGTCGAACGCGCGCAGCAGCAAGGCTTCGACACGCTTCTTGTCACGGTCGACACCCCGGTCGCCGGTGCACGTCACCGCGACAAGCGCAACGGCATGGCGTTTCCGCCGCAGCTGACGCTCAAGACGGTGCTCGACGCGGCGCCCCGACCCGAGTGGTGGATCAACTTCCTCACGACTGAGCCGCTCGAGTTCGCTGCCGTGCGCAACTGGGACGGCACCGTGGGCGAGCTGCTCGACACGATGTTCGACCCTTCGATCACGTTCGACGACCTCGCCGAGATCCGCTCGCTGTGGAAGGGCAAGTTCGTCGTCAAGGGCGTGCAGTCGGTCGACGACGCTCGCAGGCTTGCAGACTTCGGCGTCGACGCAGTGCAGCTGTCGAACCACGGAGGCCGTCAGCTCGACCGCGCACCCGTGCCGTTCAGGCTGCTGCCCGAAGTCGTGCGCGAAGTCGGCAGCGACCTCGAGGTGCACGTCGACACCGGCATCATGTCTGGCGCCGACATCGTGGCAGCGGTTGCACACGGCGCCCGCTACACGCAGATCGGTCGTGCATACCTCTACGGCCTCATGGCCGGGGGTCGCGCAGGCGTCAACCGCACGCTCGCGATCCTGAGCGACGAGGTGGCTCGCGTCATGCGCCTGCTGGGCGTCGCGTCGCTCGACGAGCTCGAGCCCCGTCACGTGACGATGCTCGACGACCTGCGCGTTCGCAATCTGTCGCAGATTCGCGACGGCGAGGCCGGCACCGCTCAGTAGCGCCTCAGCTGTGATGCGCCCTGCCGATGCGGCTCACGCGTCGCTGCACAGACAGCACGATCATGAGCACGACGAGGGCTCCGGCGGCAGCGAACAGCGCTGTCTCGGAGCCCAGTCGGTATGCGCCTGCTCCCCCGACTGCTCCTGCGGCGAGGGCTCCCCAGAGCAGCAGCGGGCGTCGCCAAGCAGTCGTGGATGTGCGGGTCAGCAGTGCGCTGAGCGCGAGTCCCACGCTCACGAGCGTGCCAGTGGCGTAAGTGATCGCGACTCGGGCCCGGCCATCTGCGAGGTAAAGAGTGTTAAGCGCTCCCATCGCGGCGGCGATCAGCAGGAAGCGCCACGAGGAGTCGACACCGGCCAGCTGAAGGCCTGCGACTGCTGCGAGCGCTGCGGCAGACCCCAGTACGACCCAGCGACGCTGATCGCGCAGGTGGCCAGCCGCGAGCCCGCCGATGATCACGCCGATCACGAACGCGACGATGAGGCCCACTGCGACCATTGCGGTCTCGACGCCGCCGTCAAGCACTTCGATGCCGAGCTGCGTCGAGTTGCCGCTCATGAACGAGACGAAGAGGCCACCAGTCTCGATGAAGCCGACGGCGTCGACGTAGCCCGCGACGAATGCGAGCCCAGCCGAGATCCAGAGATCACGCCTCGTGACCGACCGCACGCCTGCCTCCTTGTTCTCAACGCAGAGCGCCGATCTCTTCAGTGATCGCGTCACGCAGTGCATCCTGGCGCCCATTGAGCATTGTCTCAGGGTTCTGCCAGGGCCCGCGCATCCGGATTCTCACCACGAGAGGCCGAGCGGATGCGGTCTTTTCGGATGTCGCTCACTGGGGCTCGTCGACCGCCCCGGGGACTGTCGCTGCAGTCTCTGCCTCTCGTGCATCCGCGAGACGCTTCAACGCATTGCCGATGCGAATGACCGCGACGATTGCCCAGACGATTATGGCGATCCAAATGCCGATGTAGAGGATTCGTGACCAGGCAGCAGGCCCAGCGACGAATCCGAAGTCGCTGCCCATCAGCGGTCGCCTCCTTCAGCCGTTGCCGCCGCGTAACGAAGCCTGCTGCGCCTGGTCTTGTCGTCGAGAATGCGAATCCAGTGCCTGACGATCCGCTCGGCAAGCAGCAACAGAGCAACCATGACCGCCGGCACCAGAAGTGTATAGAGTACTCCGTGTAAGAATAAAGTATTCACCTCTCAACTATGTCGGCACCGGCCCGGCGACACAAGGACGCGAACAAGAGTGAAGACGATCATCTGGGGAAATCTCGGCCTGCTGCTCGGCGCGCTCTATGCGCTGGGCGTTGGCTTTCTCGAGTTGCGAAGAATCGCCATCAACGGTGGCGCCATCGTGAGCTTCGACAACGAAGTCACCCGCCTCGTGTTGCCAACGCATGGCGCACCGCAGCTCATCGGCATCGCCGCAGCAAGTCTTCTGGCGATCATTGCGGCCTCCGCCGTGTTCCACATTCTGCCCCTCAGCGCTGCAATCGCCTATGGCGCAGGCTTCATCGTCACTGTCGTCGCCCTCGTCATCGTCGGGCTCAGTCGAGCTACAGCACAGTTCGCAACTCAGTGGTGGTCAGACGGATTCACCCCGGGGCCCCTCGGCTGGATCGAGAAGAGCGGCCTGAGCCCCGCGGTGCATCTCACGGTGCTGGTGATCGCGGCTGCCCTAGTGGCGATTCCGATGATGAAGCGCGCGGCAGACATCGGCCTCAAAGCCGAAGCAGCCAGAATCGCGGCCGATTGCGAACAGAAGGCAGAGGCCGAAGCCGCAGAGGCAGCTCAGAAGGACCCCTTCGACGCCGCGTGGGACGCCGCGAACTGAGCGGGGTCAGACGATCGAGCCAGCCGCATTGAAGTCAGAAGCCGACGCCTCAGTGGCCGGATGCGCGAGCAGCTCCCACAGCACCGTCGGGTTGGCCGTGATCGCAGTGATGCCGGCGTCGACCAGCTGCACGATGTCTTCGGGCGTCCGCACCGAAGCTGCGAAGACCTCAGTGCCACTCGAGCCGCACACACTCTGCATGCGCGCGAGTGTCTCGATGTCCCCGAGACCAGCGTCGCGCATCCGCCCCAAGTACGGCGCGATATAGCGAATGCCACTCGATGCCGCCGCGAGCGCCTGGCCCGGCGTGTAGACGGCAGTCAGCAGCACCGGATGCCCGGCACGAGCAAGGCGCGACCCCACCGCGAATCCCGCACGAGTCGCAGCGATCTTGACGACCATGTGCGCATCCAGCTCGAGAATGCCGCGCGCACGACGCTCGATGTCGTCTTCTGACTCGCCCCACGACTGCGCGAAGACCTCGCGTGCTCCGAGGTCTGTCCACTCCTTCGCCAGCACCGCGATGTCGTCGGTCGTGCGCCCAGCACGCTCGAGCAGCGTCGGATTCGTCGAGACCCCGTGCACAAGCGAGCCCTCGAGCAGCGGCCGCACCGCATCTGCATCAGCAGAGTCGGCAAACAGGCGAACAGAACGGTCGATCATCGGCGACTCCAATGGCTGAGAAGGGGGATGCCCGATAATGTAATGACAGGATCATCCCTCTGTCAATCAAAGATCGGAGCGCTCATGGCCAGCGGAGTCCAGAGCCCAGACCGCGGTGCGGTTCTCGTCGTCGGATCGGTGACGGCTGACGTCACCACGTTCTCATCCAGACTGCCCGAACCGGGAGAGACCTTCCTCGGCGACGCGTTCACTCTGGTGCTCGGCGGCAAGGGCGCGAACCAGGCAGTCGCAGCGGGGCGTGCGGGGGCGGATGCGCGATTCGTCGGGTGCGTCGGCACCGACCTCTTCCAGGACCTGGTGACCAGCGGCCTTCGAGACGCAGGCGTCGACATCACCCACCTTCGCGCTGTCGACGACCAGACCGGCATCGCGCACATCCGTGTCGACGCGGCCGGCGAGAACGACATCGTGATGGTGCCGCTCGCCAACGCTCACCTGTCAAAAGAGCAGATCGACACCGCCTTCGACGACTTCGCCGCCACCAGCGCAGTGATGCTGACCCAGCTCGAGATTCCGTTCACACTCACGATGCACGCAATTCGCCGTGCAAACGAGCGCGGCCTCACCGTGATCCTCGACCCAGCCCCCGCACACGAGCTCGACGACAGCATCTGGCCGCTGATCGACCTCGTCGTGCCGAACGAGACCGAGGCGACGCTGCTCACCGGCATCAAAGTGACCGACGCAGCAAGCGCCGAAACTGCTGGCCGGTGGTTCCTCGACCGCGGCGTGAAGCGCGCCCTCATCACACTGGCCGGCGCCGGCAGCCTGCTGGTCGAACCCGACTCGACCGAGTTCTTCGAGCCGCACAAGGTCGACGTGGTCGACACGACCGCCGCCGGTGACGCCTTCGCCGGATACCTCGCCGCCGGCCTCGCCGAAGGCGCCGACCTGCGCTCGGCCATCGAACGCGCAGGAGCCGCCGGAGCCCTTGCCGTCACCAAACGCGGCGCATCGCCGAGCCTGCCCGAGGCAGCCGAGGTCGATGCCTTCCGCACGAGCCGATGAGCGACTCATCCGGCAGCTGGGGCTCGACCGTCTCAGCGATCGACCGCGACAGCGAGCTGCCCTACTACGAGCAGATCCGCCGCACGATCATCGCCGCCGTCGAAGCCGGTGAGATCGTGCAGGGCGACGCGATTCCGGGTGAGTACGAGCTATGCCGCATCTTCGGCGTCTCGCGCACTGCGGTTCGGCAGGCCCTGGGGTCGCTCGAGCACGACGGCATGATCACTCGCGTCAAGGGCAAAGGCACGTTCCTGTCAGCGACCAAAGCCCGCGAGACGATCGCAAACCGGCTCGCCGGGCTCTTCGAAGACGTGACCGAGCGCGGCGGAACCGTCACCTCGCGCATCCTGCTGCGTGAATACGTGCCCGCGGATGCGCACATCGCCACCCAGCTCGGACTTGAGCCGGGTGCCGACGTGCTGGTGCTGGAGCGGCTTCGCTTCGTCGACGGCCTGCCCTGGTCGCTGTCGACGACGTGGCTTCCGCGAGCTGTCGGCGAGCTGCTCGACGACGCCGACCTCGAGGGAGGGTCGCTGTACCGGGCGCTCGAGGCGGAGGGCGTCATGGCCGTCAGCGGACAGCGCGTGCTCGACGCCGTGATGGCGGATGCGCGCACGGCCGAGCTGCTCGAAGTCGAGCCCGACAGCCCGGCGATGCGCTTGGCGAGCGTCACTCGCGACGGCTCAGGGGTGCCGATCGAGAGCTTCGTCGCGCTGCACCGCGGCGACATGTCGAGCTTCGTGTTCGACATCGGCAGCACAGTGCCGACCGCCTACGGCATGCGCGTCGACCCAGCGAGCTGAGCGGCATCTCGCCGCGAGATGGAAAACTCCCGTTGAGATGGCATCTCGTCGGGACTTTTCCATCTCGCGAGACGGTTTGCGCCGCTTCAGCCCACCTGCTCCACCGCTGCGCGGACAGCAGCGACAGCATCAGCATCGGGCTTGGCAATGGACATCCTCGAGGTGCCGGCACTGACACCCTGCAGCTCGAGTGCTGTGCGCATCCGCTCCATGTCTCCGGCGATGGCATCGACAGCGACATCGATCTCGGCCTGCGACGATCCGCGGAACGGCTTCGGCAGCACCGACGAGACACCCGAGACGACACCCTGGGCGCCATAGTCGGCAACCCGCAGCATGTCGCGGTCGGCTCCGGTGTAGATGACGAAGTCGTCACCCACGACCGCACGGTACTCGGCCAGCAGCTCGAGCGGCTCCTCGCTCACCTTGGCGCCCACGAAGTTCGACAGGCCAGCGATCTGGCGCATGAGCTCGACCGAGACGAAGTTGTTCGCACGCTTCTGGTAGACGTACACGAAGGCCCGCAACCCGTCGGCGTAGTCGTTGACAGCCGTGAAGAACTCGAGCAAAGCCCCATCGGTCACGGGCAGGTAGTGCGGCGTCAGCACGGCGATCTCGGTTGCTCCGGCAGCACGTGCGCCGTCAATCAGCTGCTTCACCTCGTAGAGACTCGCACCACCGACGTGCACGATGACGCGCATCCGCTCGCGCAACACCTCGACCGCAAGCGCCGCAAGCTCGTTGCGCTCGGCAACCGTCAGTGCTGCGAACTCACCCGTCGTGCCAAGCACGAATGCTCCCTCGTTGCCAGAGGCGCCGACGAACTCGAGGATCGCGCGCGAGCTCTCCATGTCGACCGATCCGTCTGCCGCAAAGGCCGCCGGAACCGCTGTGATGACCTCGGGTGCTGATGCTGTGCTCACTTGGTGTTCTCCTGTTTCTCGTTGTAGCTGTCAAGCGCGCTGGTCTCTGCCTGCGCGAGTTCGTCTGCGACCTTCTGCTCGAGCGTCGAGCCCTTGCGTCGACGCAGCATCGGCACGATGAGCGAGATCGCCGCGAGCGCCAGGAAGGCCAGTGCGATCGGGCTCCAGACCTCGAAGAAGCCGCGACCCTGCTGCAGCACGAGCGTGCGGGCGAGGTTCTCTTCGGCGATGGGGCCGAGCAGCAGGCCGAGCACGACCGGGCCCGCGGGGATTCCGACGCGCTTGAGCACGACTCCGACGACACCGAAGACCAGCATGGTCACGACCGTGAAGATCGAGTTGGTCGTGGCGTAGGTGCCGAGCATGCAGAACAGCAGGATGGTCGGCCACAGATAGTGGTTGGGGGTGTCGAGCAGCTTCACCATGCCTTTCATGCGCACGATGCTCGCAATCAGCGACAGCACGACCGCGATGATCATGATCGCGGCCATCGTCACGACGAGGTCCGGGCGGGTGGTGAACAGCTGCGGGCCGGGGTTGAGGCCCCAGATGAGCATCGAGCCGATCATGACAGCCATGACCGAGTCGCCGGGGATCCCCAGCGCCATCGTGGTCGTCAGCGATCCTCCGAGGGTCGCACTCGAAGCAGTGTCGGCTGCGACGACGCCTTCGAGGTTGCCCTTGCCGAACGACTTGGGGTGTTTCGACATGCGGCGCACGCGGTCCCAGCCGATGAGGCCGGCGATGTCGCCACCTGCTGCGGGCACAAGTCCTGCGACGAGGCCGACTCCCGACGAAACGGCGAACGGCTTGAGCGACGACCTGAACTCCGCCTTGTTCGGCCACCAGCGACCGAGCGCCGAGATAGGCTTGATCTGGCTCTTGCTGTGGGTGAGCATCTGGTCGAACAGCTCGGTGACGCCGAAGAGGCCGATGATCACAGCCAGGAACGACACGCCTTCGCTGCCCGAGAGCTCTGAGATGCCGAACGTAAAGCGCTGATCGCCCGTTGCCGAGTAGAGGCCCACCGAACCGATGAGCAGGCCGATGACGCCGGCAATGAGACCCTTCAGCACCGAATTCGACGCGATGCCGATCATGACGGTGAGGCCGAATACGACGAGAGCGAACAGCTCGGGCGACCTGAAGTAGTCACGGGCGATCGTCGCGATCGGCACCGCGGCCGCAATGAAGATGACCATGCTGAGCAGCACGCCGCCAGCGGTCACGAACGCCGACATCGTCAGCGCGAGGCCTGCCTTGCCCTGCTTGGCCATCGGATACCCGTCGAGGGTGGTGGCGATGGATGCGGGGGTTCCGGGAGTGTTGATGAGGATGCTCGGCACACGGTCGCCGAAGTTGGCAGCCACATAAATGGTCAGCAGCACGCATAGGCCCGGAACCGGGTCGAGGGTGAGCGTGAAGCCCGACGCGAGGGCCACCGCCATGGTCGCGGTGATGCCGGGGAACATGCCGACCAGCAGGCCGAGGCCCAGGCCGAGCAGCAGGCAGAGGACGACTTCGATCGACGCGAGGGCCGAGAGTCCTTCGATGAGTTGGTTCACAGCGGGATCCTCAATACGACACTGAAGAGCAGGTAGGCGAGCAGGGCCATCGGCAGCGGGAAGAACACGTAGGCCTTCCAGCCGCGAGCGCCGTAGACGGCGATGAGCACTGCCAGGAAGATGGTCGCCGCGATCGGAAACAGCTCGATGCGGTAGCCGAAGGCGATGACGGTGCCGATGTTCCAGGCGACGACGAAGAGCGCTGTGGCGATGAGTGTGGCGCCGACGCGGCGGTAGCCGCCAGACTGCAGGGCATCGAGGTCTTCGCGTTCGGGCGCTGGCCGCACGACGGCGACGATGAGCTGAGCGAGCGAGAGGCCGATGCCGGTGATCGCGAGCACCGTGGGCCAGAACTTCGCATCGATCTGGCCGGGGCCAGCCTCGGCGCGAAGCGAGATGTTGAGCGCAAGCCCGAGCACGAGGCCCATGAACGCGAGGGATGCCGCTGCTGCGACGATCTCCATGGTGCGCGACGGATTCGGCGATTCGGTGTCATCTGCAATGACAGCTGCGTCAGTCATCAGAACACCCTCCAAGTCTGCGATTGCCTGATCTATGTGCGGGGAGGGCCCGGGAGACCCTCCCCGCAACGGTGTTTCGAACGGTGCCGGGTCTAGCCCAGCAGCTCCTTGTACAGTTCGAACTGCTCGTTCACGAATGCCGTGAACTCTTCGCTGTCCTTGTAGACGACGAGGTTTCCGGCGTTCTCCTGGAACTCCTTGTACGAGTCGCTCTCGACCGAAGTGGCAACGGCCTCTTCGAGCGTCGCGCGAACATCCTCGGGGATGTCCTTGGTTGTGTAGATGCCGCCCCAGCCGCCGAACTGAATGTCTGCGCCGATGGCCTCCTGGAAGGTCGGCACGTCAGAGATCTGCTCGAGACGCTCGTCGTGCATGACACCGAGGATGCGCACTGCATCGCCCTGGGCAATGGCTTCGCCACCGCCCGACACTGCGGCGTCTGCTTCACCGGATGCCGCGGCCGAGACTGCAGTCGCGCCTCCGTCGTATGCGACAGGCGTGAACTGCGTGCCGGCCTCCTTGTTGATGCCGAGAGCAGCTGCCTCCCAGATCGATCCCGCACCGGAGTTGGCGACTGTGAGCGCCTCGTCCTTGCCGGCTGCGATCAGGTCTTCGAGCGTCTCGTAGGGGCTGTCTGCCGCAACGGTGATGACGCCGGGAGCCAGCATGATCTGGCCGATGAACGTGTAGTTCTCGGGCAGCACGTTGGCGTTCTGCGTCGTGTTGAGCATGGCCACCTCGACCGGCGCGAAGCCGATCGTGTAGCCGTCGGCAGCCTGCTCGCCCACGTATTCCATGGCGATGGCGCCGGATGCGCCGGGCATGTTCTCGGGGATGACGCTCACACCCAGCTGGCCTTCGAGCTCGGTTGCGAGTGCACGGCTCGAGAGGTCGGATCCGCCTCCGGGATCTGCCTGGATGATGAGGCGGATGTCGTTCTCGGGGAACTCGCCGCCTTCTTCGGCAACTGGCGTGCAGCCTGAGACCGCGAGCGCGAGGGCCGCGAGGCCTGCCACTCCCGTGATGAGACTCTTCTTTCGCATTGTCAGCAACTCCTTCGTTGTTTGGTTGTCGTGCTGTCGTGTTCGTCGTTGTGGCGGCTACGCAGTCTTCGCGCCGTACGCGCTGCGCATGCGGTCGAGCGAGCCCTGGATGTGTCGGCCGAGGATCTCGAGCGTGCCTTCGGTGTCGCCCCCCGCAACCGATTCGAGCAGCAGCTCGTGATCGCGGAGCGTGGGGGCGAGGTCGCCGTCCTGCGCGTTGGTGACGGCAAGCATGTCGGCGAAGGTCGGGCGGTACTGCGCCCAGACCGCAGAGAGCCGGGGGTAGCCGGCCGCATCGTAGAAGGCAGTGTGAAACTGCAGGTCTGCACTCGCGAACGCCTGTCGGTCGCCCGCCTCGAATGCTTCGCGCATCCGCCTGAGCTCTGCCTTGACGCCTTCGAGGTCGACGCCTTCGCGCTCGCAGATGGCACGGACGGCCGCGAACTCGAGCAGCTCGCGAATCATGTAGAGCTCTTCGATGTCGGCGGACGTGAGGCCGCGAACGTAGGTGCCGCGCCTGCGCGACTCGACGAGGCCCTCGACCTGCAGCTGGCGCAGGGCGTCGCGGATGGGACCGCGGCTGACGTCGAACGTGGCCGAGAGCTTCGACTCGACGAGGTGAGTGCCGGCTGCCAGATCACCGGTGATGATTGCGCGGCGCAGCTGCGCGAGCACGTGGTGGCCCAGCGCTGGTGCGGGGGCGAGCGAGTCGAATGACTGCTCCCAAGTCTGATGGTGCATAACGTCCTTGTCTTGCGAACCGGTGACGGTTAACCGTAAACATAACAGCGATCGCGTGCCGGTGCCAGCACTTTCTGAAACGCACGCAGAATCGCCAAAGGGATGCGGCAAACACCAACGCTGTGTAACCTGTAATTACAAGTTGGGCCAAGGAACGCGCCCCTCCGTCCCGAAAGGAACGCCATGCCGGAATTCGCAACGCCGCCGATTTCACCGTTCGCCATCCAGTTCGACGCCGAGGCAGCAACGCTCACCCCCGAAGGCCCCACGCTCACGCGCCGCATGAGCGCACTCGATGGCCTCTTCAAAGACCACGACGCCTGGCAGCAGGCCGTCGCAGACGGCGACCCCGTCGTCTACAGCGTGCAGTCGACGCCGGTGCCCGAGGTCGACCGCGAGCTTCCGCAGTCGATCACCTCGATCGAGGCCGGCACGACCGCAGGCGAGTTCTGGATGACAAAGGGCCACCAGCACCCCAACCACCAGGGCGAGATCTACCTCGCTCTGCACGGCACCGGCGGCCTGCTGATGTTCGACGGCACCGAGACGCAGTGGATCGACATGGTTCCGGGCACGATCGGCTACATCCCGCCGGGCTGGGCGCACCGCTCGGTCAACGTCGGCGCCGACCCCTACAAGTTCCTCGCGGTCTACCCCGGCGGCGCCGGCCACGACTACGGCTGGGTGCTCGAGCACGGCATGGGCAAGCGCGCCTACGCAGTCACCGACGGCTTCGAGCTGCGCGAGTTCTAGGCCCCGAAATGCTCATCGCACACGACCTCGGCACCACCGGCAACAAGGCTTCGCTGCACGACGAGCACGGCACGCTCCTGCACTCCGCAACGGTCAGCTACCCGGCGAACTTCGCGGCCGGCGGCATCGCCGAGCAGGATCCCGACGACTGGCACAGCGCCGTCCTCGAGGCGACCGCACAGCTGATCAGCGCATCGGGCGCCGACCCCGCCAGCATCACCGGCATGGTCATCAGCGGCCAGATGATGGGAGCCGTGCTGCTCGACGCCCAGCACCGCCCCGTTCGTCCGGCGATCATCTGGGCCGACACTCGCGCATCCGCACAGGCAGACCAGCTGAACGAGCGACTCGGCGAACAGGCCGCGTACAACCTGCACGGCCACCGCATCAATCCGACCTACACGCTCGCGAAGGTCATGTGGGTGCGCGACAACGAGCCCGACACGTTCGCGAAGGTGCGGCACGTGTGCGTCGCGAAGGACTACGTGATCCATCGCCTGACGGGTCGCCTGGCGACAGACCGGTCGGATGCGTCGGCAACGAACGCGTACGGCATCACCAAGGGCGAGTGGTCGCGGGAGACGCTTGCGGCAGCCGACATCGACCCGGCGCTACTTCCGGAGATCCTCGAGTCGACCGACGTGGTCGGCACCCTCACTGCGGCAGCCGCTGATGCCACCGGCCTCAGCCGCGACACCCGCATCGTCATGGGCGGCGGCGACGGCCCGATCGCGGCGGTCGGAGCAGGCGTCGTGGCACCAGAAGACGGCGCGTACATCGCCATGGGCACCTCGTCGTGGATCTCGTTCGCAGCCGAGAAGCCGCTGCTCGACCCGTCGATGCGCACCTTCACGTTCGAGCATGTCGTGCCGGGGCTGACGGTTCCGACGGCGACGATGCAGGCTGCCGGCGCATCCGCCACCTGGATCAACGAGCTGCTCTCGCCCGACCCCTCGGGCGCCACGCTGAACGCCCTCGTCGACCAGGCGAGCACAGAAGACGCCGAGACCGACGGCCTCTACTTTCTGCCGTACCTGCTGGGCGAGCGCTCGCCCAAGTGGAACACCCATGCCCGCGGCGCGTTCGTCGGCATCGGCCGCCACCACGGCCGCGCACACATGACCCGCGCCGTGCTCGAGGGCGTCGCCTTCAACCTCGCCGAGTGCCTGCGCGCATTCGGCGACGGCGGGCACGAGTTCGACCACATCGACGCAGTCGGCGGCGGTGCCGCGAGCGACGTGTGGCTGCAGATCATGGCCGACGTGTGGGGCGCGACCGTGCGTCGGCGCAGCGTCGTCGGCGAGGCCAACAGCCTCGGAGCCGCAGTCGTCGGCCTCGTCGGACTCGGCATGGCCGACGACTTCTCGCCAGCGCGCAGCCTGTCGAAGGCAGTCGCCGAGTTCACGCCGGATGCGCGGGCGCACGAGCGATACCGCGAGCGTTTCGAACGGTTTCAGGGTGCGTATGACGCACTCGAGCCTTGGATGAATCAGGGAGACAACTAGATGGCAGTCATTCTGGCAACCAGCCGCTCATTCGGGTCTGGCGATCGCGATCTCACCGCAGAGCTCGCGGCGGCCGGCCACACGGTGCTGCGCGGCCCGTCGAGTCACGAGATCGACGAGCTTCGCGAGGCCCTCGGCCAGGCCGATGCCTGGGTCGCGGGCACGGGCCCCGTCACCGCCGAGCATCTCGACGCCTCCCCCGGCCTCAAGGTCGTCGCCCGCTACGGCGTCGGCACCGAGGCGGTCGACGTCGCGGCAGCCCGCGAGCGCGGCATCGTCGTCACCAACACCCCGGGCGCCAACTCCGACGCTGTCGCCGACCACACCGTCGCGCTCATACTGACGGCGCTGCGCTCGATCACCGCGGGCGACCGCGGCGTGCGCTCGGGCGACTGGAGCGTCATCCGCGGCAGGCAGCTGGGCAGCCAGCGCGTCGGCCTCGTCGGCTTCGGTCGCATCGGCCGCGGGGTCGCGCAGCGGCTCAGCGGCTTCGGCAGCTCGGTCATCGCGCACGACCCGTTCCTCAGCGACGAGGACTGCGCAGCGGCCAGCGTCAGCAGCGCCACCCTCGAGACCATCGGCCAGCAGAGCGACATCGTCTCGCTGCACGCACCTGGCGGCCAGACGGTCGTCGATGCCGCCTGGCTCGCCGCACTGCAGCATCCGATCGTGCTGGTGAACACCGCACGCCCCGACCTGGTCGACGAGGATGCGCTCGCTGCGGCGATGCGCGACGGCCGGGTTCGCGCGTTCGCGGCAGACACGCTGCACGGAGACACTGCTGGATCGGCCTCTCCGCTGCTGGCTGACGACCTCGCCGACCGCGTGACGGTCACCCCCCACTTCGGCGCGCAGACCGTCGAGGCGGTCGACGGCATGGGATCGATCGCCGTCGACAACGCCCTCGCCGTGCTCGACGGCCGCGTGCCGCCCAACCCCGTCAGATGAAGGAGCAATCGTGACAGACAGACTGCAGCAGGTTCAGCAGACAGGCGTGTTCGCCGTGCTTCGAGCCCCCGATGCCGAGCATGCAATCGAAGCGGCTCGCGCACTGATCCGCGGCGGCATCACAGGCATCGAGGTGACGTATTCGACCCCCGGCGCACCTGACGCGATTCGCGAGCTGGTCGCCGAGTTCGGCGACAGCGCCAACATCGGCGCCGGCACCGTGACGTCGGCCGAGCGCGCCGAAGCGGCAGCCGATGCGGGAGCCCAGTTTCTGGTCTCGCCGGGAACCGTGCCCGCGGTCACCGAGGCGATGCTCGAAACCGGCCTCACCGTCATGACCGGCGCGCTGACGCCGACCGAGGTCATGACCGCTCTCGACCTCGGCTCGCATGTCGTCAAGCTGTTCCCGGCCGCGCTCGCCGGGCCGCCGCTGCTGAAGGCGCTGCGCGGTCCGTTCGGGGATGCGCACTTCATGCCCACAGGCGGCGTCTCGGCAGAGAACCTCGGCGAGTGGTTTGCTGCAGGGGCGCTGGCTGTCGGAGCCGGAAGCGACCTCGTCTCGAGCGCACGGCTCGCAGAGCGCGACTGGGACGGCATCGAAGCGGTTGCCGGCGAGTTCACGGCTGCGCTGCAGAAGGCACGAGCATGACCGAGCGCATGGCGTTCATCGGCGTGACCACCGGGTCGTCGTCGATCATGCGCATCTTTCCCGAATGGGCTGCTGAGTTGGGCCTGCCGACGCAGACGCTCGAGGGGGTCGATGTCGCACTCGACGCACCTGCTGCCGAGCTTCGCGCCGCCGTCGAGGCCATCAAGGGCGACCCCGAACACCGCGGCGCACTCGTCACGACGCACAAGATGTCGGTGTTTGAGGCGGCGAGCGACCTGTTCGACGAGCTCGACGACTTCGCCCGCGCGTGCAGCGAGGTCTCGAGCATCTCGAAGCGCGACGGGCGGCTGCTCGGCCACGCGAAGGACCCGCTGACGGCACGCCTCGCACTCGACGAGATCTTCGCCGCCGACGGATTCGACGGCGACCGCGACGCCGTGATCCTGGGTGCCGGCGGGGCTGGGCTCGCACTGAGCTGGGCTCTGGCCGAGCGCGATGACCTGCCCGGCCGCATCATCGTGACCGACTCCTCGCCTGAGCGGCTCGAGCACCTGCGCGAAGTGCACGCCGCGCGCGGCACCGACCCCGACCTGCTCGTGACCAGACCCGCCGCCGACACCGCCGAGCTGCTGCAGGAGGCGCCTGAGGGATCACTCGTGGTCAACGCCTCGGGCCTCGGCAAGGATCGCCCGGGCTCCCCCGTGCCCGAGGGCGTGCTGTTTCCTGAGAATGCGACCGTGTGGGAGTTCAACTACCGCGGCTCGCTCGAGTTTCTGCAGCAGGCGCGCACGCAGGAGGAGCCGCGCGGGCTCAGCGTGCACGACGGCTGGCGCTACTTCATCCACGGCTGGACGCAGGTGATCGGCGAGGTGTTCGACGTCGAGATGACACCCGAGCGCG
This sequence comes from Agrococcus casei LMG 22410, assembly GCF_900163565.1. Lineage (GTDB taxonomy): Bacteria > Actinomycetota > Actinomycetes > Actinomycetales > Microbacteriaceae > Agrococcus > Agrococcus casei. Next base: position 66,607 of record NZ_FUHU01000010.1, read on the forward strand.
TCGACCGCCTGGCTGAGATCGCAGACGGCTCCAGGGCATGACTCGCATCCAGCCCGGCCACGCCCGCACGGTGCTGGGCGACGTCGCCGTGGCTGAGCTCGGCCGCGTGAACGCGCATGAGCACGCCTTTCAGGTGTCGCCGCTGCTACCGGGCGACAAGCTCGCCGACGAGGCGCTGAGCACTCGCGAGTTCGAGCTGCTTCGCGGCAGCGGGTTCGACGCGGTCGTCGATGCGACTCCCCTGGGGCTCGGACGGCAGCCGAACGCACTCGCCCGTGTTGCGCGCGCATCCGGCCTGCACTTGATCGCGGCCACCGGCATGCACCGCGACGCGCACTACGGGGGTCTTGTCGAGCTGTCTGCCGCGGAGCGCTCGGCAGCATTCATGCGAGATGTCGTCGAGGGGATTCCTGCTGGCGATGTCGACGGTGCGCCGACGGATGTGCGGGCCGGCATCGCGAAGGTCGGCATCGACTACTGGCAGATCACGAAGTCTGAGTCGGCCACCATCGAGGCCGTCGGTGCCGTGCACGAGGCGACCGGGGTGCCGGTTCTCGTGCATCTCGAGTTCTGCACGGCGGCACACGAGGTGCTCGACCGCTTCGCGGCACTGGGGGTGGCCGAGTCGCGGGTGCTGCTGTCGCATGCCGATCGCGACCCTGACCCCGGGCTGCACCACGATCTGATGGCGCGCGGTGCGTGGCTCGGATACGACGGCATGGCCAGGCCCAAGACTCGCTCTGATGCCGAGCTGCTCGAGCTGACCGCAGCGGTGCTCGAGCGCCGTGTGAACCGGGTGCTGCTCGGCGGCGACGTCGCGCGGGCTTCGCGCTACGCAGCGTACGGCGGGATGCCGGGGCTGCAGTACCTGGGCGAGCGGTACCTGCCTCGCCTGCGGGATCGAGTCGGCGCGGAGGCAGTCGAGCGGATGCTCGTGGCGAATCCCGCAGGCTGGCTCGGTGGCGAGGCGGTCGCGGCATGACGAACCGCGCCGCCGCGTCATGAGAAGCCGCGCAGCGGCGTCACGAAACCACACCCCGCCCGCCGAAATCCTCGCACGGTGAAGCTCCTCGCCGCATCCCGGCTTTTCGTGAACACGTCCCGCCGGCATCCACGACTCACTAAGCTCGTCTCATGAGCGCAGACATCGTGCTGACAGGTGCACGAATCTGGTCGCGCCCAGATGCTGAGCTGAGCGAGCCGACCACCGTGCTGATGCGCGACGGCCACATCGCCGAAATCGGCGCCGAGCCTCCCGCCGGAACCCTCTCGTTCGACCTCGGCGGCCGCGTGCTCACCGCCGGCTTCTGGAACTGTCACGTGCACTTCACGGGCTCCCCCTGGCACCGCTCGAAGACTGACACCGCCGATCACCTGCAGCCGTTCATCGATGACATGCTGCTCGCCCGCGGGTTCACGAATGTGCTCGATCTCGCGTCGTCGCCGAAGACGACCAAGTCACTCATCGAGCGCATCGACACCGACGACCTGCGCGGACCCGAGATCGTGACTGCCGGGCCGGGCATCCGTCCGTGGCGGGGCATGCCGTTCTATGTCGCAGCCGATGTTCCGCGATATCTGCACTGGGCGATGCCGGGCCCGTCGACTCCCATCGGCGCTGCAACTGCCGTGCGCATGCAGGCCGCAGCCGGCGCTGGCATCACGAAGCTGTTCACCGGCTCGTACGTGACCCCGACCGATGTGAAGCCGATGAAGGTGTCGGTCGCTCGAGCTGCTGTGCGCGCCGCGCATGCTCGAGGCTTCAGGGTGTTCGCGCATCCGTCGAATCGCGAGGGCACCGAAGTCGCCCTGCTGGCAGGTGTGGATGCGCTGGCGCACCTTCCCGACGAGACCGAGGGAACCGCGGCGCTGCTGCGAGAGGCTGCTGACCGCGGCATTCGGGTGGTGCCGACGCTGCACATGTTCGCCGCCACAGTGACCGACGACGACACCTATCTGGCGCCGATTCGCGAGGCGCTGCGCGGCTTCATCGCTGCCGGCGGGCGCGTGCTGTTCGGAACCGACGTCGGCTACATGAGCACAACAGACACGGGCGGCGAGTTCGCGGCGATGGAGCAGGCGGGGATGGATGCGCGGGCAGTGCTCGCATCTCTCACCACGGAGCCTGCCGAATTCATGCGCCGCGACGACCTCGGTGTCGTAGAGGTCGGCAGGCGTGCGAACCTGACGGTGCTCGAGGCAGATGGTGCGCCGGCGCCAGCGGACTTCGCGTCGGTCTATGCCGCGGTGCGCGATGGCCGGGTGCTCTACACGAGCCCGTCGCTGCCGCCTGAGTAGCGGGCGGTGCCCAGCCACCTTCCTCAGTTAGGTCGAAAAAGTCTGGCAAAGTACAGTACTTTGCCAGACTTCTCGCCCGTAAATGACCCTGGAGCAGTGATTCGCATTGCCACGGTAGCTTCTGCCACTGCGGTTCAGATGAGCTCGTGAACGCATCCAAGTTCACCTACCGCCGCCCCTGCGCTCCAACTGACCGTGCAGTTCAATCACATAGGGATGACGCCTCGCCGTAACCTCCGTCAGACGTCTCCCACTGCACTGAAATGTCAAAATTCGAGATCTGACTGTCTAGAAAGTAGAGCTCAATTAATGCAGTTTGGCCGGCTCGCCAGTTAGTGATGGATGAGAACTCCGTGCCGCGATTGACGCCGTCGGCGTCAATCAGCGATACATCAACCCACACAGACGAAAAGTCGATGTCCAAGGGATTGGTAACGTTTGCCTCGTAGTCAAAGGAGCCGTATCCAGAGTCGACCAGATACCAATCCAAGGAGCAGAAGGCGTCCGCTAGCGACTCTTCAATCTCGCCCCTAGATTCAGCCAACTCTGCATTTAATCGCATATCTACGATGACATTTGCATGCTGCTCGGGAACTTCGAGTTCGTAAACGTCAACAAACTCCAATATCGCAATCGTCCTACGGTCATAGATTTCAAACCAAGTGCTCTGGTACTTACTGTCGTCGACATTCATGTACTGGAGAGAATCCATGCTGTCGTCCAGGAGCCCGATGTAGTTTGCCGCGCGTGCCCCGAGGTCGTCATCGGAGAACTCAATACCCCTATAGGGATCAAGTTTGTCAAGCTCAAGTTCCACAGCCTCTGCTACCTGCGCCTTGTATTTCTCTGCATACTGCGAGTCGTCAACTGGTATCGCCTGTTCCGGATCGGTGAGTAGGTCCCACCGAGCAACCCAAGCTTCCACGAGATCCTCTAGGAAGGTCTCGTCAGCTGATGGGGATTCTTCTGTGGACTCTGATGCCTCCACCACTTCCGATTGTTCATCAACGCTGGCGTCAGTGTCTGCGCATGCCGATGTGAGCAACAGACTCGAAATTATGAGTGCTGATCCAGCAATTTTAGTGAACCTAGCTTTTGCCTTTGCCTCGAGCACGTACTTCTCCCACGGATGACTTATTTTTCAGCTATCAAATGAATCATAAGGCAGAAGCACCTGGCGTATCAGGGCCAGTGGATGAGCGCGAGTAAAGGCTTCCAAGACGACATGGCCATCCTGCAGATAACCGCTCTCCCAATGCGCGTCCAAATGGGTCAATAGTCGCGTAGCTCTTAGCAAAAATGCCGCTACAACACGCAATCCCATGCGGACTATGAAGCGCCCTGGGTCTGATGGAGACTCGCGCTATTTGATTCCCACCAGCTGATC
>NZ_FUHU01000002.1 GCF_900163565.1 Agrococcus casei LMG 22410
GGCTCTTCCCGGTTCGTGGTGATGGGGAGCGTCGCGTCGTTGACGTAGAACGGCTCGTGGTCCTGCTGTGATGGGTGTTGTCAAGACATCCGAATCTCAGAGGACCACGAGCCTGTGCACGAGAGTACTGGTTCGCAGCGTGATGCTGCGAGCACGATCTTCAACTTGCCCAATTACCGCGTCATCGATGCCGTCGACCTGCCCGACGGGGGCCGGCGGGTGGTGATCGCCTCGACCGTCCCGCCGGGCTGTCCGTCCTGCGGCGTGCTGGCGACGAAGGTCCATTCCCGCCGGTCACAGCAGGTCCGGGACGTTCCCGTCGCTGGCGCAGCGGTGGTGGTGTGGGCCAAGCGGCGCTGGTTCTGTCTGGAGCCGGCCTGTGCCCGGGGCACGTTCGCCGAGGCCACCGAGCAGATCCCGCGATACGCACGCTCGACGACCCGACTGCGGGACCAGGTCGTCTCTGCCGTGATCCGTTCCGGCCGTGCAGCCTCCGAGGTGGCCCGGGCCCACGGCGTCTCGTGGTGGCTGGTCCAGGCCGCCCTCAGCGCCGCCGCAGTGGTCCTGCCTGACGTCGACGACGTGCGGGTCAGGCGTCTGGGGGTCGATGAGCACCGCTACCGGTCAGTGCGCTGGTTCCGCACCGACGAGGGCGCTTGGAGACGGTTCGAGCCGTGGATGACGACGCTGGTCGACCTGGCCACCGGGCAGGTCCTCGGCATCGTCGACGGCCGGGACTCCAGGGCCGTCGGGGATTGGCTCGCGCAGCGCTCTGAGCAGTGGCGGGAGCGGATCGAGATCGTCGCGATCGATCCCTCGGCCGCGTTCCGCAAGGCGCTGCGGACCTGGCTGCCTCGCGCCGCGGTCTCGGTCGACAAGTTCCACCTGGTCAAGCTCGGGAACGACATGGTCACCACCGTCAGGCAGCGCCTGGCCCGCACCCATCGCGGTCGTCGGGGCCGCAAGGACGACCCGGCCTGGGCCCACCGGATGCTGCTGCTGCGCGGCGGCGACACCCTGACCCCGAGGGCGTGGGAGCGGTTGGAGAGGGTGTTCCGCACCGACGACCCCACCGACGAGCTCTCGGCCTCCTGGGGCATCAAGGAGCAGCTCCGACGCCTGCTGGCCACCGACACTCTCGCCCAGGCCTGGCAGGAGCGGATGCGGATGGGCTACTTCGTCCAGATCGCGAACATGCCCGAGGCCACGAAGCTCTACGACACCGTCGTGACCTGGTGGGACGCCATCGAGGTCCTCATCGTCACCGGCGCAACCACCGCGAAGGTCGAAGCGGGCAACACCGGCATCAAGAACATCAAACGCACCGGCCGCGGATTCCGCAACGCGGAGAACTACCGGACGCGTATCCTGCTCACCAGCGCCGCGAGAACCGTAGCGTGAATACCCGCCACAGCAGGGTCATTCACCACGAACCGCGAAGAGCC
>NZ_FUHU01000016.1 GCF_900163565.1 Agrococcus casei LMG 22410
AGCCGTTCTACGTCAACGACGCGACGCTCCCCATCACCACGAACCGGGAAGAGCCTGCTATCCTGCAGCAGGGAGGGCTCATGGCGACATCAGGCAAGAGTGACGGCGCACCTGCCGGCGACCCCGAGTTCAGCTCGGGGCACCCTGCCCGGCCGAGCACCGCATCCGCCCACTCCTCCGGCCACAGCCACGGCCTCGAGGGCCCTGCAACGGCAACCGGCAGGCACCGCAAGCGGCTGATCTGGGTGCTCGCCATCACGCTCGGCGTCTTCGTAGTGCAGGTCGTCGGTGCCCTGATCTCGAACTCACTGGCCCTGCTGGCCGACTCGCTGCATATGCTCACCGACGCGACAGGCATCTTCATCGCTCTCGTCGCGAGCGTGCTGGCGACGCTGCCCGCAACCTCGAAGCGCACGTTCGGCCTCATGCGCGTCGAAGTGCTCGCAGCCCTCGCCAATGGCATCATCCTGGGCGTCATCGCCGTGTTCATCTTCATCGAGGCGATCAAGCGCTTCGGCACCGAAGTCGAAGTGCAGTCGACGCCGATGCTGCTCGCAGCGGTCATCGGCGCAGTCGCAAACCTGGTCTCGCTGCTCATCCTGCAGTCCGCGCAGAAGGAGAGCCTCAACGTACGCGGCGCCTACCTAGAGGTGCTGGGTGATCTGCTGGGCTCGGTTGCGGTGATCATCGCTGGCGTCATCATCCTGTTCACCGGCTGGATGATCGTCGACCAGCTCGCGTCGATCCTCATCGCAGTGCTCATCGCACCGCGGGCGTACAGCCTGCTGCGTGACGTCTTGCGAGTGTTGCTGGAGGCCTCTCCCAAGGGCTTCGACATGGAGGCCACACGCGAGCACATCAAGTCGGTTCCGGGCGTCGTGGACGCTCATGACTTGCACGCCTGGACGATCACTTCTGGCGTCAATGCCTTCTCAGCCCACGTCATCGTCGACGAGTCCACCTGGTCGAGCCGCACCTTCCACGAGATCCTCGACGAGCTGCACGCCTGCCTGAGCGAGCACTTCGACACCGAGCACTGCACGATTCAGCTCGAGCCCATCCGTCACGCTCGTCACGAACAGCACCTGCACGACTGACCCGACCACCGCATCCGGGCACGCGAAAGGGGCGGAAGAGCCTCAGCTCCCCCGCCCCTGTCTTCAGCTGATGCTGTTCAGACGATTACTCGCCCGAGCCAGCGGTCAGGCCGTCGACGTACTCCTGGTTGTCAGAGATCCACTGCTCAACGATGGGACCGTAGTCGTCACCGTCGTACTCGTTGAACATGACGTTCTCGAGTGAGTAGAGCAGGTCAGACGACATCTCGAAGTTTGTCAGCCACTCGTTGACCTCGGGGAAGTTGGTCTCGAAGTTGTTGCTGCCGACGGCGTGGATGCCCTCAGCGTCTCCGAGTGCACCCTCGGGGTCTTCGAGGTCCTTGATGGGGAACGCGTCATACGCCCAGTGCGGGCGCCACAGCGTCACAACGATGTTCTCGCCGTTGTCGGTTGCGCTCTGCAGCTCAGCGAGCATAGCCGGAGTCGACGAGATCGTGTAGTCCATGTCTTCCAGACCATACGTCGGGATGACCGCCTCTTCGGTCGTCTCGGTCAGACCGGCTCCCGGCTCGATGCCGATGATCTCGTTGTTGAACAGGTCAGCGTTCTCAGCGAGCTCAGCGATCGAGTCGATCGGAGCGTCTTCGTTCACTGCGAAGGTGAGGGCAGCCTCGTCGTTCCATGCACCGAGGTCGGTGAGCTTGTCGCCGTACTTCTCCATGTAGGTGGCGTGCGTGATCGGCAGCCAGGTGTCGAGGGTGACGTCATAGTCGTCCTCGGTGAGACCGAGGTAGACGGCTGCCGGGTCAGCGTACTCGAGCTCGACTTCGTAGCCCTGCTCTTCGAGGATCGCCTTCCACAGCTCGCTGGCTGCGATGCCCTCGTCCCAGCCGTTGAAGACTGCGATGCTGATTTCCTTGCTCTCGCCCTCGTCGCCGCCGTTGCTGTCGCCGTCGCCGTCGCCACCGGCTGACGAGCATCCGGTCAGCACGAGTCCGGCCGCAAGGCCGAGCCCGAGGACCCGTGTGAGGTTCTTCTTCTTGATCATATTGTTCCTTTCCTTCCACGCATGCGTAGTTGTTGGGGAGTACGACCGGGATGCCCCGGCCAGTTCATTGAGGTCAGGCAGTCTTTGCAGGCACCGACGCAGTTGTTTCGGTCGAGTCAGCTGCAGCCACCTTGCGGGGGCCGGTGGCCTTCCGCTTGCGGTTGCCGAAACCGCCAGTGATGCGGTCGAGGATCATCGCGATGATGACCACCGCAAGGCCGGATTCGGCACCGAGCTTGATGTCGATGCGCTGGACGGCCGAATAGACATCCTGACCGAGGCCACCGGCGCCGGCCATACCGGCGATGACGACCATCGACAGCGCCAGCATGATGACCTGGTTGATGCCAGCCATGATGCTCGGCATCGCGAGCGGCAGCTGGATCTGACGCAGGATGCGCCCCGACTTCGAGCCGAACGCGTAACCGGCTTCGACAACCTCCTTGTCGACGCCTCGGATGCCGAGCTCAGTGAGTCGGACGGCCGGTGCCATAGCAAAGATGATGGTGGCAACGATTCCGGGAACCACTCCGACTCGGAAGATGACGATGGCTGGAATCAGGTAGACGAATGCTGGCATCGTCTGCATGAAGTCGAGCACTGGTCGGATGATGCGAGAAGCGATATCACTCTTCGAGGCGAGGATGCCGAGCGGGATCGCGATCACGAGCGCGATGATCGTGGCGACCAGCACAAGAGAGAGCGAGTTCATCGCGTTCTCCCACTGGTCGACCGAGACGATCACCAGGAGTCCGATGATGGTGCCGACTGCGAGTTTCCAGCCCTTCGCAAAGAACGAGATGACGGCGATCGCCAGGATGATGACCCAGAACGGGGGCGTCATGAACACCCACACGAGACCCTCGTTCATGCCGTCGAAAATCGAACGCAACACACTGAAGAGTCCGTCGAGGTACGTGGTCATCCAATCGACGACAACCTCGGCCCATTCGCCGATAGGAAGGCGCATCCAGTCCATGTCCATTATCGCGACACCTCCCCGGAGTCTGCAGTCGCCTCAAGGGCGGCGTTGATGTCGGCCGTAGAGACGGGATCAGGCGGCACGATGATGTCGACCTGATCGGTTTCGGGCGTTGTGCTGGCGAGCGCCGCCAGCAGCGTGACTCGCGGCACGACGCCGACGAGTCTTTCTTCTGCGTCGACTACTGCGACGGGCAGAGGGCTGTCGACGGCCATCTCGAGCACGTTCACGATCAGCTGGTCTTCTGCGACGAACGCCGGTGTCGGGTGCAGCGCACCTTCGAGTGTGTCGGCTCCCTTGCGCACGAGTCGCAGCACGTCGGCGGCGAACACGACTCCGAGCAGCTTACGATCACGACTGGTGACGAAGCTCGCCGAGGTCTGCAGGTCGCGCATCGTGCGAAGTGCAGCGCGCGGACCGGCGTTGGCCGCAACGACAGCCTGGGGACGCTCCATGACGTCGGCTGCAGAGAGCACGCGTGCACGGTCGACGTCTTGCACGAACTGTGCGACGTAGTCGTTTGCCGGGTCGGTCAGGATGTCGTTCGGTGTTCCGACCTGGACGATCTTGCCGTCACGCATCACTGCGATCCGATCGCCGAGGAACATGGCCTCGTTCAGGTCATGGGTGATGAAGACGATCGTCTTGCCGAGCTCCTGCTGCAGATCCTTGAGCTGTTCCTGCATCTCACGGCGAATGAGCGGGTCAAGTGCCGAGAAGGCTTCGTCCATCAGCAGGATGTCGGTGTCGGCGGCAAAGGCGCGTGCAAGGCCGACACGCTGCTTCATCCCGCCCGAGAGCTCGTCCGGGAAGTGGTTCTCCCAACCGCCGAGTCCCACTTTGTTGATCCAGTGGGCTGCGCGCTCGAGGCGCTCGGTCTTGCTGACGCCCTGGATCTCGAGTCCGTACGCCACGTTGTCGATCACCGTGCGGTGCGGCAGCAGTGCGAAGTGCTGGAACACCATCGAGAGGTGCTCGCGACGAATGCGACGAAGCTCGGTCTTCTGCTGGCCGACAACGTTCGAGCCAAAGACCGTGACCTGACCGTCGGTCGAGTCGTTCAGGCCGTTCAGCATGCGGATCAGCGTCGACTTGCCTGATCCGCTGAGGCCCATGACCACGAAGATCTCGCCCTGCTCGACCTGGAATGCGGCGTCGATTACCGCTGCGACTCCCAGCGACGAGACCTGGTCGCGTGAGTCACCGTCTTTGAGGCGTCGCACCGCGTCCTTGCCGCGGCGTCCGAAGACCTTGTAGACGTTTTCGACCTTGATCGCGGGGCCGTCGGGCCGCCGCCGATCTTCCGCTGGCGCGGCCTCAGCCCGCTCTGGCGGTTCAGTTTGTGACATACCCGACTTCAACTCCTAGCATGCATGCGGTTCACTGGTACTCGGCTCTCGCTGTGCACGCTCACGCTAAAAGACGGAATGAAGCACAGGCCGAAAACACGAAGGAGTGCGAGGCCAGTAACCCAGACGAAGCCAGCTCAGTCATGGAGCAAGCGCGAGGTACACAGAACTTTCAGAGCAGAGAGATAAAGCTCAACTGTGCAAGGCTAACAACGACTCATAGTCAATTCAAGGTGAGCGACCGGGAATATGCACATGTTCACGGCCCGATACATGGCTCTGATCGGGGGTTTTGTGTGATGCTGAATCGTTACTCAGTGACCGCCTGCTCAACCGAAAAGGCTATGCGAGCCGCTGCCAGGCCATCGGTTCCGTCGACGAATGCAGTACCCTCGCCGCTCGCCGCACCCACGAACGCTTCCACGGTCGCCTCGTAGACGTCACGTGCTTCGTACGGCACCTCGACTTCACCGTCTGCTGTCGTCAGACGGATGCGCGCGATGGGGTCGGGATCCATGAGGTCCTGTGCCCAGATGGCACCGTGTTCACCCAGAACCTCGACTCCGGTCTGGGCGAATGGCGTCGTGAACGCGTCGTGCAGCGTCACCAGCAGCGAGTCGTCGAACACCAGCGTTGCCGCCATGGCGTCGACTGACGAGCCCGGCCATCCGCTCTGCCGAACGCCAGAGGCGTTCACGCGCGTGAGCTGTCGCCAGCCGATCAGGGCATTGACGACGGATGCGTCGTGCGGGGTCAGGTCGGGAATCACTCCGGCACCAGCGTCGTCGCCGATACGCCATGTGCGAAGGAACTCGGGCAGGAGCTTGGCGTGGCTGACGCGCACGGCTCGGAGCTCACCCACTGCTCCCCCGTCGATGAGTTCGCGCACCTTCTGCACAGCACCGGAAGCGACCAGATGATGATTCACTGCGAGCGTCACGCCGGCGGCGCTGCAGGCCATGACGATCGCCTCAGCGTCTTCGAGCGAGTCAGCCATCGGCTTCTCGACGAGCACGTGCCAGCCCTTGGCGGCCGCCTTCTCGGCGAAGGGGCGGTGCTGCTCGTTGAGGTTGCCGATGTACACCGCGTCGATTCGGTCTGCGTCGATGACGTCGAGGGTTGTGAACACCTCTGCGATGTCATGCTCTGCTGCGTACGCTGCTCCGTGCTCACCGCTCGAGGTCACCAGAGCGACCACCTCTTGACCCGTGGCCTTCAGCGCCGGGATCACCCGGTCGCCCGCGATCCAGCTTGCTCCGACAATCGCCCAGCGCAGTCGTTCAGTCATGTCTTCGCCTCATAATTCGCCATAGAGTTGATGAGGACAATTGGCGTCCCAACGACCATGATTGCATGGCATGATTACGCCATGGGCTACCTCTTGTACGACTCGCATGACTATGAGTTCGACGACCGCACTCTCGCCCATGCGAAAGTCGCCATCACGGCCAAGCTGCGCAAGCAGGAGAGCTTTCTGCTCAGCTGGGTGATGCCGCCCGAGCGTGGCAGCGGCCGAATCTCGCTGTGGATGACTCCGAGCATCCCCCTCGGCTTCAGGTTCTCTGGCAGCCGAGCACCCGCATTGAATGAGACCTGGGTGCAGGTGCTGCACGACATGTCGAACAGCACACGTGGGCTTGTCATCGTCTCCGAGAAGGAGGCAGAGGCGCACGCCGCGTCTCGCTGACGGTTATGGGACGCCTCTACTACGGCAGCTCGCCAGCCTACGAGTTCGACGACCTCGTGCTCGCGCACCTTCGGTCGATTGTCTTCAGCAAATTCAACCACCAGGAGTCGTTCGGCCTGACCTGGATCAGCGACGGTCAGCAGCGAAGCGTCTGGCTGCATCCGTCGACCGACGTGGTCTTCGAGTTCGACGACCGGACGACGCCCGAGCTCGACCAGGAGTGGCTTGACGAGATGCGCGCACAGGCCGGAACACGAGTCGGCCTGCGGATCGCCGATGCACCGCGCAAGGGAAAGGCGACCCGCAGGAGTTCATAGGGGCTTGCCGCCTGTGACGGGCACGACTGCGCCAGAGACGTACGAGGCCTCTTCAGAGGCGAGGTAGACGTAGGCGCCGGCGAGTTCGGCGGGCTGCCCCGGGCGACCGAGCGGTGTGTCCTCGCCGAAGTGCACGACCTTCTCGTCCCAGCCTGTGGCTGGAATCAGGGGAGTCCAGATCGGACCCGGTGCAACGGCGTTGACCCTCACTCCGCGCTTGCCCTGTTGTTCAGCGAGCGCCTTCGTGAATGCCACGAGCGCCGCTTTCGTCATGGCGTAGTCGAGAAGATCCGGTGAGGGGTTGAACGACTGGATCGATGCGGTGACGATCACGTTCGATCCCGGCTCCAGATGAGGTGCCGCCTCTCGCATGAGCACCATGGGTGCCACCAGATTGGTCGTGAACACGTTCAGAACCTCGTCACGGTCGATCTGTGCGTCGGGTGCCCGTTCACTCTGCGTGCCCGCGTTGAGCACCAGCACGTCGAGGCCGCCGAGTTCAGCAACAGTCTTCTCGACCGCATCGATGCAGTCCTGCTCGTTGCGAAGGTCACCGGGCAGTGTCGCACAGGTGCGGCCTGCTTCTTCAACGAGGCTCTTCGTCGCAGCTGCGTCCTCCTGCTCTTCGGCAAGGTACGAGATCGCGACATCGGCTCCCTCGCGTGCATATGCGATTGCCACAGCGCGACCGATGCCCGAATCACCGCCCGTGATGAGCGCCCGCTGACCCGACAGCCGGCCGCTGCCTCGATAGGTCTCCTCGCCGTGATCGGGTGCCGGAGTCATCCGCGCCGTGTCACCGGGCTGCGGATCCTGATGCTGTTCAGGCATCGGCGGCTGCGTGTACTTGGTTCGAGGGTCAGTGTTCGGGGTCATCGGATGCTCCTCTCAGCTGCCTGGGTCAGTGATCGCGCAGTTCGCGGATCAGCTCGTCCTTCTTCATGTCTGAGTAGCCGGTGATGCCGAGCTCCTTGGCGCGATCCTGCAGCTCTTCCACAGTGCGCTCGTCGTAGTCTTCGGCCTCGCCTCCACGGCGACCCACCTCGTCTCGCCCCTCACGGGCGGCGGCATTCGAAATGCGGGCGGCCTTCTCCTTCGACGCTCCGTCGTCGCGCAGGCTCTCGTACATCTCAGGGTCTTTCAGCTGGTTCGGTTCGTCGCTCATGTCGGTTGCTCCTTCCGATTGCTGTGCCTCGAGACTAGGAACACTTCTGCCTGGGCACGACCCCCTGGACACGCCAGGATTCTGCGACTATCCTCGCCGGGTGCGGCCGCCGAGGTTAGGCCACGGGCCCATTCGCTGGCAAGGCACTTGTGCGCACTGTTTGCTTCACAGAGTCTGGTTGGGAGCCGCAGCGGCGGCACTGAACAGAGGAGGTCGAGATGACTGACGACAGCACGCGATCGTCAGTGCGCCATCCGCTCCAGAAGTGCGATGGCGCACTGCTCTTCAACACTCTGGTTGCGCCGCTCCCGCATTCTGCTGCGGCGACGCCGCACTTCGGCGTAGGCGTCGGCACTGCCTTCGGCGTCGAGGACGCGCGGATCGATGTATGAGCACCGCGCCACGGCTGGCGTATTGCCGAGGCGCTCCGCAACCGCAGCGACGACTCCCCTGACAGCGTCGTCGGCCTCCGCACCCGAGGCCTCAGACTCAATCGCCAGGATTCCTGACGCCGCGTCGACAGTCGCGCCCCACGTGCGGAAGTCCTTGACCGAGAACTGCTCCCCTATGACGTCCTGCACGTAGTTGTTCACACGCCGACTGCCGACGCTGTGCGCTCCTCCCTCGCATCAAGGAATCGGAATAGATCCCCGTCGGCTGACGGTGCGCGCAATGCGTCTGTCTCGCACCGTGCGGCGATGACGCTGGCCGCCTTTGCCGTCGTAGTCAACCAGGACGGTCGCTCCGCTCACACGCACATGCCGTTGGCGGAGCGTCGTGACGCCGAAGCTGTCATGCTCTTTCGCGTACACGGCGCTGCCGACGCGAAAGAGCTCGAGGTCGATCAGTCGAAGGATGCACGCGATGACACGATCGCTGCTGACCTTGGTCCGTCGGAGGTCTCGATCGACTCGGGAGCGCAGTTTGGGCAGGAGTCGAGCAAATTCGAGCGTGCGGTCGAACTTCTCACGGTCGCGTCGTCGACGCCATGCGGAGCCGTAGATGCTCTGTGCCCGCCCTGCATCATCGATGCCTCTCGCCAGCACCTTGGCTCTCGAGGAAGCAGCGATCTCGACGTCAGTCCAGGCCGGGGCACTGCAAGCGATTCAAGCCGGTCAAGCTCGTCTGCCGCGGTGACGCGTCTGCCTCTTCGGCGGTAGATAAAGCCGTCGTCGGCAGGTTCACGCGTAATCGGCAGATGCTTCGCCATCGCCGCCGTCCGCTTTCTGTGTTCCGTCTCGATAGAGGGCGAGCAGAGCTGTGATGCCGCCGGCGTCAAACTGTGCGACCTGCCGCTGCGCTGGTGTGCCGCCTGTGCGCATCCGGTCAATCCACTCGTCCACTCTGGCGCGGTCGCCCGATTGCTCGAGCGACCTCGCGGCATAGTCGACAGCGCGCGCCACAGCATCGAACGCCGGCAGGCGCTCGGCCAGCAGCGGATCGACAAGCTGATCACTCAGCCCGTATCGCGCGGCAATCCAGATCGCACCGTTCACCAAGCCAGGCGTCAGATTCGGACGCGACACCCCCTGCTCGACATCGACGAGGCACTGATCGACGATCGCCCTGACGAATACCGCAAATGCGACGGCATCCTCTGCTTCAAGCTGCACGTCAGCGATGCGCAGCTCAACGGTCGGGTATCGCTCAGACAACCTCGCGACCCACGTCACGACGCCCTTGTCCATGAGCACTCCGCTGCCCACCAGCTGGTCGATCGTGTGCTGGTACTCATCTGCGCTGGCGAACTCCGGGGGGGTATCCGGCAATGGGCCAGTGCTGACCCATCAGATGTCGCCAGCTCGCGAAACCAGTCGGCTGACCGTTCCAGATGGGCGAGTTCGCACTCATCGCGAGCAGAACAGGCGCCCACGGAGCCAGCCTCGCCAGCACTTCGACGCCGACATCGGGCGAGGGGACGCCTACGTGCACATGCATGCCGCTGGCGTAGTGGTAGGCGCCTGCCTCTCGCATCTCAGCCTGCAGGATTCGGTACCGCAGCTTGGGAGTGATCGTGCCGACCTGATCGCCTCCCACAGGCGGAAGAGCGGTTCCGGCGACCACAGCCCCGTGCTCTGCAGCCGCCCCAGCCGCTTCACTGCGAAACGACTGCAGACTCGACAGGGCCTCGGCAGCGGTGTGGCAGACGTGGGTCGACGTCTCGAGCTGACTGTCGAAGAACTCACGATCTGCTCGCTCCTGCTGCCATGGCAGTGTGCGGATGAGCGCTGCAGCCAGGTCGACCGGCATGCCGTCCTCAGCATCGAGCAGGAGATACTCCTCCTCGATGCCGAAGGTGCGCACGCCGGACGCCACGTCCTGTGATCTCAAGCGGTGTCCTCTTCAGGACTGATGCGTCCGTGGTCATCGAACAGGTCAGGACGACGCTCCTCAGGAGTCGCAGTCACACCGACCTGGTCGCTGTCCTGCAGGGCTCGAGACTCTTCGAGCGGCAGCTCCTCGTCAGGAGCCTCGGGCTCGACGGCAGGCCGCTCTGCAGGAGCGCTTCGGTGATCGTCGGTCACGAGCTCCTGCTCCTCGTCGATCTCTTCGTTGCGGTCAGAGAACTGTGCCATCTTGGCCTCCTCTTGCTGCACCCGGCGAAGGGTGTGAGCGCTCTGCTCAGTCCCGAGCCTAGGCAGTCTCGTGTCGCCACGCATGGCCTTGACTTCAACACGCACCCCGGGGTAGTGCCCGACGTGGTCAGCCTCCGCGTCGTCCGTCATCGGCGATGTCTGGCAGATCCCCTGTCGGCACGACTACGACATCGTGCACCTTCCAATCGATCTCGATGATCTCGTCGACCAGATCTCCGACCTGTTCAAGTGTCACTTCATCGCTCTTCGGCTTCACGAACACCTCGGCATGCAGTACCTGGCCCTCATCGCGAACACGCACTGCGGCATCCGCGACCCAGTCTGCTGAACGCGCACACTCGACAATCTCGCCGGCAAGCGGATGCGGCTTCTTGCCGTCGACCGTGCGAGCTCGCTGGTCCATGAGGTCGGCAAGCGCTGCCATCGCGTTTCGCACGCCGTCAGACATGATGCCGAGTGCGATGAACGTCGCTGCGGCGCCGTCGAGCCACCAGAGTCCGAGGCCGATGCCGAGCACACCCACGATCGACGCCGCGTTGGTGTGCCAGTCGGCCTGCGCCATGTCGGCATCGGCGAACAGGATCTTGTTGTGCAGCTTGGGAGCGAGCTTCAGTTTTGCCGGGCCGTAGATGAGAGGCCCGATGATGATCAGCACCATGACCGCGATCGCGAGCCACCCGAGCCAGACGGTGTGCCCGAAGAGGTCGAGTGTGCCGATCGTCGCCTTCTCGACCTTGACGAGGCCGGAGACCGCTTCGAATCCGAGCATTCCGCCCACCGCCAGCAACGCGACACCCGCGATGAGGTGACCGACCCCTACGGCACGGTGCCATCCGTACGGATGGCGACGGGTCGGTTTGCGGCGCACCACCAGGATCGAGACGAGGAAGGCGAGCTGCGGCAGGAGCGACAGCATGTCTTCGACCCAGGCCGTCTTCATCGCCTGGGAGTTGCCCATCACAAGGGCCACGACAGCAATCGTGCAGATCGTGTAGCCGATGGTGAACAGCTGCCAGCGCACGGCTTTGCGCAGCGCCTGCTTCTGCTCATCGGGCAGGTACTCGTGCTTCTCCTGCTTGGAGCCCGCGGTGGTCATGACTTCACCTCGTCGTCCAGGAATGTCTCGAGTGCCGTCAGAAACTCGTTCTCGCCCAGCTGCACGAGCATCACGCACTTCGTCTCTGGCGGCGTGCCCGGCAGCGAATAGCTCCGGCTCATCCCGACCATGCCTGTCCATGGCGACTCCTCTGTGAATCCGCCTACGGCCAGGTCGATCTCGTCCTGCTGCAGCAGACCGACGAGCTGTTCCTCGCTCTGCACCGTCCACTCGACGGTAGCGTCGTGCTCTTCGGCGAAGCTCTCGACCGTGGCGACAAGGGGTCCTTCTATGCCATCACCGGTCGCTTCGATGAGCCCGGGCGTGTGCGAGACGCCGACTCGCAGCGTGCCACCGGTGACTTCGGTCAGTGTGCCTCCCGGGTCAGATGGGATGCGCATCCCGCACCCAGCAAGGAACGTGATCGCTGCAACCGCAACGAGCGTGGCAGTGAACCACCTCGCGAGCGAGTTCATGTCGCCTCCTTCTTACCTTGTGCTCAGCCTCCCGCGACCGGAGCTGCAAGACCAGAGGGTGGCAGCGTCAGGCTTGCGAGTCTATGATCAGACGTCGCTACCGACGCCGTGAGCGTCGACTGAGCAGCAGGTCGGCCACTGCCACTGCGGTGGCCGCGAACGCGATGGCCGCAATGACCAACAGACCGTAGATGAATCCTTCGTCCCAACCGCTTGTCGCGACGACGCTGAAGGCGATGCCGGTGATGACCGCGATGCCGATCGCAGTGCCGAGACGCTGGCCGGTCTGCAGGATTCCGCCGGCGCTGCCCGCGTACGCAAGCGGCACATCCGCCAGCGTGAGCGTCTGGTTGGGCGAGACGACGAGGCCCTGCCCGATGCCGAGCAGCATGAGCGTGCCGAGCAGCAGCCATTCGCTGCCGCCGGCAGTCTCGTGCAGGAATACGACGAACGCGCTGCCGAGCAGGCCAGCGATGCCGACCAGCAGGCCGATCAGCACCATCTTGCGGCCGATTGCCATGACGTATCTGCCTGCGATCGGCGAGACCACGGCACCCGCGAGCGCCGACGGCAGACCGATCATGCCGGCCGCGAGTGCGCTGTGACCGAGCCCGATCTGCATGTACTGGGCGACGAGGATCCAGACGCTCGTGTAGCCCAGGAAGTACAGTGAGATCAGCAGCGAGCCCGAAGCGAACGATCGTGTGCGGAACAGGGCCATGTCGACCATCGGCGCACGGCCACGAGCCTTGTAGCGCCGCTCCCACAGCACCCACGCGACCAGCAGCACGACGCCTGCAACAAGTGACCACCAGATCCAGGCCCCGGCCCCGCCCTCGACGAACGGCAGCATCACGAGCAGAATCGCAAGCGTCAGCATCACCATTCCGAGTGGGTCGAAGTCTGCGCGCGGCTTCTTCGGGTCTGCATCGAGTCGGATGGGCTGGGTTGATGTGGGGTCGGAGGCCGGGATGCCGTGCCATGCCGACGCAGGCAGCGTCTTGAATCCGGCGATGATGGCGAACACCGCAATGGGCACGTTGATGAGGAATGACGAGCGCCAGCCCCACTCGTCGCCGAAGACTGTGATGAGCCCGCCTGCAAGTACAGGACCGATCGCAACAGAGACACCCACGACGCCGCCGAAGAGCCCGAAGGCCTTGCCGCGTTGCACGCCCTGGTAGTACTGCTGGATGATGCCGGTGATCTGGGGGCTGAGTAGGCCCGAGCCGACGCCCATGAGCACGCGGCAGAGGTTGAGCGTGAGGATGTCGGGAGCGAGGCCGGAGGCGAGCGAGCCGAGCCCGAACAGGCCGAGGCCCAGGACGAACAGCTTGCCGCGACCGAACACGTCGCCAGCACGACCGGCTGCGACCAGCAGCACGCCGAACGTCAGTGCGTAGCCCGAGATGACCCATTGCAGCCCGCTCGGCCCAGCCTGCAGCGACTCGTCGAGGGCCGGCAGCGTGACATTGACACTCGAGACAGCCAGCAGGCTCATGAACGCCGGAATGAGCAGCACCGGCAGCAGCCCCCGCTGTTCTGGTGTGAACGCTGTGCTCTTGCCTGCTGGAGTCTCCCCGGTGCCTGTCATCATCGCAAGGCTACCCCTCACCGCACAGCGGCGTTGCTAGATTGGCTGCATGGAAGCGAGGTGGCAGCCCGACATCCTCGGTGATGGGTACGAGCAGCAGACGATCCCGCTGCGATCCGAAGTCGAGGGCGTTGATGGCGCACCGGTCGCCACACTCATCCGCCACCTGCCCAGGCGTCGCAGACTGTTTCAGAAGCGGCGCATGTTCGAAGACGTCGACGTGCTGTACGTGCACGGATGGTCGGATTACTTCTTTCAGCGCCGTCTCGCGGAGTACTGGGCGAGTAGAGGTGCCAGATTCTACGCGCTCGACCTGCGCCGATATGGCCGTAGCCTTCGCAAGGGACAGGTGCTCGGGCATGTTGCTGACCTCGCGGCATACGACGAGGAGATCGGTGCGGCCCTCGACATCATGAAGGAAGAGGCCGATGATCCCAGGCGGCTGGTGCTGTTCGGTCATTCGACGGGCGGCCTGGTGTTGAGCCTCTGGGCTGACAGAAACCCGGGCCGGGCCACAGCGATCATGCTCAACAGCCCATGGCTCGAGCTGCAGTTCGGACGACGCACCCGTCATGCGATCGCTCCCCTGACCGAGCTCGGCACGAAGCTCGACCCCCTTGCGACCGGCCCCAACATCGATCTCGGCTTCTATGCGCGTGCGCAGCAGGAGGTCTATGACGAAGAAGACCCGTATGAATACGACGAGCAGTGGCGGCCAAACCCGAGCGCCACGGTGCACGTCGCCTGGCTGAACGCGATCCTGGCCGGCCACGCGAAAGTCGAAGAGGGTCTCGCGATCGATGCTCCGGTCTGCGCGCTGCTCTCGGCGCGATCGATCGCTCCCGTCAGATGGTCAGAAGAGCTCACTCGCGTCGACTCCGTGCTGAACGTCGACCGAGTCGCGAGGGCTGCACTCAAGCTCGGCGCGTCAGTGACGATCGAGCGGATCGACGGAGCCCTGCACGACATCTTCCTGTCTCGGCGTGAAGCACGCACAGAGGCGTACTCGCGCATGGACCGCTGGGCGCAGGGCGTGCTCACGCAGCGCATCCGTCCCCGCGGCTAACTCGAGCCGACCACGACTCCCGTGCGCATCTGCGCAAGCCACGCCAGGACAGCGGTCGCCGCCTCCGGGTCTGCCACTCGCTCATTGGCGCGAGACTGGCCCTCGCCGACTTTGATCGCGAGGTCCTGCGACCCCAGCACAGCGAACGCATCCTCGTCTGTCACGTCGTCGCCGAGGAAGATCACCGGTGACGCAGGCAGCTGCTGGCGGATGTGCTCGAGCGCTTGCCCCTTGTTGACTTTGCGAGCTGAGAATTCGCGCACCATCTTGCCTTTGCGCGGCTCGAACCCGGCTGCGAGGCCCAGCTCTTCTGCGGCAGCCAGCAGCTCGTCGGCCGCACGTGTGTCGGCTACCTCACGGGCATGCACAGCGATGCCGAAGGGCTTGCGCTCGATCCTCATGCCCTGCTCGCCGCCGAGCACGCGCTCGATTCGACGGGCCAGCGCATCCAGCCTCCCCTGCTCGTCGTCTGTGAGCGCACCGCCGCCGTGGTCGGCGCCGAGCCCCGTGATCTCGGCGCCGTGCGAACCCGACACCGCCCAGCCGTCACTGCGAAGCCCTGTCTCAGCGAGACTCGCGAGCGACCGCCCAGAGAGCACAGCGACGTGCACACCGGGTGAGGCTGCCAGCACGTCGAGCGCACGCTGAGCACGGGGAAGGATGCGGGCCTTCGACGGATTCTCGACCAGCGGCGACAGCGTTCCGTCGAAGTCGGTCGCAACAATCAGGGTGGGTGCCGTCGCGAGTCTGCGCAGGCGATCTTGCATCTGCGAAGAAAGAAAGGTGTGGGGTGACAGCTCGGGAGCTTCAGCGTCAGCTCTCTCGTCCTGCGTGCGCTGATCAGCGGCCGCTGAGACTGCCCCGAGGAACCCCTGCACCCACCGAGAGACGTCTGAGTCGAAGACTCGCTCCCGCAGTGCGCGCATCCGCCGCTGCTGCTCGTCGAGTGGCATGTGCAGTGCCCTCAGGAGTCCGGCCTTCAGCCCGTCAATGTCGTGGGGGTTGACCAGCAGTGCGTCGCTCAGCTCGTCGGCAGCTCCGGCGAACTCGCTCAGCACCAGCACCCCCTGCTCGTCATTGCGACAGGCCACGTACTCCTTGGCGACCAGATTCATGCCATCGCGAAGCGGTGTGACTACCAGCGCATCCGCCGCCACGTACAACGCAGCCATCTCGCGCCTGTCGAACGACTGGTGCAGGTACACGACGGGTGCGTTCTTGATCGATCCGAACGCACCGTTGATTCGACCGACCGTGCCCTCGACTTCATCGCGCAGCTGCTGATAAGCCTCCACGCGCTCGCGGCTCGGACTGGCGACCTGCACGAGCACGACCTCATCGCTGTCGACATCGCCGTCAGCGAGCAGCTCGCCATACGCCTTCAGGCGGTGAGGGATGCCCTTTGTGTAGTCGAGCCGATCGACTCCGAGCATCAAACGACGACCGGTTCCGATCTCTGCCCGGATCTCTCCGGCCCGGGACTTGACGTCATCGCGCTTCGCCAGTTGCGAAAAAGCGTTGGCATCGATCGAGATCGGGAACTCCTGCGCCACGACCGAGCGCGTTGGCGTTCCGTCGTCAGCTGGCACCATGATCGTGTTGCCCAATGAGTGCACCCGAGCGTAGCGTTCTGCGGCGTGCCTGAAGTTGACTGCGTCGCCGACCTGCTGAAAGCCGATGACATCAGCGCCGAGGAGTCCTTCGATGAGGCGGCGGCGCCATGGCATCTGCGCGAAAAGCTGGGTGGGCGGAAAGGGTATGTGCAGGAAGAATGCGATCGTGACATCTGGTCGCAGCTCGCGCAGCATCTTAGGCACCAGCTGCAGCTGATAGTCGTGCACCCAGACGACTGCCCCCTCCGGCGCCTCATCAGCCACCCGTGCCGCGAAGCGCGCATTGACGGCCTTGTAGCGTTCCCACCACTCGCGGTGAAACTCGGGCCGTGCGACGACGTCGTGATACAGCGGCCACAGCGTGGCGTTCGAGAAGCCCTCGTAGTACTCGGCGATCTCTTCTTCACTGAGCTCGACCGGCACCAGCCGCATCGCATCCTCATCGAACGCGTCGATCTGCTCGTCGGCACTGCCCGCCCATCCGACCCATACACAGCCGAGCTCTTCGACGATGGGCTCGACGGCTGTGACGAGTCCGCCGGGCGAGGTCTTCCACGACTTCGTGCCGTCAGGTTCGGTCACCCTGTCAACCGGCAGCCGGTTCGACACCATCACGAGTTCGCGTCCGTCAGTCAGATCCTTGATCGCGGTCATGCCAGCCTCCTAGCCGTCGCGCAAGCTCTATTGCGCCTGTTGAGCCCAGTCTTCGGCTGACACCGATATCTCGCGAGCCATGTCATCGAGGAATCTTGTGACCGTCTCGCGTTCATCTGCAGTCAGCCTTGCCGCCGAGTGTATTCGCTTTGCCTGCTGGCGTCCCATGGTTGACATCGCGGCGTCGCGCGTCTCAGGGGTGACTCTGATGGCGAAGGCCCGACGGTCAGCGGGATGCACTTCGCGCACAATGTGGCCTCCGCGTTCGAGCCGATTGAGCAACTTCGTCGTCGAGGCCGCCGAGATCTCCAGGTGTTGGGCGATTGCACCAGGAGTGGCGATCGCCGATTCGTTCTGGGCGACGATCAGGTAGTGCAGCGCCCGCATGTCCTGCTCGCTGAGCTTCATGTAGGCCTGCGAGGCTTCGAGCAGCGTGCGCTCGGCGTCTCGCAGCCTGCCCAGCGCGGTCATGAGGCGACCGATCTGCTGCATGTCGGCATCAGAGATTTGCGCGCGATCCACAAGCTCGCCTCTCGGATCCGACGAGTCGACGTAGTAGATCCGCGAGCTGATTGGATCGCCTTCGGATGCTGCTTCGCGGTGTGACACGCTGAAGATACTAGCACCTTTGGACATAGTAACCTTTGAAGCTTATTATGCTAGCGGCAATTACTTTTGGAGGCACCGCATGAAGAGTCCCCTGCCCAAAGCGCTTCGCGTGCTCATCCCGGCTGTGCTGATCATCGCTTGGCTGGTCGGCGCTTCCATCGGAGGGCCATACTTCGGCAAGGTCAGCGAGGTCTCGACCAACGACCAGACCAGCTACCTGCCGGAATCGGCCGACGCCACACAGGTGCAGGGACTGCTCGACGATTTCCTCGGGTCTGACTCGATTCCAGCGGTCGTGGTCTTCGCCAGTGACGATGAGCTCAGCGACGAGACTCTCGCCGATCTTGAAGCGACCGTCGCTGACCTCCCCGAGATCGAAGGTGTCACTGATGAGCTTTCACCCCTGATCCCTTCCGAAGACGGGCTCGCTGCTCAGGCCTTCGTGCCCATCAGCACCGATGCCGACACCGGTGACGTGCTCGACGAGATCAAAGTCGCCCTCAACGCAACCGCGCCTGCCGGTGTGACCGCGTACGTGACTGGGCCGGCGGGCTTCACCGCCGACCTCGCTGCCGGGTTCGCAGGCATCGACGGAATCCTCCTCGCCGTGGCACTTGGTGCTGTGCTCATCATCCTGATCATCGTCTACAGATCCCTGCTGCTGCCTGTTGCTGTGCTCGCGACGAGCCTCTCGGCGCTCACGGTCGCGCTGCTCACGGTGTGGTGGCTCGCGAAGGCCGAGAGCCTGCTGTTCAGCGGCCAGACGCAGGGCATCCTGTTCATCCTCGTCATCGGTGCGGCAACCGACTACGCCCTGCTCTACGTCGCGAGATATCGAGAGCAGCTGCGCATCACCGAGAGCCGGGGCCAGGCGACCATGAGCGCCCTACGGGGGTCAATCGAACCGATCCTCGCCTCTGGCGGAACGGTGATCGCCGGCCTCCTGTGCCTCATGCTGAGCGATCTCAAGTCGAACAGCAGCCTGGGGCCGGTCGCATCCATCGGCATCCTGTTCGCCATGGCCGCAGCGCTCACGCTGCTGCCGGCAATCCTCTACGCGTTCGGCCGAGCTGCGTTCTGGCCGCGCCGGCCCAAGTTCGACCCGGCTGCAGTCGAAGCAGAGCACGGCATGCCGTCGAAGGGCGTCTGGGCCTGGCTCGCGCGAATCATCAAGCGTCGGCCGCGAGTCATCTGGCTGGCGACAACAGCGCTGCTGCTCCTCGGAGCAGTCGGCGCCCTGCAGTTGAACGCGCAGGGAGTCGCACAGTCTGCACTCGTGCTCGGCGCATCCGACGCCCGGGACGGCCAGGCGGAACTCGGCGAACACTTCCCCGGAGGTTCGGGCAGCCCTGCGAACGTCGTGACAGACGAGGGCCAGTTCGACGAGACTGCGGATGCCCTGCTCGCCATCGAAGGCGTCGACAGTCTCAGTGTGGTCGCCGATGACTCGCCATCGGGAACAGCTCCTGTGACTGAAGACGGCATCGGCGCGATCGGCCCTCCGGGCACACCCGCGCCTGAGCCGACAGCAGTCGACGGCAAGGTCATGCTGCAGGCGACGCTCTCCGATGCAGCCGACTCGAACGCAGCCACAGAAACCGTGCTGCAGATGCGCGAGTCGATCGAGGCTGAGGGCCTGAACGCCCTGGTCGGCGGCACGACTGCTACAGCGATCGACACCAATGAGGCTTCGATCCACGACCGCAATCTGATCATCCCGATCGTGCTCGTAGTCATCCTGCTCATTCTCATGGTGCTGCTGCGATCGGTGCTGGCACCGGTGCTGCTGGTGCTGACGACCGTCGTGTCGTTCGGCACGGCGATGGGCGTCTCGGCCATCGTGTTCAACCACGTGTTCGAGTTTCCGGGAGCAGACCCTGCGGTGCCGCTCTACGGCTTCGTCTTCTTGGTGGCGCTCGGCATCGACTACAACATCTTCCTGATGACGCGCGTGCGGGAGGAGTCGGTCAAGCACGGCACACGTGAGGGCATCCTGCGTGGTCTCGGCGTCACAGGGGGCGTCATCACCTCGGCGGGCATGGTGCTCGCGGCGACATTTGCAGCGCTGTCGGTGATCCCGATCCTGTTTCTGGTGCAGATCGCGTTCATCGTCGCCTTCGGCGTGCTGCTGGACACGTTCCTGGTGCGCGCACTGCTCGTGCCGGCGCTCAGCTACGACATCGGCAAGAAGATCTGGTGGCCGTCGAAGCTGTCGCGCTGACGCGCAGTGTCTTTCCATAGTGGAAAACATGCGCTATGTTTTCCACTATGGAAAGTGACAGCCTGGGTCCCGCCGAGTCTCTGAAGGCGCTCGAGCAGACGCGCGAGCAGAACGTGCAGCGGCTGCGGAAGCCACTTCGCTACTGGATCATGCTCGCTTGCTGCGTCGCGGTCTTTGCCCTTATCCCCCTGACCCGAGAATGGCCAGGCTGGCTACAACTCATCGCTCCTCCAGCGCTCATCCTGGTGATTGCGCTGATCTTCGCATGGCGACAGCCGCTTGCCGGCTATCGGATGCAGCTTCGCGGGCGCATGCTGCTTCCGCTTCTCGCCATCGTTGTCACGATCGGCGCGGTGAGTGGATTCAGCAACGCGCTCTACGTCGAGCACGGCCACTGGTGGATTCCTGCACTCGGAGCCCTGCTGCTGTTTGCGCTGGTCGTCATCGCCGGTCCAAGCATGGAGCGCTGGTGGGCAAAGGAGAAGAGCAGCATTGACTTCTGACTCCGAGGCTGCGGCACAGCTGAATCCGGTCATCCATCCGATTCAGCGGCTCCGCATCTGCGCCCTACTCGAGCCGGTGACCGAAGAGGAGTTCGCGGTGCTACGAGACTTGCTCGATGTGAGTGACTCAGCGCTCAGCAAGCAGCTCTCGGCACTCACGACCGCCGGGTTCGTTACGCAGCGCCGTGCCGCGAGCATGGGCCGCAGTCGTGTCTGGGTGCAGCTGACGCCAAGCGGGATACGCGCATTCCGCAGTCACATCAGAGCACTGCGCGACCTCACTGCTTAGAAGACGATGATGCTGCGGGTTCCCTCTCCCCTGCGCATCGCGTCGAAGGCGTGGTTGACGTCGTCGAGTGCGATGCGCCTGGTGATGAGGCTGTCGATCTGCAGCGCACCCGCAAGGTAGGCCCGCGCAATGCGAGGGAAGTCGCGCTGCGGCACGAGTGCTGGGGTGTGACACTTCTTGTAGACAGTCGTTACCAGGAAGGCACGACAGAGACTC
>NZ_FUHU01000026.1 GCF_900163565.1 Agrococcus casei LMG 22410
GAGTCTCTGTCGTGCCTTCCTGGTAACGACTGTCTACAAGAAGTGTCACACCCCAGAGCTCCTGGAGTTGAACGGGTGGGTGGACTGGCTCCGCCACACCTACGGCCTGCCCGCGCAGGTGGTGCCCCCGATGTGGCACCGCCACCCCGAGCTCCTCTGGGAGCTCTCCGCCCTCCGCCAGCACTGGCTGTTCTGCTTCGACCCCCAGGCGAAAGGCAACCAGGCCCTCGCCTGGCATCACGATTTTTCCCAAGCGCGGGAGCGACTGCGGGATTGGGTCACCATCTCTGGCACCCGCCTCGACCGCGACCGCCCCACCCGCATCACCTCCTGGCCCGGCGGCGAAGCCGAAGACTGGACCGAACCCGACACCACCGAACGCCCCGTCGCAGGGCGCACGGACGACTTCCTCGCATTTGTCGCCGAACAGGTCGCCGCACGACGCGCAGAACAAGACGCAACGATCCATGACGTGATCTCCGAAGAACAGCAGGCCCGTGATGGCCGGTAGGCGTCGCCCGTATCAGCGGAAGACCGGGTACGTCCCGCAAGCGGAACGCTCTTACGGGATCCGGGTGGTGCACCGGGAGCGTCCGAACATGGCCGCGTTGACGGAGTTGTTCGTCCGGTTCACGCTCGCCGAAGCCCACGCCAGTCGCGATCTCCAGAACGAGCCTGTGATCGCGCGTCCGGAAGTGCTGAAACCCGTTCGCGGTGCCCCGGATCTCACTGCCGAAGGAAGGTAACATCACCACCCGCCCAGAACACGCATCGGCGGGGAGAAAACCGAGGACCCCCGCCATGCTGCATGCCACTGACACCATCGCACCTCCATCCACTCCGCCTGCGGAAACGATGCTTGCTCCCGCAGTGACCTATCTGCGGGTGTCGACGAAGGAGCAGGCCACCAAGGGCGGAAACGACGAAGGATTCTCGATCCCCGCCCAACGCGCCGCGAACCACGCCAAAGCCGACGCCCTCGGCGCGGGCATCGTGAAAGAGTTCGTCGACGCGGGCGAGTCGGCGAAGAAAGCCGACCGGCCCGCACTACGGGAGATGATCGCCTACGTCAAGGCGCACAAGGTCGCGTACTGCATCGTCCACAAGGTCGACCGGCTTGCCCGCAACCGTGCAGACGACGTCGAGATCCACCTCGCGCTCCGCGAAGCAGGCGTGCTGCTGGTGTCGGCGACGGAGAACATCGACGAGACCCCGTCGGGGATGCTGCTGCACGGGATCATGTCCTCGATCGCGGAGTTCTACTCGGTGAACCTCGCCAACGAGGTCATGAAGGGCCTCGTCCAAAAGGCCTCTACCGGCGGCACCCCCATGCGCGCCCCCATCGGCTACCGCAACACCCTCCACCGCGACGATCTCGGACGCGAAGTGCGAGGCATCACCCTCGACCCCGACAGGGCGCGCCTGGTCAAGTGGGCATTCACCGCGTACGCATCCGGGAACTACAGCCTCGCCCAGCTCCGCACCGAACTCACCAAGAAAGGTCTTCGCAGCGTCCCGACGCCCAAGCGTCCCGCACGCCCGCTCGGGCTATCGTCGGTGCACCGGATGCTGCAGAACCCCTATTACAAGGGCGACGTCGTCTACCGCGGCGTCCGCTACGACGGCGCGCACGAACGTCTCATCGAACCCGAGATCTGGTACCAGGTGCAGTCCGTGCTCCGCTCCCACGCTCAGTCCGGGGTCCGCACCCAGAAGCACGATCACTTCCTCAAAGGCACCCTGTACTGCGGGCGCTGCCGTCAGCGGATGACGATCATCCACGCGAAAAACCGGCACGGGAACATCTACCCGTACTTCATCTGTCTGGGCCGTAACAACAAGCGCACCACTTGCGACATGCCCTACGCACCCGTCGACAGGGTCGAGCAGCTCGTCGCCGACTACTACCAGCGCATCACTCTCACTCCAGCGATGACCGACGCCCTCCGGGGGATGCTCGCCCACGAGTTCGACCAGCTCACCGCAGGCACGAATCAGTCCATCCGCGAGCTAACCGAACGCCGCAAACAAAACCTCAACGAGCAGGACAAGCTCCTCGAAGCACACCTCGCCGACGCCCTGTCATTGGACCAACTGAAGAAGTTCCAGACCCGGCTGCGCGCCGAACTCGACGGCATCGAGGCGCAGATCGCTGAACACCACAACGACTACCAAGGAGCCCGCAACCTCATCGACGGAGCCCTCGACCTCGCCCGCGACTTCGCCCAGATCTACGAGCGCTGCGACGACCAGAACAAGCGCCTGGCGAACCAGACCTTCTTCACCCGCATCTACCTCAACGAGGGCGGCACCCTCACCGCCAACACCGCCGCACCCTTCACCATGATCCTCGACGAGAGCACGAAGCAGCAGGCCATCGCCTGGGCCGAAGCACGCACCACCACCAACGAAGAGAGCGATGCTGTAACCCAAGACCTGTCTCTTCAGGCCGGGGTTACAACATCGCTCATTGTGTGCGGAAGGCGGGACTTGAACCCGCACGCCGTGAGGCACAGGAACCTAAATCCTGCGTGTCTGCCAATTCCACCACTCCCGCGCAGTCTTCTACCTTACCGGGGTCTCCTGTGGATAACTTCGGCCCCGTCTGACGGCTTTGTGCTTGCCTGTTGGCCGTGCACGAGAATTCATCAGAGCATGCGGCCGAGGCTGTCGCCGACATCACAGCAGCGGTGCGCGATCGCGTTCGCCGAGAAGGCATCGACCTGGCCCACTCTGGCGATCGGGCTGAGCGGTACGTGCACGATGCGGTGCGCGACTACGCCGAGCGATCGCTCGGAGGCGGCATACCGGTGCTGCTCGACGAAGAGGCCGCCCGAGCCTCGGTGCTCGCAGCGCTGACCGGCTTCGGGCCTCTGCAGCCGTTTCTCGACGACCCCGAGGTCGAAGAGGTCTGGGTCAACGACGCCTCGCGAGTCTTCATCGCCAGGCGCGGCATGAACACCGAAGTGGCAGTCAGCATTTCGGAACGAGAGCTGAGTGACCTCGTCGAGCGGATGCTCGCCACGACCGGGCGGCGCGTCGACCTCTCGACGCCGTTCGTGGACGCATCGCTGCCCGACGGGTCGCGTCTGCACGTGGCAACGGGCGAAGTGGCGCGCGGCATGAGCATCAACATCCGCAAGTTCCTGAGGCGCATGGACTCGCTCGCCTCGATCGTAGACGCGGGCACCATGACTGAGCAGGCCGCACGATTTCTGCAGGCATCGGTCATCGCAGGCTGCAACGTGCTGGTGTGCGGAGCGACGCACACCGGCAAGACCACGCTGGTCAATGCGCTGATCGGCGTGATCCGCGACAGCGAGCGCATCGTGACGGTCGAGGAGACATTCGAGCTGCGTCCGCGAGCACGCGACATCGTGGCGATGCAGTGCCGCCAGCCGTCGCTCGAAGGCACGGGCGAGGTGACGCTGCGCAAGCTCGTGAAGGAGAGCCTGCGCATGCGCCCCGATCGCCTGATCGTCGGCGAGGTGCGTGAAGCCGAGGCGCTCGACCTGTTGATCGCGCTCAACTCGGGCATCTCGGGCATGTGCACCATTCACGCGAACTCGGCCCGCGAGGCGCTGCTCAAGCTCACGACCCTGCCGCTGCTGGCCGGGCGCAACATCGACATCGGATTCGTGGTGCCCACCATCGCCTCTGCCCTCGACATCGTCGTGCATCTCGACATCGACGCTCGCGGCAACCGCGGAGTCACCGAGATCACGGCGGTGACCGGTGCCGTCACGTCATCGGGAGGGCTCGAGACCACTCGCATTTTCGAGCGCATCGACGGGCAGCTGCAGGCGACCGGATCGATGCCCGTCAAGACCGAGCGCTACCGGCGGGCAGGCGTCGACATGGGCAGCTGGACGAGGGCAGCATAGTGACGCTCGGAATCCTGCTGGGAAGCGCGTTCGGCGCCGGCCTGCTGCTGTGCGCGTCGCCGTGGATGTGGCCCCGCACCGCCGAACGGCCTGCACGACCCCCTTCGAAAGCCGCTGCGCGCATCCGCGATCGCATGGCACAGGCGGGGCTGGGCCACGTGCCGCTGTTCGCTGTGGTGCTCGTGTCGCTCATCGCCGGCGCGATGGCCGCTGCGATCGCGACGCTGCTGACGGGCATCATCGCCCTCGCGCCGATCGCCTTCGCCGGCGGTGCCGCTCTGCCGGTGGTCGGGCTGCAGTGGCGGGCGCGGAACAAGCGCAGCCGAATGGCGACCGTCTGGCCCGAGGTCATCGACCACATCACTGCCGGGGTTCGCAGCGGTCTGGCGGTTCCTGAAGCGCTGGCCCAAGTTGCGACGGCAGGCCCCGATGCCGTTCGCGCAGAGTTCACGGCCTATGCAGCCGACTACCGCTCGACCGGTCGCTTCGAGCACAGCGTCGACCGGCTGAAGGCTGCTCTGGCCGATCCTGTCGCAGACCGGATCCTCGAGACGCTTCGCATGGCTCGTCAGGTCGGCGGCGGTGAAGTCGGAGCCGTGCTGCGGCAGCTCGGCAGCTATCTTCGGGTCGAGCATGCGATTCGCGGTGAGGTCATCGCGCGGCAGTCGTGGATCGTTTACGCCGCGCGTCTCGGGCTCGCAGCCCCGTGGCTGGTGCTGCTCGCGCTCTCGTTCCGACCCGAGGCGGCCCAGGCGTACAACACACCGGGAGGCATGGCTGTCATCCTCGGCGGCGCTGTCGTCACGCTGGTCGCCTATCGCGTCATGATCGCGATCGGCAGGATGCCTGAAGACGAGAGGTCATTCGCATGAGCGCGGCATGGGCGCTGCTGCTGGGGAGCACCTTGGGCCTCGGCCTCTGGATGATCGCTAGCGTGGCTCCGGTGATGCGCAGGCCGCTGCTGATGCACCGCGTCGCACCGTACGTGCAGGGAGTCTCGGAGGGCGCCCGCGATCTGCTTTCGAGGCGCTCGGTGAACCCGCTGCACGTGCTCTCCAGCACCGCGGGCCCCGTGTGGCAGCCGCTCAGCACGCTGTTCAGCAGGATCGCGGGCGGCAGCGAGCTGACTCTGCAGAGGCTCCGTCAGGCCAAGTCGTCGCTGACGCTGTCGCAGCTGCGCTCACAGCAGGCGATCACCGCCGCGGCCGGTGCGGGGGTCGGAGGAGCTGCCGGCATCGTCGTCGCTGCCACGGGCGGCCAGGTGCTGCTGCCGCTGGCTCTTGCACCGGTGTGCGCTGTGATCGCCGTCGCCGGCTCCGACTGGCTGCTGCAGCAGCGCGCCCAGCGCAGGCTCCGTCGCATCTCGAGCGAGCTGCCGACCGTGCTCGAGTTCATCTCGCTGTCACTGTCGGCGGGCGAATCACTGGGCGATTCGCTGCGCCGCGTGTCGGCCCGCGGTCGAGGCGAGTTCGCCGGAGAGCTGGCAGAAGCCATGCGCGAGCATGCCACCGGTGTGCCGCTCGCAGACGCGCTGACGCGGCTGGAACGCGAGCTCGCGCATCCGCCCGTCACCAGGCTGATCGAGCAGCTGCGGGGTGCAATCGAGCGCGGTGCGCCGCTTGCCGCAGTGCTGCAGGCCCAGTCGTCGGATGTGCGCGACGAGGCCAAGCGCGCGCTGCTGGAGAGCGCTGGTCGCAAGGAGATCACCATGCTCGTTCCGCTGGTGTTCGGCTTGCTGCCCGCAACGATCGCGTTCGCCCTGTGGCCGGGCATCTACGTTCTGCAATCCGGATTCTGAGACCGACAACCAACAAGGAGAGAACCATGAAGACCATCACACGACGATTCGCGAGCCAGCTGCGTGACGACCGAGGGGATGTTCCCGGATGGGTGCTGATCTGCCTCATGACGGCCGGCATCGTCATCGTGCTCTGGGGAGTCGCCGGCCCTGCCCTCACTGGTGTTTTCCAATCGGCTATTGATCGCGTGATGGGTGTCTGATGCTCCGTCGCCTGCGCTGTGACAGGGGGTCTGCGACCGTGGAGTTCACGCTCGTCGCCCTCCTGCTGGTGCTGCTGGTGGTCTCGATCGTGCAGATCTCGCTTGCCCTCTACGTGCGCAACGTCGTGGTGGATGCAGCGGGCGAGGGTGCGCGTCACGGGGCGCTGCTCGGAGGAGACCGGCAGAGCGCGATCGAGCGCACCGAGCAGATCATCACCGCAAGCGTGAGCGAACAGTACGCCCAGCAGATCACCTCCGAATACGCGACGGTCGACGGCATCGAGACGCTGGTCGTCTCGGTCGCGGCGCCGATTCCCGTGTTCGGGCTGGCAGGCATCGGGCAGGTCGAAGCAGAGGGCCACGGTGTTCTCGAGCTGCTGTGAGGCGGTGTTCGGGCGGATGCGCGACGACAGGGGGTCAGCCGCCATCGAGTTCGTGACGTTCGGGGTGCTGCTGACCGTGCCGATGCTCTACCTGGTGATCGCGCTCGCACAGCTGCAGGCCGGCTTCATGGCCGCCGAGGCGGCAGCGCGCAACGGCGCCAGGATGATCGCCGTCTACGGCGACCAGGCTGATGCGACCGCCGCGGCCGGAGCCGCCCTGGCCTTCTCGGACGCAGGCTTCGGCGACCTCGAGCACACCATGACGATCGCCTGCAGCGGAGACGACTGCTCTCAGCCCGAGGGAACCGTCGCCGTGTCGGTGACAGCGCACATCCCGCTGCCGCTCGTTCCCACGTTCGGCAACGCGGCCGGCGCCTCCGGCATACCCGTCTCAGCGACCGCAACCATGCCGATCTCGGCCTACGCAGAGGAGCCGTGAAGCAGATGACGAGACTCAGGCGAGTGCTGCGCGACGACGAGGGCAGCACGCTGCTGCTCACCATTGGCATGGCCATGCTGGCCCTCACGCTCATTCTGACGGTGACCGCCGCCACGAGCCTCGCGGTCGAGCGCAGGCAGCTGTTCACCGTGGGCGACGGCGCCGCGCTGGTGGCATCCGAGACCTTCGTCGTCGATGACCTTGTCGGCATCTCGGCACCCACACAGCAGCTGCAGCAGGAGGCCCTGATCGCGGCTGCCCGCGACTGGGTCGCGCAGCAGGACCCGAGCGGCGAGACGACGGTGGTCGACGCGTACAGCGCTGACGGGCACAGTGCCACGGTCGTCGTGGCGAAGCGGTGGCGGCCGGCATGGCTGGGGTGGCTGCTGCCCGAAGGGCTGGTGATTCAGGTGACGGTCACGGCCCGCACGATGTTCGGGCAATAGCCAGCCTGCGTTGCCGAGGGCTGTTAGCGTCAGAGCTTGTCTCTGCAGCCGGTCGCCATTGCGCGACGCGACCGCTCATGGCTCAGCTGGATATTCGTCTTCTACGCGCTGTTCGGACTGGCCTGCACACTGACCGCTGCCATGGGCGGCCTACATCTGCTGGCGCTGTTTCCCGAGAAATCCGGCGTGACTGGGCCCATCGCAATCGCCTGCGCATCGACTGCAGTCGTGGCCGGTGCCGTGCTCCTCATGGCCCCCGGAGCGATCCTCGACACAGGGTCCGTTCGCTCGTCGTGGTCGGTGATCCGGCGCATGACCCTTGCGATGATGTTCCTGACGCTGCTGCTGGGCACACTGTTCGGCGCGATTGCGATCGCGGTTGATCCTGCAGTGCTCGAGTGGCAGCAGTGGCTCATCACGCTGTCTGCAGCCGCCGTCTTCGCGATCGGCTACGCGGTGACCGTGCGCAGCATCAAGCGCTTGCACACGGTGGGCGCTGCCCGCGCGGGCCGAGGCGCCGCCTCCGCCGAGGTGGTCGCGCCCGCGGCGTTCCCGCAGGCCCAGATCATCCGAACGTCGAAGGGCGGAGTGATCTTCCTTCTCGTGGTGGTGCAGTACGCAGACGAGCAGGGGCGGGCGCGATTCGCCAAGGTGATCGTCGACGGATGGGTGAAGCGACTCGAGCCCGGACGTGCGTGGGTCGTGTTCGAACGGGGCCAGGCTCACAGGCCGAGACGGCTTGTCCTCCACCCGGATTCGCACCTCACCGACGTGGCCTTGAAGAAGCGTCAGGGAGGGGCGACAGCGAGCGCGGATCGGTAAGCTTTGCTGTCATGACAACCGGATACTCCCACATTGTGATCGGCGCCGGCGGCATCGGCTCAGCCGCCGCCTACTGGCTCTCTCGGGCGGGCGCCGAGCGCGTGCTCGTGCTCGAGCAGTACGGGCTCCTTCCGACTCAGGGATCGAGCGGAGACCACTCTCGGATCATCCGGCACTCGTACCACTCGACGAAGTACACGCGCCTGACGCCGGCGATGTTCGACACGTGGGCAGAGGTCGAAGACCACTCCGGATTCCAGATCTACACGAAGACGGGCGGGATCGACCTCGCTCGAACGGGAACCCCTGGTCACAGCACGCTGGGGGAGTACCGCGGTGCACTCGGAGCAGTCGGCATCCCATATGAAGACCTCAGTGTCGACGACGTTCGCTCTCGCTGGCCCCAATGGCGCGTTGAAGACGACACCGTCGGCATGTGGCAGGAAGACACTGGCATCCTCGACATCCGCAAGTCCGTCAGCGCCCACACTTCCATGGCTCTTGCGGCCGGCGTCGAGTTCAGACCGCACACCAAGGTCACCGACATCGAGCTGCGCGACGGCAGCGTGAAGGTGCACGCCGGGTCAGAGGCGTTCGAAGGCGAGCAGCTGATCGTGTCGACTGGCTCGTGGCTGGGCGACCTCATGGGGTCGCTCGGATTCTCGTTCCCGCTGACGCTCTCGCAGGAGCAGGTGTCGTACTTTGCCACCCCGAAGCTGCGCGACTTCACGCCTGACCGCCACCCGGTCTGGATCTACCACGGCGATCAGCACTACTACGGGTTCCCTGTCTACGGCGAGGCTGCGACCAAGATCGCACGCGACATGCGCGGACACTTCATCGAGAGCGACGAGCGCCGCTTCGAAGGCGACGACATCGAAGGCGAGATCCTGACGGAGTTCCTGCGCAGTCACCTGCCTGACGCGGTCGGGCCTGCGCTGCTGCACCGCACATGCGTCTACGACATGCCTGCGGATCGCGACTTCGTCGTCGACGCTCTGCCCGGGCATCCGAATGTCACTGTCTTCAACGGTGCCGGCCACGCCGGAAAGTTCGCATCGCTCATGGGCCGCATCCTTGCCGACCTGGCGACTTCGGGCGAGACCCGGCATGACATCAGCGCGTTCTCGCTCGACCGGCCCGCGATCACCGATCCGGACTTCGCTCCCGCATTCATTCTGCGCTGATGACCGCCGTCAGCTGAGCTTTCGAGGCACCGTCTTCACGAGCACCGCTGCGCCGAGTGCGCAGACGACCACGACGCCTCCTGCGGCAGCCGAGATCGTTGCGAGCTGAATAGCACCGGCGATCGCGATCGGAGCCAGGGCCGAGCCGGAAGTCGTCGCCATTCGCCAGGCGCCGAGGAACGGCGCTGGGTTGTGCTGTGGCGCGAGATCAGACCCCAGGGTCATGAGGATGCCCGAGCCGACGCCGTTCGAGAGTGCGAGCACCCCTGCCGCGATGATCCATGCCAGGACAGCTCCCGGTATGTCATGCGTGAAGGCGAGCACAGCGAACCCTGTGCCGAGCCCGATGATGCTGGGCACGACGGCCCACATGCGTCCGAATCGATCCATGACCCAGCCCGACAGGAAGAAGAGTGCGAAGTCGACGAGCCCGGCCAGCCCGACGACGAGACCCGTGGTTGCATCGCTGACGCCGATCGAGACGGCCCACAGGGGGATGAGCACCGTTCTGGCATTGCGAGCGAACGCCATCATCGATGCGCCGACGCCCACGGTCATGAGCGTTCGCCCGTGCGCCCGGAACGTCGTCCACATGCCTGACGACTCCTGCAGGGCGTCGCGCTGACCTTGCCGAGACGGGTCCGACGTGAACGTCGTGGTCGGGTCAGGGAGGAAGAACAGGATGATCACAGCGACGAGAGCGCCGACTCCGAACACCAGCAGGGTCACCGATGTGTCGAAGCCAGCCGAGATGAGGGCTGCCGAGATCAGCGGGCCGACGGCGACGCCGAGGCGAAACGCCCCGCCGAGGGTCGCCAGCGACCGAGCTCGGTATCTCGCGGGCACGAACGTCGTCATGAATGCGTGTCGCGCGAGCGAAAACACGGCGGTGCCGAGTCCCGTCACGAGGATGCAGAGGGCCAGCTGCCACCACTCGGTGCAGAAGTACGCTGCAGCGAGGGCGGCCAGCACGAAGAGGCCTGCGTAGATCATCATGGCGCGCTCGCCGAATCGTGCCACCAGCGCACCGCCCGGAACATTGCCGACCAGCTCGCCGATCGTGCTCATCGCAGCCACGAGACCCGCGATCGCCAGTGAGGCGCCCAAGTCTCGCGAGAGCAGCGGAATGTAGGGGAGGAGCGCACCCTGGCCGATGGCGAACGCGACCGTCGGAGCGAATACTGCAATGGCGACGGAGCGGAAGGGGAATCTCTCGTCCGGCGCACTGCTCACAGAGAGCAAGCCTACGCCGAGGGTGCGTCCTCACCCGAGTAGGCTGGAGGGATCATGAGCGAAATCGACATCAGCCAGGAGCTGCAGGCGCTGCGCACGACATTCGGCGACATCCGCACCGTCATCGACACCGACTCGCTGGAGGCCGATATCGAGCGGCTCAATGAACAGGCTGTCGCACCCGATCTCTGGGACGACCCCGAAGCAGCGCAGAAGGTCACGAGTGCGCTCAGTCACAAGCAGTCCCGCCTCAAACGCGTGCTGTCGACGCAGGAGCGGCTCGACGACATCGAAGTCCTCGCCGGCCTCGCCAACGAGGAAGACGACGAAGAGGTCAAGGCTGAGGTCCGAAAGGAGCTCGCTGCACTCAAGAAGAGCATTGGCGACATGGAGGTGCAGACGCTCCTCGACGGCGAGTTCGACGAGCTGCCCGCGGTCGTGACCATCCGCGCCGGTGCCGGCGGCGTCGACGCGAGCGACTTCGCAGAGATGCTGATGCGCATGTACCTGCGCTACGCCGAGCATCACGGCATGGCTGCGAGCGTGCACGACACGTCGTACGCAGAAGAGGCCGGCATCAAGTCAGCGTCGTTCGAGATCGACGCGCCGTATGCATTCGGCACGCTGTCGGTCGAAGCCGGCACGCACAGGCTTGTGCGCATGAGCCCGTTCGGCGCGGCCGGAAAGCGCCAGACGTCGTTCGCGGCAGTCGAAGTGGTGCCGCTGTTCGAGCAGGTCGACGAGATCGAAGTGCCCGAGAACGACATGCGCGTCGATGTGTTCCGCTCATCGGGGCCCGGCGGCCAGAGCGTCAACACCACCGACTCCGCGGTGCGCATCACCCACATCCCGACCGGCATCGTCGTCTCGATGCAGAACGAGAAGAGCCAGATCCAGAACCGCGCAGCTGCGCTGCGCGTGCTGCAGAGCCGTCTGATGCTGCGCAAGCGCGAAGAGGAGGCCGCGAGGAAGAAGGAGCTCGCCGGCAACATCTCCGCAAGCTGGGGAGATCAGATGCGCTCGTATGTGCTCGCGCCGTACCAGATGGTCAAAGACCTTCGCACGAACCACGAGGTGAACAACCCGCAGGCGGTCTTCGACGGCGACCTCGAGGGCTTCATCGCAGCCGGAATCCGGTGGCGCAAGCAGGAGCAGGCGGCCAGCGAAGCTGCGGAGTGATCGCACGCGCCGGTCAATCCGACGGATCGCGGAGCGCCTGAGCACAACCCATAGGCGCGGTGCGTACGCTTTCCGACGTGATTCTCTTCGATAACGTCACGAAAACGTACTCGCGCAAAGCGCGACCAGCCCTCGGCGGCGTCTCCATGGAGATCCTGAAGGGCGAATTCGTGTTCCTCGTCGGTGCCTCGGGCTCCGGCAAGAGCACCATGATCCGGCTCATGATGCGCGAGGAGCAGCCCAACTCGGGCGACATCCACGTGCTCGGCCAGCGGCTCGCCGCGATCTCGAACAGCAAAGTGCCGTTCTTCCGTCGCAACCTCGGGGTCGTCTTCCAGGACTTCAGGCTGCTTCGCAACAAGACCGTCTACGAGAACGTCGCGTTCACGCTGCAGGTCATCGGCAAGAGCCGCGGCTTCATCTCTGAGGCCGTGCCCGACGTGCTGAAGATCGTCGGGCTCGCCGGCAAGTCCTCGCGCTTTCCGCATGAGCTCTCGGGCGGTGAGCAGCAGCGCGTGGCTATTGCCCGCGCGGTGGTGAACAAGCCGCCGATCCTG
Organism: Agrococcus casei LMG 22410; assembly: GCF_900163565.1. Lineage (GTDB taxonomy): Bacteria > Actinomycetota > Actinomycetes > Actinomycetales > Microbacteriaceae > Agrococcus > Agrococcus casei. The sequence continues at coordinate 12,132 of NZ_FUHU01000026.1, forward strand.
CTGGCAGACGAGCCCACCGGAAACCTCGACCCCGCCACCAGCGCGGGAATCATGGCGCTGCTCGCGCGAATCAACGAGGGCGGAACGACCGTCGTCATGGCGACGCACGAGGCCTCGATCGTCGACGCGATGCAGCGCCGAGTGATCGAAGTCGACTCGGGCAAGATCGTCCGCGACCAGAAGACGGGCGCGTACGGCAGCAAGCTCTCGACCACGCCCTCCGGCAAGCAGGTCACCGTGAATGAGAATGAGCCGATGCTCGAATCCGAAGATGCTGAGGAGGCTGGCGCATGAGGGCTGCACTCGTACTGCAGGAGGTCTGGACCGGCCTCAGGCGAAACATGTCGATGGTCGTCTCCGTCATCCTGGTCACGTTCATCTCGCTGACGTTCGTCGGCGCGGCCATGCTGCTGCAGGGCCAGATCAACCAGATGAAGGGCTTCTGGTACGACAGGGCTCAGGTCGCGGTCTACTTCTGCAACGAAGGCGACGTCGGTCCGAACTGCACCGGCGAAGCGACCCAGGAGCAGATCGACGAAGTCACTGCGACGTTGGAGACGGATGCGATCGCACCGTTCGTGCAGACCGTCGAGTTCGAGGATCGCGCCCAGGCATTCGAGAACTTCAAGGATCAGTTCGAGGGCACGCAGGCTGCCGAGTTCGCGACTGAGGAGTCGATGAGCCAGGCGCTGCGCGTGCAGCCGCAGTCCCCGCAGGATGCCTCGATCGTGGCAGAGGCGACGTCCTCGCTGCCAGGGGTGCTCGAGGTGCAAGACCAGCGAAGGCTGCTCGAGCCGATCTTCCAGGCGCTGAACACAGCAAGCCTCGTCGCGGTGAGCGTCGCCGTGATCATGCTGGTCGCCGCCGTCCTGCTGATCTCCACGACCATCCGTCTCTCTGCCTTCTCGCGTCAGCGAGAGCTCGGCATCATGCGTCTTGTCGGTGCATCGAACCGCTTCATCCAGACGCCCTTCATCCTCGAGGGCGTGATATCTGCGCTGATCGGATCCGTGCTGGCCAGCGGTGCCGTGCTGGCGCTGGTGCAATGGGGAGTGCAGGGGTATCTCGCCCCGCTACTGCCCACGTATCCGCTCGTCGGCATCGACGCGACGCTGCTGGTGATACCCGTGCTGCTGGCGATCGGTGTGCTGCTCTCGGGAGTCGCGGCCGCTGTCGCCATCCGCCGCTATCTTCGCGTATGACATCCGTGTAGACTGGCAGGCTGTCGTCGCATGCCCGCGATGACGAAGGAGAGGGAGCCAGCGTGCCACGCGAACAGGGGCGAAAGCTCATTGCGCAGAACAAGAAGGCCAGACACGACTACTCGATTGAGGATCGTCTCGAGGCCGGCATCGTGCTGACCGGAACCGAGGTCAAGAGCCTCCGGGCCGGCCGAGCATCGCTGGTCGACGGCTACGCCTTCATCGAGCACGGCGAAGCCTGGCTCGACGCAGTGAACATCCCCTCATACGCTCAGGGCACCTGGACGAATCACCCTCCGCGCCGCAAGCGGAAGCTGCTGCTGCATCGCCACGAGATCGACAAGCTGGCAGGTCGCGTCGCACAGGGCGGTTACACGCTCGTGCCGCTCAGCCTCTACTTCTCAGACGGACGCGCCAAGGTCGAGCTCGCGGTCGCCAAGGGCAAGCGCGAGTACGACAAGCGCCATGCGCTGCGTGAGCGTCAGGACAAGCGCGAAGCCGATCGCGCGATGCGCCTTCGCAACCGCATGGGCGACTAGCGCCCCGCGCCGCACTCGCTAGGCGAGCACGGCGTCGCGGGCTTCGACGATCTCGCCGGTGAGCTGGTTCCACTCGTCGGCGAGCGTGTAGAGCGGGTTCTCTGTCGAGCTGGACGACGGGCTGTTCTTGTCGTTCCAGTCGTTGAAGTCGTCGATGGCGTTGTTCATCGAGTACTGCGACTGCTCGTGCTTCTCAAGGTCCTGCTTCGGAGAGACGAGCAGCGCGTCTGCGATCTTCTGCTCCCGCTTCGCCCGCTCGGTGTAGTACTCGGCCCACACGTCGCAGTCAGCCTGCACGTCTTCGGACGGGCAATTGTTCGACCAGAAGTCTGCCGATGCGTTCGCGTGGTCGACCCAGGCCGCAACCCATGCCTCGTGGTTCTTCTGCCGGCTCTCAGACGTGTCTGACTTCCAGCAGCCTGAGCTCGAGGTGCAGGTGATCGTCCATGTTCCGTCGTCGACCTGGACTTCGTACTCGTCGCCGTTCTTCAGCTGGCTGCGGCGCTCGCCCACCGCGGCGAGTGCGACAGAGTGCTCATCGAGAATGGAGGCGTACTCGGCCTGCATCGCGCAGAGGGTCTTGAGACGGTCGACGTTAGAGTCGAGCGTGCTCAGCAGGCTGCCGCTTGCTGCGAATCGGTCGGACTTCGAGTTGTAGTCTGCGACGGCCGCGTCGTACTCGGGGTTGCCTTCTGCGCCTTCGACGCTCGGCTGCTCCGGCGCTGCGCCGTCACCGAGGTCGGAGCGGAGCTGCGTCAGCGCATCAAGCTGCGAGCACTGCTCCATGGGCGCCTGGTAGTCGCTGCCGTTCGGGTTCTCGGCACGGCTGCCAGATGCGACGCTGTCAGGATTGATGCCGTCGAAAGCGGATTCGATGCCGACCAGCTTGTCTTCTGTGAATGTCGACTCCCAGGCGGCCGTCTGATCGTTGTAGGTCTGCACTGCCTCGTCGATGGAGTTCTGCTTCATCCAGGCGGGCACGGCGATGGCCGCGATGATGCCGAGGATCAGAACGAGGGCTACCGGAATCGAGATGCCGAGAATGAGTCCGAGGCGCTTCTTCTTGGGCTTCTCGCCCGGCTGCTGCGCACCGCCGGGCTGGCCGTAGCCTGCCTGACCCGGCTGAGGCTGACCTGGCTGAGGCTGCCCCGGAATGGCGCCGTGCGGATACGGTGTCGGCTGCGAGGGATGCTGCCCTGTGGGCTGGCCCTGCTGGTAGGGGCCAGGCTGCTGACCGTACTGCGGCTGCTGCTGACCGTACGGGTTCTGCTGGCTGCCCTGGGGATTGGGCTGACCCTGCTGATTCGGATTCCATTGCTGGCCGGGAGGGGGAGCGCTGGGTGGCTGGTCTCCGGGAAAGTTGTCGCTCATGGCAGATGTCGTCCTCACGGTGCAGGAGGTGGAGAAGGGTTTCGTCTACTGTAGAAGACTCATCTGAACATCAGCTACATGCATGGGCCACAATGGAATAGGCGGCCGCACTTCGCGAGGCTGGCGCACGGTGAGTGACAAGGAGCTGGGATGCGCATTGGAATACTGACCTCGGGCGGCGACTGCCCGGGCCTCAACGCGGTGATCAGGGCCGCTGTGCTCACTGGAATCAAGGAATACGACTTCGAGTTCGTCGGCCTGCGTGACGGATGGCGTGGCCTCGTCCAGGGCGATGTCCGCACGCTGAACCGCTCGGCAGTGCGAGGAATATCGCGCGTCGGCGGCACGATTCTCGGAACAAGCCGAACGAATCCGTACGATGCCGAAGGCGGTGGCGCTGACAATATCGCCGCAACCATGAAGCGACTGGGCATCGACGGCATCATCGCAATCGGGGGAGAGGGCACGCTCGCTGGCGCCAAGAGGCTCGCTGACGACGGCATCCCCGTGCTCGGAGTTCCGAAGACGATCGACAACGATCTCGCGGCCACCGACTACACCTTCGGGTTCGACACGGCCGTCGAGATCGCCACAGAGGCCGGCGACAGGCTGCGAACGACCGGCGACAGCCACATGCGCTGCATGGTGCTCGAGGTCATGGGGCGTCATGTCGGCTGGATCGCCCTGCACTCGGGCATCTCAGTCGGCGCGCACGCGATCCTCATTCCCGAGCATCCGATGACCATTGAAGAGATCTCCGAGTACGTGCGCAGCGTCTACGACCGAGGACGCGCGCCTCTGGTCGTCGTCTCCGAGGGCTTCAAGCTTGCAGGCATGGACGAGGAGTACTCGCGCAAGGGCGTCGACGCCTCGAACCGGCCCAGACTCGGCGGCATCTCAGAGATGCTCGCTCCCATGATCGAGGAGGCGACCGGCATCGAGTCGCGCTCCACGGTGCTCGGCCACATCCAGCGAGGCGGAGCGCCGACCGGATCCGACCGCGTGCTGGCAACTCGATTCGGCATCGCAGCGGTGCGCGCCGCGGCAGACGGCGAATGGGGCTCCATGGTCGCGCTGCGCGGAACCGAGATCGAGCGGGTCTCGTTCGCAGAAGCGCTCGGAGAGCTGAAGACGGTGCCGCAGAGTCGGTACGAGGAGATCAAGCACCTGTTCGGATGAGCTGGTGCGTGGTATAGTCGAAGGCTGGCTCGAAAGGGTCAGTTGCACATCTGACAAGTCAACAGCGCGCGACGCTTCCGCACGGGGATGATCGGTTTCGACATTGTTCTCAACTGTGACGGGAAGCGGGTCGAGGATGCAGGGTTATCTCGAAAACGCTCCCTGCAAAACCATAGGTGCCAACGAAAAGCGCACCGACTTCGCCCTCGCTGCTTAAGCGAGCCTGAAGTCCGTCAGATCTGGGTCGCTCTCGCCCAGAACCCTGGCGTCGTTTTGAGAGCTTGCTGCACGGCTGCGTCACAGGACCGTGCGGGACTTGCACTGTGACTGGGCCTGTCGTCTTAGATGTCTGTGACAAAAGGCGGGGCCGAGCAGAACGCACAACCACAGACTGCACCCGGAGAAGCCTCACTGTGAGCCGATGGACGGGGGTTCGATTCCCCCCATCTCCACTTTGGGCGTCGCGCGCTGTTGATGCAGAGTCTGTGCACTTCCATGCACATCCTTCGGCGCCTTGTACGTTGGAGGCATGAGCATTCACGAGCTATTGCAGCGAAGAGTCTGGGTCGCCCCGATGGCGGGCGGCACGACGACGGTCGCACTGGTCTCCGCCGCTTGTGAGTCAGGAGGCTTCGGGCTGCTGGCGGCCGGGTACAAGCCGGCCGACGAGGTGCGCGCGCAGATTGACGAACTGCGAGAGCTGGGCGCGCATCCGATCGGCGTGAACGTGTTCGCACGTCAGCAGGCCGCACCCGATGCTGCCGCCCTCGATCGGTACGCCGAGAGACTCGCGCCCGTGGCCGATCGGCTGGGCGTCGAGCTCGGTGCTCCGCGTCACGATGACGACGAGTTCGACGCGAAGATCGACCTGCTCGTCGCCGAGCGACCCGATCTGGTGACGTTCACCTTCGGCATGCCGTCGGCGGCGGAAGCAGAGCGACTCCAGCAGGCAGGCGTGCTCGTGGGGCTGACGGTGACTTCGGCCGAGGAGGCCACGGCCGCCATGGCGCTGTCGCCCGACCTGCTGATCGCCCAGGCGTCGGCAGCCGGAGGGCACAGAGGCTCGCATCGGCTCGATCCCAAGCCGGGCGACGAGTCTCTCGCCCAGCTGCTGCGCGACACCGTCTCGCTCGGCGTGCCCATCGTGGCAGCTGGCGGCATCATGACCGCTACCGACGTGCAGGACGCACTGGACGCAGGCGCATCCGCGGTCTCGTGCGGCACGGCCTTCCTGCTTGCTGACGAAGCCGGCACATCCAAGGCGCATCGTGCAGCGCTGACAAGCAGCGACTTCTCATCGACCGTCGTGACGCGCGCGTTCACCGGACGCTGGGCGCGTGCTCTTGAGAACGAGTGGGCGAGAGCAGAGACGGATGCGCCGGCCGGGTACCCGGAGGTGCACTTCCTGACGAAGGGCATTCGAGGGGCGGCTGCAGCGGCCCACGACCTGCAGTGGGCCCATCTCTGGGCCGGACAGGGCTGGAAGAGCGCTCGTCAGGGCTCGGCAGCAGAGATCATGACTGGCCTTCGCGGCGTCGCGCGATAGGCTGATCTGAGCTGTCCAGGCAGACGTTTGAACAACAGGTGCAGGAGCCGAAATGACCCACTACAAAGTCGTAAATCCCTACACGGGCGAGACGGTCAAGGAATACCCGACCGCAACGAACGAAGAGATTCACGCAAGCCTCGACCGTGCGCACGGCGCTTTCGCAGAGTGGGCAGCGCGCCCGCTCTCAGAGCGAGCCGAGATCCTTCACCGCGCAGGTCAGATCTTCATCGATCGCAAGGAGGAGCTCGCCGAGATCATCCGAGTCGAGATGGGCAAGCCCCTCGACCAGGGCATCTTCGAAGCCGAGTTCTCGGGCGAGATCACGCAGTACTTCGCCGACAACGCCGAAGAGTTCCTCGCTGACGAGGTGCTCAAGAACCGCTCGGGCGTCAACGCTCGCGTTCGCAAGTCGGCCCAGGGCGTCGTACTCGGCATCATGCCGTGGAACTTCCCGTACTACCAGGTCGCCCGCTTCGCGATGCCGAACCTGATCCTCGGAAACACCGTGCTGCTGAAGCACGCGCCGCAGTGCCCCTGGTCGGCGACGGTGATCGCCGAGATCCTCGCAGAAGCCGGTGTTCCTGAAGGCGTGTACGAGAACATCTTCGCGACCAACGAGCAGATCGCAGACATCATCATCCCCGCTCCCGAGGTGCGCGGCATCTCGCTCACGGGCTCGGAGCGCGCAGGCGCCGCAGTGGCCGAGGTCGCTGGCCGCAACCTCAAGAAGGTCGTGCTCGAGCTCGGCGGATCCGACCCCTTCATGGTGCTCGGAGTCTCTGACCTCACACCCGTCATCGAGGCCGCAATCGAAGGCCGGATGGAGAACTCGGGCCAGGCGTGCAATGCCTCGAAGCGCTACATCGTGCTCGACGAGCAGTACGACGAGTTCGTCGAGAAGGTGTCGGCAGCCATCTCAGCGATGTCGATTGCCGAAGAGGGCGACAACGCCGAGCTCGTCGGTCCGCTCTCGTCGCAGCAGGCGGCAGACGGCCTTCGCAGGCAGGCAGGCGCCGCCATCGCCGAGGGTGCTCAGGTCATCGCCGGCGAGGTCGCATCCGAGGGTGACGCCCGCGTCGCTCCGGCGCTGCTGGCTGGCATCACCGAGACGATGGACGCCTACACGCAGGAGCTGTTCGGCCCGATCGGCACCGTGTACCGGGCCAAGGACGTCGACGATGCAGTGCGCATCGCCAACGGCACACCGTTCGGCCTCGGAAGCCGTGTCTGGGCAGACGACCTCGAGCTCGCTCGCAGCGTCGCGGACCGCCTCGACGTCGGCATGGTCAGCATCAACGGAGCAGGCGCTGAGGACTACGACATGCCCTTCGGCGGCGTCAAGCGCTCGGGCTTCGGCCGCGAGCTCGGCCCCCACGGCATGGAGGAGTTCATGAACAAGAAGCTGGTGGTCGAGGCCTAAGCCTCTGCAGCACCCTTCTCAACAGACAGGCCCTCGGCGATCCACGCCTTCGTTCCTCCGGAAACGTTGTGCGTGACGATCCCGAGGGCCTGTTCGAGATACTGCACGACGCGGCCGCTGCGGCCGCCTGAGGCGCAGATGATCGCGGCGCCGTCAGGGATCTCGGCGTAGCGCTCGGGAATCTCGCCCATGGGGATGTGCACGGCGTGCGGAACATGGGCTTCGTCCCACTCGTGCTGCTCGCGCACGTCGATGACGGGCATTCCGGTGTCGGCCGCGAGGTCGGTCACAGTCACTTCACGCATGGTTGTCTCCTTGGATGCGCTGCAGCAGCTCGTCGTGCAGCAGCGAGTTGGTGGCCACGGCACTGCCGTGCCAAGGGCCTGGTCTGCCTTCGGCTGAGGTGAACGTGCCGCCGGCTTCGGTCACGATAGGCACGAGCGCCGCCATGTCATAGGGCTTGAGGTCGAATTCGGCGACTGCGTCGACGCTGCCCTCGGCCAGCAGCATGTAGCTCCAGGCGTCGCCGTAGGAGCGCGCGCGCCACACGTGCCTCTGCAGGTCGATCAGAGCGTCGAGTCTGCCGACGAGATCCCAGCCCTGAACCGAGTTGTATGAGATCGCCGAGTCTTCAAGGCTCGCGACGCGCGAGACCTCGAGCCGCTCGGGAGAATCGGGGTTGGTCCAGGCTCCTCCGCCTTCGGCCGCCCACCAGCGCTTGCCGAATGCAGGGGAGGAGCACACGCCCACGACGGGTCGACCGTCGATTGCGAGGGCGATGAGCGTCGCCCACACGGGAGCCCCGCGCATGAAGTGCGCCGTGCCGTCGATCGGATCGATGATCCACTGTCTGCGAGAGTCGCCCTCGGTGCCGAACTCCTCGCCGAGGATGCTGTCATCCGGTCGGCGCTGTGAGATCAGCGCACGGATGGCGCGTTCGACCTCCTGGTCGCCCTCGGTGACGAAGGTTCCGTCTGGCTTCTTCTCATGCCGGAGGTCCTGCTCCTGGAAGTACCGCATGGAGATCGAATCAGCAGTGTCAGCCAGCTCGAGAGCCAGCGCGAGGTCGTCGTCGTGCATGCCTCCACGCTACCCGCCTCGCTCGCAGGTTGGTGTGCAATCGTGGCATCATTGCAACGAACCTCAAGGTTGGGGTTCTTCAGAACGAGCGGAGAACCCCATGCGTCGTCCAGCAGCACTCACAGCACTCGCCGCGCTGGTGGCCGCGTCACTGTCTGGCTGCGTGTTCGTGCCCGGACTCGTCGGGCAGGACGATCCTGAGCCGCCGGTGATCACTGACGTCGGTCCGGCACCTTCGCCCGATGACACTGACGAGACCGACGACACTGGCGAGACCGATGACACCGACGTCGACGAGTCTGATGACCCGAACTCGAGCTACGGCCTCAGCGAATGGCCTGACGAGGTGCCGAAGCCTCAGGGCGAGGAGTATCCGTCCGACGACCCGTCGCTCATCATGGTCGAGGGCGACCAGGCTGCGTACGACGCGTACGTGGCTGAGATCAAAGCGGCCGGCTTCACTGCCGATTACGATACTGGCGACGACGAGAGCCTGTCTTGGTGGACGAACGGCGAATACCGGGTCCTGGTGATGAACCTCGACCCCATCCTGAGCGTCACCGTCACAGAAGAGTACTTCTAGAAGTCGAATCGGCCCTGTCGGGCTGTGACCAGGGTCTCGAGCATCGACTGCATGCTCGAGACCAGCCTCGAGTCGAGTGATCCGGCCTCGGCGGCCTCTGCCATCGCGCAGTCTGGAGCGTCAGCGAGGTGCGTGCAGCCGCGGGGGCATGTCGCGGCCACCTCTGCCAGCGCCGGAAACGCCGCGATGATGCTGGCGGTGTCGACATGGCCGAGCCCGAACGAGCGCACGCCTGGGGTGTCGATGATCCAGCCGCCGCCGATGCGATAGCTGGCGGTCGACGATGAGGTGTGGCGTCCGCGGCCCGTGACTGCATTCACATGGCCAGTGGCTCGCTTCGCATCGGGAACAAGCGCGTTGACGAGTGTCGACTTGCCGACCCCGGAGTGACCCACAGCCACCGAGATGCGGCCCTCGAGACGCTTGCCGAGCGCCTCGACGGGAGGCGCATCCGGAGTCGAGAAGAACGTCTCGATGCCGAAGCCCTCGAAGTGCGCCAGGAGCGGCTGGGGGTCGGCGAGGTCGGTCTTCGTGACCACCATGATCGGCGTGACGCCAGCGTCGTATGCGGCCACGAGGTAGCGGTGAATCAGCCGCGGCCGTGGCTCGGGATCAGCTGCTGCCGTCACCATGAGCATGGTGTCGGCATTCGCGACGATGACGCGCTCGAACTCGTCGGAGTCGTCTGCGCTGCGCCGAAGCAGCGTCGTTCGGGGCTGGATGCGCACGATGCGCGCGAGGGTGCCCTCATTTCCTGAGACATCGCCGACGACGTCGACGCGATCGCCCGCGACGATGGCCTCTTTGCGCAGCTCGCGAGCCCGTGTGCACGTGATGGAGCGCTCCTGTGCTCCGCCCTCGTCGATCACGACGCTGTACCTGCCTCGGTCGACGCTCGTCACGAATCCGTCGTGGGCATCGCCGTGCTCGGGCCGCTGCTTGGTGCGCGGCCGATTGGCCTTCGGATTGGGGCGTTCGCGGATGAGCGACTCGTCATACCGCTCGTACGGGTCGTCGTAGTCGCTCAGCCAGCTCATGCGACGCCGGTTCCTGCCATGGAAGTCCAGAGCTCAGCGAACTCGGGAATCGTCTTCGACGTGGCCTCGATGTCGTCGACTGCCAGTTCGAACGCGAGGCCCAGAACTGCGCCGGAGGTCGCAATGCGGTGGTCTGCGTAGGCCTCCCATTCAGCGGGCCTGATCGAAGCCGCGTCTGCCGGATGCACGGTGACAGTCTCGTGCGTCGTCGTGCACTCGATGCCCAACCGCGCCAGGTTCGACTGCATGGCTTCGAGACGGTCGGTCTCGTGGCCACGAGTGTGGCCGATGCCGGTGATGGTCAGCGGCGTCTCGCAGACGGCGCCGAGGGCGGCGAAGGTGGGTGAGAGCTCGCCGGCGTGCGACAGGTCGAGAGCGCCGCCGGTGAAGCGGTGACCCTGCAGAAAGCCAGCGTCTGCCGAGACCGTGCAGCGTCCGTCGGCGACGTGCGCATCTGCGCCGAGGCGGGTGAGCAGTTCAGGAAGCAGGGCGCCGACCTGCGTCGTCTCGGCAGGCCAGCCGTCGATCGTGACCGAGCCGCCGGCGACGAGGGGAGCGGCGAGGAACGGCGCGGCGTTCGAGAGGTCGGGTTCGATCTCGACGGATGCGCCTGCGATCTCGCCCGGCTCGACGCGCCATACAGACTCGCTCAGCGACGTCGCGCTGACGCCCCTGGCTCGCAGCGTGGCGAGCGTCATCTCGATGTGCGGCAGCGACGGCAGCCGGTCGCCTCGGTGCACGAGCGTGAGGCCGTGGGTGAAGCGCGGGGCAGCCAGAAGCAGCGCCGAGACGAACTGACTCGATCGCGACGCGTCGATGGTGAGCTCGCCGCCGTCGATCGCTCCCGAGCCGTGGACCGTGAACGGCAGCGTGCCGGAGCCATTGTCGTCGACGGATGCGCCGAGGGCTCGCAGCGAGTCGATCGTCTCCTGCATGGGGCGCATGCGAGCGTGCGGGTCGCCGTCGAAGTGGGCCGTGGCATTCGAGAGGGCGGCCACGAACGGCAGGAACCTCATCGCGGTGCCCGCGAGCCCGACATCGATGCTCACGTCGCCGGTCGCGGTTCCTGGTGTCACGATCAGGTCAGGGCCGAACGAGCCGTCGCCGGCCTGCTCCTCGACGCGTGCGCCGAGCGCCTTGAGGCCCTCGAGCATGAGCACGCTGTCGCGCGAGTGCAGCGGTCGCCTGAGGGTGCTGGTGCCGGACGCCAGCGCCGACAGCACGAGCTCTCGGTTGGTGAGCGACTTCGAGCCTGGCAGCTGCAGCACAGAGTGCAGGGGGGCGGATGCGCGGGGTGCGCTCCATGCGTCGGGCGACTGGGGCGAGGGCGAGGGGTTCATTGCCCTCAACTCTACTTCGCAAGCGCGGCCGCGGGGAATGCGACAGCCACGGCGGTCGTTGCACTCGGGGAAGGGGGAGCACATGACAGGCATCGCGACTGCAACACGCCTAGACTCAGAGGCGATGAGCAAGAGCAATGACACCCATACGCGGTTCGTGAACGACGCGCTGCCCTACACCGATCAGCTGTACGCGGCGGCAATGCGCATGACCCGCAATCCTGCCGATGCTTCTGATCTCGTGCAGGAGACCTTCGCGAAGGCCTACGCGGCCTTCGACTCGTACACGCAGGGAACCAATCTGAAGGCCTGGCTCTACAGGATCCAGACGAACACCTTCATCAACCAGTACCGCAAGGCCAAGCGCCAGCCGTTCCAGAACCCGCTCGAAGAGCTTGAAGACTGGCAGATCGGCGACTCGGACTCCATCACCTCGACGCATTCGCGCTCGGCTGAGGCCGAGGCCATCGACCGCATGCCCTCCGGCATCGTCAAGGACTCGCTGCAGCAGCTCTCGGTCGATCGGCGAATGGTGGTCTACCTGGTCGATGTCGAAGGGTTCTCGTACCAGGAGACCGCCGACATGATGGAGACCCCCGTCGGCACGGTCATGAGCCGACTGCACAGAGGAAGAAAGCAGCTTCGAGAGATGCTTGCAGGCTATGCCGCCCAACAGGGCATGAAGACAGAGGAGAAGCAATGACAACGGGAGAGACTCAGGGGGTTGCCCCGGCGTCCGACTGCCAGAGAGCCAAGCGAGAGCTCGAGGAGTACATCCACGGAGAGCTGTGCGCGGCCGATGCCGGTGACATCCGTCGTCACCTCGAGACTTGTGACGACTGCAATGCTGAGCACACGGTCGGTGTGACACTCACGAACGCTCTGAAGGGGGCGTGCAAGGAAGCCGCACCAGAAGAGCTGCGCGACAGCATCATGAACGCGCTTCGCCGGGCTCAGGCTGAGCACCAGGGCTGACACAGCCCCGAACGAGCAGAACAACGAAGAAGGGGAGCCGCGCACGCGGCTCCCCTTCTTCGTTGTTCGAGGCGATCAGTCGAGCTTGAGTGCCTCGTCGAGGATCTGCACGAGCTCAGCAGCCGAGCGCTTCGGCGAACCGGTTGCGGGGCTTGCCGAGGGTCGGCGTCCGACACCGCGAACAGCGCGACCGTCGAGGTGCTTCGGGAGCGTGTAGTGGATGAACGGCCACGAGCCCTGGTTGAGCGGCTCTTCCTGCACTGCCACGACATCGGCATTCGGGTAGCCGTCGAGGATCTCGCGGATGCGCTCGACGTCGAGGGGGTACAGCTGCTCGACGCGCAGCACAGCGATGTCTTCGATTTCGCGCTTGCGGAGTTCGCCGCGGATGTCGTGCACGATCTTGCCGCTCGCGAGGAGGACGTGTCGCGTCTTCTCGGGGTTCTGCGTTGCGTCGTGCAGCACCGTCTCGAACTTGCCGGTCGTGAACTCTTCAGGCTGGCTCACCGCGTCGCGGAGGCGCAGCATCGACTTCGGGGTGAAGACGATGAGCGGCTTGCGCTGGTGGGACTGGGCCTGACGACGCAGCAGGTGGAAGTGGGATGCGGGCGTCGACGGACGCGCGATCGACATGTTCTGCTGGGCGGCAAGCTGCAGGAATCGCTCGATTCGAGCCGAGGAGTGGTCGGGACCGGCTCCTTCGTAGCCGTGGGGGAGCAGCAGCACGAGGCTCGAACGCTGTTCCCACTTCTGCTCGGCGGCAGCCAGGAACTCGTCGATGACGATCTGTGCGCCGTTGACGAAGTCGCCGAACTGCGCCTCCCACAGGACCAGCGCATCCTGGTTCTCGACGGAGTAGCCGTACTCGAAGCCGAGTGCGGCGTACTCGCTCAGGTACGAGTCGTAGATCGACATGCGCGCCTGGTCTTCGCTGAGGTTCGCGAGCGGCACCCATTCCTGACCGTTGTTCTGGTCGTGCATGACCGCGTGACGCTGCACGAACGTGCCGCGACGGGTGTCCTGTCCGCTCATGCGAACCGGCTTGCCCTCGATCAGGATCGATCCGAGAGCGAGCAGCTCGCCGAACGCCCAGTCGATGTTGCCGGTCGTGGCCATTGCGACACGCTTCTTGAGCAGCTGCGCCACCTTCGGGTGCACCGTGAAGCCTTCGGGAGCGTTGCCCTGTGCCTGCGTGATGGTCTGCAGCATGGCTTCGGAGATGCCGGTCGACTCGGGAGCGCCCGTGAGCGGTGTCTCGGGGTGCGTCGTGATGATCGGGATCGATCCGGTGGTGGCCTCGTGCGTCTCGACGAAGGCGCGCTCGAGGCGGTCCTGGAAGTCAGCCTGCGCTGTCTCGTACTCGTCGCGAGTGAGGTCACCGCGACCGACGAGGTTCTCGGCGTAGAGCGTGCGAACCGAGCGCTTCTTCTCGATCAGCGAGTACATGAGCGGCTGCGTCATCGTGGGGTCGTCGCCCTCGTTGTGTCCGCGTCGGCGGTACGAGAGCAGGTCGATGACGATGTCGCGGTTGAACTCCTGGCGGTATGCGAACGCGAGCTCTGCGACGCGCACGACCGCTTCGGGGTCATCGCCGTTCACGTGCAGGATCGGAGCATCGATCGCCTTGGCGATGTCGGTCGCGTAGGTCGACGAGCGGCCGTCGCGCGGCGTCGTGGTGAAGCCGATCTGGTTGTTGACCACGAGGTGCACGGTTCCGCCTGTGCGGTATGCGCGCAGCTGCGACATCTGCAGGGTCTCGAAGACGACGCCCTGGCCTGCCATAGCGGCGTCACCGTGCACGAGGATCGGCAGGACGGAGAACTGGCCGTCGCCGATGCTGTCCTGGCGTGCGCGCACCATGCCCTCGAGCACGCCGTTGACGGCCTCGAGGTGTGAAGGGTTGGCAGCGAGGTACACGGAGATCTCGGCGCCGAGAGCAGTCTTGAAGGTGCCCTCCGTGCCCAGGTGGTACTTGACGTCACCGGAGCCGTTCACGGATGCGGCGCCTTCGAACTCCTGGAAGATCTGTGCGTAGGTCTTGCCGGCGATGTTCGAGAGCACGTTGAGGCGGCCGCGGTGCGGCATGCCGATCGCGACCGAGTGGAGCTCCTGCTCGGCGGCACCTGCGATGACTGCGTCGAGGAAGGCGATCATCGACTCGGAGCCCTCGAGGCTGAAGCGCTTCTGCCCGACGTACTTGGTCTGCAGGAAGGTCTCGAAGGCCTCGGCCTGGTTGAGCTTGCCGAGGATGCGCATCTGCTCGTCGTGCGTGGGCTTGACGTACGGCACCTCGAGGTGCGACTGCAGCCACTCGCGCTGAGCGGGGTCGGAGATGTGCATGTACTCGACGCCGATGGTGCGGCAGTAGGTGTCGCGCAGCACGCCGAGGATGTCGCGCAGCAGAGCCTGGCGCTTGCCGCCGAAGCCGCCGACGACGAACTCGCGGTCGAGATCCCAGAAGCTGAGTCCGTGATGCTCGATCTCGAGGTCGGGGTGCGTACGCTGCACGTACTCGAGCGGGTCGATGTCGGCCATCAGGTGGCCGTTCGTGCGGTAGGCGTTGATCAGCTGGCTGACACGGGTCTGCTTCGAGAGCTCGGTCGCCGAGTTGACCGTGACGTCGGTCGACCACAGGATCGGCTGGTACGGAATGCGGAGGTCAGCGAAGATCTCGCGGTAGAAGTCCTGCTCGCCGATCAGCAGCTGGTGCACGATCTTGAGGAACTCGCCGCTTCCGGCTCCTTGGATGACGCGGTGGTCATAGGTGGAGGTGAGGGTGATCGTCTTGCCGATGCCGGCTTCGACGAGGCGCTCGGGCGACGAGCCCATGAACTCAGCCGAGTAGTCGAGGGCGCCGGCACCGATGATGCAGCCCTGGCCCTGCATGAGGCGCGGCACGGAGTGCACCGTGCCGATGCCGCCGGGGTTGGTCAGCGAGACGGTGGTGCCTGCGAAGTCTGCAGCGCCGAGCTTGTTGCCGCGGGTGCGCTTGATGAGGTCTTCGTATGCGGCCAGGTACTCCTGGAAGTCCATGTTCTGGGTCTTCTTGATACTCGGCACGAGCAGGGCGCGGCTGCCGTCGGGCTTCGGGAGGTCGATCGCGATGCCGAGATTGACGTCCTTGTGCTGCACGAGCGTCGGCTTGCCGTCGACGACTTCGTACGAGACGTTCTGGCTCGGGAACTGCTTGAGCGCCTTGATGAGCGCGTAGCCGATGAGGTGCGTGAACGAGATCTTGCCGCCACGCGTGCGCTTCAGGTGGTTGTTGATGACGATGCGGTTGTCGATCATCAGCTTGGCCGGAATGGTGCGCACGCTGGTCGCGGTCGGGACGCTCAGCGACTGCTCCATGTTCGCGGCGAGCGACTTCGGCATGCCCTTGAGCTGCTTGCGGATCGGCTCGGACGAGTCTTCTTCTGTCTCAGCGGCCTTCGGCTTGGGCTGTGCGTCTGCAGGAACGGGCGTCGGGCGAGCCGGCGTCTTCGTCGTCTTCGCTGCGAGGGGAACCTCGGCCTTGGGCGTCTCGCTCGTGGCCTTCTCCTGCAACTTCTGCTGTTCAGGCTTCGGCTCGCTGGAACCGCCGGCAGCGGGCGAAGGAGCGGGCGGCGTGGCGACAGCGCCCTTTGCCTGCTCGTTCTTCAGCTGAGCCTCATAGCGCTCGAGGATCGGCCACCATGACTTGGCAACCTGATTTCTGTCGTTCTTGAAGAGTTCGTACTGCTCGTCTACGAGCCATGCGTTCGCTCCAAGGTCATTGGGCCCGGTGGGGTTAGCCACGAATCGATCGCCTCTTTCGCGTCGGATTTGACTGCGCACGTCTCTCGCGGCAGTTCCGTCTCACAATCATAGTCAGGTCTTTGCGCCAGCACTGGCACGAATCCCGAGTTCTTCGAGGTCGACGCCCGCAGCCTCGACCGCGAGCATCATGACCTCGCGGCGCCACACGGCGCGCGGCTCGAACTCGAGCGGCATGCTCGCCTCATGCGGCATCCGGTCGCCCTTCTTGCCGTTGCACCTCACGCACGCGGTGATGGTGTTCAGCCAGGTCGACTCGCCGCCGCGCGACACAGGGGTGATGTGGTCGATGGTGTCGCCCTTGCCGCCGCAGTAGGCGCAGGTGCGCCGGTCTCGATCGAGGACCCCGCGACGCGACCAGGGCATCCGGTCGTACAGGCGCGAGTGTGGGATGGCGACGTACTCGTTGAACACGACGACCCGGGGGACAGGCATCTCGAGGCTGTTCGACCTGATCGTCTCGTCGGAGGCCAGGACGATCTGCGCGCGCTCTTTGAGCACGAAGGCGACGGCGCGCTGCAGCGAGGCGACCCCGATCGGTTCGAGCGTCGCGTTCAGAACCACCACTTTGGCCATCAGCAAGCCTCCTGTGTCTGGCTGACCAGTCTGCCTCTGTCGAAATTACACGCTCTGTGTGAACGGCGCATGACGCGGGAGTGGCCGTGTCGTATGCGTGCAATACGGTTGGAGCATGCGCTTTCTCGAAGATCGTCCCGAGCACGACCTGACGTATTCCGACGTGTTCCTCGTTCCGTCGAAGTCCGACGTGGGGTCGCGATTCGCGGTCGATCTCGCACCCGATGACTCGACTGGGGCGACGCTGCCGATCGTGGCCGCCAACATGAACTCGGTGACAGGCCCGCGCCTTGCCGCAACCCTCGCGCGTCGCGGCGGGCTCGCTGTGCTCACACAGGACTTCGACGAGCACGACACCTTCGCCTCGATCGACTGGGTCAAGCGCCAGTCGACTCGATTCTCGTCTCCTTATACTGCGTCGCCCGACGAGGCCGTTTCTGACGTGCTGCGCAGGCTGCCCGCGGTCGAGGGCCATGTGCTGTGCGCCGTCGACGAGTCCGGCGAGTTCATCGGTGCGATCCCTGCCGCCCGGCTCGGGCAGTCGTTGGCGGATGCGCAGATCGGCGACCTGCTGCACGGCAAGATCCCGCACATCACCGAAGACGAGGCGGCAGAACCCCGACAGGCCTTCAGCCGCCTCTCCGAGCTCGATGTCGAAGCGGCGCCCGTCGTCGACGGCAACGGGGTGCTCGTCGGCGTCGTCAGCCGACACGGCAGCCTGCGCAACGAGATCTACAAGCCCGCCGTCGACAGCCAGGGCCGTCTGCGCGTCGCAGCTGCGGTCGGCGCCAGCGGCGACCCCGGAGTGCGCGCCGCGCGACTGGTCGAGGCCGGCGCCGATGTCATCGTCGTCGACACAGCCCACGGGCACCAGCAGGGCATGCTCTCTGCTGTCGAGGCGGTCCGCTCGGCGGTCGGCGACGACGTGGCAGTCGTTGCGGGCAACGTCGTGACCAAGCAGGGCGTGCGAGACCTCGCGTCAGCGGGCGCGAGCGTGCTCAAGGTCGGCGTCGGGCCCGGAGCCATGTGCACGACTCGCATGATGACGGCCGTCGGCAGGCCGCAGTTCTCGGCCGTGCTCGAGACGAGCGAGGCGGCGATCGAGGTCGGCGCGCGAGTCTGGGCAGACGGAGGAGTGCGATACCCGCGCGATGTGGCGCTCGCTCTTGCCGCCGGCGCATCGAGCGTGATGATCGGCTCGTGGTTCGCCGGCACGATCGAAGCGCCCGGAACCCTGTTGCATGACGATGAGGGCCGCATCTTCAAGGAGAGCTGGGGGATGGCCTCGACCAAGGCCGTCACACAGCGATTCGGCGGCCTCGACCCATTCGACCTGGCTCGCAAGACGATGTTCGCAGAGGGCATCTCGTCGTCGCGGATCATGCTCGACCCGCTGCGGCCGAGCCTCGAAGACCTGCTCGACATGATCACGACCGGTGTCCGCTCGTCGTTCACCTACGCGGGTGCGGCCACCGTGCCCGAGTTCCGTGAGCGAGCCGTCGTCGGCATCCAGTCGGCTGCCGGCTATGAAGAGGGCAAGGCGCTGCCGGTCTCCTGGTAGCGCGAAATGACCCTGTGCCGAATCACCTGTAGAATGAGCCTGTGAACGACGACGACCATAGTCCTTCTTCCTCGACCGCATGAACGAGTGGGTCTTACTTGCCTTGGGCATGGTGCTCTCTCTGGGCACAGGAATCTTTGTTGCGAGCGAATTCGCGCTAGTCAACCTCGACCGCAGTGACCTGCAGTCGCGCCGTGACCGCGGAGAACGCGGCCTCAACCACACGATCGCGGCGCTCAAGCACACGTCAACGCACCTGTCGAGCGCTCAGCTCGGCATCACGCTGACGACACTGCTGACCGGAGCCACATTCACACCGGCCATCGAGACGCTGGTCGGGCCGCTGCTGAGCGGGTGGGGGCTGGCCGACGGCACAGCGCTGATCGTCGCAGCCATTCTCGGCGTGCTGCTCGCGACGCTCTTCTCGATGCTGTTCGGTGAGCTGCTGCCGAAGAACCTGGCACTTGCCGTGCCGCTGGCCACCTCCAAGGTGGTCGCTCCGCTGCAGCGTGCCTTCACATTCATGTTCAAGCCTGCGGTGCTGCTGCTGAACGGCTCTGCCAATGCGATGCTGCGCGGCATTGGCATCGAGCCCAAAGAAGAGCTCTCGGGCGCGCGCACTCCCGAAGAGCTGGCGTCGCTCGTGCGACGCTCGGCGATGGAGGGGTCGCTCGACGAGAACGCGGCGTCGCTGATCTCGCGCACGCTCCACATCACCACCCTCTCGGCAGGCGATGTGATGACGCCGCGCACCCGGGTCGAGTCCATTGACCGCGAGTCGACTGTCGCCGATCTCGTCGACCTGGCCCGCACATCCGGCTTCTCTCGATTCCCGATCGTCGACGGCGACCTCGACGAGGTCACGGGCATCGCACACCTCAAGCTCGCAGTGGCCGTTCCGCGCGAGAAGCGCGCCAGCGTCCCGGTGCAGGCCATCGCTACAGACCCCGCTCGAGTGCCAGAGTCGCTCGAGGTCGAAGTGCTGCTCGGCGACCTGAAGGAGCGCGGCTACCAGCTGGCAGTCGTCATCGACGAGTACGGGGGCACGGCCGGCCTCGTGACCCTCGAGGACTGCATCGAAGAGCTCGTCGGCGAAGTGAGCGATGAGCACGACCGCATGCGCGTCGACGTCGTCCACGGCCCCGGCTGGCTGACGCTGCCGGGTCTGCTGCGTCCCGACGAGGCCCGCGAGAGAGCCGGCCTCGAGATTCCAGAAGACTCTGAGTACGAGACGGTGGGCGGATTCATCATGAATGCCCTCGGCGATGTTCCGACGGTCGGCGACGAAGTCACGACCCCACAGGGCAGGCTCATCGTCGAGCGCCTTGACGGCCGACGAATCGATCGCGTGAAGTTCATTCCGCATCCGGTGCTGGAGAGGGAGTCATGAGCGACTGGATGGGAATCGTATGGCTCGTCGTCCTGCTGCTGATCAACGCATTCTTCGTCGGCGCCGAATTCGCCGTGATCTCTGCGCGTCGCTCGCAGATCGAGCCGAAAGCCGATCGCGGGTCGAAGGCCGCGGGCCTCGCGCTGAAGGCCATGGAGAATGCGTCGCTGATGCTCGCAATGTGCCAGCTCGGCATCACGGTCTGCTCGCTGCTGATCCTCTACGTCTCTGAGCCGAGCATTCACCACCTCCTCGAGGTGCCCATGCACGCCCTGGGATGGAGCCCGCAGGTCATCTCGGTCGTCGGCTACGCGGTCACGCTGCTGCTGGTGACGTACCTGCACGTCGTGTTCGGCGAGATGATGCCGAAGAACGCGTCGTTCTCGATGCCGACCCGTGCTGTGCTGCTGCTGGCACCGCCGCTGGTGTGGATCGCGCGTGTGTTCAAGCCGATCATCTGGCTGCTCAATGCGATCACCAACCAGATGCTGAGGCTGATGCGCGTCGAGCCCAAGGCCGAGGCGAACACCGCATTCACGCTCGACGAGGTCGAGACGATTGTCGAGACCTCGAAGCGCGAGGGGCTGCTGTACGACCGAACAGGCGCGCTTGCGAAGACGTTCGAGTTCACGAACCGCACCGTCGGCGAAGTCGCGATTCCGACCGCCGAGATCGTCACGCTGCCGCAGGGGGCGACGACAGCCGATGTCGAGGCTGCCGTTCGAGAGCACGGCTTCTCGCGCTACGTCGTGGTCGACGGCGATGACGAGCCGGTGGGCTACCTGCACCTCAAGGACGTCATCGACGCCGATGACGAGCAGAGCGCGCTTCCGGTCAAGCAGAAGCGCGTGCGACAGCTGATCTCGGTCTACTCCGGCAGCGAGCTCGAGGATGCCATGCAGCTGATGCGATCGAGCGGAGCGCACATCGCGAAATCGTTCGACGCTGACGGCCGGACGACCGGGCTCCTCTTTCTCGAAGACATTCTCGAAGAGCTTGTCGGCGAGGTGCGCGACGCGACGCGGAGGCTGAGTTGACGCAGGCCCTCGCGCTTGCGAAGCGCGGTCCGACTCGATCGGCTGCCACGCTCGTCTGGGTTCTCTTCTCTGTCTCGCACGTCTGGCTCGCAGCAGTCAACACTTCGATCAGACCAGGCACGTTCGCTGACGTCACCGGCGTCTACCGGTTCTGGTTCGCCCAGGCTCTCGGCGGCAACGTCATGGGCATCGACGAGCCCTGGGTGTATCCGATGCTCGCGTGGCTGCCGATCGCCCTGGCAGGAATCGGCGGCCTCAGCCTCTACGGCCTGATGTGGCTGCTGCTCATCACCGTGCTCGACGGCCTTGCCATCTGGATGCTCCTGCGCCGTCACCAGGGCATCATGCTCGCCTGTGTGTACTTGGGCGTGCAGCTGCTGCTCGGTCCGATTGCGGTGGGTCGTCTCGACACGATCACCGTGCCGCTGGTGGTCATGGCGCTGATCGCCGTGCGAGATCGCGAGATCGGCACGGCTGGCGTGCTGCTGACTGTCGCGGCCTGGATCAAGGTATGGCCGGGCGTGATCTTCCTGGCGCTTTTGGCCATCCGTGGCAAGCAGTGGTGGAAGCGGCTGCTGGGGGCGGGCCTTGCCGTTTCGGTGCCCGTTGTGCTGGTCTCGCTGCTCATGGGCTCGGGGGCGAACGTGCTGTCGTTCTTCTCGCAGCAGGGGAGTCGCGGCCTGCAGGTCGAGTCGGTCGGTGCGACGCCGTACCTGTGGATGTCTGCGCGCGGCGACGCGAAGGTGTACTTCGACCAGGACATTCTGACGTACCAGGTCGACGGCGCTGGAGTCGAGATCGTGTCGGCGCTGCTCACGCCGCTGCTGGCTGTGGCCGTCGCTGTCATCCTGGTGTTCGGCTGGCTGGCGAATCGCCGCGGCGTCGCGCCGCACACCGTGCTCGCACGAATGCTGTTCGCGCTGGTCATGGCGCTGATCGTCTTCAACAAGGTGGGCTCGCCGCAGTTCGTGATGTGGCTGATTCCCGTTGCGATCGCTCTCGCGGCCGTCAGCTGGCAGCGACATTACCTCGAGCTGGCGATGATCGCTGCCGTGGCATTCTTCACCCAGCTGGTGTATCCGTGGGCCTACGGGGCCGTGCTCGACGCATCCGGCTTCGGACTCCTGCTGATCAGCGGGCGCAATGCCCTGGAGGTGATCCTGCTGGTCGTCGCCGTGATTTCGCTGGCCAGGGCATCCGTCGTCAAGACGCCAGCGGCGGAGTCTGCAGTCAGCCCTGAGGCTGCAGAGGCGGAAGCAGCTGCAGCGCCTGCGTCACAGCAGCCGATTCGATGAGGAACGCGTCGTGTCCGTACGGAGACGACATCACATGCGGCTCGTCGCCCGTGACCGAGTTCGGCAGCGCCTGAGCCAGACGCCTCTGGTCTCCGAGGGGGAACGTGCGGTCGGTGTCGATGCCAAGCACGAGTGTCGGCATGGTCAGCTGCGCTGCTGCGGCCTCGATGCCGCCCCGATCGCGACCGATGTCGTGTGAGGCCATCGAGATCGACAGCGTGCGGTAGCTGCCGGCATCGAACCGGCGTGTGAAGCGGTTGCCGTGCACGTCGAGGTACGACTCGACCTGAAAGCGGCCGCCATGCTGCGGTTCGATGCTCGACTGCAGATTGCGGGCGAAGCGCTCGTTGATCTCGGCTTCGCTGCGGTAGTTGAGCATCGCCATGCGGCGTGCGAGAGCCAGGCCCCTGTGGGGTCCGCCGCCGTTCGGGGCGTCGTAGTAGTCGCCTCCGTGCCAGTGGGCGTCGCGTTCGATCGACTCGATCTGCAGCCCGCAGTACGCGACCTGGTCGGCAGCGGTGGCCGCCGGTGCGGCCAGTGCAGCGAGCGCACCCGTCCGGTCGGGGTTCAGCAGCGCGAACTCGAGTGCGTGCATGCCGCCCATCGAGCCGCCGATGACGGCAGCGAACCGATCGATGCCGAGTTCGTCGGCGAACAGGTGATGCGCGCGGGCCTGATCGCGGATGCTCAGATACGGGAATCGAGACCCGAATTCGGTTCCGTCGGGCGAGATGGATGCGGGCCCGGTCGATCCCTGGCAGCCGCCGAGCACATTCGGTGCGACGACGAACCAGCGATCGGTGTCGATGGCAAGGCCGGGGCCCACGATCTCGGGCCACCAGCCGGCAGTCGCATGTGCGGGGCCTGCTTCCCCCCGCACATGCGAGTCGCCAGTCAGCGCATGCAGAATCAGCACAGCATTCGAGCCGTCGGGTGCGAGTTCGCCCCAGCTCTCGTATGCGATGGTCGCCCTGCCCAGGGTGACCCCCGCATCCGTCGTGAATCCGTCGAGTGTCACGAACTCGCGCCCGCCGACCGGGTCGCCGGGGAGCCACGCCCCGGTTGCCGGAATCAGTCCGCGGTCGCCCTGCCAGGCGGAGTCGATCGCCTGCAGGAGCTGTGTGTCTTCGCTGCGCTGCCAGTCCACGATCAGTTGGCGGCGAGACCGCGCTCGAGGTCTGCGATCAGGTCGTCGACGTGCTCGATGCCGACAGACAGGCGCACGAGGCCGGGAGTCACGCCGGCGGCGAGCTTCTCTTCTGGGCTCAGCTGCGAGTGCGTCGTCGAGGCGGGGTGGATGACGAGCGAGCGCACGTCTCCGATGTTCGCGACGTGGCTGAACAGCTCGAGGGTTTCGACGAACTTCTTGCCGGCGTCCTCACCGCCCGCGAGCTCGAACGAGAGCACGGCTCCTGCTCCCTTGGGCGAGAGCTGCTTGCCGATCTCGTGCCAGGGGCTCGACGCCAGGCCTGCGTAGCTGACGCTGGAGACCTCGGGGCGTGCCTCGAGCCACTCAGCGACCTTCTGTGCGTTCTCGACGTGGCGCTCGATGCGCAGCGACAGGGTCTCGATGCCCTGCAGCAGCTGCCAGGCGTTGTCGGGCGAGGCCGCGGCGCCGGTGTCTCGGAGCAGCTGCACGCGGATCTTCATGATGTAGGCGATGGCGTCGCCGAGAGCCTGGGTGTAGACGACTCCGTGGTAGCTCGGGTCGGGCTCGTTGAGGTCGGGGAACTTGTCGGACTTCGACCATTCGAACTTGCCGCCGTCGACGATGACGCCGCCGAGCACGGAACCGTGCCCGCCGAGGAACTTCGTCGCCGAGTGCACGACGATGTCTGCTCCGTGCTCGAGGGGGCGGATCAGGTACGGCGTCGCAATGGTGTTGTCGACGATCAGCGGCACGCCCGCGTCGTGGGCGATTGCTGAGACCTCGGGGATGTTCAGGAAGTTGGTCTTGGGGTTGCCGATCGACTCTGCGAAGAAGAGCTTCGTGTTGGGCTTGATCGCGGCCTTCCACTCGTCGAGGTTGTCCTGGTCTTCGATGAACGTGACCTCGATGCCGAGCTTGCGCAGCGTGTGCGCGAAGAGGTTGTAGGTGCCGCCGTAGATCGATGCGGATGAGACGATGTGGTCGCCCGAGCGCGTGAGGTTGAGCACCGCGTAGGTCTCGGCTGCCTGGCCGCTTGCGACGAGGAGGCCGGCGGTTCCGCCTTCGAGTGCGGCGACGCGCTGCTCGACGACATCGTTGGTCGGGTTCATCAGCCGCGAGTAGATGTTGCCGGTCTCAGCCAGGCCGAAGAGGTTGGCGGCGTGCTCGGTCGACTTGAACGTGTACGCGGTGGTCCGGTAGACGGGCGTGACGCGCGCGCCGGTTGCTGGGTCAGATGCTGCCCCTGCATGCACCTGGAGGGTCTCGAAGCGCTGCTCGCTCATGGAAGGCCTTTCGTCTTTCGGGTGATGTCCGTACTGGTCAGCCTAGGAAGTCCGTCGGCTGCCAGCAATGTGCGCCACAATACGGCGTAACAATGGCGGAGCGCTCGAATGGAGAGCGGATGCCCGGGTGCCGCCGATGTGGTTGCATGAGGGCATGAGCAGTCGACTGATCGTGACAGGTGCATCCAGCGGAATCGGCAGGGCGGTGGCCGAACAGGCCGCAGGGCGCGGCTGGGAGGTGCTGGCAGTCGCCCGCCGTGAAGACCGGCTGCGGAAGCTCGCGGAGGAGATCGGGTGCCGGCATGCGGCGCTCGACCTCACGCGGGCGGCAGACGTTGCAGAGCTGGGCCGGCTCGCGGCCGACTTCGGGGCAGACACGCTCGTCAACATCGCGGGCGGCGCGAAGGGCCAGGAGTCGATCAGCGAGACGAGCGACGACGACTGGCGATGGATGTTCGAGGCAAACGTGATGGCGACGAAGAACGTCATCGCGGCGACGCTGCCGCAGCTGCGCGCATCCACGCATGACGGCTCGTACGCGACCGTCATGACGGTCACGAGCGTGGCCGCGACGACGCCGTATGTCGGGGGATCGGGATACAACGCCGCGAAGGCGGCCGAGAAGGCCCTGAGCGACGTGCTGCGCCTCGAGCTTGCCGGCGAGCCCATTCGCGTCATGGAGATCAGGCCCGGCATGGTGCACACGGAGGAGTTCTCGCTCGTGAGGTTCGGCGGTGACGAGAGTCGTGCCGCGAAGGTGTACGACGACGTGCAGGATCCGCTCACGGCTGACGACGTGGCACGCGTCATGACTGACATGCTGGCGCTGCCGGGGCACGTGTCGGTCGACGAGGTCACGATCAAGCCGGTGGCCCAGACGCACCCGTGGATCGTCAATAAGGGAACACTGACCGCTCGTTGACGGCAGAAGGGCCAAAGGCCCGTACACTGGATGCGTGCCTACAGCGAAACCATTTGTTCAGCATGTACGCGACATCACACACAAGCCTGGTGAATCCCGCGAGCTGTCGTTCGACGCAAGCTTCGGCGAACCCGTCGGCGAAGGCCTCGCGGTCATTCCCGCAGACGCAGAAGTGCGTGTGCACGGGCTTCTCGAGAGCGTGCACGAGGGAATCCTGGCGACAGGACAAGCCGACACCACCGCCAAGGCGGACTGCTCACGGTGTCTTGATCCGGTGACACTCGATGTCGAAATCGACTTTACCGAGCTCTTCGCGTATGATCGGTCGGAGGATTCCGATCTGCTCGTGGCCAAAGAGACCATTGACCTTGAGCAGATTGTGAGGGACGCGGCGGTGCTAGCACTGCCGTTCCAGCCGGTGTGTCGACCGGATTGCGCAGGACTCAATCCCGAAACGGGAGAGAAGCTGACGCCCGGCACAGAGTGGAATCCCCCAGAGGAGATCGACCCCAGGTGGGCCGCGCTCGAGGGGTTCCAGACCAGTGAAGACGTGCCCGCTGATTCAGCGGGAGATTCTAAATAAGGAGTAAACATGCCAGTTCCCAAGCGGAAGATGTCGCGCGCAAACACGCGCGCACGCCGTTCGCAGTGGAAGGCGCAGGTGCCTGCACTCGTGAAGACCGTTGAAAACGGCCGCACGGTCTACAGCCTGCCCCACCGCGCGAAGGTCGTTGAAGACTCAGTCGGCACGCCGCTGTTCTTCGAGTACAAGGGCCGCAAGGTCGCCGACGCATAGTGAGTGAAGCCGATTACGGCTCCCTCAACGAGAAGCTCGGAGTCGACATCGACTCCGAGCTTCTCGTTTTGGCATTGACGCATCCGTCATGGGCCTATGAGCACGGGGGCGTTCCGCACAACGAGCGCCTCGAGTTTCTGGGCGACACCATCCTCGGACAGGCGATCACGATCGAGCTGTACCACCGGTACCCCGACGTCGACGAGGGTGAGCTGTCGCGACGTCGTGCAGGCGTCGTGTCAGGACTCGCACTTGCCGAAGTGGCCCGTTCGATCGGCCTCGGTGACTATCTCAGGCTCGGACGAGGCGAAGAGAAGACCGGCGGCCGGAGTCGCGACTCGATTCTCGCCAACACCATGGAGGCCGTCTTCGGCGCTGCGTACCTCTCGGCCGGTCACGAGCCCGCTTCGCAGCTGGTGCTGCGACTGGTCGGCCCGCTGCTCGACGACGCTGCCCGGTTCGGAGCAGCCCTCGACCCCAAGACTTCGCTGCAGGAGCTCGCCGACTCACTGGGCAGGGGAGCGCCGGCATACTCTGTCGCCTCTTCAGGTCCAGACCACGCACGAAGCTTCGTGGCTGAAGTCAGCATCGATGACGCGGTCGTCGGCGAGGGAACCGGGTCGTCGAAGCGCCAGGCCGAGATGGCCGCTGCGCTCGAGGCCTGGAAGCAGCTGCGGAACGACGCCTGAGTGCCCGAGCTGCCTGAGGTTGAAGTCGTTAGGCTCGGCCTCCTGCCCGCGGTCACCGACGCCGTGATCGCATCCGTCGAGGTCTTCGACGACCGTTCGCTCGCGAGGCACGACGGTGACTCCTCGATGTTCGAGGCCGCCCTGGTCGGCCGAGTGATGCAGGCGCCGCGTCGACGCGGCAAGTTCCTCTGGGTGCCTCTTGTCTCACCCGCACAGCCAGGCGAGGCCCTTGTCGTGCATCTCGGCATGAGCGGACAGGTGCTGATTCGCGAAGTCGGCGCGTCGCCTGACCGCCATGTGCGCATCCGCTTCGTCGTGCACTCCGCTGACGGGAACGAGTACGAGATCCGATTCGCCGATCAGCGGATCTTCGGCGGCATGGCCGTGCGTCCTGTCGATGACGACGGTTTGCCTGACCAGGTGCAGCACATCGCTCTTGACCCGCTGGATGCACGGTTCGACGCCGAGGACGTCGCGCGTCGACTGCGCCGTCGGCGGCAGAGTGTGAAGGCAGCGCTGCTTGACCAGCAGCTGCTGAGCGGCATCGGCAACATCTACGCGGACGAGGCGCTCTGGCGTGCCCGTCTGCACTATCTGACCCCCGGCCAGCGTCTCAGGCGGCCCCGTGCGCTTGAGCTGCTGGGGCACGTGCAGGACGTGCTCGAGAAGGCGCTTGCCGAGGGCGGCACGTCGTTTGACGCGATGTACGTCGATGTGAACGGGCAGTCGGGGTACTTCGCTCACAGTCTGAACGCGTACGGCCGCGGGGGCGAGCCGTGCCCACGGTGCGGCACGGATATTCGTCGTGTGCCGTTTGGCGGGCGCTCATCGCATTTCTGCCCGAGGTGCCAGCGGCCGCCCCGATAGGCGCCAGCTGCATGCTGGCTGATCGTCGCCGAGACTTGCGACTACGCGATCGGAGTCGACGTCCTCGGTCGGTCGCGGCGAACCCAGAGCGCGGAGTGTCCGAAGAAGAGCACAGCACCCGCTGCAAAGACCGTCACGACCAGCGTGTTCGTGTGCGCGTCGCGGGCCTGCGAGCACGCGAGACTCACCCGGAGAGACTCGATGTCGTTCTTCAGGATCTGCTGATTGTGGGTCTGCATGGGCGGGGCGAAGTCGTTGGAGAGCTCTTGGCCACGGTTCACCGTGGGCGGGTCCCACGTGGACGGGCCTGAATTGGTGCACCGCAGCGTGATGTTCTCATTGCCAGCGCCATCTGCGGCGACTACGACCGTAGGGGTGTGGAACCACGTGAACAGCACTGTCGCGACTGCGGCAACCGCGAGAACGAGATAGAGGGGCCGCTTCCAGCGTGCGGGCGAGGCAGGCGTCGTCTGGGTATCGTTCACTGTTCTGCTTTCTTTCGGCGCCGACCGTGGCAGCCCAAAGCGTACCGCGAACCTGCTCGCGAAGGAGAGCGCGGCAGACATGCAGGCCTCGCGGGCCCGAGGCTCCGCAGCGGAAGCTCAGGCGCAGCTCATTGGCTGGGCTGATGCTCACGCTCTGATTCGCGTGCATGCCAGCGGTGCTCGAGTGTGAACTTGAGGATCAGCAGCACCACGAGCGGGACTGCGAGGATCGAAACGACCGTCTGCACGATGCCGGGACCCAGCAACGAGCCAGCGCCCATTCCGAACATGAACACAGCGGCAATGGGCAGCGCAATCGCGAGGATGCGAGTGAGCATGGGCTTCTTCGTCACGTTCTCCACACTTGTACAAGAGACACGGAAGTGAGAAAAACGCGATGAAGCCTATGCGAGTGCCTCTAGCGGAAGACCAGCCGCAGCAGACGCCGCTTCGCATCGCTGTACGGCGGGTAGACGAGCTGCAGCGTGTCGAGCTGCGTGGGCTTCACGAGCACCGACTTCTCGTGCGTGAACGTCTCGAACGAGCGTCGCCCGTGGTAGGCGCCCATCCCGCTCTCTCCGACTCCGCCGAAGGGCAGCGACGGCGCGGCAACGTGCGCCAGCGAGACGTTGATGCCGAGGCCGCCTGACGAGGTCTCCTGCTGAAAGCGGTGTGCGACGGCGTAGTCCTCGGCGTAGACGTACAGCGCCAGGGGCTTGTCGCGGTCGTTGATGAACCGGATG
This sequence comes from Agrococcus casei LMG 22410, assembly GCF_900163565.1. Classification (GTDB taxonomy): domain Bacteria; phylum Actinomycetota; class Actinomycetes; order Actinomycetales; family Microbacteriaceae; genus Agrococcus; species Agrococcus casei. Next base: position 40,996 of record NZ_FUHU01000026.1, read on the forward strand.
GCCTCGCTTGCGTCTTCGACGTCGAGCAGCGGCAGGATGGGGCCGAAGATCTCGTCGCGCATGAGCTCTGAGTCGGCGTCGACGTCGGTCATGACGGTCGGCTCGATCTTGTGGTCGTCGTGATTGATGCCGCCTCCGATCAGAATGCGGCCCTGCGTGAGCAGGCCGCGCAGGCGATCGAAGTGACGCTCATTGACGATGTGCGCGTAGTCGGGGTTGACTGCGCCAGCGGACCCCAGCTGCTCTGCGAGAGCCACGCGGAGGGCGTCTTCGAAGTCGCCTCGCACGGCTTTGTGCACGAGCACGTAGTCGGGCGCGATGCAGGTCTGGCCGGCGTTCATCGTCTTGGCCCACACGAGCCGGCGCGCAGTGACCAGCAGGTCGGCGCTCGAGTCGACGTAGACGGGGCTCTTGCCGCCCAGCTCGAGAACAGTCGGCGTGAGATGCTTCGCCGCGGCGGCCGCAACGATGCGGGCAACGCCTGAATTGCCCGTGTAGAAGATCAAGTCCCAGCGCTGCTCGAGCAGCTCGGTCGTTTCGTCGACAGCGCCTTCGACGACCTGCACTGCGCGGTGGTCGAGGTAGATGGGTGCAAGCGACGCCAGCAGCGCGCTGGTTGCCGGGGCGTGCTCGCTCGGCTTGATCACGACCGAGTTGCCGCCGGCCAGGGCACCCACCATCGGCAGAATCGTGAGCTGCACTGGATAGTTCCAGGGGCCGATCACGAGCGCTGCGCCGTATGGCTCGCGCACCGTCTGACCGTATGCGGGCTGCAGCGTGACCGGCACGGGCCGCGGCGACGGAAGCATCCACCGCCACAGGCTGCGCTTGGTCTTGCGGATCTCGCCCAGCACGAGCGAGATCTCGGTCATGTGCGCTTCGATGTCGCTCTTGCCGAGGTCGGCCGCGAGCGCGTGCTCCCAGAGCGAGATGTTCTGTGTGAGCATGCTGGCGACGCCGTCGAGCTGGTCGAGGCGCCAGTTGCGCGATGCCCAGAAGCGCGTTGAACGCTGTGAGCGCAGGTTGTCTGCGAGCTGGTCTATCCGAAGGTCTGCAGTCATACAGCCATTGTCACGGCTGCGGGCTCAGGAGCCAAGCCTGAGCTGAAACACGGCGAGGTGCGTGACCGTCTCGAAGCCGACCTGCTCGTTGACGCGCAGCATGTGGCGGTTCTCCTCGGCATTCATGGTGGTGACCGCCGTGGCGTGGGGTGCCTCCCGAATCAGCTGGTCGAGCCCGGCGAGCTTGATCAGCATGCCGAGCCGATGGCCCCGGTGCTCCTGCAGCACGATCAGGTTGTGCTGTCTTGCCAGCCCGTCCTCTGCGATGAGCATCTGCGTGTAGCCCACGAGCTCGCCGGATTCGATGTGCTCCGCCGCAGCGGTGAGCAGCGTTCGCCCGCCGCCGATCTTGTGCCGCTCGAACTCGGCGAGTCGCGCATCCGACCAGGTCTGCGCTTCGAGTTCTAGTGAGCCTGTGGGGGAGTCGGTCGACATGCGCTCGTGCAGGTGCCGCATGTCGGGTCTGTGGCGCGGGGGAGTCTCGCCGGTCCAGACGAGCGATCGGTAGCCGGCGGCGGATGCGGCGGCCGCGTCGAGCTGCGACTGCAGGCTCTCGAGGCGGTCGAGGCGAAGCCAGCTCGACCGGTACACCTGCGACAGCGCTGCTCCGCGACGGAGCCACGCCGCCGATTCCGGGTCGCTGCGCGAGACGCCGCCGAAACCGGTCTCGGCCATGACTTCGCCGTCGGCCGCTGCCTCGCCGCCGCCGAGCACGATCGTGCGGCCGATGCCTTTGGCGTGCTCAACGCTTGCGTCCACCAGCTGCTCGCAGACGTCCTCCCGGCGTGCGGCATCGAGGCTCGGATCGACGAACAGCATGGTGTCGGATGTGTGCGTCGACTCGGTCTGCGGCAGGAAGAGGTCGGCGAGACCCAGCACTCTGCCATCGTCTGCGGCGACGAGGGTCGTGACCGCTTCCGCTGACGTGCCCTGCCGCATGGTGAGGGCAAAGCGGCTGTTGAGCACGGGCGAGGCTGCTCCGTAGACGGCCTCGTTGCATCGCGCGACCAACTCGACTGCGGCGCGAAAGAAGTCGCCGCGATGCGACTGCTCGTCGGCAGTGTCGGGCAGCTCGAGTGTGGTGATCTGCATCATGCTGCTGCCTCCCGACGCTGCCAGGCGCCTTCGAATCCGATGGCTTCGAACCCGAGCTGCTCGTTCACATCGAGCATGTGCCTGTTCTCTTCGGCGTTCCAGGTCGTCACCCTCGTGCGCTCGGGGTGCTTCTCAAGCAGCTGCAGCAGGTTTGCGGCCTTGACGAGCGCGCCGAGTCGGTGTCCGCGGTGGTCTGCGTGCACGAGTGTGTCCTCCTGGAAGGCCACCTCGCGGCCAGCCCCCAAGGAGAGCAGCGTGAACGCGACCGGGGCACCGTGCGCGTCATAGGCGACAGCGTGCAGCAGCTGCCGCTGCATGTGCTCCAATGCGTTCTGCTCGTAGTCGGCCAGGCGCTTGGCGTCCCACTGCTCGGGCTCGACCTCGAGTGCGCCCGCCGGAACATCGGTCGACATGCGAGCATGCAGCTGCGCGAGCGACTCAAGCTCGTCGTCGGGGGTGCGTCCTGACCAGGTTCGCACGCTGTATCCGTCAGCCTTCTCGGCGGCCGTGTCGCGCATCCGCTCGAACATCGCAGGCGACTCGGCTCCGAGCCTCAGGGAGCTCATGCGCTCCACCTGCTCGAGGGCGAATCCGGCGCGCTCGAGGAAGCGCACTGATGGCGTGTCTGCCGGAACGACGCCCCAGCCAGTTGCGGCCGTGCGAGTCGGGCCGGGCGCCGGGGGATGCACGACCCACGTCTGCGTGGCGCTTCTGCCCTCTTCGTGCAGGAGCCTGTCGACTTCTGCAAGCAGCGCGGCTGCGACGCCACGGCTCCTGAAGCCCTCGTGCACGCCTACGTCGGCGTAGGCAGGCGCCTGCAGCTCGTGGAGGCTGACGTCGACTGCTCCTATGCCGATGACGTGCCCCTCGTGGATCGCCAGCAGCCGGTGCTGACGCTCTGAGGTCTGGCCCTTCGCCTGCCCGAGCGACTCGCGATAGGTCGCGGAGAAGTCGTCTGCCCCTCCGGTCTGCTCGCTGCTGATCGCATTGCGAAGGTCGACGTACTCGCGAAAGAGCCGTGCTGACTCGCTCGTGTCGTCGACATTCTCGGGGAGCTCGCGCTCAGCGATGGTGATCTGCAGGGTGCTCATGTGACTCATCGTTCTCTTCGCTGCCAGGCGCCTTCGACCAGAACCCGGCCGAAGCCGAGCTGATCGTTGACGGCCAGCATGTGCTGATTCTCTTCTGCGTTCCAGGTGATGACGCGGTCGAAGTTGGGATGCTCCTGGCGCAGCTGCAGCAGGTTCGCGGCCTTGACTCGCAACCCGAGGCTGTGGCCCCTGTGGTCGCCGTGCACGAGTGTGTCCTGCTGTATCGCCTGCCTGGTGCCGGTGTTCGGCAGCAGCAGCTTCGTGTAGGCGACGGATTCGTCGCCGTCGAACGCGGCGCCCTGCAGATAGCGTCTGCCCTGACCGTCGATCTCGTTGTGCTCGAATGCGGCAAGCCGATCTGCGTGCCAGACCTCTTCGACCGCTTCGAGGCCGCCGGCGGGCGCATCGGTAGACATGCGGGCGCCGAGCGCGGCCATGGTCTGCAGCAGATGCTTGGGGGTCTTGCCCTGCCAGGTCTCGAGTCGATACCCGGCAGACCGCGTCGTCGCGGCCTCGAGCTGCTCGGCGAGATGCTCGACAGAGGCAGCATCGAGCTCGAGCCGGCTCACACGCTCTGCCTGCTCGAGCGTGAAGCCGGCCTTCGTCAGTGCCTGCGCCTCCGCGTTGTCGGCAGGAATGCTGCCGTGCCCCGTCGATGCGACCAGCCTGGGGCCAGGCCCCTCCGGATGCTCGACGCCCAGCTGCGTGTACGCACGGCCCTCGTCGCGGATGACTGCAGCTGCGGCCGTCAGCAGCGCGGATCCGATGCCCTGCCTGCGGTGCTGGGGGAGCACGCTGATCAGCAGACGGGCCGGTGCATCCATCTCGTGGCGGCTCACTTCGACGCGGCACACGCCGACAACCCGATCGTCGACGACTGCCGCGAACCGGTGCTGCCGCTCCTCGACGCTGTCGCGCGCGCTCATGAACGTCTCGCGGTACGAGAAGTCAAGATCTGCCGACCCGCCCCAGGCCTCGCGGCGCACCAGATTGCGGGTGTCGACGAAGCCGCGGAAGAGCGCGGCAGCCGCTGACTCGTCGTCGATGCTCTCGGGCAGGGCGACTTCGTCGATGCGCATGCTCATGGTGTCCTAGGCCGCTCGCAGCTGACGAGTTTCGCGCCGGGCAGCCTTGCAGAATACATCGAGAGGGCATCCTCGCGATAGATTTGTGCGATCCGAGTGTCGTGGCAAGGAGTGCCGTGTATCTGAGAACCCTGACCGTGAAGGGCTTCAAGTCGTTCGCGCGCGCCACGACATTTCAGTTCGAACCCGGTGTTACCGCGGTCGTCGGCCCCAATGGGTCTGGCAAGTCGAACGTTGTCGATGCACTCGCATGGGTCATGGGCGAGCAGGGCGCGAAGACGCTGCGCGGCGGCAAGATGGAAGACGTCATCTTCGCTGGCACCTCGACACAGGGGCCGCTGTCGCGTGCGCACGTTGAGCTCACGATCGACAACACCGACGGCGCGCTGCCCATCGAGTACACCGAGGTGCAGATCTCGCGCACGCTGTTTCGAAACGGAGGCAGCGAGTATGCGATCAACGGCGAGTCGGTGCGCCTGCTCGACGTGCAGGAGCTGCTGAGCGACTCGGGGCTCGGCCGAGAGATGCACGTGATCGTCGGGCAGGGCCAGCTCGACAACGTGCTGCAGGCGACCCCTCAGGACCGCCGGGGCTACATCGAAGAGGCCGCCGGCATTCTCAAACACCGTCGCCGCAAGGAGAAGACGCTGCGCAAGCTCGAGGCCATGCAGCAGAACCTGACGAGGCTGGGCGACCTGATCGGCGAGATCCGCAGGCAGCTGAAGCCGCTCGGGGCGCAGGCCGAGATCGCCCGCGAGGCGCAGACGGTGCAGGCAGACGTGCGCGACGCCAGGGCGCAGCTCTACGCATACGAGGTCGGTCTGCTCAAGAAGACCCTCGAGAAGGCGTCGACGTCTGAGCAGCAGCGAAAGAACGAGCGACTCGTGCTGCAGGAGCAGCTCGACCGCGCGAAGCTTCGAGCAGGCCGGATCGAAGAGCAGATGATCGGCGACGAAGTCGACAAGGCGCGCACGATCGTGCACCGGCTCGAGAGCGTGCGCACGAGGCTGCAGTCGCTCGAGGCGCTGGCGAACCAGCAGCGAACGCTCCTTGCGGCATCCGACGACGACGCACAGGCCGATCACGGCGGAGTCACGGCTGAGGCTGTCGACGCCGCAGTGCGCGAGGCGGCTGAGTACGAAGACCGCGTTGCCGAGCTGCAGTCGCTGGCGGCGGCCAAGGCGTCTGCGGTTGCGCGCGCCAAGGCCAGCCTCGACGCACTCGATGACGAGATCGCCCAGCAGTCGGCGCTCGTGTCGAAGCACGACCTCGAGCTGGCAGGCAAGCGCTCGGCCGTTGAGGTCGCCACGTCGACGCAGAGCGCACGGCAGAACGACCGCGAGCGCAGAGCGGCGGCGGTCGAGCAGGCGCGCGAGCGTCTCGAGCATGCAGAAGCCCATGCGGCCGAGGCAGGCGACGACGAGGGCGACGCAGGAGACACGGATGCGCTCACAGCCGCGTACAGGGCCGCAGACGAGCGCGCATCGGCGTTGCAGCAAGGGCTCGACTCGAGCCGTGAGCAGCTGCACGCGAAGGAGCGCGAGCGCGATTCGCTGGCTGCCAAGGCGCAGGCACTGTCGATGGCGCTGCAGGCCAAGAGCGCCGCGTCGGCCATTCTCGAAGCGGGCCTCGACGGGGTGCTCGGCACCGTCGCCGAGCGGATCACCGTGAAGAAGGGCTATGAGGCGGCGATAGCGGCGGCGCTCGGCTCCCTCGCCGAAGCAGTGCTCGTCGAGAGTCGCGATCACGCTGTCGCAGCCGCTGAGTCTGCTGCGAGCGGAGACCTGGGCCGGGCCGAGCTCGTCGTGGCTGGCGCGGCGACCATGGTCGAGCGCGCACCGAAGACCACCCTGAAGCACGCGTATGACGTGCTCGAGGCGCCAGAGGGCGTGCGCGGCATCCTGGCATTCACGTTCATCGCCGATGACCTGCAGCAGGCGGCCTCTGCGGGCCCCGAGCTTGCAGCGCTCGAGCTGGGCGGCCCGATCACCGTCGTGACGCGATCCGGCGACGTGATGACCGAGCACATCGTCAGGGGCGGTTCCGGCAAGGACACCTCCCGGCTCGAGCTGGCGGCCCAGCGCGATGAGGCGCAGACTGCGCTCGACTCGCTCTCGGTCGAGATCGAAGCCGATGCGGGTGCCCTCGACGACATCCGCCACGACCAGCAGGAGGCCAAGCGGTCTGCGCAGGAGTCGCTCGACCGACTGCGCGAGCACGATGCGGCAAGTGCTGCACGGGGCCAGGAGCGATCACGGGCCCGGGCACAGCTTGAGTCGGCCAAGGCCGAGCTGACCCGTGCCACACAGGCCCTTGCGGACTCCGAAGCGCAGGCTGAGGCGGCGACACGAGCCGTTGCCGATGCGCAGCGGGGTCTCGAGGAGTTCGAGCAGCAGCCTCGCCCCATGCTCGATGCATCTGCCCGAGGCGAACTCGTCGACGAGCTCGAGACCGCACGGAGCGACGAGACTGAGCTGCGCATCCAGCTTGAGACGGCACGAGAGCGAGTCCGCACCGAACGCCAGCGGGCCGCCGATCTCGGCCGCGAGATCGAGGCGCAGCGCGCCCGCGCCGAGGAGCAGGCACGTCGCGCTGTGCTCCGCGAGCGCGGAAGGATTCGCGCCGAGCGGGTCGCGAACGCGCTGCCGCGAGTGCTGCAGTCGATCGACGGGTCGCTCGAAGAGGCACGGCTCGAGCTCGCGCACAAGGAGTCGTCGCGGCGACAGAACTCTGAAGCTCTCGGAGCACTGCGACGCGAGCAGTCCGAACTCGCCGACCGCATCCGCGAACTCACTGACGACGTGCACGGGCTCGAGATGCAGACGTACGAGCAGCGGCTGCAGCTGTCGAATCTCGTCGAGCGCAGCGCGAGCGAGCTGGGCCTGTCAGAGAACGACCTGCTGAGCGAGTACGAGCCAGGGGAGGACTTCGACAGGAGCGAGCAGCAGCAGCGACTCAAGGAGGCCGAGCGCAGACTCGCGCGGCTCGGCAAGGTCAACCCGCTGGCGCTCGAAGAGTTCGCAGCGCTCGAGCAGCGACACCAGTTTCTGACCGAGCAGCTCACCGACCTGACGCAGACCCGCGAAGACCTGCAGCAGATCATCGGTGACCTCGACGTCAAGATGGAGCGCATCTTCGGCGAGGCATTCGAAGACACCAAGGCGGCCTTCAACGAGGTGTTCCCGATCCTGTTCCCGGGCGGCAGCGGCTCGCTCGCGCTCACCGACCCCGACAACCTGCTCGAGACGGGGGTTGAGGTGACAGTGCGGCCCGCTGGCAAGAAGATCGACCGCCTCTCGCTGCTCTCGGGCGGCGAGCGGTCGCTGGCTGCGGTCGCGTTCATGGTTGCGATCTTCCAGGCGCGGCCGAGCCCGTTCTACATCATGGACGAGGTCGAAGCCGCCCTCGACGACGCGAACCTCGGTCGTCTGCTCGGCGTCTTCGAGCGTCTGCGCGACTCGAGCCAGCTGATCATCATCACGCACCAGAAGCGCACGATGGAGATCGCGGATGCGCTTTACGGCGTCTCGATGCGCCAGGATGGGATCACGCAGGTCGTCGGTCAGAGAACGACCCGCGAAGTTGACTAAGGTAAGCCTTACCTAATAGATTGGGAACGTTGGGCGCTGCCACTGACGGAGCACCCATTCTTCTGCCGTGAACTTGCAACGGCGATGCGCACAGCTGCCATCTGACAAAAGGAAACAGTCATGTCTCAGAACCGATCGATAATCGCCGTGTCTGCCCTCGCAGCCGCCGCAGTTGCCCTGACAGGATGCGCCACCGGCACAGAAGCGGCAGAGGCGCCGCAAGCCGACACGATCACCGTCGAAGACAACTCCGGTCAGATCGAGGTTCCGGCTGACCCCACATCCGTCATCGCCCTCGACAACCGCTCGTTCGAGACGCTCGACGCCTGGGGGATCGAGCTCTCGGCAGCAGCCGTCTCGCTCATGCCCGACACGATCGGCTACACGACCGATGAGTCGCTCATCGACATCGGCAACCACCGCGAGCCCGACCTCGAGCAGATCGTGGCGGTGCAGCCCGACCTCATCATCTCGGGGCAGCGCTTCTCGCAGTTCAACGAGCAGATGGCTGAGCTCGCACCAGACGCCGTCATCGTCGACCTCGAGCCTCGTGAGGGCGAGCCATTCGCCGATGAGCTGAAGCGCCAGATCACGGTGCTCGGCGAGATCTTCGACAAGCAGGACGAAGCCAGCGCCATGGTCGCCGACTTCGACGCCGCCATCGACCGTGCAGCCGCCGCATACGATTCGGCAGACACCGTGATGGCGCTCAACGCCTCCGGCGGAGAGCTCGGCTACCTCGCACCTGGCGTCGGCCGCACGCTGGGTCCCGTGTTCGACATCCTCGCGCTCACTCCGGCACTCGAGGTCGCTGACGCGAGCGACGACCACCAGGGCGACGACATTTCGGTCGAGGCTGTCGCAGATTCAAACCCGGACTGGATCCTGGTGATGGACCGCGACGCGGCAGTGTCGGCAGACGACCCCGAGTACTCGCCCGCCGCATCCGTCATCGAAGACTCCGAGGCGCTCGCCCGCGTCAGCGCAGTCGAGCAGGGCCAGATCGTCTACATGCCAGCAGACACCTACACGAACGAGGGACTTCAGACCTACACAGAGTTCTTCAACGACTTCGCTGACGCCCTCGAGGCCGCGAAGTAGCGCACCCCCTTCATGACGAGCCAGACGCTGCCCGACCGAGAGACACGCTCTCGGTCGCGGCAGCGTCTTCTCGACTGGAAGCTGCTGGTCGGCGTCGCAGTCGTCGTGGGCCTCCTGGTGCTGTCGCTCTACACAGGTGTCTACGACGTCGTGGGTGCTGAAGACGGCGGCGAGATGTTCGCGATCACGCGCATCCCGCGCACCGTGGCGATCATGCTGGCCGGTGCGGCCATGGCGATGTCGGGCCTGGTGATGCAGCTGCTGACGCAGAACCGGTTCGTCGAGCCGACGACCACGGGCACGACCGAGTGGGCGGGCCTCGGCCTGCTTGCGGTCATGCTGCTGTTCCCCGGTGCGAGCATCTCGATGCGGATGCTCGGCGCAGTGCTGGCGGCGTTCGTCGGCACGATGGTCTTCTTCCTGTTCCTGCGACGCGTCTCGCTCAGGTCGTCGCTGATCGTTCCGATCGTGGGGATCATGCTGGGCGCTGTCGTCGCATCCGTGTCGACCTTCATCGCGCTGCAGACCGACACGCTGCAGAACCTGGGCGTGTGGTTCGCGGGCAGCTTCACGTCGGTCATGCGCGGCCAGTACGAGTTCCTCTGGGTTGTCGCGGTCGTCGCAGCCGCCGTGTTCTTCGTCGCCGACCGATTCACGATCGCAGGCCTCGGCGAAGAGGTCTCGACGAATGTCGGGCTCAACTACCACCGCGTCGTGCTGCTCGGCACCGTGCTGATCGCGATCGCCACCGGCGTGGTCACCGTCGTGGTCGGCAACCTCCCGTTCCTCGGGCTCATCGTGCCGAACGTCGTCTCGATGGTTCGCGGCGACGACCTTCGCAGCAATCTGCCGTGGGTGTGCCTGCTGGGCATCGCCATCGTCACCGTCTGCGACCTCGTGAGCCGCACGATCATCGCACCGTTCGAGGTGCCGGTGTCGCTCATCCTGGGCATCCTCGGAGCCGTTGTCTTCGTCGCCCTGATCCTGAAGCAGCGCCGTCGTGGCTGAAACAGCGCAGGCCGTCGACACGACGCGCGAGTCGGGCCCGCTGCCATCCCCAAGGGCGCGACGCCGCTATGCGATCGTGCTCGCATCGCTCATCGTCCTCGCGGTCGTCTTCGGCGCGGGGCTGCTCGTCTGGGACAACCCGGTGCCGTTCGGCACTGCGGGCTTCTGGAAGGTCGCCGAGCTGCGCGGCACGAGCATCATCGTCATGGGGGTCGTCGCCGTGTGCCAGGCGACCGCGACCGTGAGCTTCCAGACGGTCACGAACAACCGCATCGTCACACCGTCGATCATGGGCTTCGAGTCGCTCTACGTCGCAGTGCAGACGTCATCTGTCTACTTTCTCGGTGCCGCCGGCATCCTCGCCGTGCAGGGGCGCATCCAGTTCGTGCTGCAGATCGCGCTCATGGTCGGCTTCTCGCTGCTGCTCTACGGCTGGCTGCTCTCGGGCAGGTTCGGCAGCATCCACGTCATGCTGCTGATCGGCATCGTGATCGGAGGAGGGCTCGGATCAGTCTCGGCGTTCATGCAGCGGCTGCTGACGCCCAGCGAGTTCGACGTGCTCACAGCCCGCCTGTTCGGCAACGTCTCGAACGCCAACCCCGACGATCTGCCTGTGGCGATCCCGCTGTGCATTGCGGCAGCAGCGCTGCTCTGGCTGCGGTCGCGACGGCTGAACGTCGTGGCGCTCGGGCGCAACGTGAGCACAGCGCTCGGCATCAGGCACAGGTCTGAAGTCATGATCACGCTGCTGCTGGTGTCGGTGCTGATGGCCGTGTCGACGGCGCTGGTCGGCCCCATGACCTTCCTCGGATTCCTCGTCGCGACCCTCGCATACCAGTTCGCCGACACCTACGATCACAAGCGCATCTTCCCGATCGCGGTGCTGATCGGATTCGTCGTGCTCGCCGGGTCGTACTTCATCATGAGGCACGTGTTCTACGCACAGGGAGTGGTCTCGATCATCATCGAGCTCATCGGCGGAAGCGTGTTCCTGATCGTGATTCTCAGAAAGGGCAGACTGTGATCAAGCTGCAGGGCGTCTGCAAGTCATACGGGGACGAAGTGACGATCGGCCCGGTCGATCTCGAGATCCCGCGCGGGGGAGTGACGGCGCTCGTCGGCCCCAACGGCGCGGGCAAGTCGACCCTGCTGACCATGATGGGGCGGCTGCTGAAGCCCGACGCTGGCTCGATTGAGATCGGCGGCCATGGTGTGGGCACCACGCCGTCGAAGGAGCTCGCGCGCGTTGTCTCGATCCTGCGGCAGGAGAATCACTTCATCACCCGGCTCACGGTTCGCCAGCTGGTCGGCTTCGGGCGCTTTCCGCACACCAAGGGGCGGCTGAAGCCAGAAGACGAGGAGCACGTGAGTCGGGCCATCGACTTCGTCGACATGCACGGCCTCGAGCACCGTTACCTCGATGAGCTCTCGGGCGGTCAGCGACAGCGCGCATACGTTGCGATGGTGCTGGCGCAGGACACGGAGTACCTGCTGCTCGACGAGCCGCTCAACAACCTCGATCTGCGTCACTCGGTGCAGATGATGAAGCACCTGAAGCGGGCGGCCGACGAGCTGGGACGCACGATCGTCATCGTCGTGCACGACATCAACTTCGCAGGCCACTACGCCGACCGCATCTGCGCCATGAAAGACGGGCGTATCGTCGAGTTCGGGCCCGCCGACGACGTCATGACCCGCGACACCCTGACCCGTGTCTTCGACACCCCTGTGCAGATGGTCGAAGGACCCAACGGCAAGCTCGCGGTCTACTACTGAGATGATCGTTGCGTGACCCAAGACGCACTCTTCGCCTCGCTCAGCCGGCATCCCGACGTCGAAGCCGACAACCTCTTCGCATATGATTCGGCAGACGCGCTGATCCTCGATGAGGCAGGCGATCTCAGCGGGCTCGGCGTCACCGTCGTCGGCGACCGCTACGGCGCGCTCACGCTGGGTGCGCTCGTGCGAGGCGCGAGGCACGTGCGCGTGCACCAGGACTCGATCGTGGGAGAACGAGCACTGCTGGGCAATGCTGGCCATGCGGGCCGCTCGGAGTTCGAGCAGCTGCCGCTCGCGTCGTCACTCGTGTCGGATGCGCGGCTCGTCCTGGTGCAGCTGCCCCGGTCGCTGAACGCGCTGGAAGAGATCGCTGAGCTGATTGCCGCACACGCGCATCCGGGTGTCCGTGTCGTGGCAGGCGGCCGCGTCAAGCACATGAGCCTTGGCATGAACGACGTGCTCGCGCGCAGCTTCGACACGGTGCAGGCGTCGCGCGGCGTGCGCAAGGCTCGCGTGCTGCATGCATCCGGGCCTCGTGCTGCCGCGCCGACATGGCCGAGGCGCGAGACGCACGACGCGGGCGGCACACAGGTGACGGTCGTGGCGCACGGAGCGGCATTCGCCGGCGCATCCATCGACATCGGGGCGCAGACCCTGATCGAGTGCTTCAGCCAGATGCCGGAGGCTGCCGAGGTGATCGATCTCGCCTGTGGCACGGGGGTGCTGGGAGCCACCCTCGCGCTGCAGCGACCGCAGCTGCTCGTGCACGCGTTCGACGCATCCGCCGCCGCTGTCGACTCTGCCCGCGCGAGCGCCGAATCGAACGGACTTGCCGAGCGCATGTCCGTCACGCGCGCCGATGGCCTCGAGGGCGTTGCCTCGGGTTCGGCGCAGCTCGTACTGCTGAACCCGCCGTTTCACATCGGCGCCACGGTGCACACCGGCATTGCCGAGCGGCTGATCGCCGACGCCATGCGCGTGCTGGCTCCTGGCGGCGAGCTGTGGTGCGTGTGGAACAGCCACCTCGGCTATCGGGGCCTGCTCGATTCGCTGGGGCAGACGCGGCAGATCGTGAGAAACAGCAAGTTCACGGTCACTGCGACGCGCGCATGAGCGAGACGAGCCCCCGCAACCCGCGCCGGCAGGAGTTCACGGGAGTCGAGCGCGCGATCGACGCGTGGGCCGCGGAGCGCCTGCGCAGACGCGGCCGCTCCAGGTGGCGACGGGTGGTGCTCGAGCTGCTCGTGTTCGGCGCCAAGCAGGCGTGGGCCTGCGTGTTCGGTGCGCTGATGCTCGTGGGAATCGTGGCTGCGAGGCTCTGGTGGCCAGACGACGCTGCCGTTGCGAGAAATGATGCGCTGACGGTCTACGCAGTGCTGATCCAGGTCGTCATGCTCGCGACGAGGCTCGAGACCGCGCGGGAGCTGTGGGTGATCATGCTCTTCCACGTCGCAGGAACCGGCATGGAGCTGTTCAAGACCGACGTGGGCTCGTGGTCCTACGAAGCCGAAGGGGTGCTTCGGCTGGGCGCTGTGCCCCTGTTCACAGGCTTCATGTACGCGTCAGTCGGCTCATACATGGTGCGAACGATGCGCATGTTCGACCTGCGGTTCAGCCACTACCCGCCGCTGGCCGTCACGATCGTCATCGGCGCGCTCATCTACGCGAACTTCTTCGCCCACCACTACGTCTTCGACTTCAGGTGGCTGCTGCTGGGCGCTGTCGTGATCGCGTGGGGTCGATGCATGATGCACTTCAGGGTGCACAGGCGGCGATTCCGGATGCCCGTGCTGGTCGCGTTCGCGCTGGTTGCGGTGTTCATCTGGTTCGCAGAGAACATCGCGACCTCTGCGGGGGCCTGGGCATACCCTGACCAGGTCGACGGCTGGACGATGGTCTCGCCCCAGAAGATCGTCAGCTGGTTCCTGCTGATGATCATCTCGGTCGTCCTGGTCACGTTCGTGCACAGGCCCCGCAGTCCCGATCAGGACGAAGAGGTCGGGTCCTGACTGTCGTACTCGCGACGGAGGGCGTCGCGCTGCTCGTCTGACAGGTCGGTCTTCACCGCGTCGAGCAGCGTCTCGCGATCGAACTCCTCGGGGTGCGCCTCGTTGCCCTGAGCGTCGACGATGCGCACGGCTCCGTTGCTCTCATCGAGCTGGAGGGGGCGCATGAACGACGTGCCGGCCGCGTTGACGATGTGATAGTGACCTGACTCGTCGACCTCGGCGTCCGAAGGACCGAAGTGGAGCGGTTCGGCATCGGCCCCGCCGGACTTTACATCCATGCGGTTCTTGACGAGCGACGCGACGATGGCGATGGCCATGGCGGCCACGATCACGACCAGGGAGTGCCAGGTCTCGATGTGGGGGACCCACCCGATGGGCTCTCCGCCGTTCAGCCACGGGAGCTCGTTTGCCTCCATCGCGTGGAAGACGAGCTTCACGCCGATGAAGCCGAGGATCGCAGCGATGCCGTAGTGGAGGTACACCAGGCGGTCGAGGAGGCCGCCGAGCAGGAAGTAGAGCTGGCGAAGGCCCATGAGCGCGAAGATGTTGCAGGCGAAGACCAGGAACGGATCGGTCGTGACCGAGAAGATCGCGGGAATCGAGTCGATCGCGAAGAGCAGGTCGGTCGTGCCGAGCGCCAGGATGACCATGAGCATCGGCGTGAAGTAGCGGTGGCCCTCGTACTGGATGCGAACCTTGCCGCCGCGCCATTCGTCGGTCATGCGCACGCGCTTCTTCAGGATGCGGATGAGCAGGTTGTCCTTGGCGCCTTCGTCCTCTTCGCCACCGAACGCCTGCTTCCAGGCGACGTAGACGAGGTAGGCGCCGAAGATGTAGAACACCCACGAGAACGACTCGATGATCTGCACGCCGACGACGATGAAGATGCCGCGGAGCACGATCGCGATCATGATGCCGATCATCAGCACGCGCTGTTGCATCTCCTTCGGCACCGCGAACTTGGCCAGGATGATGATGAAGACGAAGAGGTTGTCGATCGAGAGCGAGTACTCGAGCAGCCAGCCGGTGACGAACTCGCCAGCCTTCTGCGAATCGCCCATGACGAACAGCACTCCCGCGAAGAGGAGTGCCAGCGAGACGTAGATCGCCACCCAGACGGTCGCCTCCTTCATGGAGGGAACGTGGGGGCGCTTGACGACGATGAGGAGATCGAAGATCAGGATTGCGACGAGGATCGACATGGAGACGATCTCGAAGATGGCGTACGGAGTCACTGAATTCCTTTGTGGAGGGTACGGGGAACTGCCTCCGTCTCTCCCGCGCAAGGCATGAAGCCTGTCTGCGCCGCAACACCCGGTCGGACTGCACTGCCCAACGTGATGACGGATGCTGCGAGATGGGGTACTCCCGTTGCGCTGTCGAGTGTAGCCCACTTGACTCGCCTAGCATGGAGGCATGGCACAGAAATGGTCGCTCTCAGGAGCGCTTCGCGGAATGTTCGCACGAGAGACGATCACAGAAGACACCTGGGACGACCTCGAGACGGCGCTCATCACGGCCGATTTCGGGCCGACCATCACAGAAGAGGTCATTGACAGCCTCCGCGCAGACGTCGACCGCTTTCGCACCGACGACCCCCGCGATCTGCAGCGCATGCTGCGTGAGCGCCTCGAGGAGCGGTTCGCGCAGTACGACCCCACGCTGAACCTGAAGGAGCGGCCGGCAGTCGTGCTCGTGGTCGGGGTGAACGGCGTCGGCAAGACGACGACGATCGGCAAGTTCGCGAAGTTCCTGACCGTTCGCGGCCAGAGCGTCATCGTGGGCGCCGCCGACACATTCCGTGCCGCAGCCGTCGAGCAGCTCGCGACCTGGGCTGAGCGAGGCGGGGCGAGCATCATCAAGCCCGAGCGCGAGGGCCAGGACCCAGCGTCGGTCGCATTCCAGACCGTCGCCGCGGCGCAGCAGCAGGGCATCTCGATGTGCCTGATCGACACGGCTGGCCGCCTGCAGACCAAGGGCGGGCTCATGGACGAGCTCTCGAAGGTGCGCCGCGTCATCGAGAAGCAGGCGCCGGTGTCTGAGGTGCTGCTGGTGCTCGACGCCACGACTGGGCAGAACGGCGTGTCGCAGGCCGAGGCGTTCATCGAGCACGCCGGCGTGACCGGGCTCGTGATCACGAAGCTCGACGGCAGTGCCAAGGGCGGCTTCGTGCTTGCGGTGCAGGAGCGCACCGGCCTGCCGATCAAGCTGATCGGCCAGGGCGAGGGCATCGACGACCTGACGGGCTTCACCGGCCACGTGTTCGTGCAGCAGCTCGTCGGCTGACGGTCCGCGGCAGGTCAGTGCGTCAGGTGAGCTCTCGGTTCACCGCAGGCGAGTCGACATAGAGCTGGCGGTCGATGACGCGCCCGTAGTCGTTCGTGATGACGGTGCGGTTGCCTCCGCGCACCCAGATCTGGCCCTCGGCATCTGCATGGATCGGCTCGCCGACTATGCCGATCTCGACACCTGAGAGCGGGAATCCGACTGTTCCAGGATTCGCTGCGACCTGTTCTGGTGATGCCACGGTCACGGTGCCGGTCTCGGTCATGGCGTAGGCATTGAGCACCACCGGACCCCAGATGTCGGTGAGCCTGCTGACGAGTGCCTCTGTGAGCGGCTCGGCACTGCACACGACTCGTCGGAGCGACGGCGGCTCAGCGCCGCTGCTCTCGAGGATGTCGGCCATGTCGCTGAAGTGGGAGGGGATGCCGCTTGCGAGCGTGACGCCTTCGTTGCGCATCAGGTCGAGTCGCTCAGGCGCGGTCGCGTGCGGCGCGTAGACCAGCTGCGCACCCGTGAAGAGGCACGAGGCGAGCAGCTGAAGCCCGTGTCCGTGGTGCAGCGGCGAGCAAGCGAGCACGGAGTCGCCCCGTTCGATGCCGATCCGCCTGTGCAGCGAAGCCAGTTGGCGAACGCCGCCGTAGCCGACAGGACGCGTCACGTGCGCCCGAGGCGACCCGGTGCGGCCCGACGACAGCAGGATGATGCGAGACCTGCGCCTGGTGCGCCCGAGCGAGGTTCCGGAGGACTGCGCCAGCTCAGAGACCCGGCTTGCCGAGATCGCCGGCCCGGTGTGCCAGTCGGGCTTCTCGCCGTCATGGATGAGCAGGGCGTCGCGCGGCACGACGTGGGGCACGACCTCTGCGTGGGTTGCGGCGTTGATGGGCATGACGTCGAGCCCGAGCCGGTGCGCGGCCAGCAGGGGCAGGATCATGTCCTCGCCCTCGCTCGAGACCACGATCATGCGGGGCTGGCGGCCGAGCACATGCAGGTACAGGCCGGCAGCCAGCGACTCTGCGGTGTTCCACAGCTCGCGGAAGGAGTAGCGCTTCGTGGCGGTCACGAGCGCCGTGCTGTCGCCGAAACTCGTCGCAGCCGCCTCAGCCAGTGTGGCGATCGACATGCCGTGTCGACGGGCGGCACGCACGAGGCGTCTGGTGTTCTGCGGGGTGAGTTGCAACACACTGACAGCGTATACAACCTCGGCCGCGCATCCGCCTGCCGGTTGCTTGGTACCATCGACTCCACAATGGCTGCTTTCGGTTCTCTCTCATCCCGCCTGACGGAAACGCTCGCGAAGCTGCGCACGAAGGGTCGACTCTCTGCGAGTGACGTCGACGGCACCGTGCGCGAGATTCGCCGTGCGCTGCTCGAGGCAGACGTCTCGCTCGACGTCGTCAAGGACTTCACTGCAAACGTGCGCGAGCGAGCGCTCGGCGAAGAGGTCTCGAAGGCCCTCAACCCGGCCCAGCAGGTCGTGCAGATCGTCAACGACGAACTCGTGCGCATCCTCGGCCAGGACCAACGCCGCATCGAATTCGCGAAGCAGCCTCCCACGGTCATCATGCTTGCCGGTCTGCAGGGTGCCGGAAAGACGACGCTTGCGGGCAAGCTCGCGAAGTGGCTGGCCGGCGAGGGCCACACGCCGCTGCTGGTCGCAGCCGACCTCCAGCGCCCCAACGCCGTCAACCAGCTGCAGGTCGTCGGCGAGCGCGCTGGTGCCGTGGTCTACGCGCCTGAGCCCGGCAACGGCGTCGGCGACCCCGTCAAGGTGGCCAAGGCGGGTGTGAAGCTCGCCCAGCAGCGCCAGCACGACGTCGTGATCATCGACACCGCCGGTCGTCTCGGCGTCGACGCCGAACTCATGAAGCAGGCCGCGAACATCCGCAAGGCGGTCAACCCCGACGAGGTCCTGTTCGTCATCGACTCGATGATCGGCCAGGACGCCGTCGCGACGGCCAAGGCCTTCCAGGAAGGCGTCGACTTCACGGGCGTCGTGCTGACCAAGCTTGACGGCGACGCCCGCGGTGGTGCCGCGCTGTCGATCAGGGGAGTGACCGGCAAGCCGATCATGTTCGCGTCGACGGGCGAGGGGCTCGACGAGTTCGAGCCGTTCCACCCCGACCGCATGGCGAGTCGCATCCTCGACCTCGGTGACATCCTCACCCTGATCGAGCAGGCGCAGAAGGCGTTCGACGAGGACGAGGCACGTGCGAGCGCAGAAGCGCTCATGAACGACACCTACTCGCTCGAGGACTTCCTGAAGCAGCTGCAGCAGATGCGCAAGGCGTCGAACATGAAGAGCCTGCTCAGCATGTTCCCCGGGCAGAGCAAGCAGATGAAAGAGGCTGTCGAGAACTTCGACGAGGCTCAGCTGGTGCGCTACGAGGCCATCATCCAGTCAATGACCCCCGTTGAGCGGCGTCAGTCGAAGATCCTCAACGGCTCGCGTCGCCTCAGGATCGCAAAGGGCGCCGGAGTCACGGTGACCGAGATCAACCAGTTCATGAAGCAGTTCGACGGTGCCGCCAAGCAGATGCGCACCATGGCCAAGGGCGGCATGCCGAACATGCCCGGCATGGCTCCGATGCCCGGCATGCACTCGTCGAAGAAGGCCAAGAAGGGCGCTCCTGTGAAGGCCAAGCGCTCCGGAAACCCAGCCAAGCGGGCTCAGCAGGAGGCCGCTGCGGCTCAGGCCGGTCAAGGCAAGCAGGGCTCGTCCTTCGGCGGAGGCGCGTTCGGCGGCGGTCAGACGGCCGACGCTGATGAGTACAACGCGCTCACCGGCGACGATCAGGCCACGCTGCAGAAGATGCTTGGCAACAAGCAGTGATTCAGGCGCGCAGGTCGTCGATCAGCATGTCGACGACACTGTGCATGCCGCCGGCTTCGGCCCCGCGGCGCTGACGGCTGGCGGCGTTGCCGGTCGACAGGATGCGCGGCACCTGCTGCAGAGCGGCTGCGGCGCCGATCTCGTCGGCAATCGGCATGAGGCGATCGACTGCCTCGGCCGCCGCTGTTCGCACGGGAGCCGTGCGCCCCTTTTCGATGACGATCTCGGCCTCCAGCCCGTAGCGGGCGGCCCTCCAGCGGTTCTCGCGGAGCAGCCATTCTGGAAGCTGCTGCGTCGCTGACTGCGAGACGGATGCGCGACGCGCCTCCTCAGCAAGGGCTGCGGTCAGTGCGCTCACGGCGGCGACCTCTGCGATCGACGTCGCGCCGTCGGCGATGCGCGACTCGACCGTGCCGAAGGCGGCGGCGGGCCGCACGTCCCAGCGGAGCTCGTTGACCGAATCGACCGCTCCGCAGTCGATGAGATCGGCTGCGGCCGCCTCGTAATCGGCCCAGCTGGCAAAGACAGGCGGAAGGCCTGCGTTCGGCAGCTGCTGGAAGATCATGGTGCGCTGCGAGTCGAAGCCGGTGTCGGTGCCGTGCCAGAACGGGCTGGAGGCGCTGAGGGCCAGCACCAGCGGAAGGCTGCCGACGAGGGATCGCTGCAGGGCGATGGCCGTCTCGCGATCGTCGACGCCGATGTGCGTGTGCACTCCGAGGATGATCTGGCGCGCGCCCCAGCTGCTGGCTTTGGCGAGGAGGCGACGGTACATGTCGTCGTCGGAGACGCGCTGGTCGCGCCAGTGGGCTGCGGGGTGGATGCCCATGCCGACGAGCGCGAGGCCGCTTGCCTCGGCATGGGCCAGCACGGAGTCGCGCAGCCCCTCGAGCTCAGCCACAGCGGCGTCGACGCCGACGTGGACTCCGGTGACGAGCTCGATCGTGTTCGTGAAGAACTCGCTCTTGACCCGCTGGTCGCCGAGCGTGCTCACGAACTGCTGCGCGCATCCGACGAGTGCACGGCTGGAGGGGTCGACGAGCTGCAGCTCCCATTCGATTCCGATGGTGCCGGATGCAGAAGTAGCGAAGTCCACGTTATGAGCGTAAAGCCACGCACGCGACTTCTGCCAGGAGACGCACCGAACGCGATGGGACACGTGCGCCGAAACTGTGTAAGAATAGATGCTTGGAGTTCGACGTGCCTGCCCTCTCTCGTGGCGCGGCGACTCTTCCTAGCCTCCCCGTTGATTTCGGCCCCACGAAGTCGGCGGGTGCACCGTTCGCAAGACAAGTTGGAGAAACGTGGCAGTCAAGATTCGCCTCAAGCGCTTCGGTAAGATCCGCAGCCCCCATTACCGCATCGTCGTCGCCGACTCACGCACCAAGCGTGACGGTCGCGTGATCGAAGAGATCGGCAAGTACCACCCGACCGAGCAGCCCTCGTTCATCGAGGTCGACTCAGAGCGTGCGCAGTACTGGCTCAGCGTCGGCGCACAGCCGAGCGAGCAGGTCGCAGCACTCCTGAAGCTGACCGGCGACTGGGCCAAGTTCAAGGGCGAGGGTGACACCGAGTCCAAGGTCCAGGCCCCCGAAGGCAAGCGCGAGTTCACGGTTGACGCCGCGAAGAAGACCGTGCTCAAGCCCAAGGCTGAGCCCAAGGCCGAAGAGCCGGCTGCAGCCGAGGCTCCCGCTGAAGAAGCAGCTCCCGCTGCCGACGAGGCTCCTGCCGAAGAGGCAGCTGCCGAGACCGAGCAGTCGGAGTAATCATGCTGCAGGAGGCTCTCACGCACCTCGTCTCGGGTATCGCTCTGCGACCCGAAGACGTCAGCGTTGCCTCCCGCTCAACCGATCGCGGCGAGGTCCTCGAGGTGCGTGTGCACCCCGAGGACCTCGGTCGCGTCATCGGACGGTCGGGACGCACCGCGAAGTCGCTCCGAACCGTCATCACGTCGCTTGCCGATGGGCGTCGCGTCCGCGTGGACGTGGCGGACACCGATCGCTAGCGAGGCAGCCGCACGCACTCAGTTGCGTGTCGGCAGGCTCACCAAGGCTCACGGCCTCAAGGGCGGTCTCAAGATCGAGCTCTACACCGATGAGCCGCAGCGCCGCTTCACCAAGGGCGCGACATTCACGCTGCAGGTTCCTGCAGCGAGCAAATGGCACCGCAAGTCACTCGAGATGACTGACTTCCGTGTCTACAACGGGCACCCCGTCGGCTTCTTCAAGGGCGTCGACGACCGCTCCGAAGCCGAGACGCTCGTCAAGGCGATCCTGTGGGTCGACCAGGATCCGCTCGAGCTCCCCGCCGAGCCAGACGCATGGTACGTGCACCAGCTCTCCGGGCTGAAAGTCGTTCGCGACGGAGTCGCCATCGGCATCGTCTCGAGAGTCGACGCGTTCCCGGCGCAGGACATCCTGGTCATCGACGTCGACGGCGCAGAGGTCATGATGCCCTTCATCAAGGCATTCGTGCCGTCGGTCGATCTGCAGGAGGGCACCGTGACGATCACGCCCCCCGGCGGACTCTTCGAAGAGCTTCCCGACGAGGCAGAGTAGCGCCCGTGCGCATCGACATCATCACCATCTTTCCGGAGTACTTCGGTGTTCTTGACGTCTCCCTGATGGGCAAGGCTCGGCAGAGCGGCCTCATCGACGTCGGCGTGCACGACCTTCGTGAGTTCACAACTGACCGACACCGCACGGTCGACGACACTCCGTACGGCGGAGGCGCGGGCATGGTCATGAAGGCCGAGCCCTGGGCGCTGGCGCTCGACAGCATCGTGCGCGCTGACGGCACCAGCACCGTGGTGTTTCCGACGCCATCCGGCACCGTATTCACGCAGCGCTCTGCGCGCGAGCTCTCAGAGCACACCCACCTCGTGTTCGCGTGCGGTCGGTACGAGGGCATCGACGCCCGAGTTCCCGAGTACGCGGCCTCGATCGCCAGCGTGCGCGAGTTGTCGCTCGGCGACTACGTGCTCAACGGGGGAGAAGTGGCGTCGATGGCCATGATCGAGGCCGTCGCCAGACTCATCCCCGGCATGGTCGGCAACCCCGACTCCCTTGCAGAAGAGAGTCACGAAGGCGGCCTCCTCGAGTACCCGAATTTCACCAAGCCGGCGCTGTGGCGTGACCGCGAGGTTCCTGAAGTGCTGCTCAGCGGCAACCACGCTCGAATCAGCGGCTGGCGACGCGACCAACAGATCGCCCGGACTGCAGCGGTTCGTCCGGATCTCCTCGCGACAGAAGCAGAAGATGCCCCCGAGCCTCCCAAGGCAGATCGGTAGGATCGACGGCATGGCTCTCCGACGCGCTCTCTTCTGGGTGTTCATTGCGAGCATCATCGTGCTGCCTGGCTGGATCATGTTCGGCCGTGCGCTGTTCGGCGCGCCCCTCGGCAGCGGACTCCTGCTCTTTGCACTGCTTGCCCCACTGTTTGCGCTGGGCATCGCCGCTGTGGTCGGCATCACTATCCTTCGCAATGAGGTGCGCAAGCCTCGTGCCGTGATGTGGCGCGACGTCGCCTGGGTCGGGCCGTGGCTGCTGCTCATTCTGCTCTTCGGCTTCTTCGTCGTGGTCGAGGGGCCATCCGGTTCCGCGAGCGCGTTCAGCGCAGTTGCCGGTGAGGGCGCAGTCGGCGCCTCGAGCGTCATCGCAGTCATCCTCGCGTACGCCATTCCGATCTCCGGCGTCGTCGTGTTCTGGAAGCAGATGCGTGCCGTCGCCCGCGAGACGCAGAACCGCCTCAAGAACTTCGCAGAGCGGGTGCAGGAGGAGTCTGGTGCTCCCCGGCCTCCGAAGCAGATGGACGCCAAATTCGAGCGCCCCGACGCGCCGCAGTCCGGTCAGCGGATCATTCTCGACAACGACGACGATTCTGTGGCAAGATAGGTAGCTGTGCCTCGTGCAGTCTCTGCCGTAGGGGAGCAAAGCGAGTGCACTTCGTCACAGACCATCATGACAACAGCAGCCGACCCGCGGCGGTTGCAGAGAGCGATACCGCTATGCACATTCTCCAGGACCTCGACAAGCAGAGTCTGAAGAGCGACATCCCCGACTTCCGCACCGGTGACACCGTCAAGGTTCACGTGAACATCGTTGAGGGCAGCCGTTCGCGTGTCCAGGTGTTCCAGGGCTTCGTCCTCGGCCGTCAGGGCCGTGGCGTCGGCGAGACCTTCACCGTTCGCAAGATCTCCTTCCAGGTCGGTGTCGAGCGCACATTCCCCGTGCACTCGCCGAGCATCGAGAAGATCGAGCTCGTCAGCCGCGGTGACGTCCGTCGCGCGAAGCTGTACTACATCCGCGGCCGCAAGGGCAAGGCTGCGCGCATCCGCGAGAAGCGCGAGAACTGAGTCAACTGAACTCTTGAAGGGCGGGCCAGTCGGCCCGCCCTTCATCGTTGGCGCAGTTATGATTGGCAGGTTGGAAAGAGGGTGTCAATGGCCGAAGTCGATGCGCGGAGCGCAGAAGACAATCCCCAGTCGCTGGGCAGAAGCGCACTGCTGATGCTTCGGGACCTCGTGGTCATCTTCCTGATCGCGATCCTGATCTCCTTCCTCGTCAAGACCTTCCTGATGCGTCCGTTCTACATCCCGTCGGAGTCGATGGCTGAGACGCTGCAGGTCAACGACCGCATTGCGGTGAGCCTCCTGCAGCCCGAGCTGATCGACATCGAGCGCGGCGACATCGTCGTCTTCGAAGACCCGGGCGGCTGGCTGCAGCATGCTCCTGCAGAGGAGCGCAGCGGCGCCGCCGGCTACATGCACGACTTTCTGGTCTTCATCGGCCTGGCACCCGACGAATCGCACGGCTACCTCGTCAAGCGCGTCATAGGGCTGCCGGGCGACGTCGTCGCATGCTGCAACGACTTCGGCCAGGTCACGGTCAACGGCACACCCATCAACGAGCCGTATCTGCATCTCGAAGACGCATCGCTGCCTGCTTCAGGCACCGAATTCGAAGTCACGGTTCCCGAAGACTCCCTCTGGGTCTTGGGCGACAACCGCTATCACTCGGCCGATTCGCGGGCACACACTGCAGGCCCGCACAGCGGATTCGTGCCGATCGACAACGTCGTGGGCAGAGCGATTCTGACAACCTGGCCCATGGACAGGTGGCGATGGCTCGACAACCACGCCGACGTCTTTGCGAACGTGCCAGAGCACGCAGCTCCGTGATCTGGCCCACCAGCGATCTCGAGTCTGAGCTGCTTGCCAGAGCTCCGATCGTGATCGGCATCGACGAGGTCGGCCGCGGCGCAGTCGCAGGCCCGCTCGTTGTCGGGGCAGCCGCCTGGACACACGAGACGGTGACGTGGCCCGAGTGGCTGCGCGACTCCAAGACCCTCAGTGTGAAGCGGAGAGAGCAGGTTGCGGCAGAGCTTGCCGACACTGTCGACATCGGGCTCGGCTGGATCGACGCTGACACGATTGACCGAATCGGCATCGTGACCGCATTGGCGCACGCGGCAGTCCGTGCCGTCGATGACCTCGCACGCAAGGGAGTGCAGGTGCAGGATGCGCACATCCTGTTGGACGGAACACACGACTGGCTCAGCGAGCACCTCGAGCACGCACCCCAGATGACGGTCAGAGCGAAGGCCGACCGCGACTGCGTCTCCGTTGCCGCCGCCGCGTGCTTCGCAAAGGTGGCACGAGACGACTACATGGCCGACCTGGCTCGGCTGCACCCCCACTACGCGTGGGAACGCAACCGGGGGTACGGCACCGCGGCGCACATGGCGGCGATCGCGGAGCACGGCCCCACGGGGCACCATCGCCAGACGTGGCTGCACTGACGACAGAGCAGGTCAGCTGCCGCCGGCGATCTCGACCACTGCGTAGCTCATGCCTGCGACCTCTTCGTCGTCACTGGCACTGAGGCTGACCTGATAGGTGCCGTTCTCGAACACTCCCAACGTCAGGTTGCTGAGCTCCTGCCACGCGGTTTCGGTGAATCCTGCCGCCGTGAGCAGATCCCGGGCCTCCTTCACGGTGTCGTAGGGCGAATCCGAGTCGAAGAACACCATCCAGGTGCGTCCCTGCGGCAAGTCGTTGACTGTGGCCGTGTTCATGTCAGCTTCGACCAGCGGCACGTCCGCCGGAAAGTCGTCAGGCAGCGATGCGCCGGCATCCGCGTCTGGCTCGGCTGCCGCGTCCTGATCAGACTGCTGCTCCGCGTCCGCTGCGGTGTCCTGCTCTGCAGACACGGCGGTCTCTTCGCTCTGCACTTGGTTGTCGCCGGCGTCTGACGAGTCCGTGGAGCATCCGCTGACGGTGAAGGCGAACAGCGTCGTCCCGACGACTGCGGCGAGTCTGGTGAAACTGGTGTGATTGTGCATATCGACCGGCGCACCGGCCTCCTTCTCTGTATTGAAAGGCCTGGGAACCCAGGTGGTGCGGAGTGCAGTCTGTGACGGTGTCAGCATGCCCGTGTGCCCTCACATGTCGCTCACACAGCTGCGCTGCGCTCAGTAACCGGCAAGTAACGATTCGGGTCGATCTCGGCAGGCGTGTGAAGCCATCGATACAGTCGAGTAATGAGTGACCGTCAGTGCCATGGGTGGAGTGCAGGACTCGGTGGGTTCTGACATGGCTGCCCAGTCTGACTCCATCGAAGTCCTGCTGCTCGGCACCGTCGCGGTCACCAGCGCCGTGAGCAGTGAGCCGTTGCGTGGGCGTCGTCAGCGAATCACCCTTGCCCGGCTGGCACTGGCCGAAGGGCGCCCCGCGCCGGTGTCTGCTCTGATTGACGACCTCTGGCCAGAGAAGCGGCCCAAGGACGCTGTGCATGCGCTGCAGGCGCACATGCACAGGCTGCGGCAGACGCTGCAGCTCGACATCGAGTTCATCAACGACGGCTACCGGCTTGCTGACGACCGGATCTCGGTGGATGCACGGCGGTTCACGCAGTCGAGCGAGCGTGGCAGAGCGCTGCTGGCTGCGGGTGAAGCCGAGCTGGCGGCGACGGAACTCGAAGGTGCACTGGGCCTCTGGCGCGGTCCGGCGCTGTCTGACATCGACGATGTCCTGGGTCTGCGTCCGTTCGCATTGCGGTTGGACGAGATGCGCCGGCAAGCTGATGCTGACCGCGTGGAGGCTCTGCTGGGCTGTGCTCGGGGCCACGAGGTCATCGGCGAACTGCGGGCAGCCGTGGCCATTGACCCGTTGCGGGAGCGATCGTGGCATCAGCTCATACGCGCCCTGTGGTCTGAAGGTCAGGAGTCGGCTGCGCTGACCGCATACGGCCAAGCGCGCGAGGCATTCGTCGAGGCGCTCGGGGCAGAGCCGGGGTCGAAGCTCCGAGAGCTGCATCAGATGATGCTTGAAGGTCGGCCGGCCGAGGACCGTGCGCCTGTTCCGTCAGCAGACCGTCATCGTCATGGCACCACGGGTCAGACCGCGGGCATCATTGGGCGCGCCAGAGAGCTGGCGCTGCTTGACCAGGCGTGGAGTCGCAGCCGTGCGGGAATCCAGGTCGTCACGATCACGGGTGAGCCGGGCATCGGCAAGAGCCATCTCGGTGAGCACTTTCTGCGTGCAGCAGCTGGTGCAGATGCGGTGGTGCTTCAGGGACGATGCGCGCCGTGGACGGCCACCGCGTACCAGCCGTTCGCTGACGTCGTGCATCATTTCCTGACGGAGTTTCCTGATCTCGTCGACGAGAGCGAGCTGCAGAAGCGGGCTCCTCAGCTCGCCACGATTCTGCCTGAGCTGGGTGATGCCCAGACCGCAGTCTCTGATGCGATCGGGGTTGATGCCCACGCGACCATGGACGCGGTTGCTGCGTGGTTGGCCGAGGTGTCACGGCGGCACCCGGTGGTGCTGTTCATCGAAGACGTGCAATGGGCGGATGAACAGACCCTGTTGACCCTGCGGCGCCTGCTGCACAGTCCTCGCAACGTGAAGGCCCTCATCGTCGTCACCATGCGCGATCAGCATGACGAGGTCGACGAGAGCTCACCCCTGGCCGAGCTGCTGCGCCAGTCGGATCGGGTCACGCATGTCCACCTCGCGCGCTTCACGGATTCCGACGTGGCACGACTCGTCTCCGCCGAGCGCGTGAGGCTGGCCACCTCGGCATCGGTGCCGCAGTGGTTTGACGAGTACGTGCGTGATGCCTCGGGCGGCAACCCCCTGTTCGTGGTCGAGCTGACGAGACACCTGCTCATGACAGAAGCCGTTGGCGCGCACGACATCCGATCGCTCCCTCCCGGGGTCTCTTCCGTCGTGTGGAGCAGGGTTGATGCCATGCCCGCTGATGCGAAGAGCGTGCTGCAGCATGCCGCAGTCATCGGACATCGGTTCGAGCTGGGCTACGCGGCAAGCGTCAGCGGCATGAGTGAAGCAGAAGCAGAGACCGTGCTGCGTCCCGCGCTGCAGCATCACCTCATCGAGCCAGACGGTGACAGTCTTCGGCAGTTCAGGTTCAGCCACGACATCGTGCGCATGGCACTCTACGACTCCCTTCCCGCGCTCCTGCGGGCCCGTTTGCATGAGCGCGTCGCGGCACTCAACGAGGCGGAGGCCATGCTGGATGACCTGCAGCGTCACCAACTGCTCGCCCATCATCTGCTGCGGGCAGACACCGCGGGTGCCGAGCATCGTGCGGCGCAGCACCTGCTGATGGCCGGGCAGGAGTCGTACGCTCGTGGAGCGCTGGCCGACGCTGAGGGACTGCTCGAACAGGTGCTGCCGCTGTTGTCGAGGGAATCGGATGCGGCTTTGCGCTGCGATGCGCTCACGACTCTGGGGATGGCGCAGCTTCGGCTGGCTCGTCCTCGCTATCGCGACACGCTGCTGGAGGCCTCTCGAACTGCGGTCGATCTTGACGACGCACCGCGTCTGACTCGTGCGGTGCTCGCGAACACGCGAGGGTGGTGGTCGGGCACCGCCAGCCTCGATCAGGAACGCATCGTGCATCTTGAGACGGCGTTGGCACGATGCCCGGACGCAGATCAGTCGGTTCGAGCGCAGCTGCTCGCGGCATGGGCGATCGAGAATGTGCGCGAGCCCAGGATGCGCGGCGAGGTCCTTGCTGCCAGTCAGCAGTCGCTCGCTCTCGCCGAGCAGAGCGGCGACGATCACTGTATTCCGGCCGTGCTGACCCAGCGGTACGCGACCATGCACGCGCTGTTCGAAGACCCCGCTGAGTGCGTGCGAATCAATCGACGCCTGCTGACGCTGGCCAGCCGTTCCGGAAGCGCTCGGATGCGGCTGTCAGCGGCCCTCGGGCTTGCACAGTCGAGCATGCGGTTCGGAGAGTTCGCCATCGCCGACCGGTACATGTCGGAAGCGGCTCGCCTGTCGGCATCGCTCGACGATCCTGCACGACTGTGGCTGGTGCAGGGCTGGCAGGCGATGCGCACGCTCGTGCTCGGCAAGACTGCTCTCGCCGAACAGCTGATGCTCGACTGCTACAGCCTCGGAGCCAAGACGGGTCAGGCGGATGCGTTCACCTGGTTCGCGGGGCAGCTGTTCACACTGCGAATGGTGCAGGGACGCCTCTCTGAGATTGTTGACCAGGTGCGTGAGCAGGTTGCGACGGTCGCCCACGGCATTCCATCGTGGCGTGCTGCTCTGGCTCTGACATTCGCCAGAACAGGGCACCTCGCGGAGGCCGAGTCCATTCTCGATGAGTTCGCAGCCGACTCGTTCTCGCAAGTGCCTCGCGACATGCTGTGGCTGCACGGCGTGCACTACCTGACTTTGACGAGCGAAGAGCTTGGTCGACATGACCTTGCCCCTGCGCTCTATCGGCTGCTGCTGCCGTACAGCGGCATGGTCGCCTCCAATGGCACCATCACCGCAGGGCCGGTGGATCTGCACCTCGGGGTGCTGGCACGGCTGCAGCGTCAGCACAGTCTGGCCGAACAGCACCTGCGGGCTGCAGCGACAATGTGCCGTCGCATCAATGCGCCGGTCTGGCTCGAAATGATCAACGACAGGCTGGCACTGCTCGCAAAGGCCAAGTGACCTCAGCAACAGCCACGTGAACGGAATGTGAGCGCGCTCTGCTTCTCTCGAAGCTCCATCGGTTCGGCAGAGATCAAGAGGAGCCTCGCAATGCGATCAATGAGAAGGGTCGGTCTGACCCTGCTGGTGCTTGCTCTGGCATGTACGTCGGCCTGCACTTCCGGTGTGCTGGCGGAAGGCGACACCACGGCATCACCTCCCGAGGCTGCAGAAGCGGCTGAGACTGCTGCTGAGAGTCCTGCC
The DNA here is from genome assembly GCF_900163565.1 of Agrococcus casei LMG 22410. Taxonomy (GTDB): domain Bacteria; phylum Actinomycetota; class Actinomycetes; order Actinomycetales; family Microbacteriaceae; genus Agrococcus; species Agrococcus casei. Next base: position 70,147 of record NZ_FUHU01000026.1, read on the forward strand.
GCGTCATCGGAGGGCCCAGCGACGCCGACTGCGGCCGACGACGGGGACGAGAGTGCATCCGAGCCCGAGAGCCAGGTTGAGAGCGTCGGCCAGGCATGCTCCGACGAAGACTCCGGCTACGTCACCAGCCCGCCTGCCCTGCTTGCCGAGCTCTCGGTGCCGTTCTATCCCTGTGTCAAGGAGATGACGGCGATGCCGGGATCAGATCCGCTCTTCGTCGGCGAGTACGACACGGATCACGAGATGATCATCGTCGAGATGGAGATCGTGAACCAGTTCGACGCATCTGACTGGATCGTCACCGAGCGCACGGTAGAAGGCGACAATGCCATCACGCACGCTCAGAAGCCCGGCTACGAGCTTGTGGTCGTGATCGGTCCGAGCCGAACCGATGCAGCTGCCGCGAGCGTGCACTACACGCTTCGCGAACAGTGACCGGCCCCTGCTCGCCTCGTGCTCACCCGGCTGCAGGGGCATGGCTAGGATTGAAGCGTGGAACCAGAGGACATCGACGACTACGACCGTGAGGTCGAGTTGCAGCTGTTTCGCGAGTATCGCGATGTGGCAGGGATGTTCCGCTACGTCATCGAGACAGAGCGACGGTTCTATCTGGCGAACTCGGTCAATCTGACGCGTCACGACGCCGGAACCGACTTCTACTTCGAGATCGAGCTGACTGACGTCTGGGTCTGGGACATCTATCGGGCTGACAGGTTCGTGAAGTCCGTGCGAGTGCTCACGTTCAAAGACGTCAACGTCGAAGAGCTGCAGTCCAGAGAGATCGAGCTGCCGCAAGACCTCTCGCTCGAGGAGTAGCCCCGCACGCTCTCCACAGGTGCCGACTCTGCACAGCCAGCAGCCGGAGCTGGTGACTCCGGTGTTCGCTCGCCGATGCTGTGCTTGTGAAGGATCGAGCACAGACAGGCAGAATCGGCGAAGACCTGGCCGCAGAGCACCTTGAGCGACAGGGCTATCAGATCATCGATCGCAACTGGCGCTGTTCGCTGGGCGAGCTCGACATCGTCGCGTTCGCAGGAGGCCTCACCGTCGCGGTCGAGGTCAAGACACGGCGGAGCGCCCGCTTCGGGCCCCCGCTGGAGGCGATCACCGAAGAGAAGCTGGCTCGGCTGCGCCTGCTGGCAGTCGAGTGGATGCGGGCGCACGATCGCCGGGGACGCATCCGTCTCGACGCCATCGGCATCGAGCTGAAGCCCGAGGGCCGGGCGCGAATCCAGCACGTCGAGGCGATGTCGTGACGATCGGCCGCGCCACCAGCATCGCCCTGCACGGGCTCGAAGGCACCCTGGTTCCCGTCGAGGCCGATGTGCTGCAGGGCCTCCCGAAAGTGCACATGGTGGGAATGCCGGATGCGTCAGTGCGGCAGTCGCAGCATCGCACCTGGAGCGCGATGCGGCACTCGGGCTTCACGCCGCCTGAGACGAAGGTGGTCATCAACCTGACACCCGCGTCTCTGCCCAAAGCAGGCTCGCACTTCGACCTCGCCATCGCCATTGCGCTGCTTCGAGCAAGCAGAGTCGTGCCCGAGGAGGAGTCTGAGTCGACCGTGTGCATCGGCGAGCTGGGACTCGACGGCAGGCTTCGTCCGTCGAGGGGAGTGCTGCCGATGGTGCTCGCTGCGCAGCGATGCGGCATCGCCCGGGTTGTGGTGCCCTCGGCCAACGTGCCCGAAGCAGAGCTCGTCGACGACGTGAGCGTCATCGGCGCTGCGTCCCTCGCACATGCGGCGAGCGCGCTCGGGGCTGACATCGCTCCGTACCCGGTCGAGGCGATCCGCTTCGACGAGGTCGAGGAGGCTGAGTCGCAGAGGCTCGACATGGTCGACGTCCTGGGCAATGAGGCCGCGATCGCAGCACTCGAGCTCGCTGCCGCCGGCAGGCATCACATGATCATGGTCGGCCCGCCAGGGGCAGGCAAGACCATGCTCGCGGCACGTCTGCCGACGATCCTTCCGGAGCTGACGACCGAACAGGCCCTCGAAGCGGCGTCCGTGCGTTCGCTGACAAGCGAGAGGCCGAGCGACCGGCTCGACCTGTCTCCTCCGTTCGAGAGCCCGCACCACTCCTCGACAGCTGCGTCGCTGATCGGAGGCGGAAGCGCCGGGCAGATTCGTCCTGGTGCTGCCGTGCGAGCAGGTCACGGTGTGCTGTTCCTCGATGAGGCACCCGAGTTTCCGAGGTCGGTGCTCGACATGCTGCGCCAGCCGATCGAGTCGGGCGAAGTCGTGATCCATCGCGCACGGGGAGTCGCTCGCTTTCCGGCGAGCTTCCAGCTCGTCATGGCGGCCAACCCGTGTCCGTGCGGCAAGCTCGGCAACGGAGACTGCACCTGCAGCTCCCGAGAGCGAATGTCGTACTTCTCGCGACTCTCTGGCCCGCTCATGGACCGCATCGACCTGCAGGTGCGCGTCTCGAGGCTGAGCAGCGTCAGCCGATCGGCGGCGCAGCCCTCGGCAACGAGCAACGAGATTCGGGCGCGCGTGCTCGAAGCCCGAGCCAGAGCGAGTCATCGCCTGTGCGACACCCCCTGGCGCGCAATGGGCGAGGTGTCCGGCACGTGGCTGCGGAAGACCCATCCGCTGGCCCAGGGCGAGACGAAGGCCATCGACACGGCGCTCGAACGAGGGCTCATCACCATGCGTGGATACGACCGGATCCTTCGCATGGCCTGGACCACAGCCGATCTTGACTCGGCACCTGCTCCGACGAGCGCGCACCTGGCTCGCTCCCTTGCATTCAGAAAGGCACTGCAATGACTGCACGCAGCTCTGGCGTCCGCGGAATCTTCTCCGACAGCGAGGCCGTAGACCTTGCGAGCCCGCTCTCGGGCCCCCACGCGCGGCTCGATCCGCATCGTGCGCAGGAGGTGGCAGCCAGGGCGTGCTGGACATCCGTCGTCGAGCCCGGCGATGCATTCGGAGGCGTCGTGCGTGACGTGCTGGGCGCCGTCGAATCGCTCGAGCTGCTGGTGCGCGGCGCAGACCGGGCCGAATGGCTGCAGCGGCTCGGCTCCGAAGACCAGCAGGTCGTCGAGGGGCTGCAGGATGCGCTGAGCAGGTGGACGCCGAGGGTGCAGCCGGCCGCGTTCCGGCGGGTGATGCAGCAGGGAGCTCGCTGGCAGCAGCGTCTGATTCTGCCTGATGACGAGCACTGGCCGTCGCAGCTTGACGATCTCGGCATGAATACGCCGGCCGCGCTGTGGGTCAGGGGAGATCCCGCCAAGGTCGGCAGCCTGGCGTCGTCAGTGGCGCTGGTCGGTTCTCGAGCCGCCACGGCCTACGGAACAGAGGTCACAGCCGAACTGGCCGAGCGCGCATCCGGCGCCGGAATCGCTGTCGTGTCGGGCGGCGCCTTCGGAATCGACGCCGCTGCGCATCGCGTCGTCCTCGCTGCGGGAGGCGAGACCGTGTGCGTCCTGGCGGGTGGGCTCGACCGCTTCTACCCGTCGGCACACCAGCAGCTGATCGAGAGAATCGAAGACAAGGGTGCGGTCGTGGCCGAGGTTCCGAGCGGGGTGCCACCAGCTCGTTGGCGCTTCTTGGCTCGTAACAGGGTCATCGCCGCGCTCGTCCCAGCGACGATCGTGGTGGAGGCAGGCCGCAGGTCTGGCGCCATCAACACGGCGGGCCATGCGGCTGCGCTCGGCCGCCAGCTCGGTGCCGTCCCGGGGCCGGTCACGAGCGGAACGAGCACCGGCTGCCACCGTCTGCTTCGCGAGTACTCGGCAGAGGTGATCGAAGGCGGTGATGATCTCGTGCGCCTCGTGCACGGGGAGCAGGCCGAAGATGCGGTGCTCGACGTGGTCGGTGCTGAAGAGGTCAGGATTCTGGATGCGCTCAGCATTCGCCAGGCGCGTTCGTCATCCGAGGTTGCGCAGCTGGCAGGCCTGTCGCACGATCAGGTGCTCGGCGGCCTCGGGCTGCTCGAGCTGGCAGGGAGCGTGCGGTCAAGGCCCGACGGATTCGTCAAGACGCGTGGCACGAGTGCATGACGGAGGCCGCCGGTAGCATCGGAGCATGAGCTTTGGGAAGCATCCGGCGCCACTGACGACGCTCGCCCATTTCACCGACACGCATCTGCTGGCAGGGGGCGGTCTGCTCGGCCGCTCCATCGACACGGATGCGCGGCTCGTCGAATCGCTCGACCGGCTTCGCGAGACGGTGCGGGGGCAGGAAGCCCCGCTTGCCGCACTGATCGTCTCGGGCGACATCACTGACCTGGCCGAACCCGAAGCGTACGCCCGCGCGCTGCAGTTGCTCGACACAGCCGCCGATGAGCTCGGTGCGCAGCTCATCGTGACGCCCGGCAACCACGACGAGCGGCCGCCGATGGCAGAGCACCTGCTCGGCCTCGAGGCTTCTGAGGCGCCCCTCGATGCAGTGCACGATCTCGGCGGGCTCCGCGTCATATCGCTCGACTCCACCCTGCCCGGCTACCACCATGGCGGCTTCGATCAGGGGCAGGCAGAGTGGCTCCGCGAGCAGCTGCGCATGCCTGCGCCCCTCGGCACGGTCATCGTGATGCACCATCCGCCTGTTCCGTACAGGACCGATGTCATGCGGCTGCTCGAATTCGTCGACGATGACGAGCTCGCCGACATCGTGCGCGACACCGACGTGCGGCTCATCCTGGCGGGGCATCTGCATGTCGTCGGCGGCGGAACATGCGGGGGAGTGCCGGTCTCGGTGGCCGGTGCGATCAGCTATGTCGACGACCTCACGGTGAGCCCGGAGTCGATGCGCGGCATCGACGATGCCCAGGCATTCTCGCTTGTCGAGGTCTATGCCGAGACGATCACCCACTGGAGCGTGCAGTCGAGAGCCTACGAGGGCACGAGCCCGCTGCCTTCATCGCTGCTCGCGAAGCTCGCTTCCATGCCTGATGACGAGCGACGCGAGGCATTCAGTCGAAAGTCTCCTGCATGAGAATCGATGCGGCGATCGATGCGTTCGCAGACGAGCTGCTGCGCCAGCGCGGACTCTCCGAGAACACGGTTCGCGGCTATCGCAGCGACCTGCGGTCACTTGCAGACCATCTCGACGGACTCGGCTTGCACGAGGTTCCGCCCCTGCCTATCGACGCCCTCCGAGACTGGCTGTACGAATCGAGCGAGGCAGGGCTCGCTTCCACGACGCTGGCGCGCAGATCTGCTTCGGTGCGGCAGTTCTCAGCGTGGCTCGATCTCGAAGGCTCAGAGGCGGCGCGGCTCAAGACGCCGAAGCGCGGCGGCAGGCTTCCCCGGGTGGTCAGCCACGAGGGCATCGGCCAGCTGCTCACGACGCTCGAGGGCCTGGCAGACGAGGGCCGCCCATCCGACGTCCGCAACCTGGCGGTGTTCGAGCTGCTCTATGCGAGCGCGGTGCGCGTCAGCGAGCTCACAGGCCTCGACATCGACGACGTCGATCTGAACAGGCTCACGATCCGCGTCACAGGAAAGGGCGATCGGGATCGCGTCGTGCCGTTCGGCCGACCCGCCTTCGACGCCCTCGCGGGCTGGCTGGCCGCAAGACCCGAGCTCGCGACGCAGAAGAGCGGCCCGGCACTCTTTCTCGGAGCTCGAGGAGGCCGTCTTGGCACACGACAGGTGCGCGAGCTTGTTGCCGGGCTGCTGCAGGAGGTCCCCGGGTCAGGGCCCACCGGGCCACACACCCTTCGACATACCGCTGCGACGCATCTGCTCGATGGGGGTGCTGACCTCAGGGCTGTTCAGGAGATGCTGGGCCATGCCAGTCTCGGAACGACGCAGATCTACACGCATGTCTCTTTCGAGAGGCTCGCTTCGTCGTACAAGTCCGCGCATCCGCGCGCGTGAACCAAGCGCGATCAGAGCGGCCCGGGTCACCCAGCGGCAGGAGCACGGGGCGCTCCAATCGAAGCCACATCATCGGATCCTGATATTCGTCGTCGACCCTGACGCCGAAGTGCAGGCATGACCCGCAGCCCGCATGCACCCCTTCGATCACGGCAATCGGCTGGCCGGCAGACACTGCATCGCCTTCTGCGACGAGCGGGTGCACCGGCTCGTAGCTCGTGATGGTCGTGCCGTCTGCATGTGCGACCGAGACGACGCCGCGACTGACGATCTGGCCGGCATGATGCACGACCCCGTCGGCGACAGCGGTGACCACGGCTCCCTGAGCCGCGCGGATGTCTGCACCCCTGTGGCCTGCAGACCACGGCTGCGGCGGCTTCTCGAAGGCACGAGCCACCGCGCGCGAGTCGACCGGCCACGGCCACTGCTCGTCTGCGACGACCTGTTGCGAGGCACCCAGTTGAGAGGCACCTGTGATGCCGGCAAGCAGAGCTGCTGTGATCAGCGCGGTGACGATTCGATGCATGCGACCACAACAGCACAGCGCACCCGCCGGCACCGTGACTTCTGGTTCAATGTGGACAACGGATGCGGTGGAGAGCGTCGATCGCGCACGCCCGGCGCGGATTGCAGCAGCAGAAGCTCGGCCTCGTGTAGAATCGTATCCAGCACCTCGAATGAGGTGACTTCGCGCGCCCGAACAGGTGGCGGTCTCACGGTTCCGAATGCTGTCTCTGACAGTGATCGGCGAGGCTGACTCCCGGACGCCAGGGGGAGAGCAGAACGCCCTCCCGATCAAACCCAGAGAAAAGAGAACCATCATGGCCGTAGTAACCACGCGCCAGCTGCTCGACGCAGGTGTCCACTTCGGACACCAGACTCGCCGCTGGAACCCGAAAATGAAGCGCTTCATCTTCACCGAGCGCTCGGGCATCTACATCATCGACCTGCAGAAGTCGCTCGCCTACATCGACAGCGCCTACGACTTCGTCCGCGAGACCGTCGCGCACGGCGGCAGCGTCCTGTTCGTCGGCACCAAGAAGCAGGCTCAGGAGGCCATCGCTGAGCAGGCAACCCGCGTCGGCCAGCCGTACGTCAACCAGCGCTGGCTCGGTGGTCTGCTGACCAACTTCCAGACCGTGTCGAAGCGCCTCGCTCGCATGAAGGAGCTCGAGGAGCTCGACTTCGAGAACATCGCCACCAGCGGTTTCACGAAGAAGGAGATGCTGATCAAGCACCGCGAGCTCACCAAGCTCCACAAGTCGCTCGGCGGCATCCGCAACCTCACGAAGACGCCCAGCGCCGTCTGGATCGTCGACATGAACAAGGAGCACCTGGCGATCGACGAGGCCAAGAAGCTCGGCATCCCCGTCATCTCCATCCTCGACACCAACTGCGACCCCGACGACTCGCAGTACCCCATCCCCGGCAACGACGACGCAATCCGCTCGGTGGCTCTGCTGACCAAGCTGATCGCTGACGCGGCAGCCGAGGGTCTGCAGCAGCGTCACTCGGGCAGCGACGAGGTCGAGCCCATGGCTGAGTGGGAGCGCGAGCTGCTCGACGCTGAGACCACGTCGAAGGAAGAAGCGCCTGCTGCTGAAGAGGCTCCGGCTGCCGAGACACCTGCCGCTGAAGAAGCACCCGCTGAGGAGGCCGCTGCACCTGCAGAGGCTCCCGCAGAAGAGGCGCCCGCTGCAGACGCAGCCGCTGAATCCAACTGATCGTTCGACTCAACACACAGTTCGACTCAACACATAGGGAGGGCCATCATGGCCAACTTCAGCATTGAAGACCTCAAGGCGCTGCGCGAGCAGCTCGGAACCGGCATGACCGACACCAAGAATGCACTTGTCGAGGCAGAGGGCGACGTCGCACGGGCGACCGAGCTCCTGCGTCTCAAGGGCGCAAAGGGCAACGCCAAGCGCGCTGACCGCTCGACGTCCGAGGGCCTCGTGGCTGCTCGTGAGTCCGGCGACTCGGTGTCGATGATCGTGCTCGCCTGCGAGACCGACTTCGTCGCGAAGAACGAGAAGTTCATCGGCCTCGCCGACCAGATCGCAGATGCAGTGGCCGGAGCCGGCGCGGCTTCCGTCGACGAGGCACTCGAAGTGGCTGTCGACGGCAAGACCGTCCGCCAGCTGGTCGAAGAGCAGGCCGCCGTCATCGGCGAGAAGATCGAGCTTGCTCAGGTCTCGACGCTCAAGGGCGACAAGTTCGCTGTCTACCTGCACCGCACGTCCAAGGACCTCCCGCCGCAGGTCGGTGTGACGGTCGCATACACGGGCGACGACGCTGACACGGCTCGTGCAGTCGCTCAGCACATTGCGATGTTCGCACCCGAGCACATCACTCGCGACGAGGTCCCTGCCGACGTCGTCGAGAAGGAGCGCTCGCTCGCTGCAGAGATCGCGACCTCCGAGGGCAAGCCTGAGGCTGCGCTTCCGAAGATCGTCGAAGGACGCCTCACGGGCTTCTTCAAGCAGACGGTTCTGCTCGACCAGGCATTCGCCCGCGACAACAAGCAGTCGGTCGGTCAGGTGCTTGAGTCCGCAGGCCTCACGGTCTCCGGATTCTCGCGCTTCAAGATCGGCGCGTAATTCGATGTGAAGACGGACTGGGATCTTTCCCAGTCCGTCTTTTCACGCGCGCACCCCGTCGGGGTAGCATCGAACCACACTACGAAAGGCCAGAATGACCAACTCCAAGCGTCGTGTCCTGCTCAAGCTGTCAGGCGAGGCCTTTGGCGCCGGATCGCTGGGCGTCAACCCCGATGTGGTCTCTTCCATCGCGCGCCAGATTGCGGCGGCATCCGATGAGGTCGAGATCGCGATCGTCGTCGGCGGCGGCAACTTCTTCAGAGGCGCAGAGCTCAGCCAGCGCGGCATGGAGCGCGGCCGCGCCGACTACATGGGCATGCTGGGCACCGTGATGAACGCCCTCGCCCTGCAGGACTTCCTCGAGCAGGCAGGCGCCGAGACCCGAGTGCAGTCTGCAATCCAGATGACACAGGTTGCCGAGTCCTACATTCCGCGCCGTGCGTCGCGTCACCTCGAGAAGGGGCGCATCGTCATCTTCGGTGCCGGAGCAGGCCTGCCCTACTTCTCGACCGACACGGTAGCCGCACAGCGCGCACTGGAGATCGGCGCATCCGAAGTCCTCGTGGCCAAGAACGGCGTCGACGGCGTCTACACGGCCGACCCCCGCCACGACCCGACCGCCAGAAAGCTTGAGCGAGTCACGTACCAGGAAGCGCTTGTTCAGGGACTCAAGGTCGTCGACTCGACGTCGTTCAGCCTCTGCATGGACAACGGCATGCCGATGCGCGTGTTTGGCATGGAGGGCGAGTCATCGCTGACCCGGGCGATTATTGGTGAGCCGATCGGCACGCTCGTCACCGCAGACGCGCCGGCCGACAACTAGACTGACTACGACGAAAGGGTACGCAGTGATCAAAGAGGTTCTGGCCACGGCCAAAGAGAAGATGCAGCAGTCGGTCGAGGTTGCCAAAGACGACTTCCAGAACGTGAGCGCCGGGCGTGCGAACCCCGCGCTCTTCGAGAAGGTCATGGTCGAGTACTACGGCACGCCCACACCGCTGCAGCAGCTCGCGTCATTCCAGCAGCCCGAGGCACGCCAGCTCGTCATCACGCCGTTCGACAAGTCGGCGCTGAAAGACATCGAGCGCGCCATCGTCGCAGCTCCGCACCTCGGAGTCAGCCCGTCGAACGACGGCTCCATCGTTCGCGTCGTCATGCCTGAGCTCACCGAGGAGCGCCGCAAGGACTACGTCAAGGTCGTGAAAGACAAGGCAGAGCAGGCACGTGTCGCCATTCGCAACGTGCGACGCACCGCCATGTCTGACCTCGAGGCTCTCAAGGGCGACGTCTCAGACGACGAGATCTCGCGCGGAGGAAAAGACCTCGAGCAGATTACCAAGCAGGCGATCGACGGTGTCGAAGAGGCGCTGAAGAACAAAGAGCAAGAGCTCCTCAAGGTTTAGCGCTCACCGAAGGCACGAAGTGAAACGCCGTCCAAGGTCTGAGGATCAGGGCATCACCGAGCAGATTCGACTGGCTCGCGAGCAGGTCGAAGCGGTCAACGACCGCGTGAACAAGAAGGCAGGACGCAATCTGCCCATGGCGATTGCGGTGGCTCTGGTCCTTGGGCTGGTCGTTCTGGTAAGCGTGATCTTCGTCAAAGAGCTGTTCATCCTCGTCGGCGTCGGCCTGGTCGGCTTCGCGCTGTATGAGCTCTCGAGCGCGCTTCGATTCGCCGGCCGCGACGTGCCGCGGCTGCCGCTGCTGGTCGGCGGCACTGCCGTGGTGCCGATCGCCTACTTCTTCGGCGGCCAGGGGCTGTGGCTCGGCGTCTGTGCGACGGCCGTCGTGGTCGCACTCTGGCGTGCTGTCGAGCTGGCCGTGCGACCGCAGACTCGCACCGGCTTTCGTGCATTCGTCGCCGACATTGCAGCGGGAGTATTCTGCCTTGCCTACGTGGTCGTCCTGGGATCATTCGCCGTTCTGCTGCTGAGCATGCCCAATGGCCAGTGGTGGCTGCTGGCGTTCCTCATTGTGACGGTCGTGGTCGACACCGGCGCCCTGGTGTCGGGAGTGCTGCTGGGTCGACACAAGCTGGCGCCCCGGATCAGTCCTGGCAAGACCTGGGAGGGCTTCATCGGAGCCTTCATCCTCGCGCTCGTCGCCGGTGTGCTCCTCGCGCTGTTCATGATCTCGCAGCCGTGGTGGTTCGGACTCATCTTCGGCGGCCTCATCGCGATCGCCTCCTCGGTCGGCGATCTCATGGAGTCGCTGATCAAGCGAGACCTGAAGATCAAGGACATCTCGACGATTCTTCCGGGGCACGGCGGCTTTCTCGATCGCCTCGACTCAGTCCTGCCTTCTGCGGTGGTCGCACTGGGCCTGTACCAGTGGATCTACTAGACCGATTGCGCATGCGGGGCCTGATGGTGCTTGAATGAGTAGCGTGAGTTCGACGTTCCCCAAGGTAAAGCGATCGCAGACCGGTTACAGCACCGAGCAGGTCGAGGACTTCCTCGAGGATGCCCGCAGGGCCTATGCGGCTGAAGTCACCAAGGTCACCGGCATCGACTCCCGATACATCCGCCAGGTCAGCTTTGACCTGGTCAAGGGCGGATACTCGCCGGAGGATGTCGACTCGGCTCTGGATCGTCTCGAGGATGCATTTGCCAAGCGCGAGCGCGAACGGGCCATCGCTGAGCAGGGCGAAGAGCAGTTCTACCGCGGCGTGCAGGAAGAGGCGATGAAGGCCCTCGAGCAGCTCTCTGCCGCCGATGGCGAGAAGTTTCCGAAGGTCGGTGCCTTCACGAAGGGCTACCGCATCGCGCAGGTCGACGAGTACGCTGCTCGTCTCGCCAGCTACCTGAATGACGGGCCCGAGATGACGCCCAGCGAAGTGCTCACCAAGCGCTTTGACGCACAGCGCGGGGGATACGACGAGGATCAGGTCGATCAGACCCTTGATGTCATCGTCGGCCTGATGCGCTCCGTGCGCTAGACACGCGGCAGACGCAGTTCTTCCGGACGTTACCGTTCCGTGATATTCTGCTCAGGATGTTCAGCAAACCAGCCTCCGCAGACAGCCGTTCGACGACGCGAAAAGCCGTATCCATCGGCGCGCTCCTTGCAGCCAGCGGATTCGTTCTGGCCACGATGCTGAACCCCGCCTCAGCGTCATTCGCTGAGCCGCAGACGCTTCCGAGCCTCGACCTGCCGGCGCAGGCCATGACAGCGGTCGAAGGCAACGGCGTCTCGTTCGAGCAGGACGAGTTCACTGTCGAGTCGCCCACGCCGACCCCGTCAGAGACGGCTTCTGAATCGTCCGGCTCTGATGACGACGGCGACTCATCCGTCAGCGTCCCGCAGGCTGACGCACCCGACCCCGGCTCGGCCCAGGCGATCGCGCGTGAGATGCTCGCAGCCAAGGGCTGGGGCGATGACCAGTACTCGTGCCTCTACAACCTCTGGATGCGCGAGTCCAACTGGAACGTGTATGCACAGAACCCCTCGAGCGGTGCCTACGGCATTCCCCAGTCGCTCCCCGGCAGCAAGATGGCTTCGGCTGGCGGCGACTGGCAGACCAACGCCGCCACGCAGATCAAGTGGGGCATCGGCTACATCGAGGGCCGCTACGGCACGCCTTGTGGCGCATGGGGTCACTCCGAAGCAGTGGGCTGGTACTAGAGGCTCATGGCTCGCAGACGTCGATCACAGCGACGTCAGCAGCCGCATACTCCGCTTGACGTAGACAGGGTCTCATTCGGCATTCCTCGCACCGAGGTGCGCAGGGGCATTTCGTGGTCGGTTCAGCCGGTCTCTCCGTCACGCGCACTGAAGGCGTACAAGTGCCCTGGCTGTTCGGGCGAGGTCGTCGAAGGCACAGCGCATCTCGTCGCGTGGCGTGCCGACTCGATCTTGGGCGACGAGGCCGCCATCTCAGAGCGTCGCCACTGGCACACCAGGTGCTGGCAGGCCTCTTGATCCCTCCGTCAGGAGCACCCGCCTCAGCGGGCCTCTTGGCGTGGGATGACCACCTCGCGGACGATCAGCTGAATCGCCGCTGCCAGAGGCACTGCGACGAGGGCACCGAGTATGCCGAGCAGCGTGCCGCCGATGAGCGCTGCGAGCACGACCGCCACGGGCGGCACCTTGACAGCGCGCTTCATCACCTGGGGGCTGATGCCGTACGCCTCGACCTGCATGTAGATCAGGTAGTAGCCGGCGACCCACAGCGCCTTCTGGGGATCATCGAGCAGTGCGACGAGTCCCGTGATGACGACGGAGGCCGACAGGGTGCCCACGAGCGGAATCATGGAGGCGAAGAATGCCAGGAACGCGTAGACCGCGGCGAGCTCGTTGCGCAGGATCGACAGCAGCACGAACGTCAGGACGCCGTTCGTGAGGCCCAGGAAGAACTGGCCCATCACGAATCGACCGACGGACGCCATGATCTGCTCGGAGATCGAGATGAACTTGGTGCGGCTCGAGATCGGCACGAGCTTGTACATGCCGGCTTTCATGGCCGGGAGCGAGACGACGAAGAAGAGCATCAGCACCATGACGATGAAGATGCCGCCCGCTGCGATCACGACCTGCTCGACGGTGCCGAACACACCCTGGACGATGCCCGCGAGCCACGGCGGCAGCTCGGTCCAGGTCTCTGGTGCGCCAAATGTCACGACGACCGTCTCGATCATCCCGTCGACGTCGAGGGCCGGAAACACGTCCTGCACCCAGGTCTTGGCGTCGTCGAGGGCACCGTGCTGAATGTTTGCGACGATGCCCTTCACGAGTTCGGTGAACTGGCCGACGATCACCGGGATGATGATCAGCATCGCGCCGGTGAGGGCTCCGATCACCACAACCATGAGGGTGAGGAGGGCGGCCCAGCGCGGAAAGCCCCTTCGCATGAGGAACTGCACTGCCGGCTCGAGGCCGAGCGCGATGAAGATCGCTGCGAACGCGTACAGGAGAATCGTCTGGATCTGCAGAACTGCGGTGCCGATGACAATCGCCAGCAGCACACCGAGGCCGCCGAGCAAGCCGATCTGGAACGCATTCTTGATCTTCACGCGGGTTCCCAACATTGTGAACTGACGATGAGTCGCGGCCGCAGGTGGTCGCGGATTGACACCCTACGGTACCCTGGAACACTGCAAGCTGGACGCGTGGCGTGCCGCGGCTCGGGGTTTCCGCGCCCGGCTTGCCACCGTTGAAGGGATATGGAGACTTTTGCGATACGTGCTTTCTGCAATCAGCCTTGTGCTGGCAATTGCGTTCTTCGCACTGGGCATTGCGCAGCGCACCATCTGGTCGCCGCCTGACACCCTCGTGCAGCAGGTTGAAGAGCAGGTGACCACGCCTGCGCTGCTGGTCGACACCTCTGTGCTGACATACCACGAGGGCGCCGAGACGCTGCAGGTCGAGAGCGACGGCCCGATCACTGTGATCGTCGGCCGGACGCACGATCTCGTCGGCTGGCTCGGCGAGACCCCCTACACGGTTGCCACCGCGCAGTCGGGTGCTGAGGTCAGCACCGAAGTCGTGGAGGAGGGTTCGGCTGAGCTCCCCGAATCGTTCGAGAACGACCTCTGGCAGGACTTCCACGAGGGCGAGGGCTCGCTCGAGATCCCGATGGATCTGCCGAACGGAACATCGGTCCTCGTCATCGGCGACGGCGTCTCCGCCGCACCGAGCGACGTCCAGGTCATCTGGCCCAACGCGGCCAAGTACCCGCTGTTCGGCCCATTCATCACGGCAGGCTTCGTGCTGCTGTTCTTCGCCGTGCTGTTCCTGGCTCTCGGCCTGGCCAACCACCGCCGCAAGCGAGGCCCGCAGCGAGCCACGGCCAAGGAGCTCACACGCTCCGATCGCCGAGCCATTGCGAAGGGCAAGGCTCCGCTCGCCATCCGCGGTGCTGAGCCCGAGCCTTCGCCGGAGTCCGCATCCGCTGACGAACCCCCCGCACCCGAAGCCGAACCTTCCGCCCCTGAAGACGCACAGAGCTCCGAGACAACAGACGACAGCAAGAACAAGGAGGACGATGAGAATGCGTAAGCGATTCCGTTCCCTGGTCGTCGCGACCTCTGCGGTGCTGCTCTCAGTCTCGCTCGTCGCGTGCGGCCCCGAGTACTGGCCGAGCAGCGAGGAAGAGCCTTCGGCGAGCCCCGGAGCATCACCGTCTCCTTCGACACTCGAAGAGACGCTTCCCAAGCCGTCGATCACCGTGAGCCAGTTCGAGCGTGTCCTCGAAGAGACGCGTGCCACCATCGCGCAGGCCGATGAGGAGCGCGACACCTCTGTGCTCGAGGCTCGTGTCGGCGGCAGCGTGCTCGAGACGCGCGGCGCCAATTACGAGGCGCTCGCTGAAGACGACAGCGTCGAGCCGGCCAGCGGCATCCCCGACGGCGAAGTGCAGCTCGTGCTGCCGCAGCAGAACGAGTCATGGCCGCGTCACGTGCTCGCGGTTGTCGGATGGCAGGACGAGAGCCAGGTGCCTCAGGCGCTGATCTTCGAGCAGGTGAGCGCTCGCAGTGACTTCAAGCTGGTCTACCAGGTGTATCTCCAGGTGGGCATCCAGCTGCCGGAGCTTGCCGCCAGCCAGGTCGGAGCACCCGTGATCGCGGGTGACTCCAGCCTGACGATGCTGCCTCCGAGTCAGGTTCCGGGCGCATATGCAGACATCATGACGACGGGGGAGAAGGCGGATCATTACGGCGCCTTCGCTGCTGAGCCCGATGAGCTTCGCGAAGGCCTGGGCTACGAGCACAAGCAGAAGAACTACGTCGACAACAAGGACTTCGAGCTGATCGACTTCGAATTCTCGAATGACAGGGGCAGCTCTCCTGTGATCTCCTTCAGCACGAAGGACGGCGGCGCACTTGTGGCCGGCTCGTTCACTGAGAGCACGGAGTTCGAGCTCACAGAAGACGGCGTCTCGGTGACCCTCTCGGATTCGCGCAGCGGCATGCGAGCGCTGCTCGGAGGCGAGGAGAAGATCGAATCCGACATCAGGCGCGTCGACGAGTACCAGGTGCTCGTCTATGTTCCGCCGGCGCCTCGCGATGGCGAGGAGCCTGGTCAGATCGAGATGCTCGGATACAACGCGGCAATCGTGAAAGCAGAGGAGATCGGTTGATGAGTGAACAGCTTCCTTCGGGAATCGCAGGAGCAGTCGACCTCTCGGGCCTTGGCAAGCCAAAGCCTGAGCAGGGCGCATCGGGCACACGCTCGAAGCTGGTGATCGACGCCACCGAGGCTGACTTCCAGCAGGTGGTCGAGCTGTCGACGCGCGTTCCGGTGATCGTCGACCTCTGGTCTGCTCGTGCGGTGCAGTCGCAGCAGCTCTCTCCGGTGCTCGAAGAGCTCGTCGAGTCGTACGCCGGTCAGCTCGTGCTGGCCAAGGTCGACGCCGACAGCAACCCGCAGCTGCAGCAGGCGTTTCAGGCGCAGAGCGTTCCGACCGTCGTTGCGCTGATCGGTGGCCGTCCGGCTCCGCTCTTCGCCGGCGATCAGCCCAAGGAGCAGATCAAGGCCGTGTTCGACCAGGTGCTGCAGATCGCCGCTCAGGAGGGCATCACCGGTCGCCTTCCGACTGATGACGCCCACGTCGAGCAGAGCGAGGAAGAGACGGAGAAGCCGCTTCCTCCGCTGCACCAGAAGGCCTACGACGCGCTGCAGGCAGGAGACTTCGATGCCGCCGGCCAGGCCTATGACAAGGCGCTGCAGGAGAACCCGGGCGACTCCGACGCATCAGCGGGCCGAGCTCAGGTGAGGCTGCTGCAGCGGCTGCAGGGCAAGTCCCTCGACGACATCCGCGCGGAAGGCGCTGCCGCTCCTGACGACCTCGAGAAGCAGATGCTGGTGGCAGACCTCGATCTGTCAGGCGGCCATGTCGACGATGCATTCGGCAGGCTGCTCGACCTCTTCCCGGGCGCCGGCGACCAGAAGGACGCAGTTCGCTCACGCCTCCTCGAGCTGTTCGAGATCGTCGGCAACGACGACGCTCGCGTCAACGCCGCCCGCCGTCGCCTGACGCTGCTGCTCTACTGATCGGCCGGTGCAGCCGGCTTGAGCATCAGCCCGCCGAAGGGCGGGACGCGGATGGTCGCAACGGCGCCGTGGTCGCCTTCGATCGCTTCGACGCGGCCGAGATTGCCGACGCCGGATCCGCCGAACTCCTCGGCGTCCGAGTTGAGCAGCTCGAGCCAAGTGCCCGCATGCGGCAGGCGCAGCCGGTAGCCCTCGATGGGCACGCCTGAGAAGTTGTGCACGCAGGCGACAGACCCTCCGTCGTGGTCGTGACGGATGAACGCGATCAGGCTGTCGCTGACGTTGCCGCCGTCGATCCAAGAGAACCCGCCTGGATCGTTGTCGCGTGCCCAGAGCGCCGGAGTGTCGCGGTAGATGCGGTTCAGCGAGGCGACGAGTCTCTGCAGCCCTGCGTGCGAAGGCTGATCGAGCATCCACCAGTCCAGTCCGCGTGCCTCGCTCCATTCGCTCATCTGCCCGAACTCCTGGCCCATGAAGAGCAGCTGCTTGCCGGGGTGCGCCCACATGAATGTCAGGTAGCCGCGGGTGTTCGCGAGCTTCTGCCAGTGGTCGCCGGGCATCTTCGAGACCAGCGACCCCTTGCCGTGCACGACCTCGTCGTGGCTGATCGGCAGCATGTAGTTCTCGCTGAACGCGTAGAGGAACGAGAACGTGATCTCACCGTGGTGGTGCGACCTGTGCATGGGGTCGCGCTCCATGTACTGCAGCGAGTCGTGCATCCATCCCATGTTCCACTTTGCGCCGAACCCGAGCCCGCCGCCTGAGGTGGGATGGGTGACGCCGGGGAACGACGTCGACTCCTCCGCGATCATGATGGAGCCGGGGTTGCGACGGTAGGCCGTCGCAGTGGCCTCCTTGAGGAAGTCGATGGCCTCGAGGTTCTCGCGGCCGCCGTGCTGGTTCGGGGTCCACTGGCCGTCTTCGCGTGAGTAGTCGAGGTACAGCATGGATGCGACGGCGTCGACGCGCAGGCCGTCGATGTGAAACTCCTCGAGCCAGTACAGGGCGTTGGCGACGAGGAAGTTGCGGACTTCGCGCCGGCCGTAGTCGAAGATCAGGGTTCCCCAGTCGGGGTGCTCGCCGCGGTTCGGATCCGGGTGCTCGAACAGGTGCGTGCCGTCGAAGCGTGCAAGTGCCCAAGCATCCTTCGGAAAATGCGCGGGGACCCAGTCGAGCAGCACGCCGTAGCCAGCCCGGTGCAGCCGGTCGATCAGCTCCTTCAGCTCGTCGGGCGAGCCCCATCTGGCCGTCGGCGCGTAGTAGCCGGTCACCTGGTAGCCCCACGACGGCCCGTACGGGTGCTCGGCAAGCGGCATGAACTCGACGTGCGTGAAGCCGGTCTCGTCGAGATGCGCGATCAGCTCGTCGGCGATCGTCGCGTAGCCGAGTCCCTCGCGCCACGAGCCGAGGTGCACCTCGTACACCGACATCGCAGACTCGTGCGGGTTTGTCGCTGCGCGGCCGCGCATCCACTCGTCGTCGCCCCATTCGTGTGCCGATTCGTCGACGACCGACGCTGTCGAGGGCGGCACCTCGGTTCGCCTGGCGAAGGGGTCGGCCCGATCTGTCCAGCCCTCGTCAGTGAGCAGCTCGAACTTGTAGAGCGTGCCTGCGGCAACAGCGGGCACGAAGAGCTCCCAGACGCCGCTCGAACCCATCGTGCGCATCGGATGCAGCACGCCGTTCCAGTCGTTGAACGAACCCTTGACGCGAACAGCATGGGCGTTGGGCGCCCACACGGTGAACCGCGTGCCGGCCACGCCCTCGTGCTCGAGCACGCGTGCTCCCAGCTCGTTCCACGCCTCCTCAAGACGCCCCTCGCGCCAGAGGTGCAGTGCGAGCTCGCCGACAGCCGGCGTGAACCGATACGGGTCGTCGGCCTCCCAGGTGCTTCCGTCGGAGTAGACCGTGAGCACGCGGTAGCTCTTCGGGCGAGCCGGCAGCAGCGCCTGCCAGACCCCGTGACCGAGGTGCTCGGCGACATGGCTGTCTCCGGCCTCGTCGAGAACGCTGACGGATTCGGCCAGATGCCGCACAGCGCGAACAGCAGTCTCGCGTCCGAGCTCATGGGCGCCGAGGAACGCGTGCGGCTCCGGGTCGGCACCGGCTGCCAGGCGCTCGAGGTCAGCTGCGTGCATCGGGTGCTCCAGTCGTGATCGGAAGAACGTGCACGATGTGCACAGGCTCTCTGTAGGCGTCGAGCAGCACGAAGTTGTCGCGGCCCCACTCCCAGCGCTCGCCCGTGATGAGATCGTGGGCGATGAATCGGTCTGCATCGGCCATTCCGAGCGCGTGCATGTCGAGGTGAATGGTCGTCTGGCGCCCCGAGTGTGGGTCGACGTTGGCGACCACGATGATCGTGTCGTCGAGCCCGCTCTCGGTGAAGCGCCCCTCGATGTGCTTCGAGTAGACGAGGATCGCGTCATCGTCGGAGTCGTGCACGACAGTGGAGCGCAGCTGTGCGATCGACGGATGCGCGGCACGGATGCGTCCGAGCCTGGTGATGTAGGGGGCAAGTGTTGCGTCTGTGCCCTCGACCCCCGCCCAGTCGCGCTGCTTGTACTCGTACTTCTCGTTGTCGATGTTCTCTTCAGAGCCCGGCCTCGCGACATTCTCCATGAGCTCGTAGCCCGCATACATGCCCCATGAGGGCGACGCAGTCGCGGCGACTGCCGCACGGATCTTGTACGCGGCGCGGCCGCCGAACTGCAGGTACTCCGTGAGGATGTCGGGCGTGTTCACCCAGAAGTTCGGCCGGAACCAGTCGGCCTGGCGACCCGAGACCTCCTGGAGGTACTGCTCGAGCTCCTCCTTCGTGTTGCGCCACGTGAAGTAGGTGTACGACTGCTGGAACCCGACCTTGCCGAGTGTCTGCATCATCGCCGGGCGCGTGAATGCCTCGGCCAGGAAGACCACGTGGGGGTGCTTGGCCGTCACTTCGCGAATGAGCCACTCCCAGAACCAGACCGGCTTGGTGTGCGGATTGTCGACCCTGAAGATCTGCACACCCAGCGCGATCCACTTCTCGACGATGCGCAGCACCTCAGCGGCAAGCGACTCGGGAGCGTTGTCGAAGTTGATCGGATAGATGTCCTGGTACTTCTTCGGCGGATTCTCGGCGTACGCGATCGTGCCGTCTGGCAGTGTCGTGAACCATTCCGGGTGCTGTCTGACCCACGGGTGGTCAGGCGATGCCTGCAACGCGAGGTCGAGTGCGATCTCGAGGCCCAGCGCCTCTGCCGCTTGCACGAAGCGCGCGAAGTCGTCTTCTGTGCCGAGGTCGGGGTGCACGGCGTCGTGGCCGCCCTCTGCAGCACCGATCGCCCATGGGCTGCCCGGGTCTCCGGATGCGGCGTGCAGGGTGTTGTTCGGCCCCTTGCGATTCGTGCGTCCGATGGGATGAATCGGCGGCAGATACACGACGTCGAAGCCCATGGCCTTGACGGCAGGAAGGCGCTCCGCCGCAGTGGCGAACGTGCCTGACTGCCAGCCCGCATTGGTCTTGACAGCGCCTTCTGACCTCGGGAAGAACTCGTACCAGGCGCCGACCCCGGCGCGGGTGCGCTCCACCAGGAGCCGCTGCGTCTCGGATTCGGTCTCGAGATCGATCGGCGGGTTCGCAGCTGCCTGCTCCTGCACGCGGTCGCTGCTCACGAGTGCCCAGCGGTCGGCGGGGGAGGCGGTCTGGTCTCGCAGCGCGGCGATCGATGCAGCATCGGCACGGGCTCGCTCGAGCAGCCGCGCCCCGGTCTCGAACATGAGCTCGACGTCGATGCCGGCACCGATCTTGATCTCGGCATTGTGCATCCAGGTGGCCCACTCGTCGCTGAAGGCGATGACCCTCCAGGTCCAGAGGCCCGTCTCGCGCACCTGGACGTCGACGCGGAATCTGTCTGTTCCCGGCGCCACCAGCGTCATGCGGTGCTTGCTGACCGCACCAGAAGGCGAGGTCAGCGACAGCTCGACGCCGAGTGCGTCGTGCCCTTCTCTGAAGACCGTGGCCTCGAACGGCACGACTTCTGAGACGACGGCCTTGGCCGGAAAGCGGCCCCCAGGCACGCTCGGCGTCAGGTCGTCGATGGGGATCCGGCCGGTATGAGCATGCAGTGAAGCGTCCACGGACTCAACGCTACCGGGACGGATGCCGATGAGCACGTGTTTCGCCTAGGCTTGCACCGTGAAGGCGATCCGCAAACTCACCGTCCGCACCACGCTTCCCGAACGACTGGCGTCTCTCGAGACGCTTGCCACGAACCTCCGATGGTCGTGGCACCAGCCCACGCGCGAGCTGTTCCGCGACCTCTCGGTCGAAGGCTGGCGCGAGACCGGTCACGACCCGGTGCAGCTGCTGGGCTGGATCGGCACCGAGCGACTCGAAGAGCTCGCCGACGACCCCGAGTTCGTCGCACGCGTTGATGCGCTGTCGCGCGACCTCGACGACTATCTCGCCCAGGCCAGGTGGTATCAGTCGCTCGATCGGCCTCCGACGGGAATCGGCTACTTCTCGCCCGAGTTCGGCATCACCAGCGCACTGCCGCAGTACTCGGGCGGCCTCGGCATCCTCGCCGGCGATCACCTGAAGACCGCGAGCGACATGGGGATTCCTGTGGTCGGCGTCGGCCTGTTCTATCAGAACGGCTACTTCCAGCAGCGGATCTCGCGTGACGGCTGGCAGAACGAGCAGTATCCGGTGCACGACCCCGACGCCCTGCCGCTGACGATCCTGCGCGAGCACGACGGCCGCATGGCGCAGATCGTGCTGGCCATGCCCGACGGCAGATCTCTGCGCGCACGCATCTGGCAAGCGACTGTCGGACGGGTGCCGCTGCTGCTGCTCGACTCGAACATCCGCGAGAATGACGCAGATCTGCGGCATGTGACCGACCGCCTCTACGGAGGCGCCGGCGAGCACAGGCTTCGCCAAGAGCTGCTGCTGGGCATCGGCGGCGTGCGGGCCCTGCAGAAGCACGCCGACATCACCGGGTCGACGATGCCCGAGGTGTTCCACTCGAATGAGGGGCACGCCGGGTTCCTGGGCGTCGAGCGCGTCTCGAGGCTGATCGCGCAGGGCATGACCTTCGACGAAGCCGTGACGCTGGTCAGGGCTGGCACGGTGTTCACGGTGCACACGCCGGTGCCTGCCGGAATCGACAGATTCGCCGTCGACATGGTGCGCGAGCACTTCTCGGCAGATCTCACCCCGGGGGTCAGCGCAGACCAGGTGCTCACACTCGGCGCTGAGTCCGACGAGTCGATGTTCAACATGGCGCACCTGGGCTTCTCGCTTGCGCAGCGCGCCAACGGCGTCTCGAAGCTGCACGGCAGTGTCGCGCGCGGCATGTTCGCAGACCTCTGGAGCGGCTTCGACGCCGACGAGGTGCCCATTGCCTCTGTCACCAACGGCGTGCACGCTCCGACCTGGACTGCCGTGCCGATGAAGCAGCTGGCCGCCGAGGTGCTGGGAGCCGAAGACGCCTCGCAGGCCGACTGGGCATCCGAGTCCCTCTCTGATGACACGCTGTGGGCTGTGCGCGGCACCATGCGCCGGCACCTGGTCGAAGAGGCGCGCATGCGCACGGTTCGCCGGCACGAGCGCAATGACGGCGTGGCTCCAGCGTGGGCAGGTTCGGTGCTCGACCCGGATGCGCTCACGATCGGATTCGCAAGGCGCGGGGCGACCTACAAGCGGCTGACGCTGATGCTGCACGATCCAGAGCGGCTGAAGCGGCTGCTGACTGACCCCGAGCGGCCGATGCAGATCGTGATCGCGGGCAAGTCTCACCCGGCCGACGACGAGGGCAAGGCGCTCATCCAGCGCGTGGTGCAATTTGCGGACGACCCCGAGGTGCGCGGTCGCATCGTCTTTCTCGAGAACTACGACATCGCGATGGCGAAGACGCTGTATCCCGGCTGCGACGTGTGGCTCAACAACCCCCTGCGGCCGATGGAGGCGTGCGGCACGAGCGGCATGAAGGCGGCGCTCAACGGCGTGCTGAACCTCTCGATCCTCGACGGCTGGTGGGACGAGTACTTCGACGGGCAGAACGGATGGGCAATTCCGTCGGCAAGTGCGCACCTGAACCCGCAGGAGCGCGACGATCTCGAGGCAGCGGCCTTGTACGAGCTGCTCGAGCACGAGGTCGCGCCGCTGTTCTACGAGCGTGACGGCGCGGGCATTCCTCGTGCCTGGCTCGACCGCGTGCGGCACACGCTGAGCTCGATGAGCGGCGAGCTCTCGGCAGAGCGGATGCTGGCCGAGTACGTCGAGCAGCTCTACGTTCCGGCCGCGAAGGCCGTGCGTGCGGCGTCTGCCGATAGCGCGAAGCTCGCTCGCCAGCTCACAGACTGGCGCCAGCGCGTCATGCGCGACTGGAGCTCGCTCTCGATCGGGCGCATCGAGGCCGGGGGAGTCGACCGGGTTCCGGCTGTCGGCGATGCGATCGGCGTTCGAGTCAGAGTGCAGCTCGGGTCGCTGCGGTCGAGCGACCTGCGACTCGAGCTGATCGCCGGGCCGGTGAGCGAGGAAGGCGACATCAGCGTGGCTCGCGTGGTCGAGCTGCGCCCGGATGCAGACGACGCTGGAGGCGAGACGGTGTTCTCGGCGAGTGTCGACCTGCGCGAAGCCGGAACATACGGGTACACGGTTCGGGCTGTTCCCTCGCACGAGGGTCTGGCCAGCGCAGCCGAGCTCGGCCTGGTCGCCTACGCCGAGGCGTAGTCAGCCGACGGTGCCGAACGGAGTCGGCGCGGGCGGCGACGGAGGCGAGTCGGTGCGGTCATTGACCGCGTCGGCCTTTCGCGTGACATCGGGTGCGTGCCGGACCTCATAGATGTGCACGCTCATCTCGGTCATCTGCACGGTCTCGCCGGGCAGCCGGACCGCGTCTTCATGCACGTCGAGCGCAGAGTCGAAGACCAGCGCGAACTCGGTCATCCCGTCTCCGGAAGGCAGCGTGACATCGCGATCGTGCGCATCCGCGTGCGTGATCACGAGTGTGCGAGCGAAGGGCTCGTCGATCGGCGTGCTCGACACGAGGTACTGCACGGTTCGGTCGCCGTGATCCTCCCAGCGCTCCTGCGACATGTGCTCGCCGGAGGCATCGCACCAGATGATCTGGCTGGAATGCGCCAGCTGCTTGCCCTCTTCGCCGAACTCGATCGGTCGCAGGGCGGCGGATGCGCGACGGATGGCGAGCAGCCGCTTCGTGCTCTCGAGCATCTGCTGCTGCCACTCCTTGCGATCCCACAGCAGCCACGTGAGCGCTGAGTCCTGGTTGTAGGCGTTGTTGTTGCCTCGCTGCGTGCGGCCCCACTCATCGCCGGCGGTCAGCATCGGGATGCCGGCAGACGTCAGCATCGAAGCCATGAGGTTGCGCATCGCCTTGCGTCGCCGGAAGCGTATGTGCTCGTCGTCGGTCTGCCCCTCGGCGCCGTGATTGTACGAGCGGTTGTTGTCGCTGCCGTCGGCGTTCTGCTCGCCGTTGCCCTCGTTGTGCTTCGCGTCGAAGGATGCGAGGTCTGCGAGCGTGAATCCGTCATGGGCCGTCACGAAGCTGACCTGGGCGAGGGGCCCGCGGTCTGCCGAGAAGACTCCGGCGCTGCCCGAGACAGCGTGGGCGAATGCTCCGGTGCTGGTGTTCGCGGTGCGGCCGTGGTCTAGCTCTCGCGAGTCGGTGAGCCAGAAGTCGCGAAGCGTGTCGCGATATCGGTCGTTCCACTCAGAGAAGCCCTCGGGGAAGCTGCCGGTCTGCCAGCCGCCCATCCCGACGTCCCATGGCTCGGCGATCATGCGGATGCCAGAGAGCTGGTCGTCGTCGGCGATTCGCTGCAGCAGTGGGTGCTCAGGGGTGAACTCGTGGGCGGCATCACGGCCGAGCGAGGCGGCGAGGTCGAACCGGAAGCCGTCGATCTGCACCTCATTCGCCCAGTAGCGCAACGAGTCGATCACCAGCTGCTCAGCGGCAGGAGTCGCGGTGTTGACGGTGTTGCCGACGCCGGTGGTGTCGATGTACTGTCCGTCATCGGTCTGCCGGTAGTAGTTCGCGTTGTCGATCAGCCTCAGGCTCGTGGCGTGCCCGCCGATGCCCTCTTCGCTGGTGTGGTTGTAGACGACATCGAGATAGACCTTGATGCCCGCTTCGTGCAGCAGGCGCACCATGCCCTTGAACTCGCGCAGCACGCCGCCGGTCGTGTCGAACTGCGCATCGCGGGAAGCGTAGAGGTTGTGCGGCGTGAAGAAGCCGAGTGTGTTGTAGCCCCAGTAGTTGACGCGTCCCTGGCGCAGCAGTCGCTGCTCCGAGACGAACTGGTGCACGGGCAGCAGCTGCACCGTCGTCACGCCGAGGCTCTGCAGATACGCGATCGACTCGGGGTGGGCGAGGCCGGCGTAGGTGCCGCGCAGATGTGCCGGAATCGCGTGGTTCAGCTTCGAGAAGCCCTTGGCATGCACTTCGTAGACGACTTCTCGATCCAGTGCGATCTCGGGGCGCGAGACACCAGCCCAGTCGAACGAGCGGTCGATGACGGTCGCCCGGTACTCGCCGCGGCGCGTGCGCACGATGCCCTTCGCATAGGGCGCGAGAGCGTTGCGCTCCGGCTCGAAGCGATGCTGCGGCCCCTCGGGGCCTGAGACGCCCAGCGCGTAGGGCACGCCGATGTCGAGGCGATCAGACTCCACGGTCCAGACGCCGTCGTCGTCGCGCTCCATCGGCACCCGGTCGATGAGCCAGTCGGGGTCGCTCGGGTCGAAGAGCCGAAGCTCCATGCCGGTGGCGCTGCCGCTCCAGACCGACAGAGTCCTTCCGCCATCAGACGGGTGCATGCCGAGTTCTCTCACGGCAACTATCGTAGATGCGATGCAGTCGTTTGCCGGGTACTTCGATCACGCAGCCACATCTCCGCTGCGTGCCTCTGCGCGCGAGGCGATGCTCTCGCTCGGGCCGCTCGCCAACCCCGCCTCGACGCACCGGGCCGGGCAGCGCGCTTCGGCGCTGCTCGAAGACGCCCGCGAGCGCATCGCGCACTGCACAGGCGCGCATCCGACCGAGGTCGTCTTCACGTCCGGCGGCACCGAATCGATCAACCTGGCGCTGAAGGGCCAGTGGATGCAGACTCCGGCGACGAGGTTCGTCGCTGCGGCGATCGAGCACCACGCCACCCTCGACGCGCTCGAGTGGCTCGAGAAGCGCGGAGCAGCCGTCGGCTTCGTGCCCTGTGACGCGTCGTCGGTCACCGATGCCGACGCGTTTCGCGCGGCGATCAGCGCGGGCGACAACACTGCCGCAACCGTCTCGCTGGCCAACAACGAGACGGGCGTGCTGCAGCCGATCGAAGCCATCAGCAATGCCGCCCGTGAGGCGGGCGCCACGCTGCACGTCGATGCGGTGGCGGCGCTCGGCCATGTGCCGGTCGATTTCGCTGCCATCGGCGCCTCGTTTCTGTCGATTGCCGCACACAAGGTCGGCGGGCCGGTCGGCGTCGGGGCCCTGCTGGTCGCCCGCAGCGCATCCGTCACTCCGCTTGCCCACGGCGGAGGCCAGCAGCGAGGGCTGCGCTCAGGAACCGGCGATGTCGCCGCCGCCGTCGGGTTCGCTGCGGCACTCGAAGAGGCGGTGGCCGAACTCGACGCTGCGTCGTCGCAGCTGCGCGGATGGTCGGATCGGCTTCGCGGCACGCTTGCGGGCCTCGACGGCGTGAGGGTCACCGGGTCGGCTGAGATCAGCATGCCGAACGTCGTGCACTTCACGGTCGAGGGGGCAAGTGCCGAGGCGCTCACCTTCCTGCTCGACGAGCGAGACCTGGCGACCTCGAACGGCTCGGCCTGCACGGCAGGCGTCGTGCAGGAGTCGCACGTCGTGACGGCGATGGGTGCCAATGGTGCGCCGCTGCGGCTCTCGATGGGCTGGACCACGACGGACGACGACGTCGAGCGCCTCATCGCGGTGCTTCCCGAGACCATCGCCCGGGCACGGCGAAGCCGCTAGGTTGCACGCGGTTGTTACGCTTGTCACATGCGTGTTCTTGCAGCGATGAGCGGTGGAGTCGACTCCGCGGTGGCAGCCGCGCGCGCGGTCGACGCAGGTCACGAAGTGGTCGGTGTGCATCTTGCACTCTCGCGCATGCCCGGAACCCTGCGAACCGGCGCACGAGGCTGCTGCACGATCGAAGACTCGATGGACGCCCGCCGTGTCTCGACCGCACTCGACATCCCGTATTACGTGTGGGACTTCTCCGAGCGATTCCAGGCAGACGTCATCGACGACTTCCTGTCTGAGTACGCCGAGGGCCGCACCCCCAACCCGTGCCTGCGCTGCAACGAGAAGATCAAGTTCGAGGCGCTGCTCGACCGCGCCATGGACCTCGGCTTCGACAAGGTTGTGACCGGGCACTATGCCCGTGTCGAGAACGGGGCCGACGGCATCGAGCTGCACCGCGCATCCGACGAGGCGAAGGACCAGTCGTATGTGCTGGGCGTGCTCAACGAGCAGCAGCTCGAGCACTGCTGGTTTCCGCTCGCAGACACGCCATCGAAAGAGCTCGTGCGCCAGGAGGCCGAGCAGCGCGGCTTCGCGCTGGCCCGCAAGCCAGACAGCCACGACATCTGCTTCATTCCCGACGGCGACACCCGCGGCTACCTCAACGACAAGCTGGGCGAGGCCCCCGGCGACATCGTCGACCAGTCCGGCGAATCGATCGGCTCGCACGAAGGCGCACACGGCTACACCGTCGGCCAGCGCCGTGGTCTGCACATCGGTACGCCCGCCCCTGACGGCAAGCCACGGTTCGTGCTCGAGATCAGGCCCAAGGTGCGCGAGGTCGTCGTCGGCCCCAAGGAGTCGCTGCAGGTGACCCTCGTCGCCGGCACTCGCATGTCGTGGGCGGGCCGCAAGCCGGCGCAGATCGACGAGGGCATGGATGTGCAGGTGCAGATCCGTGCGCACGCTGAGCCAGTCGACGCGTTCGCGCAGCTGGTCGACGGCGAGCTCGTCATCCGACCCGAGCATCCGCTGGTCGGCGTTGCCACCGGGCAGTCCGCCGTCGTCTATGCGGGCACGCGCGTGCTCGGACAGGTCACGATGGATCGCACCGAGCGTCTCGAGCCCGAGGCCGTCGCAGTCTGATCCTCGGCGATAATGGGTCGCATGAGCGATTTCGAAGCCGCCCGCGCCCGTGCCGCAGAGCTTGCTGAGCAGATCGAGCACCACAGGGAGCGGTACCACGAGCTCGACGCGCCAGAGGTGAGCGACGGCGAGTTCGACGCCCTCCTGAACGAGCTCGGCGAGATCGAACGCGAGCACCCCGAGCTCGCAACACAGGATTCGCCGACTCAGACCGTCGGAGGGCAGGTCTCGCGCGGCTTCGCTCCGCTCGAGCACGCCGAGCGCATGCTCTCGCTCGACAACGTCTTCAGCATCGACGAGATGAATGCCTGGCTGCAGAAGACCGATGCCGCGGCCGGGGGGGTCGACTGGCTGTGCGAGCTGAAGATCGACGGTCTCGCGATCTCCCTGCACTACGAAGACGGCGAGCTCGTCTCGGCCGCGACCCGCGGCGACGGACGCATCGGCGAAGACGTCACCGTCAATGTTCGCCGCATCCCCGCGATCCCGCAGCGCCTCGAGGGCGACGACCTTCCGGCCGTCGTCGAAGTGCGCGGCGAGATCCACCTGCCGCGGGCGGGGTTCGACGCGCTCAACACCCTGCAGCTGTCGCTTCGAGAACGATACATCGAAGAGCGAGGCGGCGGCGAGCGAGCGACTGAGGCGGCAACCCGGCGCTTTCCGTCGCTCGCCAACCCGCGCAATGCGGCGGCGGGAGGGCTGCGGCAGCAGCTCGACCAGAAGACGGGTCTCGACCACGAGGCAGGGCTCGCCCGCCTGACGAGCCTGCAGCTGCTCGTGCACGGCATCGGGGCATGGGAGCCGAGCGTGACGACGCAGAGCGACGTCTACGACCTCCTGGCGTCATGGGGCCTGCCGACGAGCGATCGCTCGCGCGTGGTCAGCTCGGTCGAGCAGGTCGAGGAGTTCATCAAGGCCTATGCGACCGACAAGCGCGATGTCGCCTACGACATCGACGGTGTGGTCGTGAAGGTCAACGACTTCGCCTCGCAGAGCGAGCTCGGCACCACATCCCGCGCGCCGCGCTGGGCGATCGCGTACAAGTACCCGCCCGAGGAGGTGCACACCAAGCTCCTCGACATCGCCGTGGGCGTGGGCAGAACCGGTCGTGCGACGCCCTACGCGATCATGGAGCCCGTGCATGTCGCAGGCTCGATCGTGCGCCAGGCGACGCTGCACAACCAGGACGTCGTGAAGCTGAAGGGCGTGCTGATCGGCGACACCGTCGTGCTGCGCAAGGCCGGCGACGTGATTCCCGAGGTGCTGGGTCCGGTCGCCGACCTGCGTGACGGCAGCGAGCGCGAGTTCGTCATGCCCGCCGAGTGCCCCGAGTGCGGTGCGACGCTGCGAGCGATGAAAGAGGGCGACATCGACCTGCGCTGCCCCAACGCCGAGTCATGCCCCGCACAGGTGCGCGGCCGCGTCGAGCACATCGGCTCGCGGGGCGGTCTCGACATCGAGGCCCTCGGCGAGGTGACGGCCGCCGCACTGACGCAGCCCACCGTGCCCGAGCATCCGCCCCTCGTGACTGAGGCACGGCTCTTCAGCCTGACGATCGACGAGCTCGTGCCGATCGAGGTCTACGTGCGCGACGCCGAGACCGGTGAGCAGCGCGTCGACGACGAGGGGCAGCCGGTTCTTCGCCGCCCGTTCCAGAAGGTGCGGCTCGTGTATCCGCCGGGCGCAGAAGGCATGTCGGCCACAGAACGACGCAAGGCAGGCATCAAGAAGGACCATCGCGAGGTGCTGCCGTCGTCGCAGGCCGAGATGCTGCTGGCAGAGCTCGAGCGCGCCAAGACGAAGGAGCTGTGGCGTCAGATCGTTGCGCTCAACATCCGTCACGTCGGCCCGGTCGCCGCACGCGCGCTCGCCGACTGGTTCGGATCACTCGAGGCCATCGAGAGCGCCGAGACCGAGGCGCTTGCTCAGGTCGAGGGCGTCGGACCCATCATCGCCGAAGCGGTCGTCGACTGGCTGGCCGTCGACTGGCATCGAGAGATCGTGCAGGCGTGGCGGGATGCGGGTGTGCGGTTCGCGACGCCGGATCACCCGGGTCCCGGGGCTGTCGTGCAGGCCGAAGGCGTGCTGACGGGCTTGACGGTCGTTGCCACAGGAACACTCGACGGGTTCACCCGCGATGGCGCCAAGGAGGCGATCATCGCGGCCGGCGGCAAGGCAGCCTCCAGCGTCTCGAAGAAGACCGACTTCGTCGCAGCCGGCCCGGGGGCAGGATCGAAGCTTGCCAAAGCGGAGGAGCTCGGGGTCCGAGTGCTCGATGCGGCCCAGTTCGCCGTGCTCGTCACCGAAGGGCCGGACGCGCTCGCATGATGCAGACGCTGGCCGTCGAGGGATACCGGTCGATCAGCTCGCTCGTGCTCGGGCTCGAGCGTCTCACTGTGGTGACCGGAGCCAACGGCACGGGCAAGTCGAACCTGTATCGGTCGCTGCAGCTGCTTGCGGACTGCGGCCAGGGCAGGATGATCAGCAGCCTGGCACGGTCGGGCGGCCTCGGCTCGGTGCGGTTCGCCGGAGAAGGGCCCCAGCCGTCGCCGGTCTCGCTTCGTCTTGGCTTCGCCAGCGACAGCATCGGGTACGCGATCGACATCGGTCTGCCGCAGGTCGGGGACTCGATGTTTCGGCATGACCCCGAGATCAAGCAGGAGCACATCTTCGCCGGCGATGTGCTCCGCCCTGCCACGACCCTGCTGGAGCGTCGTCGAGGCCTGGTCAAGGCCGATGGGGTGCGGCTGCAGCAGAACATGCCCGCGTGGCAGTCGGTGCTCGACGAGCAGGCAGGCAACGAGTCCGTGCCCGAGGCCGGAGCGGTTCGCAGGGAGCTGCGGTCGTGGCGGTTCCACGATGCCTTCAGAACCGACGCGAACGCCCCGGCCCGCAGGCCTCAGGTGGCCACGAGGTCGTTCAGGCTTGACGACGACGGGGCCAACCTGGCTGCGGTGCTGCAGACGACGATCGAGAACGGCGGCGAGGCCGAGATCGCGCTGGCAGCGGTGCACCATGCGTTCAAGGGATCGACGCTCGAGATCCAGGGTGATGCATCCGGCCTGGTCGCGGGCCTTCGCCAATCGGGCTTGGCCCGTGTGATGACCGCGGGCGAGCTCTCTGACGGCACCCTCCAGTTTCTGCTGCTGGTGGCTGCGCTCACCTCGGTCGAGAGCCCAGGGCTGCTGGTGCTCAACGAGCCCGAGCGCAGCCTGCACTCGAGTCTGATGCCTGCTCTCGCACGCCTGATCACCCAGACCAGCGAGCGCACTCAGACGATTGTGGTGACACACCACGCCGACCTCACCAGGCTTCTGGGCGGTGCTTCGGTCGAGCTGAGGAAGTCGGCTGCGCGGACCACGGTCGCCGGGCGCGAAGGACGCCTCGACCAGCCAGTGTGGGCGTGGCCCAAACGCTGAGGCCATGCAGCCGCTAGGAGAACATGGCTCCGGCCGTCAGCTGCATGCCGGCAAGCCGCTCGGCTGCGTTGCGGCCGTGGAAGGCGAGCATGATCTCGTCTGCATCGGTCTCGGCCTGCAGGCGCTCGAGGCTGGAGCGCACAGCATCGCCGTCGCCGACAGCGCTCACTCGCATCATGTTGGTGATGCCGCGACCCTGCGGGGAGTCGACCAGCGCATCCAGCTCGTCTTCGGTGATCGACGACTGGATCGGCTGTCCGCGGAGGAGGAATGACTTGACGCGACCGCGCATGACCGACCGCTGCATCTCGCCGGCGACGTCGTTCGACTCAGCGGCCACGACGTTCGATCCGACGATCGCGTAGGGCTCCTGCAGGGCATCGGACGGCTCGAACTGGCTGCGGTAGGCGGCAAGCGCCTGTTGCATCGCGTCGGGTGCGAAGTGCGAGGCGAATGCGTAGGGCAGTCCGAGTTGGGCTGCCAGGCTGGCACCGAACAGCGAGGATCCGAGGATGTACAGCGGGGGAGGCGTGGGTGCGTGCGGCACCGCTTCGACGCCCATCATCGGCTGTTCGCCAGCGAGCAGGCGGCGCAGCTCGACGACGTCTGACGGAAAGCGCTCGCTCGAGCTGGCGTCGCGGCGCAGTGCAAGCAGCGTGCGCTGGTCGGTGCCGGGTGCACGGCCGAGCCCGAGGTCGATGCGATCGGGGTGGATGGAGGCGAGCGTGCCGAACTGCTCGGCGATGACGATCGGGGCGTGGTTCGGCAGCATGACGCCGCCGGCGCCGAGGCGGATCCTCTTGGTGTTGGCCGCGATGTGGGCGATCAGCACGCTCGTCGCGCTCGATGCGATGGAGCGCATGTTGTGGTGCTCGGCGTACCAGATGCGCTCGAACGGGTGAAGCTCGGCCTGCTGCGCCAGCGTCACGGAGTCTGCGAAGGCCTCCGCATACGAGACATCAGGATCAACGGGCGCAAGGTCGAGTATCGAAAGCTTCATACCGAAGCCAACCGCAGCGATGGCGATTCTCTTCCCGCTGCCCGTGAGAGAATGCTGCAGTGATTCTGCCGCTGATTGTGCTCGCCCTCATGCTCGTGTTCGGCGGCATCTGGCTGATCCAGCAGGACACCCGGCGGATCGGTGCGCCGCACCTGATCACCTGGGGAGCTCTGCTGCTGCTGGCGAGCCTCCTGATGGGGGTGCTGCAGCTCATTGCGCCGCAGCCTGATCCCGACGCCTGGTTCCTGACCGCGATGGTCGAGGCAGGGTCGGTCGCACTCGCGCTGCTCGCACTCGGCCTTGTGGCAGTCTTCACCAGCATCCCCGGCGCTCGCACGCGCCATCTCTTCAAGTTCCTCGCCGGATGCCTGGGCCTGGTCCTTGCCGCGGCCATCGTCTGGCTGCACGTCGTGTTCTACGGCGTCGTTCCGGTGCTCGGCACGATCATGCTGTGCGTGATGGCGCCCCTGCTCGTTCCGGCCATGACGCTGATCACCCTGTGGTGGTGGGAGACCGTGCAGCGACGCCTCTACCGCACCCCGAAGCGACGCGAGGAGCACGAGCTGCGCGCAGTTCTGGTGCTCGGCGCCGGCATCAAAGAGGACGGCACCCCGACCAGACTCCTCGCGCGGCGCATCGACACGGCGCTCGAGACTGCGGCTGAACTCCCGCCCGAGACGCCAGTGGTGATGTGCGGCGGCCAGGGCGCCGACGAGCCGGTCACAGAGGCCAGCTCCATGGCCGACTATGCCGAGCGGCAGGGCTTCGACCGCGATCGCATTCTGCTCGAAGAGCACTCGACCTCGACAGAAGAGAACCTCGTCAATGCGCGCAAGCTGCTGACCGACCGAGACGTGCTCTCATCAGACCGCTCGAAGAACCACGGCGTCGCGATCGTCACCAGCGACTACCACGTGCCTCGCGCCGCAGACGCAATGCGCCACACGGGCCTGCGGGGCATTGCGGTCTCTGCTGCAGGGCATCCCGCCTACCGGCAGTCAGCGCGCATCCGCGAAGTCGCAGCGGTGCTGACCGCCCGCCCGTTCCTGTCGATCACGACGCTGCTCGTGACGCTCATGCCTGCTCTCACCGCCCTCCTCAGCCTCGTAGGATAGGAATCATGTCTGACATCACCCGCGAGTCGGTCGAGCATCTTGCGATGCTGGCCAGAATTGCCCTCACAGAAGAAGAAGTCACGCAGCTGACTGGCGAGCTGTCGCAGATCGTCGACGCGATCGCGACCGTGAGCGAGGTCGCCGGCGACGACGTGCCCGCCACGTCGCACCCGGTGCCGCTGAGCGACGTCATGCGCGACGACGTGCCGGGCGAGACGCTCTCGCTCGAAGACGTCTTCCGCGGTGCACCCGCGCACGACGGCGAGAGGTTCCGCGTCAGCGCGATTCTGGGGGAGGAGCAGTAGTGACATCGATCATCAGCCTGAGCGCCGCCGAGCTCTCAGAGAAGCTCGCTTCGCGCGAAGTCTCGAGCGAAGAGGCCACGAAGGCGCACCTCGAGCGCATCGAAGCGGTCGAAGGAAGCATCAACGCCTTCCTGCACGTCAACGACGAGGCGCTTGCCGCTGCCAAGCAGATCGACGAGCGTCGCGCTGCCGGCGAGCAGCTGCATGAGCTCGCGGGTGTTCCCATCGCCATCAAAGACGTGCTCACGACCAAGGGCATGCCGTCGACGAGCGGCTCGCGCATGCTCGAGGGCTGGGTCCCGCCGTACGACGCAACCGTCGTCGCGCGTCTGAAGCAGGCTGGCCTCATCGCGCTCGGCAAGACGAACATGGACGAATTCGCCATGGGCTCGTCAACCGAGCACTCGGCATTCGGCCCGACGAAGAACCCCTGGGATCTCAATCGGATTCCGGGCGGCTCCGGAGGCGGCTCTGCAGCTGCCGTCGCGGCCCTCGAAGCACCGATCGCCCTCGGCAGTGACACCGGCGGCTCGATCCGGCAGCCCGCAGCGGTCACCGGAACAGTCGGCGTCAAGCCGACCTATGGCGGTGTCAGTCGATACGGCGCGATCGCGCTGGCCTCGAGCCTCGATCAGGTCGGCCCCGTCTCGCGCACGGTGCTCGATGCAGCGCTCGTGCACGATGTCATCGGCGGCCACGACCCGCACGATGCGACGAGCCTCGAGCGAGAGTGGCCGTCCTTCGCAGCCGCGGCCCGCGAGGGCGCCGATGGCGCAGACCTCACCGGCGTGCGCTTCGGCGTCGTCAAGGAGCTCGACGCCGACGGCATCTCGGCGGATGTGCAGGCGCGGTTCAAAGACGCAGTCGCGGTCATCGAGGCGGCCGGCGGCGAGGTCACCGAGATCTCGGCGCCCAGCTTCAAGTACGCCGTCGCCGCCTACTACCTGATCCTCCCGGCTGAGGCGTCGAGCAACCTGGCTCGCTTCGACTCCGTCCGCTACGGACTCCGGGTCGAAGAGCCCGGCCAGACGGTCGAACAGGTCATGGCAGCATCTCGCGAAGCCGGATTCGGCCCAGAGGTCAAGCGCCGCATCATCCTCGGCACGTATGCTCTGTCGGCCGGCTACTACGACGCTTACTACGGCAGCGCGCAGAAGGTCCGCACGCTCATCCAGCGCGACCTCGAAGAGGCATTCCAGAAAGTCGACGTGCTCATCAGTCCGGCAGCGCCGACGACGGCGTTCAAGCTCGGCGAGAAGATCGACGATCCGCTGGCGATGTACGTCAACGACATCACGACAATCCCCGCGAACCTTGCCGGAACACCCGGCATGTCGATTCCCATGGGCCTCGGCGCAGACGGTCTCCCGACAGGTCTGCAGCTGATGGCGCCCATGTTCGAAGACGAGCGCCTGTACCGCTTCGGTGCGGCGATCGAATCACGACTGAACGGCGGATGGGCGGGGCCGCTTGCCCTGCAGAACAGCCGACTCGAAGCACTGAGCGATGGAGGTGCCCGATGAAAGACAAGCTGATGGACTTCGACAAGGCCCTCGAGCTGTTCGACCCTGTGCTCGGCTTCGAGGTGCACGTCGAGCTCAACACGCGCACGAAGATGTTCTCGGCGAGCCCGAACCCGGCCAACCCCGAGTTCGAGGACGCCGCACCGAACACGCTGATCACGCCGCTCGATCTCGGCCTGCCGGGATCGATGCCGGTGCCCAACCGCGCCGCAGTCCGATCCGCAATCTCGCTGGGTCTCGCACTCGGATGCGAGATCGCAGAATCATCGAGGTTCGCGCGAAAGAACTACTACTACCCGGATCTGCCCAAGAACTACCAGATCTCGCAGTTCGACGAGCCGATCGCCTTCGACGGCAGCGTGCAGATCGAGCTCAGCGACGGTCGTCTGATCGACATCCCCATCGAGCGGGCGCACATCGAGGAAGACGCCGGAAAGCTGACGCACGTCGGCGGCTCGACCGGTCGCATCCAGGGTGCCGAGTACTCCATGGTCGACTACAACCGTGCGGGTGTGCCGCTGGTCGAGATCGTCACCCGCACGATCGTCGGCGCGGGCGTCGACGCCCCGGAGTATGCGAAGGCATATGTCGCCACGATTCGCGACATCGTCCGCGGCCTCGGCATCTCGGAGGCGAAGATGGAGCGCGGCAACCTGCGGTGCGACGCGAACATCTCGCTCATGCCGAAGGGGTCGACCACCTTCGGCACCCGAACCGAGACGAAGAACGTCAACTCTCTTCGCAGCGCCGAGCGTGCCATCCGCTACGAGATCCAGCGCCAGGCGCAGATCCTCGCAGACGGCGGCACGATCAAGCAGGAGACCCGGCACTGGCACGAAGACACTGGGCGCACGAGCGCCGGTCGCCCCAAGTCAGACGCTGACGACTACCGCTACTTCCCCGAGCCCGACATGCTGCCGCTCACGCCGGCACGCGAGCTCGTCGAGGAGCTTCGCGCACAGCTGCCAGAGCAGCCCGTGGCACGTCGCAGGCGCCTCAAGGAGGAGTGGGGCTTCACTGACCTCGAGTTCCAGGACATCGCGAACGGCGGCCTCGTCGACACTGTCGAGCAGACGATCGCGGCCGGGGCAACGCCGGCATCCGCACGCAAGTGGTGGACGGGCGAGCTGAGCCGAGTCGCCAACGAGCGCGGTGTCGATGCATCGACACTCGTGAGCGCAGAGCACGTCGCCGAGTTGACGAAGCTGATCGACGAGGGCACGCTGAACGACCGCCTGGCACGTGAGGCGCTCGCAGGCGTCATCGAGGGCGAGGGGTCACCCAGTGAAGTGGTCGACAAGCGCGAGCTTGCGGTCGTGAGCGACGACGGCGCGCTGATCGCAGCGGTCGACGAGGCGCTTGCGGCACAGCCGGATGTGCTGCAGAAGATCCGAGACGGCAAGGTCCAGGCCGCCGGCGCTGTCATCGGCGCTGTCATGAAGGCGATGCGCGGGCAGGCTGACGCGGGCAGAGTTCGTGAGATTGTACTTGCTCGGGCTTCCAATTGAAAGGCTTCCTGCGAATTGGTTCAGGTTGCAGGATCCGTGGCATTCTATTCCTATGAGCGATCAAGCTCTCCGGAACGCAACCCGTCCCGGACAATATAAGGAGGGAACAGCATGGACCTCAGCTTTATTGGATGGATTGTCATTGGCCTAGCTGCAGGAGCACTTGCAAAGCTGATTCTTCCGGGTAAACAGGGAGGCGGATTCTTCGTCACTCTGCTGCTCGGTGTGGTTGGCGCACTGCTCGGCGGCTGGATCGGCTCTATGATCGGTGTTTCTGGCGACGGCGTCTTCAGCATCTGGACCTGGGTCCTCGCAGTCGGTGGCGCGATCATCGTCCTGCTCATCTGGGGCCTGATCTTCGGCCGCAAGAAGTCCGGTTCACGGGACTGACTTGATCGAGTGGGATTCCCCAGCAGCACGCGCTCCGCGAAAGCCGGAGCGCGTGTCTGCTGTCCGGGGGCTGGTGCTCGAGCACGGTGACGGCTACGTCGGCGAGATCGTCGATGTCGCATCCGACTCCGTCGGCCTCGAAGACCGACGCGGCAAGGTGCGCAGATTCCCGTATGGGCGTGGGCTGTACTTCGAGGGCGTCGAGATCGAGCTGGTCAAGGCGTCCCAGTCGCGACCCGCGACCGCAGCGCGCGACGACCGCAGCCGCAGCGCATCCGGGTCCCGTGCCGCAGCCGATGCTCGAGCGCGCACAGCGCTGCCGTCGCGCATCTTCGTCGAGGGCCGCCATGACGCCGAACTCGTCGAGAAGGTCTGGGGCCACGACCTCCGCGTCGAGGGCGTGGTGGTCGAGTATCTGGGCGGCATCGACGACCTGACAGACATCGTCGCCGACTTCGCACCGACGGCAGAGCGCCGACTCGGGGTGCTCGTCGACCACCTGGTGCCCGGCTCGAAGGAGTCGCGCATCGCCGACCAGGTGGCGCGCACTCCCGCAGGACGCTTCGTGCACGTGGTCGGGCATCCGTACATCGACATCTGGCAGGCCATCAAGCCGCAGTCGCTCGGCATCAGGGCGTGGCCGGATGTGCCCAGGGGCGAGGACTTCAAGCATGGCACGCTCAAGCGCCTCGGCCTGCCGCATGGCACGCAGGAGGACGTTGCGAAGGCGTGGCAGGCGATGCTCGCTCGCGTGCGCTCCTGGAACGATCTCGAGCCCGCGCTGCTGGGTCGCGTCGAAGAGCTCATCGACTTCGTGACGGTGCACGGCGAGCGGTAGAGTCGAGGCAGTCACAAGCAAGGGAGCACCATGACCGAGAGCCTCATCGTCGGCTACGCACGCACACCGTTCGCCAAGTTCCTGGGCCAGCTCGGCTCAGTGCCCGCGACTCAGCTCGGAGGCCACGCCGGACGAGCAGCGCTCGAGAAGTCGGGAGTCGCGCCCGAGCAGGTGCAGCAGGTGCTGGTCGGTCAGGTGCTGACGGGCGGCGCCGGACAGAACCCCGCCCGCCAGACCGCAGTCGCTGCGGGCGTGCCCATGACGACACCCTCGCTTGGAGTCAACGGAGTGTGCCTTTCGGGCAGCGAGGCAGTGGCCGCCGCACACAGGCTCGTGCAGCTGGGCGAGGCTGACGTCGTGCTCGTGGTCGGCCAGGAGTCGATGACGCTTGCACCCCACGCCGCCTCTGTTCGCGCAGGCGCCAAGTTCGGCGACGCCGCGCTGGTCGACACGATGCAGTTCGATGGTCTCACCGACGCGTTCGAGAAGACCCCGATGGGAGCCAGCACCGAGGGCTACAACGAGCGCTACAGCCTCACCCGCGAAGAGCAGGACGAGTTCGCTGCGAACAGCTTCCAGCGCCACGAGAAGGCACAGGCCAGCGGAGTCTTCGAGGACGAGATCGCGCCCATCGAAGTGGGTCGCGGCAAGCGCGCCAAGACAGTCTCTGCCGATGACGGCGGCCGCGAAGGCGTGACTGCCGAGGCACTCGGGCAGCTGCGCCCCGCGTTCAGCACCGGCGGCACGATCACAGCGGGCAACGCGTCACAGATCAGCGACGGCGCAGCAGCCATTGTGATCGCATCCGATGCGTTCGTCGCTGAGCACGGGCTGCAGCCCCTTGCTCGCATCCTCTCGACGTCGCTGGTCGCCGGAGCAGACGTCTCGCTGCACACGCAGCCCGCAGACGCAATCGAGGCCGCGCTCACGCGTGCCGGCCGCGAGGTCAGCGAGCTGAAGGCCGTTGAGA
The DNA here is from genome assembly GCF_900163565.1 of Agrococcus casei LMG 22410. Taxonomy (GTDB): domain Bacteria; phylum Actinomycetota; class Actinomycetes; order Actinomycetales; family Microbacteriaceae; genus Agrococcus; species Agrococcus casei. The sequence continues at coordinate 108,756 of NZ_FUHU01000026.1, forward strand.
TCAATGAGGCCTTCGCGGCAGTGGGCATCGTGTCGACGAAGCAGCTGGGCATCGACCCCGAGATCGTCAACGCCAACGGCGGCGCAATCGCGCTCGGCCACCCCCTGGGAGCCTCGGGCGCACGCATCATCGGCCACCTTGCGCGCCGCGTCACCGAGCTCGGCTCGGGCACCCTCGGCGCAACCGGGATCTGCGGCGGCGGAGGCCAGGGAACCGGCTTGGTGATCGAGGCCGTCTGACGGGTCTCCTCCCGTAGTATCACTGTGTGAACACGTCTTCTGCCGTCTGGCGCAAAAGCCTCTCGGTGGCAGGCGCAACAGCCCTGTACGGGGTCTCGTTCGGCGCGCTCGCAATCGCATCGGGACTCGACCTCATGCAGACGATGGTGCTGTCGCTGCTGATGTTCTCGGGCGGCTCGCAGTTCGCCCTGCTCGGCGTCATCGCAGCAGGAGGCGGCGCGGCCGCTGCCGTTGCGACCTCGGCAGTGCTCGGTGTGCGCAACACCCTGTACGGGATCTCGCTGAACACCGAGCTTCGGCCGCGCAGGGCCGTCATGCCGGTCATGGCGCACCTGACGATCGACGAGTCGACCGCGGTCGCACTGTCGTCTGCAGACGCACGGATGCGCAGGCTGGGTTTCTGGGTCACGGGCGTCGGAGTCTTCGTCGGGTGGAATGCCACAACACTGATCGGCGCCCTCGTCGGCGACCTGCTCGGTGACGTCCGCACGTACGGGCTCGATGCGGCAGCTGCCGCGGCGTTCATCGGGCTCCTGTGGCCCCGCCTGAAAAACCGCCAGGCAGTGGCAGTGGGCGTGGCATCTGCGGTGCTCGCCACGGCACTGGTGCCGGTGCTGCCTGCCGGTGTGCCCATCCTGCTCTCCGTCGTGGTCGCACTCGTCGTCGGCACCACGAACTGGCTCGGCACGAAATCTAAGAAGACGCCCGTCAAGGAGGCAGCATGACCCTCTGGCACACCGTGCTGCTGGCGAGCATCATCGTGCTCGCGCTCAAGCTCGCGGGCTATTCGGTGCCCGCTGCGTGGTTCGCCGGGGAGCGGCGATCAAGGGTGCTCGAGCTGACGACGATCAGCCTGCTTGCGGCGCTGGCAGCCGTGCAGACGCTCGGACAGGGCGAGTTGATCGTGGTCGACGCGCGTGTTCCGGCGATGGCTGTGGCCATGCTCATGTTCTGGGCGAAGGTGCCGTTCATCGTCGTGATCATCGCTGCCGCGCTCACAGCTGCGGCACTGCGTGCACTCGGGTTGGCGGGGTAGGCTGTCGTGATGTGGCCAAATCCGGCTACTATCGCTTAGGCTTACCCTTCAGCTGTATGCCCGTGAGCAGGAGATGCAATGCCAGAAGAACCTCGCCAGAACCCAGAGAGCACGCAGTCGTTCAAAGACGACTACCGCGCGCAGCTTTCGGCGATGATCGACGGTGCTCGCCCCGACGAAGTCGAGGCAGTGTCGGCGCTTCCCAGTGGCTCGGCTCTGCTGATCGTGCGCCGCGGCCCCAACGCCGGCGCCCGCTTCCTGCTCGACCGCGAGACGACCGTTGCGGGCCGTCACCCCGATGCAGACATCTTCCTCGACGACGTCACGGTGAGCCGCAAGCACGCAGAGTTCCTGCGCACCGGCACATCGTTCGAGGTCCGTGACCTCGGGTCGCTCAACGGCACCTACTTCGACGGCGAGCGCATCGAGCGCGAAAGCCTCGTCGACGGTGCCGAGGTGCAGGTCGGCAAGTACCGCCTCACGTTCTACGCATCGCGCGCGGATGCGGTGTCGTCGGCATGAGCGCAAAGCCCGCACGGCAGACTTCGGGCCTGCTCTCGATCGGACAGGTCCTGCAGCGGCTCTCGTCCGAATTCGTCGACCTCTCTCCATCGAAGGTGCGATTTCTCGAAGACCAGGGGCTCGTGACGCCAGAGCGCACGCAGAGCGGCTACCGCAAGTTCTCGAGCGAGCACGTCGAGCGCATCCGCACGATTCTGACGCTGCAGCGCGACCACTATCTGCCACTCAAGGTCATCCGCACGTACCTCGACGACGTCGACGAGGGTCGTCAGCCGCAGCTTCCCGGCGGCAACGTCGAGCTGTCAGGCCCCAGCATCCTCTCGACCGAGCGCAGGCTCACACGAGCCGAGCTGCTCGAAGAGACGGGCGCTTCGAGGCGCCTCGTGCTCGATGCGCAGCAGGCGCAGATCATCACCAGCGGCGAGCCCTACACCGATCGCACGGTCGCGATCGTGAAGGCACTCGTAGAGCTGGCCGGATTCGGCATCGAGCCCCGTCACCTCCGCGGCATGCACTCTGCAGCCGCGCGCGAGGCAGCGCTCATCGAGCAGGCCGTCAAGCCGATCGCGGGCAAGCGCTCCGCCAACGCCAAGAGCAACGCACAGACTGCGGCCGCTGAGCTGGCTGGTCACATCCAGTCGATTCGCGACGTCCTCACGCAGAACGCCCTCGGCACCCTCTCGCAGTGACTGAGGCAGCACGCGCTCGTGCGCTGCCGCTCATTCTCACAGGCATCGCCACCGGAGTCTTCTCGGGCCTCTTCGGCGTCGGCGGCGGGGTCATCATGGTTCCCGCCCTCGCCATGCTCACGACCATGTCGCGAAAGCGCATCTCAGGCACGTCGCTTGCGGCGATAGCGCCCATGGCGATCGTCGGCGTCGTCTCATACGGATCACAGGGCAACGTCGACCTCGCCGCAGCCGCGCTGCTCGCGGTCGGGGCAGTGGTCGGCGCCCAGCTCGGCACGTGGCTGCTCGAGCGCCTGCCCACACCGATCGTGCGGTGGCTCTTTATCGCCTTCCTGCTGCTGGTGGTGTTCGAGCTGGTTACGAGCATTCCCTCACGCGAGCAGTCGTTCACCCTCACAGTCGGCGCTGCGTTCGCATTCGCCGGCGTCGGCCTCGTGACGGGGGTGCTGTCGGGGCTGCTCGGCATCGGCGGGGGCGTCATCGTCGTCTCGGTGCTGATGCTGCTGTTCGGCTTCACCGACCTGGTGGCCAAGGGCACGTCGCTCGCGATGATGATTCCGACAGCGGTCTCGGGAACCATCGGCAATCTCCGCCGCGGCAATGTCGACATGAGGGCGGGCATGCTGCTCGGCATCACGGCATGCTTCACCACCGTGCTCGGAACATGGATCGCCCAGGCCCTCGACCCCCAGGTCGCGAACTGGCTGCTGGCTGCATTCCTGGGCGTGATCCTGCTGCAGCTCGTGGGCTCCGAAGTGCAGCGCATCCGTCGAAAGGACATCGGTGAGTGAGATCGTCGGCAAGAGCAGATCAGCCGCTGGAGAGTTCTTTCGCGGCGTGAGCTTCATGTGGCGCGGCCTGCGCTGGCTCGTGCGGCATCCGGGGCTCACCGCGCTCGGCGCCGTGCCGCCGCTGGTCGTCGGCGCGGTGTTCCTCGGCCTGATGATCGCGCTGCTGTTCAACCTGAATGCCCTGGTCGAATGGATGACGCCGTTCGTCAGCGGCTGGGACGACTGGCTCATCACGGCGTTCCGCGTGCTGGTGGCCGCAATGCTTGTTGCCGGTGCAACGGTGCTGTTCGTACTCAGCTTCTCGGCGCTCTCCCTCGCCATCGGCGCACCCGTCTACGACGCCATCTCCGCTGCGGTCGACAAAGAGCTGGGCGTTGCAGAGCCCGCCGTCGAGCGGTCTGCCTTGGCATCATTCGGCAAGGCGATCGCCGACGCGGTCAGACTGCTGCTGATCGCGCTGCCGATATCGCTGGCGGTGTTTCTCATCTCGCTGATCCCGTTCGTCGGGGGAGTGCTCGGAGCGGTGTTCGGCGCCCTCGCTGGCGGCAGAGCGCTGGCGCTCGAACTCACAGCCACACCGATGGACGCCCGCGACGAGACAGTCGGCACGCGCCGCAGGCTGTTGGCCGGCTCACGCGCCAAGACGATGGGCTTCGGAGTCGCTGCGTACCTGCTCTTCCTGATTCCCCTGGTCGCGGTGATCGCGATGCCAGCGGCCTCAGCGGGAGCGACTCTGCTGACCCGTGAACTGCGAGGCGAGCCGATCGGCTAAAGCTGCTTGCGCATGGGGCCGGTGTCGGTGATCGAGCCCGGCACCGTGTGAGGCTCTCGTCGGCGTGCGAGCCTGTCGAGTTCGGGGGCGCGCTTGCGTATGGCAGCGAGCGTCGTGCCGAGCAGCTCGGCTGTGTCGCGGTATTTGCCCATCAGATCAGAACGGGTCGTTGTATCGAGCTGTGCCATGCGCCAGTTCAGCGAATTGTCGCGGATGTCGGCGAGTTTGATCTGCAGCGCCAGTGGATTGGCACGGATGCGCGCGACATGCTCGCTGAGCGTCTCGTCGTCCCGGTCGGTGAGGGCGTCGATCGCGCCGAGCACTCGGCGCGGAAACCCCTTGTTCACCAGCTCGTCCCAGGTGAGATTGCCCCACTCGAGCGCGTCGTGGAGCAGGGCCACTGCCTTTGCATCATCGCCGGTCACATCGTGCATGACCCTGATGGCGTGGGCGATGTACGGCGCACCCTGTCTGTCTGTGCATCCGTCGAAGGCTCGAGCGGCTGTGTCGACGGCCTTGACCAGAAGAGGAGAATCCACACTGGAAGCCTATAGGCTGACGGGTATGGCACGCGTTGCAGACCCCGCTGAACTCGCCCGAACCTTGCTCGGTCGCTGGCAGATCTGCGGCACCACGTTCAACTACTGGCGCACTCCAACACGACTTCGCCCCACGGTTGAGTACGAGATCGTCAAGAGCAGTCCCCTCGAGCTGCTCGAGACCAACCGCTACACGCGCACCGACAAGGGCGAGCGTGAGTTCGTGTGCCATTCGCAGTGGAAAGGCGATCATTTCGTCTGGCAGATTCCTGACGAGCCGCAGCTCGACAGCGCCTTCGTCGTCAGCGACACGCCTGCGACAACCGACATCATCGCTGTGCACTTCGGCAACAGCGGGCAGGGCGACAGCTGGGTCAACATCCTCGCTCACGAGAACCTGAAGCCCGAGGAGGTGCGCACCCTCGTCGCGCGCGACACCTACAGCTTCGAGCTGACCGCCGACGAGTTCTGGCGCCTGACGTGGCTCCACACGACCGATGCCGCATGATCCCAGCGCCGCAAGGCCTGCTCGACCAGTTCGCCGCCGCACGCGAGGCGTCTGTCGTCTCGTTCAGGCAGCACGACAGTGAGCCCACGGGCGACGGATTCATCGTCGGCTACTCGGTCGAGCTGCGCACAGCCGACGGGGCAGAGGAGCACGCAGACGTCTACCTGAACACCGCCAGCAGGGCAGCTGCCGATGAGCGCTCCCTCGTGCTGACCGGTGCCGACGGGTCTCGTGTCGTCGCCTGGCAGTATCCGCATGACCCGTCGCTGCCCGCGCTCTCGGCAGTCTCGTTTCCTGAGGCGGTCGGACACGTGCTCGAGAAGTTCGGCATCCGCGCACACGGGGCCTCTGTCACGCTCGAGGCCTATCGGCCCGGCAAGCGGGCGGTGTTCCGTGTCGACGCCGAGTCGGGCCGATACTTCATCAAAGTCGTCGACCCCGCGTCAGTCAGTGCGATTCACGGGATGCACGGCATGTTCCTGGCGCGCGGAGTTCGGGTTCCGCACTCGCTCGGCTATGCAGACTCAGGCATGCTCCTGCTCGATCGCCTGCCCGGAGACAGCGCAGCGGCAAGGATCGCCGACATCGGCGGCGACCCGCGCTTCCTCTCCTCCCTCGACGCGCTCACCCTGCACATGGCTCAGGTGCCGCTCACGGGGTACGCACGGGCGTCACTGGCTAAGCGAGCGGACTGGTACTCGAGCCGCATGCGACAGATTGCTCCGGCTTTCGCCGACCGCACTCAGGTGCTGACGCAGGCGATCGCCCGCATCTACGGCGATGCCAAGCAGGAGGCGCTCGTCGCCATTCACGGCGACATGCACCTCGGACAGATCTTCGTCGACCCGGCGGAGCCCTGGCGGATCATCGGCGTGCTCGACATCGACACGGCAGGCATGGGCGACCCGGCAGATGATCGCGGTGCGCTCTATGGGCACATCTGCGTCTCGTCGCTCGAAGCCGCTGCGGCAGGGCGCGCAGATGCCGACACGGCGTTCTGGCAGATGGCGACGACGCTGAGGGCCGGCTTCTCCGACTGGCGCGTGCGCAGCATCGCAGCGACGCACCTGGTCGGTCACGCGCTGGCCACCGCGTCGAAGCAGACCGAATCGGGCGACGGTGTCACTGTGCGGCTGCTCGACGAGGCAGACTCGCTGCTGCGCGCACACTGAGCTCAGATCGCGGTCTCCGGCACCTGTCTGCTGAGCTCGCTCGCCAGACCGCCGCCGTTCGGCGCCCAGACCCAAATTGTGCCGTCGTCATGCGGCTGGCTCTTGCGCCCACCGGCGAGCACAGCCTCCTGCGGGGAGAGCTCGCGGATGGCGACTGCAGCGACGTGTTCAGGGTGATGCTTGGCGAACGCTCCGTAGATCTGCTCGTCATGCTGCCCGTCGTCGCCGACGAGGATCCAGCGCATGTTCGGGAACTCCTCTGCCAGACGCGCAAGATTCTGCTCTTTGTGATCTTTGCCCGATCGGAAGAACCTGTCGTGCGTCGGGCCCCAGTCAGTGAGCAGCAGCGGGCCGGCCGGATAGAGGTTGCGCGAGAGGAACCTCGAGAGCGTGGGCGCCACGTTCCAGGCTCCGGTCGACAGGTAGATGAAGGGCGCGGACGGATGCGCGTTCTTGATGCGCTCGTAGAGCACCGCCATGCCGGGCACCGGACGACGCGCGTGCTCGTCGAGCACGAACGCGTTCCAGGCGGCGAGCATGGGCCGCGGAAGCAGCGTCACCATCACCGTGTCGTCGACGTCGGAGATGACGCCGATTCGGCATTCGGGGTCGACTACGAAGACAGGTGCGTCGACCGGAGCCGAGCCAGAAGTCGAGACTTTGAGGGTGTTCCAGCCGGGTTCGAGTGAGAAGGGAACAACGGCATCGACCACGCCGCCCCTGTCAGCTGTGACGACATGCGACTCGCCGTTGTGAGAGACGGTCACATCGACGTGGTTGAGGGCGATGGAGGTGAAGCTGCGCCAGCCGCGCACGTCTTCGTACAGCGCCTGGTTCTCCTCGCCGTGTCTGACGAGCAGGACTCGGCAGAGCACGCGAGCCCATCCGTCGCCTCCGTAGCCGGGATAGGCGATGATTGCGGGGATGCGGCCCGATCGCAGGGCACGAGCCTCACGAAACTCGTGGATCCAGTCTTCGACCTTCGCTGCTCGGTGCAGAAGGGGCTTGGGCAGATAGTCGAGGGGGGAGGAGTTGGTCGCCATTTCCATCCTTTTCGGTGTCCGACGCAAGCCTACGGCAGAACTGGTTGAGCAATCTCAAGGAATTGGTCGAGGCACAGAGGAATTTCCTGGATTCGCGTTGTACACTGCCTGAGTTGCGACGTAAAGTTGCGTTGCACGTAATGCCGCGTTGCAAAACAATTGCACAGGGTGACTGAAGGGAAGTTGTGATGTCGTCCAAAGAATCTTTGTCTATTACTTTGAGGAATCAACCAGTGCAGGCTCGAGCCAGCCACAGGATTGAGTCGCTGCTGGACGCCGCTGCGGCCGCAATCGACGCCGGTGGCTACGAGACTCTGACCACGCAGATCGTTGCTGAGCGCGCTGGTGCGTCCATCGGCACCGTGTACCGCTACTTCCCAGACCGCCTCGCTGTCATCAGGGGGCTCGCAGAGCGCAACACCGAGCGTCTGCTCGTGAAGGTCGACGAGGTCTTCGCACAGGAGCTGCCTGAGTGGAAGCTCTACTTCAGGGGCCTCATCGACGCCTTCGCGACGCTGCTGAAGACCGAGCCCGGCTTTCGGGCCGTTCGCACGGGCGACCACATCGAGTTCGCTGACGGACGTGCGCGCACTCGCGTGACCGACGACCTCGTTGAGCGCCTCTGGGAGCGTGTCTCGACGCAGTTCGGCCTCGACGAGAACTCCGGCAACCGCGAGTCGATCCGCGTCGCAGCAGTGCTGGCCATCGGCCTCACCTACAGCGCGTTCTCGGCATTCCCCGGCGGCGACAACTCGCTGCTGAACGCCGCGCGTCGTCACAGCGAGCTCGAAGCGGCTCCTGCCTTCAGCTGAGACACTGCCCCGCAGCAGACAAGGTGATTGCGCGCTTCAGCCCCGGCTGAAGCGCGCAATCACCTTCTTTGCCGCCCACATGATGATCATGAACGCCAGGATGATCGCGACGAAGATGTAACCGGCACCGTGCAGGCGATCTGCCAGAGCCGCGTACGTGCCGCCTGCCGCCCATCCGGCGCTTGCGTACAGCGTTGCCCAGATGGCGCATGCCGGCAGGGTCCAGATGGCGAACCGCTTGTATGCGAAGCCGCTGGCGCCCACGGCGAGCGGCACGAGCGAGTGCGCAACGGGCAGGAACCGCGAGAGGAAGATGAATGGCCCGCCGCGGCGCAGCACGCTTCGCTCGATCGACTTCCAGGCGCGGAACCAGCGCTTTCGGCGGATGAGCAGCTGCAGGATTCGGGGCCGGAACACTTTGCCCAGAAAGTAGCCGAATGACTCGCCGAGCAGCGCGCCCAGTATGCAGCCGATGATCAGGCCGGCCCACTGCCACCAGTTCTCTGTCGCCGTTGCGGCAACCAGCACCACGGTGTCGCCGGGCACGATGAGCCCGATGAGGATGCTCGTCTCAAGCGCGATCGCGACGAACGCGAGCAGCAGCCGCTGCCAGTCGGGCACACTCGCCACGAACTCGAGCAGCGCGCTGATCAGGTCGTCGATCACCACCTACTGCATCACTCCTTCGCGGAGCGTGTCGAGCCGCGCACGCCAGACACTCGCCCGAGTCAGGTCAGCGAGCGGGGGTCCGCCGACCCAAGATGTAACGGGGCGGATGCCGTGTCTCGCGTTCATGATCCAGACTTCGCACCCCTCGAGATCAGCGGGCTGAGAGAACTCGGGCGACATCCGCACGCCGTCTGCAGCAGCAAGCCTCTTGACGGTGCGCCAGGTGACCGAATCGATGCGCTCAAGATCCTCATCGGGATAGCAGAGCGTGTCGCCGCGCCACCAGCACATGGCCGAGAACGCACCCTCGATGACTTCGCCGTCGAAGCTCAGCAGAACGGCTTCTGTGGCGCCTGCTTCGGCGGCCTCGGCGTTGAGCTCGGCGAGCGCAGGCAGATCCGGGCCCTTGACTGCGGGAGTCGTGCGAGGGTCATTCGGCGAAGTCCAGAGCACGGCAGCGTCGTCGAGACGAGGGTCTGGGCGGATGTCTCGCTCGAAGCGGCCATCCGCGAAGTCGACGCGCGGAAAGAATGCGCCGGCTGCAGGCGTGGCCTCGCGCGCTGCGCGCATTGCGGCCTCTGCTGCCGTCGCGTCGCCGCCGGAGAATTCGACGGCGCGAGAGAAGCGGGCCACGTGTGCCTCGAAGGCGAGCACGCGACCGTCGAGGCTCAGCCAGGAGTCGGCTGCATCGACTGTTGCCATAGGATCGAGTTTATGCCAGAGTCGCCGCTCCTGATGCCGAGACTGGGGGCGACCTGGTGGCAGGATGCGCGGCTCAGCGCGGCAGACGCCTTCTTTGCGCTCGGGGCGAACGACCCCGCTGCCGACGTGGTCTGGCTCGAGGATGCGGTCGCCGGAGTCAGCGTCATCGCTGCCGGCGGAGCCGTCGTCGAATCGGCAAGCCTCGAGTCGCTGCGGCTCGATGATCGGCTTGCGTGCGGCTGGATCGCGTACGACGGGTCTTCGCGGTGGCTGCTGCCAGAGCGATGGGTCGTCGTCGATCAGGGCAGGGCTCAGCTGCAGTCGCGGGGGCGGGCCTGGAACCTCGCGGCGGTGTCTGCGGGGCCCCAGGCTCCTGCGGTGCCCGTGCTTGCGCATCCGCAGGTCGACGACACCGCGTACGCAGCCGCAGTGCGCGAATGCCAGGAGTGGATCACCCGCGGCGACTCGTATGTCGCTTGCCTGACGACGCAGTGGCACGCACCGAAGATCGACCCGGTCGAGACGCACCGCCGTCTGCGCGCGCAGAGTCCTGTGCACCGGGGCGGCTTCATGCGGATCGGCGACACCGCCATCTCGTCGATCTCGCCAGAGCGCTTCCTCTCGGCCGCAGACGGCGAAGTCAAGACGAGCCCCATCAAGGGCACGAGGGCGCGGCACAGTGACCCGGAGGCGGATGCGCGAGCAGCTGAAGAGCTGCGCTCCAGCGTCAAGGAGCGGGCCGAGAATGTGATGATCGTCGACCTCTGCCGAAACGACCTGCATCGTGTGTGCGACGCGGATTCGGTGTCGGTCTCGCAGCTGCTCGAGGTCGAGAGCTTTCCGACGGTGCACCAGCTGGTCTCTTCTGTGCACGGACGCCTCTCAGGCGGCCTCGGTGTGCTCGATGCTGTCAGGGCGCTGTTTCCGGCCGGGTCGATGACCGGTGCACCCAAGGAGCGCACGATGCAGCTGCTCGCTGGCCTCGAGCCTTCAGAGCGCGGTCTCTACAGCGGCTGCTTCGGCTGGATCAGCGGAAGCGAAGGCGAGCTCTCGATGACGATCCGCACGATTGTGAGTGACTCAGGCGGCACGTCATTCGGCGTCGGCGGGGGAGTGACAGCACTCTCTGATGCCGACGACGAGGTGGCAGAGATGCATCTGAAGGCAAAGGCGCTGCGAGCCGCGCTGGCTGCTTCGCCCGCGTGACGCCGGTCAGGCGCTCTCGACGTAGGCGATGAGCTCGTCGAGCTCGAGCGTCCAGCCTTGGGCGAGTGAGCGAAGGGCCCGGAGCACCTGTGCGTCATCGCCTTCTGGGAAGGCGAAGCCCGACTCCTCGAGGTGAATGAGAGTGCCCAGCTCGTCGGGCTTGAGCGTGATCGCGACTCGCGAAGCGGCATCTGACATGAAGCCCTCTGCCCATGCGAACTCGAGTCGCTGGCCGGGCTCGACCGCCAGCACCTCTACTGCGAGCACGATCTCGCCCGTCCAGGCGATGCGACCGGTTGCGCCCGGCTTGATGCCTGCCGGGAAGGTCGCGATGTCACCGAGCCAGCCCGCAAGATGCGCTGGCTGGCTGATGGCCGTCCAGACGGCGGCAGGCTCTGCTCGAGCGGTTGCGACCCGCGTGATGCGACGCGACGGAACATCTGCCGTCGCAGGCGGATTCACGAAGTCGTCGCCGGTGCCGTCGAGGGTCATGGTTCGATTCTGCCCTACAAAATCACGGCTACGATTATTGAATGCGCGTGCATGGAGGAACAGTGCCAGAAGAACAGTACGATTTCGCGAGCCTGCAGGAGAAGTGGCAGCCCCGCTGGGAGCAGCTGCGCCCGTTCGCAACCGAAGACCCGAGTGACGAGCGCCCCAGAAAGTACGTGCTCGACATGTTCCCGTACCCCTCGGGCGATCTGCACATGGGGCACGCTGAGGCGTATGCGTATGGCGATGTGCTCGCCCGATACTGGCGCCACAGGGGCTACAACGTGCTGCATCCGATCGGCTGGGACTCCTTCGGCCTGCCCGCTGAGAACGCGGCGATCAAGAACGGCATCGACCCCAAGGCCTGGACCTACTCGAACATCGAGCAGCACAAGCGCTCGATGCACCGGTACGCGACCGCCTTCGACTGGGAGCGCATCCTCCACACCTCAGACCCCGGCTATTACAAGTGGAACCAGTGGCTGTTCCTCGAGCTGTACAAGCGGGGTCTGGCGTACCGCAAGGACTCACCCGTCAACTGGTGCCCGAAAGACCAGACCGTGCTGGCGAACGAACAGGTCGTCGCCGGCCAGTGCGAGCGGTGCGGCACCGAAGTCGTCAAGAAGAAGCTGACGCAGTGGTACTTCAAGATCACCGACTACGCCGACCGGCTGCTCGACGACCTCGACCTGCTCAAGGGCAAGTGGCCCGACAAGGTGCTGCGCATGCAGGCCAACTGGATCGGCCGCTCGCGGGGCGCTGACGTCGACTTCACGATCGAGGGCAGCGACCGCACGGTTCCGGTGTTCACGACGCGTCCCGACACCCTGTTCGGCGTCACGTTCATGGCTGTCGCGCCCGACTCAGACCTGGCTGCAGAACTCGCCGCTGGCTCGGATGCCGAGTCGCGCATCCGCTTCCAGGACTACCTGACGTCGACCCAGAAGCTCACCGACATCGAGCGCCAGGCGACCGACCGCACCAAGACCGGCGTGCCCCTCGGGCGATTCGCGGTGAACCCCATCACCGGTGACCGCGTGCCGATCTGGGCAGCCGACTACGTGCTGGCCGACTATGGGCACGGCGCAGTGATGGGCGTGCCCGGCCACGACCAGCGCGACCTCGACTTCGCCCTGCAGTTCGGGCTCGAGGTCAAGGCTGTCGTGCAGCCCGTCGACGAAGACCCGATCGACCCCGCTGCCTCTGGCGAGGCATACGTCGGCGATGGCGCTGCGGTCAACTCGGGCGTGCTCGACGGACTCTCCGGCGCCGAAGCAGTCAGCGCTGCGATCCAGCTGCTCGAAGACCGGGGCACCGGCCGAGCTGCGACCACATACCGTCTGCGCGACTGGCTGATCTCGCGTCAGCGCTACTGGGGCACCCCCATCCCGATCCTGCATCGTGAAGACGGCACCATGGAGCCTGTTCCCGCCGAGCAGCTGCCGGTCGTGCTGCCTGAGGCAGAGGGGCTCAACCTGACGCCCAAGGGGCAGAGCCCGCTGGCCGCCGCGACGAGCTGGGTCGAGACGACCGCATCCGACGGCACTCCCGCGCTGCGCGACGCCGACACGATGGACACCTTCGTCGACTCCTCCTGGTACTACCTGCGGTTCCTGTCGTCGAAGGACGACACCCAGGCGTTCGACCCAGAAGAGGTGCGCAAGTGGGCGCCGATCGACGTCTACGTGGGCGGTGTCGAGCACGCGATTCTGCACCTGCTCTACTCGCGCTTCATCACCAAGGTGCTCTACGACCTCGGCTACGTCGACTTCGAAGAGCCCTTCACAGCACTGCTCAACCAGGGCATGGTCATTCTCGACGGCGCGAAGATGTCGAAGTCGAAGGGCAATCTGGTCACGCTCTCTGAGGAGCTCGACCAGCACGGTGTCGACGCTGTGCGTCTGACGATGTGCTTCGCCGGGCCGCCCGAAGACGACATCGACTGGCACGACGTGTCTCCGGCCGGCAGCGGCAAGTTCCTGGCTCGCGCATGGCGACTGTCGGGTGAGGTGACATCGCCTGTCGGAGCAGACCCGACCGCCGGTGACCGCGCGCTTCGCTCGGTGACGCACCGCCTGCGCGCCGACCTGCCGTACCTGGTCGAGTCGTACAAGTTCAACGTTGTCGTCGCGCGCCTCATGGAGCTCACCAACGCGATTCGCAAGACGGTCGACAACGGCCCCGGTGCCGCAGACCCCGCTGTTCGCGAGGCTGTCGAGCAGCTCGCCTCGACCGTGTCGCTCTTCGCGCCGTACACGGCAGAGGACATGTGGGAGCGACTCGGTCACGAGGCTTCTGTTGCGAATGTGACCTGGGGCGAGGCAGACGAGGCGCTGCTGGTAGACGACACCGTCACGGCAGTCGTGCAGGTCACCGGCAAGGTTCGCGCCAGGCTCGAGGTCGACGCCGACATCACGGCAGACGAGCTCGAGCAGCTCGCCCTCGCAGACAGCGCGGTGCAGCGGTCGATCGGTGAGCGCGAAGTCGTCAAGACCATCGTGCGGGCTCCGAAGCTCGTGAACATCGTGGTGAAGTAGCGACTCTCCACAGAGCAGACTCTGCACAGCCTCGGTCAGGGGCGTGCAGGGTCTGAACGCCTGCGCATAGCCTCGGGCGCATGCTCGGAGACAAGCTGCGAATCGGAGCCGGTGCGGCTGTCGTGCTGGTGATCGGCGCCGTCGCAGGCGCAGCGGTCACGAACGCCGTGCAGCCGGCTCCTGCCGCCCAGATCGCCGTGGCCGAGGCGTCTGCGAGCACAGAGCTCTACGTCGACGTGCAGGGCGCCGTCGAGCGGCCCGGCATCGTCATGCTCTCGTCGGGCGCGCGCGTCATCGACGCGGTGGCCGCGGCCGGGGGAATGACGGATGACGCGGCAGCCGGGTCGGTCAACCTCGCTCGCGAGGTGGTCGACGGTGAGCAGCTCGTCGTGCCCGACGGCAGCGCTGAAGCAGCCGGAGCAGACGACGGCCTCGTCAGCATCAACAGTGCCTCAGCCGAGGAGCTGCAGATGCTGTCGGGCATCGGTCCGGCACTGTCGAGCGCCATCATCGCCTATCGCGACGAGAACGGACCCTTCACCGCGGTCGAGCAGCTCGAAGAGGTTCCCGGCATCGGGCCTGCCATGATGAGCCGCCTCGCATCCCTGGTGAAGCTGTGAGGCCAGGCGGCATGCGACTCGATCTGCGCCTGGCGGTTCCGGTTGCGACAGCATGGGCCACGATCAGCGCCGCAACCGTGCTGCGTGCTGACGGAGCAGCACTGTGCCTTGTGGTGCTTGCGGTCACGCTGTGCGCTGTCATGAGCGCGTGGGCGCTGCGGCGGCACCCGCGGCTCTTCGCTTCGCTGCTCATGATCGCCGTCGCTGGCGGAGCCACGCTGCTGCTGGCCGTGCGCTGGTCGTCAGTGCCGTTGACCCCGGATGATCCGCCTGAGCGCTGCGAGGTCGAGGCGAGACTGAATGCCGGCAACCCGCTGCCGGTCACCGTCGATGTCGCAGCGTCGGAGTGCGACGGCGACCCCGGACCCATCGGAGAAGCGCTCATGCTCGAGGCCGAACTGAACCCGCAGGAGCTGGGCTTCGGCACGCGCTTCACCGCTGACTGCAGCACGTGGCTGTTCGAGGGCACCTGGATGCTCGAATGCACCGACGCCGTCGTGCTCGAGCGGCCGACGCACGCGGTGCTCAGCGCGGCCTGGCGCGGGGAGTTCCAGCAGGCGACCGCATGGCTGCCGGGTGACGGGGGAGCACTGCTCGCCGGCCTTGCCATCGGCGACACCTCGCGAACCGACGACGATCTGCAGAAGGCAATGCTCGACGCGGGCCTCTCGCATCTGACGGCCGTCTCGGGCGCCAACTGCGCAATCGTGACCGGTGCCGGGTTCGCTGCCGCAGCTGCGCTCGGAGCCCGGCGCGGTGTGCGCGTTATCGTCGCAGCGGCCACACTGGTGCTCTTTGCGGTGCTGGTGACTCCTGAGCCCAGCGTCGTGCGCGCATCCCTCATGGCCGGCATCGCCCTGCTGGGACTGCTGCGAGGCGAGCCCCGCGGCGCCCTGCCGCTCATCGCACTGGCCGTGTTCGCCGCGCTCTTCATCAACCCGCAGCTGGCGCTCACCGTAGGCTTCGTGCTGTCGGTGCTCGCGACAACCGGTCTCGTGGTGCATTCGGCCCCGCTCGGAGCGTGGCTCTCGAAGTGGCTCCCCACGCCGCTTGCGCTGGCCATCGCGGTTCCGGCGGCGGCGCAGCTGTGGTGCCTGCCCATGCTCATCACCCTCGACAACGGAGTGCAGCCGCTCTCGGTGCTCTGGAATCTCGCTGCCGCTCCCGCTGCGCCGATTGTCACGGTGGTCGGGCTCGTTGCATGCATCGCAGCGCAGTTCAGCGGGATCATCGGCGGTCTCATCGCGGCCATCGCGTGGCCGGCGGCAGCGTGGATCGGGGCCCTCGCACGGCTCAGTGAGACCCTGCCGAGCGTGCAGGTGCCCTGGCCGGGCGGATGGATCGGCGCTGTGCTGAGTGCGGTGCTGGTGGCCGGCGCGCTCATCATGCTGCGACGGCAGCGCCTGGGGTCGGCAGTCGTGGCTGCGGCGTGCTGTCTCGGCCTGCTCTCTGCCACCGTGCCCCAGGTCGTGCAGTGGAGCGCCCTGCGCGACTGGCGGATCGTGCAGTGCGATGTCGGCCAGGGCCACGCGACGCTGTTCAGAGCGGCGGGTCAGACCGTGCTGATCGACACCGGTCCCGACCCCGAAGCGCTCAGGGAGTGCCTTGCCACAACACACGTCGACCGAATCGACGCGCTGCTGCTGACGCACTTCGACCACGATCACTCGGGCGCCGCAGAAGCCGTCGCCGGGCTGACGTCGACGGTCGTGCACGGGCCGACGGATGCGGATGCGGCCGAACAGCTGCACATACTGGCCCAGCACGGTGTCGAGGCCGTCGAGGTCGAACAGGGGCAGCGCATCGACGTCGGGCCGATCGGCATCGACGTGCTCTGGCCGCCGCCGGAGAGCGATGCCGGCAACGAGGGCTCGCTCGTGCTTGCGCTGCACGCAGACGCCGACGGCGTCGCTGAGCTGATTGTGCTCGGCGACATCGGCGAGCGCCAGCAGCGGCGCCTGAAGGGGAGCCTGCCGCCAGCCCACGCGATGCTCGCCGCACACCACTGCAGCCGCGATCAGGACGCAGCACTGTACGCAGAGGTCGCTCCTCCCGTCGTGCTCGTCGGGGTGGGCGAGAACACGTACGGCCACCCGACCCCATCGTGCCTCTCGCTGATCGAGGCCGCGGACTCGGCAGCGCTGCGCACCGATCTGCTCGGCACCATCGCGATCATGGCCGACGGCACGGTCTGGTCAGAACGCCGCGCCAACTAGGATTGACCTCATGGCTCGCACACCGATGACTCGCTGGCAGGAAGCCGCACCGGCACCCATCGTCCTGCTGCTCGGCAAGGAAGAGCTGCTCGTCTCGCGAGCCAACCGGCGCATCCGCGACATCCTCCGGATGGAAGACGAGGGGCTCGAGGTCCACGACATCGACGCGGGCTCCTACGACCCCGGCACGCTTGCCCTGCAGGCGAGCCCGTCGCTGTTCATGGAGCCGAAGCTGCTGCGGGTCAGCGATCTCAACAGCATGACCGACGCGTTTCTCGACGACGCGATGGCGATGATCGATGATCCGTTCGACGGCGCCACCGTGGTGATGCACCATTCCGGTGCCACGACCCGCGGCAAGCGCCTGCTCGATGCTGTCAAGGGCGGCAAGGGCATCGTCGTCGACTGCGGCGAGCTGAAGTACGACTCTGACAAGCAGGCGTTCGCGAGGGCCGAGTTCGTCGAGGCCGGTCGTGAAGCGACACCCGGTGCGCAGAACCTGCTCGTCAAGCGGTTCTCAGACTCGATCGGCTCGCTGGCCGGTGCGATAGCGCAGCTCGTCGCCGACACCACAGGCCAGATCACCGAAGAGGTGGTCGAGAAGTACTACGAGGCGCACGAGCACACGACCGCATTCCAGGTCGCTGACGCGGCCGTGCGAGGCAATGCCGCCCAGGCGCTGGTGTTGCTGCGGCAGACGCTCTGGTCGGGTGCGCATCCGGTGCCGATCGTCGCCGCATTCGCCTACCGCATTCGCTCACTCGCGAAGGTCTCGACGGGACAGCGCGTCAGGCTCGCACCCAAGGCCATCGACGAGGCTCGCAGCGATCTGCGCCGGTTCGACGAGGCGAAGCTCGCACGCGCGGTTCGCGTCGTGGCCGAGACAGACCTCGCCGTCAAGGGCGGGGAGCGCAGCCCCGAGTACGCACTCGAGCGCATGATTCGCATCCTCGCCGCCTGAGCAGGCGTCGCCGACAACGAGAAAAGCCGCCCATCCCCGAAGGAATGCGCGGCTGTTCTGCTTAGCTCAGTGCTAGAGCGCTGCGACCTGCTTGGCCAGCGACGACTTGCGGTTGGCAGCCTGGTTGGCGTGGATGACGCCCTTGCTGACAGCCTTGTCGAGCTTCTTCGAAGCAAGCTTCAGCGACTTCTCGGCGCCAGCCTTGTCGCCAGCGGTGATCGCGGTGCGCGTGTTGCGCACGACGGTCTTCAGCTCGCTCTTGGCCTGGCGGTTGCGCTCGGTAGCCTTTGCGTTGGTCAGGATGCGCTTCATCTGCGACTTGATGTTTGCCACGTGTGATGCTCTTTCTCTCGCGAATCAATGATGAGTGGAACCGTTTTCGACTCCACGGCACGTCGATGGGGAAAATCAGAGGGATCGACGTGGAAGCCAAGGATCAAGTATAGACGAATTCAGAGGCCTGAACAACGACATCCGCCGTTGAGCGTGTCAGACGGCGTCGTTGAAGGCTCGCGTCGGCACGAAGAGCATCAGGGCGGCCGCCGCAAGGCCCGTTGCAGAGCATACGATCCACACCGTCATGTAGCCCTCGAACGAGCCGGCGGTTCCGGTGGCTGACGCGCCCGCAGCGAATGTCGAGAGCGCGATGCCGAAGACGCATGACGCCGCTGCGCCGCCAACGGTCTTGACCGAGTTGGTGAGACCTGTCGCAACGCCGGTCTGGCCTTCAGGAGCAGCGGCAGCGGCGGCAGCCGGCAGTGATGCGACCAAGGCGCCTGAGCCGAGTCCGACGATGACCATGTTCGCGATGACCTGCAGGTAGGTGTCGTGGAACGGCAGAAAGAGCCCGAAGCCGAGCGCCACGAGCAGGCATGCGATCAGCAGCGCCCATCTGGGCGTCGTCAGGCGTGACACGGTGGGCACGAGCAGCGCCCCGATGACCATGGCGATCAGGTAGACGCCGATGATCAGCGAAGTCTCGAAACCGCTGGTGCCGAGCCCGTAGCCGGTCACGCTCGGGTCGGTGCGGGCGAAGGTCGACAGCGGAGCCTGGGCGCCGAGCACCGAGACGCCGAAGAGGCCAGCGGTCGCGAACACCGGCCACAGCCTCGAGTCCGCGAACATGCGCATGTCGATGATCGGGTCGGCGTGCGCGAGCTCGATGCGCACGAACGCCCAGACGCCGACAGCGCCCAGAAGCATGGCGCCCGCTGCCGCCCAGAACATCGGGCTGCCGGTGTCGATGCCGCTTGCCCGCAGCAGAAAGAAGCCGCCCATGACGGCGATGAGCGCAAGCGTGATCGTCACGAGACCGCGAAAGTCGAAGGCGGATGCGCGCCAGTTCTCGGGAGAGGCTCCCGGCGTCTCCTTGACGCCCACGGCGATGACGATCCAGCAGATGCCCACGACGACCGCGGGAATCAGCAGCACGACCTGCAGCGACAGCGAGTCGATGAGCGCACCTCCGACGAGTGCACCGGAGATCGCGCCGAGCTCGAGCGCGCCCACGAGCACACCGGCGGCCCTTCTCGTCAGTGCTGGCGCGCCTCCCGCGATTCGGTCGCCCTGCTGCTGGGCCAGGTGGCGGCTGCGAATGTAGACGAGGGCGATCTCGAGCGGCAGCCACACGACGTAGAACCCCTGCACGGCCCAGGCGATCAGAAAGAGCCAGAACACGGGCGAGAAGGCCAGCATGAGCGACGCCGCGAATGTCACGGCCGTCGACAGCAGCAGGATGCGCCTGTGGCCGATCTGGTCGCCGAGCTTCGACAGAGCAGGAACGACCATGGCAGACAGCATCAGCTGGGCGCCCTCGAGCCAGTTGACGTCAGCGTCGCCGACCCCCAGGTGACGTGCAATGTCGGTGAGCATGGGCGTGTAATAGCCCTGCAGCACCCCGCTCGTGAACTCGACGAATGCGAGGTAGCCGACGACCGAAGCGAGTCCGCCGAAGAGCAGCGGAGCCGCCCGCCTGCTCATGCCGCGCTCTCTTCAGCCCAGGATCCGCCTCTGGCCAGCACCAGTGCGCGATGAAACTGCTCGCCGCGCACGAGTGACGAGACGGCAATCCGTTCATTCTCTCCGTGGATGCCTGCGCGCTCGTCTGCATTCATCAGCAGCGGCGCGAATCGATAGACGTGCGGGCACCACGTGTGGAAGTGCCGCGAGTCGCTCGCAGCCATCATCAGGTACGGCACGGGGGCGACCCCCGGCCAGGAGGCAGCGAGCGCGTCTGACAGCAGCTCGAAGCGATCGCCGACGGGTGATGATGCAGACGGCTCATGCGCTTCGACAATCGTGAGCTCAACGCTGTCGTCTCGGATGCGCCGCCTGAGCGCCCGCATCGTGGCCTGCACCGATGAGCCCGGCAGGATGCGGCAGTTGAGCGTCGCCGTGGCCTCGGTCGCGACCACATTGTCGGCAGATCCGCCGCTGATCCTCGTCTGTGCGACGGTCGTGCGCACCATGGCGGCCGACTCGCCGCCCGATGCAGCCAGCAGCTCGGCGGTCACGCGCCCGCCGCGGCCCGCTGCCTTGAGCGCGCCTCCTGCCGCACCGTCGGCCAGTGGCGCGAATGCCGCGAGCATCGACTGCACAGCTCGAGTGAGACGGGGCTGCAGGGGCCTGCGCTCAATGCGACGCAGTGCGTTCGCGATGCGTGCGATGGGTGCATCGGGAATCGGCGCGGATGCGTGTCCGCCGGCGCCCGACGACGACAGCCGAACGGTGAGCACGCCCTTCTCGGCGAGCCCGATCATGGCGCAGCGCGCGTCGACGAAGCTGAGCGGCGCATCCGTCACTGCTCCTCCTTCGTCGAGCACGAGGTGCGGAACTTCGCCGTCCAGCTCGCTTTGCAGCAGTGCAGACATGGCCTTGGCGTTGCCGCCCATCACCTCTTCGTCGCCGCCCAGCACGATCCAGATGTCGTGTGCGGGGGTGAATCCAGCCGCGAGCAGATTCTCGACCGCGTCGAGCATCACGACGAGCGGCCCCTTGTCGTCGAGGGCGCCGCGCCCTGTGATCCAGTCCTCGCCCGCGGCTGAGGCGGTCTCGCCTGAGAAGGGAGCTGCCTGCCAGCCGGTCGACTGCCAGTCTTCGGGAGCCGGCACGACGTCCCAGTGGGCCATCAGCACCAGGGGAGCAGCGCTCGTCTCGCCGCGCCAGTGAAACAGAAGTCCTGTGCCGTCGACGGTGCGCAGGGCGAGGTCAGCATGGATGCGCGGGTACAGCGTGCGAAGCACCCCCGGAAAGCGCGCAAAAGCATCATTGTGTGCGGTTCGCTCTGCTGAGACGGTGGGAATGCGAATCAGAGTCGACAGCCTTTCGGCAATGCCGTCTCTCGCCTGGACGTCGTTGACCATGGCCTGAGTGTACTCATTCGAGAGGCCCGCTCCGGCGGTCGATGGCGGTGCGCGCATCTGTGGGAGGATGGAAGGCAGTCCAGACCGCCGATCACGAGAGGAACACGTGAGTCCACGCGCATCCTCGCCGCTCCAGCCGGCGCAGACCAAGCCCGCCTCGATTCGCAACTTCTGCATCATCGCGCACATCGACCACGGCAAGTCGACACTGGCCGACCGCATGCTGCAGCTGACGGGTGCCGTCGAAGAGCGCGTGATGCGAGCCCAGTACCTCGACCGCATGGACATCGAGCGCGAGCGCGGCATCACGATCAAGAGCCAGGCCGTGCGCATGCCCTGGGAGGTCGACGGCGAGACCTACGCGCTCAACATGATCGACACCCCGGGCCACGTCGACTTCACCTACGAGGTGTCACGCTCCCTTGCAGCGTGCGAGGGCGCCATCCTCCTCGTTGACGCAGCGCAGGGCATCGAGGCGCAGACGCTCGCAAACCTCTACTTGGCCATGGAGAACGATCTCGAGATCATCCCCGTGCTCAACAAGATCGACCTGCCAGCGGCGGACCCCGAGAAGTACGCGGCAGAGATCGCCGGCCTCATCGGCGGCAGCGCAGACGACGTGCTGCGAGTCTCAGGCAAGACCGGCGAGGGCGTCGACGCGCTGCTCGACCGCGTGGTGGGCACGATTCCCGCTCCGGTCGGCGACGAGGACGCACCGGCGCGCGCCATGATCTTCGACTCCGTGTACGACGCGTACCGCGGGGTCGTCACCTTCGTGCGCATGATCGACGGCAAGCTCGAGCCGCGCGAGAAGATCCAGATGATGTCGACCGGCTCGACGCACGAGCTGCTCGAGATCGGCGTTTCCAGCCCCGAGCCCGTGCCCAGCAAGGGGCTCGGCACCGGCGAGGTCGGCTACCTGATCACAGGTGTGAAAGACGTGCGCCAGTCGAAGGTCGGCGACACCGTCACGAATGCTCGCACGCCCGCTGAGCAGGCGCTGACCGGCTACGAAGAGCCCAAGCCCATGGTGTTCTCGGGTCTGTACCCGATCGACGGCGGCGACTACCCGGTGCTGCGCGAGGCGCTCGACAAGCTCAAGCTCTCTGACGCGGCGCTCGTCTACGAGCCCGAGACATCGGTCGCGCTGGGCTTCGGCTTCCGCTGCGGCTTCCTCGGCCTCCTCCACCTCGAGATCATCAGCGAGCGACTCCGCCGCGAGTTCAACCTCGACCTGATCGCGACCGCGCCCAGCGTCATCTACCAGGTGCAGCGC
This sequence comes from Agrococcus casei LMG 22410, assembly GCF_900163565.1. Lineage (GTDB taxonomy): Bacteria > Actinomycetota > Actinomycetes > Actinomycetales > Microbacteriaceae > Agrococcus > Agrococcus casei. The sequence continues at coordinate 130,920 of NZ_FUHU01000026.1, forward strand.
GAAGACGGCGAGCTCGTCCGGGTGACGAACCCCTCGGAGTTCCCCGACGGCCGCATCGAGAAGATCATCGAGCCCGTCGTGCGCTCGACGATCCTCGCACCGAAGGACTACGTCGGAGCCATCATGGAGCTCTGCCAGTCGCGTCGCGGCACCCTCGACGGCATGGACTACCTCTCAGAAGATCGCGTCGAGCTTCGCTACCGGCTGCCGCTCGGCGAGATCGTGTTCGACTTCTTCGATCACCTGAAATCACGCACGCAGGGCTACGCATCGCTCGACTACGAAGTCGACGGCGAGCAGGAGGCCGACCTCGTCAAGGTCGACATCCTGCTGCAGGGCGAGCAGGTCGACGCATTCAGCGCGATCGTGCACCGTGACAAGGCCTACGCCTACGGTGTGCTGATGAGCGGCAAGCTCAAAGAGCTCATCCCGCGCCAGCAGTTCGAGGTGCCGATCCAGGCCGCCATCGGCGCCCGGATCATCGCCCGCGAGAACATCCGCGCCATCCGCAAGGACGTGCTCTCCAAGTGCTACGGCGGTGACATCAGCCGAAAGCGCAAGCTGCTCGAGAAGCAGAAGGAAGGCAAGAAGCGCATGAAGATGGTCGGCCGCGTCGAGGTGCCGCAAGAGGCCTTCATCGCAGTGCTGTCGACCGGAGAGACGAAGAAGGACGCAAAGTGAGCAGAAAGCCAGTGCAGGAGCGCAGCACGAACTACGGCCAGATCGGCATCACGTCGCAGGCTGAGTTCGAGCGGTTCATCCCGAGGGGCTTCCACCTCAACGAGCACCGTGCGCGCATCGGCCACGGTCGCCCGCGGTTCGATGCGGCCGTCGCCGGACTCCGCACCTGGCAGGTGCAGCGCCTCAGCGGCATCTCGGTCGAGGTGCTTCCCGCCGACGCAGGCGATGTCTACTCGCCCGTCATCTTCGACGGCGACGACGTCGCACGCGGCGCCAGCTACGAGAAGCCGACCGACTACGACGCCACGGGCGCGGCCCTGCTGCAGCCCGGCGACTCGGCGATCCAGCGCATCCGCGTTGCCGGCAAGCAGTTTCAGGCACCCATTCGCGTCATCTCGGTGCTCGACGAGGCCGACTCGCACACCGTCACCTTCGGGGCGCTCGAGGGCCACCCCGAGAAGGGCGAAGAGCGGATGCGCGTCACCATCGGCGAAGACGGTGCGGTGCATTTCGAGCTGCGTGTGATCTGGGCGCCGAATGCCTGGTGGCTGCGTCCGACGATGCCCTGGTTCAAGCGGATCCAGCGCAAGCATCACGGTCGCTTCATGACCGCTCTGACGAAGGTCTGACATGGCGCGGCTGCCCGACGGCGACCCGGCTCCTGCAGACGGCGCCCTTCCGCAGTCTGCCGCAGAGGGCGCAGACGAGCGCGCGTTCGGCGTCTACCTGCATGTTCCGTACTGCCGGGTGCGCTGCGGGTACTGCGACTTCAACACCTACACGGCCGACGAGCTGCGGGGCACGAACCAGTCGTCATACATCGACACGGCGCTGACCGAGCTGTCGCTCGCGAAGGGCGTCATGGCTGACCTCGGGGCCTCCCGTGAGATCAGCACCGTCTTCTTCGGCGGCGGCACGCCCACCATCCTTCCTCCCAGTGATCTCGTGCGCGCCCTGCACGGCATGCGCGACGCCTTCGGCCTGGCAGACGGCGCCGAGGTCACCACCGAGGCGAATCCCGACTCGATCGACGCAGCCGGGCTCCGAGAGCTCGCGGCAGGCGGCTTCACCAGGGTCAGCTTCGGCATGCAGTCAGCTGTTCCGCACGTGCTGCGCACGCTCGACCGCACGCATGACCCCGCGCGCGTGCCGCACGTCGTCGAATGGGCACGCGACGCCGGGCTCGAGGTCAGCATCGACCTCATCTACGGCACCCCGGGCGAGACGCTCGACGACTGGCAGCGCAGCCTCGACGCCGCGATCTCCTACGACACCGACCATCTCTCGGCATACTCGCTCATCGTCGAGGACGGCACCGCAATGGCCCGCAACATCCGCGCCGGACGCGTGCCTGAGATCGACGAGGATCTGCAGGCCGACATGTACGAGATGGCGGATGCGCGGCTCGCCGAAGCAGGCTACGACTGGTACGAGGTGAGCAACTGGGCCAAGAGCGGCCTCGTGTCGCGCCACAACCTCTCGTACTGGCAGGGCGCCGACTGGTGGGGTATCGGCCCCGGGGCACACAGCCACGTCGGGGGAGTGCGCTGGTGGAACGTGAAGCACCCGTCTGCCTACGCCGATCGCCTGCGAGAGGGCGTCTCACCGGCGCTGGCGCGGGAGACCCTCGACGAGCACACCCGGTGGAGCGAGCGCGTGCTGCTGGAGACGCGCATCCGCGAAGGACTCGATGCTCAGGTGCTGACTGCTGAGGGCCGTCAGGCTGTCGCTGGGCTCATCGCGGATGGTCTGCTGGATGCGAAAGCCGCCCTCGCGGGCCGGATTGTTCCGACGCTGCGAGGGCGGCTGCTGGCTGATCGAGTGGCGCGAGCGCTTACTTGACCATCTTGATGGTCAGCGGGTAGTTCGACGAACCGCCGTTGCTGACCTTTGACATCGAGACGAAGGCAAAGATGATCGCGAGAATCAGCGGGACGACGTACAGCCAGATCGTCAGGAAGCCGATGAACACGAACATGAGAATCGAGCTGACGATGAGGATGCCGGCTGTGTAGATCAGCATGCTCAACTGGAAGTTGAGAGATGCCGCCAGCTCCTGGCGGGCAAAGGGGCCCTTGTCCTTGCCAGTGACATACATGATGATGGCGACCAGCCAACCGAGACCGAAGATCGATCCGATTCCAGCGAACATGTGGCCGTTCTTGGCGGTTTCGACTTCGTCCTGCGGACTCGAGGGCATTCCGTATCCCTGACCGGCACCGTACTGAGGCTGCCCGGGTGCGCCGTACTGGCCACCCTGCCCAGGTGCGCCGTACTGCCCGCCAGCGGGCGCGCCGTAGTTGGGCTGGCCGGGAGCCGCGTACTGCCCCTGGTCGGCAGGAGCGCTGCCGTAGCCTCCTGCAGGCGCGCCGTACTGACCCTGGTCAGCCGGTGCGCTGCCGTAGCCGGGAGCGGGTGCGCTTCCGTAAGGGTTCTGCTCTGCCGGTGCGCTGAACTGCTGGCCCTGGTCGGCGGGTGCGCTGCCGTAGCTGGGAGCGGGTGCGCTTCCGTAGGGGTTCTGCTCTGCCGGTGCGCTGAACTGCTGGCCCTGGTCGGCGGGTGCGCCGTACGGGTTCTGCTCTGCGGGTGCGCTTCCGTAGGGGTTCTGCTCAGCCGGTGCGCTGAACTGCTGACCCTGGTCGGCAGGAGCCCCGAAGTCTGCAGCAGGTGCAGCGTAGGGGTTCTGCTCAGCGGGTGCGCTGAACTGCTGGCTCTGGTCTGCAGGAGCCCCGAAGTCGGCAGCAGGTGCGTTCGCGGCGTCGCCGTCGTGCTCGTTGCCTCCGTGAGAAGGATTGGTCTGATCAGTCATGGTGCCCTTCCTTGGCTCTTCTGACGTTTTGCTGACCATTCTGCCCGGGTCAAGCTGTGAATGGGCATGACACGCTAGGATTGGCAGTCGGGAGCGATGAGTGCCAGTACGTTCCCAGCGTTTCAGGAAGGGCGGTGCAGGCGTGGTTTCGGACCGAGGCCTAGAAGTTCTGAGGGCCATCGTGCAGGACTACGTGTCCATCGGCGAGCCCGTGGGTTCCAAGGCAATCGTCGACCGTCACAGCTTCGGCGTGAGCGCCGCAACGATCCGCAATGACATGGCAGTGCTCGAAGAGGACGAGCTGATCACAGCACCGCACACCTCGAGCGGACGTGTGCCGACCGACAAGGGCTATCGGGTCTTCGTCGACCGACTGCAGGCCGCGCGCCCGCTCACCGTGGCCCAGCGACACGCCATCGCGCAGTTCCTCGAGCCCGCAGCAGACTTCGACGACGTCATGCAGCGATCGGTGCGGCTGCTGGCTCAGCTCACCAACCAGCTGGCCATCGTCCAGTACCCGACTCGAGCCGAGTCGCCTGCGAAGCGCATCGAGCTCGTCCCGGTGTCTGACACTCGTGTGCTCGTCATCGTCATCAGAGAGTCGGGCTCGATCGAGCAGCGCATGGTCGACCTCCCGCACGCCATGGAAGACCACGAGCGACTGCTCCTGGTTCGCCTGCTGAGCGACGCGATCCGCGACGGCGACGAGAGCCCTGACGAGTCGCTTGAGCCTCGCCTCAGGCCGATAGCCAGGGCAGTGTCAGATGCTGTCGAGCAGATGATGGCGCCTGCACGGCCCGACAGGATGCTCGTGGCAGGCACGTCGAACCTTGTTCGCACTGGACACGACTTCGCGCACTCCGTGATGCCTGTGCTCGAAGCGATCGACGAGCAGGTAACCTTGCTTCGGCTCTTCGGCGAGATGGCGGCAGGCGAGGACGGCATCGCAACCAGCATCGGCAGCGAGAACTCCGGTTCGCTGCACGAGGCTTCCATCATCGCGGGCGGCTATGCCGCACCGGGCTCAGACATGGCAAGGGTCGGGGTTCTCGGCCCGACCCGAATGGACTACGCAAGCAACATGGCAGCCGTGAGGGCGGTAGCACGCTACCTCTCGCGGGTGCTGAGTGAGGACGCATGAGCGATCATTACCAGACCCTGGGCGTCGAGCGCGACGCTTCCCAGCAGGACATCAAGCGCGCATACAACCGACTGGCGCGTGAGCTTCACCCCGATCACAACCCGTCTGCTGAAGCAGAGGAGCGGTTCAAGCAGGTCAACCACGCGTATGACGTGCTCTCGAGCGCTGACAAGCGCAGCGCGTACGATCGCGGCGATGTCGGTGGCCCCGGCGGCGCGAACATGGGCTTCGACTTCGGCGACATCTTCAGCCAGTTCTTCGGCGGAGGAGGCCAGCGCCAGGGGCCCATCCCGAGGCGACAGCCCGGCCAGGACTCGCTGCTGCGCCTGAACCTGACGCTCGACGAGGTCATGTTCGGCGTGCACAAAGAGGTCAGGGTGCAGACCGCAGTGCTCTGCGAGACGTGCAACGGTTCCTGCGTGGCCGAAGGCACGCGCGAAGAGCAGTGCGACATCTGCGGAGGCTCCGGCCACGTGCAGCGCCAGATGCGCTCGCTCCTCGGCAATGTCGTCACGACACAGCCCTGCCAGAGCTGCCGCGGTCACGGCACCACCATTCCGCACCCGTGCCCCGGCTGCGACGGTCACGGCCGCGTCCGCTCCGAGCAGGTCATCCCCGTCGACGTCCCTGCCGGTGTCGACACCGGACTCCGCATCCAGATGCCCGGCAAGGGCGAAGTCGGCGAGGCCGGCGGCCCCGCCGGAACCCTGCACCTCGAGGTGAACGTCAAGCACCACGATGTCTTCAGCCGCGACGGCGACGACATCCTCGGCACGCTCGAGGTCTCGCTGCCCGATGCCATGCTCGGCGTCTCCTCCCGAATCGACGCGCTCGACGGACCGGTCGACGTCACCGTCAAGGCGGGCGTGATGGCCGGCGACATCATCACGGTTGCCGATCGCGGTGTCACGAAGCTGCGCGGCAGCGGTCGCGGCGACCTGCGACTCGCGGTGCAGCTCATGACCCCGCAGCGACTCGATCACAAGACCGAGGCACTGGTGAAAGACCTGCGCAAGCGACTCGGGTCGTCATCGCCGCAGCTGTCGAAGTTCCAGCAGGGGCTCTTCGCCAGGCTCCGCGACCGCTTCTTCGGGTAGTCCGAACCATGGCCCACTGCTACCACCTGCCGGGTGCGGCCGACGCTTCCGTCGGCGACGAGCTCGAGATCACGGGCTCCGAGGCGCATCACGCTGTCGTTGCACGGGCAAGGCCGGGCGAGCAGCTGCTCGTCACTAGCGGCGACGGCGTGATCGCCGGCGTCACGGTCGTGTCGGTCGATCGCAAGCGCGTCAGCGTCAGGGTCGACTCCACCGAGCGATTCGAGCAGCGAACCCCTCGTGTCACGCTCGTGCAGGCACTGGCCAAGACCGATCGGGCAGAGGTCGGCATTGCCGCGGCCACGGAGCTCGGCGCCGACGCGATCGTGCCGTGGCAGGCATCCAGGTCGGTGTCGCAGTGGCGCGGCGACAAGGCGGAGCGCGGAGTCGAGAAGTGGCGCAGCGCCGTCACTGAAGCTGCAAAGCAGTCGGTGCGTCCCTTTGTGCCGATCGTGCATCCGCTCATGACCACCGGTGACGTCTGTTCCATGAACGAGCAGCTCGTGGTGCTGCATCCCGAGGCCAGCAGCGGCATCGACGCTGTTCCCGTCGATCGTGATCTGGCGCTTGTCGTCGGCCCCGAGGGCGGAGTCTCTGCTGAAGAGCGCGCGCAGTTCGCTGCAGCCGGCGCCATCGAGGTCAAGCTCGGTCCCGAAGTGCTTCGCACGTCCACCGCGGGGCTGGCAGCACTCGCTGCGCTCAGCCCTGCGCTCGGCAGATGGCACCGTGGGTAGAATCGCAGCATGAGCGAAGAGAGCGTCTTCACAAAGATCATTGCCCGAGAGATTCCCGCGAAGATCGTCGTCGAGAACGATCGCATCATCGCCTTCGAAGACATCAGCCCGCAGGCCGAGTGTCACGTGCTGATCGTGCCGAAGACGAGCGAGTACTCGACCGTCGAAGAGCTCGCCGCTGCAGACCCTGTGCTGCTGGGCGAGATGATCGCGCTGGCACGCCCCATCGCTGTCGAGCGCGGCAACGGTGACTACCGGCTCGTGTTCAACACGGGCGAGAAGGCCGGACAGACGGTGCACCACGTGCACATGCATGTGCTGTCGGGGCCTTCACTGACTGAGGAGAGCATTGCGTGACAAAGAGGCGACATTCACTGCAGACGGCATCCAGATGGTGCGGCTGCTCGGCCCCCAGGACCGTCTGCTGACCAGGCTCGAGCATGAGTTCCCGCTCGTTCGAGTCACGGTTCGCGGCAACGAGATCTCGATGCTCGGCGACGAAGACCAGGTCGACCAGGCCAGCAGGCTCGTCGGCGAGATGATCGCACTGGTTCGAGACGGCGTCGACTTCGGGGCAGCCGAGGTGACAGAGGGCGCCCGTGCGGCCAGAACCGGCGATCGCTCCGTGACGGATGCGGTCGGCTCGGTGATCCTGCAGCGCGGCAACAAGACCATCAGGCCGAAGACGGCCGGGCAGAGCGACTACGTCGACTCGATCGACGAGAACACGATCGTGTTCGGCATCGGCCCCGCCGGCACCGGCAAGACCTACCTCGCCATGGCCAAGGCCGTGCAGGCGCTGCACCGCAAAGAGGTCAATCGCATCATCCTCACGCGTCCGGCTGTCGAAGCCGGCGAGCGACTGGGCTTCCTGCCCGGCACACTGACCGACAAGATCGATCCCTACCTTCGGCCGCTCTACGACGCGCTGAACGAGATGATGGATCCCGACATGGTGCCGAAGCTGCTCACGACGGGGGTCGTCGAGGTCGCGCCCCTTGCGTACATGCGCGGTCGCACCCTCAATGACTCGTTCGTCGTGCTCGACGAAGCGCAGAACACGACACCAGAGCAGATGAAGATGTTCCTCACCAGGCTCGGATTCGGATCACGGATGGTCGTCACGGGCGATGCGACGCAGGTCGACCTCCCGGCGGGCAGCAGCGGGCTTCAGGTTGCCCAGCAGGTGCTGAAGGGCATCGAAGACGTGCACTTCGCCAGGCTCACGAGCAAGGACGTCGTTCGCCACACGCTCGTCGGCGAGATCGTCGACGCCTACACCGCATACGACGAGCGCGAGATCGCACGCAAGCACGCCGCTGAGAGCAGAGGACGACGATGAGCATCGAGCTGCTGAACGAGACTGACGCGAAGCTCGACGAGGCGCGCATCATCGGTGCAGTGCGCCACGTGCTGGCGAGCCTCCACGTGCACCCCGACGCCGAAGTCAGCATCGTGCTCGTAGACGCGGCCGCCATCGAGCAGCTGCACGTGCAGTGGCTCGACATTCCGGGCCCCACCGACGTGCTGTCGTTCCCGATGGATGAGCTGCGCCCCGGGTCACCCGAACACCCGACGCCGCCGGGGATGCTCGGCGACATCGTGCTGTGCCCAGAGGTCGCGGCCGAGCGGGCGAGCGAAGCCGGCCACGAGACGATGCACGAAGTGCTCCTGCTGACCGTGCACTCGACGCTGCATCTGCTGGGGTACGACCACGCAGAAGCCGACGAGAAGCGCGAGATGTTCGAGCTGCAGGACCGGCTGCTTGCTGAGTTCGAGGCCGCTGATGCTTGAGACGCTGTTCTTCGTGATCGCGGCGCTGCTGATCGCGCTGGCGGCCTGGCTTGCGGCCTGTGATGCCGCGATGTCGGTTGTGTCGCGCTCCGACCTCGCCAGGCTCTCCGAGCAGTCTCCGCGCCGCGGCGAGCAGCTCAACCGCATCGGCGAGTCGCTCACGGTGCACATCATGTCGGTGACCTTCGCACGCGTGCTCTCTGAGACCCTTGCGGCCATCCTCGTGACCCTTGCGATCGACTCGCTCGTCGGCGACTGGTGGTGGACGCTGCTGCTTGCCGGGCTCGTCATGGTGCTCTCGTCGTTCGTGCTCGTCGGATCCTCTCCACGAGCCGTCGGACGCACGAGGCCCGAGCAGCTGCTGCGATTCTCGGCCCCGCTGATCCGCACGACTCGCACGATCCTCGGCCCCCTCGCCCAGCTGATCATGGCGGCGGGCGAGAAGGTCACGCCCGGGCACCAGCGCCAGCACGCCTTCGCGAACGAGTCGCAGCTGCTCTCGATGGTCGATGAGGCCACCAGCCGCGACCTGATCGAAGAGGACGAGCGCGAGCTGATCCACTCCGTGTTCGAGTTCGGCGAGACGACCGTGCGCGAAGTCATGATCCCCAGGCCCGACGTCGTCTGGATCGACGGCGACGTCGATGCCGACTCTGCGCTCAAGGTGTTCCTCGAGCACGGGCTCAGCCGCATGCCGGTCGTGGGGGAGTCCTCCGACGACATCCTCGGAATCCTGTATCTGCGCGACGTCGTGAAGTCACGCGTCTGGCGGCCTGAAGAGCACGAGACCGCACACCACCTCGCCAGGCCGGCGCACTGGATGCCCGAGTCGAAGAAGGCCGATGACGCGCTCACCGAACTTCGGGTGCAGCAGGTGCATGTGGCGATGGTGGTCGACGAGTACGGCTCCACTGCCGGTCTCGTCACGCTCGAGGACCTCGTCGAAGAGCTGGTCGGCGAGATCGAGGATGAGTACGACCGCGCCGAAGAGGAGATCCGACTGATCTCGCACGGTGTCGTCGAAGTGTCGTCGAGAACAGACATCGAAGACCTCGGCGAGGCATTCGATCTCGAACTCGATGACGAGGACGTCGACACGGTCGGCGGACTCGTGCAGAAGCTGCTCGGGCGCATGGCCGAAGTCGGAGACGTCGTGCGCTCAGACGGCCTCAGCTTCGAGGTGCTGCGACTCGACGGCAAGGGCCGGCACGTCGGCAGAATTCGCGTAGAACACGAGGAGACACGATGACATTTCGCGCAGGATTCCTGACGTTCGTGGGGCGGCCCAATGCTGGCAAGTCCACGCTGACGAATGCCCTGCTGGGCGAGAAGATCGCGATCACGTCGTCGAAGCCGCAGACGACCAGACGCACGATTCGCGGCATCCTCACCCGCCCCGACTCGCAGCTGATCATCGTCGACACCCCCGGCATGCACCGTCCCCGAACCGAACTGGGCAAGCGGCTGAATGCCATGGTTCGCGAAGCGATCTCGGATGTGCAGGTCGTCTGCATGTGCATCAGCGCCGACGAGCCGATCGGCCCGGGGGACCGCTTCATCTCTGCTGAGATCGACGCCAACCCCCGTGCTCGAACGGTCGCCGTCGTGACGAAGACCGACAAGGCGAGCAAGTCGAAGACTGCCGAGCGGCTGCTCGAGATCGAGCAGCTGCGCGACTGGGACGCCGTGGTTCCGGTCTCGGCGCTGCAGGGCTCGCAGCTCGAAGACCTCGTGGATGTCATCGAGTCGCTGATGCCGGAGTCTCCGAAGCTGTATCCAGACGACATGATCACGGAGCAGGTCACGGGCGACCGAATCGCTGAGCTCATTCGCGAGGCGTCGCTCGAGGAATCGTGGGACGAGCTTCCGCACTCCATCATCGTGACCGTCGACGAGATGGTCGATCGAGAAGACGGCATCACCGAGATCTTTGCGAACCTGTGGGTCGAGCGCGACAGCCAGAAGGGCATCGTGATCGGCCAGCGAGGCGCTCGCATCCGTCAGATCGGAGCCGATGCCCGTCGCGAGATCGAGGCGCTGCTCGGGCACCAGGTGCATCTACAGCTGCAGGTGAAGGTCGCCAAGGAGTGGCAGGGCGACGCCAAGCAGCTGGGCCGCTTCGGCTTCTAGCCCTGGTCGTACTCGTGCTCGGGGGCCGGATACGCCCCAGAGCGCACGTCATTCTGAAACTCGACGGCGGCGTCTCGGAGCGTCTGGCCGATCTGCGCGTACTGCTTGACGAATCGCGGAGTGCGACCGGTGCTGAATCCTGCCCAGTCGGTCCAGACGAGCAGCTGGCCGTCGCACTCGGGGCCGGCTCCGACAGAGATCGTCGGGATGCCGACCTCGCGTGTCACTGCGGCGGCGGCATCTGACGGCACCATCTCGATGACGACCGCGAACGCGCCCGCCTCCTCGACAGCGCGCGCGTCGCGCAGCAGCTGTTCGAGGCCCTCGCCGCCACGACCCTGGATCACATGGCCGCCGAGCCCGTGCTCGGACTGGGGCGTGTATCCGATGTGTGCGAGAACGGGAATTCCTGCGTCGACGATGCGGCGGATCTGCTTCGCGACCCGCTCGCCGCCCTCGAGCTTCACAGCGTGGGCGCCCGCCTCCTTCATGAAGCGCGTGGCGTTGTGCAAAGCCTCCTGAGAGCCTGCCTCGTACGAGCCGAACGGCATGTCGGCCACGACGAGCGCACGCTCTGCCGCGCGTGCCACAGCCGCCGTGAGGGGCATGAGCTCTTCGACCGTGACCGGGAGCGTCGTGTCGTAGCCGAAGACGGTGTTGCCGGCCGAGTCGCCGACCAGCAGGAAGTCGATGCCTGCATCGTCGAAGATCTTCGCCGAAAGATAGTCATAGCTGGTGAGTCCCGTGATGCGGATGCTCTCGCGCTTGGCACGTGCGAAGTGCCGGACGCGGATGCGCGCACGTGGCTTCTTGCTCTGGTCGGCTGCGCCGTACGCCGTGGCCTCTTCGCTTGGGGCTGCGGGAGCCTCGGTCTCAGCTGCTGCAGGCTTGTCCATGCCTGCCATCCTACGCTCACCGATCCGCTGGTGCCGGTACTGTTGAGGCACGACCGAAGAGGGGACGAGATGAACAAGCAGCGCGACGCCGTACTCCGTACGATCGAAGAGAAGGACGTTCGCTTCGTGCGGCTGTGGTTCACCGATGTGGTGGGCTGCCTCAAGTCGATCGCCATCGCTCCGGCCGAGGTCGAAGGCGCGTTCACTGAAGGGTTCGGCATCGACGGCTCCGCGATCGAGGGCCTGACGCGTACACAGGAGTCCGACGTCATCGCCAAGGCGGATCCGAGCACGTTCCAGCTGCTCCCGTGGCGCCGAGACCAGGACCACACCGGCCGGATGTTCTGCGACATCTACACCCCCGACGGCCAGCCTGCAGCCGCTGATCCCCGCAATGTGCTCAAGCGCCAGCTCGCCAAGGCCGCCGACCACGGCTTCACGTTCTACACGCACCCCGAGATCGAGTTCTACCTGCTCCGCAACGTCGACGGCCAGCTGCAGCCGGCAGACCGAGCCGGCTACTACGACAACGTCTCGGGAGGCACGGCGCACGACTTCCGGCGCGAGAGCGTCCGCATGCTCGAGCAGCTCGGCATCTCGGTCGAGTTCTCGCACCACGAGGCGGGCCCCGGCCAGAACGAGATCGACCTACGGTACGCAGACGCGCTGACGACCGCCGACAACATCATGACGTTCCGCACGGTGGTGAAAGAGGTGGCCATCGGCCAGGGCGTGCACGCCACGTTCATGCCGAAGCCCTTCGCCGAGCACCCGGGCAGCGGCATGCACACGCACCTCTCGCTGTTCGAGGGCGAATCGAACGCTTTCTACGAGGCGGGCTCGCAGTACCGGCTCTCGAAGACCGGACGCCAGTTCATGGCCGGGATCCTGCATCACGCACCCGAGTTCACAGCGGTCACCAATCAGTTCGTGAACTCCTACAAGCGCGTGTGGGCCGGCGACGAGGCACCGAGCCACATCGCGTGGGGCCACCTCAACCGGTCGGCTCTCATCAGGGTGCCGCTCTCGAAGCCCGGCAAGGCCCAGAGCGCTCGAATCGAGTACCGCGGTCTCGACTCCGGCGCCAACCCGTACCTGTCGTATGCGCTGCTGCTGGCAGCCGGCCTCAAGGGCATCGAAGAGGACTACGAGCTGCCAGAAGAGGCCGTCGACGACATCCCCATGCTGACCAGGCTCGAGCGCAAGGCCATGGGCTTCACGCCGCTGCCCGAGAGCCTCGACCGCGCACTGCGCAACATGGAGGAGTCTGAGCTCGTGGCCGAGACGCTCGGCGAGCAGGTGTTCCAGTTCTTCCTGCGCAACAAGCGCGACGACTGGCAGCAGTATCGCGCCCAGGTCACGCCGTGGGAGTTCGATGCGACGCTGAACCTGCTCTGATGCGCAGGCCCTCGCTCCGCTCGAGACTGGCCACAGCACGCTTCGCAGAGCCCAGCACAGCAGCAGACCTCCTCGAGTCCGTCAGCTCCGAGACGGCGGCGGTCATCCTCGATCGTCTCGATTCCTTCGAAGGCGCGGCCGATCCCGACGTCGCCCTGCGTGAAGTCATCTCGATCATCGAGTCCGGTGCACCCGGTTCCGTGCTCGCAGACAGAGATCGATTCGCGTCGCTCATTCGACTGCTCGGCGCATCCGAGGGCCTCGCTGCGGCGATTCCCCGCATCGACGGTGCCGTAGCCGCCGCTGCCGGCCCCTGGCGCATCCGCTCGCAGGAGGAGTACCGAGAGTCGATGCTGGCGGCAGTCGAAGGCCTCGAGCATGACGATGCCGTCGTCCGCATGCGTCAGGCCTACCGCCTGCACCTGATCGAGATCGCCGGATACGACCTGAGCCAGCCCGAGCCCACCGTCGTCATGCAAGACGTCACGAGAGCCCTCTCTGACATCGCTGCCGGTGCCCTCGAGGCGGCGCTCGCCATCTCCAGACAGTCCGCTGCCGAGAAGCACGGCAGCGAGCAGACAGCCCAGGTCAGGCTGTCGATCATCGCCATGGGCAAGCTCGGTGCGCGTGAACTCAACTACCTCAGCGACGTCGACGTCATCTGGGTGCACGACGGAGGCGACCTCGACGGGCACACTGCCAGCCGCATCGCCCGTGACCTGGCCCGCGACACCATCGCTGCATGCTCGGCTCTGGCACGCGAGGCCGCCCTCTGGGAAGTCGACTCGAACCTCCGGCCAGAGGGCAAGGACGGCGCACTCACGAGAACCCTGAGCTCGCATGTCGCGTACTACGAGCGCTGGGCGAAGGACTGGGAGTTCCAGGCCCTGCTGAAGGCCCGTCACGTGGCCGGAGACGCCGAGCTCGGTGCCGAATACGAAGCCGCCATCGCGCCGTTCGTCTGGAACTCGTCGGCACGCGACGGGTTCGTCGAGTCAGTGCATCGGATGCGCGAGCGAGTCACAGAGCACATCGCAAGCGACGAAGCGGCTCGGCAGCTGAAGCTTGGCCCCGGCGGCCTGCGTGACATCGAGTTCACCGTGCAGCTGCTGCAGCTCGTGCACGGCGCCACCGACGACGGCATCCGGCATCGAGGCACGCTGCCTGCGCTCAGCGCCCTGAGCGAAGGCGGCTACATCGGTCGATCCGACGCAACCGAATTCGCAGAGCACTACCGATTCCTGCGCCTGCTCGAGCACCGCTTGCAGCTCTGGCGCATGTCTCGGACCCACCTCATGCCTGAGGAGCAGGAAGACCTCAGAAGGCTTGCCAGGGCGGCAGGCGCCAGCAGCGCAGACCGCCTCATGGAGCGCTGGCAGACCGTGAAGCGCGACGTGCGCGAGCTGCACCAGCGCATCTTCTACAGGCCTCTGCTGAGCGCTGTCGCCGCGCTGCCCGACGATCAGATCCGGCTCACCAGCGATCAGGCGGTCTCGCGACTGGGCGCCATCGGCTTTGCCGACGCCAAGACTGCGCTGCAGCACATCGCAGCGCTGACGAGCGGGGTCTCGCGCAGGTCGCAGATTCAGAAGGTGCTGCTGCCCGTGCTGCTGCAGTGGTTCGGCGAGGGGCCAGACCCCGACTCCGGCCTGGTGGCATTCCGTCGCCTCAGCGAGTCGCTCGGCGACAGCCCCTGGTTCCTCGGCATGCTGCGCGACTCGAAAGTCGCCGCAGAGAGGCTGACCTTCCTGCTGTCGACCTCCAAGCTCATCGCGGGTCTCATGGAGCGGATGCCCGAGTCGGCGTCGTGGATCGGCACCGATCAGCGGCTGGCACCGAGAACAGAGGCTGCACTGCGCGAGGAGGCCCTTGCCATCGTCAAGCGCCACAAGGACGACGCCGCTGCAGCCGCAGACGGGCTGCGTCACATCCGCCGACGCGAGCTGCTTCGGGCTGCCATGGCGAGTGCCGTCGGCATCGCTGACCCCATCGAGACCGCCGAGACGCTGGTCAGCATCGCACGCGCTGTGATCGATGCGGGCATCCGCCTGCACGAACCCGATCGCGACTACGAGTTCGCAGTGCTCTCGATGGGACGCACCGGCGGCAGCGAGATCGGCTTCGGCAGCGACATCGACGTGCTGTACGTCGTGCGCGGACCTGAAGGCTCGGTCGAGCGCGCAACCGCCCTCGTGCGCAAGCTGGCAGAGACCGTGCGCGATCGTCAGATCAAGTTCGAGCTCGACCCCGGCCTGCGCCCTGAGGGCCGCAAGGGGCCGCTCGTGCGCTCGCTGAAGAGCTACGCGTCGTACTACGAGCGATGGAGCGAAGTGTGGGAGGCGCAGGCACTCCTCAGAGCAGCACCCCTCGCCGGAGACGCCTCGCTGTCAGACGACTTCATCGGCCTCATCGACCCCATCCGCTACTCCGGCCGCTTCACCGCTCGCGACGCCCGTGAGATCCGAAGGATCAAGGCCAGGGTCGAGTCAGAGCGCCTGCCGCAGAATGCCGAGCGTGCAAGGCACCTCAAGCTGGGGTCAGGCTCGCTCTCAGACGTCGAGTGGCTTGTGCAGCTGCTGCAGCTGCAGCATGTGGGGGAGCACCCGGAGCTGCAGACGCCGTCGACGCTCGATGCGCTCGACGCTCTTGTCGAGCACGAGGTGATCGCGCGGATGCAGGCAGACACGCTGCGAGAGGCATGGATGCTGAGCAGCCGGCTGCGCAATGCGCTCTCGCTGGCGCAGGCGCGCACCATCGACGTACTGCCGCACAATCGGGCGCAGCTCGAGTCTGTCGCGCGCATTCTCGGGTACCCGGCTGGCGGCGCAGCGGCGCTTGAAGAGGATTACCTGCACGCCACGAGGCGGTCGCGCAGGATCTTCGAACAGCTCTTCTTCGAGGAGTGAGCACAGAAGAGGCGGCGGCACCCTGTGCAGGTGCCGCCGCCTCTTCTTGTCTCGCTAGACGCCGTAGTAGAGCTCGAACTCGTGCGGGTGAGGACGCAGCGCAAGCTGTGTGATCTCGTGCTCGCGCTTGTAGTCGATCCAGGTGCGGATCAGGTCTTCTGTGAACACTCCGCCTTCGAGGAGGAACTGCTGATCGGCTTCGAGGGCCTGCAGAGCCTCTTCGAGCGTGCTCGGCAGCTGCGGAATGCCCGCGGCCTCTTCGGGAGGAAGCTCGTACAGGTCTTTGTCGATCGGCTCGAGGGGCTCGATGCGGTTCTTGATGCCGTCGAGACCAGCCATGAGCATCGCTGCGAAGCCGAGGTACGGGTTGCCGGCGGAGTCGGGCGCACGGAATTCGATGCGCTTCGCCTTCGGGTTCGTGCCGGTGATCGGGATGCGGATGGCAGCCGAGCGGTTGCCTGCCGAGTACACGAGGTTGATCGGCGCTTCGAAGCCCTTGACGAGTCGACGGTACGAGTTCGTCGACGGGTTCGTGAAGGCGAGAACGGCGCTGGCGTGCTTCAGCAGACCGCCGATGTACCAGCGGGCGGTGTCTGAAAGACCGGCATAGCCCGACTCGTCGTAGAACAGGGGTTCGCCGCCGTTCCAGAGCGACTGGTGCACGTGCATGCCCGAGCCGTTGTCACCGAACAGGGGCTTCGGCATGAACGTGGCCGTGCATCCGAACTCCTCAGCGGTGTTCTTGACGATGTACTTGAACTTCAGCACATCGTCGGCCGACTTCACCATGGTGTTGAAGCGGTAGTTGATCTCGGCCTGTCCGCCGGTTCCGACCTCGTGGTGCGCGCGCTCGATCTCGAGCCCGACCTTCTCGGACTGGATGCAGATCTCGTCACGCAGATCGGCGTGCTTGTCGACAGGGGCCACCGGGAAGTAGCCGGCCTTGTACGGCGTCTTGTTGCCGAGGTTGCCGCCTTCTTCGCGGCGTCCGCTGTTCCAGGCGCCTTCGATGGAGTCGACCTCGTAGAACGATCCGCTGGGCTTCGACTCGTGCCGCACGTCGTCGAAGATGTAGAACTCGGCCTCAGGTGCGAAGAACGCAGTGTCGGCGATACCCGTGGACTCGAGGTATCGCTCGGCCTTGTGCGCGACCTGACGCGGGTCGCGATCGTAGATCTCGCCGGTGCGGGGGTTGTAGATGTCGAAGATGATGACAAGCGTCTTCGCCACGCGGAAGGGGTCGACGTACGCCGTGGTCACGTCGGGGATGAGCTGCAGGTCAGACTCGTGGATGTCTGCGAATCCGCGGATCGAAGAGCCGTCGAACAGCTGCCCCTCAGTGAAGAGGTCATCGTCTGCGGCTGACGCAGGGATGGTGAAGTGCTGCTGCACACCTGGGAGGTCCGTGAAACGAACGTCGACGAACTGGATCCCCTCCTCTCGGATGAACTCTTGTACTGCCTGGGGATCCTTGAACATGGGGCTCCTGTCGTTAATGGATCAGCGGGGACGACCGGCGCGAACCTTGCGCGGGTCGACACCCTTGGGGATGGGCAAGTTGAGGTTGCCCATGCTTGCGAGGCGGTTGGTCACCTGGATGACTTCGGGCTTCGAGATCGTGCGCGGCAGCCTGCGCATGGTCTTGGTCAGCTTTGCCAGCTTGACCTCAGACTCTTCGCCGACGCGCAGCACGTGCACCGTGACGTTGGGCACGATGCGGCTGATCTTGCGCTTCTCGTCGACGATCATCTTCTGCGTGCGGCTCTCTGTGCCCTCTGCGATCAGCACGATGCCGGGCTTGCCCACAGCGCGGTAGACGGCCTCCTGGGACTTCGGGTTGACGGCAACAGGCATCTCGCTCGACTGCCATGCACCGCGAAGGCCGTTCTTGAGCACGGAGCCGACAGCGCCGGGCCGGCCTTCCATCTGCTTCATCGCAGAGCTCTCGGCGCGGCGGCCCATGACGATCAGCGCGAGCAGAACGCCGGTGACGACTCCCGTGACGATCCAGAGGATCTTGAGGAGCAGGCTCTCTGTGAAGAGCAACGAGAGCACCGTCGTCAGCGCAACCGGAACGATGAACGCCAGGATCATGAGCGGCAGAGCCAGCGAATCGAGCTTCCGAGTCATCTGGAAGACCTGCCACATGGTCTTGAGGCGACCGGGCTCTTTCGCTTTGTCGTTCTTTGCCATGCCCCCTAGTTTACTGAACCTGCGCGCAGGTTGTGCACACACCACTCTCCACACCCGATAATCTCCACAGGTTCTCGCAGAAACAGGCCTTTCGGCGCTGATTCCGCGAGGATCAGCGCATGACTGTGAAGCCAACCGCAACTGCTGCGATGCTCGATCTCGAGTCGGCCGAGTGCGTTCGAGACCTCAGACTCCGATCCGACGGCGTCTCGACCATGCTCGTGAGAGTCGGAGCTGACCTGTACGAAGCGCACTGTGCACAGGGTGCAGCCCGTGAGCTGCTCGCAGCAGAGGTCGTCGCGACGGAACGATCGCGCCACCCGCACATGACGCGGATTGTCGACTGCTGGAGCGAGGGCGAGACGCTGGTCGTGCTCCGCCCGAGCTGCAGACAGACCCTCGACGACATCCTTCGCACACATCCGCGCATGCCCCCTGGCGTTGCGGTGACGGTGCTGGCACCGATCGCAGCCGCCATCGGCGCCTGTCACGAGAACGGTGTCGCCGGGATTGCGCTGCGTCCTACTGACATCGCCATCACCGACAACGGAACCCCCATGCTGCGCGGCCACGCGGTCGCAGCGGAGACCGAGAGCGTGACCCCGCACTGGGCCGCTGCATCCGCCGCTGTGCAGGCAGATCGCGCGGAGTTCTCGGCGTTGGTCGAGGTGCTGTTCGAGGCGCCGAGCACCGCGGTGGTCGAAGCCGTCGCTCGCGGCGACTGGCGTCAAGTCTCTTCTGAGCTGATGACCATGGCTCCGCCAGCGCCGGTCGGCTCGCTGCGTGATGTGTCGAATGCCCAAGACGCGGCCGCCGACCAGAAGCAGCAGCGAGGCATCCGTCAGACGATGACCAGACGGATGCTGCGTCGGGAGGAGCGCCGCGGCATGCTGTCTCGAGTGTCCGGCGTGCTCACCCAGTCGACTGCCTCCTTCCTGAACGGCGTTCGTGCGATTCGACCGAAGTTCTGGATTGTGGGAGGGGCGGGTGTGGCGGCTGTGCTCGCGGCTGCTGTTGCGGTCGTGCAGATTCCGGATTCGACTGCACAGGATGCCGTCGAGCCGACTGTCTCCGCCACGACTGCGCCGACGATGTCGTCTGCCCAGCCGACGACCGCGCCCACCCAGTCGCCGTCGGCGCCGTCGCTCGCGCCTGCGGACGCTGATGAGCCTCTCGAAGCGGTCGCTGTGCTGCTCGAGGAGCGCGAGCGATGCCTCGATGAGCAAGCAGATGAGTGCCTGCGGGCGATCCTCATGCAGGGCTCCCTGCTCTACGCCGATGATCTCGCAGGCGAGCCTCAGTGGCGATATGCCCCTGGGTCAGCCCTCGAGCTGCAGCAGGAGCTCGGCGATGCCGTCATCGTGTCGGTTGCACACGAAGAGCAGCCGGCCTCGGTGCTCGCAGTGAACACCGAGGCCGGCTGGCTTCTCAGAGAGGTGTGGGTCGACTAGAGACCGAGGTCAGGCTCGAAGTCGCCCTCTTCGAGACGGGCCTTGACTGCGCTCAGGTAGCGCGCAGCGTCGGCTCCGTCGATGATGCGGTGGTCGTAAGAGAGCGCCAGGTAGACCATCGAACGGACTCCGATGGCGTCGCCCTCAGCACCTGAAGTGACGACAGCACGCTTCACGACCGTGCCGACACCCAGAATCGCGCGCTGCGGCTGGAACACGACTGGCGTGTCGAACAGGGCTCCGCGCGAGCCGGTGTTGGTGAGGGTGAAGGTGCCGCCCGAGAGCTCGTCAGGCGTGACCTTGTTGTCGCGCGTGCGCGCAGCGAGGTCGGCGATCTGCTCAGCGAAGTCGCGCAGGTTGAGGTCACCGGCGTTCTTGATGACCGGAGTCAGCAGTCCGCGCTCGGTGTCGACAGCCATCGACAGGTTCTCAGCAGCCGGGTAGGAGATCTTCTCGCCGTCATCGGTTGCATTGATCTTCGGGTGCGCCTTGAGCGCTTCGACAGCAGCCAGCGAGAAGAACGGCAGGAACGACAGCTTGGTGCCGGTCGTCTCGAGGAACTCTGCCTTGACCCGGTCGCGAAGCTGAGCGACGCGAGTCACATCGACCTCTACAACCGTGGTCAGCTGTGCCATCGTCGTCATCGACTCGACAGCGCGAGTCGCGACGATCTTGCGCAGGCGGCTCATCTTCTCGTCGGTGCCGCGCAGCGGCGACGCCTCGGTGATGCGAGCGCCCGGCTTCGACGAAGCGCCAGTGGGAGCAGATGCCGTCTCAGAGGCGGCAGGAGCCTGCTTCGCAGCCTCGAGCACGTCTTCCTTGCGGATGCGTCCTCCGACACCGGTGCCCTTCAGCGAGTCGAGTGCGACACCCTTCTCGACCGCGAGCTTGCGGACGATAGGCGTGACGTACACGGCACCGCCGGTGGCAGTCTCGGGCTTTGCAGCCTCTGCCTTCGGTGCTGCCTCTTCGGCAGCCGGAGCTGGCGCAGCAGGCGTCGGAGCGGCGGGCGCAGGGGGTGCTGCGGTCTCTTTGGCAGGCGCCTCTGCAGCGGGAGCCTCCTGTGCCGGTGCTTCTGCAGCAGGTGCTTCCTCGGCCGGTGCTTCTTCGGCAGGAGCCTCCTGCTCCGTCGAAGGAGCTTCGGCTGCGGGCTCTGGCTCGGCAGAGCCGCCAGCAGATGCCGAACCGTCGCCGAGTCGAGCGATGACAGCGCCGACTTCGACCTCGTCATCCTCGCCTGCGAGCAGCTCGGTGATCGTGCCCGCAACGGGCGACGGCACCTCGGTGTCGACCTTGTCGGTCGAGATCTCGACGATGGGCTCGTCGACCTCGACCGTGTCGCCGACCTGCTTCAGCCAGCGTGTGATCGTACCTTCGGTGACGCTCTCGCCGAGCTCCGGCAGCTTGATGTCCTGCGTGGCACCCGAACCTGCGTCAGCAGGCGCGTCGCTCTTGGGCTCTTCGGCAGGAGCAGCCTCAGCCTCTGCGGGCGCGGCTTCTGCCTCAGCAGCCGGCTCTTCAGCCGGAGCCGACTCAGCTGCAGGAGCCTCTGCCTCGGCATCGCCTCCGTCAGCCGAGCCGGATGCAGCCTCAGACGGCTCGCCGACGCGGGCGATGACAGCACCGACCTCGACCTCGTCGTCTTCTTCTGCGAGCAGCTCGGTGATCGTGCCGGCAATGGGGGAGGGCACCTCGGTGTCGACCTTGTCGGTCGAGATCTCGACGATGGGCTCGTCGACCTCGATGGTGTCGCCGACCTGCTTGAGCCAGCGTGTGATGGTGCCTTCGGTGACGCTCTCGCCGAGCTCCGGCAGCTTGATGTCAGTCATGGTGAACTTCTCTCCTGATTCAGACCGCGTGCAGGGGTTGTCCGGCAAGCTTCATGGCAGCCTCGCCGAGCACCTCGTTCTGCGAGGGGTGGGCGTGCACGAGTGCGGCGACGTCTTCGGGGTAGGCGTCCCAGTTGACCATCAGCTGGGCCTCTCCGATGAGCTCTCCGACACGGGCACCGATCATGTGGACTCCGACGATGGGGCCGTCCTTGACGCGCACCATCTTCGCGAAGCCCGCGGTGCCCAGAATCGAGCTCTTTGCGTTGCCCGCGAGGTTGTAGTCGTACGACTCGATTGCATCGTCGCCATGGATCTCCTTGGCCTTCGCCTCGGAGTAGCCGACCGATGCGACCTGCGGGTCGCAGTACGTGATCTTGGGGATGTTGACGTCTTCGACCATCCGCGGGTTCAGGCCGCCGATCTCCTCAGCGACAAAGATGCCCTGCTGGTAGCCGCGGTGCGCCAGCTGCAGGCCGGGAACGATGTCGCCGACTGCGTAGATGCCCTTGACGCTCGTCTCGAGACGGTCGTTGACCGTGACGAAGCCGCGGTCGAGCTCGATGCCGGCCTCTTCGAAGCCCATGTTCTGCGTGACCGGACCGCGTCCGACTGCAACGAGCAGCACATCCGCCTCGAACTTGTCGCCAGCCTCGGTCGAGACGACGACACCCTGGTCGGTCTGCTCGATACCCGAGAAGCGAGCGCCCAGCTTGAAGGCGATGCCGCGCTTCTTGAACGAGCGCTCGAGGGTCTTCGAGATCGACTCCTCCTCGTTGGGGACGAGGTGGGGCAGGCCCTCGATGATCGTGACCTCTGCTCCGAACGAGCGCCACAGCGAAGCGAACTCCACGCCGATGACACCGCCGCCGAGCACGACTGCGCGCTTCGGGGTCCAGTCCATCTGCAGAGCCTGCTCGCTGGCGATGACGCGACCGGTGATGTCGAGTCCGGGGATCGTCTTGGAGTACGAGCCCGTAGCCAGCACGATG
Source organism: Agrococcus casei LMG 22410 (assembly GCF_900163565.1). GTDB lineage: Bacteria > Actinomycetota > Actinomycetes > Actinomycetales > Microbacteriaceae > Agrococcus > Agrococcus casei. The sequence goes on from NZ_FUHU01000026.1 coordinate 152,971, forward strand.
TTGCCTGCAGTCAGCGTTGTGCCGCCGACCTCGACGGTCTTGTCGCCAGTGAGCTTGCCTTCACCCTCGAAGACGGTGATGCCCTTCGAGGAGAGCAGCCCCTGGAGGCCCTTGAACTTCGACGACACGATGCCGTCGCGGAAGCTCTTGACCTTGGCTGCGTCAACGCCCTTGAACTCTACGTCGATGCCGTAGTTTCCGGCGCTGCGGGCCTCGTCGGCGAGCTCTGCCGAGTGCAGCGTCGCCTTGGTCGGGACGCACCCTCGGTGCAGGCATGTTCCGCCCAGTTTGTCCTTCTCGACGATTGCTGCGGTCTTGCCGAGCTGAACGGCGCGAAGCGCGACTGCGTAGCCTGCGCTTCCACCACCCAGAACGACGATGTCAAAGTTCTGGTCTGACACGCGCGTGCTCCTTAACTTTCGGTGCTGTTATGACGCCTGATGCAGTGACTGGCACTTTGCATCAAGCCTAGTAGGTATTGGGATGAGAGTTGATGATTCGGTTCACTTGGCGCGATAGCCGGCAGCGAACTCGACGAGGGTGCGCACCATGACTCCTGTGGCGCCTGAAGGGTTCCAGTCGTACGCCTTGCCGCCGTTCGATGCAGGACCAGCGAAGTCGACGTGCACCCAAGGCGTCTCGCGGCCCTCGTCCTCGACGAACTCGCGAAGGAACGCGCCTGCCAGCAGCATGCCGCCGTCGGGGTGGCCTACGCGGGCGTTCTGCAGGTCGGCGACCGGCGACTCGAGCTTCTCTGCGTAGTCGTCGGGGATCGGCATGGGCCATGCAGGCTCGTCGGCTGCGTCTGCGGCCTTGAGGAACTGCTCGAGCACCTGGTCGTTGTTGCCCATGACACCGGTGTAGCGGTTGCCGAGTGCGACGACCTGAGCGCCTGTGAGGGTGGCCACGTCGATGACTGCATCGGCGCCCTGCTCGATGGCGTAGCGGATGCCGTCGGCGAGGACCAGGCGGCCCTCAGCGTCGGTGTTGGTCACCTCGACGGTCTTGCCGCCGCGCATGACGAGCACGTCTTCAGGCTTGATCGACGTGTGCGACGGCACGTTCTCTGCGAGGCAGAGGTACGCCGACACGCGGATGGGCAGGCCGAGGCGAGCGATCGCGAGCACGGCCGCGTAGACGGTTGCGGCACCGGCCATGTCGGTCTTCATGCCGATCATCGACTTCGAGGGCTTGAGCGAGATGCCGCCGGTGTCGAACGTGATTCCCTTGCCGACGAGCGCCAACTTCGGTGCATCGGGGCCGGGGTTGTAGTCGACGACGACGAGACGCGGCGGGTTCGAGGATCCTTGGCCGACTCCAGAGATTCCACCGAAGCCCTCGTCGCGCAGCTGCTGGTCGTCGAGCACCGTGACGCTGACGGAGTCTCCTGCGGCCTCTTCAGCCACGCGGTCGGCGAAGATCTCAGGGGTCAGGTGGTTCGGGGGAGTGTTCACGAGGTCACGGGCGATGTGGACGGCCTCGGAGATCAGACGCGCAGAGCGCACGACGGAGTCGGTGCAGTGGGCCTCGCCGACTGCGACCTGGACTTCGCGTGCGAACAGCTCGGGGTCGCGGCTCTTGCTGCCCTGGAACGAGTACGCGCCGAGTGCTGCGCCTTCGAGCACTGCGGATGCGTCGCTGTCGGACGCCACGGGAAGGGCGAGTGCGACCTGGGGGACATCGCCGAGTGCGCGAACGGCGCTTGCGGCCGCGGCACGGAGCGAAGAGCTCGAGGTGTCGGCGCCGAGACCCACGAAGCCTGTGACAGTGCCGTCGACAACGGATCGCACGAACTGGCCGCGTGCACCGGTCGCACCCAGCTGCTTGAGCTGTTCAGGCGACATGCCGGGGGCGACCGGTCCGTCGGAGGTCTTCTGCACTCCGTGGACGACGATGTCGGCGGTTGCATCGTCGGGGCTGGCGATGATGGACAGAGAGGGAATAGACATGCTTCGAGCATAGCCGCGGCGATAGGGTGGAGGCATGCGCAGCAACCGACTCAGCATCGAAGTCGAAGACCTCGATCGGATCCCTCGGGGCCTGCACCTTGTGATAGCCATGCACGGCTACGCCGATGCCGCGGGCGTCGGCGAACTCGCTGCGGCGACGATAATCGAGACCCTCGATCACCGTCTTCTCGTCGATTTCGACACCGACGTGCTGATCGACCACAGGTCCAGGCGCCCGCCGATGGACTTCGAAGAGGATCGCGTCGCCTCCTACACGCCGCACACGCTTGCCCTCAGCCTCGCCCAGGACGACGCAGGGAGAAGCTTCATCCTGCTCAGCGGCCCTGAGCCCGACTGGATGTGGGATCGCTTCACAGCCGAGGTGATGGAGTATGCGAAGCGGCTCGAAGTCGCGAGCGTCACATCGGTCATCTCCGCGGCGATGCCGGTTCCGCACACGCGACCCCTTGCCACGACGGTCTCCGGCAACCAGCCCGAGCTCATCGAGCGCTACTCAGCCTGGCGCCCGTCGTCGCGCATCCCCGGCTCGGTCGTGCTGCTGCTCGAATACCGCCTGAGCGAGCATTGGCCCTATGCAACGTTCTGCGTGCTCGTGCCCCATTACATCGGCGACTCCGGCTATGCGGGGCCAGCGCTCACCGCGCTCGAGAGCATCACGAATGCCACGGGCCTGCTGTTCCGCACCGAGTCGCTGCGCAAGGCAGACCGCGAGTTCCATCAGGCAGTGGCCCAGCAGATCGGCGAGCACGACGAGCTGTCGACACTGGTGAAGAGCCTCGAAGCCCGGTACGACGCGTTCATGAACGAGGCTGACGTGCGATCTCCGCTCGTCGACGAGGATGGCGATGTTCCGTCAGCAGACGACATCGCGGCCGATCTCCAAAGGTTCCTCGCGATGCGAAAGGACTCCGGCGGCGAGGATTCGGGCCGTCTGTGAACAGCAGGAGATCCTGGCTGATCTTCGGGATCGCCACCTTCGCGTACCTCACCGCAACCCTGCATCGATCCACACTCGGAATCGCGGCGACGACCGCAGCTGACCGGTTCGATGCGGGCGCATCCGCCCTCTCCACGCTCGGCATGCTGCAGCTGGCGGTCTACGCCGCCATGCAGATTCCGGTCGGACTGCTGGCAGACCGGTTCGGGCCGAGGGCGCTCATCGCGATCGGCGCCATCGTGATGACGCTCGGTCAGGCGCTCGTGACGTTTGCCCCCGAACTGTGGGTTGCGGTCATCGGCCGCATGTTCGTGGGAATCGGCGACGCCGCCACGTTCATCTGCATCATGCGGCTGCTCCCGAACTGGTTCCGAGGTCGCCTGCTGCCGCAGCTCTCGCAGCTGGTGGGCATCGTCGGACTGATCGGCCAGCTGCTCTCAGCGATCCCCTTCGCCTGGATCCTCACGCAGCACGGGTGGGAATGGGCATTCGGGTCTGTGTCGATGCTCGGCGTCGTCGCGTTCGTGCTCTGCGTGCTGTTCCTCGCAGATGCTCCGGCCGGGCACACGCTGCCACCGACGAACACCATCGAGCTCCCCGGAACTGGCGCGACGTGGAAGCGCTTCAAGCGCACGCTGCTCCGCCCAGGAACCCAGCTCGGATTCTGGTCGCACTTCAGCACGCAGTTCGCCGGCACCGTCTTCCTCCTCATGTGGGGGCAGCCGGTGCTGACCGCGGGGCTCGGATTCACCCTCGAGCAGACAAGCCTCATCTTCACCGGCATCATCATCGCGGGAGGCATCTGCGGTCCTGTGCTCGGCATGCTCGCATCACGCTTCCCGATGCGAAGGTCGTCCGTCATCCTGGCGATCGCATGGCAGATCGTGGTGCTCTGGGCAGTGGTGCTGGCGGTTCCCGAACCACCATTCTGGCTGCTGGCGTGGCTGTTCGTCGCCATGGCCATCGGCATGCCCGGCAGCATGATCAGCTTCGACTTCGCGCGCACCTTCAACCCGGTTCGCTCGCTCGGTGCGGCCAACGGCATCGTGAACATGGGCGGCTTCATCGCCTCCTTCACGACTGTCGGCGCCATCGGGCTGCTGCTCGACATCACCAGCAGGATCCGCGGCCCCGAAGTCGGCCTGTACGACTGGGACTCCTTCAGGATCGCCCTCTCGTTCCAGTTCCTGCCGCTCCTGCTCGGCATCACCATGATCATCATCACGAGACGCAGGACGCGTGCCACGCTGCGCGAAGAAGAGGGCGTCACCGTCGCTCCGCTGTGGACTGCACTGGCTCGCCGGCTCAGAAAGTAGGGTCTTGCGCAGCTCCCTGGGAATGGGATATGCAAACGTGCGGTTATAATGGTGACAGACCCAGCAAGCGTGCCCGCAGGCAGACTTGACTTGGGTCTAACGACTGCCCAAATACGGGTGGTGGCGCATCCAACCGGACGGAGTCTAATGTCCCCCGCCAGCAACGCGAACGACACAACAGCCAAGGCGACGGCTGCCAAGAAGGCGCCAGCGAAGACCACGACCGCCGCTGCGAAGAAGCCGGCTGCCAAGACGACGGCCGCCAAGACCACAGCGACGAAAACCACAGCAACGAAGACTGCAGCTGCCAAGACTGCAGCCACGAAGACTGCGGCCGCCAAGGCACCTGCTGCGAAGAAGCCGGCCACAGCGACCAAGACCGCTGCCGCCAAGACGACGGCTGCGAAGAAGCCCGCGGCAGCGACCAAGACTGCAGCTGCCAAGGCTCCTGCAACCAAGACTGCGGCTGCCAAGAAGCCGGCCACGGCGGCCAAGACAGCTGCTGCAAAAACCGCCGCCGCAAAGACGACGGCCACCAAGACCACGGCAGCCAAGGCCGCACCTGCCAAGAAGACGACGGCAGCGTCGAAGACCACCGCATCGAAGACCACCGCAGCAAAGACCGCTGCAGCGAAGAAGCCTGCCGCTGCCAAGAAGACGCCTGCCAAGGCCGCTCCGGCTGCCACGCGAAAGCGTGCCGCCACGAAGAAGGCTGTTGTCGCGCCGGTCGTCATCGAGGCGAATGGCGTTGTCGAAGAGTCGGATGAGCCAGACGAGGCCGTCGAGCCGAAGGTGCTGCCCAAGGGCGCAATGGTCATCAGCTCCAAAGATGACGAGGGCGTGCAGTCGACCCAGATCACGGGTGCGACCGTTGACCCCGTCAAGGACTACCTGAAGCAGATCGGCAAGGTCGCGCTGCTGAACGCGGCGGAGGAAGTCGACCTTGCGATGCGCATCGAGGCCGGCCTCTTCGCAGAGGAGCGTCTCGGCGGAGAAGGCAGCATCACGCCCAAGCTGAAGCGCGAGCTCAAGACGATCGCTCGTGACGGCCAGCGTGCGAAGAGCCACCTCCTGGGCGCAAACCTGCGCCTGGTGGTATCGCTCGCGAAGCGCTACACAGGCCGCGGAATGCAGTTCCTCGACCTCATCCAGGAGGGCAACCTGGGCCTCATCCGTGCAGTCGAGAAGTTCGACTACACGAAGGGCTTCAAGTTCTCGACGTATGCAACCTGGTGGATCCGTCAGGCAATCACCCGCGCCATGGCCGACCAGGCCCGCACCATTCGCATCCCGGTGCACATGGTCGAGGTCATCAACAAGCTGGCACGCGTGCAGCGGCAGATGCTGCAGGACCTCGGCCGCGAGCCGACTCCTGAAGAGCTTGCCCACGAGCTCGACATGACGCCCGAGAAGGTCGTCGAAGTGCAGAAGTACGGTCGCGAGCCGATCTCGCTGCACACGCCGCTCGGTGAAGACGGCGACTCGGAGTTCGGCGACCTGATCGAAGACACCGAGGCAGTCGTTCCGGCCGATGCAGTCGGCTTCACGATGCTGCAGCGCCAGCTCGAATCACTCCTCGACTCGCTGTCAGAGCGCGAAGCGGGCGTCATCAAGATGCGCTTCGGCCTCGGCGACGGCATGCCGAAGACGCTCGACCAGATCGGCGACACCTTCGGCGTGACACGCGAGCGCATCCGCCAGATCGAGTCGAAGACGATGGCCAAGCTGCGCCACCCGTCGCGATCGCAGGCGCTGCGCGACTACCTCGAGTAGCGAGCGCCGCACCACACGAAGAAGAGGAGGGCCCGATCGGGGCCCTCCTCTTCTGTGCTTCTGCGACTCATGCGCCGACGAGCTTGTCGCTCTCGTCGTGCCAAACCTCTGCCATGGGGTGCAGCTTGCTCTTGTGCTTCGATGCGTGGTGAGCACAGAAGAGCAGCGGACCGGAAGCCATCGTGACTCGCACGTATGCCTGTGCGCCGCAGCTGTCGCACCGGTCGAGTGCGCTGAGCGGAGCCGTCGCCTCGTGATCGTGCTCAAGTGCAACTGTCTGTTCCATAGTGACCTCCTTCTTGGCTTTCCATCGTGTCATACGCATTGGCCTCAGTCTGACGAATTGCGGTGTGTTTCGCCGGGGGCGTAGCGGATGCGCGAACAGCGTGGCAACCGCCCGGACGGTCCCGCATTCCGTAGAGTGTTAAGGCTGACGACAAGGAGAACTTCACGTGGCGGCTGCCGACTACACTGCGCGACATCTTTCGGTGCTCGAGGGGCTCGAGGCTGTCCGGAAGCGTCCGGGCATGTACATCGGATCCACCGACTCTCGCGGCCTCATGCACTGCCTCTGGGAGATCATCGACAACTCCGTGGACGAGGCTCTCGCAGGGCACGGCACCGAGATCGAGGTCGTGCTCCATCCCGACGGCAGCGTCGAGGTCCGAGACAAGGCCCGCGGCCTTCCCATCGACATCGAGCCGCGCACGGGACTCACCGGCGTCGAGGTCATCTTCACGAAGCTGCACGCCGGCGGAAAGTTCGGCGGCGGCGCCTACTCGTCATCGGGCGGGCTCCACGGTGTCGGCGCATCCGTCGTGAATGCGCTGTCGCAGCGCCTCGACGTCGAGGTCGACCGTGATGGGGCGACCTGGTCGATGAGCTTCGAGCGCGGCAAGCCCGTCGTGTTCCACGACAGCGGCGAACCCGCGCCCGACAGCCCCTCGGCCCCCAGCCCCGACGGCAAGGAGCTGCGCAAGACCGGCAAGGTCACGAAGAAGACGACGGGAACCCGTGTCCGGTACTGGGCAGACCCGCAGATCTTCACGAAGGGCGCTGAGTTCCAGTTCGACGATCTCGTCCGCAGGGCCCGTCAGACGGCATTTCTCGTGCCCGGTCTCGCCATCACGCTCACCGATGAGCGCGGCGAAGAAGTGCAGGAGCAGCGGTTCCAGTACGAGGGCGGCATCAGCGAGTTCGTCGAGTACCTCGCGCCCGATGAAGAGCTCACGCCCGCATGGCGCTTCCAGGGAGTCAAGAGCTTCAGCGAGACCGTGCCGGTGCTCGATGAGAAGACCGGCCACATGGTCTCGGCCGAGGTCGAGCGTGAGTGCACGGTCGACATCGCGCTGCGGTGGGGCACAGGCTACGAGACGACGGTGCATTCGTTCGTCAACATCATCGCGACGCCCAAGGGCGGAACCCACCTCGCCGGCTTCGAGCAGTCGCTCACGAAGACGCTTCGAGATCGTGTCGCCCAGAATGCGCGAAAGCTCAAGGCTGGCAGCGACAAGCTCGACAAGGACGACGTGCTCGCCGGCCTGACAGCCGTGGTCACTGTGAGCCTGCCTGAGCCGCAGTTCGAAGGGCAGACCAAGGAGGTGCTCGGCACGCCACCGGTCAGACAGATCGTGTCGCAGGTCGTCTCGCAGTCGCTGGCTGAGCGATTCGAATCCTCCAAGCGCGAAGACAAGACCGCAACGAGCACGCTGCTCGAGAAGGTCGTCTCCGAGATGAAGGCGCGCATCTCAGCGCGTGCCATGAAAGAGACTGCACGGCGCAAGTCCGCACTCGAATCGTCATCGCTGCCGGCGAAGCTCGCAGACTGCCGATCGAAGAGCGTCGAAGACACCGAGCTGTTCATCGTCGAGGGTGACTCTGCCCTCGGAACCGCCAAACCAGCGCGAGACTCCGAGTACCAGGCGATTCTGCCCATCCGCGGAAAGATCCTGAACGTGCAGAAGGCCTCTGTCGCCGACATGCTTGCGAATGCCGAGTGCGCGGCGATCATGCAGTGCATCGGCGCCGGCTCAGGCCGTTCGTTCGACATCAGCCAGATCCGCTACGGCAAGCTGATCATCCTCTCTGACGCCGATGTCGACGGAGCGCACATCCGCACCCTGATCCTGACGCTGCTGCACCGCTACATGCGTCCGCTCATCGAAGCCGGTCGCGTCTACGCCGCGGTGCCGCCGCTGCACCGAGTTCAGGTCAAGCATGCGCGCAAGCCCGACGAGATCATCTACACGCACTCCGACGAAGAGCTGCACCAGGTGCTCACGCGGCTGCGCAAGTCAGGCAAGAAGTGGGTCGAGCCGCCGCAGCGCTACAAGGGACTCGGAGAGATGGACGTCGACCAGCTCGCAGAGACCACGATGGATCGCACGAAGCGCACCCTGCGCCGCGTGACGATTCAGGACGGCGAAGCGGCAGAGCAGATCTTCAACCTGCTCATGGGCAACGACGTCACTCCCAGACGCGACCTCATCATGAGCAGCCAGATCGACCGCGATCGGATCGACGCCTAGATCGCGCGCAGCAGCCGCTTGGCTCGCGACTTGCGGATCAGCTCGAAGCCGTCTTCCTGCGCCTGGCGGCGCAGCGACGATTCTGCTCGGTAGAGGCTCGCACCGCGTCTGACCAGGTGGGGGATCGGCTTGCGTCGCTCAGCAACGTCGCGGGCAAAGCGCCGCAATGCTGTGACGGCCCGGGGCTCGGTGATGTACCAGGCGTGCAGTGCGACGTCGCGCTGCTGCAGCCGCTGCATGACGACGCCGGCGAAGATGCCTTCAGCGACGACCGGCCCGCGTGTCACGCGCACCTGCCGGGTGCCCGTTCTGCGCGACACGGGGATGCTGTACTCGGGCATCGACACGCTGCCGTGCTGCATGAGGCGCTCAATGGCATCCGCGGCATGATCGGCGTCGTAGGTGCCGTCGTCGTCCCAGTCGACTTCGTCGTATTCGGTGCGCGGAAGCGGAAGCTCGGGGGAGTCGTCGTCGATCTCGCGGTAGAACGAGTCGAGCTCCACGTGCGGGCGACCAAACTTGCGAGCCAGATACGACTTGCCTGAGCCCGAGGCACCGCCGAGGATGATCAGCTGTGGGTCGTGAACAGGTGCACTCGGAAAACCGGGCTCACTCACTCACGGCTCCGATCCGGGAGCCGACGATGTCCACCGACTGCTCGAGCGAGACGCCAGAGCCCGTGCGAGGAGCTGCGTCTGCAGGCAGCTGCCTGAGCGAGCCGTCGCGGCCCTGCGCCAGTGGCTGGATGCCGGCCCATGCCAGTGAGAGCGAATGCTCGCCGCGCAGCATGCGGTGGCTGGCAACGCCTCCGGTCGCTCGGCCCTTGCGCGGAAACTCCTCGAGCGGTGTGACCTTGACACGTGACTCGTCGAGTCCCGCCAGGGTCTCGGCTCCAGCGGTGACGGTCACGACCTGAGCGTCTTCCGTCACGGCTGCCGCAAAGATTACCTTGGCGTCGTCCTTCAGTGACATGCCCTTCATGCCTGCGGCACCGGCACCCTGCGGGTTCACCTGGCTCGCCTGGAATCTGAGCAGCTGTCCGTCGCTCGATACGAGCACGATCCATGCGTCATCGTCTGCTGCTGTGGCACCGACGACCTCGTCACCGGGCTTGAGAGCAATGATGCTGCTCTCTGGCTTGTCTGACACGGCAGTCGCTTTGACCCGCTTCACGCTGCCTGCCGCTGTCGCCACGAGCATCGTCGAGTCCTCTGCCAGCGACACGATCGTCAGTGGACGCTCGCCTCGCTCCATGCCGGGTGCGAGATCCTTCAGCTTCACACCGGCCGCCATGCCGATGCTCGAGGGCGGCACCGACGGAAGATCGGTCGGTGTCGCTCGCAGGATTCGTCCGCGATTCGTGACGATGCCGAATGCACCGCGCGTGCTCGTGCGCACTTCGGCACGGATGGCATCGTGTCTCGACCGCCTTGACGGTGCGGGCAGCGCCTCAGCAGTGTCGATCCGCAGCAGCCGGCCGGTCGCACTCAGCAGCACTGTGGCGGGCTCGTCGGCGAGCTCGAGGCTGACGGCGCCCTTCGCGGGCCTCGCCGGAGTCGCGCTGCCGTTCGTGAGCAGCGTGCGTCGCTCGGTGCCGAGGGAGTCGGCGGATGCGTCGAGCTCGTCTGCGACGACCTTCTTCAGGCGAGTCGGCGAGGCGAGGATCGACTCGAGCTCTGCGATTGCCGCAAGCAGCTCGTCCTTCTCGGTCTCGAGCTCGATGCGCGAGAATCGCGTGAGGCGGCGCAGGCGCAGCTCGAGGATGTACTCGGCCTGCAGCTCAGTCAGGTCGAAGACGCTCATCAGCCGCTCGCGAGCCTGGGCGCTGTCGTCGCTCGAGCGGATGACCTGGATGACCTCGTCGATGTCTGTGATGGCTACCAGGAGGCCCTCGACGAGGTGCAGTCGCTCGCGCTTGCGGTCGAGTCGGAACTGGCTGCGTCGCGTGACGACTTCGAGGCGGTGGTCGAGGTAGACCTTGAGGAGCTCGGTCAGCGACATCGTGGCAGGCCGGCCGTTGACGAGCGCGACCGCGTTGATGGAGAAGCCGTCTTCAAGAGGTGTGTGTCTGAACAGCTGCTCGAGCACTGCCTCGGGGTCGAACCCGGTCTTGACGCCGATGACGAGACGCATGCCGTTCTTGCGGTCAGTGAGGTCGTCGATCGACGCGAGCCCCTGCAGCTTCTTGCTCGAGACGCCGTCTTTGATCTTCTCGATGATCCGCTCGGGACCGATGAGGTACGGCAGCTCAGTCACGACGATCTGCGATCGGCGGCCTGTTCGCTCGATCGATGTGCGGGCGCGAGTCTTGAATGATCCGCGACCGGTCTCGTATGCCTGCTTGATGCCGTCGAGTCCGACGATGACACCGCCGCCGGGAAGGTCGGGGCCGGGGAGGTACTCCATGAGTTCTTCGACGGTCGCCTTGGGGTTCGCCAGCAGGTGCTTGGCGGCGTTGACGACCTCGACCACGTTGTGCGGTGCCATGTTCGTGGCCATGCCCACCGCGATGCCGCTGGCTCCGTTGACGAGCAGGTTCGGGTAGGCCGCCGGCAGCACGTCGGGCTGCTGGTACTGGTTGTCGTAGTTGGGCACGAAGTCGACGACGTCCTCGTCGAGTCCGTCCGTCAGGGCGAGAGCAGCCGGTGCGAGCCGAGCCTCGGTGTACCTGGCTGCGGCTGGACCGTCGTCGAGCGAGCCGAAGTTGCCGTGCCCGTCGACCAGCGGCAGGCGCATCGTGAACGGCTGGGCGAGCCTGACCAGCGCGTCGTAGATCGCGGTGTCGCCGTGCGGGTGCAGCTTGCCCATGACGTCACCGACGACTCTTGCGCTCTTGACGTGCGACTTGTCGGGGGTCAGGCCCATCTTCGTCATCTGGAAGATGATGCGGCGCTGCACGGGCTTCATCCCGTCGCGGGCATCGGGCAGGGCGCGTGCATAGATAACGGAGTAGGCGTACTCGAGGAACGAGCCGCGCATCTCGTCGGCTACGTCAATCTCATCGATACGCTCGTGCGTTGCAGTGTTCTCAGTCATAGGCTGAGGAGATGCTACCCCCGCTGAAGCCCGATTCCCCGCGCCTTGCCGACGTTCTCCGCAGTTGCCTCGGCGCGGTCGCCGCAAGCGACAATGCGCTCGGCTTCTCCGCTGTGCAGAAAGCGATCGTGGTGGTCATCGACGGCCTCGGCCACATGCAGCTGAAGGCCCACAGCGGACACGCGCGATTCCTAGCGCCCGCCTCGAAACCGCTGGTCTCCGGATTCCCGACGACCACCGCATCCGCCCTCGCCTCGCTGGCGACAGGGGCCTCGGCCGGCACGCACGGCATCGTGGGCTACGACGCGTTCGTGCCCGGTGTCGGGGTGCGCAACCAGCTGCGCGACTGGGGCGCAGACATGGATCCGGTGGCGCATCAGCGCTCTCAGCCCCTCTGGAGAGACGGATGCGCGGTCGTGTCAGAGGCCAAGCACCGTTCCAGCGGGTTCACCGCGGCGATCCTGCGCGGAGCCGAGTACATCGGTCATGACCGGCTGTCGAATCGCGTCGAAGCGGCGAGCGAAGCGGCCCGGACTCATGACGTGACCTACCTATATCTGCCCGAGCTGGACCGCCTCGGCCACTCGGGGGGCGTCGCTAGCGATGCGTGGGTGTCGAAGCTCGAGGAGATCGACGGCCTGCTGGCTGATCTCGCCGCAGCGAACCCCGATGCGGGAATCGCGGTCACGGCAGACCACGGGATGGTCGATGTTCCTGAAGACAAGCATGTGCTGCTCGACGCGGATGACGTGCCGCAGCTGGACGGCCTGGCCGGCGAGCCGAGGGGGCGCCAGCTGCGGCTGCGCGATCCAGCGGCCGCAGAGGCAGTCGCAGAAGAGCTGTCGGATGCGCTGGGCAAGACCGCCTGGGTGGCGTCTCGCGAAGAGCTCGTGGATTCCGGCGCCCTCGGCCGCGTCGACCCCGAAGTGCTGCCGCGGCTGGGTGACGTGTTCATCCTCAGCCGAGGCAGGCACGCGCACTACTTCGACGAGCAGGACGCAGCACGGGGCATGATCGGGCAGCACGGCAGCATGACCGATGACGAGCTGCTTGTTCCGCTCATCCGCCTCGGGGCTTGGCGCACCGGCCGTTAGGCGTCGTCGCCGCGCGACCCGAAGACGATCTCGTCCCAGCTCGGCATGGACGCGCGTGATCCCTTGCGCTTGCCGGGCGACAGCGGCGAGGTGTGGTGGCGTCCGTCGTCATCAGCCGCTGGCTTCTCAGCGGGCTCGGTCTCTTCGACCTGGAAGAGGGGTGTGTCCTCTTCTTCTGCCGGCGCACTGGCAGCCGATGCCGACGATGCCGCCGCGTCGCGTTCGGCGCGACGACGGCGAAGGGCGTCGAGCAGGTCAGCGGTGTGGCTGGGCTCGGTTGCAGGTCGGCTCGAGCGGGCCGCTGCAGCGTCGCGTGCGGTGCGACGCGGCGCCTCTTCTGCTGCGAGCTCAGGCGCCGACGGCTGGCTGTCGCGCTCGGTGGGCAGGGCGCGGAAGGCTCCTGAGTCGAATCGCTGCGGTCGCTGTCGCGTCTGCTGCGGCTGCTCGGGTGCCTCTGTCTTGGCAGCGCTGGCCGCGGGCTCAGCTGCCGCCTCGGGCTTTGCCTCCTGCGGAGCGGGGGACTGGGGCTCCTGTGCGGCGACCGGTCGCAGCCGCGGCACCAGGACGCTCGTCGGATCTGCGCTCTGGCTCAGCGCTTTGGACTCCTTGCCGAGCGGCTGCAGCGTCTGCTTGCGGTGGTCGAATGCCCACTGGGCGTCGGTCTGGTTGCCGTCGGCCGTGAAGGTGAGCCTGATGACCCAGCCGCGATCGACCTCACGCCACGAGAGCCATTCGACACCGGTCGCGCCGAGCTCGTCCAGGCGTTCGGTCATGGCCGACTCGAACGTGCGCTCGCCGGCCAGGGGGTCGAGGTCGCCGCTCGCGACGGGCGTGGCTCGAGCGCGCTCGAGGATGTGCGCGCGCTCTGCGAGAACAGGCGCTTCGAACCGCTCGATGTACTCGAGCTCTTCGCCCGTGGTCTTCTCGACCTCTGCTGCGGTCATTCCCTGGCGGATGAGCGTCTGGATCTCGCGCGGCGATGCTTTGCGCTTGACATGCTCGCTCGAAGGGCGTCGTGTCAGGTTCGGCACGTCAGTGACCGCAATGCCGAAGCGCTTGCCGCCGGCGGATTCCACGATCAGCGTGTCGTCCTCGACACCGATTACGGTGAGTCGTTCCATGCGTATTGCTCCTTAAGGGCGCGTTCGTGAAATATTCTGGCCACACGTGCGTTCTGTTCGGGGAGGCGCGCCGTGCGTCGGTGCGAACAGACGCGTGGCCCGGCATTCGACATGCACATCCGCTGATTCCCGTGAGGGCATTTGCATCCATGTCGATAGTCGTGCATACTGTGCGCCGAGTTCACGCATTAACCACCACCTGAAGGACCACGGATGGCAACTGACTACGACGCTCCGCGCAAGACCGAAGACGACTCCGATTCGATCGAGGCGCTCAAGGAACGCGTTCCGTCGCGCCCCGCCTCGGGAGCCGACGAGGACGCCGACAACCCCGGCAGCTTCGACCTGAGCGCTGCAGACCTCACCGACGTCGAGCTCGAGACGATAGTCCTCCCGCCGCAGGAGGACGAGTTCACCTGCGTGAGCTGCTTCCTGGTCAAGCACCGCCTGCAGTACGACCACGATTCGGCGCTCGGCCCCGTGTGTGCCGAGTGCGCCTGATCCACCGCTGATCTCAGACGGTCGCGGTCTCTCTGAGCACCGCGACCAGCTGATCGGGCTTTCGGCTCGACAGCACCCACGACGTCGTCGGATCCTCCGCATCGGTCACTTCGACTCGCACCATGCGCAGCGCCCAAGGCGCAGTCGAGTGGTAGGCGGCGGCGTCGAACTCGACACCCAGCAGCCGCCTGCCGCCGACCTTGTCGAATGCCTCTGCCGCACCCAGCTCAGTCAGCGGGATGCGCGCTCGGCCTGCCTGCAGGTGCCCGCCTTCGACTCGGATGGTCGGGGAAGCGAGCCACAGCGCCGCGCAGGCGCCGATCACCAGGACGATCGCGCACACCCATCCCAGAATCAGGTCGATGGGCATGAAGACGATGAGCGAAGTGGGAACAAGCAGGAGCGTCAGAAGGAACACCCACAGAGGGGGAGTGACGCGTTCGCGGTACGTGGTCATGTCTCCATTCTCCACCAGCTCGACTACGCTGGGTGCCGATGACTGACGCACAGATACTCGTCACAGGCGAAAACACTCCCGAATACGCGCATCCGGGCGATGCGGGTGCAGACCTGCGTGCCTCCGAGGCGATCACCCTCGAACCGGGCGATCGCGCACTCGTCGCCACGGGCATCCGCATTGCACTCCCCGACGGATTCGTCGGGCTCGTGCATCCGCGATCCGGCCTGGCTGCGAAGCACGGGGTCACGGTGCTGAACACACCGGGCACGATCGACGCCGGATACCGCGGCGAAGTGAAGGTCATCCTCGCGAACCTCGGGCGGGAGCCATTCTCCGTCGAGCCCGGCGATCGCATCGCACAGCTCGTCGTGCAGCGTGTGGAGCGAGCGGAGTTCATCCGCGTCGAGCAGCTGCCCGGATCCGACCGCGGAGAAGGTGGCTTCGGCTCGACAGGCCACCGTGCAGCAGACGAGACCACCACAGACCAGGAGTCAGCATGAGTGAAGCAGAAGAGACTGACGTCGAGTACGAGCCCATCGAGAAGTCGGCACCCGACGACCGCGATGAAGTCGGCCCCCTCGACGACGCAGAAGCGCCCGTTCGCCCCTACATCGACCTCGGCGGCCTGAAGGTCGTTCCCCGCGAGGGCCTCCAGATGCGCCTCGAGGTCGAAGAGCGCACCAAGCGCGTCGTTGCCGTGACGCTGATTCTCGGCGAGTCCACAGTGCAGCTGCAGCCATTCGCGGCTCCGCGAAGCGAGGGCATCTGGCACTCGGTGCGTGCTGTCCTGCTCGGGCAGCTCGAGAAGCAGGGTGCGGCAGTCGAAGAGGTCGACGGCCTGATCGGCCCCGAGCTCCGCGCATCCATCCCCGTCGGAGACGCCGGTAAGCGTCAGGTGCGCATCGTCGGCGTCGACGGACCGCGCTGGATGCTGCAGGCGATGATCGCAGGCAAAGCTGCCAGCAGCGAAGCCGACTACGAGACGATGGTGGACGTGCTCCGCGCCACAGTCGTGGTCCGCGGCCAGCAGCCGATGCCTCCGCGCGACCTGATTCCGCTCAAGGCTCCCGCGGCCAAGGGCCGCGAGTAGCGACCTGTGACAGACACACCCGAGGAGCAGGAGCGCAGCCCCCTCGCAGAAGCGCTGCAGCAGTCGAAGCTCGGGCAGCTGAGCCCCGACCAGAAGCCGACTGGCCAGGCGGTGCTCAGCGCAATGGGCGGAGTCCGCGGACTCGTCGAGTCGCTGACGCCCGGCTTCCTATTCCTCCTGCTCTACACGATCACCCGCGATGTGTGGATCTCAGTGCTTGTGCCACTCGGGCTCTCCCTGCTGTTCGTCGCCATCCGCGTGATCACGAAGGGCCAGTCGATGCTGGCGTTCGCCGGGCTCATCGGCGTGGGGCTCTCGGCCGCGACAGCGCTGCTGACGGGCAGGGCCGAGAACAACTTCCTGTGGGGCTTCATCGTGAACGGCGTGCTGATCGTGGTCATCCTGATCACGCTCGCGGTTCGCAGGCCCCTCGTCTCGCTCATCGCCGGCGCACTCACCGAGAAGCCGCACGCCTGGCGCACGGAAGCGGCCAAGAGGCGCGTCGGATTCTGGGCCACGGTGCTGCTGCTCGCGACCTTCGCAGCCAGGCTTGCCGTGCAGGTTCCGCTCTACCTCATGGGGGAGTCGGGCGTGCAGGCGCTTGCCGCAACCAAGCTGCTCATGGGCACTCCGCTCTACGCGGGAGTGCTGTGGGTGGTGTGGCTGATGGTCCGCAGCGTTTCGGTCGACCCCGGCGCAAAGAGTAAGGTATCTTGATATCAAGATACTTCAACGATTGATATCGCCCGACAGTTGCAGCAAGTAGACTGGCTGCACGCTTCGATGACCGCGAAGGAGTTCCCCTTGTCTACGATCAACAGCTTCGGTGCAGAGAGCACCATCAAGGCGGCAGACACCGAATACCGTGTCTGGCGCATCGACCAGGTCGAGGGTCACGAGACCCTCCCGTTCAGCCTCAAGGTGCTGCTCGAGAACCTGCTGCGCACAGAAGACGGCAAGAACGTCACCAAGGAGCAGATCGCTGCCCTTGGCGCGTGGAAGCCCGAATCAGACCCCGACACCGAGATCCAGTTCACCCCTGGCCGTGTCATCATGCAGGACTTCACGGGTGTGCCCTGCATCGTCGACCTCGCCACCATGCGCGAGGCAGTCGGCGAGCTCGGCGGCGACCCCACCAAGATCAACCCGCTCGCTCCGGCTGAGCTCGTCATCGACCACTCGGTGATCGCCGACCTGTTCGGCCAGCCCGACGCGTTCGAGCGCAACGTCGAGCTCGAGTACGAGCGCAACGGCGAGCGCTACCAGTTCCTCCGCTGGGGCCAGACGGCCTTCGACGACTTCAAGGTCGTCCCCCCGGGCACGGGCATCGTGCACCAGGTCAACATCGAGCACCTTGCTCGCGTCACCATGACGCGCGAGGTCGACGGCGTGCTGTCGGCATACCCCGACACCTGCGTCGGCACCGACTCGCACACCACCATGGTCAACGGACTCGGTGTTCTCGGATGGGGCGTCGGCGGCATCGAGGCAGAGGCCGCCATGCTCGGCCAGCCGGTCTCGATGCTCATCCCGCGCGTCGTCGGCTTCAAGCTGACGGGCGAGATCCCCACGGGCGTGACCGCGACCGACGTCGTCCTCACGATCACCGACATGCTGCGCCAGCACGGCGTGGTCGGCAAGTTCGTCGAGTTCTACGGTGAGGGCGTCGCCTCGGTGCCGCTCGCAAACCGCGCCACGATCGGCAACATGTCGCCCGAGTTCGGCTCGACCGCTGCCATCTTCCCGATCGACGACGTGACGCTCGACTACATGCGCCTCACGGGTCGCAGCGAAGAGCAGATCGCACTCGTCGAGACCTATTCGAAGGAGCAGAAGCTCTGGCACGACTCGTCGGTCGAGCCCCGTTTCTCGGAGTACCTCGAGCTCGACCTCTCGACAGTCGTGCCCTCGATCGCAGGCCCCAAGCGCCCGCAGGACCGCATCGAGCTGACGCGTGCCAAGGAGCAGTTCTCGAGCGACATCGTGAACTACGCGTCGCCTAGCACGAGCAACGAGATGGCCGACCTGGCGTCAAAGCACTCGTTCCCGGCCTCGGACCCGGGAGCGGTTCCCGGCGACGAAGACGACGACACCCGCGAGGTGCACATCAACAGCGGCGTCACGGCCGGTCTGCCCGATCACCTCTCGAAGCCCGTCGAAGTCACTTCGGCTGACGGCGAGAAGTTCGTGCTCGACAACGGCGCGGTCACGATCGCGGCCATCACCTCGTGCACCAACACGTCGAACCCGTCGGTCATGCTGGCTGCCGGCCTGATCGCCAAGAAGGCGGCAGACCTGGGCCTCAACTCCAAGCCCTGGGTCAAGACGACCATGGCTCCCGGTTCGAAGGTCGTCACCGACTACTACGAGAAGGCTGGCCTCTGGGGCAGCCTCGAAGCCCTCGGCTTCTACCTCGTCGGCTACGGCTGCACGACCTGCATCGGCAACTCGGGTCCTCTGACCGACGAGATCTCGGCTGCCATCAACGACAACGACCTCGCAGTCACCGCGGTCCTCTCCGGAAACCGCAACTTCGAGGGCCGCATCAACCCCGACGTCAAGATGAACTACCTGGCTTCGCCGCCGCTGGTCATCGCATACGCGCTCGCCGGAACGATGGACTTCGACTTCGAGACCCAGCCGCTCGGCCAGGGCCCCGATGGCGCCGACGTCTTCCTGAAGGACATCTGGCCTTCAGCTGAAGAGGTGCAGGCAACGATCGACTCGTCCATCGACTCCTCGATGTTCGACGAGCAGTACG
Organism: Agrococcus casei LMG 22410; assembly: GCF_900163565.1. Lineage (GTDB taxonomy): Bacteria > Actinomycetota > Actinomycetes > Actinomycetales > Microbacteriaceae > Agrococcus > Agrococcus casei. Next base: position 171,558 of record NZ_FUHU01000026.1, read on the forward strand.
CAAGCGTGTTCGAGGGCGACGACCGCTGGAAGAACCTCGAGACGCCGACCGGTGCAGTGTTCGAGTGGAACGACGAGTCGACGTACGTGCGCAAGCCTCCGTACTTCGAGGGCATGGGCACCGAGCCCGAGCCTGTCGAAGACATCCACGGCGCACGCGTGCTGGCTGCCCTGGGCGACTCGGTCACGACTGACCACATCTCGCCCGCAGGCGCCATCAAGGCTGACAGCCCCGCTGGCCGCTACCTCAACGAGCACGGCGTCAACCGCAAGGACTTCAACTCCTACGGATCACGTCGCGGCAACCACGAGATCATGATTCGCGGAACCTTCGCGAACATCCGTCTGAAGAACCAGCTCCTCGACGGCGTCGAGGGCGGGTACACGCGTGACTTCACGACAGCAGAGGGCGACCAGTCGTTCATCTTCGACGCCGCCGAGAACTACCGCGAGCAGGGCACGCCGCTCGTCGTGTTCGGCGGCAAGGAGTACGGCTCGGGCTCGAGCCGCGACTGGGCTGCGAAGGGCACGAACCTCCTCGGAGTCCGTGCGGTCATCACCGAGTCGTTCGAGCGCATCCATCGCTCCAACCTGATCGGCATGGGCGTCGTCCCGCTGCAGTTCCCCGAAGGCCAGTCGTGGTCGTCGCTCGGACTCGACGGCACTGAGGCAGTCACCATCACGGGCATCGAGCAGCTCAACGAGGGTGTCACGCCGAAGACCGTCAAGGTCACCGCGACGCCGACCGAGCACTCCGCTGCCGGCCGAGAGCCGATCGAGTTCGACGCTGTCGTTCGCATCGACACACCCGGTGAGGCTGACTACTACCGCAACGGCGGCATCCTGCAGTACGTGCTGAGGTCGCTGGTCTAGCCACGCAATGCTGGAATCCATCAACGAGCCCCGCGATCTCGACCGCCTCACAGCGGCCGAGCTCGTGGGGCTTGCCAGCGAAATACGACAGTTCCTGATCCGCGAGGTCTCGCTGTCGGGAGGACACCTGGGCCCGAACCTCGGTGTGGTCGAGCTGACGCTCGCGCTGCACCGGGTCTTCGAGTCGCCTCGTGACCCGATCATCTTCGACACGGGGCACCAGTCGTACGTGCACAAGCTGCTCACGGGGCGCCAGGACTTCAGTCGGCTGCGGTCTGCTGGAGGCCTCGCGGGCTACCCGCAGCGCTCGGAGTCGGTGCACGACGTGGTCGAGTCGTCGCATGCGTCGAGCTCGCTCTCGTGGGCCGACGGCATCTCACGGGCCTTCGATGCGACGGGCCAGAATGACCGTCACGTCGTGGCGATGGTGGGCGACGGCTCGCTCACCGGCGGCATGACGTGGGAGGCCCTCAACAACATCTCCGATGACAATAGACGTCGTCTGGTCATCGTCGTGAACGACAACGGCCGCTCCTACGCGCCCACGATGGGCGGCATCGCTCGATTCCTCAACGGCGTTCGAACCCAGCAGGTCTACACGTCACTCAAGGGCAAGTCAGAGCGCTTCTTCGATCTCCTGGGCAAGCCCGGGCGCTCGCTCTACCGAGGCGTGCGCGGCGGAACCCATGGGTTCCTCTCGCGATTCAGCGGCACCGACGAGCTCTACTCGAACCTCGACATCAAGTACCTCGGCCCGATCGACGGCCACGACATCGAGAGTCTCGAAGAGGCGCTCAAGCAGGCTCGCGACTTCGGCGCCCCCGTGATCGTTCACGCGATCACGCAGAAGGGCAAGGGCTACCGCCCGGCCATGGAAGACGAGGCCGACAAGTTCCATGCTGTCGGACGCATCGACCCTTCGACCGGCCGCAGCACTTCTGGCGAATCCATCCGCCCGTCATGGACTGGCACGTTTGCCGATGAGCTGGTCAGCATCGCTGACGAACGCGACGACGTCGTCGCCATCACAGCGGCCATGCTCAGGCCGACCGGGCTCTTCAAGATGCAGCAGAAGCATCCTGGTCGGGTCTACGACGTCGGCATCGCCGAGCAGCACGCAGTCACGACTGCCGCTGGCCTCGCCTTCGGCGGCCTGCACCCCGTCGTCGCCATCTACTCGACGTTCATGAACCGCGCATTCGACCAGGTCGTCATGGATGTCGCCCTGCACAAGGCCGGCGTCACCTTCGTGCTCGACCGCGCCGGCGTGACGGGCCCAGACGGCCCCAGCCACCACGGCATGTGGGATCTCGCACTGCTGCAGTTCGTGCCGGGCATCCGCATCGCGGCACCCCGCGACGGCGAGCAGCTAAAAGAGCTGCTGCGCGAGTCGGTTGCCATAGAAGACGCACCGACTGTGGTGCGATACCCGAAGGGCACGACACCGGAGCCGATCGAGGCGCAGCGACGCAGCGACGACGGTGTGGATGTGCTTCGCGAGCAGCCCGCAAGCGACGTGCTGATCGTCGGCATCGGCGCAATGGCTGGTCTCGCACTCGATGTCGCTGACATCCTCGAGGGCCAGCAGATCAGCGTCACCGTTGTCGACCCGCGCTGGGTCGTGCCTGTCGCCTCGTCGATCATCGACACTGCACGAAGCAGCCGCATCGTCATCACGATCGAAGACGGAGTGCGTGTCGGCGGCATCGGCACACGAGTCCGTCAGGATCTTCGAGCAGCCGGCGTCGACACCCCGGTCGACGAACTCGGCCTGCCCGACTCGTTCCTCGACCACGCCGAGCGCGAAGAGATCCTGCAGCAGGTCGGGCTCGACGCAGAGACTGTGGCCGCCGGCATCGTCGCGCAGCTGCAGGGCACCAGGCTCCCGATGGCACGTCCCGCAGCCGAGGGCTGACGCCGTTGTCTTCGACATCACGGTGGCTGGCAGGCCCTGACGCTGGCGACGACAAGTACAGCAGGGGAGTGCTCGCTGCCGTCACGGGCTCGCTGCAGTACCCCGGGGCTGCGACACTCGCGGTCGAAGGCGCATGGCGCACAGGAGTCGGCCTCGTGAGGCTCGGTGCGCCGCTGCGCGTCCAGGACCTCGTGCTCGGCCGCAGACCCGAGACCATCGTGTCGACGCCAGAAGACCTCGGCCGAGCCGATGCATACCTCCTGGGGTCCGGGCTCGACGATCCTGCTGAAGACGAGATGCTGCGCGACACTCTGGTGGGCATCGCCGACTCGGGTGCGCCGGTCGTGCTCGACGCGGGCGCTCTCGGCTTCGCGATGCGCGTTCGGGGGCTCTGCCTCGTCACTCCGCACGCAGGCGAGCTCGCACGCATGCTGGGATGGCTCGGGCGCGAGTCAGAGCGCGCCGATGTCGTGGCGAGTCCAGCAGAGCACGCGGCTTTCGCTGCCGAGAACACAGGAGCCGTTGTCGTGCTGAAGGGTGCGACGACGCACATCGCGACCCCTTCGGGAGCAGTCACATCCGTCGCCGCAGAGACAAACCGCCTCGCCACCGCAGGCAGCGGCGATGTCCTCGCCGGAATCCTCGGCGGCCTCGTGGCACAGCATGCGCCCGATCTGGCCACCAGAGAGCAGCTGGCAGAGCTTGCGGCAGCCGGAGTGTCGCTCCACTCACGAGCCGCAGCCCGACTCGGGGACCGGCCGCTGGCAGCCCTTGAGATCGCCGAGTCCGTTGCCTATGCGACCGCTGAGCTGAACGGGCCCTAAGCCGTGGGCTCTTCGACGTGCAGGAATCCCGACACGATCGCTGACCTGATCTGCGGGAGCAGCTGAGCCAGCAGCGCCTCAGCATCGACTTCGAGCAGCGCCGCGAGGGCATGGATGATCTGTCCGACCGCCAGTTCGCCGTCGCAGACCCCCACGAACGCAGAGAGCGCCGTGTCAGCGGTCAGCGTGCGCTGCAGCGCACCGCCCTGGCGCAGCTCGATCACATTCGGGCCGGCTGCACCAGGCCTTGCGTGTCGACTCTCGACGACGTCCGAGCTGACGACGAGGTGCAGCTCGGCCAGGCTGTCGTCGTTGATTCTGGTCAGCGCGGCCTGCGCGGCAAGAGCCGCGGTGAAGTGCTCGCTCAGCCACCGGGGGTCGACTGCATGTGCCAGAGCCTCTGTCTCGATCGGCCCGTTCCCTTCCTGCAGCACCACCCAGCCGAGCCCGATGCTCGCTGTGCCGCGCGAGGCGAAGTCGGCGAGCCAAGCCCAAAGCATGCTCTCGCCTTCGGACGATGTGACCGGTGTGCCGCCATCGCGAATCCACAGCTCGGCATAGCGGGCCGGGTCGAGCCGCTCTCGCTCGATGACGAAGCCGCTGAGGCCCACCGCCGCGCTCTGCATGCGTGCGACGTCGCCCTCCCAGTTGCCGAGCATCCGTGCTTGTCCGCCTGGGGTCAGGTGTCTGCTGAGGCCTTCGACGACCTCGAGCATGAGTGCGTCTCCGGTGCGGCCGGCATCGCGATACTCGTATGCTGCCGCCTCTTCTGACCGCGGCGTGATGACGAAGGGCGGGTTCGAGGCGATGAGGTCGAATCGCTCATCTGCCACAGGATCGAACAGCGAGCCAAGGCGGGTCTCGATGCTCTCGATGCCATTCAGCGCTGCGCTCAGACCTGTGAACCAGAGGGCCCGCTCAGAGATGTCGGTTGCGATGACCTCGTCAGCCAGCTGGGACAGCTGCAGCGCGACGATGCCGCATCCGCATCCGAGATCCAACGCTCGCGATGCAGAGTCGGGCAGCAGCGAGATCAGGGTGCGCGTCGACCCTCCGACCCCGAGCACGTGGTGATTCGGCAGGGGAGAGACGCCGCAGAGCTCATCGCGGTCGCTGGCGACGAGAAACTCGTGCTCTCGGGCACCGGTCGAGACCGAGACGCTTCGAAGCGTCACCAGCGGCGTCGCACGCTCGCCATCGGTCGCCACCAGGCCAAGGCTCTCGGCTGCTGTGGCTCCTGCATGGGTCAGGGCAGCGGCGAGTGCGTCGGCCTCGACAGGCTGACCGAGCCAGAATGCGCGCACGAGAGCACTGAGCGGATGCGCCTGCTCGCGTTCGCAGATCGCTTTGGCAGGTGCGGGTGATACGCGGGCCAGAGCGTCCCACGCAATCGGCCCCAGAAACGCGGAGACGCCCTCCCGCGTGTACCCGGCATCAGCCAGGCAACGCGAGAGGGCGGCAGCGTCGTGCGCCTTCGACATCAGTCCTTCGGACCCTCGATGCGCGGGTCGTGGAACGTGGCGCCGAAGACACGCTCGGATGCGCCGACGCGGTCGAGGTACGGCGTCGCACCTCCTGCGTGGAACGGCCATGCGGCTCCCAGGATCATGCAGAGGTCGATGTCTTCAGCAGCAGCGACGACATTGTCGTCGAGCATGCGCTTGATCTCGTCTGCAAGGCCGTCTTCGAACTCGATGCGGAGGTCGTCGACCGTGTAGGGGGTCGCATCCTTCGGAACGAACTTCTTGACGATCTTCAGAGCCTGCTTGTCGATGCCCTTGGGCTCGCCCTTCGAATCCTTCTCGATGAGCACGTTCTCCTCGGCAAGCGCCGTGAGCGCCTCTGACGCGTGGAAGCGCTCGGGGAACGCTGCGTGGTGCGTGTCGAGCACGTGTGCACCGACGCGGAGCCCGACGAGGTCGAGCAGCACGAACGGGTCCATCGGAAGACCGAGCGGGCGGGCAGCCTCGACAACATCTTCGAAGGGTGTTCCCTGCTCGACTGCGTGCATCGCGGTTCCGAGCAGCTTGGCCAGCACTCGGTTGACGACAAAGCCAGGCGTGTCGCGAGTGATGACTGCGTTCTTCTTCAGGTTCTTCGCCGTGACCATGGCGGTCGACAGCGTTGCGTCATCCGTGTGGGGGGTCTTGACGACCTCCACGAGCGGCATGACAGCAACGGGGTTGAAGAAGTGGAATCCGACGACGCGCTCGGGGTGCTTGAGCTTCGCGCCGATCTGCTCGACCGACAGCGACGACGTGTTGGTCGCGAGGACCGCCTCGTCGCTGACGTGCTCCTCGATCTCGGCGAAGATGTCCTGCTTGAGCGTGAGCTCTTCGAACACCGCCTCGATCACCCAGTCGCAGTCAGCGAAGTCGCTCTTGTCGACCGTGCCGCTGAGCAGGCCCTTGAGGCGGTTGGCGGTGTCGGCGTCAACCCGGCCCTTGCCCTGCAGCTTGTCGATCTCGCCGTGGATGCCCTCGATCGCCTTGTCGACGCGACCCTGGTCAAGGTCGGTGATGACGACCGGCACCTGCAGGCGACGAAGGAACAGCAGCGCGAACTGGCTGGCCATGAGGCCTGCGCCGACGATGCCGACCTTGCGAACGGGCTTTGCGAGCTCCTTGTCAGGGGCTCCGGCCGGACGCTTGGCGCGCTTCTGCACGAGGTTGAAGGCGTAGATCGAAGCGTGGAACTGGTCAGAGACGATGAGGTCGGCAAGCGCTTCGTCCTCCATCGCGAATCCGGCAGCGATGTCGCCCTTCTTGACCTCCTTGATGATGTCGAGTGCGCGGTACGGAGCCAGGGGCACAGTGCCGAGCTTCGACTCGAGGCTCTTGCGGGCGATGCCGACTGCCACATCCCACTTCGCCTTCTCGACGAGGCCGATCTTCTTGCGCTCGACCTTGGTCTTGCCGGTCAGCACCGAGTCTGCCCAGAGGAAGGAGCGCTCGAGGAACGTCGCCGACGGGAAGATCGCGTCGGCGATGCCGAGCTCGTGCACCTGCTTGGCGTCGAGCATGCGCTGCTTGAGCGGGTTCTCGATGATGACCTTGAGGGCGTTCTCGATGCCGATGAGGTTCGGCAGCAGCGTCGCCCCGCCCCATCCGGGAACCAGCCCGAGGCTGACCTCGGGCAGGCCGATTGCGCGAGGCGCGCCTTCATTGACCGTGCGGTAGTTCGCGTTCAGAGCGATCTCGAGGCCGCCGCCGAGGGTGAGGCCGTTGATGAACACGAACGTCGGAACACCGGCGTCGTGCATCAGCGAGTACACCCGGTGGCCGAGCTTCGGCAGCAGCGCTGCGGTCGCACGGTTCGGGAGGTCCTGCACCTGCGAGAGGTCTGCGCCTGCCGCCAGGAAGAACGGCTTGCCGGTGACGGCGATGCCGTCGATCTCTTTCGCCGCTGCACGCTTGCGCTGTGCCTCGAGCGCCTCGCCGAACTCGATCAGAGTGAGCGGTCCGAGTGTGTTCGGACGCTTGTGATCGCGGTTGTTGTCGAGTGTGATGAGCGCGATCGTCTTGCCGGAGGGCATCGTGGCGTCGGTCACGTACGAGTGGGTGATGACCTCGTCGGTCTTCATGTTCGCCAGGTCGGCGAACTCTTCACGGATGCCCACGGCTACTTCCTCTTTCCTTTGAAGTTCGGGTTCTCCCAGATGACGCTGCCGCCCTGGCCGAGGCCGACGCACATTGCAGTCACGCCGTAGCGGACGTCGGGACGCTGCTCGAACTGACGCGCGAGCTGCAGCATGAGGCGGACTCCGCTGGATGCGAGCGGGTGACCGGTCGCGATGGCGCCGCCCCAGGGGTTGACGCGGGGGTCGTCGTCGCTGATGCCAAAGTGGTCGGTGAACGAGAGCACCTGCACTGCGAATGCCTCGTTCAGCTCGAACAGGCCGATGTCGTCGATGCTGAGGCCAGCCTTCCTGAGCGCCTTCTCGGTGCTCGGGATCGGGCCGATGCCCATGACATCCGGCTCGACGCCTGCGAAGGCGAACGAGACCATGCGCATGCGCGGCTTGAGTCCGTGCTGCTTGGCTGCCTTGCCGCTGGCGATGATCGACATGGTCGCACCGTCGTTGAGGCCAGAGGCGTTGCCGGCCGTGACGCGACCGTGGGGACGGAAGGGCGTCTTGAGGCCTGCAAGACCCTCGAGGGTGGTCTCGGGGCGAGGTGCCTCGTCGGCTGTCGCCAGACGCCAGCCTTCGTCGGAGTACGCAGAGACCGGGATGAGGTCAGCCTGGATGTCGCCGCGAGTCAGGGCCTCGGCGTACTTCTGCTGCGACCGGAGGGCGAACGTGTCTGAACGCTCCTTGGTCAGCTGCGGGAAGCGGTCATGCAGCTTCTCTGCCGTCTTGCCCATGATGAGGGCGTCGCCGTCGACCATGCGCTCCGCGAGGAAGCGCGGGTTCGGGTCGGAGCCCTCACCCATGGGGTGATGGCCCATGTGCTCGACGCCGCCTGCAATGGCGAAGTCGTATGCGCCCATCGCCACGCCGCCGGCAACAGTCGTCACGGCAGTCATCGCGCCGGCGCACATGCGCTCGATCGCGTAGCCCGGCGTGGTGATCGGAAGCCCGGCGAGGATGCCGACCGTGCGGCCGAGCGTCAGACCCTGGTCACCGGTCTGCGTCGTGGCCGCGACAGCGACTTCGTCGATCTGATCCTGGGGGAGCTGCGGGTTGCGTTCGAGCAGCCCCTGCAGCGCCTTGACCGCGAGGTCGTCAGCGCGAGTCTTCCAGTAGATTCCCTTTTCGCCCGCACGACCGAATGGTGTGCGGACGCCGTCTACGAAGACGACGTCATCAATGGCCACAATGCCTCCTGAGTGGATGGGTTACACCCCGAGTCTAGGAAGCGTTCAGCATTGCCGCACCTGTTTTGCCGTTACTACGACTTCGGCTCGGCTGAGTCGTCTGACGATTGCACGGAACCCACAACTTCGGCGTCGGCAACTGCGATGGTTTCGGCAATCGAATCGGCGGTGATCTCGATCTGCCAGCTTCTCGCATCTCGGGCCGCGAGCTCGGCGGCGACGTCGATCGCCGATCCGTCCGGCGCATCCCAGATGGTGCGGCGAAGGGCGTCGGGAGTCAGCAGGTTCTCCTGTGGCATCTGCCACTCCTCAGCCAGCTCGAGCACTGTTGCGCGCGCAGCCTTGAGCCTTGCTGCGGCAGCCGGGCGCTTCTGCTCCCAGAATCGCGGGGGAGGCGGGCCATCGTGCTTGAGCCTGAGCTGCGGCAGCTGCTCCGACTGCAGTCCGGCTTCGACAGCCGCCCACCACCGGTCGATCTGCGACCGTGACGCGCGGCCGTGGAACTCCTTGAGCGATGCAAGCCTGCCCTTGGACTTCGGCTCGGCCAGCGCGACCGCCGTGAGCGCCGCATCCGGAACCAGCTTTCCGGGAGCCGAGTCGATCTCCTGTGCATACGCATCGCGCGACAGCCAGAACTCGCGGGCGATCGCCAGCTGTCGCCGGCTCTTGATGCGGTTGATGCCGTTGAGGCGTCGCCAGGGCTCGGCGGGAGTCGGCTTGGGCTGCCGCCGCAGCTCGTAGTCGAACTCCTGCTGCGCGAACGAGAGCTTGCCCTGCTCGCTGAGGGAGCTCGCCACGCCTTCGCGGGCGTCGACGAGCAGCTCGACATCAAGGGCCGCGTACTCGAGCCACGCCTCTGGAAGCGGTCGCTTCGACCAGTCGCTGTTCGAGTGCTCCTTCTTCAGGTGCAGCCCGACAGTGCGCTCGACGACGGCCTGGAGGCCGACCCTCTCGAAGCCGGCGAGCCGTGATCCGAGCTCGGTGTCAAACAGTCTCGCGGGCTCGAGCCCGAGCTCTCGCAGTGAGGGAAGATCTTGGCTGGCAGCGTGCAGCACCCATTCGACATCGCCGATGGCCTGCTGCAGCGGCTCGAAGGAGTCGATGCTGACGGGGTCGATCAGGAATGTGCCAGCACCTCGCCTGAACAGCTGCACCAGATAGGCCCGCGAGCTGTAGCGAAAGCCGTTCGCCCGTTCGACGTCGACAGCCACTGCGTCGTGGCCTGCCGCGAGCTCAGCCGCGGCCTGCTCGAGTCCGCGCTGCGAGTCGATGAGGTCGAGTGGGCCGGCCGCGGTCGCGAGCGGGAGATCTTCGGTCATGACCTGCCCTCGTCGGAGACACCCGCCAGGGCGCAGAGGAGGTCTGACCAGGCAGCGAGGTGAGCGCCGAGCGCATCGTCAGAGGGCGACCATGAGGCGCGAAGCTCGATCTGGGCGCCTTCGCCGTGCTGCTCGAGCTCGCCGAAGCCGTGCGAGATGACTTTCGTGGCGGTGCCCGAAGGGGAGTGGTAGGACGCGCCTCGGCCGGCGAGGGCGTCGACGAGCCATGACCAGGTGACCGCCGCGAGGAACGGGTCGGCGGCGATCTCGGGATCCTGGCGCGCCTGCGTGAAGCTGACGACGCGGAATGCGCCGCCCCACGCCTCGGGCTCTTCTGGGTCGTGCATCATGATGAAGCGGCCCGTGCCGAGCTCGGAGTCGCGGCCCTCGGGAGGCTCGCCTATGTCGGCAGCGACGGCGAAGGCGTAGGGTGCGATCCCGTTCGGGGGAGCGATCTCACGGATGTGCAGCTCGTCGCGCAGGTCGGTCTGGCGGAGGTCCTCGACCGCCTGCAGAAAGCGCTGAGGAGCCTCGGCAGAACTGTCCTGGCTGTTGTCCACGTGAAGAGGGTAAGGTGGCGACGTGCAGTCACGAGCAAGGCGCGCCGCACGCGGCGGACTCACCGCCCTTGCAGGAGCAGTGTCTCTGGCTGCAGTCGGCACCACGGTGCTATCGGCAGTGCTCGCCCACCTGCTGGTGACGCCCCCGAAGCGCAAGCGCGACGACGTCAAGATTCTCTCGCTCGACGAGAAGACCGTGACCCTCAATCGAACGCTCGACACCGAGCTGCCCGGCCGATACGCGCTGTGGGTCGGCGACCGTCTCGTGCGCATCGGCGAGATCGTCGACAGCACCGCGTCGACCGTCACGCGCCGGCTCTCCAGCAGAGCCCGTCTGCGCATCATGGGGCGCAAGACAGCACGGTTCTCGGGATACTTCCTCTACCGTCCGCGCGACCTCGACTATCCGTTCGAGCACGCCGTGGTCGAGACCGAGCTCGGTCCTGCTCCCGCCTGGATCTTCGGCACCCAGAACAACGACACCTGGTGCATCCAGGTGCACGGGCGAGGCGTCACCCGCCGCGAGACAGTTCGCGCGGTGCAGCCCTATGCAGACGCCGGCATGCCGGTCATGTGCATCTCGTATCGAAACGACGGCGAGGCCCCGCGAAGCGGTGACGGTCGCTATCGTCTCGGTCTCGACGAGTGGCGAGACGTCGACTCGGCGATTGAGTTCGCTCTCGCGCGCGGAGCGAAGCGCGTCGTGGTCATGGGCTGGTCGATGGGCGGAGCCATCTCGCTGCAGCTCGTCCGCCGCTCGCGCTTCCGCCGTCACATCATCGGCCTCGCGCTCGACTCGCCGGTGGTCGGCTGGGAGCCGACGCTGCGCGAGCAGACGAACGCGGCGGGGCTGCCTGCGGCCCTCGTGCACACCGCCACGCGCATGCTCGAGTCGCCCGTGGCACAGCTCGCCGGCGGCCAGAAGCTCAGCTTCAGCGACCTCGACTCCGTGCGCCACGCGGGCGCGTACTCGCTGCCCATCCTGCTGCTGCACTCTGCCGATGACGGCTTCGTGCCTCCCGATGCCTCAAGAGAGTTCGCTGCGGCGCGGCCCGACATCGTGAGGTATCACGAGTGGACCGGCGCACGGCACACGAAACTCTGGAACTGGGACGAAGAGCGCTACCGCGAGCAGCTGTCGAGCTGGATCGCCGACAACGGGTTCGGCACTTCGGGCTGAGGCCTCAGACCTGCTCACGCGTCTGACGCTGGATGCGTCCGAGCATGCCCGTCATGCCGCGCAGCCGCAGCGGCGAGACGATTCGGCTGAGCCCCAGTGACTGCGGAAAGTCGATCGGCACCTCGAGCACAGTCTGGGCAGGCTCTCCGCTCAGACCGTGGATGAGAATCGACGCAAAGCCACGAGTCGTGGGCGCCTCCGGGGGAGCCGACGCGAAGATGCTCGCCGCACCGTCTTCGACCTCGACGATGATCGAGATCGGCGACTGGCACTCGACCACGGGCTCGAGCAGTTCGGGGTGCTCGGCGAGCCGTGTCGGCAGCTCCGGCAGATTCTCAGAGAACTCGAGCAGCAGGTTCAGCCGCTCGGACTCCGGAATCGCGGTGAAGTCGTCGACGATCGCCGCGAGCTCCTTCGGCATGCTCATCGAGCGGGGGCCGTTCCGGGCTCGGTTCCGACGGTGATCGGAACACCCACGAGCGAGCCCCACTCCGTCCAGGAGCCGTCGTAGTTGCGCACATTGTCGTGACCGAGCAGGTGCTTGAGCACGAACCAGGTGTGGCTCGAGCGCTCCCCGATGCGGCAGTACGCGATGACGTCCTCGCCCTGGGTGACACCCGTATCCGCGTAGATCGTCTCGAGCTCGGCACGCGACTTGAAGGTGCCGTCCTCGTTGGCTGCCTTGCCCCACGGCACACTCGTGGCGGTGGGAATGTGGCCAGCACGCAGGGCGCCCTCTTCTGGGTATGCGGGCGCTGTCGTGCGCTCACCGCTGTACTCTTCGGGGCTGCGCACGTCGACGAGCGGCTTGCCGAGGTTGGCGAGCACATCGTCGCGGAACGCGCGGAGTGTCGTGTCGTCACGCTCGGCGACCTGCGGCTGTGTAGCGGGGCGCGCGGCGACCTCACGAGTCAGCTCGCGGCCTTCGGCGGTCCACTTGTCGCGGCCCCCGTCCATGAGCTTCGTGTTGTCGTAGCCGTAGAGCGCGAACACCCACAGCGCGTACGCGGCCCACCAGTTCGACTTGTCGCCGTAGAAGACGATCGTCTTGGTCTCGTCGATGCCCTTCTTGCTCAGCAGCGCCGAAAAGTCTTCTGCAGAGAGGTAGTCGCGCATCACAGGGTCGTTCAGCTCGGTGTGCCAGTCGACCTTCACTGCGGATGGGATGTGCCCGGTCTCGTAGAGCAGCACGTCTTCGTCAGACTCGACGATGACGACATCGGGATCGCCGATGTGATCGGCAACCCAGGCGGTGCTCACCAGGCGGTCGGGACTGGCATATTCTGCGAACTTCTCTTCTGACACGCTGTTCTCCTTCAGACTCGCTATTCTCGATAGAGCCAACCGAGACTCGGTTGCCATTGTTCCAGCATCGCGAGAAGCACTCTATGACTGATCCCCGCACGTCCATTGCCGAGCGCGATCCGCGCACCCCGGCTTCAGAGCTCGTCAAGCAGCTCGTTCCGCCACGGCAGTTCAAGACGGCGACTTTCGACTCGTATCGAACCGACCCTGAGTTCCCTTCACAGCAGGCGGCTGTCGACACCATGCGTGCCACAGTCGACGCGTGGGAGGGCCGCGGCCGCAAGCTCTTTCGCCGCACGCCCAAGGTGAAGGCGGGCATCTATCTCGACGGCGGATTCGGCGTCGGCAAGACGCACCTGCTCGCCTCGCTCTGGAAGGCGGTCAGCGGTCGTCGCCACTTCGGCACCTTCATCGAATACACCGCGCTGGTCGGAGCCCTCGGCTACCGCGAGGCAGTGCAGGCCCTGAGCGGTGCGTCACTGGTTGCCATCGACGAGTTCGAACTCGATGATCCGGGCGACACCATGGTGATGACGCGGCTGCTGGGCGAGCTGGTCGCATCCGGCACGAAGATCGCCGCCACATCGAACACGCCACCGAACGCACTCGGCGAGGGGCGCTTCGCGGCCAAGGACTTCCTGCGCGAAATCCAGGCGATCTCCGACACGTTCGACATCATGCGCATCGACGGCCACGACTACCGCCAGCGCGACATCGACGGACATGCAGTGGTCGCCGATGACGCAGAGATCGAGCGCGTCATCGCAGAAGAGCCCGGCACGATCTCGGTGGACACCTTCGACGGCATCGTGAAGCACCTCGCGACCGTACACCCCTCACGCTATGTCGACCTGGTGCGCGGCATCGACGGTGCAGTCATCCGTGACGCGAGGCCGCTTGCCGACGAGAACGAGGCGCTGCGCTTCGTTGCGCTCGTCGACCGTCTGTACGACGCACAGATTCGCATCTGGGCATCCGGAACCGCACTCGACGATGTCTTCGGCGACGAGATGCTCGGCGGCGGCTACCGCAAGAAGTACCTTCGTGCCGTGTCGCGCCTGAACGCACTCACCGCCGGCCAGTTCTGATCACGCTCGACGCAGTTTCATCGCGTTAAGCGTTATGAAACTGCAACCGCGACAGACTTCTGCAATTTTGTTGTCCGCTCTACGCTTGTAGCACCGACACATCGCGGTGCGCCCAGTTGAATGGGACGCCCGCGAGAGTGCTCCGTACAGCTGGTCAGCGGCTGCGGGTGCTCGGATCATCCCTTTCCGAGTCAGGAGTCACTCATGGAATCAGGAAACCTCGCGTTCGGCATCACTGCAACAGCTCTCGTGCTGTTCATGACGCCGGGCCTCGCCTTCTTCTACGGAGGCCTCGTCAGGGCCAAGAGCGTCGTCAGCATGATGATGATGTCGTTCGGCACGATCGGCCTCGTCGCCGTGCTCTGGATCCTCTACGGCTACAGCATGTCGAGTGCTGACAGTCCGTTCGCATTCGCAGGCAACCCGCTGGACGATCTCGGCCTTGCTGCGACTGCAGCAGGCGCGACGGCCAACGCCGATCTCGTGGGGGTCGCCTACGGGTCGACATTCGCGATCATCACCGTGGCCCTCATCTCAGGTGCCATCGCCGACCGCGCGAAGTTCGGGTCGTGGATGTTGTTCGTCGCCGCGTTCGCGACCATCGGCTACTTTCCCATCGCTGCGTGGGTCTGGGGCGGCGGATGGGTTGCATCGCTTGGCTCTCTGCTCGGTTTCGAGGAAGAGGTCATCGACTACGCGGGCGGCCTGGCTGTGCACATGAATGCGGGAGCAGCCGCTCTGGCATTGACATTCGTGCTCGGCCGACGCGTGGGATTCGCGAAGGGCTCGCACCGACCGCACAACGTGCCCTTCGTGCTGCTGGGCGCCGCTGTGCTCTGGTTCGGCTGGTTCGGCTTCAACGTCGGCGCTGAGTGGACCAACGACATGGCTGGCGCCGGACTCATCGCCGTGAACACGATCGGATGCACGGCTGCGGCGATCTGCGCCTGGCTCATCGTCGAGAAGGTCAAGGACGGCAAGCCGACAGCGGTAGGAGCCGCCTCCGGTGCCGTGGCCGGACTTGTGGCCATCACACCCGCATGCGCCGATCTCACGCCGCTGGCGAGCCTGCTGCTCGGCCTGCTGGCGGGCGCTGCCTGCGCGATGGCTATCGAGCTGAAGTACCGATGGAAGTTCGATGACTCGCTCGACGTGGTCGGCATCCACCTCGTCGGTGGCTTCATCGGAACCGTGTATCTGGGCTTCTTGGCAGTCGACTCCGGACTCTTCTACGGGGGAGGACTCAACCAGCTCATCTTGCAGCTCGTCTCGACCGCCGGCGTTGTCGCGTATGCCTTTGCTGTCGCCTGGGTGATCGGATTCGTCATCCAGAAGACGGTCGGATTCAGACTGGATTCCACTGAGGAGCAGGCGGGCATAGACCAAGTGGTGCACGGCGAGCGCGCGTATGACTACTCGCTGGAGAACTCGGGCTCGTAGCAGGGTCAGTGCACGGCAGCGAGGCGCAGATTGCAGATGTCCGCGCCTCGCTGCCACTCAGAGGCCCGCGGACAGCGGCACTGGTGCGCGCAGCAACTGGCACGTCAACAACGGCAGAGACACGCAAGAGCCCCTGGATCTCCAGGGGCTCTTCTCTGTGGGCGATGCGGGACTCGAACCCACGACCTCTTCCGTGTGAAGGAAGCGCGCTACCAGCTGCGCCAATCGCCCTTGGGACCTATCAATAATGCCACACAATTCCGAAGCTGATGACACGCGCAAAGGCGTCAGGTACCGACATTCCGCCGATCGCATGAATCACCGAGAGGTCGATTTGCACACCGGTGCCGGAGGGGCTAATGTATTCCAAGTGCTCAGTGATGAGCCCGGCGGATGTGGCGCAGTGGTAGCGCATCACCTTGCCAAGGTGAGGGTCGCGAGTTCGAATCTCGTCATCCGCTCGAGAGTAATCTCATGGCCACCCGGCCTTTCCCCAAGAGGGGCCGCGGTGCCACCAAGGTGGGGTGGCCGAGTGGTTAGGCAGCGGCCTGCAAAGCCGTCTACGCGGGTTCGAATCCCGTCTCCACCTCGTCTGACCGAAAATTGAAGATGCCCTTACGGGCGCGATTGGCGCAGCGGTAGCGCGCTTCCCTGACACGGAAGAGGTCACTGGTTCGATCCCAGTATCGCGCACCAACAGAAAGCCCCGGCTCATCCGGGGCTTTCTTCATGCTGCACCGCAGATGAGCACAGTCTGATTACGATTCACCTCGCACCTGGAGTTCGCACTTCGTCTGGAATAGCGTGCAGTCATGAGTCAGTATCGAACACGGAACGGCTTCTGGAACAACTGGGCGAAGAACTACGAGCAGGAGTATCGCCACGCTTTTGAGAGCCTGAGCTCTGCACTGCAGGAGAAGCTCCTCAGCGCCTCGCTGCCTCTCACCGTTGAGGAAGGCAGAGAGCTCTACGAAGCGGGCGGCTGGACTGTCGCGGCCTACGAATCACCCGAGAGCGAGAACCCGATTCTCCAGCCCGGTCAGGAATTCCGCGACTGGCTTGCAGCGCAGGAGCTATTTCAGGCGTAGCCGGGCGACGTCCGTCACCGCGTGCTGCGGGAGTGCGTCTTGAGCTTGCCGTCTCTGCCGAGCGAGTATGTCGTCAGCCGACCCCGTCGCTGCACCAGCAGAACGATCAGGATGATGGCGGGCACGATGAACGCAGTCACGAGCCCGAGCGCCACAAGGCCGATCCATCCCCACACGCCGATTCTGCCGCGACTCCACACGACCAGCTGGCGCTCGTCGCTGTAGCGAATCTCGTCGCCAGCCTGCAGGTGTTCGTCGAAGAGCTCGGCGAGACGGCCGTCGGACGGCTTGGCGAATGCGTGTGCGGTCATGCCCCGACTCTACGGCCCCGACTCTGCGGACCCGGGACTGCCGAGTCCATGGCGCGTGCGACTGTCTAGGCTGGGATGGTGCATTCCGCCCGCGCAGTCCCCCGCAGACTGAGAGTCGCCGCCTCCCTCCAGATCGCCCAAGGCGCACTCATGGAGGGCTCTGTCGCCATCGGCCTCATCGTGCTCCTCGCCCTTCGAGTGCCGCAGGCTGCGATCACGGATCGGGTCGAGATCTTCGCGCTGCCGTACCTGCAGGAGAACCTCTACCTGATGATGGCCATGAGCGGCGTGTTCGCATCGCTGCGCATCATCGGGGGAGTCGCACTCTGGCGCGGGCGCCTCTGGGGGCTCTGGCTGACCCTCGTCAACTGCGTGCTGACGCTCATGCTGATGATCTTCATGCTGCCGCCGGGACTCGTCGACGGCCTCTTCGCCGGCACCGCCCTCGTGCTGCTGCTCTCTGGCTGGTTCGGCGACTCGCGCATACGTCCGACCCTGTATTCACGACCGGATGACAGCCTCCGCCGAGCGACTACGATGGACGAGTGACCACAGGATTCGATCTCTTCACTGACCGGGCCGTTGTTGCCATGCGCATCGACGGCAAGCTGCTCGACCTCGCCCGAGAGGTTCCGGAAGGCACGACGCCTGAACCGGTCACGATCGACTCCGACGACGGCCTCAGCATTCTGCGCCACTCCGCAGCGCACGTGCTCGCGCAGGCAGTGCAGAAGACCAACCCTGACGCTCGTCTCGGTATCGGCCCGCCCATTCAGGACGGCTTCTACTACGACTTCGACCTCGAAGAGAAGTTCTCGCCTGAAGACTTCAAGGGCCTCCAGCAGGAGATGCAGCGCATCATCAAGTCAGGGCAGCGTTTCGTGCGCCGCGTGGTGACCGAAGAGCAGGCGCGCGAAGAGCTCGCTGACGAGCCGTACAAGCTCGAGCTGATCGGGCTCAAGGGCCCCAACGCTGAGAAGGCCGCCGAAGGCGCCTCGGTCGAGGTCGGTGCCGGCGAGCTCACGATCTATGACAACGTCGACCCGAAGAGCGGTGACACCGTCTGGAAGGACCTCTGCCAGGGTCCCCACCTGCCGAACACGCGTATGATCGCGAACGGCTTCTCGCTCATGCGTGTCGCTGGCGCATACTGGCGAGGCAAGACCGACCGCCCGCAGCTGCAGCGCATCTACGGAACCGCTTGGCCCACGAAAGACGAGTTGCGCGCTTACATCACCCGGCTCGAAGAGGCCGCGAAGCGCGACCACCGCAAACTCGGCCGCGAACTCGACCTGTTCTCGTTCCCCGAAGAGGTCGGCTCCGGCCTGTCGCTGTGGCACCCCAAGGGCGCAGTCACACGCGGCGAGATGGAGCAGCACGCGCGCAAGCGTCACATCGAGCGCGGCTACACCTACGTCTACACGCCCCACATCACCAAGAGCGACCTGTTCGAGACCTCGGGTCACCTGCAGACCTACGGCGAGGGCATCTGGCCGCCGATCCTCATGGACGAAGAGCGCGACGACGAGGGCAACATCACCAAACGGGGCGCCGAGTACTACCTCAAGCCCATGAACTGCCCGATGCACATCCTCATCTACAAGGATCGCGCGCGCAGCTACCGCGAGCTTCCGCTTCGCTTCGCTGAGAACGGCACCGTCTACCGCAACGAGTTCTCCGGCGCCCTCCACGGCCTGACGCGCGTGCGCGGCTTCACGCAGGACGACGCGCACCTGTTCGTGCGTCCCGACCAGATCGAGGAGGAAGTCACCAACGTCCTCGGATTCGTCATCGACCTGCTGAAGGACTTCGGCCTCACCGAGTTCCGTCTCGAGCTCTCGAAGCGCGACGACGAGAAGGAGAAGTGGATCGGCGACGAAGGGGTCTGGACGACGGCGACGGATGCGCTGCGCCGTGTCGCGCAGTCCTCCGGTCTCGAGTTCGTCGAGGAGGAGGGCGAGGCAGCCTTCTACGGCCCCAAGATCGACCTCAAGATCACCGACGCCATCGGACGCTCGTGGCAGCTCTCGACCGTGCAGCTCGACTTCAACCTGCCCGAGCGCTTCGGCCTCGAGTACACCGCCGCTGACGGCTCGAAGCAGCGCCCGATCATGATCCACCGCGCCCTTTTCGGCTCGATCGAGCGGTTCTTCGCGATCCTGCTCGAGCACTACGCTGGCGCCTTCCCTGTGTGGCTCGCGCCCGTGCAGGCGGTCGGCATCCCCGTCGCCCAGGACTTCGCCGGCTACCTCGAAGACGTCGCCGCGAAGCTGCGGATGCGCGGAGTACGCATCGAAGTAGACCATTCAGACGAGCGCATGCAGAAGAAGATCCGCAACCACACCATGCAGAAGGTGCCGTTCCAGATCATCGCCGGTGCCACCGACGTCGAGGCCGGCAGCGTCTCGTTCAGGTACCGCGACGGCCGCCAAGACAACGGCATCCCCGTCGACGAGGCCATCGAGCGCATCGTCGAGGCGATCGAGACGAAGGCCCACGTCTGATGACAGACAACCCATCCGGACTCTCGCAGAACCCCGAGGACTACCCGACGCCCGACGACCCGAGCCGCGAGGCCGGAGCGCCCACGTGGATGTCGTCTGAGATCGGGGGAGTGCCCGACGAGTTCCAGCGCCTCTGGACGCCGTACCGGATGGTCTACATCAAGTCGGGCCAGATGCCCGACGCCGACGCGTGCCCGTTCTGCCTCGCGCCGACGCTGGCCGACGAGGACGGCCTCATCGTGCACCGCGGCGAGCACGCCTACGTGATCATGAACCTGTACCCGTACAACACGGGTCACATCATGGTGAACCCGTACCGTCACATCGGCACCTACGACCAGGCCAACGCCGACGAGATTGCCGAGATCGGCGCGCTCACGCAGACTGCCATGCGCGTGCTGGGCGAGACCTCACGGTGCGACGGCTTCAACATCGGCATGAATCAGGGGCGCATCGCCGGAGCCGGCATCGCCGATCACCTGCACCAGCACATCGTTCCGCGCTGGGCCCTCGACTCGAACTTCTTCCCGATCATCGCGAAGACGAAGGCGATCCCGAGGCTCATCGAAGAGATTCGCGCCGAGCTCCAGGCCGCCTGGCCGAAAGACTAGGCGTCGACAGGCACCAGTTCGAAGATGCAGGCGCCGTCGGCCACGGTTCGCTCGAGCATCGCGCCGACCGTCTCGCCGTCGGCTGAGTACTGCACCGGCAGATCCCAGTTGAAGTCGTCGTAGGCGGGGTAGTGGCCGGCCTGCGGGTGCTGCCCGGCATCGCACGCGAGCAGGTGCTCCAGTGGACGCTCCTCGTTCCAGGCGTCCTCATCGAGCATGACCAGCGAGTTCGGTGGATCCGTCTCGCGAAGCTCGAGAGAAGCCGCTCCCTGGTCTGCGAACTCGTCGCGCACCTCCTGCGCATTGACGGTCGGCGGCTGCAGGTCTGGGTTGAAGATGTACCAGATCGGCTGCACGTTGAAGCCGACGAGCACCGCGGCAGCAACACCCGCACAGATCGCCGCAAGCGTCTGAGGCCCGCGCCACCTGGCCTCGCGCTCACGTGCGTTCTTGATTCGCGCCTGGGCGATCACATCGGCCGCAAGCTGCACAATGCCGATCACCGCCAGGGCTGTGACGACGATCACCGCGATTCCGAACCACCACGGCAGTCCGGGAGTGATGTCTATGGTGACCTGTGCAACCCGTCGCATGCATGCAAGCCTACTCGGCGGCCGACGGCCGATTCCTGGTTGACTCTCAGCATGCGAATCTACTCCCTGCTGCGTCCCAGGCTCATCAGGCAGATCATTGCCGATGTCGTTGCCCTCGCAGCGACCATCATCGCGTTCGTCACGGCCGGCCGCGTGCGCTCACAGATTCTCGAGTACCGGCAGTACGGCACCGATCTCATCGACGCGGGAGCAGACATCACGGATGTGCTGCACGGGTTCGCGGATCAGGTGCGGCAGATCCCGTTCGTCGGGCCGGCGCTCGGTGACACTCTCGAAGGCAGCGTCGTCATTCCCGATCAGCTGACCGAAGCCGGCGCGCAGCTGCAGCAGGCTGTCACCGACTTCGCTGGGCTCGCATGGACGCTGATCGCGATTCTGCCCCTCGTCTGCGTGCTCATCGCGTGGCTGCCGTGGCGGGTGTCGTTCGCAGCGAAGAGCCTCGAGACCGCAAAGCTCGCCAGATCGGAGGGCGGCCTTGACCTGCTGGCCGAGCGCGCACTCGCCCTGGCGCCTGCGGATGCCGTGCTGCGCATCCATCCCCGTCCGGCCCGCGCCCTGCATCACGACGACGCCGTGCGCGACGCCCTCGCCGCCATCCAGCTGCGCTCGTTCGGGCATCGCGGCGCACGCCACGTAGAATGACGGAGTTCGCAGTCTGAAGGAGGACACATGTCAGGCCACTCCAAGTGGGCGACCACCAAGCACAAGAAGGCGGCGCTCGACTCGAAACGCGCGAAGGCCTTCGCGAAGCTCACCAAGGGCATCGAGGTCGCAGCAAAGATGGGAGGGCCCGACTTCGCAGGCAACCCGACGCTCGCAGACGCGGTCACCAAGGCGAAGAAGTCGAGTGTTCCGAACGACAACATCGACCGTGCCATCAAGCGCGGCGCGGGCCTCACAGGCGAGTCCGTGCAGTATGACGCGATCATGTACGAGGGATACGCCCCCGGCGGCGTCGCACTCATGATCGAGTGCCTCACCGACAACCGCAACCGCGCTGCCGCAGAGGTGCGCATCGCGATGACGCGCAACAACGGCAACATGGCAGACCCGGGCTCGGTCGCCTACAACTTCAACCGCAAGGGCGTCGTGTCGATCACCAAGACCGATGACCTGACCGAAGACGACATCCTGCTCGCAGTCCTCGACGCCGGCGCAGAAGAGGTCACCGACCAGGGCGGCGGCTTCGAAGTCATCAGCGAGGCGACAGACCTCGTAGCAGTGCGCACCGCCCTGCAGGACGCCGGCATCGACTACGACTCGGCAGAGCCCGAGTTCGTGCCCAACCTGCGCGTCGAGGTCGACGCACCGACCGCACGCAAGATCTTCCAGCTCATCGATGCCCTCGAAGACAGCGACGACGTGCAGAACGTCTACGCCAACTACGACATCCCAGCATCGGTGCAGGAAGAGCTCGACGAAGACGACGACTAGCGCAATGCCTCGCGTTGTCGGCATCGACCCGGGGCTGACTCGCCTCGGGATCGGTGTCGTCGACACGACCGGCCAGACGCAGCGGCTCGTGCACTACTCCGTGCTGCGGTCTGCACCCGAGATGAGCATCGAGCATCGGCTCATGAAGCTCGGCCGCGAGGTCGAGGCCGCGATCGACGAGCATGCGCCCGACGCCATCGCGCTCGAGCGCGTGTTCGCCCAGCAGAACCTGCACTCGGTCATGGGCGTCGCACAGGTCTCCGGCATCGTGCTGCGCGCCGCGGCCGAACGAGACATTCCGATCGTCATGCTCACCCCGACCGAGGTGAAGGCCGCTGTCACCGGCTACGGAGCCGCTGAGAAGGCGCAGGTCGCCGAGATGGTGCGTCGGCTGCTGCGGCTGGCAGAAGCGCCGAAGCCCGCAGACGCGGCGGATGCGCTGGCACTTGCGATCACGCACGGCAGGGCTGTCGTCAGAACGGGGGCGGTGCGCCGCGATTCCGGTTCTCAGCCGACGCCCGCGCAGAAGGCCTGGGCAGCGGCCGAGGCACAGGCGAAGCGCCGCCGATAGTTCGGCTGGCCGAGCGTGATCCATCGCGTGTCACAGGTGCTTTCTAGACTGTCAGCATGATCTCCTACCTCGAGGGCAGCGTGGTTCGCGTGGCCCCGACTTCACTCGTGCTGTCGGTGCAGGGCGTCGGCTTCTCAGTTGCCGTCGCACCGGCGGTCTCCGCTGCCGCCCGCGTCGGCTCGTCGATGGCTCTGCACACCAAGCTGGTCGTGAAAGAAGACGACCTGTCGCTCTACGGCTTCGCAGATGAGGGCGACCTCGGCACCTTCGGCCTGCTGACCTCCGTGTCGGGCGTCGGCCCCAAGAGCGCAATGGCGGTGCTGGCCACACTCGGCACCGACGGGCTCGCACAGGCAGTCTCCGCCGGCGATGAGGCGGCGTTCAAGCCAGTGCCCGGCATCGGCCCCAAGACTGCCCGCCTGATCATCGTGCAGCTGAGCGGCAAGGTGATCGTCCAGTCGAGTGCCCCCGCATCCGGCTCCTCCGACATGGTCGAGGCTCTCGTCGGCCTCGGGTGGCAGGAGGCCAAGGCCACGCAGACCGTCGAGACGCTCGTCAGAGACCAGCCCGAGCTTGCCGGCGACAGCTCTGCGCTGCTCCGCGCCGCCCTGCAGTCGCTCGGGGCACGCCGATGACCGACGAGGCCTCGCCGCTGCAGCCCGAGGCATCGGTCGAAGAGCTCGCCTTCGAGGGCGCGCTGCGTCCTGAGACCCTCGCGGAGTTCGTCGGCCAGCCGCGAGTGCGCGGCCAGCTCGAGCTGCTGCTCAAGGCCGCTGCGCTACAGCAGCGCGCACCGGATCACATCCTCCTGGCTGGTCCTCCCGGGCTGGGCAAGACGACACTCGCGATGATCATCGGCAACGAGTCAGGACGTGCTGTTCGCATGGCCTCAGGGCCGGCGATCCAGCACGCAGGCGATCTCGCCGCGGTGCTCAGCGCACTCGTGCCAGGCGAGGTGCTGTTCGTCGACGAGATCCACCGCATGGCGAAGAGCGCAGAAGAGATGCTGTACCTCGCCATGGAAGACTTCCGCATCGACATCATGGTCGGCAAGGGAGCAGGGGCCGCCTCTGTGCCGCTCGAGCTCTCGCCGTTCACTCTCGTCGCCGCCACCACGCGATCGGGCATGCTGCCTGCCCCGCTGCGCGACCGATTCGGATTCACCGCGCACCTCGAGTTCTATTCGGCAGAAGACCTCACTCGCGTCGTGACGAGATCTGCTGGCATGCTCGACATCCAGCTGACGAGTGCCGCTGCCGCCGAACTCGCGAAGCGCTCCCGCGGAACACCGAGAATTGCCAACAGGCTGCTGCGACGCGTGCGCGACTGGAAGCTCGTCCATGAGGGGTCGTCCGACATCGAGGCCGTCCACGGGGCCCTTGAGCTCTACGATGTCGACGCCTACGGGCTCGACCGACTCGACCGCAGCGTGCTCGAGGCGATCGCCAAGAGCTTCAAGGGCGGGCCAGTCGGGCTCACCACGCTCGCAGCCAGCGTCGGCGAAGAGGCAGAGACGATCGAAAGCGTCGTCGAGCCGTATCTGGTTCGCGAAGGCCTGCTCGCCCGCACTCCGCGCGGACGAATGCTCACGTCTGAGGGGCTCCGGCACACCGGAATCGACGGTTCGCCTGATCAACTCGATGGCGTATGATCGGTAGGTATTGTGCCTGAAACCGGGTACACAAGACTTCGGGAGGCCACGGACTTCATGCACCTACTCACAGAGACCACTAACCAGCAGGGCGGCGGCTTCACGTTTGATCCGCTCACCATCATCATGCTGCTGCTGCTCGTGGTGCTCATCATCTTCATGGTCCGCAGCAGCCGCAAGCGCAAGGCTCAGGCAGCTGAGCTCCAGACCAAGATGGTTCCGGGCAAGCGCATCATGACCTCCAGCGGCATCTTCGGAACACTGCTCTGGATCGACGACGAGAAGCTGCAGGCAGGCATTGAGGTCTCGCCCGGCGTAGAGCTCGTCGTCCACCGTCAGATCCTGGCTCAGGTCGTCGAAGAAGACACCGACTCCAGCATCGACCCCGAGACCGACTCGTCGGCTGAAAGCAGCCGAGAGGACTAACTGTTGGCCAAGAATCGCACGCGCGTCGGACGCGCGCTCATTTGGCTGTTCGTGATCGCTGCGGCGGTCGCCGGCCTCAACCTGTATGCAGTTCAGACCGAAGACGGCAGCTGGAACCCCAAGCTCGCCCTCGACCTCGAGGGCGGCACCCAGATCATGCTGGCGCCGCTCACCGAAGAGGGCACCTCAGTCTCGTCAGAGCAGCTACAGCAGGCAGTCGGCATCATGCGTCAGCGCGTCAACGCGTCGGGAGTCTCTGAAGCAGAGATCACCACGCAGGGCGGCCAGAACATCGTCGTCTCGATTCCGGGCACGCCTGACCAGGCCACTCGCGAGCGACTCATGGCAAGCGCCAAGATGGAGTTCCGTTCCGTGCTCGTCATGGCTGCAGCCGGTCCGGCACAGCAGCCGGTCGACCCCAGCGCCACCGGCGATCCTGCAGAGACCGATCCTGCTGTGAGTGATCCTGCCCAGAGCGACCCTGCCGAGTCAGAGCCAGCTGAGAGCGGCGAAGGCGGCGGATCTGAGATCGCCACTGAGACCGAAGAACCGACTGACGAGCCCACTGAGAGCGACCCCGCTCCCAGCGAGCCTGCCGAGCAGCCAGAGCCCGAGAACCCCTCTGACCCCGCATGGGTGACAGAAGACCTCGCCAATGAGTTCGCGGCATTCACCTGTGACATGGTCGACCGCACGAAGCCCATGCCCTCTGACGAGGCTGTCGTCACGTGCGACACCGACAACACGGTCAAGTACATCCTCGGTCCTGTCGAGGTCGAAGGCGCTGATATCGCCGACGCGAACGCCGGTCAGGTGCCCACGCAGCAGGGCATTCCGACAGGGGAGTGGGCCGTCAACCTCGAGTTCAACGGCGAAGGCTCCGAGGCATTCCACTCCGTCACCCAGCGCATCACCTCTCTCGAGCAGCCGCGCAACCAGTTCGCGGTCGTGCTCGACAACACTGTGCTGATCGCACCGCAGTCAAACGTGGTCATCAGCAACGGACAGGCGCGGATCACAGGTGGCTACACCCAGGAGGGTGCAGAGGCTCTTGCAGACCAGCTGAAGTTCGGTGCGCTGCCCATCGGCTTCCAGGTGCAGTCCGAAGAGAACATCTCGCCTCGACTCGGTGAGTCGCAGCTCATGGGCGGCCTCATCGCCGGTCTCATCGGCCTGATCCTCGTCGTCATCTATTCGCTGTTCCAGTACCGACTGCTCGGCCTCGTGACGGTGGCGTCACTGGTTGTCGCAGCCGGCCTGACGTATCTCGTGATCACGCTGCTCTCCAGCGTCCAGGGGTACAGACTCTCGCTTGCCGGGGTCACAGGACTCATGGTCGCGATCGGCATCACTGCCGACTCCTTCATCGTCTACTTCGAACGCGTTCGAGACGAGCTGCGAGACGGCAAGATGCTCATCAATGCTGTTGAGTCCGGCTGGCAGCGTGCCGTTCGAACGATTCTGGCCTCAGACGCGATCAACTTCCTCGCGGCTGCAGTGCTGTATCTCCTCGCGGTCGGAAATGTGCGAGGGTTCGCCTTCACACTGGGCGTGACAACGGTCATCGACTTCGTCGTGGTCGCACTGTTCACGCATCCCGTGCTGCAGATGCTGGCGCGCACGAAGTTCTTCGGCGGCGGCCACCCCTGGTCAGGCCTGAACCCAGACGCACTCGGTGCCGTCTACCGAGGTCGTGCCCAGTTCCGCAAGCCGGAGGCCTCGGGCAAGCGGGCCAAGAGCGCCAAGGAAGCCACGCGCAGGCAGACAATAGCCGAACGCAAGAAGGTCTCTGCACAGGAGCGTGAGGACTGACAATGAGCATCACACAGTTCGGAAACAAGCTCTACACGGGCGAGAAGTCCTATCCGTTCGTCGGCAAGCGCAAGACGTGGTTCACGATCGCAGCGGTCATCATGCTGATCTGCATCGTCGGCACACTCGTTCGCGGCGGGTTCCAGCTCGGCATCGAATTCACCGGAGGCAGCGAATTCCGCGTCAGCGGCATCCAGACCGACGGCGGTCCTGTCGACATCGAGCCGGCAGAGGCGATCCTCGAGCAGCACGTCGACGAGAACGACTACATCGTCTCCAACCTCGGTCAAGACGGCCTGCGCATTGAGAGCTCGTCCGTAGACGACGACCAGACCAATGCGATCAAGGACCAGATTGCGAGCGAGTACGGAGTCGAGTCCGGCGACGTCACGTCATCGCACATCGGGCCCTCGTGGGGCCAGGACGTCTCGAACCAGGGCCTCCGCGCCCTGCTGATCTTCATCGCCCTCGCTGCCTTGGTCATGGCGCTGTACTTCCGCACCTGGAAGATGTCAGTCGCTGCGCTCGTCGCGCTCGGGTTCGACATGGTCGTGACCGCCGGTGTCTACGGCATCGTGGGCTTCGAGGTGACTCCGGCAGCGCTCATCGGATTCCTGACGATCATGGCGTACTCGCTGTACGACACCGTGGTGGTCTTCGACAAGATCCGTGAGAACACGGCCCCTGGCAGCTCCGGAAGCTACGACGAGAACATCAACCTGGCCGTCAACCAGACCCTGATGCGCTCCATCAACACGAGCGTCGTCGCACTGCTTCCCGTCGCATCCATTCTGTTCATCGGGGCATTCGTCCTCGGTGCAGGCACGCTGCGCGACATCGCGCTTGCGCTCCTCATCGGAATGTTTGTGGGAACATGGTCGACAATCTTCATCGCAGCGCCGTTCTATGCTCAGCTTCGAAAGGGCGAGTCCATCGCCACTGAATCCAAGCGCAAGCAGGAGCGCGGGGCGGTGGTCTGACGCTCGCATCTGCGAGCATCCAACGCTTCAACAGGGAGGTGCAGTGAGCGACACGTCGAATGCGACCGGTGGGTTCCGCACGCTCCTGCCCTTCCTGTTCTCGCGTTCGAGCCGTGCAGGCGCCATCGACGCCCTGATCAAGACGGTCAAACAGCACCAGCCGAAGGCGGATGTGGGGCTCATCCAGAGAGCCTTCATCCTCGCTGAGCGCGCACACGAGGGTCAGTTTCGCAAGAGCGGCGAGCCGTACATCAGCCACCCTGTCGCGGTCGCGCAGATCCTTGCGGATCTCGGCATCGGCGCCGTGACGATCGCAGCGGCCCTGCTCCATGACACGGTGGAGGACACCGACTACACCCTCGACCAGTGTCGTGACGACTTCGGCGACGAGATCGCCATGCTCGTCGACGGCGTCACGAAGCTCGACAAGCTCAAGTACGGTGAGTCTGCGCAGGCCGAGACCGTTCGCAAGATGATCGTCGCGATGTCGAAAGACATCCGTGTGCTGGTCATCAAGCTCGCCGACCGTCTGCACAATGCCAGAACCTGGGGCTTCGTGACCGGCGAGAGCGCCAAGCGCAAGGCCCGCGAGACGCTCGAGATCTATGCTCCTCTGGCGCATCGCCTCGGCATCCAGACCATCAAGACCGAACTCGAAGACCTCTCCTTCGCCGTGCTGCAGCCCAAGGTCTACGTCGAAGTCAAGAACCTCGTCGAAGCCCGGGCGCCGCAGCGTGACGACTACATGAACATCGTCCTGCAGCAGCTCACCGACGACCTGCGCGAGTCGAAGATCAAGGGCCGAGTCGCCGGGCGTCCGAAGCAGTACTACTCGATCTACCAGAAGATGCGAACCCGAGGCCATGAGTTCAGCGACATCTACGACCTCGTGGGCGTCCGCGTGATCGTGAACACCGTGCGTGACTGCTACGCCGTGCTCGGCGCTGTGCATGCGCGATGGCGTCCCATGCCGGGCCGCATGAAGGACTACATCGCAACACCCAAGTACAACCTGTACCAGTCGCTGCACACGACCGTCATCGGGCCGGGCGGCCGCCACGTCGAGATCCAGATCCGCACCGAGGACATGCACCGCAGAGCTGAGCTCGGCGTCGCAGCACACTGGAAGTACAAGCAGGGCACGCACAGCGATGTCGGCAACCAGGACATGGCGTGGCTCGCGCACATCAACGACTGGCAGAAGGAGACCGACGACCCGAGCGAGTTCCTCGACTCGCTGCGCTATGAGATCGGAGCGAAGGAGCTCTACGTCTACACGCCGAAGGGCAAGGTCGTTGGGCTGCCGGCTGAGGCGACGCCTGTCGACTTCGCGTATGCGGTGCACACCGAGGTGGGCCACCGCACGATGGGGTCGAAGGTCAACGGCAGGCTCGTGCCGCTCGACACACAGCTGGTCACCGGCGACGTCATCGAGATCTACACGTCGAAGAACCCCGACGCCGGCCCCAGCAAGGACTGGCAGAACTTCGTCAAGAGCGCTCGAGCCCGCAACAAGATCCGGCAGTGGTTCACGCGTGAGCGTCGTGATGAAGCCGTCGAGGTCGGTCGCGACGCCATCGCGAAGGCGATGCGCCGCCACAACCTGCCGCTGCAGAAGCTGATGACAGGCGAGAGCCTGCAGGAAGTCGCTGCGACTCTGCGCTACGAAGACGTTACGGCCCTCTACGCGGCCGTCGGCGAGGGCCACGTGTCGAGCCAGTCGGTGCTCGAGAAGGTGCTTGCGTCGCTCGGAGTGGACGACGAGCAGGACACCGACGTCGTCCAGACCCCTCCCACAACGCACACCCAGCCAGTGAGCTCGAACTCCGGCGTGCTCGTGCGCGGCGCCCCCGACATCCTCGTCAAGCTCGCAAAGTGCTGTGCGCCCGTGCCAGGCGACGACATCGTGGGCTTCGTCACCCGCGGCCAGGGCGTCAGCGTGCACCAGCGCCAGTGCCCGAATGTCGGCTCGCTCTTCGACCAGCCGGACCGCATGATCGAGGTCGCCTGGTCTGACAACCTCGGCGGCCTGTTCCTCGTCAACATCCAGGTCGAGGCACTCGATCGCTCTGGCCTGCTCTCAGACGTCACGAAGTCACTCACCGAATACCACGTGAACATCCTCTCGGCGAGCGTGCAGACCGGCAACGACCGTCTGGCGATCTCGCGCTTCAGCTTCGAGATCGGCGACATCACCCACCTTGACAGTGTGCTGAACGCCGTGCGCCGCATCGAAGGCGTCTACGACGTCTATCGAGTCACGCCGGGCTAGCCTGCGCCGTCACGGGCGGTCAGCAGAACACCGCTCTGCCATGAGCAGCCTCGCCGCCCACTCGTCGTCAGCGTCACACGCGCTGCCTGCCAGGAGCGCGGCCGCAGTCTTCTCGCGAGTCAGCACGCGCATCCCGCCGATCCACATCGTGTCGTCGTCGATGTGCAGGTCTTCACGACGGATGCGCAGGCGCGGGTCTGTGCGTCGCACAGGGCGAACATGCGCGCGCACCAGCACGTCGAGCATTCTTGGCAGCGCAGCGCAGCCATGAACCCAGGCAGCCGCATGTCCTGCGAGCACATGGGTGTGCGGAATCGTGAGCATGAGCGATCGGACGCGTGACTCCGGCGTCGTCACCGACAGGGCGTGCACGAACGTGTCGCCGAGGGGGACGACTTCGCCGTCAAGGCGCATGGCAGACAGTTCGGCAGTGGACAGGCTCATGGAAAGCACTATGCGCCATGCACAGTCGCCGTGTCGAGCCGATCGATCTGCCTGTGGACAACCTGTCCTGTGAGGAGCAGGCTGCGCCTACAGGACGTCAGCCTGCTTTGCGCGCGACCTCAAGCCACTGACGCTTCGTAGCGAGCTCGTCTTCAAGCTGCTTGACCTTCTTCGCGTCGGATCCTGCCGCACCGATGTCGGCCTCGAGCTTCTCGATCGACTCCTCGAGCTGGCCTGCGAGGCCCTCTGAGCGAGCCTTGCGCTCTGGATTCGTCGAGTCCCAGTGCTTCTCGTCGAGCTGCTTCACGTGCGTCTCGATGCGGCGCAGACCGTCTTCCATGTCGCGGATGCTGGCACGGGGGACATGGCCGACCTCATCCCACTGCTTCTGGATGCCGCGAAGCGCGTTGCGAGCGGCGACCCGATCGGTGATCTTGAGGATGGGCTGTGCCTCTTCGAGCAGAGCTTGCTTCGCGACGAGGTTCTCGGTGTAGGCGGCGTCTTCGACTGCCTGCTGCTCGGCCTTGGCTCCGTAGAGCACATCACCGGCGGCCTTGAACTCGGCCCAGAGCGCGTCGTCGACCTTGCGGCCGGCACGACCGGCTGCCTTCCAGCTGTCGAGGAGGCGGCGGTACTCGCCGATGCCGTCGGCACCCTTGGGGGCAAGCGCGTTGGCGCTCTCGATGAGCCGCTGCTTCTCCTGCTTGGCCTCGCGGTGCTGACCGTCGAGCTTTGAGAAGAACTCGCGCCTCGCGCTCTCAAGCGTGTTGCGTGCCGCGCGGAAGCGCTTCCAGAAGGCATCATTCTGCGACTTGGGCAGACGGGGCCCTGCGGCCTGGTGTGCCTTCCATTTCGCGAAGAGCTCGTCGATCTCTGCCGAGACCTGCTTCCACTGCACATTGCTGAGGTCACGCGCCGCGATCTTCTCGGCCTCGACCACGATCGACTCGCGCTCGGCGATGGCTGCGTCAAGCTTCTCCTGCTGCTCTGCACGCTGCTGCTGCGAGAGCTCGTCAGTGCGACCGACGACTGCATCGATGCGAGCGCGGAGGCTGACGAAGTCGCCGACTGCTCGTCCTTCATCGGCCTGCTGCTTCAGCGCTGCGGCCGACTTGGTGACGTCTGACGCGTTGGCGCCCGAGCGCACTCGCTGCTCGAGCAGGCGAACCTGGCCCTCGAGGTCTGCGAACTTGCGCTCGAAGAGGGCAAGAGCCTCTTCATGGGTTCCGTCTGGGTACTGGCCTACTTCGTGCCAGTCTTCGCCGATCTTGACGAAAACGGTTCCGCTCTCGTCAACTCTGCCGAATGGGTGCTCAGTCATGGACTTCCCTTGTGTGCTGTGAACGCAGTCAAGCCTACCCGTGTGGGTCACTCGACGATGAACGACTCTATGGATACTGGCTCAACGGGGGTTCCGTCAGGAGCGTCGCCTTCGACTCCGAGCGAGACGACGTCGTCCTTGAGCTGGTCGAGGCCGCCGGTCACTTGGCCGATGACGGTGTAGCCGCCTGCAGCGTCGCTGGGGATCGAGGTGTCGCCGTAGACGATGAAGAACTGGTAGCCGTTGGAGTTGGCATTGCCCGACTGACGAGCCATGGCGATCGTGCCTGCCGCGTATGCGTCGTCTTCGGGAGCATTCTCGATCGGACCGTACTGGAAGGCGGGCTCGCCCATGCCGTCGCCGCCCTTGGAGCCGCACTGCAGCAGCTCGAAGCCCGGTGACGTGGTCATGCGGTGGCAGACCTTGCCGTCGTAGTAGCCGTCCTGCGCGCTCTTGACTACGGCAGACACTGCCTGCGGAGCCGCTGCGCCGTCGAGCTCGACAGCGAGTTCGACGCCGTTCACGACCATGGTGCCGGTCCAGGTGCGGTCCTCGGCGTACGACGGATCCGGCACAGCGTCGGTGCGCGTGCCATCGGTTGCCGTGGGCTCTGTCGAGCCTGTCTCGGTGGGCTGCGTCGTCTGCGACTCTGATGCATCGACGTCGGCGTCGTGCTGAGAGTTGTAGGCGAGCGTGGCTGCGGTGCCGAGTCCGCCCGCGACCACGACTGCGATCACGGCGATGATGTTGTCGCGACGGCGACGGGAGCGCTTGTGCTCGTGCACGGTCTGACGCGCCTGATAGTCGCGCACGCGACGGCGCTGTTCCTTTGACGATGCCACTGCAGTGGGCTCCTTCCGATTCCGGCAAGCCTATCGGCCGCCGCAGCAATTATGCGCCACTCTGCGTCGCTTAGGCTGGATGACATGAGCTTCTCGTCGTCTGCGCCCGCGGCACCCCTCGCGGTGCGGATGCGACCGACGAGTCTGGACGAGGTCGTGGGACAGGGTCATCTGCTCTCGCCGGGCTCCGCCCTCCGCAACCTCGCCGGAGGCACATCCTCGTCGAGCCAGTCCGTCATACTGTGGGGCCCTCCCGGCACAGGCAAGACGACGCTCGCCCAGGCCATCGCGCAGTCGTCAGAGCGACGGTTCGTCGAGCTCTCCGCCGTGACCGCGGGCGTGAAGGACGTTCGCCAGGTGATGGAGGAGGCCCTGAACCAGCGCGACCTCTTCTCGAACGGCACCGTGCTCTTCCTCGACGAGATCCACAGATTCACGAAGGCGCAGCAGGATGCGCTGCTGCCGGGCGTCGAGAACGGCTGGGTCACGCTGATAGCGGCGACGACCGAGAACCCGTCGTTCAGCATCATCACCCCGCTCCTGTCGCGTTCGCTGCTGCTGACGCTTCGACCGCTGGAAGACGACGATCTGGTCACGCTCCTCGAGCGGGCGCTGAGCGATCAGCGGGGCTTCGACGGCTCCGTCGCGCTCGACGACGACGCGCGAGCTGCGATCGTGCGCCTCTCACAGGGGGACGCCCGCCGAGCGCTCACGACACTGGAGGCTGCGGCACAGGCCGCAAGGGCCGCATCCGACGACGAACCCCGTGTGACTGCCGACATCGTCGCCAGCAGCGTCGACCGCGCGCTGCTCCGCTACGACCGCGCGGGCGACGAGCACTACGACGTGATCAGCGCGTTCATCAAGTCTGTGCGCGGCTCCGACCCGGATGCCGCGCTGCACTACCTGGCACGCATGATCGAGGCGGGCGAAGACCCTCGCTTCATCGCCCGGCGCCTGATCGTGTCGGCGAGCGAGGACATCGGCATGGCGGACCCCCAGGGCCTGGTCATCGCAGTCGCCGCAGCCGACGCGGTGCAGCTGATCGGCATGCCCGAGGGACGCATCCCGCTGGCCGAGGCCACGGTCTATCTGGCCACCGCACCGAAGTCCGATCGCTCATACAAGGGGATCGGCCAGGCGCAGGTCGACGTCCGAGCCGGCCGCATCGGCGCCGTGCCGCTGCACCTTCGCGATGCGCACTACGCCGGCGCGAAGCGGCTCGGTCACGGCAAGGGCTACCGGCACGCGCACGACGCCCCGCACAGCGTGCCCACGCAGCAGCATCTGCCCGATGAGCTGGTCGGAACCGAGTACTACACGCCGACCCAGAACGGGTACGAACGCGAGATCACTGCACGGCTCGCGAAGATCCGTGCGATCCTCCGGGGAGACCAGCGCTGAATCGGCCCGACTTCTGGTAGCCTGGGAGACTGTGTGCGATCCCGCATGCAATCCATCATGTCTCCTTTGGCCTTCTCGGCCAGCCGCTCACGCGGCAGACTGCAATCAGCAGAGGAAGTTATATGTCCAGCAAGTCACGCACGCGTGCCAAGGTGCGCCTGTCGCGCGCTCTCGGCGTCGCGCTGACCCCCAAGGCAGCCCGTTACATGGAGAAGCGCCCCTATGGCCCCGGCCAGCACGGACGCACTAAGCGCAAGGCAGACAGCGACTACGCCGTCCGTCTGCGCGAGAAGCAGCGTCTTCGCGCCCAGTACGGCATCCGCGAGGCCCAGCTTCGCATCCAGTTCAACGAGGCTCGTCGTCAGCCCGGCCTGACCGGTGAGAACCTGGTCGAGCTGCTCGAGATGCGTCTCGACGCACTCGTCCTTCGCGCAGGCTTCGCCCGCACGATGGCGCAGGCTCGCCAGCTCGTCGTGCACCGCCACATCATGGTGAACGGCCAGCGCGTCGACCGCCCCTCGTTCCGTGTCAAGGAGGGTCAGCTGATCCACGTGCACGAGCGCTCAGAGGGCATGGAGCCCTTCCAGGTCGCAGCAGCAGGTGCACACGCTCAGGTTCTGCCCGACGTGCCCAAGTACCTCGAGGTCGAACTCGACAAGCTGCAGGCTCGCCTCGTGCGTCGCCCCAAGCGCGCCGAGGTGCCCGTCACCTGTGACGTGCAGCTCGTCGTCGAGTACTACGCAGCACGCTAGTTCTCACAGCGAGTTCGAGGGCCTCCGCTTCTGCGGGGGCCCTCGATCGCTAGACTGAACATCTGCGCAGCGCTCACGGTGTCGCGCACTGAATCCATCACTGACGAGGAGCACCTTCCGTGAAGAACATCTTCCTGCTCGCACTCGGCGTCGCCGCAGGCGTGGCCGCCTACCGCCTCATCCAGCTGACACCCGAGGGCAAGTCGGCAATCGAAGACTTCGAAGCCCGTCTCGGCGACTTCTCGCAGGCTGTGAAAGACGGCTACAACTCCCGCGACACCGAGCTCCGCGACAGCTGATCGCAGCCGCTGCCGCCGCACATCCGACTTCTCAACAGAGGACCACATTGCAGACTGCAGAGATCCAGCGTCGCTTCCTCGCGCACTTCGAGCGCACTGACCACACGGTGGTGCCCTCAGCATCGCTCGTGAGCGATGACCCCGCGATCATGTTCACCATCGCCGGGATGGTTCCGTTCATTCCCTATCTGTCGGGACGAGTGCCTGCGCCGTGGTCACGCGCCACCAGCGTGCAGAAGTGCATTCGCACGAACGACATCGAAGAGGTCGGCAAGACCCCCAGGCACGGCACGTTCTTTCAGATGGCGGGCAACTGGTCGTTCGGCGACTACTTCAAGCGCGAGGCGATCCAGTACGCATGGGAGCTGCTGACCGGCTCTGAGTCAGACGGCTTCTACGGCTTCGACCCGAAGGACCTCTGGGTGACGGTCTACCAGACCGACGACGAGGCAGAGCGCCTCTGGCGCGAGGTTGCCGAGCTGCCAGCTGACCGCATCCAGCGTCTCGGACTCGAAGACAACTACTGGATGACCGGCCAGCCCGGCCCCGCAGGCCCCGACTCCGAGATCTTCTTCGACCTCGGGCCCGAGTACGGCCCAGATGGCGGCCCTGCGACAGGCAGCGACCGATACGTCGAGATCTGGAACCTCGTCTTCATGCAGGACGAGATCAAAGACGTGCGCTCGAACACCGAGTTCACGATCGTCGGCGAGCTGCCGAACAAGAACATCGACACCGGCATGGGACTCGAGCGCATCGCGTTCCTCAAGCAGGGCGTCCAGAACATGTACGAGATCGACCAGGTTCGTCCTGTGCTCGACCTCGCAGCAGAGCTCTCAGGCCGGCGCTACGGCGCGAACGCAGAAGACGACGTGCGCATGCGAATCGTCGCCGATCACGTCCGCTCGTCGCTCATGCTCATCGGCGACGGCGTGGCCCCTGGCAACGAGGGCCGCGGGTACATCCTGCGACGCCTCATGCGCCGCGCGATCCGCCAGATGCGCCTCATGGGCGTCGCCGAGCCGACCTTCGAGCCGCTGTTCGCCGCCTCCCGCGACGCGATGCAGACGAGCTACCCCGAGCTCGGCGAGCGCTACAAGACGATCGAGCGCACCGCGGTTGCAGAAGAGGCCTCGTTCCTGAAGACGCTCGAGTCGGGCTCGACCGTGCTCGACGTCGCGATCTCCAAGGTGAGCTCGGGCGACTCGAAGCAGCTCGGCGGCGACACCGCCTTCCTGCTGCATGACACCTACGGCTTTCCGATCGACCTCACCCTCGAGATCGCAGAGGAGTCCGGCCTCAGCGTCGACCGCACCGCGTTCGACTCGCTCATGTCGGAGCAGCGCCAGCGCGCCCGAGAAGACGCCAAGGCCAAGCGTGGTCAGCTCGCAGACCTGTCGGTCTACTCGAGCATGCGCGCCCTCGGCGAAACGACGTTCCTCGGCTACGACGAGCTCGAAGCCGACGGAGAGGTCATCGGCATCATCGCCGACGGCCAGCAGGTGCAGTCTGCCTCTGTTGGCCAGCAGGTCGAGCTGATTCTGACCGCGACAGCCCTCTACGCCGAGGCCGGCGGACAGGACAGCGACCACGGCACGATCGTCGGGCCCTCCGGATCCGCCGAAGTGCTCGACGTGCAGCGTCCGATCCAGGGACTCGTGAGCCACACCGTTCGCGTGTCGGATGGGCAGATCGCCGTGGGCGAGACGCTCCGCACCGAAGTCGATCCGGTGTACCGCTTCGGCGCCGCACAGGCGCACTCGGCCACGCACGTCGTGCACGCAGCACTGCACCAGCTGCTCGGCAGCGACGCCAGCCAGTCGGGCTCGTACAACAAGGCCGGCTATATGCGCCTGGACTTCGCGTGGCAGGGCGCCCTCTCGCAGGAGACTCGCTCCGAGCTCGAGGACGTCGCGAACCAGGCTGTGAGCGCTGACCTCGACGTCGTCACGCGCACGATGCCTACCGACGAGGCGAAGGCGCTCGGCGCAACGGCCCTGTTCGGCGAGAAGTACGGCGATGTCGTGCGCATGGTCGACATCGGCGGCCCGTGGTCGCGCGAGCTCTGCGGCGGCATCCACGTCGACTCGTCGTCGAAGATCGGGCTCATCTCGATCACAGGCGAGTCGAGCGTCTCAGCCACCGCGCGCCGCGTCGAGGCCTTCGTCGGCCCCAGCGCCTTCCGGCAGCTCGCCGCAGAGCGCGCGCTCGTCAGCGAGCTGACCGAGAACCTGAACACGCCCCGGCACCTGCTGGTGCCGCGCATCCAGGAGCTGACAGAAGAGCTCAAGCGCGCTCAGAAGCGAGTGCAGGAGTTCGAGGCGGCAAAGCTCACGCAGCGTGTGCCTGAGATCGCATCGGCAGCGGAGCGCGTCGGCGACGTCTCCGTCGCATCCTTCGACGCAGGAGGCGCCGGCTCGGTCGACGACCTCCGCTCGCTGGTCGCCCAGGTGCGCAATGCTCTCGGTGAGACGGCTGCCGTCGTGGCCATCGCGGCCGCGATCGGCGACAAGCCGATGGTCGTCGTCGGAACGAACCAGGCGGCACGCGACATCGGAGTGCAGGCCGGACCGCTGGCGAAGGGCGCCGCGGGCGTGCTCGGCGGCGGAGGCGGCGGCAAGCCCGACATGGCTCAGGGCGGCGGCTCTGACCCCTCGAAGGTCAAGGATGCGCTTGCCAGCGTCGTCGCGAGCGTGCGAGAGGCACGCGCCTAGTGCGACGCGGAGCTCGACTCGGCGTCGACGTGGGCAAGGCTCGCGTCGGTGTCGCACGCAGCGATGCAGACGGCATGCTCGCGATGCCGGTCGAGACCGTGCAGCGCGGCAACGACACCGAGGCAGCCGTTCGACGAGTGCTCGAGCTGGCCGAAGAGCACCAGACGGTCGAGCTCGTGGTCGGCCTGCCGATCTCGTTGAGCGGCAACGACACCCCGAGCACGCAGGATGCGCGCGACTTCGCAGCGCTGCTCGCCTCGGGGGAGCGCGACGTGCGCCTCGTCGACGAGCGGCTGAGCACCGTTTCGGCCCAGAGCGCCATGCGCGCAAGCGGTCGCAAAGCCGTCAACCAGCGATCGGTCATCGACCAGGCCGCCGCGGTCGTGATCCTGCAGCACGCGCTGGACGCCGAGCGCGCATCCGGCAATGTCCCCGGCAGCATCGTCGAACGACCCGCAGCTGACGCAACCCCCTGAACGACTGAGGAGCAGCCATGGCACGCACCGAAGAAGCGAAGAGATCGACATACGTGGCCCCGCAGCGCAAGCGCCGAGGCCTGATCGGGCTGGTCATCGGGCTGCTGGCTGTGGTCGGCATCGTCATCGGGGCCGCCGTCGTGCTGCCTCCGATCTTCGAAGACATGCGAGCGCCGGCTGACTACGAGGGCACAGGAGCAGATCCCATCAGCGTTTCGATTCCAGAGGGCGCGACCGGCACCGACATCGCGGGCATCCTGTTCGAGAACGATGTCATCGCGTCGCAGGAGGCCATGGTCGACATCCTCGTCGCCGACTCCAGCATCACCTTCCAGCCCGGCACCTACGAGCTGAAGACCCAGATGAGCGCACAGGCTGCGATCGACGCACTCGTCGCACCCGGCGCGGCACAGCTCTGGCGCATCACGATTCCCGAGGGCTGGGTGATCACGCAGGTGTTCGACGAGCTGTCGGCTGCAACCGGGTTCAGCGTCGAGGAGTTCGAGTCTGCGGCCGAGTCGGTGCAGGCAGAGCATCTGCCCGAGTGGGCCATCTCGCTCGAGGGCTGGATGTTCCCGGCCACCTACGAGTTCGACCCCACCGAGTCTTCTGCCGAGAGCATCCTCGTGACGCTCGTCAATCGCATGCACCAGGCTCTCGAAGATCGCGGCGTCACCGGCGACGAGGCGCAGGAGGTGCTCACCATGGCCGCGCTCGTGCAGCGCGAGGGCCGCACCGCCGAGGACTTCGACCAGATGGCCCGGGTCTTCTTCAACCGGCTCGAGATCGACATGAAGCTGCAGTCCGACGCGACCGTGGCGTACGGCACGGGCCACATGCACGTCGTGACGACGACGCCAGAAGAGCGTGCCGACACGAGCAATCCCTACAACACCTACGCGCACCACGGTCTGCCGGTCGGTCCGATCGGAGCCCCCGGAGACACCGCGCTCGACGCTGCGATCAACCCCGCAGACGGCGACTGGCTCTTCTTCGTCACGGTCAATCCCGAGACGGGCGAGACAGTGTTCTCCGAGACCTACGAAGAGCACGAGCAGGCCGTCGCCCGCTTCCAGGAGTGGCTGGCCGAGAACCCCAGCTGGGGATCATGAGACTCGGAGTCGTCGGAAGCCCGATCGCCCACTCGAAGTCTCCGTTTTTGCAGAAGGCCGCGTTCGGCGTGCTCGGCCTGCGGTGGGAGTACACCGCCGAGCAGGTCGAACGGGGCTCGTTCGCAGACCACGTGCAGTCGCTCGACGCGCGCTGGCGCGGGCTGTCGGTCACAGCCCCGCTCAAAGAAGAAGCGCACCAGTACGCCCGCGAGCTCGACGACGACGCGCGCCTCACCGGAGCCGTCAACACCCTGCTGCTCAAGTCGAGGCGGGGCTTCAACACCGACGTCGACGGCATCGTGCGCGCGTTCGGCACCCGCAGGGTCACGACGGTGCGCCGCGCTGCGGTGATCGGTGGCGGATCGACCGCGGCGAGCGCCCTCGTCGCGCTTGCACGGATGGGCGCCACGGCTGTCGAGGTGCGTCTGAGAACCGTCGCCAAGGGGGAGTCGCTTCGGCCGATCGCAGACGAGCTCGGCGTAGAGCTGCTCATAGATGATCTCGATGCGCCGGTCGAGCGCCCCGACGCCGTGGTCTCGACGCTGCCGTCGTCGGCCGCGGTCACGCCGACGCTCGTGCGCCCAGGAGCCATCCTCGACGCCGACTACGCCCGCGGGGCATCGCGCTACGACTTCGACCACGAGGACCGCGTGATCAGCGGTCTCGAGATGCTGGCAGCCCAGGCGCTGACGCAGGTGAAGATCTTCGTCGGCGGCGCCCCCGACCGCGAGCTGCCGAACGAGGCACGGGTCTACGAGGCGATGCGCGCGTCGATCGGTCTCGCGTAGCAATCCTGTCTTCGAATCAGTGAGAAGATAGGAGGCATGCTTCGTTGGATCACTGCCGGGGAATCACACGGCCCTGAACTCATTGCCACCCTCGAGGGACTCCCCGCCGGAGTGCCGCTCACGGTCGAACAGATTCAAGAAGACCTCGAGCGTCGCAAGCTCGGCGCGGGCCGCGGCGCACGCATGAAGTTCGAGAAGGACGCGCTCACCCTCTCCGCGGGTGTCGTGCACGGCGTCACGATCGGCTCACCGCTTGCGATCCGCATCGGCAACACCGAGTGGCCGAAGTGGATGGAGGTCATGGGCGCTGCGCCTCCAGAGCACGAGCCGACCGGCGCGCGTGCTGCCAAGCTCACGCGTCCTCGCCCGGGCCACGCCGACCTGACGGGCATGCAGAAGTACGGATTCGCCGAGGCGCGTCCTGTTCTCGAGCGCGCATCCGCCCGCGAGACCGCCGCACGAGTGGCGCTCGGAGCCGTGGCCAGGTCGTTCCTCAGCGAGCTCGGCATCCGCCTCGTCTCGCACACCGTCGCGATGGGCGGCGCATCAGTCTCCCGCGGAGCCGCGATCCCCACGCCTTCCGATGTCGCGGCACTCGATGCTGATCCGGTGCGCAGCTTCGACGCCGACGGCAGCGCGGCCATGCTCGCCGAAGTCGAAGCAGCGAAGGGCGACGGAGACACGCTCGGCGGCGTCGTCGAGGTGCTCGCCTACGGGCTTCCTCCCGGGCTCGGCAGCTACGTGCACTGGGACCGCAGGCTCGACGCCAGGCTGGCGGGCGCGCTCATGAGCGTGCAGGCGATCAAGGGCGTGGAAGTCGGCGACGGCTTCGAGACGGCGACCCGCCGCGGCAGCGTCGCGCACGACGAGATCCTCGCGTCAGACAGCGCCATCGTCCGCGAGACGAACCGCGCCGGCGGCATCGAAGGCGGCATGACCAACGGCCAGGTCGTGCGGGTGCGTGCGGCCATGAAGCCCATCTCGACGGTCCCCCGATCGCTTCGCACGGTTGACGTCGCGACCGGCGAGGCAGCAGGCGCACACCACCAGCGCAGCGACATCAGTGCGGTTCCCGCTGCGGGCGTCGTCGCAGAGGCCATGACGGCGCTCGTGCTCGCCGACGCAGTGCTCGAGAAGTTCGGAGGCGACTCCGTGACCGAGACCAAGCGCAACCTGAAGGCGTACCTGGACGGCATCGACGAGCACCTGGTGACGCAGAACGTCGAGGCATGACAGCCGACCCGTCGACCCCATCCGCTGTGCTGCCGCCTCCCGTGGCGCTCATCGGCCCGATGGCGGCGGGCAAGAGCTCCGTCGGCCGGCGCCTCGCCAAGATCCTCTCGCGCGACTTCGTCGACACCGACCGCCGGGTCACGGCGGAGCACGGGCCGATCCCGGCCATCTTCGAGCAGCAGGGCGAGGCTGTGTTCCGCCAGCTCGAGCACGAGCAGGTGGCGAAGAGCCTGCTGCCGGGCCACATCGTGGCGCTCGGGGGAGGAGCGGTGCTCAATGAGGCCACTCGCGCACTGCTCGCTGACGCGACAGTCGTGCTGGTCACCGTGACAGAGTCAGCGGTCGCTGCCAGAATCGACAATGACCGGCGGCCCCTCCTCGCAGAGGGAGGCGTCAGCGCATGGCGTCGCATCGCAGCCGACCGAGAGCCGATCTACCGCCAGCTGGCGCATGTCGAAGCCGACACCTCGCGCCGACCGATCGCACACATCGCAGAAGAAGTCGCGGCCTGGGTGCTCGAACACGAGCACCGGGTCGCCCACGGAGAACCCACAGCAGACAGGAGCAGCCGGATTGACTGAGCAGACCGTCATCACAGTGAACACCAGTGAGCCCTATGAGGTGGTCATCGGGCGTGAGATCCTGGTGGCCCAGGCGAACGCGGCGCTCGAGGGCGCCCGGCAGGTGCTCGTCGTGCACCAGCCTTCCCTGACGGCCGTCGCCGAAGAGCTCAAGCGTCAGATCGAGACGCCCGAGCTGCAGCTGTTCCTCGCCGAAGTGCCAGACGCCGAAGACGCGAAGCGCATCGAGGTGGCGCAGTTCCTGTGGCAGATCATGGGGCAGGCAGACTTCACCCGCACCGACGCCGTGCTGGGCCTCGGCGGCGGCGCAGTCACCGACCTGGCCGGGTTCGTGGCGGCGACGTGGCTGCGCGGAGTCAGCGTCGTGCAGGTGCCGACGACAGTGCTCGGGATGGTCGATGCGGCAGTCGGCGGAAAGACCGGAATCAACACCGAGCAGGGCAAGAACCTGGTCGGCTCGTTCCACCAGCCGAAGCGCGTGATCGTCGACCTGGCGCTGTCAGACACGCTTCCGCGAAAGGAGATCCTCACGGGATTCGCTGAGGTCGCCAAATGCGGCTTCATCGCAGACGAGCGCATCCTCGAGCTGCTCGAGACCGACCTCGAGGCCACAACTGATCCGAGCACCGAGCAGTTCCGCGAGGCGATCGCCCGCGCGATCACCGTCAAGGCAGAGGTCGTCGCAGAAGACACGCGCGAGCAGGGCCGCCGCGAGCACCTCAATTACGGCCACACCCTCGGTCACGCCATCGAGCACAGTGAGCGGTACCAGTGGCGTCATGGCGCCGCGATCGCAATCGGCATGGTCTTCGCGGCCGAGCTCGGGCGCCTCGCCGGCCGACTCGACGATGCTGTCGTCGACCGCCACCGAGCGATCCTGTCGAGCCTGCAGCTGCCGATGACGTACCCCATCAACCGCTGGAAGACGCTGATGGCGACGATGCGTCGCGACAAGAAGGCACGCGGCGCGATGCTGCGCTTCGTCGTGCTCGACGGCATCGGCAAGCCGCGCATCCTCGAGGGTCCCGACCAGGCCATGCTGCTGACCGCCTACCAGTCGCTCGCCGACGGCGAAGAAGACTAGGGTCTTGCCATGCGCATCCTCGTACTGAACGGCCCCAACCTGGGCCGCCTCGGCTCTCGCGAGCCGGAGATCTACGGCTCAGCCACACTCGCTGACGTCCAGACGCTGCTCAATGGCGTCGCGGGCGTCGAGGCAGAGGTCCGCCAGACCGACGACGAGGCCGAGCTGATCCGCTGGATTCACGCAGCGGTCGACGAGCGCACTCCCGTCGTGCTCAACCCCGCGGCGTTCACGCACTACTCCTATGGCCTCCGCGATGCGTGCGCCATGCTGCAAGGCGTGGCGCCGCTGATCGAGCTGCACCTGAGCAACCCGCATGCGCGCGAGTCGTTCCGGCACACTTCGGTCATCTCGGGCGTCGCCACGGGTGTCATCGCCGGCTTCGGCATCGCGGGCTACCGCATAGCGGCAGAGCTGCTGCGCGACAGCGAGTAGAATCATCCACTGGCCCACCTGAAAGAAATCGAACGGATTCTCATGGCAACGACCAACGACATCAAGAACGGCTCAGTCCTCTCCATCGACGGACAGCTCTGGAGCGTCATCGAGTTCCAGCACGTGAAGCCCGGCAAGGGCGGGGCCTTCGTGCGCAGCAAGCTGCGCAACCTTCGCACGCAGAAGGTCGTCGACCGCACATTCAACGCGGGCACCAAGATCGACTTCGAGACCGTCGACCGTCGTGACTACCAGTACCTCTACAACGACGGCACTGACTTCTTCTTCATGGACAACGACACCTTCGAGCAGCTGCAGATCAGCGCCGACGTCGTCGGAGACGCTTCGAGGTTCCTGCTCGAGAACGGCACCGCGACCATCTCCATGCACGACGGCGAAGCGCTGCAGATCGACCTGCCACCTTCGGTCGTGCTCGAGATCACGTACACCGAGCCGGGCCTCCAGGGCGACCGCTCGAACGCCGGAACAAAGAACGCAACGGTCGAGACCGGAGCTGAGATCCAGGTTCCGCTCTTCGTCGACCAGGGCACGAAGGTCAAGGTCGACACGCGCACGGGCGATTACCTCGGACGCGTGAACGACTAGTGGCAGCCGAGAAGTACCCTTCGCGCCGCAAGGCGCGCAAGCATGCCGTCGAGGTCGTCTATGCGGCACTCGTTCGCGATGACGATCCTGTCGTGCTGTTCGGTGCGACGGCCCGCGAAGCCGGCTGGCGCGACCATCCGTGGCATCCGTTCGCGCAGGAGCTGGTTATCGGGGTCGCCGACCACGACCACGAGCTCGATGCCGTCATCGACGGTGCGAGCGACAAGTGGCGCATCTCTCGGATGAGCCGCACCGACCTCGCCATCCTCCGGGTCGCGACCTTCGAGCTGCTGCACAAGGACGACGTGCCGGCAGCAGTCGCCATCAGCGAGGCCGCCCACATCGCAGAAGAGCTCTCGGCCGAAGGCTCGCCGAAGTTCGTGCAGGGCGTCCTCTCGAAGATCGCGTCCAAGCCCGACACCGACGCCGCGGTAGACGACGAGCTAGCCGAACGCTGATATCTTTTTTCGTAGCACTGCAATGACGCGGCGCTCCGAAAAAGGAGAAGAACACCCATGAGCTCCCTTGTTCTCATGCTGGTCGGCCTTGCGATCCTCATCCTCGGCTACGTCCTGTACTCAAAGTTCCTTGCACGACGAGTCTTCAAACTCAATGAAGACTTCAAGACTCCCGCCCATGAACTCGAAGACGGCGTCGACTACGTGCCGACGAACAAGTTCATCCTGTGGGGTCACCACTTCACGTCGGTCGCGGGTGCGGCTCCCATCGTCGGGCCTGCAGTCGCCATCATCTGGGGTTGGCTTCCGGCCTTCCTCTGGGTCACGTTCGGCACCGTCTTCTTCGCAGGCATGCACGACCTCGGCTCCCTCTGGGCATCGACTCGCAACAAGGGCCGCAGCATCGGCTCGCTCGCAGCCAGGTACATCGGCAAGCGCGGAGCAGCCCTCTTCCTCGTCGTGATCTTCCTGCTCCTGCTGATGGTGATCGCAGCATTCGCGGTCGTCATCACCGGCCTGCTCGTCGGAACGCCGTCCTCCGTCATCCCGACGTGGGGCGCCATCGGCGTCGCGCTGCTCGTCGGCGTGGCCGTGTACAAGCTGAAGTGGCCGCTCGTCCCTGTCACGGTCGTCGGCGTCGTTGC
Source organism: Agrococcus casei LMG 22410 (assembly GCF_900163565.1). GTDB lineage: Bacteria > Actinomycetota > Actinomycetes > Actinomycetales > Microbacteriaceae > Agrococcus > Agrococcus casei. The sequence continues at coordinate 216,346 of NZ_FUHU01000026.1, forward strand.
CCTGTACTCGCTCATCGTGCTCGGAGACCAGGTTCCCGTCATCCTTCCCGACGACTTCCTGGGCATCGGACCGGCGAGCTTCTGGATCATCACCCTGTTTGTCTACGGCGCGATCGCGTCGCTGCTTCCCGTCTGGATCCTGCTGCAGCCGCGCGACTACATCAACGGCGTGCAGCTCTTCGTCGGGCTCGCGCTGCTCTACGGCGCTGTGCTGATCGGAGCCCTGTTCACGGCATCGAAGCCCGAACTGGTCGCTCCCATGTGGAACACCGATGTGCCAGCCGGCACGCCGTCACTGGTGCCGCTGCTGTTCGTGACGATCGCGTGCGGTGCCATCAGCGGATTCCACGGCATGGTCTCGTCTGGAACGAGCTCGAAGCAGCTCGACAAGGAGACGGATGCGCGGTTCGTCGGATACTTCGGCGCTGTCGGCGAAGGACTCCTCTCGCTCGGCACGATCCTCGCGGTCGCAGGTGGCATCGGCTCGGTCGCCCGCTGGGAGGAGATCTACGCGAACTTCGGCGCCGGAGGCGTGAATGCCTTCGTCGAAGGCGGCGGCGCCCTGATGGAGAACGGAATCGGACTTCCCGCATCCTTGAGCGCCACGGTGCTCGCAACCATGGCCGTCCTGTTCGCAGCGACGACCATGGACACCGGAATCCGTCTGCTGCGATTCGTGGTGCAGGAGATCGGTGACGCCGCGAAGTTCAAGATCAACAAGGTCTGGGCGACGCTCATCGTGGTTGCGGTCGGCCTCGGCCTGACGTTCTCGCAGGGGCTCGACGGCGATGGCGGCCTGCGCATCTGGCCGCTGTTCGGCACGACCAACCAGCTGCTCGCATCGCTCACGCTGTCGATCATCGCGATCATGCTCATCCGCAAGCGACGCAACCCGCTGCCGGCGCTCCTGCCGCTCGTGCTCGTGTTCGTGATGTCGTTCTGGGCAGCGCTCGAACAGCTGATCACGTTCGCCGATCCCGCGAACCCCGACTGGCTGCTCTTCGTGCTGGACGTCGTGATCATCGTCAGCAGCATCTGGGTGGCCGTCGAGGCATTCATCGCGATGCGCAAGGCGGGCCGAGACGACCCGGAGCCGGCCGACGCCGACGAGCGACTCGTCGCAGTCAGAGAAGACCTCTGATTTGCTTCGACGCCTGGTGAAGACGCTCGAGGAGGCGTACGCGGGACCATACCGCCAGAGCCTTGCCCGAGACCGACGTGACGAGGACGATCTGTTCACGCTCGTGGTCTTGGGCGAGGCCCTCGGCGTGCCCGATCCGGCGGCGTACTACACGATGGAGCTGATGCCGTACCTGTATCAGGACTTCCATGCGTGGCACCGTCGCATGGGGATTCCGCGCTCGCCTCTGGATCACGTCGCATGCTGCTGACGTCGCTCGAAACCAGGAGCACGGTGTATGTGGGCGGCAAAGGCGGCGTCGGCAAGACCACGGTCAGCTCGGGCATCGCGCATGCCCTGGCTGCTCGCGGCCGGCGCGTGCTGGTCGCCTCTACCGATCCGGCGCACAGCCTCGGGCACCTCTGGCGGGTCAGCGTCGGCGACTCGCCAGTGCTGCTCGCACAGCCTCAGGGCGGCGAGCTGCACGGCGTCGAGCTCGATCCACAGGCGACCCTCGAGCGTCATCTCGCCGCTGTGCGAGCCACCATGGATCGCATGCTCCCAGAGCGCATGCACAAGGCTGCTCGGGAGCATCTCGATCTCGCAGCGCAGGCCCCTGGCAGCCATGAGTCAGCGATGCTGGAGCGCATCGCCTCGGTGACAGAGCTCACCGGCACGGAATTCGACACCGTGGTGTTCGACACCGCGCCGACCGGCCACACCCTCAGGCTGCTCTCGCTGCCGGAGCGGCTGACAGGCTGGACAGAGCGCCTGCTCGCGAATCGAGACAAGTCTGAGCGGTACCAGGCTGCGATGTCATCACTGGTCACGGGCCGGCACCGCGATGAGCCGGAGTCCGAGCTGCGACAGATGCTGCACCGACGCCGGCAGCGGTTCGCCGCGATGCACACCGACATCACTGACGGGTCTGCAGGCTTCGTGGCCGTCACGGTCGCCGAGCGGCTCCCGCTGGCCGAGCATGCTGAGCTGGTCGCCGAGCTCGACGTGCTCGGCATCGATCTCGCCGGGGTCGTCGTCAATCGCCGCGCGCCCAGCGAATCAGGTGCGCTGCTCAAGGCTCGCAGCGCGCTTGAGGAGGCAGCGCTTGCAGATCAGCCGCCCGCAGCCCCCGGCACTCCGCTGGTGTCGCTGCCGCTGATGGCGGAGGATCTCACGGGCGCAGAGCAGATCGCACGCATCGGATCGATGCTGACCGGATGACTACAGGGGAGCGAAGCGCCGCTTCACCGGTGTAAGCTCGAATACGCAGCACCCAACCTTGAAGCTCGTCCAGAGAGGCGAAGAAGGGAGGCGGCTTCGTGACAGACGCATCCGTCGACGCGAAGATCGTTCTGCATGCCGACGATTTCACGCGCATGCTCAAGCGAATCGCCCATGAGATCCTCGAATCCGAACGCGGCGCCGACGACGTGATCCTGCTGGGAATCCCCAGCAGAGGCGTCCCTCTCGCCAGCCGTCTCGGCCGACTCCTCGCAGAGATCGCCGGTCGCGACATTCCGGTCGGCGCCCTCGACATCACGATGCATCGCGACGACCTGCGGGCGAAGCCCACACGCGCGATCCAGCCGACAGAGATTCCCGGAGGCACCGTCGACGGCAAGACCGTCGTGCTCGTCGACGACGTCCTCTTCTCAGGGCGCACGGTCAGGGCCGCACTCGATGCCCTCGCCGATCTCGGGCGCCCGACCGCTGTGCGCCTTGCGGTGCTGGTCGATCGCGGCCACCGAGAGCTGCCCATCCGCGCCGACTTCGTCGGAAAGAACCTGCCGTCCTCCCGCGACGAGCGCATCAGCGTTCGGCTGGTCGAGTCCGACGGAGAAGACCACGTGGCAATCGAGCAAGGACCTGCCTCGTGAAGCACCTGCTCACCGCCGCGCTCGGCCGCGACGAGGCGATCGCCCTGCTCGACTCTGCTGAAGACATGCACGAGGTGCAGTCGCACCAGCTCAAGAAGCTGCCGGCGCTGCGCGGCAGAACGGTCGTCAACGCGTTCTTCGAGAACTCCACGCGCACCCGCTCGTCCTTCGAAATCGCGGGCAAGTGGCTCTCAGCCGACGTCATCAACGTGTCGGGCTCGAGCTCGAGCGTCTCAAAGGGCGAGAGCCTGCGCGACACGGTGCTCACCCTGGCCGCAATGGGGGTCGACGGCATCGTGATCCGCCATGGTGACTCCGGAGCCGCTGCGCTGACGGCCGACTGGCTGGCGGCATCGCACCCCCAGGTTCGCGTGCTGAACGCCGGCGACGGGGCCCACGAGCATCCGACGCAGGCCCTGCTCGACGCGTTCGCGCTGCGACGCCGCATCCACGGCACCGCATCCCGCGGCAAGGGGCTCGACGGCGTACGCATCGCGATCGTCGGCGACATCGCCCACTCGCGTGTCGCGCGCTCGAATGCGCTCCTCCTGCCTGCGCTCGGAGCCGAAGTCACGCTCGTCGCCCCTCCCACGCTGCTGCCCACCGGCGTCGAGACCTGGAACACCCAGGTCACCACCGACCTCGACGCAGCCATCGCGCAGCAGCCCGATGCCGTGATGATGCTGCGAGTGCAGCTCGAACGGCAGCAGGGCGCATTCGTGCCGTCGGTCGGCGACTACATTCTGGGCTGGTCTCTGACGGATGCGCGACACAGGGCGCTGCCAGAGAGCACAGTCCTGATGCACCCGGGACCGTTGAACCGCGGGCTCGAGATCTCGAGCAAGGCGGCTGAAGCCATGCAGTCGGCAGTGCTCGAGCAGGTCACCAGCGGTGTCTCAGTTCGCATGGCGGCGCTCTACGCGCTCGTAGCAGGGGAGGACCAGGCATGACCACACTCATCCGAGGCGCACAGCTGCTGGGAGCAGAGCGCACCGACGTCCTGATCGATGACGGGATCATCGCCGAGGTCGGCAGCGTGGCACGAGCCGACACTGTCATCGACGCAGACGGCCTCATCGCCCTTCCCGGCCTCGTCGACCTTCACACGCACCTGCGCGAGCCTGGAGGCGAGCAGTCCGAGACCATCGCCACCGGTTCGTCCGCAGCTGCCAAGGGCGGGTTCACCGCAGTGTTCGCGATGGCAAACACAGCACCGGTCGCAGACACGGTCGCGGTCGTCGAGCAGGTCGCCGATCGAGGTCGGGCAGCAGGCCTCGTGCACGTGCAGCCCATCGGCGCCGTCACCGTCGGCCTCGCCGGCCGTGAGCTCGCCGAGATCGGCATGATGGCCGCGAGCCGCGCCCGAGTGCGCGTGTTCAGCGACGACGGCAAGTGCGTCTTCGACCCGCTGCTGATGCGCCGTGCACTCGAGTACGTCAAGCCCTTCGGCGGCGTCATCGCTCAGCACGCACAGGAGCCCCGCCTCACGGAGGGCGCGGTCATGAACGATTCGGCACTCAGCGGCACGCTCGGACTCGGAGGCTGGCCCGCTGTCGCAGAAGAGTCGATCATCGCCAGAGACGCGCTGCTGGCAGAGCAGACCGGCTCTCGAGTGCACATCTGTCACGTGTCAACCGCGGGCAGCGTCGACGTCCTGCGCTGGGCCAAGGCTCGCGGCATTGCGATCACAGCCGAAGTGACGCCGCACCACCTGATGCTGACAGAAGAGCTCATCTCGGGATACGACTCGGTCTACAAGGTGAACCCGCCCCTCCGACGGGACGAAGACGTGCAGGCACTGCGAGAAGCAGTTGCTGACGGCACGATCGACATCGTCGCGACCGACCACGCACCGCACGCCCCTGAGCAGAAGCTCACGTCATTCGGCGACGCGGCCTTCGGCATGGTCGGGCTCGAGTCGGCACTGCCAGTGGTGCTGCGCTCGCTCGTCGAGCCGGGTCACATCGAAGTCGCCGACATCGCCAGAATCCTGAGCTCGGCGCCGGCAGCCATCGGCGGCATCCTCGGCTACGACAAGCCGCTCACGGTCGGAGCCCCTGCCAACATCACGCTGGTCGACACCTCGGCCTCGCGTACATTCAGCGCCGACGACCTCGCCGGCCGCAGCACCAACTCGCCATTCATCGGCGTAGAGCTGCCCGGCACCGTCGAACACGTGCTCTTCGAGGGCCGCGCAACTGTGAGAGAAGGACTCGTGATCCATGACTGAACCGCTGTTCGCTGTCATCTGCGCAGCCTTTGTGGCGGTGCTTGCGCTGCTCGCGTGGCTGGGCTGGCGCAGCCGACGCAGATCGCAGAACGGCATCCCGGCCCCTGCGACACCTCCTGCCGACTACCGCGCAGAGGTCGAGGCAGAGGTCTTCTACGTCGCCACGACCAAGGCCGACGACGAGTACGACCGCATCGCAGTGCACGGCCTCGGCCTTCGCACGAAGTCGCGTCTGCTGGTCGGCGAGCAGGGCATCCTGCTCGAGACGCCCGAGCGTGCAGTGTTCACGCCCCGCACCGACCTGCTGTCGGTCGAGCGTGCCACCTGGACCATCGACCGCGCGGTCGAGCCGGGAGGCCTCCTCCGGTACGCCTGGCGACTCGGCGATTACGAACTTGCAACGAACATCCGCGTCATCGGCGATGACGAAACGGTGCTGCACGCGATGCAGCGCCTGACTGAACAGGAGCAGCACATTGACTGAAGCAGCACTCGTCCTCGAAGACGGCACCGTCTTCAGAGGCACTGCATACGGCAAGCGGGGCAGGGCACTCGGCGAGGCAGTGTTCTCGACCGGCATGACCGGCTACCAGGAGACACTGACCGACCCCTCGTATGCAGGGCAGATCATCGTGCAGACCGCACCGCACATCGGCGTCACCGGCGTGAACGCAGAGGACGACGAGTCGAAGCGCATCTGGGCAGAAGGCTACGTCGTTCGTGCGGCGAGTCGCTTCACCTCGAACTGGCGCTCTGAGGAGACACTCGAGGCAAGGCTCGAGCGCGAGGGAATCGTGGGCATCTCCCGCGTCGACACGCGCGCGGTCACGCTGCACCTTCGCGACAAGGGCTCGATGCGAGCCGGCGTGTTCTCCGGCGACGAGCTGACGGCCGATGCCGACATGCTGGCGCAGGTGCTGAACTCGCCCGAGATGGCCGGCCGCAGCCTGTCAGAAGCTGTCTCGGTGACCGAGCCCGAGCACTACGACGCCATCGGCGAGCGCATCGGCAGCGTGGCGGTGCTCGACCTGGGCATCAAGTCATCGACCATCCAGTACCTCCGCGAACGCGGCTTCGAGCTCACGGTGCTTCCGCAGGACACCTCGTTCGAGCAGCTGAGTGCTCTTGCTCCCGACGGCGTCTTCTACTCGAACGGCCCGGGCGACCCCGCTGCCAGCACCGGCCAGATCGAGCTGCTGCAGCAGATCCTGCGCGCAGACATTCCCTACTTCGGCATCTGCTTCGGCAACCAGCTGCTCGGCCGAGCGCTCGGCTTCGACACCTACAAGCTGACCTTCGGCCACCGAGGCATCAACCAGCCGGTGCTCGACACCGCCACCGGTCGCGTCGAGATCACGAGCCAGAACCACGGCTTCGCGGTCGACGCGCCCATCGACGAGGTCGTCGACAGCCCGGCCGGCTTCGGCCGCGTCAAGGTCAGCCACTACTCGCTGAACGATCAGGTCGTCGAAGGCCTCGAAGCCATCGACATCCCCGCGTTCAGCGTGCAGTTCCACCCGGAGTCGGCCGCTGGGCCCCACGACTCCATGCACCTGTTCGACCGTTTCCGCGAGTCCATCAACATTCGAAAGGGCACCACGAATGCCTAAGCGCGACGACATCAAGTCAGTCCTCGTCATCGGCTCAGGGCCGATCGTCATCGGCCAGGCCGCAGAGTTCGACTACTCGGGAACCCAGGCGTGCCGCGTGCTGCGCGAAGAGGGCGTCCGCGTCATCCTCGTCAACTCGAACCCGGCCACGATCATGACCGATCCCGACTTCGCGGATGCGACCTACATCGAGCCCATCACGCCCGATGTGATCGAGACCATCATCCGCAAGGAGCGCCCCGACGCGATCCTGCCCACCCTCGGCGGCCAGACTGCGCTCAACGCAGCCATCGCCCTCGATGAGGCCGGCATCCTCGAGCGCCACGGCGTCGAGCTCATCGGCGCACGCGTCGAGGCCATCCAGCGCGGCGAGGACCGCCAGCTCTTCAAGAATCTGGTGCTCGACGCCGGAGCCGATGTTGCCCGAAGCGCGATGGCGCACAAGGTCGAAGACGCGCTCGACTTCGCCGGCGAGTACGGCTACCCGATCGTGGTGCGCCCCTCGTTCACGATGGGCGGGCTCGGCTCGGGATTCGCCCACGACGAGGAAGAGCTGCGCCGCATGGTGCTCGACGGCATCTACTCGTCGCCCACCAACGAGGTCCTGCTCGAGGAGTCGATCCTCGGCTGGAAGGAGTATGAGCTCGAGCTCATGCGCGACACCTCAGACAACACCGTGGTGATCTGCTCCATCGAGAACGTCGACCCTGTCGGCGTCCACACCGGAGACTCGATCACCGTTGCACCCGCCCTGACGCTCACGGATGTCGAGTTCCAGAACCTGCGCGACATCGGCATCCGCATCATCCGCGACGTCGGCGTCGACACCGGCGGCTGCAACATCCAGTTCGCGATCGACCCGGCAACCGGCCGCGTCATCGTCATCGAGATGAACCCGCGCGTGTCGCGCTCCAGCGCGCTCGCTTCGAAGGCCACCGGCTTCCCGATCGCCAAGATCGCGGCGAAGCTCGCGCTCGGCTATCGACTCGACGAGATCCAGAACGACATCACCAAGGTGACGCCTGCATCCTTCGAGCCGACGCTCGACTACGTGGTCGTGAAGGTTCCGCGGTTCACGTTCGAGAAGTTCCCGGCGGCGGATGCGACGCTCACCACCACCATGAAGTCTGTCGGCGAGGCCATGGCCATCGGGCGCACTTACACGCAGGCGCTGCAGAAGGCGCTGCGCTCGATCGAGAAGCGCGGGTCGACGTTCCACTGGCTCGGCGAGCCCGGCGACAAGGCCGAGCTGATCGAGAAGAGCATCACGCCCACCGACGGCCGCATCGTCACCATTCAGCAGGCGCTCCGCGCAGGAGCCACGAACGAGGAGCTGTTCGACGCCACCGGCATGGATCCCTGGTTCATCGACCAGATCGCCCTCATCAACGAGGTCGCAGAGTTCGTCCGCTCGTCTGAGCGGCTGACGCCCGACGTGCTCGCTGAGGCGAAGGAGCACGGCTTCTCAGACGAGCAGATCGCGCAGCTGCGCGGCACGAACGAGAACACCGTGCGCCAGCAGCGCTGGGACGCGGGCATCCGCCCGGTGTTCAAGACCGTTGACACCTGTGCAGGCGAGTTCCCGGCCGACACGCCGTACCACTACTCGAGCTACGACTTCGAGACCGAGGTCGAGCCGTCCGACCGCCGCAAGGTGATCATCCTCGGCTCGGGTCCCAACCGCATCGGCCAGGGCATCGAGTTCGACTACTCGTGCGTGCACGCTTCGTTCGCACTGCGCGACGCGGGCATCGAGACGATCATGGTCAACTGCAACCCAGAGACAGTCTCGACCGACTACGACACCTCCGACCGCCTGTACTTCGAGCCGCTCACGCTCGAAGACGTGCTCGAGATCGTGCATGCCGAGAGCGCTTCGGGCGAGCTCGTCGGCGTCATCGTGCAGCTCGGCGGCCAGACGCCCCTCTCGCTGGCGCGCGGACTCGAAGCGGCGGGCGTGCCCATCATCGGCACGAGCCCCGACGCGATCGACCTCGCCGAGGAGCGCGGACTCTTCCAGCGCATCCTCGACGACAACGGCCTCCTCGCGCCGAAGAACGGCACCGCGACCAGCGAGGAGGAGGCGGTTCGCATCGCCGAGTCCATCGTCTATCCGGTGCTCGTGCGTCCTTCGTTCGTGCTCGGCGGACGCGGCATGGAGATCGTCTACACGACCGACGGGCTGCGCGACTACTTCGACCGCATCGCGGAGTTCGGCATCATCGGACCCGATCGTCCTGTGCTCGTCGACCACTTCCTTGACGACGCAGTGGAGATCGACGTCGACGCGATCTACGACGGCACCGAGCTCTACGTGGGCGGCATCCTCGAGCACATCGAGGAGGCAGGCATCCACTCGGGCGACTCGAGCTGCACGCTTCCGCCGTTCGGACTCGGCGACGCGCAGATCAGCCGCATCCGCGAGGCAACCGAGCGCATCGCAGCCGGACTCGGCGTCGTCGGGCCGATCAACGTGCAGTTCGCGATCGCGGCCGACGTGCTCTACGTGATCGAGGCGAACCCTCGTGCCAGCCGCACGATTCCGTTCGTCGCCAAGGCGCAGGGCATGCCCATCGCCAAGGCGAACGCCCTGGTCATGGCGGGCTGGTCGATCGAGCAGCTGAAGCGCGATGGCGTCCTGCCCGAGCTGGACGGAACATTCGTGCCTGACGACTCGCCCGTCGCAGTCAAGGAGGCCGTGCTGCCGTTCCGCAGGTTCCGCACCCGCGACGGCAAGCTGGTCGACAGCCTGCTCGGCCCCGAGATGCGCTCGACCGGCGAGGTCATGGGCATCGACATCAACCTGCCGAGGGCGTTCGCGAAGAGCCAGGAGGCGACCACGGGCGGGCTTCCGACCAGCGGAACCGCCTTCATCTCGCTGGCGGACGACGACAAGCGCTCTGCTGTCATCCCCGTGCACCGCCTGCAGCAGCTCGGGTTCCGCATCCTCGCCACCTCAGGAACGGCGCAGGTCATGCGCAGGAACGGTATCGAGGTCGACGTCGTCGAGAAGCTCTCGGTCGCAGGGTTCGAGGATTCGATCGTCGGTGCGATCCACCGCGGCGAGGTCGATCTGGTCGTGAACACCCCGTCAACGGGCGAGTCGCGGCACGACGGCTACGAGATCCGCGCGGCGACCGCAGGTGCCGACAAGCCGATCTTCACGACGATCTCGCAGCTGGGCGCAGCGGTCATGGCGATCGAGGCGGCGCGCGAGCCGTTCACCGTCACGAGCCTGCAGGAGTACGCGACTGCACGATCCGAGTCCCTCAGTGCAGCGCTTCGGTGACCTGCTCGCAGCGGGAGTCGCCGAGCGCGGCCCCCTCTGCGTGGGCGTGGACCCGCACCCGTACCTCCTGAAGGCATGGGGGCTGACGGATGCGCCGTCTTCACTCGTCGAGTTCGGGCTCGCCACGGTCGCGGCCGCGGCCGGACGCGTCGCTGCGATCAAGCCGCAGGTCGCATTCTTCGAGCGTCACGGGTCGAAGGGCTACGCGGCGCTCGAATCGGTGCTCGCAGCGGCTCGCGAGGCGGGCCTCATCGTGATCGCCGACGCCAAGCGAGGCGATGTGGGCACGTCGGTGGCGGCCTACGGAGAGGCATGGCTCTCACCCGGCTCACCGCTGGAAGCAGATGCGCTGACTGTCAGCGCCTACCAGGGCCTCGGATCGCTCTCGGAGGTCATCACGCTTGCTCGCGATGCGGGCAAGGGGCTGTTCCTGCTCTGCGCGACGAGCAACCCGGAGGCCGCGGTCGTGCAGCGTGCTGTGACCGAGACCGGCGCCACCGTCGCCAGCCTCATCGCAGACGAGGTCGCGGCGCTCAACGCAGACGACGCAACGGGATCATTCGGGCTCGTCATCGGCGCCACGATCGAGCGGGAGTCGTTCGGACTCCGGCTCGACTCGCGCACGCCGATCCTCGCACCCGGATTCGGAGCGCAGGGCGGCACCCTCGATCGCCTCGGCGACCTGTACCCGACAGACGCGCCGGTGCTTGCATCCGTCTCGCGCAGCGTGCTGCAGGCAGGCCCTGGCGGCCTGGCGGACGCGATCGACGATCACCGACGTCAGCTGGGCCTGTGACGGCACCGTCGCAGTCGACCGCCTCGGAGGCGGCTGTGCGCGTCAGGCGAGCCCGGGCAGAGCTGAAGCGGCAGATCGCGGCGGGGGAGCGCAAGGCGCGTGAGCTGTGCGAGTCTGCCTGGCTCGACCCCGATGGCGACGCGGCTTCGCTGCTCGTCGCCGAGGTGCTGGGATCCATGCGCGGCATGGGTTCGCTGCGCACGGCGCAGACGCTCGACGAGCTCGGCATCTCGTCACGCAGAAGGCTGCGTGGCGTCGGCATCAACCAGCGCAGGCGTCTACGATCCTGGTTGAGCAACAAGGAGGGCGCAATGAAACCACGTCTCGTCGTGCTGGCCGGGCCGACAGCGGTCGGCAAGGGCACGGTCGCGCAGTATGTCCGCGATCACTTTCCCGAGGTTCGCCACTCTGTCTCGACCACGACGCGCACCATTCGGCCGGGAGAGGTCGACGGCGTCCACTACGAGTTCGTCACGGAGGCGCAGTTCGATCAGATGATCGAAGCGGGCGAATTCCTCGAGTGGGCGCAGGTGCACAACGCCTACCGCTACGGCACGCCGAAGAGCGCGGTCGAGCGCGAGCTCGCCGCCGGCCACAGCGTGCTGCTCGAGATCGACCTGCAGGGTGCGCGCAATGTTCGCGAGCAGATGCCGAATGCCCTCACCATCTTCCTCGCGCCGCCCAGCTGGCACGAGCTCGTCAACCGTCTCGTCGGACGCGGAACCGAGTCGGCCTCCGAGCAGGAGCGCAGGCTCGCGACGGCAAGGATCGAGCTCGCGAGCCAGGACGAATTCGACCATGTCGTCGTCAACACCGATGTCGCAGAGGCCGCCCGCGAAGTGGTCGCCCTCATGCTTGACGACATCGAGTAGAATGGATCTTTGCGTGCCTCTGCACGCCCAAAGACACTAAGGAGCATTCCGCTATGAAGGAACAGGGCATCATCAACCCGCCCATCGACGAGCTGCTGTCGAAGGTCGACTCCAAGTACCAGCTCGTGATCTTCGCCGCCAAGCGCGCTCGTCAGATCAACGACTACTACACCGACCTCTCCGAGGGCTCGATGTTCGACAACATCGGCCCGCTGGTCGACGCATCGCTCGATGACAAGCCCCTGTCTGTCGCAATGCACGAGATCGCAGAAGACAAGCTCTCGCTGAAGCCCTCCGGAGAGTAGTCCGCCGTGCGCGTCGTCGTCGGCGTCACAGGGGGCATCGCCGCATACAAGGCCGCCTGCGTCATCCGCCTGCTTGTGAAAGCGGGCCATGAGGTGCACGCTGTGCCGACTGCATCAGCGCTCCGCTTCATCGGCACGCCGACGCTCGAAGCGCTGAGCCGCAACCCGGTCTCGTCCGAGGTCTTCGACGACGTCGCCGAGGTGCGCCATGTCGCACTCGGCCAGAGCGCAGACCTCATCATCATCGCCCCGGCGACCGCGAACTCCATCGCGAAGCTCGCCGGCGGCCACTCCGACGACCTGCTGGGCACCACGGTGCTCGCCAGCACCGCTCCCGTCGTCATCGCCCCCGCCATGCACACCGAGATGTGGCAGAACAGCGCCACGCAGCACAACATCTCGGTGCTGCAGAGCCGCGGGGTGCACATCGTCGGCCCCGACAGCGGGGCCCTGACCGGCCACGACGTCGGCCCCGGTCGCATGAGCGAGCCAGACGAGATCGTCGAGGCGGCACTCGCCGTCGTCGAGGGCGCGGATGCGCGACTTGCGGGGCAACGCGTCGTCGTCTCGGCAGGCGGCACCCGCGAGCCGATCGACCCCGTCCGATTCATCGGCAACCGCTCATCCGGTGCGATGGGCGCGGCGCTCGCCCGAGCGGCCGCAGAGCGCGGAGCCGACGTGACGCTCGTCGGCGCGAATCTCGAAGTGCCGGTTCCCGACGGCGTCCGCCACGTCGCGGTCGAGTCGGCCGAAGAGCTGCACGCCGCGATGCTCGAGCACGTCGACGCCGACCTGGTGATCATGGCGGCAGCCGTCAGCGACTATCGCGTCGTCGATGCATCCGACCGCAAGCGCAAGAAAGAGGCATGGGGCGATTCCCCGACGCTCGCCCTTGCCGAGAACCCAGACATCCTGGTCGATCTCGCATCCCGAGCGGAGGGTGTCGTCGTCGGCTTCGCCGCCGAGAGCGAGACCGACCCCGACGAGCTTCGCGAAGTCGGCCGCGCCAAGCTCGAACGCAAGGGCTGCGACTTCCTGGTCGTGAACAGCGTCAGTGCCGACACCGGATTCGGCGCCGTCGACACCAGCGTCATCGTGCTCGCACGGGGCGGCTCAGAGGCTGCTTCGGCATCCGGCGACAAGGTGTCAGTGGCACGTGCCATCATCGAGGCGACAACAAAGGAGCATGTGTGAGCCTTCGACTCTTCACCTCGGAATCCGTCACCGAGGGGCACCCCGACAAACTCGCCGACCAGATCTCAGACGCGATCCTCGACGACCTGCTGCGACAGGATCCGACATCGCGCGTCGCCGTCGAGACGATGCTGACCACGGGCCTGGTGCACGTGGGCGGCGAGATCCGCACCAAGGGCTACGCCGACATCCCCACGCTCGTTCGCGACCTCGTGCGCAGCGTCGGCTACACGTCGAGCGAGGCGTCGTTTGACGCCGACACCTGCGGCATCACATCGTCGATCGGCAACCAGTCTCCCGAGATCGCGGCCGGCGTCGACCATGCGCAAGAGGCCCGCGACGGCGACGGCGACCTCGACTCGCAGCTCGGTGCTGGCGACCAGGGCATCATGTTCGGGTTCGCATCGAACGAGACGCCGACCTACATGCCCGCAACGGCGTATGCGGCACATCTGCTGGCGCAGCGCCTCGCCGAGGTCCGCCACAGCGGAGAGCTCGACTACCTGCTGCCTGACGGCAAGACGCAGGTGACGATCGGCTACGACGGGTACACCCCCGTGATGGTCGAGACGGTGGTCATCTCGACACAGCACCGCGCATCCGTCACACTCGAGCAGCTGCAGGCCGACGTGCGCCGCGTCGTGATCGATCCCGTGATCGGCACGCTCGGTCTCGACTCGTCGAACATGACGGTGATCATCAACCCCGCGGGGCCGTTCACGATCGGCGGCCCCCTCGGCGACGCCGGACTCACCGGCCGCAAGATCATCGTCGACACATACGGAGGCGCGGCTCGTCACGGCGGCGGCGCGTTCAGCGGCAAAGACCCGTCGAAGGTCGACCGATCGGCAGCCTATGCAATGCGCTGGGTCGCCAAGAACGCGGTGGCGGCAGGGCTTGCCGACCGCCTCGAAGTGCAGGTCGCGTACGCCATCGGCCGTGCTGAGCCCGTGGGCATCTACGTCGAGGCCTTTGGAACCGAGCACGTCGAGACATCCGTCATCGAGAGCGCGATCAAGAGCGTCTTCGACCTGCGACCGGGTGTCATCATCCGCGAGCTCGATCTGATCCGCCCGATCTACTCGCTCACGAGCACCTACGGCCACTTCGGCCGCGAGCTGCCCGAGTTCACGTGGGAGCGCACCGATCGAGTCGAGCAGCTCCGAGCCGCTGCCGGTCTCTGAGATGACGGCATCCGTCGCCCAGGTCATCCTGGACACACGGCTGCCGCAGCTCGACAAGGTGCTCGACTACGCGATCGCCGAAGACCAGCGCGAGACCATCGCGCTCGGATGCCGAGTGCGCGTGCCGGTACGAGGCAGTCGGCTGACCGTCGGCTATGTGGTGGGGCTGGCCGACTCGTCCGAGTTCGACGGTCGCCTGCAGGAGATCGAGCGTGTCGTCTCGCCGGCGCCGGTGCTGCAGCCCGAGGTGCTGGAACTCGCGCGCGCCGTCGCACGCCGTGCGGCCGGCAATCTCAGCGACGTGCTGCGGCTCGCGATTCCTCCGCGGCAGGCGCGGCAGGAGACCGGCCGCGACTGGCTCCCCTGGCCAGAGCCGCAGCCCGCTGGCGAAGGAGACCGTCAGGTCGCCGATCTGCCTGGGGGAGTCGTGGCACTCCCTTCGGGCGACACCGTGGGCGCGTGGGCCGCGCAGCTGGCAGCCCGCGCTGCCGCATGCGTCGCGGCGGGCAAGCAGGCGATCATCGTCGTTCCCGACTTTCGCGATCAGCGGCAGCTCGCCGCTGCCCTGGCCGCCGTGCTCGAGCCCGATCAGATTGCCGAGCTCGACGCACGACAGCCGGCAAAGGAGCGCTACCGCAGCTTTCTGCGCACGCTGAGCGCGCAGCCGATGGCCGTCATCGGGCCACGCAGCACGGTCTACGCTCCGGCATCCGACCTCGGGCTCCTCGTCGTGTTCGACGACGGCGATCCGCTGCACGCCGAGCCGCTTGCGCCGCACGTGAGCACCCGTGATGCCGCACTCATCCGACACAGCCTCTCGGGTGCCGACCTGCTCTTCGCCGGTCACTCCAGATCGGTGGCAGTGCAGCGTCTGGTCGAGATCGGCTACTGCCGTGTCGAGCCGCTGCCGGTCGTCGAAGGCTCGGCGCCGCGCCCCAAGGTGTCTGTCGCCGACTTCGGCGACTCAGGGCCCCAGCGCATTCCCTCTGCTGCATTTCGCGCGGTGCAGCAGGGCCTCGAGCAGGGGCCCGTGCTGGTGCAGGTGGCGAAGCCCGGCGAGCACACGCGCCTGGTCTGCCAGCAGTGCCGCGCGCTCGCGCGATGCGTCCAGTGCCAGGGTCCTCTCGACGCGGGCTCGCGCACGCTCTCATGCAAGTGGTGCGGCCGCACGCAGCCGCCCTTCGAATGCCCCACCTGCGAGGGGCGGGTGATCGCGAAGGCCGGCAGCGGCAGTCAGAAGACCGCTGCCGAGCTCGGAAGGGCGTTTCCAGGGCACAGCGTGACCGTGGCCGACGGCAGCCACGAGCTGCTCGAGATCGACGACCGGCCCCGCCTCGTCGTGGCGACGACCGGCGCTGCGCCAGTCGCAGCCGGAGGCTATCGGGCCGTCGTGCTGCTCGACGGCGAATCGCACCTGTCGGGCGAACGGCTCGGCGTTGCAGAAGACTACGTGCGGCAGAGTCGCAACACGATGGCCCTCGCCGCCAGCGACGCGCGCTGTGTCATCACGGGCGCATCCGGCGCCGTCGCCACCGCAGTGCAGACCGCGACCGCAGCCGGGTTCGCAGCGTCCGAGCTCGAGGGCCGACAAGAGACCAGCTTTCCGCCGGCAGTGCGGGTGGCGAGCGTCTCGGGCGACCCGGCGATCGTGCGACGGGCAGTCGAGTCCCTCGCCGATGTTCCGAAGACGGATACTCTGGGCACGGTCGACATCGTCGGCCCTGACGGCACGAGCGAAGTGCGCACCATCGTGCGCTTCGCGTACGGCAGCGGCACGGCCGTCGCCGATGAGCTTCGCGCGCAGGTGCTGCGTGCAGCGGCAAAGTCGCGAAAGAACACAGGAAGGCTTCGAGTTCGCATGGATGATCTGACACCGTTCGAGGGCGGCGCATGAGGCTCGTCTTCGCAGGCACTCCCGAAGTCGCCCTGCCCACGCTGCGCTCTCTCGCCGAACAGCACGACATCGTGGCTGTGCTCACGCGCACGCCCGCACCCGTCGGGCGCAAGCGCGTGCTCGAGCCCTCGCCCGTGGCACGGCTGGCGTCAGAGCTCGGCATCGAGCTGATCGAGTCCGATCGGCCTGACGCCGAGGTCACCGAGCGCATCCGAGCGCTGCAGCCCGAACTCGGTGTCGTGGTCGCCTACGGGGCGCTGCTGCGACGCGACCTGCTCGATGCGCCCGAGCACGGCTGGATCAACCTGCACTTCTCGCAGCTGCCGTCGTACCGCGGAGCAGCCCCGCTGCAGCGGATGATCATCGACGGCCACCAGCGAGTCGCCATGAGCGTGTTCCAGCTCGCCGAGCAGCTCGACGCTGGTCCCGTGTTCACGAGCCGCTCGAGCGTTCTCGGTGACGACGAGACCGCAGACGAAGCACTCGCACGCCTGTCGCACGAGGGCGTCGAGCTCGTGTCGACCACGGTCGCCGGCATCGCCAGCGGAACAGCTGAGGCGACACCGCAGCTCGGCGGCGTCTCCTTCGCACCGAAGCTGGCTCGCGAAGACGGCCGCCTCGACTTCTCGCAAGACGGCAGCGCCGTGCTCGCGCGATTCAAGGGCGTCACCAGCGAGCCCGGAGCCTTTGCCGAGACTGCCGACGGTGTCGTGAAGATCCTGTCGATGACCGCTGCAGAGCCAGAGCTCGAGACCGACGCAGCAGTCGGCCTCGCGCAGGTGGTTCGCAAGCGCGTGCTCGTGCAGACCCGCTCCGGCGTGCTCGAGCTGCTGCGCGTGCAGCCTGCCGGCAAGTCCGCAATGGATGCCGGCGCGTGGCTGCGAGGCCGCGGCGGCAGCGCCCAGTTCTCTGTCTCCGGGCAGTCAGGGGTCGGCGCATGACCGCTCGGTCGGTCGCGATGTCGGTCGTGCTCGACGTGCACGAAGACGACGTGTTCGCCAACCTCGCGCTGCCCTCCCGGCTGCAGCAGGCACGGCCCTCGACGGCTGACGCGGCCTTCGCGACCGAGCTGACCTACGGCACGCTTCGCTGGCAGGGGCAGTACGACGCCGTCATCGAGGCCCTCGCGTCTCGCCCGATCACCCAGATCGACCCCGAGCCGCTGGCCGCGCTGCGCATCGGCATGCACCAGATCGCCCGCATGCGCGTCGCCGACCACGCGGCAGTGCACGAGACGGTCGAGCTCATGCAGGGCCAGGCGTCCGGCAGGCGCGGCTTCGTCAACGCGCTGCTCAGAAAGACCGCGAAGCTCGGCTTCACGACAATCCTCGACGATCTCATCGCCGAGCGCTCAGGCGACGATGCGCTGGCGCTGCAGCACTCGCATCCGCTCTGGATCCTGCAGTCGCTGCGACGGTCGCTTGCGGCCGAAGGAGCCGAAGCAGAGCTCGAATCGCTGCTGATCGCAGACAACGACCCGCCGGCAGTGCATCTTGCGGCGCTTCCCGGGCTCACGACACGTTCGAAGCTCGGCGGCACCCACACCGCATCGCCTGTCGGAGCCGCACTCGACTCCGGCGACCCTGCCTCGCATCCGCTCGTCCGAGCACAGCAGGCTCGCGTGCAAGACTCGGGAAGCCAGCTGGCGGCGCTCGCCCTGGTGCGCGCTCAGGCAGTCGCCAAGGGGGAGCGGTGGCTCGACATGTGCGCAGGCCCCGGCGGCAAGGCCGCGCTGCTGGCGGCCACGGCACGGCAGGCCGGCGCGACGCTGATCGCCAATGAGGTGCAGCCGCACCGGGCGAAGCTCGTCGAGCGCGCGATCGCACAGTTCGAGACCGAGGTCACCGTTCAGGACGGACGCGACTTCGCCGACGAGCCCGACGCGTTCGACCGCATCCTCGTCGACGCGCCCTGCACCGGCATCGGAGCCCTTCGCAGGCGCCCCGAGTCGCGCTGGCGCAAGCGGCCGAGCGACGTGGCGCAGCTGGCAGACCTGCAGCACGAGCTGCTCGATGCGGCGCTCACCGCCGTCAAGCCCGGCGGCATCGTCGCCTACGTCACGTGCTCGCCGCACCTGGCCGAGACCAGCGGCGTCGTGCAGAAGGCCATCCGGCAGCACAGCGTCGAGGTGCTCGACACACCGTCTGTCATCACGCAGCTGAGCCCCGGCATCGAGCTCGGCGGTCGCGACGGGGCCGTGCAGCTCTGGCCGCACCGGCACGAGACGGATGCGATGTTCGTGCAGCTGCTGCGTCGCACGGAGTAGGTACGATCGAGGCATGCGCGTGCACCCCTCGATCCTCTCTGCCGACTTCGCCAACCTCGAGCGAGAGCTCGGTCGCATCTCGACGGCCGACGCCGCCCACGTCGACGTCATGGACGGACATTTCGTGCCCAACCTCACCCTCGGCATTCCGATCGTGCGCAGACTCGCCGAGGTCTCGCCGATACCGCTCGACGTGCACCTCATGATCGAAGACCCCGACCGCTGGGCGCCCGAGTACGTCTTCGAGGGCGTCGAGTCGATCACGTTCCACCACGAGGCCGCCCGCGACTCGGTGGCGCTTGCGAAGACGCTGCGCGACGCGGGGGTGCAGGCCGCCGTCGCGCTCAAGCCCGCGACCGACACCGACGCGCTGCTCGACGTCATCGCCGAGTTCGACATGGTGCTCGTGATGACGGTCGAGCCCGGATTCGGCGGGCAGTCGTTCATGCCCGAGACGCTGCCCAAGCTCGGCCGCCTTCGCGCGGCCGCCGAAGCCGCCGGCACGCAGCTTCGCTTGCAGGTCGACGGCGGTGTCGACGCCACGACCATCGTCGAGGCGCACGCTGCGGGGGCCGACACCTTCGTGGCCGGCAGCGCCGTCTACGGAGGCGACCCCGCCGAGCGCATTGCGGCGCTTCGGGGAGCGATAGCCTAGAGGCGTGAAGACCTTCGAATCGCTGTTCGCAGAACTCCAGCAGACCGTTGAGAGCCGCACGCCCGGCTCATCGACCGTGGCACGAGTCGACGCGGGCGTCCATGCCATCGGCAAGAAGGTCGTCGAAGAGGCCGCAGAGGTCTGGATGGCGGCAGAGCACGAGACAGACGACGAGTGCGCCGAAGAGATCTCGCAGCTGCTCTACCACCTGCAGGTCATGATGATCGCCAAGGGCCTCCGGCTCGAAGACGTCTACAAGCACCTCTAGCGAACAAGAAAGACCTCATGCTGAAGATCGCTGTTCCCAACAAGGGAGCCCTCTCCGAGACTGCCGCCGCGATGCTTGCAGAAGCCGGCTACCGCGGACGCCGTGACTCGAAGGAGCTCACCGTCACCGACGTCGAGAACGACGTCGAGTTCTTCTACCTGCGCCCGCGCGACATCGCGACGTACGTCGGCTCGGGCGCCCTCGATGTCGGCATCACGGGCCGCGACCTGTTCCTCGACTCGGGCTCGCCTGCGATCGAGCTCAAAGAGCTCGGATTCGCCCGCTCGACGTTCCGATTCGCGGGCCCCGTCGGCCGGTTCTCGAGCCTCGCCGACCTCGAAGGCATGCGCATCGCATCCAGCTACACCCGACTCGTCGACGAGGCCCTCGCGGCCGCGGGCGTCAACGCGACCTCTGTGCACCTCGACGGTGCGGTCGAGTCGAGCGTCAAGCTCGGAGTGGCGGATGCTGTGGCCGACGTCGTAGAGACCGGCACCACCCTGCGCACACAGGGTCTCGAGCCGTTCGGCGATGCAATCCTGTCGAGCGAGGCCATCCTCATCGGGTCCGGCGTCGAAGCGCCCGGACTCGCGAAGCTGCGCCGCCGGCTCAACGGCGTGCTCGTCGCGAGGCGCTACGTGCTGCTCGACTACGACGTGCACCGCGACAGCCTCGACGAGACGGTGCGCGTGGCCTCGGGCATGGAGTCGCCGACGGTCTCGCCGCTGCACGACCCCGACTGGGTCGCCGTTCGCGTGATGGTCGAATCGAGCCGCACGAACGAGATCATGGACGCCCTCGCTGAGGCAGGGGCACGCGCGATCCTCGTCACCAACATCGTCGCTGCGAGAATCTGATGCTCGCCACGCGAGTCATTCCGTGCCTCGACGTGCAGCACGGCCGAGTCGTCAAGGGCGTCAACTTCAAGAACCTCGCCGACAACGGCGACCCGGTCGAGCTTGCCGCCCGGTATGCGCGCGAAGGCGCGGACGAGCTGACGTTCCTCGACGTCGCGGCCTCGGTCGACGACGCCGAGACGCTCTACGACGTCGTCGAGCGATGCGCCGAGCAGGTGTTCATCCCGCTCACGGTCGGCGGGGGAGTCCGATCGGCCGACGACGTGCGCACGCTGCTCTCTCGCGGAGCCGACAAGTGCTCCGTGAACTCGGCCGCTGTGAAGCGTCCGGAGCTCATCTCCGACATCGCAGACCGATTCGGGTCGCAGGTGCTGGTGCTCTCGCTCGACGTCGCGGGCGGGGCCGGGACCGACAGCGGCTGGGAGGTCACCGTGCGCGGCGGCCGAGAGCGGACCGGCATCGACGCGCTCGAATGGGCGGAGCGCTGTGCCAGCCTCGGCGCCGGCGAGATCCTGCTCAACTCCATCGACGCCGACGGCACGCGCGAGGGGTTCGACATCCCGCTGACCCGCGCGGTGCGGGATCGCGTCTCGATTCCTGTGATCGGATCCGGAGGGGCCGGCTCCGCCGCCGACTTCGCCCCCGCTGTCACCGAAGGAGGCGCTGACGCCATGCTCGCAGCCAGCATCTTCCACTCGGGCCAGGTCTCGATCGCCGAGGTCAAGACCGCGCTCGCCGCAGCAGGGGTCGAGGTGCGCCGATGACTCTGATTCCGCCGCTCAAGCTCGACGCAGACGGGCTCATCCCCGCGATCGTGCAGGACGTCACTGACAACGCCGTGCTGATGCTCGGCTACATGGACGAAGAGGCGCTGCGCCGAACGCTGACAGAAGGGCGCGTCACGTACTGGTCGCGCTCGAGGCAGGAGTACTGGCGCAAGGGCGACACCTCCGGCAACGTGCAGGTTCCGATCGAGGTCTCCCTCGACTGCGACTCCGACACGCTGCTGATCAGGGTCGAGCAGACCGGAGCCGCGTGCCACACGGGCTCTCGCACGTGCTTCTTCACGCCGCTGCAGGTGCAGAGCGGTCAGGAGCAGGAGTGAACACCGATCGCGAGCAGTTCGACCGACTCATCGAGACGCACCGCGTCGTGCCGGTCGTGCAGACGTTCTTCGCCGACGGCGAGACACCGGTCGGCGTCTTCCACAAGCTTGCCGCTGGCCCGGGCGCATTTCTGCTCGAGTCGGCGCACCAGGGGGTCTGGAACCGCTACTCGTTCGTCGGCGGCGACGTCTACGGGCTCCTGAGCGCAACGGGATCGAGCGTGGACTGGGTCGACCGAGGCCTGAGCCGCGAACGCGCATTCGGCGGCGCCGAGCCCGCCGACGGCCTCGCGGCCCTCGAGCTGCTGACCGAGCTGTGGCGCACGCCGAGCATTCCCGGGCTTCCGCGTCTGGCGTCGGGACTCGTCGGCCACGTCGGCTGGGACGCCGTGCGGCTCGTCGAGCACCTGCCTGACGCCCCGCCGCGCGAGCACACGCTGCCCGACATCGCATTCGGCTTCGTGCGCGACCTCGTCGTGGTCGACCACTCGACCGGCGACATCCACGTGATCTCGGTCGTGCTGACAGACGAGGGCCGCCCGGCTGACGAGCTCTGGAGCGGCGCCATGCAGCGCATCCGAGACATCATCGTTCGCCTGCAGGCTCCGTCTCCCTCGACGATCGCCGATGTCGACCGCGACGCCGTTGCCGACGCGGCGCAGCGCACGAGCGACGCCGAGTACTCCGAGACCATCGAGCGCAGCCGCACGCACATCGCCGACGGCGACATCTTCCAGGTGGTTCCCTCGATTCGCTTCGACCTCGACACCGACGCCGATCCGATCGACGTCTACCGGGTGCTGCGTCTTCTGAACCCGTCGCCGTACATGTACCTGCTCGCGCTCGAAGACGACGCCGGCACGCCCTATCACGTCGTGGGCGCGTCACCGGAGGCGCTCGTCACCGTCAGCGACGGCACCGCGACGATGCACCCCATCGCAGGCTCGCGGCCGCGCGGGGCAGACGCCGACGAAGACCGAGCGCTCGGCGAGGAGCTGCTGGCAGATCCCAAGGAGCGAAGCGAGCACGTCATGCTCGTCGACCTCGCCCGCAACGACCTCTCGAAGGTCGCCGAGGCGGGGTCCGTGCGCGTCACGGAGTTCATGGTGATCGAGCGATTCCGACACATCATGCACATCGTCTCGAGCGTGACATGCCGGATGCGCGACGACGCGACCGCAGTCGAAGCGCTGCGGGCGACGTTCCCGGCAGGAACCCTCTCCGGTGCTCCGAAGCCGTGGGCGCTCAGGATCATCGATGCCGTCGAGCCGGCAGCGCGCGGCATCTACGGGGGAGTGGTCGGCTACTTCGACTTCTCAGGCGATGCCGACGTGGCGATCGCGATCCGCACGGTGACGATGTCGGACGGCCGCGCATCCGTGCAGTCCGGTGCAGGCCTCGTGGCAGACAGCGTCGCCGAGACCGAGATCGCCGAGATCAAGAGCAAGGCGCGCAGCCCGCTGAACGCGCTCGCCATCGCTGCGACGCTTCGCGACCCGAACGGCGCGCGCTGATGCTGCGCCGAGCAAGGATGATCTCGCTTGCGATCGTCATCGTCTCGCTTGCGCTCTCGTCGTCGGCCGCTGTGCAGACCTGGATCACGCTGAACCTCGCCGACTCCGCCGAGCCGCTCGAGCTCGCGGGCTCTGACCTCGCTTCGGCGCTGCCTGCGACCGCGCTCGGTGTGGGAGGCATCGCGCTTGCGCTGTTCTTCGCGCGGCGCGTGCTGGTATACATCGTGTCGGGCCTCCTCGTGATCCTGGCGCTGGTGCAGGTGAGCGCGGTGCTGCAGGGCATACAGATCGACAACCCCGTCATCGCGAATGCGGCTGCGGTGGCAACCGGACTGCAGGGGAGCGAAGCCGTCGTCGTCGACCAGCACTGGCTTTGGCCTGCGGTCGCGATCGCCGGTGCCGTGCTCGCCGCCGTTGCTGCCGCATTCGCAGCGGCGACAGTGCACAGATGGCCGACCGCGGCAAAGAAGGCCGACCGCTATGACATGCGCAGCGGGGCCCTCGCCTGGGACGCGCTCGACGACGGCGACGACCCGACGCTGGACGACGACGATTCTCGCAAGACCGAGTAGACTTGCCCCAGTCCCGTATGAACCCAAGGAGCATCGTGAGCGAACAGCTGGTTGAGCAGGAGTCAGCAGGCGAGGAATTCCTCGCCGAGATCCCCGCAGAGCACATCGACCCCGGACACGGCAACAGCGTCGCGGCCTGGGCCACGGTGCTCATCATGCTGGTCGCAATCACGGCCGGCTGCGTGTTCTTCTGGCTCGACATGGTGCTGCTGGTCTGGGTATGCGCCGGTGTCGTCGTGCTCGGCGCACTCGTGGGCTGGCTGCTCAACAAGATGGGATTCGGCGCCAAGTCGTCAGCGCACGGCAAGTGAAGGGCGTGAATCTGCTGCTCGAGCTCACTGAAGGCGCCCGAGCAGACGCAGAAGCCCGACGCGCTGAGCTCTCCTACGAGGCGCTCGAAGAGCGTGCTCGCGCAGCACGGCAGCCGATCGACGTCGCGGCCGCTCTGGCACACGACCCCGGGCACACGCACGTCATCGCCGAGATCAAGCGATCGAGCCCCTCGAAGGGCGCCCTCGCCGAGATCACCGACCCGGCCGCGCTCGCATCCGAGTACGCCGCCGGAGGCGCCTCGTGCATCTCGGTGCTGACCGAGTCACGCCGATTCGGCGGCAGCCTCGACGACCTGCGCGCCGTGCGTGCACGAGTCGACGTGCCGCTGCTGCGCAAGGACTTCATCTCCGACGAGTACCAGCTGCTCGAGGCGCGCGACGCCGGAGCAGACATGGTGCTGCTGATCGTCGCGGTGCTGCAGCCCGAGCGACTCCGCGAGCTGCACGCGTTCGCGCTCGACCTCGGCCTCTCGGCGCTCGTCGAGGTGCACGACCCCTCTGAGATCGAGCACGCGCTGGCAGCCGATGCGCGCATCCTCGGCGTCAACACCCGAGACCTCAAGACCTTCGAGATGCACCCGGAGCGCTTCGCGCAGCTTCGGTCGCAGATTCCCGCAGGCGTCGTCGCTGTCGCCGAGTCCGGCGTCTCGCAGCTGGCCGACGTCGAGCGATACCGTGCCGACGGCGCCGACGCCGTGCTGATCGGCGAAGCGCTCGTGCGTGACGGCGAGCCCCAGAAACGAGTGCGCGAGTTCGGAGCAGTGCGATGACCGAGAAGCTGAGAGACCACCACGGACCCTGGTTCGGCGACCACGGCGGCGTGTTCATGCCCGAGCCGCTGATCTCGGCGATCGAAGAGCTGACTGCCGCCTACGACGCCCTGCGCGGGGACGACGAGTTCTGGAACGAGTTCCACCGACTCGGCCGCGAGTACACCGGCCGCCCCTCGCTGCTCACCGAGGCCACGCGCCTCAGCGAGCTGGCTGGCGGCGCCCGCATCTTCCTGAAGCGCGAAGACCTCAACCACACCGGCAGCCACAAGATCAACAACGTGCTGGGCCAGGCGCTCGTCGCGAAGCGGCTGGGCAAGACTCGGCTCATCGCCGAGACCGGCGCGGGCCAGCACGGCGTCGCGACCGCAACGGCGGCCGCGTACTTCGGCTTCGACTGCACCATCTACATGGGCGAGGTCGACACCGAGCGTCAGGCGCTGAACGTCGCGCGGATGCGCATGCTCGGAGCAGAGGTCGTCTCGGTCAAGACGGGGTCGCGCACGCTCAAAGACGCCATCAACGAGGGCCTCCGCGACTGGGTCGCCCACACCGACACGACCCACTACCTGATGGGCACCGTGGCTGGCCCGCACCCGTTCCCCGAGATGGTGCGCGACTTCCACAGGCAGATCGGCGAAGAGGCGCGCGAGCAGATCCAGACGGCCGCCGGAAGGCTCCCGGATGCGGTGCTCGCCTGCGTCGGCGGCGGTTCGAACGCGATGGGCATCTTCCATGCGTTTCTCGACGACGCTGACGTTCGCCTCATCGGCCTCGAGGCAGCCGGAGACGGCGCCGAGACCGAGAAGCACGCACTCAGCGTCGGCCGCGGCACGCCTGGCCTCCTGCACGGCATGCGCACCTACCTGCTCCAGGACGAGAACGGCCAGACGATCGAGTCGCACTCGATCTCGGCTGGTCTCGACTATCCCGGAGTCGGGCCCGAGCACTCGTGGCTCAACGACATCGGGCGCGCCGAGTACGAGCCCGTCAGCGACACCGAGGCCATGGACGCATTCAGCGCGCTCACGCGCAAGGAGGGCATCATGCCCGCAATCGAGTCCGCGCACGCCATCGCGGGGGCGCTTCGCCTCGGCCGCGCGCTCGGCCCGGATGCCGTGCTGCTCGTGAGCCTCTCGGGCCGCGGCGACAAGGATGCGGCAACCGCAGCCAAGTGGTTCGGTCTGCTCGATGAGGGGGAACAGCATGTCGGCTAACACCCGAGGCAAGACAGCGGCAGCCATCGAGGCTGCCGGAGGCAAGGCCCTCGTCGCATATCTTCCCGTCGGCTATCCCGACCTCGAGACGAGCATCGAAGCGGCCGTGGCAGTCGCCGACGCTGGCTTCCAGGTGCTGGAGCTCGGCATCCCGTATTCAGATCCCGCGATGGACGGCCCCGTCATCCAGGCGGCCACACAGCAGGTGCTCGACCGCGGATTCTCGCTCTCTGAGGTGTTCCAGACGGTCGAAGCGGTCACTGCCCGCACCGACGCCGCAGTGCTGTCGATGACGTACTGGAACCCGGTGCTGCGCTACGGCGTCGACCGATTGGCCCACGACTTCGCAGCGGCAGGCGGGGCAGGTCTCATCACCCCCGATCTCACGCCCGAGAACGCAGACGAGTGGATCGCAGCGGCCGAAAAGCACGATCTCGACCGCATCTTCCTCGCTGCTCCCAGCTCGTCCGATGCACGCATCGACCGTGCGGTCGAAGCCTCACGCGGATTCGTCTACACGGTCTCGACCATGGGAACGACGGGTGTTCGCGGCGACATGGACACCGCGGCGCGCACGCTGTCAGAGCGCATCGCCGAGTCGTCGGCCCGCGTCGGCAAGCCCATCGCGCGCTGCGTCGGCCTTGGCATCTCGCGCCCCGAGCACGTCGCCGACGTGCTCGACTATGCCGAAGGCGCCATCGTCGGATCAGCGCTCGTCGCAGCGCTGCGCGACGGCGGCGTCCCAGCGGTCGCTGCCAAAGCGGCCGAGCTGGTGACCGGTCTGCACTCAGACCCCGGAACTCTCTCGTAAGGTAGGTACGTGTTCACGAGCATCCCAAGCCCCGACCCAGACTGGCGCTACCTCGAGATCCCGCTGACGTGGTTCCACGACATCGGCCTCTCGTTCTTTCCGGCGAGCTTCCAGATCCACGCCTACGCGCTGTTCATCCTCGCGGGCATCGTCATCGCATGCTGGCTGACGGGCTACCGCCTGAGCCAGCGCGGCGCTGACGGCTGGCTTGTCATCGACGTGGGTCTCTGGGCTGTCCTGCTCGGCATCGTCGGGGCGCGCGCATTCCACGTCATCACGCATCCCGACGACTACTTCGGTCCGGGAATCGATCCGCTCGAGATGCTGCGCATCTGGAATGGCGGCATCGCGATCTTCGGCGCCCTCATTGGCGGCGCAATCGGCATCTGGCTCGGCTGCCGCATCACCGGCCTCCGCTTCTCAGCCTTCGCAGACGCACTGGCTCCCGGGCTCCTGATCGCCCAGGCAGTCGGCCGCATCGGCAACTACTTCAACCACGAGCTCTTCGGCGCGCCCACGACGCTGCCATGGGGCCTCCAGATCGAAGCGGCCAACGCCGCCTTCCCGATCGGCCTGCCCGCTGACACGCTGTTCCACCCGACCTTCCTCTACGAAGTCATCTGGAACCTGCTCGGCGCAGCGCTCATCCTGTACCTCGACCGTCGCCGCCACCTGCAGTGGGGCAAGTCCATCGCCTTGTACCTCATCTGGTACGGCGCCGGCCGCAGCGTCTGGGAGACCATCCGCGTCGACCCGTCCGAAGTCTTCTTCGGCATCCGCACCAACGTCTGGATGGCGTTCGCAGCCATTGCGATCGGTCTCATCATCTGGATCGTGCAGTCGAGGCAGCACAAGGGCCTCGAGCCGTCGCCGTTCGCAGCCGACCGCGAGCCCGGAGCTGAGCGTGTAAGCTCGGACTTCTATTCGAACGAAGACTTGGTCACCACCCAGACCGAGACGCGACGCACCTCGGCCGAACAACCGGCCGGAACCCGCTAAGACGCGAGGCGCGAACCCACGAGATTTGCGTGCCGCAAACCCTCAGCACGAGGACGCACGAAATGCCCGAAAAGCCCATCCGTCTCGTCGACTCCAAAAGGGCCGGCCTCTTCGACACGTCGTTTGACCGCGACTCCTGCGGACTCGCCATGGTTGCGACGCTTCGCAGGGCCCCCGGCCACGACGTCGTGCAGCAGGCGCTCGACTCGCTCCGACACCTCGAGCACCGGGGTGCTGTCGGATCCGACGCAGGAACGGGCGACGGCGCAGGCATCCTCACGCAGATGCCAGACGAGTTCCTGCGCGGCGTCTGCGACTTCTCGCTTCCCTCACCGGGCGAGTATGCGGCCGGCCTGGTCTTCCTGCCGGCGGACGAGCCCGCCCGCGCACGGACGATGGCCGACATCGAGAGAATAGCCCGCCAGGAGCGCCTCCGAGTCCTGGGCTGGCGGGAGGTGCCGACCGACCCCTCCGTCCTCGGCACTCGCGCACGCGAGTCGATGCCCGCCATCTGGCAGCTGTTCGTGGCATCGTCGTCGGTGACCGCCGTCGGAATCGAGCTTGATCGACTGACATTCCGGATGCGCAAGCGCATAGAGCGAGAGCTGGGCGAGTACCTGCCGTCCATCTCGAGCCGTACGATCACCTACAAGGGCATGGTCACGACCCTGCAGCTCGAGCCGTTCTACCCAGACCTGAGCGACTTGCGGTTCACGAGTCGATTCGCAATTCTGCACTCTCGCTATTCCACCAACACGTTCCCCAGCTGGCCGCTTGCTCAGCCGCTTCGCATGATCGCGCACAACGGCGAGATCAACACCGTGCGCGGCAACCGCAACTGGATGCATGCTCGTCAGTCGCAGCTCGAGAGCGAGCTGCTGGGCGAACTCCAGCCGCTCATGCCGATCGTGTCGGAGCAGCTGAGCGACTCGGGCTCGTTCGACGAGGTCCTCGAGCTGCTGACGCTCTCGGGACGATCCCTGCCGCACGCCATCATGATGATGGTGCCCGAGGCGTGGGAGTCGACCGAGGACATGCCGCAGGACCTGCGTGACTTCTACGAGTACCACGAGCTCCTCATGGAGCCGTGGGACGGCCCCGCTGCCATCGCCTTCACCGACGGCACGCTCGTCGGCGCCACACTCGACCGCAACGGGCTTCGGCCCGGCCGCTGGACGGTCACAACCGACGGACTCGTTGTTCTCGCGAGCGAGACCGGTGTGCTGCCGTCGATTCCGAATGAGCGCATCGCCCGACGGGGCCGCCTGAAGCCCGGCGAGCTCTTCCTGGTCGACACCGAGGCTGGGCGCATCATCCCCAGCGACGAGACCAAGATGCGCCTGGCCAAGCAGCATCCCTGGGGCGACTGGCTCGAGTCCACGCGCATCCGACTCGCCGAGCTGCCGGAGCGCGAGCACGTGATGCACACACCTGCATCCGTGCTCCGTCGACAGCGCATCTTCGGCTACACAGACGAAGAGGTCCGGCAGCTCATCGGCCCGATGGCGGCCACCGGTCAGGAACCGCTGGGCGCCATGGGCTCTGACACTCCGATCGCCGTGCTCTCAGACCGCCCGCGGCTGCTCTTCGACTACTTCACACAGGCCTTCGCGCAGGTCACGAATCCACCGCTCGACTCGATCCGCGAGTCTGTCGTCACCTCCAGCAAGACCGGCCTCGGACCGGTTCGCAACCTGCTCACGGCAACGCCGCTGCACGCGAGCCAGATCATCCTCGACTGGCCGGTCATCGACAACGTCGAGCTCTCGAAGATCCGGCACATCGACCGAACCCCGGGGTCAAGCCGCACCGTCACCGTTTCGACGCTGTATGCAGTCGATGAAGGCCCTGATGCCATGGAGCGCCGACTCACCAGCCTCTGCGATGACATCGATGCCGCCATCGCACGCGGCGCGCAGTACGTCATCCTGTCGGACAGGGACTCTGACGAGCGCATGGCACCGATCCCCAGCCTCCTGAGCGTGAGTGCAGTGCACCAGCACCTGATCCGAGACGGCAGCCGCATGCAGGTCGGCCTCGTCGTCGAAGCGGGAGACGTTCGCGAAGTGCACCATGTCGCGACGCTGCTCGGCTACGGCGCGAGCGCGGTCAATCCCTATCTCGCGATGGAGTCTGCCGAGCAGCTGGTCGCACAGGAGCTCATCCCGGGGGTGACGCGCGAGGCGGCCGTCCACAACCTCATCAGAGCCCTCGGCAAGGGCGTGATCAAGATCATGTCGAAGATGGGCATCTCGGCTGTCGGCTCCTACGTGGCATCGCAGGCGTTCGAGGCAGTCGGCCTCTCGCGTGAGCTCGTCGATCGGTACTTCACGGGCGCGCCGACGAGACTCAGCGGCATCGGCATCGACACGATCGCCGAAGAGACCCGCCTGCGCCATGACCAGGCATACCTCTCCGAGCGTGCCGCCCTCGCCCACAAGCGCCTCGATGTCGGAGGCGAGTACCAGTGGCGCCGCGAAGGCCCGCCTCACCTGTTCAGCCCCGAAGTCGTGTTCAAGCTGCAGCATGCGACCCGGTCGAAGCAGTTCGATGTCTTTCGCGAGTACACCTCCCTCGTCAACGGACAGGCAGCCGAGCTCAAGACGATTCGCGGACTCTTCCGGTTCAGAGAGGGCGACCGCGCTCCTGTCGCCATCGACGAAGTCGAGCCTGCAAGCGCCATCCTGAAGCGCTTCTCGACCGGTGCGATGTCGTACGGATCGATCTCGCAGGAGGCACACGAGACGCTTGCAGTGGCCATGAACCGCATCGGCGGAAAGTCGAACACGGGAGAGGGCGGCGAAGACGTCGAACGGCTGCTGGATCCCGCACGCCGCAGCTCCGTCAAGCAGGTCGCCTCCGGCAGATTCGGCGTCACGAGCATGTACCTGACGCACGCAGACGACCTTCAGATCAAGATGGCGCAGGGTGCCAAGCCAGGGGAGGGCGGCCAGCTCCCTGCAGGCAAGGCGTACCCATGGGTTGCATCCACCCGGCACTCGACAGCTGGAGTGGGTCTGATCTCGCCCCCGCCGCACCATGACATCTACTCCATCGAAGACCTCAAGCAGCTCATCTTCGATCTGAAACGAGCGAACCGTGAGGCGAGAGTCCATGTGAAGCTCGTCTCACAGTCGGGGATCGGGGCAGTCGCAGCGGGGGTCGCGAAGGCGAAGGCGGATGTGGTGCTCGTCTCCGGACACGACGGCGGCACGGGCGCTTCCCCGCTGAATTCGTTGAAGCACGCCGGCACCCCGTGGGAGATCGGACTTGCCGAAGCCCAGCAGACACTGCGTGCGAACAGTCTTCGGGGCCGCGTGGTCGTGCAGGTCGACGGCCAGCTGAAGACCGGACGCGATGTCATGATCGCCGCGCTGCTCGGGGCCGAGGAGTTCGGCTTCGCAACCGCACCGCTCGTGGTCTCGGGCTGCATCATGATGCGCGCGTGCCATCTCGACACGTGCCCGGTCGGCATCGCAACACAGAATCCGACGCTTCGCAGTCGTTTCGATGGGAGGCCCGAGTTCGTCGAGACCTTCTTCGAGTACATCGCAGAGGAAGTCAGAGAGCTGCTCGCCGAGCTCGGATTCCGAACCCTCGACGAAGCGGTCGGTCACGCAGAGGCGATTGAAGTCGACGAGGCCGTGCGGCATTGGAAGGCCGACGGTCTCGATCTCAGCCCCGTGCTGCATGTCGACCACGAGGCAGACGATGCCCTGCGCAACGTGTCGCAGCAGGATCATGAGCTCGACCAGCAGCTCGACAGCCGCATCCTCTCCGAGGTGACTGCGGCTCTGGAGTCAGGCGAGCGCATCCGCATCGACGTCGGAGTCGAGAACACGGATCGCGCTGTCGGCACGATGCTCGGCAACGAGATCACGAAGCGCTTCGGAGAGCACGGCGCCGACCCGGAGACGGTCGAGCTCATGCTCACCGGATCCGCGGGCCAGTCGCTCGGAGCCTTCGCACCGCGCGGACTCTCGATCCGGCTGCACGGCGATGCGAACGACTTCGTCGGCAAGGGGCTCTCGGGAGCGCAGATCGCACTGAGTCCTCACCCCAGCTCGAAGCTCGTTGCAGAGGAGAACGTCATAGCGGGCAACGTGATCGGATACGGCGCGACTTCGGGAGTGATGAGCCTCCGGGGGATCGTGGGCGAGCGCTTCCTCGTTCGCAACTCCGGTGCGACGGCGATCGCAGAGGGAGTGGGCGATCATGCCCTCGAGTACATGACGGGAGGCACAGCAGTCATCATCGGACCGACGGGCCGCAACATCGGCGCCGGGATGTCTGGCGGCATCGCCTACATCAGGACCCTCGAGCGCAACCTCATGAACGCTGAGGCGCTGATGAGCGGTGAGCTGCAGCTGCACTCGCTCAGCGACGAAGACGTGTCCGAGCTCAGAGCCCTGCTCGAGCTGCATGTCGAGCTGACCGGCTCGCAGGTCGCCGCTGACATCCTGACCGCTCAGGACTGGGCCGAGTTCACGAAGATCGTGCCCCGTGACTGGGCTGCGGTTCGCGCCATTCGCGCGAGGGCGGCAGCAGCGGGCGACGACCCTGACACTGAGCAGACGTGGCAGAAGATCCTGGAGGTGACCGGTGGCTGATCCACGCGGATTCCTGAAGACGACCGAACGAGAACTCCCGCCGAAGCGCCCGGTTGCGGTGCGCATCCTGGATTCCAAGGAGATCGGCGAGAAAGGCGACTCAGCCGTGATCCGACGGCAGGCGAGCCGCTGCATGGACTGCGGCGTGCCGTTCTGCCACACCGGCTGCCCCCTGGGCAACCTGATCCCGGAGTTCAACGACCTCACGTGGAGGGAGCAGCCCCGGCTCGCGGCCGAGAGCCTGCTCTCGACGAACAACTTTCCGGAGTTCACCGGCCGACTGTGCCCGGCACCGTGTGAATCCTCGTGTGTTCTCGGCATCAACCAGCCTGCGGTCACGATCAAGTCGATCGAGCAGTCCATCGCCGATGACATCTTCGAGAACGACTGGCTGGAGCCCCACCCGCCCTCGCGGCTCACCGGGCAGACCGTTGCCGTCGTCGGCTCGGGACCCGCGGGACTGGCTGCCGCCCAGCAGCTGACTCGCGCGGGCCACACCGTCGCGGTCTACGAGCGCGACGATCGGATCGGGGGCCTTCTTCGATACGGCATTCCCGATTTCAAGCTCGAGAAGCACCGCATCGACACGCGTGTCGAACAGCTCCGCGCAGAAGGCACCCGCTTTCGAACCGGTGTCGAGGTCGGGGTCGATCTGAGCTGGAGCGACCTTCGCGACCGCTTCGACGCAGTCGTGATTGCCACAGGAGCGCCTGTCCCGCGGGATCTGGCCATTCCCGGACGCGACCTCGGCGGAGTCCACTTCGCCATGGACTTCCTCGTGCAGCACAATCGTGCGGTCGCCGGCGATGACGTGCTCGAACGCCTGAGCGCCGAGGAGAAACACGTGATCGTGCTCGGCGGCGGTGACACCGGATCGGACTGCATCGGCACGGCACATCGTCAGGGCGCCGCATCCGTCACGAACCTCGCGATAGGCGTGCGCCCGCCCGAAGCGCGACCCGCGCACCAGCCGTGGCCCGTCCATCCGACGATCTTCGAGGTGCAGAGCAGCCATGAGGAAGGCGGCTCTCGCGAGTACCTCGTGTCGACCGTCGAGTTCGTCGGAGAGCAGGGCCGCGTGCGGGCGCTTCGCGTGGCGGACACCGAGATCGTCGACGGCGAACGGCGCCCGAAGCCCGGCACGGAGCGCGAGATCCCCGCAGACCTGGTGCTGCTCGCGATGGGCTTCACAGGCGCCGAGCCCGAGGCCGCAGCTGCGCTGGGGACGGACACCGGCCAGGGGAGCCTCTCTCGAGACGCATCCTATGCAACGGCCTCGGACGGCGTCTTCGTGGCTGGCGATGCGGGCCGCGGCGCAAGCCTGATCGTCTGGGCGATTGCCGAAGGGCGCGCCGTCGCGGCATCGGTCGACCGCTATCTGACGGGATCCACGATTCTGCCTTCACCCGTGAACGCAGACGCAAGACCTCTGATCGTTTGACGAGTAGGCTTGACACGGCTTTCGCCACATTCGATGCAAGGCAGGAGTGCAATGAAACGCGCCAAGATCGTAGCCACATTCGGACCGTCCATCTCGGGATACGAAGTGACGAAGTCTGCCATCCAGGCAGGCGTCAACGTCGCAAGACTCAACCTGAGCCACGGCTCGCACGAGGTGCACGAGGCGGTGTTCGCCGACATCCGCAAGGCCAGTGACGAGCTCCGCACCCCGGTCGGCATCCTCGTCGACCTCCAGGGGCCGAAAATCCGCCTCGGCAAGATCGCCGCAGGTCCCATCGACCTGGCCGACGGCGACATCATCACCATCACGACAGAAGACGTGCCCGGTGATCGCGACCTCGTCTCGACGACGTTCAAGGGCCTGCCCGACGACGTCAAGCCCGGCGACCCGCTGCTGATCGACGACGGCAACGTTGCCCTCAAGGTGCTGGAGACCGACGGCACACGCGTTCGCGCCGAGACCGTCGTCGGCGGTCGCATCAGCGACAACAAGGGCATCAACCTGCCCGGCGTCGCCGTCAACGTGCCGGCGCTGAGCGAGAAGGACGAAGACGATCTGCGCTGGGCGCTTCGCCTCGGGGCAGACATCATCGCGCTGTCATTCGTGCGGTCGGCCGACGACCTCAAGCGCGTGCACGAGATCATGGACGAAGAGGGCGGCAGGCTGCCCGTCGTCGCCAAGATCGAGAAGCCGCAGGCGGTCGAGAACCTCAAGAGCATCATCGACGCCTTCGACGCGATCATGGTCGCGCGCGGCGACCTCGGCGTCGAGATGCCGCTCGAGCAGGTGCCGATCGTGCAGAAGCGCGCCGTCGAGCTCGCCCGCCGCTGGGCCAAGCCCGTCATCGTCGCGACCCAGGTGCTCGAGTCGATGATCGAGAACCCGCGCCCCACGCGCGCCGAGGCCAGCGACTGCGCCAACGCGATCCTCGACGGAGCAGACGCCGTCATGCTCTCGGGCGAGACCAGCGTCGGCAAGTACCCGATCGTGACGATCGAGACGATGGCACGCATCATCAATGCGACCGAGGCCAAGGGCATCAAGCGCATCCCGCCGCTGGGCACGCAGCCCCGCACGCAGGGCGGCGCGATCACGCTCGCAGCCCTCGATGTCGCCGAGTTCGTCGAGGCGAAGGCGATCATCGTCTTCACCGAGTCCGGCGACTCAGCACGCCGCATGTCGCGTCTGCGTCCGAAGATCCCCATGTTCGGCTTCACGCCGTCACCCGAGATCGAGTGCCGCATGCAGATGAACTGGGGCGTCAACACCCGCCTGGTCGACCGCGTCGACCACACCGACGACATGGTGGCGCAGGTCGACGACATCCTGATCGGCGAGCGCCTCGTCGCAAAGGGCGAGAAGGTCGTCGTCGTCTCAGGCATGCCTCCCGGCATCCCGGGATCCACCAACGACATCCGCGTGCACACGGTCGGCGACGTGCACGACGAGGCTGCTCCGGCGTACCACGGCAAGCGCCGCATCGAGATTCAGCACACAGGTGCGATCCCGATCATCAAGCCCTCAGAAGGCTGATCGAGCCAGTTCAGCGAAGCAGTGTCAGCACAGCGGCAGCAGCCGCGGCTGACACTGCTTCGACTGTCTGGCGGTGCTCGTCGCCGGCGTCCGGGCCGCAGAGGTCTGAGATGCCGCGCAGCGACACGAACGGCAGATTGTGCGCGTACGAGACCTGGGCCAGCGCGGTCGACTCCATGTCGGTCGCGACAGCGTCGGGCCAGCGCTCTGCCACACCGTCGAAGAGGTCGCCCGCCACGAAGGTGTCGCCCGAGATCATCGGGCCGGCCACAACAGCATCTGCTGCGCGCTCCAGCAGCGCAGGGTCGCCTGCGTAGGCCTCGGGCATGCCCGGAATCTGGCCCAGCGCATAGCCGAACGCAGTGGCATTGGCGACGGAATACGTGAGCACGCTGCTCGCCGCAACGTCTCCGACGCGAACGCGTGCCGGGAATCCGCCTGCTGACCCGAAGGAGACGACGAAGTCGGGGGAGTACGAGGCGAGGGCAGCGGAAAGCGCCGATGCGGCGTTCACGAGGCCGATGCCGCTCGTCACGAGCAGCACCTGATGCTCGGCGCCCGTCTCGTCGGCGACGGTCAGCAGCTCGCGGTCAGCGACGCCGTGCTTCGGCAGCCTGGCGACAGACGCGGCAAGCCGGCGCAGCTCACCAGCCTCGGCCGGCATGGCCGCAACCGCGATGGCGCGGATTGCCTCGGTCACGCGTCGACCTGCTTCCATTCGTCGCGCTTGGCGAGGAACGCAGCGGCTGCCTGCTGAGCGCCCTCGAGGGTGTGGCTTGCGGCCCAGCCGCACTGCACCTCATTGGCGGCCGGAACCTCGGTCGCCTGCGTGACGCGCTCGAGCGTGGCAGCGAGGGTGTCGAGGAAGCCGTCGTAGCCTCCCTGCTCGTGCTGGTTGACGACTGCGACGTAGAAGCCCGTCTGGCATCCCATCGGCGAGATGTCGATGACGTTGCCGACGACATCGCGCATGTGCTCGGCCATGCTGTGCTCGAGCGAGTGCACGGTCGGCATCTCGAGATGGGCGACGTTCGGCTGCGCGAACCGCACGTCGTACTTGGTCAGCACCGCCCCGCCGGGCAGGGTCTTCTCATCTGCGACTCGCACGAACGGAGCGGCGACGGCACGGTGATCGAGGTTGAAGCTTTCGACATTCATCTTCTTGTTCATGTGCCGGTGGTGGGATTCGAACCCACACTCCCGTGAAGGAAGCGCATTTTGAGTGCGCCGCGTCTGCCGTTCCGCCACACCGGCTCGTGGCACCATCGGCCCCGTGCGTCTTCTAGACTAGCGCTATGACCGAAGCAGAATTCACAGAGCCCGCGGCCGAGAGCGCCCCCGCGACGGCACGCCGCGTAGTTGTGGCAGAAGACGAGTCGCTGATCCGCATGGACATCGTCGAGACCCTGCGCGACAACGGGTTCGAGGTCGTCGGCGAAGCCGGTGACGGCGAGCAGGCTGTTGCGCTCGCCACCGAGCTCAAGCCCGATGTCGTCGTGATGGACGTCAAGATGCCCAAGATGGACGGCATCACCGCAGCAGAGAAGCTGCAGGAGACGCGCATCCCCGTCGTCATGCTCACCGCCTTCAGCCAGAAGGAGCTCGTCGAGCGCGCAGGAGAGGCAGGTGCGCTGGCCTACGTCGTCAAGCCGTTCAACCACAACGACCTGCTGCCGGCCATCGAGATCGCTCTGGCCCGCCACGAGCAGATCATCGCGCTCGAGTCCGAGGTCGCCGACATGAGCGACCGCTTCGAGACGCGCAAGCTGGTCGACCGCGCCAAGGGCCTGCTGAATCAGCGCATGGCCCTCAGCGAGCCCGAGGCCTTCCGCTGGATCCAGAAGGCGTCGATGGACCGCCGTCTGACGATGGCCGAGGTCTCGCAGGCTGTCATCGAGCAGCTCGACGACGGCAAGAAGTAGCCGCTACTTCCTGTCCTTCAGGAAGTTCGTGATCCGAATCGTCGAGAGCCTGCGGCCCTCGTCGTCGGTGCAGACGATCTCGTGCACGGTCATCGACCTGCCGAGGTGCACCGCACGGCACTCGGCGTTCACGTGGCCTTCGCTGATCGAGCGCGTGTGCGTGGCGTTGATGTCGACGCCGACGGCGTACTTGCCAAGCGGCTCGGCGTGGATGTTCGCCGAGATCGACCCGAGGCTCTCGCCGACGACGCAGTAGGCGCCTCCGTGCACGATCCCGACAGGCTGCCGGTTGCCCTCGGCCGGCATCCGCGCACTCGAGTGATCGGCTGACAGCTTCGTGAACTCGATGCGCATCGTGTCGGCGAGTTCTCCGGCTCCGCGGCCGTCGAGAAACTGCTGCGTGAGGTCGTCCTTCTCCGTCATGGCTCAAGTCTCGCACGGCTAGGCTTGGGCGCATGACGGATTCGCCAGCCACCAGCACGCAGTCACGCCAGACCCTCATGGTGATCGACGGGCACTCGCTCGCGTTCAGGGCCTTCTACGCTCTGCCGCTCGACAACTTCATCAACCGCGAGGGCCAGCACACGAACGCCATCCACGGCTTCCTGTCGATGCTGCTGAAGATCGTCAAGGACGAGGCGCCCACGCATCTGGCTGTCGCCTTCGACATCTCGCGCTTCTCGTTCCGCACACGCGAGTACCCCGAGTACAAGGGCACGCGAGCCGAGACGCCGGTCGAGTTCAAGGGCCAGGTGCCGCTGCTGCAGGAGGCCCTGGCAGCGATGAACATCACGACCATCACGAAAGAGGATTACGAGGCCGACGACATCCTCGCGACCCTCGCACGCGAGGGCGCAGAAGCAGACATGGATGTGCTGGTCGTCTCGGGCGATCGCGACACCATCCAGCTGGTCAACGATCGCGTCACCCTCCTCTACCCATCGGTGCGCGGCGTCAGCGAGCTCAAGCGCTACACGCCCGAGACCGTGCACGAGAAGTACGGCATCGCACCCGAGCAGTACCCCGAGATCGCCGCGCTCGTCGGCGAGACCAGCGACAACCTCATCGGCATCGACAAGGTCGGCGAGAAGACGGCTGTGAAGTGGATCTCGCAGTACGGCACCGTCGACAACCTGCTTGAGCACGCGGACGACATCAAGGGCGTCGTGGGCGGAAACCTGCGCGACCAGCGCGACCGGGCCATCCGCAACCGCCGCCTCAACCGCCTCGTCAACGACGTCGAGCTGCCCGTGAAGCCGACCGACCTCGAGCGCCAGCCCATCGATCCTCCTGCTGTGCGCGAGGTGTTCTCGCAGAAGCTGAACTTCCGCACGCTGCTCGACCGCGTGCTCGCGCTGGCTGAAGACCAGGGCCTCGACGAGGCGCCCGCGCCCGCAGAAGAGGCACCGAAGCCCGCGAAGCTGATCGACGAGGAGCTCGACTACTGGCTCGAGCGCAGCGACGCAGAAGTCACGGTCTCAGTCTCGGCGGCGGGGGAGTCGGTCGCGGCATTCGGCCTCGCACGCGGCGAAGAGACGGTCTTCGTGCCGTTCGAGTCGCAGACCGGCGACTACGTCGGATTCCGTGCATGGCTCGCGGGCGACGCTCCCAAGGCGGTGCACGACTACAAGGCGCTCGAGCGCCTCCTGCAGCACGACGGGATGACGCTGGGCGGCGTCACCTGGGACACCCGCATCGCCGCTTGGCTCCAGCGTCCCGGCGCCCCCGCCAAGATGTTCGGTCTCGCGCCGCTGGTGGAGTTCACCCTCGGCATGACGCTGCCGGAGCCCGACCCGAACCAGCTGCTTCCCGACGACGACCCCGATTCGCTGGCGGCAGAGGCGTGGATGACCGCGAAGGTCGTCGAGGCGCAGCGCGAAGGGCTCGACAAGGGCACCGTCAGCGTGCTCGCCGACATCGAGCTGCCGCTCGTTCGCGTGCTCTCGCGCATGGAACGCACCGGCATCCACGTCGACTTCGAGTCGCTGCAGTCGCTGCATGATGAGCTGCGAGCTCAGGCCGCAGAGCACCAGGAGGCCGCATTCGCCGAGATCGGGCACGAGGTCAACCTCGGCAGCCCTAAGCAGCTGCAGACCGTGCTCTTCGAAGAGCTCGAGATGCCCAAGACACGAGCGACCAAGACCGGCTACTCGACTGACGCGGCGTCGCTCGCCGACCTGCAGGAGTCGAACCCGCATCCGTTCCTGGGGCTCCTGCTGAAGTACCGCGAGGCGACGAAGCTCGCCCAGATGATCGAGTCGCTCACGAAGGCTGTCGTCGACTCGCGCATCCACACGACCTATGACCAGACCGGCTCTGCCACGGGCCGCATGTCGTCGAACGACCCGAACCTGCAGAACATCCCGGTGCGCACCGAGGTGTCGCACCGCATCCGCGAGGGCTTCGACCACGACGAGCGCTTCGAGACGCTGCTGACCGCCGACTACTCGCAGATCGAGATGCGCATCATGGCGCACCTGTCTGAAGACCCGGGACTCATCGAGGCGTTCAACTCGGGCGAAGACCTGCACCGCTTCGTGGGCGCTCGCATCTTCTCGGTCGAGCCTGAAGAGGTCACGCCGGTCATGCGCACCAAGGTCAAGGCGATGAGCTACGGACTCGCCTACGGCCTCAGCGCCTTCGGCCTCTCGAAGCAGCTGCGCATTCCGCAGTCCGAGGCGAAGCAGCTGATGCTCGACTACTTCGAGCGATTCGGGGCCGTGCGCGACTACCTCCGCGGCGTCGTGCAGCAGGCGAAAGACGACGGCTACACGACCACGATCTTCGGTCGCAGGCGCCCCTTCCCGGACCTCAAGTCGTCGAACCGCGTGCTCCGCGAGAACGCCGAGCGCGCCGCGCTCAACTCGCCGATCCAGGGCTCTGCCGCCGATATCATCAAGCGCGCGATGCTCACGATCGACAAGGCGATGACGGATGCGCGGCTGCAGTCGAACATGCTGCTGCAGGTGCACGATGAGCTCGTGTTCGAGGTTGCCGACGGCGAGCTCGACCAGCTCAAGCAGATCGTCATCGACGGCATGGGCTCCGCCGCCGACCTGACGGTGCCGCTCGACGTGCAGATCGGCATCGGCGCGAACTGGAACGAGGCAGCACACTGACCCTGCGATAGCCTGTGCGCATGACTGAGCAGGAGCGCAGCGAAGCGCGTACGCCGACCGAAATCGACCGCATCGCCGAGGAGTCCCTCGAAGCCGAGACTGCGCTCAGCCCTGAGCTGCGCGTCTACCTCGGCATCGACGGCGACAAGTCCGAGTACACCGACTACTCGCCCGCGGGCGTCGAGCCCCGCAAGGCGATGCTCGCGAAGAGCATCGCGGCCCTCGAGGCCGAAGAGCCGCTCGATGACATCGACTGGGTGACCAAGACCGACCTGCTGCGCGAGCTTCGCCTGCAGCAGGAGATCGTCGACTCGAACTGGCACCAGCGCGAGCTGAACAACCTCGAGTCACCTGCGCAGAGCACGCGCGAGATCTTCGACCTCATGCCGAACGAGACCGAAGACGACTGGGCTGCCATCGCGGCCCGTCTGGCCAACCTGCCCGCCGCACTCGCCGGCTGGCAGGAAACACTCGCCGAGGGAATCGCAGCGTCGAACACCCCCGCACGCCGCCAGGTCGAGATCGTGCTCGAGCAGCTGCAGCAGTTCGAGGGCGGCAAGGGCCGCTTCCACGAGCTCGTCGCAGACGCATCAGCGCCCGAGTCGCTGGCCGCCGACCTGCGGGCCGGCGCCGAGGCGGCGACCGAGGCGCAGCTCGCCCTCTCGCGCTTCCTCCAGTCTGAGCTGCTGCCGGCAGCCCGCGAGGAGGACGCAGTCGGGCGCGACCTCTACTCGATGTTCTCGCGCCAGTTCCTCGGTGCGGCAGTCGACCTCGACGAGACGTACGAGTGGGGCATCGAAGAGCTCGAGCGCATGAAGACCGAGCAGGAGCGCATCGCCGGCGAGATCCTGCCGGGCGCCAGCGTGCAGGAGGCCATCGCGCACCTCGACAAGGACGAGTCGCGCAAGCTGCACGGCACGGATGCGCTGCGCGAGTGGATGCAGAGCACAAGCGACCAGGCGATCGAAGAGCTCGGCAAGACGCACTTCGACATCGCCGCGCCCATCCGCGACCTCGAATGCATGATCGCTCCGAGCCAGACCGGCGCCATCTACTACACGCCGCCGACCGACGACTTCTCGCGCGCCGGACGCATGTGGTGGTCG
Source organism: Agrococcus casei LMG 22410 (assembly GCF_900163565.1). GTDB lineage: Bacteria > Actinomycetota > Actinomycetes > Actinomycetales > Microbacteriaceae > Agrococcus > Agrococcus casei. The sequence goes on from NZ_FUHU01000026.1 coordinate 257,835, forward strand.
GTTCCCGAGGGCATCACCGAGTTCGACACGTGGCGCGAGCTGACGACGGTCTACCACGAGGGCGTTCCCGGTCATCACCTGCAGCTCGCGCAGGCGGTCTACAACAAGGACCAGCTGAACGCATGGCGTCGCATCGCCGGCACCTCAGGGCACGCCGAGGGCTGGGCGCTGTATGCGGAGCGGCTCATGGAGTCGCTCGGGTACCTCGACGACCCGGCTGACAGACTCGGCATGCTCGACGGACAGCGGATGCGCGCAGCACGCGTCGTGCTCGACATCGGCGTGCACCTGGGCAAGAAGCGCCTTGACGGCACAGGCAAGTGGGACTTCGACTACGCCTTCGACTTCATGAAGCAGAACGTCAACATGAACGAGCCGTTCGTGCGATTCGAGACCAACCGCTACTTCGGCTGGCCCGGCCAGGCGCCCTCGTACAAGATCGGCCAGCGCATCTTCGAGCAGATCCGCGACGACGCCGCGAAGCAGGAGGGCGAGGCCTTCAGCCTCAAGGACTTCCACATGCGAGTGCTCAACATCGGAGGCGTCGGCCTCGACACGCTGCGCGAAGCAGTGCTTCGCAGTTGAGGTACGGCCAGAACACGGGTACGATTACGAGGTCACCCCTATGCGGGTGGTTCAATCATGTCCGTTGTCTGGGGCGAAGTGCCGCAGCCCGATTTATCCATATTTGAAGGTTCCAAACCATATGACCACTGCAGAGACCAAGGCTCCCAAGCAGGTCGCTGTGAATGACATCGGCTCGGCCGATGACTTCATGGCCGCCGTTGAGAAGACCCTGAAGTTCTTCAACGACGGCGACCTTATCGAAGGCACTGTCGTCAAGATCGATCGCGACGAAGTGCTCCTCGACGTTGGCTACAAGACCGAGGGCGTCGTTCCCTCGCGTGAGCTCAGCATCAAGCACGACATCGACCCCAACGAGGTCGTCGAAGTCGGCGACACTGTCGAAGCCCTTGTCCTCCAGAAGGAAGACAAAGAAGGCCGACTCATCCTCTCCAAGAAGCGTGCACAGTACGAGCGCGCATGGGGCGACGTCGAGAAGATCAAGGAAGAAGACGGCGTCGTCACCGGCACCGTCATCGAGGTCGTCAAGGGCGGCCTGATCGTCGACATCGGTCTCCGCGGCTTCCTCCCCGCTTCACTGATCGAGCTGCGTCGCGTCCGCGACCTGACCCCGTACCTGGGCCAGGAGATCGAGGCGAAGATCCTCGAGCTCGACAAGAACCGCAACAACGTGGTCCTGTCGCGTCGCGCTCTGCTCGAGCAGACCCAGTCCGAGACCCGCACGCAGTTCCTCGACGGCCTCCAGAAGGGCCAGATCCGCAAGGGCGTCGTCTCGTCGATCGTCAACTTCGGCGCATTCGTCGACCTCGGCGGCGTCGACGGCCTCGTGCACGTCTCAGAGCTCTCGTGGAAGCACATCGAGCACGCCTCAGAGGTCGTCTCGGTCGGCGACGAGGTCACCGTCGAGATCCTCACGGTCGAGCGTGACCGCGAGCGTGTCTCGCTGTCGCTCAAGGCAACGCAGGAAGACCCGTGGCAGGTGTTCGCTCGCACGCACGCGATCGGCCAGCTGGCTCCCGGAAAGGTCACCAAGCTCGTCACGTTCGGTGCGTTCGTTCGCGTCGCTGACGGCATCGAGGGCCTCGTCCACATCTCCGAGCTCTCGGGCCGCCACGTCGAGACCGCCGACCAGGTCGTCTCGGTCAACGACGAGGTCTTCGTCAAGATCATCGACATCGACCTCGAGCGCCGCCGCATCTCGCTGTCGCTCAAGCAGGCCAACGACGATGTCGACGTCAACGCAGAGGACTTCGATCCCGCGCTGTACGGCATGCTGGCTGAGTACGACGACGCGGGCAACTACAAGTTCCCCGAGGGCTTCGACTCAGAGACCAACGAGTGGAAGGAAGGCTTCGACGCACAGCGCGAGGCTTGGGAGGCCGACTACGCTGCCGCCCGCACCCGTTGGGAGTCGCACAAGGCTCAGGTCGCCGTTGCCCGCGAGGCAGAGGCAGAGGCCGGCCAGGACGCAGGCGGCTCGTCGTTCACCTCGACGACCGACTCGTCCGGAACCCTCGCTGACGATGAGGCACTGGCAGCTCTGCGCGAGAAGCTCACCGGCGGAGAGTAGTCCACCACGCTCGAGAGGGGCTCGGTCTTCGGACCGGGCCCCTTTCGGCGTCTCTTGCTAGATTGCTCGAATGACCCGCGCATCCGACACGCTCGCGACCATCGTCAGACAGATCGATGACGAGCGGCTCGCCGCGTACGGCGTCGTCGTGCAGATCAGCGACGATCGAGCCGAGCACCGGTGGCTCAGCGACGAACGCGTCGACATCTACTCGGCGTCGAAGGGCGTGGCCACGCTGGCTGCCGGCATCGCCGTCGACGAGGGCATCCTGACCCCGTCGACCCGCGTCGCCGAGTGCCTGCCCGAGTTCGCCGCCGGTCAGGGCGCCGCAGACGTCACCCTCGAGCAGCTGCTTCGCCTGTCGAGCGGCATCGACTTCGACTGGTTCGGCCTCGCCGAGCCTGAGGGGCGCGACGTCGCCCGTGACATGCTGGCGCTTCCGGTCACGAGACCGGGGAAGTTCCTGTACACGAACGCCAGCCACTACACGGCGATGCGGATGCTCGCCTCACGCGTGGGCGATGTGCGCGACTATCTCATGCCCCGGCTGTTCCTGCCCCTCGGCATCCTCAACCCGCAGTGGCAGCGGTGCCCGCTGGGGCACATCCTCGCCGGCACCGGGCTCATGATGACCACGGCCGAGCTGGCGCGCGTGGGTCAGCTGCTGCGCGACAGGGGCCGCTGGGAAGACCGGCAGCTCGTCTCATCAGCATGGGTCGATGCCATGCACGAGAGCTGGCTGAGCACCGGCGGAGACGGCGCGTTCGCCGAGTACGGCATGGGCGCCTGGAACGGCCCCGAGCAGACGTGGCGCCTCGACGGGCTCTACGGCCAGTATGTCGTCATCGATCAGCAGCGGGACGCCGTCGCAACCATCACGGCTCACGAAGAGGAGCGCGACCACCTGCTGGCCGAGATCGCGGCCAGGTCACTCACGGAAGCGGGTATCGCTCCGGCGTGACCACCGCGAGATCCGCAAGGTAGCCCCGCTCGCGCGGGTTCGCCCATCCGTCTGCATCGGTGTCTTCGATGGCCCACGTGCCCTCCTCCCACAGCATGTGGTCGACGGCGTGCGGCCAGAGCTCGCGCTCACGATCGGTCAGCGTCACGTGTGCGCTGTAGCCCTCGCAGAACGCCCGCCACTCGGCATCAGAGAACATGCGGCCGGGAGCCGTGGCGGCCTCGCGGTGAAAGAGCACCAGCGCCATGGCCAGCTCGAACAGGCGCGGCTCGACACCGCCGTTGTCAGGGTCGACGAGCACGAGTCGGCCGTCGTCAGCGAACACGATGTTCGTCGACCTGTAGTCGCTCGAAAGCGCTGCACGGGGGAGCGGCTCGTCGCTGTCGGCAGCCTTCAGCGCGGGAAGCGCCGTGTTCCACCAGCGGTCCAGCAGCTGCTGGACGCCTGCGAGCAGCGGGGCGGCGTCGTCGCTGAGGTGCTTCGGCAGCTCTTCCTGCAGCGTCACGAGATCGTCGTGCGAATCGTCGAAGTCGGCATCGGTGAACTCGTACTGCCGCATCGCTCGCAGCACCGCATCCGGCACCGGCGCTGCATGGATGCGTCCGAGAAGGTCGCCGGCGGCACGTGCGTCGTCGGCACCGCCCTCGTAGGGACGCCCCTCGATGAACGGGTAGACCACCCACCAGTCGTCGCCGATCCGCTGCGGGTTGTCGGCTGCCAGGGCAAGCGGCGCGACCACCGGCACGCCGAGCTCGGCCAGTGCGGTCGTCCATGCGGCCATCGCCGCGGCGCGCTCGGGCTTCGTCGCGGTGACCTTGACCACCGCTTCGGCGCCGTCGGCGGCGCGCGCCCGAAGCACGGTGGCCCAGGGGGTCAGCGACTCGGAGTCGACCGCGGCGAGTCCGAATGCCTGTTGCAGCTGTTCGTGCATCATTTCTCCGTTGCCGGTGTGAGGGGTGTGTCTGAGCGCCCGCGGCGGCGTCTGCGCACGAGCAGCACGCCGAGCACGATCACCGCGATGACGCCGAGGATTGCGAGCACCGGCAGGATGAGCGCGAACGCGCTGAGGGCGACCGAGCTGAAGTCCTCGACCGTCGACATGATCGGAGCAGCTGCGCCAAGCGTCACCGCATTCGCCACGGGACGAGCCGTCGTCTTCAGACCGTGCACGCCCAGCGCGATGACGATGCCGATCACGATGGGAACCCACTGGTGGGTCGTGAAGAACTCGGCGGGGTCGGTGACAGCCATCGTGCTGGCGCCTGACGACGAGCCGAACACGAGACCGCCGGATGCGGGGCGCACCACGGTCTGCAGCACATCGTTCACGGAGTCGACGGCGGGAATCTTGTCGGCGACGAGCTCGACGACGAGCAGCACTCCGATGATGCCGAGCACCCACGGGTTCGAGAGCCACGCCCAGCCGTCGGGCACCGAGATGAACTGCGGCAGGAACCTGTTGGCAAGCCCCACCATGAGCAGCGGAATGTAGGCGTTCATGCCGGCTGCCGCAGCAAGGCCGGAGCCGGTGAATATCTCGAGCATGTCACCAGAATACGGTTGAATGGCCTGGTGACTCTGATTGGACTTACAGGTGGCATCGCGGCAGGCAAGACCACCGTCGCATCTCGTTTCGCCGAACTCGGCGCCGTGGTGCTCGACGCCGATCGCATCGCGCGCGAAGTGGTCGAGCCAGGCGAAGCGGCGCTGACAGCAGTGGCCGAGCGCTTCGGCGACGGTGTGCTCGATGCAGCCGGCGCACTTGACCGCCCGGCCCTCGGCGCCGTCGTCTTCGGCGACTCCGAGGCTCGCAGCGACCTCGAGGCGATCCTGCACCCGGCCATCCATCGACGCGTCAACGAGCGCATCGCCAAGGCGCATGACGACGACCCGGCTGCTGTCGTCGTCTACGACATCCCGCTGCTCGTCGAGACCCTCCACACGACGCCGCTCACGTACGATGCGATCGTGGTCGCGCACGCGCCTGCAGACATCCGACGGCAGCGGCTCATCGACCTGCGGGGAATGTCAGCAGAAGAGGCGGATGCGCGCATCGCGTCCCAGGCGAGCGATGCGGAGCGCCTGGCAGTCGCCGACCACGTCATCCGCACCGACACCTCCATTGAAGACACTGTCGAAGAGGTGGATACTGTATGGAAGCTGATCCACGGCTGACGACCGTGACGACACCATCGAAGAAGGCGACAACGGCATTCACATGGCAAAGATGACAGACGCACTCCTGGCAGCTCGCGGAGCACTCGACTACGCGGTCGGCTGGCTCGAATACCGCGTCTGGCGCACCCGGGTTCCCGGCGCGCAGGTCGCTGTCATGATCGGCGACGACCTCATCGTGAATCGTGCGGTCGGCATGGCCGACACCGAGTCGGAGGAGCGCCTCGGCACCGCCCACCAGTTCCGCATCGCCTCCCACTCCAAGTGGCTCACGGCGACGGCATTCCTGCGGCTTGCGGAGGCCGACGTGCTCGCACTCGACGACCCTGCATCCGCCTTCGTCACCGAGCTCGAGGGCACGCCGTTCGCAGACGTCACGATCGCAGAGCTGCTGTCGCACGGGTCGGGCATCACGCGCGACTCAGACGACAAGGGGTTCTGGTCGGCAGACGGCGACTTCCCCGACCGCGAGCGTCTGCTCGAGACAGTGCGCGCAGGCGGCGACGTCGTCGAGCCGAACGCCGTGTTCAAGTACAGCAACTTCGGGTTCGGCCTGCTGGGCCTGGTGCTCGAGGCCGTGACCGAGCGCACGTACGAAGAGACGATGCGCGAGCTGGTCACACGGCCGCTGGGGCTCACGCGCACGGTTCCCGACATCGACGACCGCAAGAGCGCGAAGCCCGTCACCGGGCACTCGGGCATCGTGACCGACCACCGGCGCACGCCGATGCCGAGCCCTTCGGCCGGCGCGCTGCACGCGGCGACAGGCTTCACATCGACCGCCGCCGAGCTCGCCCGCTTCGGCCGCGCCCACGTGTACGGCAACGAAGAGCTGCTGAGCGACCGGTCGAAGGCGCGCATGCAGCGTGCCCACTGGACGTACCGCGACCGCTCGGGCGCCGAGGCATCCTACGGCCTCGGCACGATGCGCACCGAGATCGGGGGGAGCCTGTGGGTCGGGCACGGCGGGTCATGGCTCGGCCAGTCGACGCGCACTCTCGTCGAGCCTCGGCTCGGCATCGTGATCACGGTGCTGACGAACTCGATCGACGGCCCCGCCGACGAACTCGCACGGGGCATCGCCAAGCTGATCCTCCAGTCGCAGAAGACTTCATCGAAGCCGCTCTCTCTGGTCGCCGAGGCAGGGCCTGCAGTCGGATCCGCATCCGCGTCACCGACACGAGGCTCGAAGCGCGTCGAGCTGAGCCGCTTCATGGGCCGCTTTGCGAGCGAGTGGTCGATCGTCGACGTGGTGCAGGTCGGCGAGCGCCTGCTCGCGATCTCGCCGCAGTCGCCCGATCCCATCGCCGCTGCGATCGAACTGACAGTGATCGACGAGCAGACCCTTCGCCTGCCGCTCGACCCCGGCTTCGACTCGGTCGGCGAGCTGCTGCACTACGACTTCGACGCCAAGGGCCGCGTGCGATCGATCTCAGGCGGCTGGGACGTCAGACCCGCCTCGTCGCTGGAGTCGTTTCCGCTGTCATAGGTGCGCCGTAGGCTGGATGCATGGAACCGACTCGTGCCGTGCACCCCTTCGAGGTCATCAGCGACTACACCCCAAGCGGTGATCAGCCGAAAGCCATCGACGAGCTCGCAGAGGCGATCAATCGCGGCGAGACCGACGTGGTGCTCCTCGGCGCCACCGGAACAGGCAAGAGCGCGACGACCGCATGGCTGGTCGAGAAGCTGCAGCGGCCGACGCTGATCCTCGCGCACAACAAGACCCTGGCGGCGCAGCTGGCGAACGAGTTCCGCGAGCTGCTGCCCAACAATGCGGTCGAGTACTTCGTCTCGTACTACGACTACTACCAGCCAGAGGCCTACGTGCCGCAGACAGACACCTTCATCGAGAAAGACAGCTCGCTCAACGCCGAGGTCGAGCGGCTCCGGCACTCGGCCACGAACTCGCTGCTGTCGCGCCGCGACGTCGTGGTCGTCTCGACGGTCTCGTGCATCTACGGCCTCGGGCAGCCCGAGGAGTACCTCGACGCCATGGTCGCGCTGCAGGTCGGCATGCGCATCGACCGCCAAGAGCTGCTACGCAAGTTCGTCTCGATGCAGTATCAGCGCAACGACGTCGCGTTCGAGCGCGGCACCTTCCGCGTGCGCGGCGACACGATCGAGATCATCCCGATGTACGAAGAGCTGGCCATTCGCATCGAGCTCTTCGGCGACGAGATCGACCGCCTCTCGACGCTGCACCCGCTCACGGGAGACACGGTCGCCAACCTCGATTCGATCTCGATCTTTCCGGGCTCGCACTACGTCGCGGGCGAAGACCGCATGAAGCGCGCGATCGTGAAGATTCGCGAAGAGCTCGACGAGCGGCTGCAAGAGCTCAAGTCTCAAGACAAGCTGCTCGAGGCCCAGCGACTCCAGATGCGCACCACCTTCGACCTCGAGATGATGGAGCAGCTCGGGTTCTGCTCGGGCATCGAGAACTACTCCAGGCACATCGACGGACGCGACCAGGGTGAGGCGCCCCACTGCCTCATCGACTACTTCCCAGACGACTTCCTCGTCGTCATCGACGAGTCGCACGTCACGGTGCCGCAGATCGGCGCCATGTACGAGGGCGACGCAAGCCGCAAGCGCACACTCGTCGACCACGGGTTCCGGCTGCCGAGCGCCCTCGACAACCGGCCGCTGAAGTTCGGCGAGTTCAAAGACCGCGTGGCGCAGACGGTGTACCTCTCGGCCACGCCCGGCAAGTACGAGATGGGCCTGGCCGACTCGGTCGTCGAGCAGATCATCCGCCCGACCGGCCTTGTCGACCCCGAGCTCAAGATCAAGCCGATCAAGGGTCAGATCGACGATCTGCTCGAAGAGATCCGCGTGCGCTCCGAGCGCAACGAGCGCGTGCTGGTCACGACGCTGACGAAGAAGATGGCAGAAGAGCTCACCGAGTACTTCACTGAGGCAGGCGTCAAAGTGCGCTATCTGCACTCGGATGTCGACACGCTTCGTCGAGTCGAGCTGCTGACCCAGCTTCGACAGGGGCTGTTCGACGTGCTGATCGGCATCAACCTGCTGCGCGAGGGCCTCGACCTGCCTGAGGTCTCGCTCGTCGCCATCCTCGACGCCGACAAGGAGGGCTTCCTGCGCTCGTCGACGTCGCTGATCCAGACGATCGGCCGCGCGGCCCGAAATGTGACCGGCGAAGTGCACATGTACGCCGACCGAATCACCGACTCCATGCGCCTCGCGATCGACGAGACCGACCGACGCCGCGCGATCCAGGTCGCCTACAACGAAGAGCACGGCATCGACCCGACACCGTTGAGAAAGCGCATCGCCGACATCACAGAGGTGCTGGCCCGCGAAGAGCAAGACAGCGCAGAGCTGCTGGCCGGCCGCACGGCGGGCTCGCCGACGCCGAGGCTCGGCAGCCACCGATCCGGCTCCGACGGCCCCGAGCAGCTCGAGGCCCTTGTCGCAGACCTGACCGAGCAGATGAAGGCCGCGGCCGGCGAGCTGAAGTTTGAACTGGCAGCACGGCTGCGAGACGAGCTGCAAGAGCTCAAGCGCGACCTGCGCCAGATCCGGGGGGCAGAGAACTAGCTGTTCTTCCCACGCTGGCTGCGAGCAGCGTGGGAAGAACAGCTAGTCGCGGCCCAGCCGCGCATACGCCCCGAGCACCGCTCGCTCAGAGTCGATGAGGTAGCGCTCAAGCTCGTCGGCGGCCGCCTTCGGTCCGTCGCCGACCATGAGCTCGAGGATGCGCGCATTGCGCGACAGGAACGGCGCGTGCAGACCATGAGCATCGCCGAGCGCAAGGAACGCGAGTCGCAGCTCTGCCAGCAGCTGCCCGTGTACCTTCTGCAGCCGTGCGCTGTCGGCCAGCAGCACGATCGCAGCATGAAACGCCATGTTCGCGGTTCCGACCACAGCCCAGTCCGACTCGTCTGCCGCCGAGCGTGCGCGCTCGACTGCCTCGCGCATCCGATCGACTCCCGGATGCAGGGGAGACGCCCCTGCCAGGACTCCGCCCTCTATCGTGCGACGCGCGCGGTAGATGTCGACGACATCGGCCGTGGCTGGAGCTGCGACTGAGACTCCTCGGTTCGGCACGTGGTCGACGAGCCCCTGCTCGGACAGCACCCGAAACGCCTCGCGAAGCGTGTTGCGCGATGTGTCGAGGTCGCGTGCGAGCGTCTGCTCGGACAGCTTCTGTCCCGGAGCATAGACACCCTGGATGATCTGGTCTCGCAGTGCGCTGGCGAGGGTCTCGCGGTGATCGGCCATGTGGAGATGCCATCTGGGCTCCGCGCCATGAAACCCAAACTGTAGAACAATCGTTGCGCAACTGTTGAACAGTCGGTGCAGTGGCGGGACTCGGCATTCCTGCCAGCACCCATCAACGAGGACGGGAACCCACCATGGCATCAGACCAGGCAACAGGCCACGCCACTGGCGACCTGACTCCTGGCGATCAGACTCCGGGCGAGAAGGCCAAGGCATTCGCCAAGAGCCGCCGCACCGTCATCCTGGGGGCCATCTTCCTGATGGCGACATCGGCGATCGGCCCCGGCTTCATCACGCAGACCGCCACGTTCACAGCACAGCTCGGGGCGTCGTTCGCATTCGCGATCCTGATCTCGATTCTCATCGACTTCGCGGTGCAGATGAACATCTGGCGCATGATCACCGTCTCGGGCAAGCGCGCAGGAGCACTCGCGAACTCCGCCGTGCCGTACTCAGGTCACGTGCTGGCCGTGCTGATCGTGATCGGCGGGCTCGCCTTCAACATCGGCAACATCGCCGGCGGCGGGCTCGGCCTCAACACCCTGCTGGGCATCGACCCCAAGCTCGGCGGCGTCCTCACCGGCCTGCTGGCAATCGGCATCTTCCTGTTCAAGAAGGCCGGCCGAGTCGTCGACATCGTGGTGCTCGTCCTCGGCATCGGCATGATCCTGCTGACCCTCTTCGTGGCGATCACGGCGCAGCCGCCGATCGGAGACGCACTCCGACAGACGGTCTTCCCCGACCAGATCAGCTTCGCCACGATCACGACCATCGTCGGCGGAACCGTCGGCGGCTACATCACCTACGCGGGCGCGCACCGCTACCTCGACTCCGGCATGTCGGGTCCCTCGGCGGTCAAGCACGTGCACCGAGCGTCGTTCAACGGCATTCTGATCACGGGCATCATGCGCTACGTGCTCTTCCTCGCGATTCTCGGGGTCGTCGCATCGGGCGTGACGCTCGACATCACCTCCCAGACCGCGAACCCCGCCGGTCAGGCGTTCGGGGCAGTGCTCGGCGAGGCCGGCATCCGCATCTTCGGTGCTATTTTCTGGGCCGCTGCGCTCAGCTCTGTCATCGGCGCCGCGTACACCTCGGCCACGTTCCTGTCGACATTCTCGAAGCGCCTGACTGACGGCTGGGGACTGCGGCTGGCGACGGTGGCATTCATCGCCGTCTCGCTGATCGTCTACGTCATCATCGACACCGCTCCGGCAGCGATCCTCGTCTTCGTCGGCGGCTTCAACGGCCTCATCCTGCCGATCGGACTCACGATCTTCATGTACATCGGGTGGTTCCGCTCGAAGGACGTCCTGGGCGGCTACCGCTACCCGAAGTGGCTGCTGGTGATCGGCACCCTCGCGACCCTGCTCAGCTTCTACATGGGCGCAGTCTCGGTCGGCCCGATCTTCGCCTTCCTCGGCATCGGCGCATAGTCTCAGAGAAGAGAGGAGACAAGCATGACTGTCATCGACCTGAACTCAGACCTCGGTGAGAACACGCCTGATCGGCTCGTCAGCGACGACGCCGCGATGCTCGAGATCGTCACGAGCGCGAACGTCTCATGCGGGTTCCATGCGGGCAGCCCCGAAGGCATCGCCGAGACGCTTCGCCAGGCTGTCGACCGAGGCGTCGCCATCGGCGCGCACCCCGGCTACCGCGACTACGCAAGGTTCGGCCGCGAAGAGATCGAGATCGATTCGTCGACGCTGCAGGCGCATGTCGAGTACCAGCTCGGCGCGCTGCACGCGCTGGCTGCATCGGCCGGGGGGCGCGTCGTGTACGTCAAGCCGCACGGGGCCCTCTACAACACCATCGCCCGCGACGAGCGCAAGGCCCGCGACGTCGTGGCTGCCGTCCGTGCCGTCGACCCCTCGCTCGTGCTGCTGGGCATCGCGGGCGGCGTTGTGATCGACATCGCCGAGCAGGCCGGCATCGCGACGGCAGCCGAGGCTTTCGCAGACCGCGCCTACACGCCAGAGGGGCTGCTCTTGTCGCGCAGGCTCGAAGGAGCCGTTCTGCACGATCCCCAGCTCGTGGCAGAGCGGATGGTGCGTCTCGCGCACGAAGGAGTCATCGAGTCGATCGACGGCACCGATGTCGCTGTGCGCGCCGACTCCATCTGCGTGCACGGCGACAGTGCAGGTGCGATCGCAATGGCTAGGGCGACACACGACGCGCTGGAGGCCGCAGAAGTGACGATCGCCCCCTTCGCACCATGATTCGGGTGCTCACGGCGTCTGACACGGCGCTGCTGGTCGAAGCGGCCGATCTCGACGAGTCGATGCGGCTGCTGCCTGCCCTCGTCGCGGCCGAGCTGCCCGGCGTCACCGAGTTCGTGCCTGCCGCGAGAACCATCATGGTGAGGTTCAGCCCTGGCGTCGTCTCGGCGGAGCGCCTCGAGTCGATGCTGCTTGCGATCGAGCCGACGGATGCGCGCACGGGTTCGACAGGCGAGGTCACGGTTCCCGTGCGATACGACGGTGAGGATCTCGGCGAGACCGCGCGGCTGCTGGGCCTGACCTCCGACGAGCTGATCGCTCGGCACCAGGCTGCGACATGGACCGTGGCCTTCTCGGGATTCGCCCCCGGGTTCGGCTACATGGCGGGTGATGACCCGCTGTTCGACGTGCCGCGCCGCACGACACCGCGAACGCGCATCCCCGCTGGCTCCGTCGCTCTGGCGGGCCGGTTCGCGGGCGTGTATCCGAAGGAGAGCCCAGGCGGCTGGCAGCTGATCGGCCGCACCGACCTGGCTATGTGGGACATCGACCGCGACCCGCCTGCGCTGCTGAAGCCCGGGACGACGGTTCGATTCGAACGCGTCGAGCGCGAGCTCGTGCAGGCCGCTGCGCCGAAGCCCCAGATCGTCGACACCGCGCACGCGATCGGAGTCGTTCGCCCTGGCCTCCAGCTGCTGGTGCAGGACCGAGGCCGCCCCGGCATGGCCGCCGAGGGCGTGTCTGCCTCTGGCACCGCCGACCGCGCAGCCCTCGCCGAGGCGAACAGGGCTGTCGGCAACGCCCCGGGCGAAGCCGCGCTCGAGCTGGCAGGCGGGGGAGCGGCGCTGCGCTTCCGCGGAGACGCCGTCGTCGCCGTCACCGGAGCCCTCTGCGACGTCACGCTCGACTCCGACCAGCGCTCGGCATCCATGCCCCACGGTCAGCCGTTCGCAGTCGAAGACGGCGACGAGCTGCGCATCGGCTTCGCCGCCGACGGGCTCCGCATGCTGCTGGGGATCCGCGGCGGCATCGCCCTCGAGCCGGTGCTGGGCAGCGCAGCGACCGACACGCTCGCCCATCTCGGGCCAGCCCCTCTTGCCGCAGGCTCTGTCGTGCCGCTGCGGGGCCCGCACCACGGCATCCGTTCAGCGGAGCCGACTCGCGCGCCTCGCGTGCCGCTTCCGATGTCTGGCAGCACCGTCGAGCTCGACATCACACTCGGTCCGCGCGACGACTGGTTCACGCAGTCCGCTCTCGAGCGGCTGGTCAGCCAGGAGTGGGAGGTCACGCCGCGCTCAGACCGGGTCGGCGTGCGACTGCAGGGAGCAGCGCCGCTCGAGCGCGCCCGCGACGGCGAGCTCGAGAGCGAAGGCGCGGTCACCGGCGCAATCCAGGTGCCGCCAGACGGGCAGCCTGTGCTCTTCCTGCCGGATCACCCGCTCACCGGCGGCTACCCGATCATCGGCGCCGTCGTCGACAGCGATCTCGACCTCGCCGGCCAGCTGCCGCCGGGCAGCCGCATCCGATTCCGCGTGCGCACCGACGCCACACACGACCGAAACTGACTCCAGGAGCAGCCATGCAGAAGATACTCATCGCCAACCGCGGCGAGATCGCCGTCCGAGTGATCAGAGCGTGCGCCGAAGCCGGCTACACCTCGGTGGCCGTGTACGCCGACCAGGACATCGACGCCATGCACGTGCGCCTCGCGGACGAGGCGCACGCCCTGCCGGGAACATCCGCGGCGCAGACCTACCTCGACATGGACGCGCTGCTGGCAGCGGCCAAGCGCTCAGGCGCCGACGCCGTGCACCCGGGGTACGGATTCCTCTCCGAGAGCGCACAGTTCGCGAGCGCGGTCGAGCAAGCCGGGCTCATCTGGATCGGCCCGACGCCTGCCAGCATCACCCGTCTCGGCGACAAGGTCGCCTCTCGGCAGCTGGCCGTGCAGGTCGGAGCACCCCTTGCCGCCGGAACCGACGAGCCGCTGAACGACGCCGACGAGGCTGTGGCATTCGCCCGCGAGCACGGTCTTCCCGTGGTCATCAAGGCAGCGCACGGAGGAGGAGGCCGCGGCCTGAAGATCGCACACGCATTGGAAGACGTGGCGTCGGCCTTCGACTCGGCCACCCGAGAGTCGATCGCAGCGTTCGGGCGAGGGGAGTGCTTCATCGAGCGCTATCTCGAGCATCCCCGCCATGTCGAAGCGCAGGTGCTGGGCGACGGCCGGGGCCGAGTCATCGTCGTCGGCGACCGCGACTGCTCGCTGCAGCGTCGAAGCCAAAAGCTCGTCGAGGAGGCTCCGGCCCCGAGCCTCACCGAAGCCCAGCGCGCGCGCATCCACGATGCGGCCCGCGACATCTGCTCTGCTGTCGACTATCGAAGCGCCGGCACGGTCGAGTTCCTGCTCGCCCCCGACGGAACCATCTCGTTCCTCGAGGTCAACACGCGACTGCAGGTCGAGCATCCGATCACTGAAGCGGTCACGGGCGTCGACCTCGTGCAGGAGCAGTTCCGCATTGCCGAGGGCCGCGGGATGTCCTTCGACGAGACGCCCCCGGCTGTCGGCCACGCGTTCGAGTTTCGACTGAATGCCGAGGATCCCGGCCGCGGCTTCCTGCCCTCGCCCGGCACGATCGAGACCCTGCATGCTCCCGGCGGGCCGGGCATCCGATGGGATGCAGGCGTGCAGGCCGGCGACCGGGTCGAGGCCGCCTTCGACTCGCTGACGGCCAAGCTGATCGTGCATGCACCCACGCGTGACGACGCACTCGCCCGGTCGAGGCAGGCGCTGCGCGAGCTCAGCATCGAAGGTGTGGCGACCGTCGCGCAGTTCGCGCAGGCTGTGCTCGACGAGCCCGACTTCCAGACCGATTCGTTCGCAGTCTCGACGCAGTGGATCGAACAGCGGCTGATGCCGCGACTCGAGCTCCAGCCCCGCAGCGCGGCCGGCAACGGGGGCGAGCTGCGACGCGTGGCGATCGAGCTCGACGGGCGGCGTGTGATGCTCGGCCTGCCGAGTGATCTGCTGCGCGGGGCGTCGGCGGATGCGCGCACAGCGGCCGATCCCGCAGAGGGAGTCCCGCAGACGCCCGCAGATGATCGTTCTGTTGCCTCGCCCGTGCCCGGAATGGTCGCAAGCTGGCTCGTGGCAGACGGAGCATCGGTCGACGAGGGCGACGACATCGCGGTCATCGACGCGATGAAGATGGAGACGCGCGTCGCCGCCCATCGCGCAGGAGTCATCCAGCACCTCGTGAGCGAGGGCGACTCGGTCCCGGCGGAGCAGCCGATCGCCCGTGTGGGGGAGGCGGACTGAGGGCCTGGTCTCGCCATGTCAGACGCGAACCATAGACTGGAGCGGTGTCTTCAAAGTCAGTGCAGTCCCATCGCGACGCCCAGTTCCTCAAGGTCCAGGGTGCACGAGTCCACAACCTCAAGAACATCGATGTCGGCATCCCGAGAGACTCGCTCGTCGTGTTCACCGGGCTCTCCGGCTCAGGCAAGTCCTCGCTGGCGTTCGACACCATCTTCGCTGAGGGGCAGCGTCGCTACATCGAGTCGCTGTCGTCGTACGCGCGCCAGTTCCTCGGGCAGGTCGACCGCCCTGACGTCGACTTCATCGAGGGCCTGAGCCCCGCCGTCTCGATCGACCAGAAGTCGACCAACCGCAACCCGCGGTCGACCGTCGGCACGATCACCGAGATCTACGACTACATGCGACTGCTCTGGGCGCGCATCGGCATCCCGCACTGCGCGAAATGCGGTGCGCGCATCCAGCGCCAGACCGTGCAGCAGATCGCTGACACGCTCATGGAGCTCGAAGAGGGCACGCGCTATCAGCTGATCGCGCCTGTCGTGCAGCAGAAGAAGGGCACCTTCGCCGACACCATCCGCAACTACATCGGCATGGGATTCTCCCGCGCGGTCATCGATGGCGAAGTCGTGCGGCTCGAAGACGCACCCGAGCTCAAGAAGCAGGTCAAGCACGACATCTCGATCGTCGTCGACCGACTCGTCGCGGCACCCGACATCCTGACGCGCCTCACCGACTCGGTCGAGACCGCACTCGGCCTCTCCGACGGGCTGGTCACGGTCGACTATGTCGACTCCGACGACGAGCGCACCTTCAGCGAGCGGCTCGCGTGCCCCAACGGGCACCCCGTCACGCTCACCGAGATCGAGCCCCGCACGTTCTCGTTCAACGCCCCGTTCGGCTCGTGCCGCACCTGCGACGGCATCGGCACGAAGCTGCAGGCAGACCCCGACCTCGTGATCGGCGACGACGAGCTCTCGATTCGCGACGGCGTCATCCTGCCATGGACGCAGGGGGCCAAGGGCCTCTACAAGTACTTCGACCGACTGCTCTCCGGCGTCGCCCACGAGTACGGATTCGACCTCGACACCCCCTGGAAGGACTTCGACGAAGACACGCAGCGTCTCATCCTGCACGGAGCCGACGACAACGTCGTGGTGCAGTGGCGCAACCGCTGGGGCCGCAAGCTCAGCTACTCGTCGAGCTACGAGGGCGTGCTGCCCTACGTCGTGCGCAAGCACAGCGAAGCCGAGTCCGACTACGCTCGTCACCGCTACGGCGAGATGCTTCGCGAGATCCCGTGCCCCGCGTGCTCGGGCGCTCGCCTCAGCCCAGAGGTGCTCGCCGTCACCGTCAACGGCCATTCGATCTCCGCGGTGACCGACATGAGCCTCGCCGAGTCCAACGAGTTCATGCAGAGCCTCACGCTCACCGACCGCGAGGCTCACATCGCCCAGGCAGTACTGCGCGAGATCCGGTCGCGCCTCGAGTTCCTGCTCGAAGTCGGCCTCGCTTACCTGACGATGTCGCGCGCCGCCGGAACCCTCTCCGGCGGAGAGGCGCAGCGCATCCGCCTCGCTACCCAGATCGGGTCGGGGCTCACCGGCGTGCTCTACGTGCTCGACGAGCCGTCGATCGGCCTCCACCAGCGCGACAACAGGCGCCTCATCTCGACCCTCGAGTCCCTGCGAGACCTCGGCAACACGCTCGTGGTCGTCGAGCATGACGAAGACACGATCCGAGCATCCGACTGGGTCGTCGACGTCGGCCCGGGAGCAGGCGAGCACGGCGGTGAGATCGTCCATTCTGGCTCCTACGACGAGCTGCTCGAGAACACGCAGTCGGTCACGGGCGACTACCTCGCAGGGCGCCGCGTCATCGAGGTGCCCGCACAGCGCCGTGCGATTGACCGCGAGCGGATGATCTCCATTCAGGGCGCCAAGGCCAACAACCTGCAGAACATCGACGTCGAGATTCCACTCGGAGTGTTCGTCGCGGTCACGGGCGTCAGCGGCTCAGGCAAGTCGACGCTCATCAACGAGATCCTCTACAAGGTGCTGGCGAACACGCTCAACGGCGCGAAGCAGGTGCCGGCGAAGCACAAGCGCGTGACCGGCCTCGACCAGCTCGACAAGGTGGTGCACGTCGACCAGGCGCCCATCGGGCGCACGCCTCGGTCGAACCCCGCGACGTACACCGGCGTGTTCGACAAGATCCGCTCGCTGTTCGCCGAGACTCCCGAGGCCAAGACGCGCGGCTACCAGCCGGGCCGATTCTCGTTCAACGTCAAGGGCGGCCGCTGCGAGAACTGCCAGGGCGACGGCACCATCAAGATCGAGATGAACTTCCTGCCCGACGTCTACGTGCCGTGCGAGGTCTGCGGCGGATCGCGCTACAACCGCGACACGCTGTCGGTGCTCTACAAGGGCAAGTCGATCTCCGACGTGCTCACGATGTCGATAGAGGAGGCCACCGACTTCTTCGAGCCGATCCAGAGCATCCACCGCTACATGGCAACGCTGAACGACGTCGGCCTCGGCTATGTGCGGCTCGGACAGGCCGCGACGACGCTCTCGGGCGGCGAGGCCCAGCGCGTGAAGCTCGCCACTGAGCTGCAGCGCCGGTCGAAGGGTCGCAGCGTCTACGTGCTCGACGAGCCGACGACGGGCCTGCACTTCGAAGACGTCGCCAAGCTGCTCACCGTGCTCAACTCGCTGGTCGAGAAGGGCAACACGGTCATCACCATCGAGCACAACCTCGACGTGGTGAAGTCGGCCGACTACCTGATCGACCTCGGGCCCGAGGGCGGCAGCGGCGGCGGCAAGGTCATCGCAGTCGGAACACCCGAAGAGGTCGCAAAGGTCGGCGAGTCGTTCACAGGGCAGTTCCTGGCGGAGATGCTGCAGTAGTGTCCAAGACCGTTCCCTGGCGCCCGGCGACGGGCGACATCCCCAAGGATCCGGGCGTGTACCGGTTCCGGGACGAACGCGGTCGCGTCCTCTACGTCGGCAAGGCCAAGAGCCTGCGTCAGCGGCTGCAGAACTACTTCCAGCCGCTCGACAGTCTGCACGAGCGCACGAGGCGCATGGTGCTCAGCGCCGTCGACGTCGACTGGACGATCGTCAAGACCGAGTTCGAGGCGCTGCAGCTCGAATTCACTTGGATCAAGGAGTACGAGCCGCCGTTCAACGTGCAGTTCCGCGACGACAAGTCGTATCCGTACCTTGCGGTCACCATGGCAGAAGACGTGCCCCGCGTCAGCGTCACCCGCAATCGCAAGATGAAGGGGGCGCGGTACTTCGGCCCGTACACCAAGGTCTGGGCGATACGCGAGACGCTGGACGCACTCCTGAAGGCGTTCCCGATGCGCTCGTGCTCGGCATCCGTCTTCAACAAGGCCAGACGAGACAACCGGCCCTGCCTGCTCGGCGACATCGGCAAGTGCGCCGCTCCGTGCGTGGGCCGGGTGTCAGAAGACGAGCACAGGGCGATCGCCTCGCGCCTGGTCTCGTTCATGGCCGGCGGCGACCTCGACTTCGTCGAAGCGGTCCGAGCCGAGATGCTGGCTGCCAGCGACGAGCTGCAGTTCGAGCGAGCCGCACGTCTGCGCGACCAGCTGACGGCGCTCGAGACCGTGCTCTCGAAGACGTCGGTCGTGCTCGCCGATCGCGTCGACGCCGACGTGTTCGGGCTCATGCACGACGAGCTGCAGGCATCGCTGCACCTGTTCTCGGTCAGGGGCGGCCGCATCCGCGGAACGCGCAGCTGGGTCGTCGACACCGAGCTGGACCTGAGCGAGTCCGAGCTCGCGCTGCAGCTGCTGCGCATCGCGTACGACAACGATGCCGACCCCGATGTGCTGAGCGCACCTGCCCGCGAGGTGCTGATCCCTGTGCTGCCAGAGAGCGTGAGCGAGGTCGAGCACCTCCTGAGCGGGCTGCGCCGCAAGGCCGGGCTCACCGGGCGAGTCAGCATCCGAAAGGCGCAGCGAGGCGAGAAGAAGCAGCTCGCCGACTCAGCCACAGCCAACGCTGCACACGCGATGCAGCTGGCACGGACTAGCCGCTCGAGCGACTATGTCACCCGCACGCAGGCCCTGACCGACCTCCAAGACGCCCTCGGGCTCGACCAGGCGCCCCTGCGCATCGAGTGCTTCGACATCTCGCACCTGGGCGGAACCGACGTGGTGGCGTCGATGGTGGTCTTCGAAGACGGTCTGCCGCGCAAAGACCAGTACCGCAAGTTCTCGGTGCAGGGAACAACCGACGACACCGCCTCGATGCACCAGGTGCTCACTCGCCGGCTGCGGTACCTGCGCGACGGCGACCCCGAACAGAGCGAGAACAGCAGCAGATTCTCGTACCCTCCTCAGCTGCTCGTCGTCGACGGCGGACTGCCCCAGGTGAACGCAGCCGCCCGAGCAATGGCAGAGGCCTCGATCACGCCCATCCCGATCGCCGGCATCGCGAAGCGGCTCGAAGAGCTGTGGCTGCCCGGAGACGACTTTCCGGTCATCCTGCCCCGCAACAGCGAGGCGCTGTTCCTCATCCAGCGGCTGCGCGACGAAGCGCACCGGTTCGCGATCACCTATCAGCGGCAGAAGCGATCGAGCGCCATCGAGAGCGAGCTGGCTCGCATCGACGGACTCGGGCCCGGCCGCGTCAAGGCGCTGCTGAAGCACTTCGGCTCGGCAAAGCGCGTGCGCTCGGCGTCGGCCGACGAGATCGCAGAAGTCAAGGGCTTCGGGCCGGCTCTCGCTGCCACGGTCCATGCGTCACTCAGTCCGGCTAGCATGGAGGCCAGTGGAACCGCAGACGAACAGGACGCAGCCACGTGAATGAATCACGCGAAGTTCTCATCATCACCGGGCTCTCAGGGGCCGGGCGCACCACAGTGGGCAACGCCCTCGAAGACCTCGGCTACTACGTGGTCGACAACCTTCCTCCCGCGATGCTCAGGCAGCTGGTGCAGCTCGTGGGCGCAGCAGACACGCTGCCGAAGCTCGCGATCGTCGTCGATGTGCGCGGAGGCGTGCTGTTCGACGACGCGATGCGACTCATCAGCGTGCTCCGCGACGAGTACACGATCAAGCTGATCTTCCTCGAGGCGAGCGACGATGCGCTCGTCCGCCGATACGAGGCCGTGCGCCGCCCGCACCCGCTGCAGGGCGACGGCACGATCCTCGACGGCATCCGCACCGAGCGCGCACGGCTCAACCGGCTCCGCAACATGGCCGACCAGCTCATCGACACGAGCGAGTTCAACGTGCACCAGCTCACGACGCGGGTGCGCGATCACTACTCCGACTCCGGGCGCGCGGGCCTCAGCCTGACGATCATGTCGTTCGGCTTCAAGTACGGGCTGCCGGTCGATGCAGATCTCGTCGCAGACATGCGATTCCTTCCCAACCCGTTCTGGGTGCCAGAACTCCGCACCCACACTGGCAAAGACCAGGCTGTCAGCGAGTACGTCCTGTCGAGGGAGGGAGCAGACGAGTTCTTCGACCACTACACTCAAGCACTGCACCCAGTGCTCGCGGGATACCAGCGCGAGAACAAGCCCCACGCTCTGCTGGCCGTCGGATGCACGGGCGGCAAGCACAGGTCAGTCGCTTCTGCCGAGCGCCTGGGGGCACTGCTGGCAGACAGCCCCGGAGTCGCGATCAGAGTCACGCATCGCGACCTGGGACGAGAATAGGAGTCCTTCATGCCGTTGACCACAGACGTCAAGAACGAACTCGCGCGCATCCGTTCACCGCGACCCCAGACCCGTGCCGCAGAGGCGTCATCTATGCTCCGCTTCTCGGGCGGGCTGCACGTCATCCACGGCCGCGTCGCCGTCGAGTGCGAGCTCGACACCGCTGACGCCGCCCGCAAGCTCGGGCGCACGCTGCTCGAGCTCTACGGCGTCAAGGCCGACATTGCGATGATCGCAGGAGCCGGGCCGAAGTCCCAGCGCTCGTACCTCGTCCGAGTCGTCACCGGCGGAGAGGTGCTCGCGCGGCAGACAGGCCTGCTGGATGCCCGGCACCGACCCGTCCGCGGCCTCCCGAACCGACTCACGACAGGGTCCGTCGAAGACCTCGCCGGCGTCTGGCGAGGAGCCTTCCTCGTGCAGGGGAGCCTCACAGACCCCGGACGCTCTTCATCGCTTGAGGTGGTCTGCCCGACGAGCGAGGCCGGCATGGCTCTCGTCGGCGCAGCGAACCGCCTCGACGTCAGCGCCAAGTCGCGCGAAGTCCGCGGCCAGCACCGCGTCATCATCAGAGACAGCGAGCAGATCGCCAAGATGCTGACGGTCATGGGCGCCACCGAGACGGTCGACGCCTGGTCGCAGATGCGCCAGCGGCGCGAGGTGCGCGCCAACGCGAACCGGCTCGTCAACTTCGACGACGCCAACCTGCGCCGCTCTGCTCAGGCAGCCGTCACTGCATGCGCCCGCGTCGAGCGCGCACTCGAGATCCTCGGCGACGATGTTCCCGAGCACCTGATGTACGCCGGCCGCCTCAGGCTGTCCAACCGCGAGGCCAGTCTCGATGAGCTCGGACGCGTTGCAGATCCGCCCCTCACCAAGGACGCAGTCGCCGGCAGAATCCGTCGTCTGCTCGCAATGGCCGACAAGGCTGCAGAGGATCAGGGAATACCAGACACCGATGCCGCTGTTCCAGATGACATAGACGCCTAGTCCGGGACTAGGATGGCTAACGAAGTCAGACAACCTCGAAAGAGAAGGGAAACCATGGCTATCTACACACTTCCCGACCTTCCATACGACTACTCCGCCCTCGAGCCGCACATCTCCGGCAAGATTATGGAGCTGCACCACGACAAGCACCACAAGGCGTACGTCGACGGAGCCAACAAGGCGCTCGAGGGGCTTGCAGCCGCTCGCGATGCAGACGATTTCGGTGCGGTCAACAAGCTCGAGAAGGACCTCGCGTTCAACCTCGGCGGCCACACCAACCACACCGTGTTCTGGAACAACCTGTCGCCCGACGGCGGCGGAGCTCCTGAGGGCGAACTCGCCGCAGCCGTAGACGAGTTCTTCGGCGGCTTCGAGAAGTTCAAGTCGCACTTCACGCAGAACGCAACAGGCATCCAGGGATCCGGCTGGTCAGTGCTGGCCTGGGACTCCATCGGCGAGCGCCTGAACGTCTTCCAGCTGTTCGACCAGCAGTCAAATGTGCCGGTCGGAACGAACCCCATCCTCATGCTCGACATGTGGGAGCACGCCTTCTACCTCGACTACCTCAACGTCAAGGCTGAGTACGTCAAGGCGTTCTGGAACATCGTCAACTGGCAAGACGCCACAGCCCGCTTCGAAGCGGCTCGAACACAGACCGCGGGACTCATCACCCGCTAGTCACCTGTCAATGCAGACGGGGCCTGATCGCCTGAAAGCGCAGGCCCCGTTTGCCTTCACACAAACAAACTCCTGGAAGGAACTGCTGTGACTGCAAAAGTAGCCATCAACGGATTCGGTCGAATCGGACGCAACTACACGCGTGCGCTTCTCAAGTCAGGCGCAGATCTCGAGATCGTCGCCGTCAATGACCTCACCGACACTGCCACGCTCGCTCACCTGCTCGAGTACGACTCGGTCATGGGCCGAATCGACGCAGAGATCACACACGACGACAACACCCTCTCGATCGACGGCAAGTCGATCAAGGTGTTCTCAGAGAAGAACCCCGCAGACCTTCCCTGGGGTGAGCTCGGCATCGACATCGTCATCGAGTCGACCGGCATCTTCAACGACGCTGAGAAGGCACAGGCCCACATCGACGCCGGCGCGCGCAAGGTCGTCCTCTCAGCTCCCGGCAAGGGCGGCGTTCCCATGTTCGTCATGGGCGTCAACAACGAGGAGTACGACCCCGAGACGCAACATGTGCTCTCGAACGCGTCGTGCACGACCAACTGCCTCGCACCCATCGTCAAGGTCTTCCACGAGAACTTCGGCATCGAGTCCGGCCTCATGGTCACCGTGCACGCGTACACGGCAGACCAGCGCCTCCAGGACGCACCGCACAGCGACCTCCGCCGTGCCCGCGCCGCTGCGCTCTCGATCATCCCCACGTCGACCGGAGCAGCCTCTGCAATCGGCAAGGTCTACCCCGAACTCGACGGCAAGCTCGACGGCTACGCGCTGCGCGTGCCCGTTCCGACTGGCTCGCTGACCGACCTCACCATCACTGCATCGCGCAGCGACCTCACGGTCGAAGAGGTCAACGCGGCCTTCAAGAAGGCAGCCGGCGAGGCTCCGCTCAAGGGCATCATGGAGTACACCGAGGCCCCCCTCGTCTCGGCCGACATCGTCGGCGACGACCAGTCGTCGATCTTCGACTCGGGCCTCACCAAGGTGCAGGGCAACCAGGTCAAGATCGCCGCCTGGTACGACAACGAGTGGGGCTACTCGATGCGCCTGGTCGACTTCTCCGCATTCGTCGCAGGAAAGCTCGCGTAAGCATGGTGCTGCGCACGCTCGACAGCTTCGGCGACCTGCACGGCAAGACCGTGCTGGCTCGCTTCGACTTCAACGTGCCGCTCGACGGCGAGAGGATCACCGACGAGGGCCGCATCACTGCGGCTCTGCCGACCCTCGAGCGTCTCGTCTCGGCTGGCGCCAAAGTGGTGGCGATGTCGCACCTGGGCCGCCCGAAGGGCGTGCCCGAGGCACGGTTCTCACTCGCACCGGTCGCTGCCCGCCTCGGCGAGCTCGTCTCGGCTCCCGTGAGGCTCGCCGGCGACACTGTCGGTCCCGAAGCCGCGGAAGCGCGGAGTGCGCAGCAGCCAGGCGAGGTGATCCTGCTCGAGAACCTCCGGTTCGACCCGCGAGAGACCAGCAAGGTGGACTCCGAGCGAGTCGAGTTCGCCAAGCAGCTCGCCGAAGGCGCCGACGTGTTCCTCTCTGACGGATTCGGAGTCGTGCACCGCAAGCAGGCGAGCGTCTTCGACGTGGCCGACCTGCTGCCCAGCGCAGCCGGCCCGATCGTGCAGAACGAAGTCGAAGTGCTGTCGCAGCTCACCGAATCGCCCGCGTCGCCCTACACGGTGATCCTCGGCGGCTCGAAGGTCAGCGACAAGCTCGGCGTCATCGAGCATCTGCTGCCTCGCGTCAGCGCACTGCTGATCGGCGGCGGCATGGCCTTCACCTTCCTCAAGGCCCAGGGCCACGAGGTCGGCTCCAGCCTGCTCGAAGAAGACCAGCTCGACACGGTGCGCGGCTACCTCGCTGAGGCCGAGCGCCTGGGCGTGCAGCTCGTGCTGCCGACCGACATCGTGATGGCCGCGTCGTTCTCAGCCGATACAGACCACGTGGTCGCACCCGCCGACAGCCTCGAAGGCACGTCGCTGGGCGCATCCGCGCTGGGCCTCGACATCGGGCCCGAGAGCGCAGAGACCTTCGCGAAGCACATCGCTGACTCGAAGACGGTGTTCTGGAACGGCCCCATGGGCGTGTTCGAGATGCCCGCATTCGCCGGCGGCACCAAGCGCGTCGCCGAGGCCCTTGCGCAGTCTGACGCGTTCACCGTCGTCGGTGGCGGCGACTCGGCTGCCGCGGTGCGCACCCTCGGCTTCGCCGACGACGACTTCTCTCACATCTCAACTGGCGGCGGCGCGAGCCTCGAGCTCCTCGAGGGCAAGCGCCTGCCCGGACTGGAGGCACTCGGATGGTAGACAGAACTCCGCTCATCGCGGGCAACTGGAAGCTGCAGCAGGATCACCTGCAGGCGATCGCCTTCGTGCAAAAGCTGTCGTGGACGCTGCAGGATGCAGATCACGACTTCGACAGCGTCGAGGTCGCCGTGTTCCCTCCGTTCACCGATCTTCGCAGCGTGCAGACCCTGGTCGACGCTGAGAAGTTCCGGGTGCGCTACGGATCCCAAGACGTCTCCGAGCACGACTCGGGCGCGTACACGGGCGAAGTCTCGGGCGCGTTCCTGGCCAAGCTCGGCTCGTCATACGCCATCGTCGGACACTCCGAACGACGCCAGTACCACGCAGAGTCCGACGCCATCGTCGGCCGCAAGGCCGCTGCGGCAGTGCGCCACGGGGTCGTTCCCGTCATCTGCGTCGGCGAGACTGCCGACGACCTCGAGCAGCACGGAGCAGCCGCTGTTCCCGTGCAGCAGCTGCGCGATGTGCTCAGCGAGCTGCCGACAGGCGAGTTCGTCGTGGCATACGAGCCCGTCTGGGCGATCGGCTCCGGAAAGGCCGCAACGCCCGAGCAGGCAGAGCAGGTCTGTGCCGCGCTGCGCGAAGTCATCGCCGAGGCACGCGACCAGGAGACCGCAGACGCAACTCGCATCCTCTACGGTGGCAGCGTGAAAAGCGGCAACATCGCCGGGTTCATGCGCGAGCCGAACATCGATGGGGCACTCGTCGGCGGCGCAAGCCTCGATGCCGCCGAATTCGCCGCGATCGCGCGTTTCAAGTCGCACGTCGGGGTCTGACTGACCGTTTGATAGACTGAACGCTGGTCTTAACGTTGAAAGGCGTGTATCTGTGGAAATTCTCCAGGTGATCCTGCAGGTGGTGCTCGGCATCACCTCGATCGCACTCACACTGCTCATCCTCTTGCACAAAGGGCGTGGCGGTGGCCTTTCCGACATGTTCGGCGGCGGCATGACAAGCCAGATCGGCTCGTCAGGCGTCGCAGAGCGCAACCTCAACAGGTACACGCTCTACACGGCCCTCATCTGGGTCGCATCCATCGTGGGACTCGGTCTCATCACGAAGTTTGGGGGCTGAATGGCATCCGGAGGAAGTGCAATCCGCGGCTCGCGCGTCGGCGCGGGCCCCATGGGCGAACAGGACCGCGGCTACCACGCCGAGCGTCGCACGGTCTCGTACTGGGATGCCCTCGGCAACGAGATCGTCCGATACTTCGCGGCTGATCTGCCCGACGAAGAGCTGCCCGAGACGGTCGACTCGCCGACCACCGGTCTGCCCGCAGGTCGCGACAAGGCCAACCCGCCCTCGGTCTCGAAGGCCGAGCCGTACAAGACGCACCTGGCTTACGTGAAAGAGCGCCGCACGCCCGAAGAGTCCGAGCAGCTGCTCGAAGAGGCTCTGCAGAAGCTGCGTGCGCGTCGCGGTCAGGCCTGATCCGACGACACGCTGAACTTCACAGCTGAGACGCTGCTGCTTCGTCCGCGAACAGCAGCGTCTCTTGCGTTCCGCTCACGCTTCCGCCCGGAACCGGCTGGGTTCCCGGCCGCTGCATGACAGCGGCCACTGCATCCGCCTTGTCTGCTCCTGCTGCGGCGATCCAGATGCGCTCTGACGCGTTGATCGTCTCGAGCGTCATCGACAGTCGCTCGGGCGGCGGCTTGGGGGAGTCCGTGACCGCCATGACGCCGGGGCCCTCGGCCGATGCGGCCGGGTGACCGGGAAAGAGCGATGCGACGTGTCCGTCGGGGCCGAGCCCGAGAAAGGTGAGCGCGAAGGGCGTCGCCTCTTCAAGCTCGTTCGCTGCGGCTGTGGCGCCCTGTTCGAGAGAGAGTCCTTCATCGGATGCGGGGAGCGCGTTGATGCGACTCTCGTCGACGCCCAGCACGTCCAGCAGTGCCTCACGGGCCTGCTTCTCATTGCGGTCGTCGCTGTCGGCAGCCACGAACCGCTCATCGCCCCACCACCAGTGGATGCGCGCGAGGTCGATCTTCGACGTCTGCGGGTGCAAGGCGATCGCGGCGAGGACGCCGATGCCCACGGTTCCTCCGGTCAGGCACACGTCGACTCGCTCGCGGGCCGCTGTGAGCTCGGCCAGCAGCGAGACAGCACGATCGCTGACATGCTCGATCACGGCGTCGCGGTCGGCGAGGATCTCGGTCGCGGTCATGCGAACTCCTTCTGCGTTCTCGCGTACTCCTCGAGCACTTCGCGATACATGTCATCGGCATCGAGCCTGCGCAGCTCTTCGTTCAGCTGGTCGCGCAGCCCTCGACGAGACAGCGCAACCCTGTGATCGGGCTGCCCCGTCTGCTGCATGAGGCCCGTGGACTCTTCGATGCGCGTGATACTGTTCTCGCCGCCCTCACGATGCAGCACGATCTGCGAGAGGCCGCTCGAACCAACGGGCAGGTCGTCTGCCGGCTCGCTGAGCTCGACATCGACGTGCAGGCGGGCTCTGAGCCAAGCGGCCATCAGCTGCACGCTGGGGCTCGCTGTGTCGCCTCTGACGACTGCCGAGGTCACGGGCTGGAACGGCGGCTGGTCGAGCATTGCCGCCAGATGCGCGCGCCAGTTGGTCAGGCGCGTCCAGCTGAGGTCGGTGTCGCCGGGTCTGTACGCGTCGGCAAGGCGAGTGATCGCCTCGCAGCCCTCACGCTGAGCTGCGGCGTCGGTGATGCGCCTGTGCGCGATCTGGCCGAGCTGAGCGTGCCCGGGGTCAGACGGCATGAAGGTCGGCCACCAGGCGACGATGGGCGCATCCGGCAGCAGCAGGCCCTGCACGATGCCCTCGAGCTGAGATCCGATCTCGCCGTAGCAGCGCAGCACCACGACCTCGCTCGCGCCGGCGTCGCCGCCGACGCGGATCTCGGCATCGAGCCTCGCGTCTTCCTCTGCCCGCACGTCGTCTTTGTTGCGGCTCACGACGACGACGCGCATCGGATGCTCGCGGCTGGCCTCGTTGGCCGCCGCGATGGCCTCTTCTTCAACGCCCAGCTGCGTGTGGATGAGCAGCGTCAGCACTCGGCCGAGCGCAACTGCGCCGCCCTCGTCGCGGATCTCATCGAGCAGCTTGGCGACCTTGCTCGTCGTCGTGTTCGTGAGTTCACGTCTCATGGCCTTCTCCAGTGTCGACCGTCGCGGGCGAGCAGCTCGTCGGCGCTCTTCGGCCCCCACGATCCCGGCTCGTACTGTTCGGGCGCCTCGTCGAGGCTGGCCCAGTGCTCCTCGACTGGATCGAGGATCTTCCACGAGAGCTCGACCTCGCGCTGCCGCGGGAACAGGGGAGGATCGCCGAGCAGCACATCCAGGATGAGGCGCTCGTAGGCCTCAGGGCTCTCTTCTGTGAAGGCGTGTCCGTAGCCGAAGTCCATGGTCACGTCGCGCACGTTCATTGCGGGTCCGGGAACCTTCGAGCCGAAGCGGATCGAGATGCCCTCGTTGGGCTGCACCCTGATGACCAGCGCGTTCTCGCCCATCGCCGACGTCGAACTCGAGTCGAAGAGGTACTGCGAGGCGCGCTTGAACACGACCGCGATCTCGGTGACTCGGCGCCCGAGGCGCTTGCCGGTTCGCAGGTAGAACGGCACACCGGCCCAGCGCCGTGTGTTGACGAACAGCTTGAGTGCGGCATACGTCTCGGTGTGCGACTCGGGGTTCATGCCCTCTTCGTCGACGAAGCCCGTGACCTTCTCGCCGCCCTGCCAGCCGCTGTCGTACTGGCCGCGTGCGACGCCGGTCGAGATGTCGTCTGGCAGACGAGTCGCCTGCAGCACCTTCTCCTTCTCGTTGCGAAGGTCATCCGCGTCGAACGAGACGGGCTCTTCCATCGCGGTGAGGGCGAACAGCTGCAGCAGGTGGTTCTGAATCACGTCGCGTGCGGCGCCGACGCCGTCGTAGTAGCCGGCTCGGCCGCCCACGCCGATGTCCTCGGCCATCGTGATCTGCACGTGATCGATGTAGTTGGCGTTCCAGATCGGCTCCCACAGGCTGTTGGCGAAGCGCATCGCCAGGATGTTCTGCACCGTCTCCTTGCCCAGGTAGTGATCGATTCTGAACACGGAGTCGGCCGGGAACACGCTCTCGACAGTGTCGTTGAGCTCGCGAGCCGAATCGAGGTCGTGCCCGAACGGCTTCTCGATCACGACTCGGCGCCACTGGTTCTCACCGGGCACCGCGAGCCCCGAGCGCTTCAGCTGCGACGTCACGGTCTGGAATGACTTGGGCGGGATCGAGAGGTAGAACGCGTGGTTGCCCATCGTTCCCCGCTCGCTGTCGAGCTGGTCGATCGTCTCAGCGAGTCGGTCGAACGCGGCGTCGTCGTCGAAGTCGCCCTGCACGAACCGGATGCCGACGCGAAGGTGCTCCCAGACCGGCTCGCGGAACGGCGTGCGGGCGTGCTGCTCGACGCTTTCGCGCACGAACTCGGCGAACTCGTCGTCGCTCCAGTCACGACGGCCGAAGCCGGTGAGCGCGAAGCCGGGAGGCAGCAGGCCGCGGTTGGCCAGGTCGTAGACGGCGGGGAGCAGTTTCTTGCGAGCCAGGTCTCCGGTCACGCCGAACAGCACCAGCCCGTTCGGACCGGGGATGCGCGTCAGGCGCGAGTCGCGCCCGGAGCGAAGCGGGTTCGATCCGGGCGCGATCACAGCCTGCTCGGCTGCCTCAGCAGGAGTCACGACTGTCGCTGCTCGATTGCCGCAACAAGCGTCGCGAGACCGGCAGCGGGGTCGGTGAGCGTCAAGGAGAGCACCGGACGGCTGTGCTCGGCGAGCACCGCCGCGTCTCCTGCTGCCTGCGCACCGATGAGCTGGCCGAATGTGAACGGACGGTCGGGAATCGCGAGGTCTTCCTCAGGCTTCGACAGCAGCTGCAAGAAGACGCCGTTCGGCACGCCGCCCTTGTGGTACTGACCGGTCGAGTGCAGGAAGCGGGGTCCCCAGCCGAACGTCACGGGGCGACCGACGCGAGTGGCGAGCATGTCGCGGAGCTGCTCGAACTCGGGGTCTCCGATGCGGTCGAGGTAGGCGTGCACTGCCACGTAGCCCTGGTCGTCGAGGTTCGACAGCAGGCCGTCGACGGCGTCGGCGATCGAAGCGCCGGCGTCGAATCCGCCCAGCGCGCGCACTTCGATGCCGCCATCAGTGAACAGGGGAGCGGAGGGCTCCTGGATGGCATCGAGCAGACCGCGAGCCGCCGCCTTGGCCGACTCGACGTCGGGCTGGTCGAACGGGTTGATGCCGAGCATCCGCCCTGCGACAGCGACCGCGAACTCCCACACCATGAACTGCCAGCCGAGGGTTCCGACGACCTCGACCTCGCCGTCTGCGACCTCATCGAGGTCACGGGGCGAGCCGACCAGTCGGATGACCTGCAGGTCGCTCAGGCTCTCTGAGAGCTCGGGGGAGTCAGGCTGGAGTGCGAGCGGCAGCAGCCCCTTGCCCGCCTTGCCGGTCGACTCTGCTATCAGCTGCTCGGCCCAGTCGCCGAAGCCGACGATGTGGGTGCCGTCGGGCACAATGCCGATCTTGTCGCGCAGCGGGCGGGTGCCTGCCAGCGCAGCAGCGAGGCGGAGGCCCGGGTTGCGTGCGTCGTCCTCCCTGAGTGCCTGCGACGCGGCAAGGGCCTCGTTGACGAGATCGCGCACGTCGACGCCCGCGAGTCCGCTCGGCACGATGCCGAATGCAGTGAGCGCCGAGTAGCGTCCGCCGACATTCGGGTCTGCGTTGAACACGCGGTACCCGGCGGCACGGGCCGCCTCGTCCAGCGGGCTGCCCGGATCGGTGACGACGACGATGCGGTCGGCGGGGTCGATGCCGGCCTCGCGGAAGGCAGCTTCGAAGGCACGCTTCTGGGAGTCGGTCTCGAGGGTCGAGCCGGACTTCGACGAGACCACGAGGGCCGTCTGCTCGATGCCGTCGCGCAGCGCGCGCAGCACCTGACCGGGCTCGGTCGAGTCGAGCACCGTGAGCTCGACGCCGTATGTGGCCGTGATCACCTCGGGCGCCAGCGAAGAGCCGCCCATTCCGGCCAGCGCGATGCGGGTCACACCCTGTTCGCGGAGTCGGTCGCGAAGCGCGATGACATCGTCGATGATCGACCAGGTGACAGCAGGGGCCTCAGTCCAGCCGAGGCGCTTGCCCGACTCCTCTTCGGCCTCGGCGCCCCACAGGGTCGCGTCCTGCGCCATGATCCGGCCGGCCACGTCATCGGACACGAGCTGGGGAACGATCCGTTCGATCGCCTCGGCCGCATGGCCTGTCGCTGCGATGTTGATCACTGGGAGTCCTTCTCTCCGGCGGCGTCGAGCTGCTTCTGCACAGTCTCGACGAGCTCGGTCCACGAGACCTCGAACTTGTCGACGCCTTCGCGCTCGAGCAGCTCGGTGACCTCGACGTAGTCGATGCCCTCAGCGGCAATCGCGTCGAGCACCTTCTCGGCGTCTTCGTACGTGCCGGTGACGGTGTCGCCGGTGACCTCGCCGTGGTCACTGACAGCTTCGAGCGTCTTCTCGGGCATCGTGTTCACGACGTTCGCTGCCACGAGCTCTGTGACGTACATGGTGTCGGGGAAGTCGGGGTTCTTGACGCCCGTGGATGCCCAGAGCGGACGCTGCGCACTGGCTCCGGCTTCGAGCAGCTGCTGAGCGCGCTCGCTGGCGAACTCCTCCTCGAAGACGCGGTAGGCGAGACGCGCGTTCGCAACAGCGGTCTTGCCGATGAGCGCACTGGCCTCCTCCGTGCCGAGCTTTGCCAGGCGACCGTCGACTTCGGAGTCGACGCGTGAGACGAAGAACGATGCGACCGAGTGGATCTTCGAGAGGTCGTGACCGGCCTCCTTGGCGCGCTCCAGGCCCGTCAGGTAGGCGTTGATCACGTCGCGGTAGCGAGCGAGCGAGAAGATCAGCGTCACGTTGACGCTGATGCCGAGCGCCGTGACGTCTGCAATCGCCTGCAGGCCCGCCTGGGTCGCGGGGATCTTGATCAGCACGTTCTCACGGGCGACGCGCTCGTGCAGACGCTGTGCCTCCGTGACCGTCGCAGCCGCGTCGTTCGCGAGCAGCGGGCTGACCTCGATCGAGACGCGTCCGTCGACGCCGCCCGTCGAGCGGTAGATGCCGGCGAAGACGTCGCACGCTGTAGCGACGTCTGCCGTCGTCAGCGCTTCGATGGTCTCGTCCACGTCTGCACCGGCCTGCTTGAGCTTCTCCACGTCAGCCGCGTAGCGGTCGCCGTCAGCGAGTGCAGAGGCGAAGATCGTCGGGTTCGTGGTGACGCCCACGATGTCGCGAGTCTCGATGATCTCGGCGAGATTGCCGGTCTCGAGCCGATCGCGTGACAGGTCGTCAAGCCAGATGCTGACGCCTGCGGTGCTGAGTGCCTTGGTGTTCTCTGACATCTACTTCTCCTCACTGGCAGCGATGGACTCGCGTGCCGCGGCCACGACCGTGTCGGTCGTGATTCCGAACTGCTCGTACAGGGTCTTGTAATCAGCGCTTGCGCCGAAGTGATCGAGGCCGACGGTGCGGCCGGCGTCGCCGACGAGGCCCTTCCACAGCCCAGTCGAACCGGCCTCCACAGACACTCGAGCTCGCACTGCCTTCGGCAGCACGCTCTCGCGGTATGCGTCGTCCTGCTCGTCGAACCATTCGAGTGACGGAGCCGAGACGACACGCGCCTGCACGCCCTCAGCGGCCAGCTGCTCGCGTGCCTCGACTGCGAGCTGCACCTCCGAGCCCGTTGCGATCAGGATGACGTCGGGCGCGCCGTCGGAGTCGACGAGCACGTATGCGCCCTTCGCCGTGGCCGATGCATCGGCGAACTCGGTCGACGTCGCAGCTCCGACGCCTCGCTCGAAGGTCGGCACTCCCTGGCGCGTCAGCGAGATGCCGACCGGGGCGTCGCGGCGCTCGAGGATCGTCTTCCATGCCCATGCGGTCTCGTTGGCGTCAGCCGGACGAACCACCTCGAAGCCCGGAATCAGTCGCAGCGTCGAGAGCTGCTCGACGGGCTGGTGCGTTGGGCCGTCTTCGCCGAGTCCGATGGAGTCGTGCGTCCAGACGTGAATCGGATGCGCGCCCATCAGGGCAGCGAGGCGAAGTGCCGGTCGCTGGTAGTCGCTGAAGATCAGGAACGTGCCGCCGTACGCACGGGTCTTGCCGTGCAGCGAGATTCCGTTCAGGATGCTCGCCATGGCGTGCTCGCGGATGCCGAAGTGCATCGTGCGTCCCGAGAACGAGGCGTTCGGCCATGAGTCGGTAGCCCTCGACGCGGGTGCGAACGAGCCGAATTCCTCGAGCGTCGTGTTGTTCGAGCCGGCGAGGTCGGCTGATCCGCCCCAGAGCTCTGGCAGCAGCGGCGCCAGAGCCGCCAGCACCTTGCCCGATGCCGCGCGGGTCGCGACGTCCTTGCCTGCCTCGAATGCGGGAAGCGCATCCGCGATTCCGTCAGGAAGCTCGCCTGCCTCGAGGCGATCGAAGATCCGCTTGGACTCTGGGTTCGCCGCTGCCCAGTCGTCGAACTGCGACTGCCATGCCTTGCGAGCCTCTGCGCCGCGCTCTGCGGCCTGCGACCGCGTGTGCTCGATGACCTCGTCATCGACGGCGAAGTGCTGCTCGGGGTCGAAGCCGAGTGCTGTCTTGAGCCCCGCGAGCTCTTCGGCTCCGAGCTTGGAGCCGTGGATGCCGCCGGTGTCCTGCTTCGTCGGCGACGGCCATCCGATGATGGTGTCGAGCTCGATGAAGCTGGGCTTGTCGGTGACCTGCTGCGCTGCGAGGATCGCCTCGTGGAGGGCCTCGAGGTCTTCTGTGTAGCCGCCCTCCGAACGCCACTGCACCTTCTGCACGTGCCAGCCGTAGGACTCGTAGCGAGCGGCGGTGTCTTCGCTCAGTGCGATCGCCGTGTCGTCTTCGATCGAGATCTGGTTCGAGTCGTAGATGACGATGAGCCGGCCGAGCTCGTGGGTGCCGGCGAGCGACGAGGCCTCGCTCGTGACGCCCTCCTGGATGTCGCCGTCGGAGGCGATGACGTATGTGAAGTGATCGAAGGGGCCGCCCTCGGCAGCGCCCTTGTCGAACAGCTCCTGCTCGAAGCGTTGAGCGTAGGCGAAGCCGACTGCAGAAGCGAGCCCCTGGCCGAGCGGGCCGGTCGTCATCTCGATGCCGGCAGTGTGGCCGTACTCGGGGTGACCGGGGGTCTTGGAGCCCCATGCGCGCAGCTGCTGCAGGTCTTCGAGCTCGAGCTCGGTTCCTTCGAGGTAGAGCTGCACGTACTGCGTCAGCGAGGTGTGCCCGGGGGAGAGGATGAAGCGGTCACGACCGCTCCACTCGGGATTGCTCGGATCGCGGCGCATAATCTTCTGGAACAGCAGATATGCGACCGGGGCCAGGCTGATCGCTGTTCCCGGGTGACCGCTGCCGATCTTCTCAACCGCGTCGGCCGCCAGCACGCGAGCGGTGTCCACCGCGCGCTGATCGAGATCCGTCCAAGACAATGTCGACACTCGACACTCCTCCCGTGTTCGTTCAGCGCTCGCCATGCAGCGGCGCGTGCTTCCACTCTAGCCGGGCTGCACGGGTGTGACGGCGCAGAATTCGCACCCGCTTTCGAGCCCGAGCGGCTCGCGCCGGGGAGGGGTAGAATAGGCGGTGATGTCAACCCTCACTTCTGCCCCTGAACGCAGCGCTCTGCGCGGAAAGGCTTCTGCCTACCTCGCGCTGATGAAGCCTCGCATCATCGAGCTGCTGCTGGTGACGGCTCTGCCGACCATGGTGCTCGCAGCCGGCGGCCTTCCGCCGCTCGTGCCGGTGATCGCGACGCTCGTCGGCGGATTCCTGAGCGCAGGGGCGGCCAACACGTTCAACATGATCCTCGACCGCGACATCGACCGCGTCATGAAGCGCACGCAGGGCCGGCCGCTCGTCACGGGCGCCGTGTCTGTCGCCGAGGCGCACGTGTTCGCCTGGATCCTCACCGTGGTCTCGACAGCGGTGCTCTGGGTGTTCGCGAACTGGGTCGCGGCGATGTTCTCGGTCATGGCGATCGCGTTCTACGCCATCGTCTACACGATGCTGCTGAAGCGTCGCACCGAGCAGAACATCGTCTGGGGCGGCATCGCAGGATGCTTCCCCGTCGTCATCGGCTGGAGTGCTGTCACCGGCGGAGTCGACTGGCCCGCCTGGATCCTCTTCACCCTCGTGTTCCTCTGGACGCCCGCCCACTACTGGCCGCTCTCGATGAAGTACCGGGCCGACTACTCAGCTGCCGGCGTCCCGATGCTGGCTGTCGTTCGCGGCAAGCGCATCGTCGGGATCCAGGTCATCCTCTACGCGTGGGCCTCGGTCGCATGCACGCTGCTGCTGATCCCGGTCGCCGGAATGGGGCTCCTCTACTGTGCCGTCGCAATCGGAGCAGGGCTGTGGTTCGTCGTCGAATCGCACCTGCTCTACGGACGGGCGCTGGGCGGCGCAAGCGACATCAAGGCGATGCGCGTCTTCCACGCCTCGAACCTGTACCTGACGCTGATCTTCGTGGCAGTGGGCATCGACCCGCTGCTCCCGATCTGAGACGCTTCGACGCGCTGAGGGCCTAAGCGCCGGTCAGCGGCTCGCCACGGCGGTCGACCAGCAGGTCGAGCGTGGTCAGCAGCCGGCCCTCGCGCAACGCCCACGGCGACACGTCGAGCTGGTCGACCTTGAATGCCCGCATGGTCTCAGAGAGAACAATCGCGCCGCCGACGATCTGAAAGGTGCGGTCCTCGGTGATGCCGGGCAGCTGCGTTCGGCTCTTCGCATCCATCTTGGCGATGCGCGGAGCCCAGTCGTCGAGCTGCTCCCGCAGCAGCACCGTGCGCTCAGCATCGCCGACGCCGGGCTGCAGGTTGCCGGCAAGCCGTGCGAGCGAGCGGATGGTCTTCGACGAGCCGACGACATGATCGGGCCGCCCTGCCGAGCGGATTCGGCCCACAACCTCGCCGATCGACTCGCGTGCCGCCATCCGCAGCGCCCTGATCTCTGACTCGGAAGGCGGGTCTGACGTGAAGAACTGCCGTGTGGCGCGACCTGCTCCGAACGGCAGCGACAGTGCGACGTCAGGAAACTCGTCGCTTCCGGACGCCAGCTCGAGCGAGCCGCCGCCGATGTCGATCAGCATGAGGTGACCTGCGCTCCAGCCG
Source organism: Agrococcus casei LMG 22410 (assembly GCF_900163565.1). Lineage (GTDB taxonomy): Bacteria > Actinomycetota > Actinomycetes > Actinomycetales > Microbacteriaceae > Agrococcus > Agrococcus casei. The sequence goes on from NZ_FUHU01000026.1 coordinate 293,752, forward strand.
AACCAGCGGCGGACCGCCAGGAACGTGAGCCTGGCCTCGTCGTCGCCCGAGAGGATGTCGAGCTTGACGCCGGCCTTGCGCTCGATGCGCTCCACGACCTTGCGGCCGTTCGAGGCCTCGCGGATGGCGCTAGTGGCCATCACCAGGAAGTCGTCGAGCTCGTCCGGCTTCGCGATCTCGATGCACTCGTCAATCGCTTCGATGAGGGCGTCCTGGCCCTCCTTCGTGATGGCGTCGTCTTCTATGTACCGCATGAGCCGCAGCACCTTCTTGTGCGAGCGCTCCGGCTTTGGCCGACCGCCGGGCTTTGCGTCGACGATGAGCAGGTGCACGGTGTTCGACCCGATGTCGAGCACGCCGAGCCTCATACGGAGACCTCGGCCTTGCCTCGCAGTGACAGCACCGTCGCGGTCATGGCGGCAGCTGCGAAGACGCTGCCCATCATGTGCGCGGCCACGAGCGGCACGGGCAGTCCGGTGTTGGCCTGTATGAGGCCGATCACCATCTGGAACAGCGAAGCGGCCAGGAGCCCGAGGACGCTGAAGAGATGGATGCGCGGCCCCTTCCGGACTGCGACGACGAGCAGTGCCAGCGTCACCAGCAGCAGCGCGTAGCTCGGCCACGCGTGGAAGTGCTGCAGAAGTTCAGGGTTGAGGCCGTTGCGGACGGCCCCTCCGTCGCCCGCGTGGGGGCCGGCGCCGGTCGTCAGGGTTCCCATGACGATGACGATCGCGAAGAGCGCTGTCGCACCGTGGGTGAGCACGAACTGGGGCGCCGTGGCGACCTTGGGGCCGCGCGGACCGCGGAACACGCGCCACACGAGCATGGTGGACAGCGCAACGAGCACGACGCTCAGCATGAAGTGAATGCCGACGGTGTCGGGACGCAGCTCGAGCCAGACGACGACGGCTCCGATGATGCCCTGGGCTGCCGAGAGGAAGAACACGAGCGCAGCGAGCGTGAGGATCTCGCGGCCGCCTGCCGACTTGGCTTTGCGAATCGCCAGCACGAGCATCCAGATCGAGATGCCGATCACGACCGCACCCAGGAGCCTGTTCGCGTACTCGATGAAGCCGTGGATTCCGTGCTCCGGAACGGGGAAGAACGAGTCGGGCGTGCAGTGCGGCCAATCGGTGCATCCGAGGCCGCTTTCGGTGAGTCGAACGAGCCCTCCGGTCAGCACGATCAGAATCTGGCTGGCCAGCGTTGCGACGCTGACTGCTCTCAAGGTTCGCGATTGGCGAACTTCCGACACGATGGACCTCGTTTCAATGGGCATGCGGCGTTCCAGACGCTAGGCTGTAGGGAGTGCGATCTCTCAGTCGAGCGCGCGATCGAAGCGCTTCGGTTTCGTTATTCACAGTATCTGACGAATCACGTCCCAGAAGCGCCCTCGCGCGCCACGGCAGATCGCGAGACGAGAGGGGAACCATGAGCGACGTCCTGATTGACCGCCCAGAGCTTGAAAGCCTCGGGCAGTATGAATTCGGCTGGCACGACAAAGACGAGGCCGGAGCCATCGCGAAGCGAGGCTTGAGTGAGCAGGTCGTGAAAGAGATCTCCGAGCTCAAGAGCGAAGACGACTGGATGCTGCAGACGCGCCTCAAGGCACTGAAGCACTTCTACCGCAAGCCCATGCCGGAGTGGGGTGCTGACCTGTCAGGCATCGACTTCGACAACATCAAGTACTTCGTGCGCTCCACCGAGCGCCAGGCTCAGACCTGGGAAGACCTTCCCGCTGAGATCCGCGAGACCTACGACCGTCTCGGCATCCCCGAGGCTGAGCGCCAGCGTCTCGTCGCGGGCGTCGCAGCCCAGTACGAGTCCGAGGTCGTCTACCACCAGATCCAGGAGGATCTCGAGGCGCAGGGTGTCATCTTCATGGACACCGACACCGCGCTCAAGGAGCACCCCGAGTTCTTCGAGGAGTACTTCGGCACGGTGATCCCGGCTGCAGACAACAAGTTCTCCGCCCTGAACACCGCTGTGTGGTCAGGCGGATCCTTCGTCTACGTGCCGCCGGGCGTGCACGTAGAGATCCCGCTGCAGGCGTACTTCCGCATCAACACCGAGAACATGGGGCAGTTCGAGCGCACGCTCATCATCGCCGACGAGGGCTCGTACGTGCACTACATCGAGGGCTGCACGGCTCCGATCTACAAGTCCGACTCGCTGCACTCGGCAGTCGTCGAGATCATCGCGAAGAAGAACGCACGCGTTCGCTACACGACGATTCAGAACTGGTCGAACAACGTGTACAACCTCGTGACGAAGCGCGCCATCGCAGAAGAGGGCGCGACCATGGAGTGGGTCGACGGCAACATCGGCTCGAAGGTCACCATGAAGTACCCGTCGATCTTCCTGACCGGCGAGCGCGCCAAGGGCGAGACGCTGTCGGTTGCCTTCGCAGGCCCCGGCCAGCACCAGGACGCCGGCGCGAAGATGGTGCACATGGCGCCCTACACGACGTCGTCGATCACCTCCAAGTCGATCGCCCGAGGAGGCGGCCGAGCCGGCTACCGCGGCGAGATCCGCATCGAGGCGAACGCACACCACTCGGCGAACTCCGTCATCTGCGACGCTCTGCTGGTCGACCTCGAGTCGCGCTCCGACACCTACCCGGCAATCGACATCCGTGTCGACGACGTCGTGCTCGGCCACGAGGCGACCGTCTCGAAGGTCTCAGAGCAGCAGCTCTTCTACCTCATGAGCCGCGGACTCTCCGAGACCGAGGCAATGGCGATGATCGTGCGCGGCTTCATCGAGCCGATCGCTCGTGAGCTGCCCATGGAGTACGCGCTTGAGCTCAACAAGCTCATCGAAATGAACATGGAAGGATCGGTCGGCTAGATGACGACTACTGAGAACGTTCGAAGCGAAGAGAAGTTCGTTCCGATTCAGACCCGCTCTGAGCGTCCCAGCTCGTTCGAGCCGGCCGACTTCGAGACGCCGACCGGCCGCGAGGTCAACTGGAAGCACAGCGACCTGAAGCGCCTTGCACCGCTGCTCGTCGACGAGGCGACCGAGAACATCGGACACGACGGCATCCGCTACGGCGTCGAGGCAATCGATGCAGCCGGCGTGCTGGTCGAGTCGACCGGGCACGAGGCAGCCGTGCGCGGCGAGGTCTTCACTCCCGAAGACCTTCCCGCCGCAATCGCCTGGAAGCAGTGCTCGAACGCCCTGCACATCCAGATTCCCGAGGGCAAGTCCATCGGCGAGCCCCTCGTGGCTCGCCTCGAAGGACTCGGCGCCGACATCCACGCGAACGCGCACATCATCGTCGAGGCCCTTCCCGGGTCGCAGTCGACGGTCGTGCTGCACCACACCGGCTCGGCAGCGTACGCGCAGAACGTCGAGATCATCGTCCGCGACGGCGCACGCCTGAACTTCATCTCGGTCCAGGACTGGGAAGACGACACCGTGCACGCCTCGGCGCACCAGGCCCGTGTCGACAGCGACGCGTACCTGAAGCACATGGTCGTGTCGTTCGGCGGAGGCGCGGTTCGCGTCAATCCGTCGGTCCGACTCCACGGAACAGGCAGCGAGACCGAGATGTACGGCCTCGCGTTCGCTGACTCCGGCCAGCACATGGAGAGCCAGGTCTTCATGTTCCACGAGGGTGAGAACACGACCGGAAACGTGCTCTACAAGGGTGCTCTGCAGGGCAAGGGCGCACGCTACGTCTGGATCGGCGATGTGCTGATCGGCGAGGGCGCGAACGGCACCGACAGCTACGAGAAGAACCAGAACCTCGTGCTGACTGACGGAACCCGCGCAGACTCGATCCCGAACCTCGAGATCAAGAACGGCAACATCGAAGGAGCCGGCCACGCATCCGCGACCGGACGCTTCGACGACGAGCAGCTGTTCTACCTCCGCAGCCGCGGCATCCCCGAGGACGAGGCCCGTCGCCTCGTCGTCGTCGGATTCCTCATGGAGATCGTGCAGAAGATCGGCATCGACGAGATCGAGACCCGCATCGAAGCGCTGATCCAGGAGGAGCTGGCTGCAGGAGCATCGCTGGCACCCGCGGCGAAGGCTGGGGCATGAGCGAAGTCCGTGTGGCGTCGACGAGCGAGATCAGCCTGACCGATCCGATTCGTGTCGAGGTGGACGGCGTCCCCGTCTCCCTCGTGCGCGACTCGGCAGGCGAGATCCATGCGCTCGGCGACACCTGCACCCACGGTGAGATCTCTCTGTCAGAGGGATTCATCGAAGGCGATTCGCTTGAGTGCTGGGCACACGGGTCGCGATTCAACATGTTCACGGGCAAGCCCGAGAATCTGCCGGCGTTCGAGCCGGTTCCTGTATTCCCTGTGCGCGTCGACGGAGACGACGTGATGATCGACGTGCACAACCCCATTGATGTGAGCGGCGATGCCGCGAGAAAGGAAGTCTCATGAGTGTTCTCGAGATCAAGGACTTGAAGGTCTCCATTGACACCGACGCCGGCGAGAAGGAGATCCTGAAGGGTGTCGACCTGACGATCAAGTCGGGCGAGATCCACGCGATCATGGGCCCCAACGGCTCCGGAAAGTCGACGCTGGCCTACGCGATCGCGGGTCACCCCCGCTACAACGTCACGGGCGGAACCATCACCCTCGACGGCGAAGACGTGCTCGAGATGTCTGTCGACGAGCGCGCGAAGGCCGGACTCTTCCTTGCGATGCAGTACCCGGTCGAGATCCCCGGCGTGACCGTCTCGAACTTCCTCCGCACTGCCAAGACCGCAGTGTCGGGCGAAGCTCCGAAGATCCGTCAGTGGGTCGGCGACGTGCGCGAGGCCATGGACGCGCTGCGCATGGACCCTGCATTCCAGGAGCGCAACGTCAACGAGGGCTTCTCGGGCGGCGAGAAGAAGCGCAACGAGATCCTCCAGATGGAGCTTCTCAAGCCCAGCTTCGCTGTGCTCGACGAGACCGACTCCGGCCTCGACGTCGACGCGCTCCGCGTCGTCTCCGAGGGTGTCAACCGCGTGCACGAGGCCAACGACCTCGGCGTGCTGCTGATCACGCACTACACGCGCATCCTGCGCTACATCGAGCCCGACTTCGTGCACGTCTTCGTTGACGGCCGCGTCGCCGAGCGCGGCGGCAAGGACCTCGCAGTGCGTCTCGAGGACGAGGGCTACGACCGCTTCCTCAAGGCCGGAGTCTGATCATGGCTCTGAAAGAACTCGACGACGCCAAGTTCGACGAGTGCATCGAGGCTCTGAAGGATGTGGTCGACCCTGAGCTCGATGTGAACATCGTCGACCTCGGCCTGATCTACGACCTGGCCTGGGACGAAGACGAGAACGCACTTGTGATCTCGATGACGCTCACCAGCGCCGGCTGCCCCCTGACCGACGTGATCGAGGCTGAGATCGCCGAGAATCTCGACGGTGTCGTCGATGCGTTCCGCATTAACTGGGTGTGGATGCCGCCGTGGGGTCCCGAGCGGATCACAGAAGACGGTCGTGAGATGATGAGGGCTTTGGGGTTCTCGATCTGACGGAGTCAGATCGATGGGTCGCGACAGCGACTCACCCAAAGCCGTCGCGAGCCCTGAGCGAGCGAATTGGGTTTCTCCATCTGACTTCGTCAGAAAGTTGCGAATAACGCACCACTTTGACCATCAAAGCGGTGCGTTATTCGCAACTTTCGTGCTTGGGCACGCGATAGGATAGGCGGCTGTGCCTGAAGCAGAGGCAGCTTGCCCGATCCGGGCAGCAATGAGAGAGGTATGTCGTGATTGAAGTACAAGGCTTCGACCTGTCCGTCGGAGCTCGAACCCTCATGAGCGACGTCTCGTTCAGGATCGCCAAGGGCGACAAGATCGGTCTGGTCGGGCGCAACGGCGCCGGCAAGACCACGATGACGAAGGTCCTGGCCGGTGTCTCCGACGACCGCGACGGCCACACCGCCCACGGCGAGATCACACGCAAGGGCGAGGTCGGCTATCTTCCCCAGGACCCGCGATCCGGCGATCCCGAGCAGACTGCTCGCGCGCGCATCCTCGATGCCCGCGGACTCGGCACACTTCGTGCACGGATGCGCGACGCAACCGATCGCATGGCTCTCGGCGGTGCAGACGGCGAAGCGGCGATGCGTGACTACACGCGGCATGAAGACCGCTTCCTCGCACTCGGAGGCTATGCGGCCGAGGCAGAAGGCGAGTCGATCGCCTCGAACCTGAAGCTGCCCGAGCGGATCCTCGAGCAGCCGCTGTCGACCCTCTCAGGAGGCCAGCGCCGTCGCATCGAACTGGCGCGCATCCTGTTCTCCGGCGCTGAGACGATGCTGCTCGATGAGCCGACCAACCACCTCGACGCCGACAGCGTCGTCTGGCTGCGCGAGTTCCTGCAGGGCTATGCGGGCGGGCTCCTGATCATCTCGCACGACGTCGAGCTCATCGGCGACACCGTGAACCGCGTCTTCTACCTCGACGCGAACCGGCAGATCATCGACATCTACAACATGTCGTGGAAGAACTACCAGCGCCAGCGCGAGGTCGACGCCGAGCGTCGCAAGCGTGAGCGCACGAACGCCGAGCGCGCAGCAGGCCAGCTGCAGATGCAGGCTGCGAAGATGGGCGCGAAGGCGACCAAGGCGGTCGCGGCAAAGAATATGCTGCGCCGTGCCGAGCGCATGATGGACGGCGTCGAGGCAGATCTTGTCAGCGACCGCGTCGCGAAGATCCGCTTCCCGAAGCCCTCGCCCTGCGGCAAGACGCCGCTCATGGCGCACAACCTCTCGAAGTCGTACGGGTCGCTCGAGATCTTCACGGCTGTCGACCTCGCCATCGACCGCGGATCGAAGGTCGTCGTGCTGGGGCTCAACGGTGCCGGAAAGACGACGCTCCTGCGCATTCTCGCTGGAGCATCCGAACCCGACACCGGCGGCATCGACCGCGGGTACGGACTTCGCATCGGCTACTACGCCCAGGAGCACGAGACGCTCGACGTCAACCGCTCGGTGCTCGAGAACATGATGTCGTCGTCTGACGAGATCTCGTCCTCTGAGGCGCGAAGGGTGCTCGGCTCGTTCCTGTTCACGGGCGACGACACGTCGAAGCCGGCCGGCGTGCTCTCGGGAGGCGAGAAGACCAGGCTGTCGCTCGCGATGCTCGTCGTCTCGAGCGCCAACGTGCTGCTGCTCGATGAGCCGACGAACAACCTCGACCCGGCCTCGCGCGAGCAGATCCTCGGCGCGCTGGCTGAGTACGAGGGCGCTGTCGTGCTCGTGTCGCACGACGAGGGCGCCGTCGAGGCGCTCAGCCCCGAGCGCGTGCTCATCATGCCCGAGGGCACCGAAGACCACTACTCGCGCGAGTATCTTGATCTTGTAGGGCTCGACTAGCCCCAGCCGCGCATCCGTGCGGCGCCGACACGACAGGGGAGCGGCGTGCAACCAGAGATCTTCACGCAGGTCGCGCTGTCCTTTGAGGTCGTCGGCCTGATCGCGTTTGCGGCGTCCGGCGCGCTGTTGGCTGCCGCGAAGCGCATGGACGTCATCGGCATGATGGCGCTGGCTTCGGTCACGGGCCTCGGCGGCGGCATGACGCGCGATGTGCTGATCGGCGCGACGCCGGTCGCGGCCCTGGAGAGCTGGTGGATGCTGCTGGTGACGATCGGCACGGCCCTTGTGGTGTTCGTGCTGTACCGGATCGTGCATCGGCTGCGCCGCGCCATGCTCGTCTTCGATGCCCTCGGGCTCGCCATCTTCGTCGTGAACGGCACCATGAAGGCGCATCTGCTGGGCGTGAACCCTGTGGGCTCTGCTGTCGTGGGGCTGCTGACCGGGGTCGGCGGCGGCGTCATCCGAGACCTCATCGCCAACGACATCCCGGTCGTGTTCCAGCGCGACTCGAAGCTCTACCTGACGCCCGCCCTCCTCGGAGCAGCCGCCATCGCGACCCTCGCGGCATTCGACGTCTCAGCGTGGTGGATCAGCGCGCTCGTCGTCCTCGGGGTGTTCACGACACGGCTCATCAGCGAAGTCCTCGGCTGGCGAGCGCCGTCGCTGAAGACGCAGACGCTCAACGTGGTCGACGGCGGAAGACGCGACTAGCGAGAAGCCTCGGCCTGCTCGGCGAATTCGGTCTCGACCTCGTCGAGCAGCGCGTCTTCTTCGTCGTCATCGACAGACCTGCGCTTCGGCGCCTGGGGGAGCCCCTGCATGTTGCGTGTGTCGGTGCGCAGGGCGTAGCCGAAGCCGACGATGCCGACGAGCGCGAACATGATCCACTGCAGCGAGTACGAGAGGTGGGGGCCTTCGTCGAGCAGCGGACGGTCATGTGGTGCAACGTCGCCGGGCACGACGCCGTCTTCGCTCTCGAGCAGCCCGTAGGCGCCCGTGTAGACAGTCTGACTGTGCCGGTTCGCGAGCCGTTCGAGGTCGACGCTCGCGATCTGGCCCTCGGGAGCGCCCTTGCCGATGTCGCCCTCGTTGGGGCGCAGCCTCGCAAGCAGCGAGATCTGGCCGGTCGGGATGTCGGGCACGGACTCAGGCAGCTCGGCGCCTTCTGCTCCCACCGGCACCCATCCGCGGTCGATGTAGAACACCGTGCCGTTATCCGTGAGGAACGGCACGACCTGCTGGAAGCCGACGTTGCCGTCGCGCAGCCTTCCGCGCATCAGGAGGGCATCGTCGACGAGATACTCGCCCTCGAGCTCGACCCGCTGCCACTGCTGATCAGGGTCGAAGCCATAGGGCTGGGGGAGCGCCTCGTCGACCGGCGACGAAGGAGCCGACCAGTTGGCGTCGAGGCGTGCGATCGCGGTCTGCGCCTCGTCACGCCTGTTCCACTGCCACCAGCACAGGAATCCGCAGATGGTGACGTAGACGAGCAGCAGAGCCAGGTATCCCAGCCAACGCGAGGTAGCAAGGTTGCGCAGCACTCAGATCTCGCTCACTTCGATGCCGAACGGCGTGATGCTGACAGGAAAGTCGCGAGCGGCCACGAAGTCGTACAGCTCGTCTCGGTGGTCGTCGCACGCGGCCCACTGCTTGATGCGATCGGCGTCGTGGATCTTCGGATTGCGCCAGTTCACGACCCACTTCGCCTCTTCACGGCATGCGGTCTTCGAGCACTGCGGATACGTCGGCGTGGAGCCGAACCCCAGCATCGTCAAGAGATCTCCTTCATGGGGCGCTCGGATTTCGAACTGCGTCCCGAGAACATGCCAGCGGCATTGGCGATGATCACTGCGAACCACGAGCTGAACACCGCGACGACCGCCGGCAGCACCTTCCACCAGCCTGGCACAACGAGCACCAGAAGGAACGCCGCGACTCGAATCGCCATGATGAACAGATAGACCCTCATGCGCTTATTCAGGTCGGCCTCGCCGGATTCCGGCAGGTCGGTGATGGATGGAGTCTCGTCGTTCATGGCCATGTGCAAGTCTACTCCCGTGCATCTCGGTAGCATCGAGGGATGACCACCGAGATCACCACACGCACCGTACTCGTCACCGGCGGAAACCGCGGCATCGGCCGCTCGATCGCGTCGGAGTTCGTCGCCGCCGGCCACAGGGTCGCCGTGACGGCTCGCAGCGCCGAAGGCCCCGAGGGGACGCTGACCGTTCGCGCAGACGTGACCGACACCGCTTCGGTCGATGCTGCATTCACCGAGATCGAAGAGAAGCTCGGCCCGGTCGAGGTCGTCGTCGCCAATGCGGGCATCACCCGCGACACCCTGCTCATGCGCATGAGCGACGAAGACTTCTCAGACGTCGTCGACACCAACCTCACGGGCGCCTTCCGAGTCGTGAAGCGCGCCAACAAGGGCATGCTGCGCGCGAAGTATGGCCGCATCGTGCTGATCTCGTCGGTCGTCGGCCAGATCGGAGGCGCGGGTCAGGTCAACTACGCCGCATCGAAGGCAGGACTCGTCGGCATGGCGCGGTCGATCACGCGCGAGCTCGGAGCCCGTGGCATCACCGCAAACGTCGTCGCACCCGGATTCATCGAGACCGACATGACGGCCGAGCTGCCGGAGGAGACGCAGAAGCAGTACAAGTCGCAGATCCCCGCGGCCAGGTTCGCATCGCCAGAAGAGGTCGCGCGAGTCGTGCGCTGGGTCGCCTCAGACGAGGCCGCCTACATCTCGGGCGCGGTGATCCCCGTCGACGGCGGACTCGGGATGGGCCACTAGGGCAGGTGCGGCAGCAGCAGCCTGAAGTCGGGCTGCTCGATCACCACATCCGCTGCCTCTCGCAGCACCGGCTTCGCGCAGAACGCGACGCCGACGCCGGCAGCCTCGACCATCAGCATGTCGTTCGCGCCGTCGCCGACGGCCATCGTGCGCTGTGCGTCGATGCCGAGGTTCATGCGAAGCGACTCGAGGGTGTCGCGCTTGGCGGCCCCGTCGATGACCGGACCGACCGACCTGCCCGTGAGCTGCCCATCCGTCACTCCGAGCCTGTTTGCACGCGTGTGATCGATGCTGAGCCGTGCGGCGAGCGGGTCGAGGATCTCGTGGAATCCGCCCGAGACCGCTGCGATGACGCCGCCGCGCTCGTGCACCTCGCTGACGAACTCCTCGACGCCGTCGGTCACCGTGATCGACGCGAGCACATCGTCGAAGACGCTCACGGGCACGCCCTCGAGCACCAGCAGACGCTCGGCGAGCGACTGCGAGAAGTCGAGCTCGCCCCGCATGGCGCGCTCAGTGACGTCGGCGACGTGCGCGCGCGCTTCGGCTCCGAGGGAATCAGCGATCAGCTCGATCACCTCATCGCGGATCAGTGTCGAGTCGACATCGGTCACGATGAGGAACTGTGCTGTCATGCAGTGATCTCCATGCCCTTGGGGACGACGACGATTCCGGACTCCGAGACGAAGAAGCCGCGAGCGCGGTCTGCGTCGTGATTGACCCCGATGTGCACACCGGGCGGAATCCGCACCTCTTTGTCGATGATCGCACGGCGCACCATCGCGCCCTCGCCGACGACGACCTGGTCGAACAGGATCGAGTCCTGCACGCTCGCCCCTGATGCGACTCGCACCCAGCTCGAGACGACCGAGTGCACGATCGAGGCGCCTGCGATCACGGCCCCCGCGTCGACGATCGAGTCGATGACGCTCGACTGCCTGCCGTGCACATCCCTCGTGAACTTCGCCGGCGGGATGTTGACGCGCTGCTCGAAGATCGGCCAGTCGCGGTTGTAGAGGTTGAAGATCGGCAGGGGAGAGATGAGGTCCATGTTGGCGTCGAAGTATGACTCGAGGGTTCCGACGTCGCGCCAGTAGTACTTGTCGCGATCGGTCGCGCCCGGAACATCGTTGTCGCTCAGGTCGTAGACGTGCGCCTCGCCGCGGTCGACGAACCAGGGCACGATGTCGCCGCCCATGTCGTGCTTCGAGTCGGTCTCGCTGTCTCTCGTGACCGCTTCGACCAGCGCGTCTGCGTCGAAGACGTAGTTGCCCATCGAGGCGAGCACCTCGTCGGGGGAGTCGGCGAGCGGCTTGGGATCGGTGGGCTTCTCGCGGAATGCGTCGATGCGTCCGCCTTCTCCCACCTCGATGACGCCGAACTGGGGCGCCAGCTCGATCGGCTGGCGGATGCCGGCGACAGTGGCACGGGCGCCCGAGGCGATGTGGGCCTCGATCATGTCGCGGAAGTCCATGCGGTAGACGTGGTCAGCTCCGACGACGACCACGATGTCGGGCTTCTCGTCGGTGATGAGGTTGAGGCTCTGGAAGATCGCGTCTGCCGAGCCGTGGAACCAGTGCTTGCCCCGGCGCTGCTGAGCAGGCACCGAAGCGACGTAGGCCCCGAGCATGTTCGACATGCGCCACACCTGCGAGACGTGGCGGTCGAGCGAGTGCGACTTGTACTGCGTCAGCACCACGATCTGCCGAAGGTCGGAGTTGATGAGGTTCGAGAGGGCGAAGTCGATCAGACGATACGACCCTCCGAACGGCACGGCTGGCTTGGCTCGATCAGCTGTGAGGGGCATCAGACGCTTGCCCTCACCGCCTGCGAGGACGATCCCGAAGACCTTCTTGTCCATGCTCCAACACTATTGGGCTTACCTCCCTCGGCGCTACCGAAGTACGCTGATCGCATGCGCGTTGACATTCTGACCAAGGAGTACCCGCCCGAGATCTACGGAGGGGCGGGGGTGCATGCGGCAGAGCTCGTGAAGGCGCTGCGCGAGTCGACGGATGTGCGAGTGCATGCATTCGGCGGCGATCGCGACGAGCAGGGGGTCACCGCGTACAGACCCGCTGCTGAGCTCGCAGAGGCCGACCCGACGCTGCAGACGCTCTCGATCGACCTGCAGATGGCTGCGGGGGCCGCTGGAACCGACCTCGTGCACTCGCACACCTGGTACGCGAACGAGGCGGGGCGCAGGGCATCGCAGCTGCACGGCGTCGGCCACGTCATCACGGCGCACTCGCTCGAGCCGCTTCGCCCGTGGAAGGCCGAGCAGCTCGGCGGCGGCTACCGCGTCTCGAGCGACATCGAGCGCACCGCGTACCTGCAGGCAGACCGCGTCATCGCCGTATCGAACGGCATGCGCTCCGACATCCTGCGCGTCTACCCAGAGCTTGACCCCGAGCGCGTGGTGACGATCCACAACGGCATCGACCTTGACTCGTGGCACCGCGTGGACGACCCCGAGCGAGCCCGCGAGCTGGGCCTCGACCCCGAGCGCCCTGCCGTGATCTTCGTCGGCCGCATCACGCGCCAGAAGGGCCTGCCGTATCTGCTCAGGGCAGCAGCGCTGCTGCCCGCCGACGTGCAGCTGGTGCTCTGCGCGGGCGCCCCCGACACCCCCGAGATCATGAACGAGGTGCGATCGCTCGTCGACGGCCTCCGCGCATCCCGCGACGGCGTCGTCTGGATCGAGGACATGCTGCCCAGGCGCGACCTGCAGACGCTGCTGAGCCACTCGACCGTGTTCGTATGCCCGAGCGTGTACGAGCCCCTCGGGATCGTCAACCTCGAGGCCATGGCGTGCGGCACAGCGGTCGTCGGCTCCGGCACCGGCGGAATCCCCGAGGTCGTCGCCGACGGCGTCACCGGCCGAATCGTGCCCATCGACCAGGTCACCGACGGCACCGGCACGCCTGTCGACCCCGAGCGGTTCGTCGACGACCTCGCTCGGACCCTGACAGAAGTGGTCACCGACCCCAAGCGGGCCGCAGCGTACGGCGAGGCCGGACGAGCACGAGCAGAGGCAGAGTTCACCTGGGAGCGCATCGCAGACCAGACACGCGCCGTCTACCAGTCCGTCATCAACTCGCGTCGCGGCTAGGCTGATTCCCATGGTGCATGTGCTCGAATTCAATGACGTCTCTGTTGTCCGAAACGGACGAGCAATCATCGACGGTCTCACGTGGCGCGTCGACGAATCCGAGCGCTGGGTGATCCTGGGCCCGAATGGCGCAGGCAAGTCGACGATCCTGCAGCTTGCGGCAGCCATGCTGCACCCCACGAAGGGCGAGGCGGATGTGCTGGGCGAGCGTCTCGGGCGCGTCAACGTGTTCGACCTGCGAACCAGAATCGGCTTCAGCGCGACCAACCTCGCGCGCCGCATTCCTCCCTACGAGACGGTCGACAACGCCATCCTGACCGCCGCCTACGCCGTGACCGGCCGCTGGCGCGAGGAGTACGACAAGGTCGACCACGACCGTGCGCGCGAGGTCATCGAGGCCTGGGATCTCGAAGCCCTGGCTGCTCGCACGTTCGGAACCCTCTCCGACGGCGAGCAGAAGCGCGTGCAGGTCGCCCGCGCAGTCATGACCGACCCCGAGCTCATGCTGCTCGACGAGCCGGCCGGCAGCCTCGACCTCGGAGCCCGCGAAGACCTGCTCTACTCGCTGACCGAGTACGCGAAGAGCCCGCTGGCCCCTGCCATCGTCATGGTCACGCACCATGTCGAGGAGATCCCGCCGGGCTTCACCCACGCGATGCTCCTGGCCGACGGAAAGGCCGTGCACGCCGGTCCGATCGGCGAGACGATCACGAACGAGAAGCTCAGCGAGGCGTTCGGCCGATCGCTCGAGGTCTCGAGCTCGGGCGACCGCTACACGGCACGCGCCGCAGACTGAGACGGTGGCAGCACCGCCCTGAAGCTGATAGGGTGGATCGTTGGTGCATGACGCCTCTTGGCGCCCACCGCAAGACTTTTCTCACAACATCCGCATACGAGGACTTCCATGAAGACTGACATCCACCCCGCATACAACGACATCGTGTTCCGCGACCTCGCCAGCGGCGAGACGTTCCTGACGCGTTCGACTGCCAAGAGCGACAAGACGATCGAGCTCGACGGTGCGACCTACCCCGTCATCGACGTTGAGATCTCGTCCGCTTCGCACCCGTTCTACACGGGCAAGCAGCGCATCATGGACTCCGCCGGTCGCGTCGAGAAGTTCAAGAACCGCTACAAGGGCTTCGGCGGCTGATTCAGCCCCGCCAGTCGCGCTGGCCCGTTCGCACCTATCGGTCGCGGACGGGCCATCCGCTTTCTGCCTTGAAGTCAGGGTCGCGGCTCTTGCGCATGTAGTCGGCAAAGCTCTCGGCCTGCTCGCGCGCCCACGTCTTCTGCAGCTCGTGCAGCTGGTGCGCCGGCACGCGCACATCCTGGTGCGCGCGACCGATCGCCTGGGCGATGTGGCCCGCCGCGATCGCGTCTGCAGAGGCAGCGTGCCAGTCATCGAGCGTCGCTCCGTAGTGCGACGCCACCACGCCGAGCGTTCGCTTGCCCTTGCGGTAGCGGTCGACCTGCTTGTCGATCACCAGCGGGTCGATGACGAGCGTCGGGTCGAGCGGCGCGAGCCCGTGCCGGTCGACCTCGTGCGCCAGGAGGGTGAAGTCGTAGGCCGCGTTGAACGCTGCGACGGGCACGCCCGCACCGAAGAGCCTGCCCAGCAGGCTCGAGATCTGGTGCACCGCCTCTTTGGAGTCCATGCCCTCTGCCCGAGCCTTATCGGTCGAGATGCCGTGCACCTCTGACGCACGCTCGGGGATGTCGATGCCGGGGTTGACCAGCCACTCGCGTGAGTGCGTCAGCTCGCCGGCGAGGTTCAGCTCGCCCACGAACGCTGTCACGATGCGGTCTGTGCGCGGGTTCACACCCGTGGTCTCGAGGTCGAACACGGCAAGCCGGGCTGACCAGGGGGCCTCGTTGGGCTCGGCGACACTGTCGGAAGAGGTTTCTCTCATACGTACCAACGTAACCGCAACCGAAGACAATGTGGCCGTAGGCTTGCAGGGTGCCTGCCGTCTCACCGTTCCAGAACCTCCTCGACCGCACCCCGATCGCCGAGCACGAGGGCACATACGCCGGCGTCGATACAAGGTGGTTCGCCTACGGCAGCCCTGAGGCTCCGGCCCTCGTCTTCGTGCACGGGTTTCGCGGCGACCACCACGGACTCGAGACCATCGCGGCGCATCTGCCTGCCTATCGCGTGCTGATTCCAGACCTGCCGGGGTTCGGCGCATCCGCCGCTCCTGGTGAGGATGCCGGCATCGAGGCGTACGCCGACTGGCTGCGGGCATTCGTCACCGCCGAGGCCCCTGGCCGACCCGTCGTGGGGCACTCCTTCGGCTCGATCGTGACCGCGCACGCCGCGGCAGACGGGCTCGAGGCGCCCGGGATCGTGCTCATCAACCCGATCGGCGCACCGGCGCTCGAGGGCCCCAAGCGCTTCGCCTCGCTCGCAGCCATCGGCTACTACCGGCTCTCGGCAGCCCTGCCCGAGCCGCTCGGCGTGCAGCTTCTCGCAGCACCTCCGATCGTGCGGGGCATGAGCGTGTTCATGGCGAAGAGCCGCGAGCGCGACATGCGCCGCTGGATTCACGATCAGCATGACCAGCACTTCTCGAGCTTTGCGGACCGCAAGAGCCTACTGGGGGCCTTTCGCGCATCCGTCTCGCACGATGTGTCGCAGTACGCGGCTGACGTCGACGTGCCGACGCTGCTCATCGCTGCGGACCGCGATGACATCACGCCCATCAGCCGTCAGCACGAGCTGCGCGGCATGTTCTCGGATGCGCAGCTGACGGTGCTGCGCGGCACCGGCCATCTCGTGCACTACGAGCAGCCCGCTCCGGCTGCCGGTGCGATCAGGAGGTGGCTGCGTGCGCGTGCTCTTTGACTGCCGCTATGTGAAGGACGGCGCGCGCGACGGCATCTCGCGCTTCTCGATCGAGCTGGCGAAGGCTCTGGCAGAGCGTGTCGACGTCACGATGCTCGTGCGAGACGAGCGGCAGCTCGAGCATCTGCCGCAGCTGCCGCATGTCGTGGGGCCGAGCGAAGTCGGCGTGCTCGAGCCGCTGACGGGCTGGCGGCTGCGTAGCGTGCCAGCCGATGTGCTGTTCTCGCCCATGCAGACCATCGGCACGATCGGCCGCGCCTGGCCTGTGGTCACGACGGTGCACGATCTGATCTACTACCGCCATCCCGAGCCGCCGCGCGATCTGCCCGGGTTCGTCAGGCTGCTCTGGCGCATCTACCACAAGGCGATGTGGCCGCAGCGGATGCTGCTGCGGGGAGCGGATGCGGTCGTCACCATCTCCGACGCCACGCGCCGGCTCATGACCGAGCACCGGCTCGACGTGCGCCCGATCCACGTGGTGCCGAATGCCTCTGCGCCGCTGGGAGCTCCTGTGACGGTCCAGGAGCCCGCCGGCAGGCGCTTGGTCTACATGGGGTCGTTCATGCCCTACAAGAACGTCGAGACCCTGGTGCGGGCCATGCGCGAGCTGCCCGACTACGAGCTGCACCTCGCCGCACGCATCAGCGACGACGATCGCCGGCGGCTGCAGGATGCAGCGCCGGTTGCGCGCATCGTGTTCCACAACGGCATCTCGGATGACGACTACGCCGAGCTGCTGCGGCAGTCGACGGCGCTCGTCACCGCGTCGCGCGACGAGGGCTTCGGCATTCCGCTGCTCGAGTCGATGGCGCTCGGCGTGCCCGTCGTCGTGAGCGACATCGGTATCTTCCACGAGGTGGCGGGCGAGGCCGGGCTGTACGCCGACCCCGACGCTCCGGAGGAGTTCGCCGCGCGGGTGCGCGAGCTCGAGCGGCCGGAGGTGTGGGCAGAGCGCTCGAAGGCAGCTGCTGCACAGGCAGAGCGATTCTCGTGGGAGCGCTCCGCAGCCGAGCTGCACGGCTTTCTGCGCGAGGTCGCTACGCGATCAGCGCGTCGGCGAGCTCGCTGAGCACCTCGCCAGCCGCGCCCTCGACGCGAACGTCGGCCCGCGCATCCCACCTGGTCGGTCCGCGGTTGACGATCGCGACCGGAAGATCGCGTCTGCGAGCCGCGTTCAGCACGCGAACGGCCGAGTTGACCGCGAGCGACGAGCCCGCGACGAGCACTGCCTCGGCCTGGTCGACAGCGGTCTGCGCCCTGGCGAAGACTGGCTTCGGCACGAGCTCGCCGAAGAACACCACATCGGGCTTCAGGATGCCGCCGCAGTCTGGGCACGCCGGCACGCGCATCCGATCATCGCCGACCGGCGTCACGTCGCCGTCGGGGTTCAGCGCGACCGCGTCAGGCTGCTCGATCCAGGGGTTCAGCTCGTCGATCCAGCGTGCGACAAGGGTGCGGTCGAAGACGTGTCCGCTGCGGAGGCACCGCACCGTGCTCAGCCTGCCGTGCAAGTGGATGACATCGGATGCGCCTCCCGCTTCATGGAGCTCGTCGACGTTCTGCGTCACGACGGAGGTCACGAGGCCGGCCCGCTGCATGCGGCCGACAGCGAGATGCGCCTCGTTGGGCACGACCTCGCTGAAGAGCCGCCAGCCGAGATGGGCTCCTGTCCAGTAGCGCTCGCGCGCATCCTCTGACTCGAGAAAGCGCTCGATGGTCATCGGAGTGCGCTGCGGCGCGCCCTCGCCGCGGTAGTCGGGAAGGCCGCTCTCGGTCGAGACCCCGGCTCCGGTGAGCACGATGAACCGCTTGCCGCGGAGCATTGCGACGAGACCCTCGGGCGACGTGTCGATCACGTGCTCATCCTACGGACAACTAGACTCGAGAGGACGGGGGATCATGGGATACACAGTTGCGGTCAAGTCCATCGAGGACGCCGAGTTCGACGACTACACGAACCTGACCGACGTCGCACTCCGGCGAAAACAGGAGCCTGAGCGCGGCGTGTTCATTGCCGAATCGAAGAACGTCCTGGCCCGCGCCCTCGAGAACGGGATCGAACCTCGAAGCGTGCTCGTCAGCGAGCGATGGCTGCCGCAGATCGAGCCCCTCGTCGCCGATCACGACATTCCGATCTACGTCGCCGACGAGCAGATGCTCGAGACGATCACCGGCTTCCACCTGCACCGCGGCGCTCTCGCGGCGATGCACCGGCCGCCCATGGCTGACCCGGCCGACATCATTGCCGGGTGCAGGCTCGTCATCATCATCGACGGAGTCGTCGACCACACCAACGTCGGTGCGATCTTCAGGTCGGTGGCCGGTCTCGGCGCAGACGCCGTGCTCATCACCGACCGCAGCGCCGACCCGCTCTACCGTCGCAGCGTGCGCGTCAGCATGGGAACCGTGCTGCAAGTGCCATGGACGCGCATCGGCTCGCTGCATGACGCGCGGGAGGCCCTGCACGACGCCGGCTTCACGATCGCCGGCCTCGCACTGGCCGACGACGCCGTCAGCCTGACCGACTTCGCAGCCGACGGCCCCGTTGCGCTCGTGCTCGGCAGCGAAGGCCACGGACTCGACCGCAAGGCGCTGTCGGCATGCGATGCGACGGTGGTCATCCCGATGATGCACGGAGTCGACTCGCTGAACGTCGCAGCGGCGTCAGCGGTGGCAACATGGGCAGTGAGGAATTCGATGCAGGAGGCTGAACCCGATCATGGCTGAATCTGACCGCAGGGGAGTGCATCCCGCAATCGCCGGAACCGTGGTGCTCGTGCTGTTCGTGCTCGTGCTGTACGCGGTGGCGAGCATGCTCGCGTCGCCTCCGAGCGTCGCCGCCCAGCCGAAGGACGACATCACGGGCGTCAGCGAAGAGGGCGAGCCGCTCGCGCTGCCGCGAGGCACCGACGCCGGAGCAGTCGCCATCATCGGACACGACGACGCCATCGAGTCGACCGGCGACGACCAGCCGCTGCCCATGGCGAGCATCGCGAAGATCGTCACCGCGCTCGTGCTGCTCGAGGAGCACCCGATGGAGCCCGGCTCCGACGGTGCCACGATCACGATGGGCGAGACCGACCTCCAGTACTACTGGGACATGGTCGCCGAGCAGGGATCCCTCACCGATGTGCGGGCTGGCGCCGAGCTGAGCCAGCGCGAGCTCATGGAGCGCATGCTCGTCATCTCGAGCGGCAACGCCGCCCTCTCGCTCGCCAACTGGGGCTTCGGCAGCCAGGAGGCATTCGTCGAGGCGGCCGCGAGCTGGATCAGCGAGCAGGGCCTCGAGAGCATGACGGTCGTCGACCCGGTCGGCATCAGCGCAGACTCCGTCGCCACCGCGGGCGACATGGCGAGGCTCGCGCGCATCGCATACGACAACGAGACGCTCCGAGAGCTGCTCGGGGTCGAGCGCATCCAGGTCTTCGGCAGCTGGGCCGCCAACTCCAACCCGCTGCTCGGCGAAGACGGCGTCACCGGCGGCAAGACCGGCTCGCTGTTCGCCAGCGGCTCGAACCTGATGCTGTTCGCAGAGCGCGAGGTGGCCGGAACCCAGGTTCCCGTCGTCTCGGTCGTCGTCGGCGTCACCGGCACCGCCTCGGTATCGACGGCCTCGCTGAGCCTGCTCGATCAGGCCTACAGCGGGTTCCGCGAGCAGGTCGTGCTGCCTGAGGGCACCGTCGTCGGCGAGTACCAGGCCGACTGGAGCGACCGGGTCATCACCGCATCGACGGCGGAAGACCTCACCGCCGTCACCTGGAAGGGCATCGAAGTGCCCGCCGCTGTGCTGCTGCAGGAGGTCGAGCCGGGCACCCTGTCAGCGTCGCCCGGCAACCTCACGGTCTCGAGCTTCGGCACGACCACGAGCGTCGAGGTCAAGACCGACGGCGTCATCCCGCCGCCCGACTTCCTCTACCGTCTGCTCCACCCGCAGATGGCGATCAGCTGGGTCGCTGGTCTGTTCGGATAGGCACCGCATCCGGCCGCTTCGGCGACAGCAGATCGCCGGACGACTTGCCGGTGAGGCGTCGCACGACCCATGGGCCCAGGTGCTGCCTGGCCCAGGTGATGTCGTCGGCACGTGCCGAGCGCCACGACTTGTGGGGGAGCGGCTCGGGCTCGAGGTGCGCGAGCGAGTGGTCGACGCCGAGCGAGTCGAGCACCAGCATGGCGATCTCGTGATGCCCGACGGGTGAGAAGTGCAGCCGATCCGGCGCCCACATGTGCGGCTCCTGCAGGTGCTTGGCATTCCACAGGTCGACAACCACCGCCTCGTTGCGCGTGGCGATGCCCGCGAGGTTCGAGTTGTAGATGCCGACCCGACCCCTGATCTGCCGCAGCACGGGCGTCTTGCCGATGTCGGGGCCGTTGAAGAACAAGACGGTCGCTCCGTCACGCCCGAGCATCTGCACGAGCGACTCGAGGTCTGCTGCGACAGAGTCCGGCCCGGCGCCCGGTCGCAGCATGTTGTTGCCGCCAGCAGAGACCGAGATGAGGTCGGGCTTCAGCGCGAGCGCCGCCTCAGCCTGCTCGACACGGATCTGCTCGAGCAGCCGGCCGCGAATCGCGAGATTCGCGTAGGCGAACCCGTCGACCGACTTCGAGAGCTCTTCGGCCACTCGGTCGGACCAGCCTCGAACCCCGTTCGGAAGGCTGGGCTCCTCGTCTCCAACGCCCTCTGCGAACGAATCGCCTATCGACACATATCTGGTCCAGGGATGCTGCATGCGTCCCATTCTGTCAGCGATGCTGGAAAGCTGGTCTCATGAGCAAGCAGGACGGCACCGACCGCCTCGTCTCGACGCCTGATGTCGACGACAGAGGCGCCACGGTGCTGCACGTCGACCTCGATGCGTTCTTCGCGAGCGCCTCGCTGCTCGACAAGCCGCATCTGCGGGAGCTGCCGGTCGTGATCGGCCACGACACGACGCGCTCGGTCGTGACTGCTGCGACCTATGAGGCCAGGCGCTACGGCGTGCACTCGGCCATGCCGATGGCGAGGGCCAAGCAGCTGTGCCCCCAGGCGGTCATCATCGACGGCGACTTCGATCTCTACCGTCGACTCTCGAAGCAGGTCATGGGGGTCCTGCACGACGTCTCGCCCGAAGTCGAGCAGCTGGGCATCGACGAGGCGTTCGTCTTCGTGGCGGGCGCGGCCAAGCTGCTGGGGCGACCCTTCGACATCGCCACAGGCATCCGCCGCCGCGTGCACGACGAGACCGGCCTCGTCGCCTCGATCGGTGCATCCTCGAACCGCTTCATCGCAAAGCTCGCCTCCATGCGCGCGAAGCCCGACGGACTGCTCGTGATTCCGCCGAGCGAGATCACCCGGTTTCTGCACCCGCAGCCCATCTCGGCGATGTGGGGTGTGGGGCCGGCAACCGAGAAGAAGCTGTCGCGCTACGGGCTGCGCACGGTGCAGGACATCGCTGAGACGCCGCTGGAGCGCCTGCAGCAGTGGATCGGCAGTGCGGGCGGGGCACGGCTGCACGAGCTGGCGTGGGGCCGCGACGAGCGCTCTGGAGTCGCTGAGCGCGAGCGCGAGAAGTCGATCGGCCACGACCACACGTTCCGAGACTCCGTGACCGATCCCGTCGGGCTGCGCAGCGAGCTGGCGCGACTCGCCGGGGGAGTCGGCAAGCGTCTGCGTGCAGCCGGGCTTGCGGGCAGAACGGTGACCATCAGGGTTCGCTACGACGACTTCACGACGCTCTCGCGCTCGAAGACGCTGCCGCGCGCCACTGATGTCACCCGTCAGATCACCGAGACCGCGTGGGCTCTGCTCGATGCGATGGGGCCGCAGCCTCCCGTGCGCCTGCTGGGCGTGCAGGCGAGCTCGCTCGGAGAACCCGGCGACGGCGGCGACACGCTGTTCGACGACGAGGACTTCACAGAGGACCCCGGATGGTCGGCAGCGGAACGCGCGGTCGACCGGCTCCAGGAGCGGTTCGGGTCTGATGCCGTTCGCCCCGCAAGCGCCCTCAGGCTCGGACGCAAGCGCGAGGACTTCGGTCGCGGCGACTCCTGAGGCAGCAGCCGCTCAGCCGCGGCGGAACAGCTCCTTCGCGGCTATCCACAGCATGAAGCTGCCGATGACGAGCTCGCCGCCGTCTTCCACGAAGTCGCCGAAGCTGTGCTTGAGGCCGTCTGACAGCACCGACGCCGAGAACACGTCGAAGGCGATGCCGAAGACCCCGAGCGCGATGATCGCGAAGGCCATCTGTCGCATCATCGGCAGCTCGCGGGGCGTGGCGCGACGCCAGGCGACCACTGCCGGAATGAAGAACAGCGCGAACATCAGCAGATGCATCGAGGTGCTGAGCACTTCGATCATCGGAACCCCGAACAGCTCCGGCTCGGCGAGCGGGCCTCCGATCACATCGCGCAGCCAGCGCCCGAAGTGCACCGGAAGATCGGTCATGTCGGCGCCCCAGAAGTAGAACGAGAGGAACGCGTAGGGGAGCGGGCGCCAGTTTCGCCACAGTGCCGCAATGGCGAGGAACATGACAGCGAGCACGAGCCATTTGCCCTGCAGCACCCGCTCGGCGAAGCCTCCGCTGGCAGCCAGACTGAGGTCGATGTACTCGCCGACTCCCAGCAGCGCGAACGCGAAGTGCACCGCGATGAGCAGCGCGTCGATGGCCAGCAGGGCAACGAGGAACACTCCTGTCACGGAGCGTCCGTCTCGAACCTTGGCTTTCGTCATTCCCGCTGCTCCTGTCATCCTGCGTTCGAACAAGTCTGTGACGATGCTGGCCGTGTTTCGCGTTCTGCGAGCCAGTGTTGCCGGACTCTCACCGTCTTCTCACGAATCGGATGCGGGGCACGCGGGGGAGTGTCGGCGGCGGCGTCAAACCCGTGCTAGTGTTGTCTCTCGGTTCGCATTGCGAATCATTACCTGCGCGGATGGCGGAATTGGCAGACGCGCTAGCTTGAGGTGCTAGTGCCCGTATTAGGGCGTGGGGGTTCAAGTCCCCCTTCGCGCACAGGGAAAAACCAAAGGCCGTGACTGACGTCACGGCCTTTGGTTTTTCGTGGATTGGGCGGGACCAGAGTGGACTCCGGATTTGTGTTTTCGTGGAAAGAGCTGCTGACGTCACGGCCTTTCCTCAGCAGCCCGTGCACCAGAAGCCGCAATCTGCGGGTCCGTGCACGAGAAGCCGCAGATTCTGCGGCTTCTCGTGCACGGATGCCCGGCTCGAGTCTTGCTGGCACTGCCACGCATCAACAGGGTGAAGCGCCACTGACGGTAGCCTGTGACCATGCAGATTCCTGACCTCTCACCGACGGCCGTTCTGGCTCGCGACCTGATCCGCATCGACACGTCGAACTACGGCGAGGGCCGCTCGAACGGCGAGACCGAAGCCGCCGAGTACGTGGTCGCCTTCCTGTCTGACCTGGGCCTGACCCCGCGCATCTACGAGTCGGCTCCCGGCCGCACATCCGTCATCGCAGAGGTCGAGGGAGCAGACCCCTCGCTGCCGAAGCTCGTCGTGCACGGTCATCTCGATGTCGTTCCTGCAGACGCGAGCGAGTGGAGCGTCGACCCGTTCGCCGGCGAGATCCGCGACGGCCTGCTCTGGGGTCGCGGCGCCGTCGACATGAAGAACATGGACGCCATGATCATGCAGTCGGTCGCCGACATCCTGCGCGCGGGCAAGCGTCCGCGCCGCGGCCTGATCCTGGCATTCTTCGCCGACGAGGAGGCCGGCGGCGTCTTCGGCGCAGGCTGGATGGTCAAGAACCACCCCGAGGTGTTCGAGGGGGCAACCGAAGCCATCAGCGAGGTCGGAGGCTACTCGGTCGAGGTCGCCGGCAAGCGCGCCTACCTGCTGCAGACTGCCGAGAAGGCCATGCAGTGGATCAAGCTGACGGCTTCCGGCACGGCAGCCCACGGCTCGCAGGTGATGCGCGACAACGCGATCACGAAGCTCTCGCGTGCAGTCCACGCGCTGGGCGAGAGCGAGTTCGACATGCACCTGAGCGACACCACGCGCGCGCTCCTCCAGGGCCTCGCAGACCTGCAGGGCGTCGACTACGACGACTCGAAGGCAGAAGAGCTCGCGGCATCGGCAGGCACCGCATCAAGGTTCCTGCTCTCGAGTCTCCGCAGCACCGCGAACCCGACGATGCTCGACGCCGGCTACAAGCACAACGTCATTCCGCGCGTCGCCAGCGCCCGTGTCGACGTGCGCCCGCTGCCGGGCCACGAGGACGCAACCCGGACGCGCATCCAGGAGATCGTCGGCCCCGACATCGAGATCGAGACGATCTTCGACGACAAGGGCCTCGACCACCCCTTCGAGGGCGAGCTCGTCGAGGCAATGGTTGGCGCCCTCGGACGCCACGACCCCGAGGCGACAGTCCTGCCGTATATGCTTTCTGGCGGCACTGACAACAAATCACTTGCTGAGCTGGGCATCCGGGGCTACGGATTCGCTCCGCTGAAGCTTCCTGCAGACCTCGACTTCGCCGCCATGTTCCATGGCGTCGACGAGCGAGTCTCGCTGGAGGCGATCGACTTCGGCACCGACGTCCTGACCGACCTGCTGCTGACCTACTGAAAGAAGAACCTTGGACTGGCTTCACGCGATCCTGCTCGGCATCGTCCAGGGTCTCACCGAGTTCCTGCCCGTTTCGTCGAGCGCGCACATCCGCCTCTTCGGCCTCGTGTTCATGGACGGCCGAGACCCGGGCGCCACCTTCACTGCGATCACGCAGATCGGCACCGAGCTCGCCGTGCTCATCTACTTCTGGCCGATGATCGTGCGCATCATCCGCAAGTGGTTCAAGCAGTGGGGTCCGAGTGTCGAGAAGGGCGACGCGGATGTGCGGATGGGCTGGTTCGTCATCCTCGCGACCATTCCGATCGGCGCGGCCGGCTATCTCTTCCAGGATCTGATCCGCGGTTCGCTGCGCAGCCTGTGGTTCACCGCATTCACGCTGATCTTCTTCGGCATCCTCCTGTGGATCGCAGACCGCTGGGGCCGCAAGGAGCGCACGATGGAGAACCTGCGTCCCATCGATGCGATCTGGATCGGCCTCGCGCAGATGCTCGCGCTGGTTCCGGGCGTGTCGCGCTCGGGCGCAACGACGACCATGGCGCGCGGCCTCGGCTACACACGAACGGCATCCAGCGAGTTCGCCTTCCTGATCGCGGTTCCGGCTGTGTTCGGAGCAGGCTTCTACGAGCTGCTGCAGGCGATCCAGAACCCGGGCGCCGAAGTCTTCTCGATGGGCCAGACGGCGGTCGCCACGCTGGTCGCATTCGTGATCGCGCTCGTGACCATCCGCCAGTTCATGGCTTGGGTCAGACGCCACTCGTTCACACCGTTCGTCGTATGGCGTCTGGTGCTCGGCGTGATCATCATCATCGCGCTCAGCGCCGGAGTCATCGAGCCCCTCGCCGGCAGCTAGGCTGGAGCCAGTGAAGACCTGGAACCCAGCCCCCGTACCCACCCTGCCCGGGCACGCAGAGCGCCCCCGAATCTTCGACGACAGCCGACTCGAGAAGGTGCAGCTGCCCGCAGGCGGCGACCGCGCATCGCTGTACTCGTGCGGCATCACGCCATACGACGCGACGCACATCGGGCACGCGTTCACCTACCTCGTGGCAGACACCCTGCAGCGCGTCTGGCGCGACGCCGGCCTCGAGGTCGTCACCGCCATGAACTCGACCGACGTCGACGACCCGCTGCTCGAGCGGGCCAAGCGCGACGGCGTCGACTGGCGCGAGCTCGCCGCCTCGCAGCACGAGCTGTTCCGCGACGACATGTCGGCGCTGCGCATCCTGCCTCCCGACTCGTGGGTGGCCGTCACCGACCACATCCAGCCCGCCGCCGAAGCAGTGGCGAAGCTGCTCGAGACCGGCGCCGCCTATCGTCTCGACGGCGACGTGTACTTCGACAGCCGCGCATCCGACGAACTCGGCGCGCTCAGCCAGACCGACCGCGAGACGATGCTGGCGCTCTCTGCAGAGCGCGGCGGAGACCCCGACCGAGCCGGCAAGCGCGACCCCCTCGACCCGAAGCTGTGGCACGGGCCGGTCGACGGCGAGCCGTCATGGTCGACGGTGCTCGGCGAAGGCCGACCCGGCTGGCACATCGAGTGCACAGTCATCGCGCGCGACACGCTCGGCCTGCCGTTCACGGCGACGCTCGGCGGCATCGACCTCAAGTTTCCGCACCAGGAGTTCCAGGCGCAGCACGCGCACGCGCTCGGCCAGCCGTTCAGCGACGCGCGACTCTGCGCGGGTGCCGTCGCCTACGAGGGCGCCAAGATGTCGAAGTCGCTCGGCAACCTCGTCAAGGTGTCAGAGCTGCTCAGCGACGGCGTCGACCCGGCCGCAATCAGGCTCGCGCTGCTCGGCCATGCCTGGCACGAAGACTGGGAGTGGACGGATGCAGAGCTCGTCGACGCGCAGGAGCGCCTGGCCAGGTGGCGCGAGTGGGCACGCCTGGCGCCCTCGAACGAGGGCTACACCG
The DNA here is from genome assembly GCF_900163565.1 of Agrococcus casei LMG 22410. Classification (GTDB taxonomy): domain Bacteria; phylum Actinomycetota; class Actinomycetes; order Actinomycetales; family Microbacteriaceae; genus Agrococcus; species Agrococcus casei. The sequence goes on from NZ_FUHU01000026.1 coordinate 320,339, forward strand.
ACGGCGACACCGTGATGGACTGGCTGCGGGTGACCCTCGGCGACGACCTCAACACGCCAGCCGCCATCCAAGCGGTCGATCATGCAGTTGCGAGCTTCCGCGCAGACAGCCTCGCGGTCGACGCCATCGACGCGCTGCTCGGCATCGACCTGCGCTGACCCCCGAGCCGGCTAGACCGGCGGGGCGTCCTCAGGAGGCGTGTCGTCATCCGACGATGCATCGCCCTCGGCCTGGTCGGCCTGCGCGTCGCTGTCGCGGCGCTGCTGCAGGAACCGCTCGAACTCCTTCGCGAGCGCCTCGCCGGAGGCCTTGGGGGAGTCGACGGTGTCGCGGCGCTCTTCGAGCATGTCGATGTAGGCGCGCATCTCTTCATCCTGGCTGGCGAACTCGCTGACACCCGACTCCCACTCGCGCACCTCTTCGGGGAGGTCTCCGAGCGGGGGAGCGTAGTCGATGATCTCGCCGAGCCTGTCGAGCAGCGCGACGGTCGCCTTGGGCACGGGCGCCGAGTGCACGTAGTGCGGCACGCTCGCCCAGATGCTCACGGAGGGGATGTCGACCTCTGCGGCCTCCATGCTGATCATCGTCATGATGCCAGCCGGGCCCTCGTACTCGCTGCGGGCGACGTCGAGCAGCTCGCGAAGGGCGGCGTCGTCACTCGTGACGTGCACGGGAGTCGAGCGCGTGTGCGGCACGTCGGCCAGCATCGAGCCGAGGAACACGATCGAGTCGATGTCGTAGCGCTGCACGAGGTCGATGACCGTCTGCGTGAAGAGCGTCCAGTTGCGGTTCGGCTCGATGCCGAGGAGCGCGTACAGGCTGCCGTCGACGCTGTCGACCATGTCGAACCCGGCGTCCTCTGCGATCGAGGCCTGCTTGGAGGGCTTCGTCGGCGCGAGGAACAGCGTCTCGGGCCACGCCAGCGTTCGCTTGCCCTCGTCGTTGCGGCGCACGATGGGCCGCACGAAGGTGTAGTCGTGAAACTGCTCAGTGGGGATGGAGTCGATCGGCTCGAGCTCTGCTTCGCGGATCACGAGGCGCAGTGCCTCGCTGGCGGCGTCTCCTGCGTCGGTCCATCCTTCGAAGGCGACCAGCAGGATCTTCCCTCGCATCGGTCCCGTCACTGGCTTCCTCTCCGGTTCGATCAGGCGTCGGTCCAGTCTACGCTCTAGGATGAAGCCGGTGACTTCCCCTACTCCTCTCCTCAGCTATGGCGATGCCGTGCAGATCACCGGCCCGAAGCGCCGCATCAACACGATCGTGCTCGGCGAAGGCGGCCAGTTCAGCACGCAGCACGGCGCCATCTGGCACGCTGACCTCGTCGGCCTTCCCGACGGCAGCGTCGTGCAGATCGGCGGCCGCGACCATCTCGTCATCCGGCCGCTGCTGAACGACTACATCATGTCGATGCCCAGGGGCGCCGCGATCATCTACCCGAAGGACTCGGCGCAGATCGTCGCCTTCGGCGACATCCACCCGGGTCTCACGGTCGTCGAAGCAGGTGTCGGCTCGGGTGCGCTCTCGCTGTTCCTGCTGCGAGCACTCGCCGGAACCGGCAGGCTCGTCTCGTTCGAGCGCCGTGCCGAGTTCCGCGACATCGCCGAGGCCAACGTGCGCGGCTACTTCGGCGAGACCCCGAACTGGGAGATCAGGCTCGGCGACCTCCAGGAGGAGCTGCCCCTGGCCGTCGAGCCCGGTGCCGCTGACCGCATCCTGCTCGACATGCTCGCCCCGTGGGAATGCATCGAAGAGGCGGCCCGTGCACTCAAGCCCGGCGGGCTCATCCTCTGCTACGTCGCGACCGTTCCGCAGCTCTCGCGCACGGTCGAGGCCATCCGCTCGCACGGCTCGTTCACGGCGCCGGTCTCGAACGAGACGCTCGTGCGCGGCTGGCACGTCGACGGTCTCGCAGTGCGACCCGACCACCGCATGGTCGCGCACACGGGCTTCCTGATGACCGCGCGGCGCGTGGCCGACGGTGTGACAGTTCCCGACTTCAAGCGGCGTGCGGGCAAGACCGAGTTCGATGACGAAGACATCGAGGTCTGGACTCCCGGCGCCGTCGGCGACCGCAATCCCAGCGACAAGCGACTCCGACGAGTGGCACGCGATGCCCAGCAGCAGGCACAGGACCTGCAGGGCACTAAACTCGACACGAACGATCTCTAAGGAGCAACATTGCGACTTCGCCCAATTGCCGCTGCGGCCATGCTCGCGCTGAGCGGCGCCGCGCTCACGGCGTGCACGGCTGCCCCCGAATCCGTCGACGGCTGCATGCCGGCCTTCCTGCCCGGCCAGGGCGCTTCGCAGGTCGAGCTCTCCGGAGAGTTCGGCGAAGCCGTCTCAGCTGAGTTCGACGGGCCGCTTCCGGCCGACGAGCCCTCCGTCGTCTTCGCAGAAGCCGGCGAGGGCAAGCGCGCCGGCGTCGGCGACTCGGCGATCGCGCATGTCACGGTGCAGGACGGCACGACCGGCGAGGTCGTGTTCTCGTCGCAGCAGGGCGGCGCACCGTTCGGCCTGAGCGTCGGCAGCGCAGAAGACGGTCGCGCACTCGAGTCGGCAGCACTCTGCGCAGCTCCCGGCTCGCGCATCGTCGCAGTCACGACTGTGCTCGACGCACTGGGCGAGGGCAGCTCGTTCGCAGGCTCGCAGCTCGCTCCCACTGACGCCGTCGTCATCACCTACGACGTCATGGACGTCTTCGCAGGCCGCGCCGAGGGACTCCCGCAGCCCGCGCATCCCGAGCTTCCCGGCGTGACGGTGACCGAGCTGGGCCAGCCGGGCCTCACGTTCAAGAACAACACGCCGCCAGAAGAGCTGACGGTCGCGCAGACCATCAAGGGCAACGGCGAGACGGTCGCCGCCGGCGACAGCATCCTCGTGCAGTACACGGGCGTCAACTGGGACACCCGCGAGGTCTTCGACTCGAGCTGGAACACGGCGAAGCCCAATGCGGCTCCGGATGCGGCAGGCAGCCAGCCGGTCGTCTTCCCGATGCAGCAGGGCCAGGTCATCGACGGCTTCTACAACGGCCTCGTCGGCCAGCCCGTCGGCAGCCAGGTGATCATCTCGGTGCCGCCGGAGCAGGGCTACGGCAACTCGCCGAACATGCCGCCCATGATCGGTCCTGAAGACACGCTCGTCTTCGTCGTCGATATCCTCGGCAAGGTCTAGGCTCCCAGCAAGGGCAGCAGCCGATTCAAGGGGGCACCGTGGCCAACGAGCATCTGCAGCGCCATATGGCGCTCTTCCTCGCCCTCGTCAACACGCAGACGGGGCTGACGAAGCACGAGCTCTACACGCGCATCCACGGCTACGATCCCGACCTTAAGCGGCAGAGCGCGACCGATCGCAAGTTCGAACGCGACAAGAAGGCGCTGCGACAGTCGGGGCTCACGATCCAGACTGTTCTGCCGCACGGCGAGATCGACAACAAGGAGACGCGCTACCGCATCGACCCTTCGGCAATCGCGCCGCTCGAGGCGATGTCGTTCGACTCCGACGAGCGATTCCTGATCGCGTCGGCGCTGCGGTACTGGCAGGGCGAGGCGACAGACAGCGACTCGCGCATGGCCGAGATCAAGATGCGGGCCAACCCCGAGTTCTCGGGCATGACGTCGGCGCCCGTCTCTGCGACCGGTCGCGCGATCGATCCGGCGCTGCGCGCGCTGCGAGATGCGTGCGACGCGCAGAAGGTCGTTCGATTCGACTACCAGCGACCGGGTTCGTCGCAGGCACGCGAGCGCCGCGTCGAGGCGTGGGCGGTCGTGTACTTCGACGGCAGGTGGCTGTTCACGGGGCGCGATCTGTGGGCTGAGGCGCCGCGAACGTTCCTACTGCGCCGCATCCTCTCCGACATCGTCATCGAGAACCCCGACGCCGACGAGCCTGCCTTCGATCGGCCGGTCGGAGCGGCCGACAGTGCACTCGCCGATCTGCGCGAGCTCTGGCAGCAGCAGACCGCCGTCGTCTCCGTCGTTCCCGGCAGCGACGCCGACATGCGGCTGCGCCGTCGTGAGTCGACCACGGCAGACGGCCCGCGGCTCAGCGTGCACTACTCCGATCTCGAGCTGCTCGCAGACGAGCTCACGGGCTACGCGAACGACGTCACCGTCCTCGAGCCGGAGCGCCTGCGAGACGCCGTTGCCGAGCGCCTGCAGCGCATCGCCTCGATGCACTCGGGTGCGCCGGTGACGCACGAAGGAGCCGGCGATGAATAAGAGTCTCAACGAACGGGTCACAGCCGCGTTCGCGCTCGTGCACTACTGCAAGGCAGAAGGCATCGTGAGCGTCGCCGAAGCCGCAGCGCACTTCGAGTCCAGCGAGAAGTGGATCCGCGAGACCATGAAGTGGATCTTCATGACGGGCCTCCCGCAGGATCTCGGAGACCCCACGTTCTTCGACTTCAACTGGGACGCCTTCGAAGACGACGACCTGATCGAGATGCGCGACATCCCCGCGCTCCAGGACGCCACCGTCAAGCTGACGGCGCGCGAGGCGGCGGTGATCATCACAGGGCTGCAGATGCTGGTCCGTGCGCTGCCCGACCAGGCCGTGCGGATCGAAAAGCTGATCACGAAGATCCGCGACGTCACGATGGGCCGCGGCGACCTGACCATGGCGGTGCAGGGGCTTCCGGTCAGCGACGAGCTGCGGCTCGTGCGATCGGCCATCCGCGAGGGCGCGTGCCTCTCGTTCAGCTACCGAAAGCCTTCTGCCGAAGCCGAGCAGCGGCACATCCGCCCCGACCGCATCGTCATCGCAGACGACGAGCGCATCCTCGTGCAGGCCTACGACCTCGACCGCATGGCTGAGCGCACTTTCAGACTCGATCGGGCATCCGATCTCCAGATCTTCGGGGCTCCATCGGATGCGCGGTTCATCAGAGTCGAGCAGGAGGCGGCCATCGAGTCGGTCGAGGTCGAAGCCGACGCAGTCTCCGCGCGTCAGCTGCAGGCGTTCGTCCCCGACGCTGAGGTATCGACAACAGGCATGACTCGACTGAGCATTCCGGTGTGGAACCTCGAGACCGTGCTCCGCGCCGTCATGGCCACGGGCGGGGGAGCGCGCGTCATCGCGCCCGAGTCCGCTGTCGCGCGACTCACCTCCATGGTCGCAAGCGCAATGCGTTAGACTGGCCGAAACCGGAAGGAACGGACGCAATGGGCGGATTCGCAGGAAACCTCGCAGCACACTGGTGGATCATTCTCCTCATCGTGCTTCTGGTCTTCGGTGCCACCCGACTGCCGCAGCTCGCCAAGGGCATCGGCCAGTCGATCAGCATCCTCAAGAAAGAAGTCAAGACTGACGACAAAGACGGCAGCGGAGCCGACGTCGTGAACAGTGAGAGCGACTCGACCGACTCCACAGACTCGTCCAGCTCGCAGTCCCGCGCTGACCAGAAGTAGACGTGGCGCGTCGATCGCGCGCTAATCCCGAAGCCCGGATGGGCTTTGCAGCGCACCTGAAAGAACTGCGCAATCGAGTGACCATAGCGTTGCTCGCCATCTGCGTGTTCGCGATCGCTGGCTTCTTCGTTGCTGACTACATCCTCGAACTCCTCGCACGCCCGCTCGACGAGCTGAGCGAGCGCGGCTACACCGTCAACCTCAACATCACGAAGGTCACGGAGTCGTTCAACCTGAAGATGATGATCGGCTTCGTCATCGGCATCGTCGCCGCGAGCCCGATCTGGCTCTACGAGACCATCGCATTCTTCATCCCGGGCCTCAAGAAGCGCGAGCGTCGCTATCTGCTGGGCTTCATCATCTCGAGCATCCCGCTGTTCCTGCTGGGCTGCGCCACCGGCTGGTTCGTCCTGCCGCGCATCATCCTGATCTTCGTCGGCTTCGCGCCCGACGTGACGACGCAGTTCCTCGGCGCACAGGAGTACTTCTCGTTCTCGCTGAAGCTCGTCCTGGCCGTCGGCGCGGCATTCCTCATGCCGGTCGTTCTCGTCATGCTGAACTTCGCCGACTTCCTGTCTGCCAAGTCGATCATCAAGGCCTGGCGCTGGGCGGTCATCCTGATCGCCCTGTTCGCGGCCATGATGACCCCGGCAGGCGAGATCATGTCGATGGTGATCCTCGGCGTTCCGATCCTCGCCCTCTACTTCCTGGCGGCAGGCATCGCGTATCTGAATGACCGGCGTCGGGCCCGCAAGCGCGCAAAGGAAGACGCGGCATACGAAGCCGAACGGGCAGAAGAGGCGCAGGCCGCGAGCCAGGCTGACCCTGCCGAGCAGGCTGACGCATGACCGTTGCGGTCGATGCCTTCGAGAAGACGCTGAGCTTTCCGCTCGACCCGTTCCAGCGGGAGTCGTGCGAATGGCTCGATCGCGAGCATTCAGTGCTGGTCGCGGCTCCGACCGGCGCCGGCAAGACCGTCGTGGCTGAGTTCGCGATGTATCGCACGATGGAGGCTCCGAGCGGCAGGGTCTTCTACACGACGCCGATGAAGGCCCTCTCGAACCAGAAGTTCCGCGAGCTGCAGCAGCGCTACGGCGCGGCCGACGTCGGCCTCCTGACTGGCGACGTCTCGATCAACGGCGACGCACGCCTCGTGGTCATGACGACCGAGGTGCTGCGCAACATGCTCTACGAGGGCCGCGATCTGCGCGACCTCGAATACGTCGTGCTCGACGAAGTGCACTTCCTCGGCGACCGATTCCGCGGCCCCGTCTGGGAAGAGGTGATCATCCACCTGCCCAAGCACGTGCGGCTCGTGTCGCTGTCGGCGACGGTGTCGAACGCCGAGGAGTTCGGCGACTGGATCGAAGCGGTGCGCGGCAACACGCGTGTGATCGTCTCCGAGATCAGGCCCGTTCCGCTCGACTCGCACGTGCTCGTCGGCGGCCGGCTCATCGAGCTGTTCGAGTCGTCGGCGGCCGAGCGGCAGAACCGGCCGAGCCGGGAGCTGACGGATGCGGTGGCCGGCTCATCGAGCGGATACGACAGCGGCCATCGTCGCGGCGGTCGCAACTCCCGCAGCCGCAGAAGCCGTGACGACCGCGGACGAGGCGGTCACGCCAGGCGCCAGAATCGCCGGGTCGACCGGGCACGCACCGTCAAGCTGCTGCACGATGCGCAGCTCCTTCCTGCGATCTGGTTCATCTTCTCAAGGGCCGGATGCGACGCCGCGGTCAAGCAGGTGCTCGACTTCGACATCCGCCTCACCACTGCTGAGGATCGCGCTGAGATCCGTGCCGTCATCGACGAGCGCACCGAGGCCCTTCCTGACGAAGACCTCGCGGTGCTCGGCTACTGGGAGTGGCGCGAAGGGCTCGAGCGCGGAGTCGCCGCCCACCACGCCGGCATGCTCCCCGCCTTCAAAGAGGTCGTCGAGGTGCTGTTCCAGCGACGCCTGATCAAAGTCGTCTTCGCGACCGAGACCCTTGCGCTGGGCATCAACATGCCGGCCAGGTCTGTCGTACTTGAACAGCTCGAGAAGTTCAACGGCCAGGCTCGCGTGCGCATCACGCCGGGGGAGTACACCCAGCTGACCGGCCGCGCCGGAAGACGCGGCATCGACACCCAGGGGCACGCGGTCATAGCCTGGACGGGCGAGACGACTCCCGAGGAGATCGCCTCTCTCGCCACCCGGCGCTCGTATCCGCTGAACTCAGCCTTCAAGCCGACGTACAACATGGCCGTCAACCTCATCGACCGGCTCGGCGTCGACGGCACGCGCGACGTGCTCGAGACCAGCTTCGCGCAGTTCCAGGCCGACCGCTCGGTCGTGTCGCTCGCTGCCGGCGTGCAGGACCAGCGGCAGTCGCTCGCCGGCTACGAGGAGTCGATCACCTGCGAGCTCGGAGACTTCCGCGAGTACGCATCCATGCGCCGCGAGTCGAGCGACCTCGAGAAGCAGGGCGCACGCAAGGGCATCAGCCGCAGCGACCACGAGCGGATCCAGCAGCGCCTGAAGTCCCTTCGGAAGAAGCTGAAGTCGCACCCGTGCGCGCACTGCCCCGACCGCGAGAAGCACGCCCGATGGGGCGAGCGCTACTGGAAGCTCCGGCGTCAGATCGAGAAGTCCGAGCGTCAGATCCGACGTCGCACAGGTCAGATCGCCGAGCGCTTCGACCGCATCAGCGAGATCCTGCTCGGGCTGCACTACATCGAAGACGCCGACGGCACCGTGCGCGTCACAGAGCACGGCGAGCGTCTCAGCCGCATCTACGGCGAGCGCGACCTGCTGGTCGCAGAATCCCTCCGGCACGGCATCTGGACGGGCCTCGACGCAGCCGAACTCGCAGCGCTCGTGTCGACACTCGTCTTCGAAGCTCGTCGGGACGACGGCATGCTCGCCGACCGGCACCTGCCGAAGGGCGGCTTCCCAGCCGCACTCGCGAGCATGCAAGATCTCTGGGCGAATCTCGACGAGCTCGAACGAGCGCATGGCCTGCCGGGCTCGATCGAGCCCCAGACCGGCATCGCGCAGGGCGTGCACCGGTGGTCTCGGGGCTACCCGCTCGAGACCGTCCTCGACGACCTCGACCTGGCGGCAGGCGACTTCGTGCGCTGGGTGAAGCAGACGATCGATGTGCTCGACCAGCTCTCGAGTGTGGCCAAGCCGACCCTTGCGAAGACGGCGAGAGCCGCATCCGACTCGCTCTACCGCGGCGTCGTGACAGACGGAGGGGCGGCGTCGTGATCGAGCGCAGCACCACACGCTCAGGCGTGACGAGCAAGCGGCGATTCCGCTTCGACAAGCCGCTTCCGCTGCCGGCAGCCCTGGCAGTCGCAGCGGCGTCCGGCCTGCTGCTGACGACCGCGTTCCAGCCGCTGGGCTGGTGGCCGCTCGTGCTCGTGGCCACGATCGGCGAGCTCTGGGCGCTGCGCGGCCGCACGCTCAAGGCAGCGCTGCTCGTCGGCGCCGTCAGCGGCGCTGCCTTCTGGTTCGTGCACATCAGCTGGGTCACGGTCTACCTGGGCCCTGTGCCGCTGATCGCCCTCGGACTCTTCATGACCATCTGGCGCGCCCTCGGCGCCATGGGCATCGCCTTCGCCTATCGCGTGCTCGAGCAGCGCCTGTCACGCGGCTGGCAGCTGCTCGGGGTGCCGTTCGCGGTCGCCGCGATCATGGTCATGCGCGAGACGCTGAGCGCGACCGTGCCGTGGGGCGGATTCTCGTGGGGTCGTCTCGCATTCACGCAGTCGGGCACCATCGTGGGCGACGCGGTCAGCTGGACCGGCGTGTCCGGCCTGTCGTTCCTGCTGATGTGGCTTGCCGCCCTCGTCGTGCAGCTCATCGTGCAGCGGCGCATGGAGGCGCGCAGGCGCATCACCGTCGGTGCAGTCGCCGCAATCGCACTGGTCGCCGTGCCCGCGTATCCGGTGCAGCTCGACGACTCCCTGCGGATCGGGGCTGTCCAGGGCGCCAGCGAGGCCGGCCTGCTCGCTCCGTACACGCAGGGGCAGATCATCGAGGAGCACTACGAAGCAGCTCAGCAGCTCGAAGGCAGCTACGACCTTGTGGTTCTGCCAGAGAATGCGGGGGAGTTCAATCCCCAGCAGGATCCCCGCGCAAGCGCGCTCATCTCTGACATCGCGGACGACGCCGATGCCCCTGTCGTCGTGGGCGCCGTGACCGGCACGAGCGAGGAGTACTACAACTCCGCGATCCTCTGGGAGCCCGACGGCGGGCCCATCGACGTCTATCACAAGCGACACCCGGTGCCGTTCGCCGAGTACCTGCCGGCACGCGACTTCTTCGAGCCGATCCTCGACGCGATGGGATTCCTCGAGCTGATCCCGCGCGACTACTCGACCGATCCGACGATGCCCAACGCCTTCGACACACCGGGCTTCACGGCAGGCGTCGCGATCTGCTTCGACATCATCGACGACGCGCTCATGCGCGAGATGGTCACCGAGCACGGCGCGCAGATCATCCTGGCGCCCACGAACAACGCCGACTTCGGCGAGGGCAGCGCAGAGAACGTGCAGCAGCTCGCGATCGCCCAGATGCGCGCGCAGGAGCTCGGCCGCTCGACCGTCAACATCTCGACGGTGGGCACCAGCGCGATGATCCTGCCCGACGGCACGGTCGTCGAGCAGCTGCCGCAGTATGAGCCTGGCGTCATGTCGCATGACCTTCCCACCTCGAGCACCATCACTCCGGCGGCCCGATTCGGTAGCATCGTCGACTGGGCCCTTCCGATTCTGGGTCTGCTGACTCTGCTGACCGCAATGATCCTGAACCCGAAGAGGGGAAACCGAAGTGTCTGACATCCTCGTGGTGATGCCCACGCTCAACGAGGTCGACAACCTCGCCCGCACCGTGGGGCGTGTGCGCCAGCAGATCCCGCACGCAGACGTGCTGATCATCGATGATGCCTCGAGCGACGGCACGAGCCAGCTCGCCGACAAGCTGGCCGCAGACGACGCTTCTGTCTCTGTCGTGCACCGTCAGGAGCGCGGATTCGCCTCTGCGATCCTGCACGCCTTCCGCCACGCAATCGATGCGAAGACGTACAAGCACGTCGTGACCGTCGACGCCGACGGCTCGTATGACCTCGGCACCCTCAACGACCTCCTGCAGGCCGCGCAGTCGGAGTCGCTCGACCTGGTGATCGGCTCGCGCTGGGTTCCCGGAGCCGATGTGCGCAACATGGCCGGGCGCCGCAGGGCGAGCTCGTGGGTGGGCAATCTCTACTCGCGATCGCTGCTGGGCACCAGCGTGCGTGACCTCACAAGCGCCACCCGCGTCTACTCGGTGTCGATCCTGCGCAGCCTGCCGCTCGACCGCATCCGCTCTGAGGCGTACGCGTTCCAGATCGAGATGGTCACGCGCGTCGCGCAGGCGGGCGGTCGCATCGCCGAGCTTCCGATCGACTACGTCGAGCGCTCGATCGGCAAGTCGAAGATGCGGATGGGCGACGTGCTGAGCGCCGGCGCCAAAGTCACGCGCTGGGGTGTGCGCGGCGTTCGCGCAAAACCTCGAGAGCGCGGTCAATCCGATCGGTGACGATGCCGTCAACGCCTGAGTCGAGCAGCTTGTGCATGACTCGGGCGTCGTTGATCGTCCAGACGTGCACCTCTCTGCCCGCCTTGTGCACGAGTCGGATCATGCGGGGCGTCAGCACCTTGATCGGTCCGTGACGCAGCGGCACCTGCAGCGCGACGACATTGCGCAGCACAAAGCGCATGAGCGCTGACGAGCCGAGCAGCGACGCGATGATCGCACGGATCACGGTGGAGCGGGATGCGCTGGTCGCCACCCCAGGAAGCAGAGCGGCTGCACGTCGGCGGCGTCCTTCGTCGAAGCTCGTCAGCAGGACCCTGTCGACGGCGCCGGCTGACCGAACGGCGTGCACGGCAGGCTCGACGACGTCGTCAGACTTCAAGTCGATGTTGAAGCGCGTGTCGGGGAAGGCCCGCAGCACGTCATCAAGGCGCGGGATCGTCTGGTCGTCGCCCAGGTCGACATCCCGCAGCTCACTCCAGAGGAAGCTGCGCACCTCGACGTCGAGTCCTGCTGTGCGCTCGAGCGTGGGGTCGTGCGACACGACAGCGATGCCGTCACGCGAGGCGTGCACATCTGTCTCGAGGTAGTCGGCACCCTCGGCCACAGCAGCGGCGAAGGCCACCATCGAGTTCTCAGGCGCCTCGAGCGCCAGCCCGCGATGGGCCAGCGCTCGAGGTGGCGGAAGCTGTGCCGGGAGGAATCCCTGGCGCATCGGCTTACCTGTTCTGGTCGGGGTTCTGCTGGTTGAAGCCGCCCTGGTCAGTGTCGGGGTATGCGGCACTGTCGGGAAGCTGCGGGTCGATCTCTTCGCCGCTCGGGATGGCGTCGCCGGTGACCTGCTCGCTTGCAGCCTGCGGGTCGCGGCCCGGCATCTCCTCGCGGACCGTCTGCACGGCGTCTTCGTAGCCGGCGCCGGGCGTCTCGTCTGCGAGTGAGGTGTCAGAGCTGATTGTCTGCTCGGCTCCGGCGTCCTTCGGGTCGATGCCGCTCGAGCGCAGCGTGTCTGCGATGGAGGGCACCTCGACGTCGTTCACGGAGTCGGATTCGAAGTTCTCGTCGAGGATCGACTTCTCTTCGCGATCGCTGCGCTCGACACGGGTGCGCTTGTAGGGCACCTCTGCCTTGCCCTCGAAGAATCCGGTTCCGATCTGCTGCAGGGCGTCGGTGAGCTCTGACGGGATGATCCAGAGCTTGTTGGCGTCGCCCTCTGCCAGCTTCGGCAGCGTCTGCAGGTACTGGTAGGCCAGCAGCTTGTTGTCGGCGTCACCGGCGTGGATGGCCTCGAACACGCGCTCGATGGCCTGCGACTCACCCTTGGCCAGCAGGATCTGTGCCTCGGCGTCACCCTTGGCGCGAAGCACCTGGGCCTTTGCTTCACCCTCGGCGCGGAGGATCTCGGACTGGCGGAGGCCCTCTGCCTCGAGGATCTGCGACTGCTTCGAGCCCTCTGCGGTCAGAATGGCAGCACGACGGTCACGCTCTGCGCGCATCTGCTTCTCCATGGAGTCCTGGATCGAGACGGGCGGGTCGATCGCCTTCAGCTCGACACGGCTGACTCGCAGGCCCCACTTGCCGGTGGCCTGGTCGAGCTCGCCGCGCAGGCGGCTGTTGATCGTGTCACGGCTGGTGAGCGCTGCCTCGAGGTTCATGCCACCGACGACGTTTCGCAGCGTCGTGGTGGTGAGCTGCTCGACGGCGGCGAGGTAGTTTGCGATCTCATAGGTTGCCGAGCGGGGCTCGGTGACCTGGAAGTAGACGACGGTGTCGATCGAGACCACGAGGTTGTCCTCGGTGATCACGGGCTGCGGCGGGAACGAGCGCACCTGCTCGCGCATGTCGATCGAGTAGGCCTCGCGGTCGATGAAGGGCACGAGGAAGTTCAGGCCGGGCTCGAGCACTTTGTGGAACTTGCCGAATCGCTCGACGATGCCGGTGTATCCCTGCTTGACGATGCGAATCGCCCTGAAGATCGCGACGAGGATGAAGATGACGAAGAGCAGCAGCACGATGCCGCCGATCGCCACTCCGAAGAATGAGCCTGGATCGTTCATTGGTTGGTCCTTTCTGAGGGCCTTGACGTTCTGGTTCTAACGCTGCGTGGGGATGATGACAGCCGTTGCGCCTTCGATGGCGGTGACGACGACGCGCTCGCCGACATCGGGGTCGCGGGGCTGAGTGTTGGGGGAGAGGCGCGCCGACCAGTCGTCGCCGTTGGTGAGGCGCACGCGGCCGCGGCCGCGGCTGAACGGCTTGGTGACTTCGCCCTGCATGCCGACGAGGCCTGCGACGTTGAGCTTCACCGGATCACTGGAGTCGTGGAGCCGCTTGAGCAGCACCGGGCGCACCAAGAACAGCAGCAGACACGCCACTGCTCCGGCGATGATGACCTGTGCCCACCATGGAAGTCCGGTGAGCGACGAGAGCAGCCCTCCGACGGAGCCGAGACCGAGCATCAGGAACGTGAACTCAAGAGTGAGCATCTCGATGATCAGGAAAACAAGCGCGATGACGAGCCAAACAACCCATGCCCATGTCCAGACGTCCACACAATCTCCTTCGGCCTGACTGCAGTCTAACAAGCAACGGCAGCGAATCTCGTGCAGAGTAGGCTCGTCGCAGCACGAAAGGACTTCACGTGACCCACGTACTCGAACCCGGAACACTCGCAGGCAAGAACGCACTCGTGACCGGCTCCAGCCGCGGCATCGGCGCAGACACTGTCGGATACCTCGCTGAAGCAGGCGCGAACGTCGTCATCAACTACCGGCAGAAGGCGCCGCGAGCAGAGAAAGTGGCGGCTGCCGCACGCGAGCACGGCGTCGAAGCCGTCACGGTGCAGGGAGATCTGACGGATGCGGCGAGCGTCGACGCGATGTTCGCGACGGTTCGCGAGCAGCTCGGCGAGCTCGACATCCTGGTCATGAACGCTTCGGGCGGCATGGAGGCCGGCCTCGGCGAGGACTACGCGATGCGACTCAACCGCGACGCCCAGGTGTCGCTCCTGACAGCTGCGCTGCCCGCGCTGCGCGACGGAGCACGGGTCGTCTACGTCACGAGCCACCAGGCGCACTTCATCAACACGACGCCGACGATGCCCGAATACGAGCAGGTCGCCAAGACGAAGCGGGCCGGCGAAGACGCCCTCCGCGCGATGATCCCGCAGCTCGCAGAGCGCGGCATCGAGTTCGTCGTCGTCTCCGGCGACATGATCGAGGGAACGATCACTGCGACGCTGCTCGAACGCGCTCGTCCCGGCGCGATCGAGTCCCGCCGCGAGTCGGCCGGCAAGCTCTACAACGTCTCCGAGTTCGCCGCAGAGGTCGCCCGCGCCGCCGTCGAGCCGGTGCCGGCTGAGAACACCCGACTCGTCGGCGACGTCTCCGGGTTCGCAGTCTGATGCGCGCCGAAGACATCGAGCACCTGGTTGCGCTGTCGGCACCGGCGGTGCCTGCGGACGCGAGCGTCGCGATCGTCGCAGCCGCGCATCCGTCTCTCGACGCCAACAAGTCACTCAGCCGCCTGTGGCGGGTCGACCTCGCTGACGGATCGCGCACGCCGCTGACCCGGGGCCTCGGCGACTCGGCACCGGCGCTGTCGCGCGACGAGTCCTCGGTGCTCTTCCTGCGCGAAGCCGACGGCAAGCAGCAGGTGTTCGCACTGCCACTGGCAGGAGGCGAAGCCGCACAGGTCACGCACGTGAAGCACGGCGTGCAGTCGTTCCGCCTCTCGGCCGACGGCACCCGCCTCGCGCTGCAGGTTCGCATCAGCGAGCAGGGGAGGGGCGACTCGGTCAAGGGCCTCGGCCCCGAGGCGCAGTCGCCGCGGCACATCACGACGATACGCTACCTCGGCAACGGACTCGGGTATGTCGACGACGCGCACACCCATGTGTTCGTGCAGCAGCTCGACCTCGATGCTGTGCTCAGCGCTGCGCCCGCAGCCGAGTCGGCACCCAGGCCTGACGGCTCGACGCCCGACGAGGTCAGCCTCGACACTGCGGTGCAGCTCACCCGCGGTTCCGTCGACTACGCGCTCTGCGACTGGTCAGCAGCAGGCATCCTCGCGATCACCGACCGCCACGAGTCGCGCGACGACGACCTTCGCGCCTCACTCGTCGTCATCGACGCCGACGCGCCAGGGGCTGAGCCTCGCGACCTCGTCGGAGTCGACGCGAACCTCAGCATCGGCGGAGCGATCGAGACTGACGGCTCGGTGTGGCTGCTCGCCAGCACGGTCGGGGAGAGCGGCCGTGACTTCGTCGCACAGTCCACCAGCGTGTACGTCGTTGAAGACGGCACCGCTCGACTGCTGACCGACCCCGACACGCACGACTTCGGCGACCCGGGCTCGCGTCTCGTCGCGATCGACGGCGGCGTGCTCGCCCTGCGTCGCACTCGCGGCCGCGTGCAGCTCGTTCGCGTGACCCGCGACAGCGTCGAGACGCTGACCGACTCGGATCAGGAGATCACCTCGGCGGCCGTCGCAGGCGACACGATCGTTGCCTCGGCACAGACGCCGACGTCATACGGCGAGCTCGGCCTCGTCGCAGACGGCGCATGGTCGCCCCTCACCGACTTCGGCGCCGCGCTGCAGGCCACAGGTCTCGTCAGCCCCACCGAGCACGACATCGCCAACCGCGACGGCGGCTCGGTGCACGGGTGGGTGTGGGTTCCTGAGGGCCCCGGGCCGCACCCGGTGCTGCTCAACATCCACGGCGGCCCGTTCGCGCAGTACGGCGTGCACGTGTTCGACGAGGCGCAGATCGCGGTCGAAGCCGGCTACGCGGTCGTGCAGTGCAACCCCCGCGGCTCCAGCGGCTACGGCCGCGAGCACGGAGCAGCCATCAAGGAGGCGATGGGCACGGTCGACCTCACCGACGTGCTCGACTTCCTCGAAGGCGCGCTGCAGGCTCATCCCGAGCTCGACGGCCAGCGCATGGGCGTCATGGGCGGCTCGTACGGCGGATACCTGACCGCGTGGACGATCGCACACGACCACCGCTTCACCGCGGCACTCGTCGAGCGCGGCTACCTCGACCCGGCAGCGTTCATCGGCACGAGCGACATCGGCTCGTTCTTCAGCGAGGAGTACACGGGCTACGACGCCGAGCACACGCTGACGCAGTCGCCTATGGCGGTTGTCGACCAGGTGCGCACGCCGACCCTCGTCGTGCACTCCGAGCTCGACTTCCGATGCCCGCTCGAACAGGCCCAGCGGTACTACGCGGCCCTGCGGCGCAACGGCGTCGACGCCGAGCTGCTGGTGTTCCCCGGCGAGAACCACGAGCTGACACGCGGCGGCCAGCCGAGGCACCGCGTCGAGCGGTTCGCGCACGTGATGGACTGGTGGGATCGCAGGCTTCCTGTTGCCGGCGAGAGGTAGCGCACAGGGCACCGGCAGACACTAGGCTTTGGCCATGACGATTCTTCCGGAGGCAGCGACCGACATCGCGTCGTGGGTGTTCATTCTGATTGCCGTGCTCGTCGTAGTGGCGGGCGCAGCGCTGTTCTTCGTGGGCAGGCGCAAGCGAGCCGACTCCACCGAGAGCAGCCGCGAGGCGATGAGCCACGGCTCACCCAACGATGAGGCCGACACCGACGGCGGCACCGACGACCGCTGATGCATCCTGCTGACCAGCACGACCGCATCCGCGTCATCGGGGCTCGCGAGAACAACCTGAAAGACGTCTCTCTCGACCTTCCGAAGCGGCGCCTCACGGTGTTCACCGGTGTGTCGGGGTCGGGTAAGAGCTCGCTCGTGTTCGGCACGATCGCGACCGAGTCGCAGCGGATGATCAACGAGACCTACAGCGCGTTCCTGCAGGGCTTCATGCCTGCGCTGGGCAGGCCAGACGTCGACCGGCTCGAGGGCCTGACGACCGCGATCATCGTCGACCAGGAGCGGCTCGGCGCGAACTCGCGCTCGACCGTCGGAACCGTCACTGACGCGAACGCGATGCTGCGCATCCTGTTCTCTCGACTCGGGCATCCGCATGTCGGAGGGTCGCAGGCGTTCTCGTTCAACGTCGCCTCGGTCAGCGGCGCAGGGGCTGTGACCATCGCCACCGGCGAGAAAAAGGGCACGAAGGAGCGCCGCGACTTCGAGATCATCGGCGGTATGTGCCCCGAGTGCGAAGGCATGGGCGAAGTCTCCGACCTCGATCTGACGCAGCTGTTCGACGACGAGAAGTCTCTGGCAGAGGGCGCATTCTCGATTCCGGGATACAACCCGGGCGGCTGGAACGAGAAGATGATCGTCGAGTCGGGATTCTTCGACCCAGACAAGCGGATTCGCGACTACAGCGAGCAGGAGCGTCACGACCTGCTGCACAAAGAGCCGACCAAAGTGAAGTTCAACGGCATGAACATCACCTACGAGGGTCTCGTGCCGAAGATCCAGAAATCGTTTCTGCAGAAGGACCGCGAGTCGATGCAGAAGCACATCCGCGCCTTCGTCGACCGTGCGGTGGCGTTCCAGCAGTGCCCGGCGTGCGATGGCACGCGCCTGAGCGATCTGGCCAGGTCATCGAAGATCGACGGCAGGAGCATCGCCGACCTGTGCGCCATGCAGGTGTCAGACCTGGCCGAATGGGTGCGCGAGCTCGACGAGCCGTCAGCCGCGGGCCTGCTCGCCCCGCTGCAGGAGCTGCTCGACTCGTTCGTGGGCATCGGCCTGGGCTATCTCGCCCTCGACCGTGCGAGCGGAACCCTCAGCGGCGGCGAGGCGCAGCGAACCAAGATGGTGCGTCACTTGGGCTCGGCGCTGACCGACGTGACCTACGTCTTCGACGAGCCGACCACCGGGCTGCACCCGCACGACATCGACAAGATGAACGCGCTGCTCGAAGAGCTGCGCGACAAGGGCAACACCGTGCTCGTCGTCGAGCACAAACCCGAGACGATCGCCATTGCCGACCACGTGGTCGACATCGGGCCGGGGCCGGGATCCGCCGGCGGCACCGTCACCTTCGAGGGCACCGTCGAGGCGCTGCGCGCGAGCGACACCGCAACCGGCCGCCACCTCGACACTCGTGTGCAGCTGAAGCGCGAGGTGCGCCCGTGGTCGTCGGCGATCGAGATTCGCGGAGCAGCCACGAACAACCTGCAGCAGGTCGACGTCGATGTGCCCCTCGGTGTGCTCACGGCCGTGACCGGAGTCGCCGGCAGCGGCAAGAGCTCGCTGATCAACAGCTCACTTGCCCATCATGACGACGTCGTGTTCGTCGACCAGGGCGCGATCAAGGGGTCTCGGCGCTCGAACCCGTCGACGTACACGGGGCTGCTCGATCACATCCGCAAGGCGTTCGCCAAGGCCAACGACGTGAAGCCCGCCCTGTTCAGCCCGAACTCCGAGGGCGCCTGTCCAAACTGCAAGGGTGCCGGCGTCATCTACAGCGACTACGCCATCGCCAGGGGAGTGTCGACGACGTGCACGGTCTGCGACGGCCGCCGGTTCCTCGCCGAGGTGCTCGACTTCACGTTCAGCGGCCGCAGCATCGACGAGGTGCTGTCGCTCTCGGTCGACGACGCCCTTGAGTTCTACTCGTCCGCAGATTCGAAGATCCCGGCTGCCGCGCGCATCCTGACGCACCTGCGCGATGTGGGGCTCGGGTATCTGACGATCGGCCAGCCCCTCACGACGCTGTCAGGCGGAGAGCGGCAGCGGCTCAAGCTTGCGACGCACATGGGTGACAAGGGCGGCGTGTTCGTGCTCGATGAGCCGACGACCGGGCTGCATCTCGCCGACGTCCGCGGGCTGCTCGAGCTGCTCGACCGGCTGGTCGACAGCGGTAAGACGGTCATCGTGATCGAGCATCATCAGGCGGTCATGGCACACGCCGACTGGGTCATCGACATGGGCCCGGGCGCCGGGCACGACGGCGGACGCGTGATCTTCACGGGGTCGCCTGCTGAGCTCGTGGCGGATGCGCGCACACTGACGAGCCAGCACCTCGCCAAGTACGTGGGCCAGTAGCGAGCTGAACTCCAAAGGGAGTTCAGTTTTGACCGTGCGACCCGAAAAGGAGCTGAGACCTCCAATGAGAGCCCCTACAGCTCCCATTGGCGATATTCGGGGGATTCACCTCCCTTTCAAACAGCTCCGGCAATTCTGATCTCCTTTTGGAGTTCAGTCAGGGCTTGCGTGCCACGATCGTGAACGTGCAGGGCACGATGCTGCGCTCGGAGTCTGGCCAGGCGAAGTCGCCGTCCTCGAGCTCGACCATGCGCGGCGAGAATCGCCAGGGGAGCGTCTGCCCTTCATCGAGGCGCTCGATGACGAGCCCCGCGCGAAGCAGCGCCGTGATGATCTCCGAGATCGGATGCGGCCATTCGTAGGTTCTGGTGTGCTCGACTTTTCCGTCGCCCGCGTATGTAGTCTCGTCGTCCCACGTCTGAGCCTGACCGGTGGGGAAGTAGCCCCAGCGCAGCGTCAGGTCGGGCGCCTCTTCGTCGAGCGCGTACATCATCGGATGCCCGTCTCGAATGAAGAATACTCCATTAGTTCGAAGCAGTGCAGCAATCTGCTGCGCCCAGCGATCAAGATCGGGGAGCCAGATGATCGTGCCGATGCTCGTGTAGACGACATCAAAGTCGCCCGAGACGGCCTGGCGGGCGTCCAGCACGTCAGCCTCAACCCAGTCAGCCGTTATGTCAGCTTCAATAGCGAGACGCTTGGCCACCTCTAGCGAAGCGGGCGAGAAGTCGAGGCCGGTGACACGCGCTCCGAGACGTGCCAGCGAAATCGTGTCTGTTCCGATGTGACACTGCAGGTGCAGCAGGTCGAGACTAGAGAGCCCAGCATTCAGATGCTGCGACAGCACGGGAGCATCTTCGCGAACGACGCCAGAGATCAGCTCACGGTCATTCGCATAGCGTTCGATGCCATACGCTTCCTCGTGCAGCGACGCTCGATCGTTCCAGTTCAGCTGGTTCGCAGCGCGTGCGTCAGACCAGTCGATGTCGACGTGGCGCGGCTCAAGATCATCCATGGTGCAACACTACTTCTGGCAGATCGACAAAACGCCGATAATGCACATTATGTCAGGTCACGTTTCCTGCCGGCCCACCGCGCGAGCCCCAGCCCTCCCCTCATCGTCTGACAGGATGAACTGCTGGTGCGAGCGACAGAAAGGACCGGACTGTGACAGAAGCGAGCAACGCAATCAAAGCCACACGCCGCATTGCAGCACCGGCGAGCATCATTTTCAGCATCTTGGCAACTCCACGGCGTCACGTGGACATCGATGGCTCCAATATGCTCCGAGGCACCCTCGTCGACCAGCTCATCACGAAGGTGGGCGACACGTTCACCATGCAGATGCATCGTCTCGGCGACGACTACCTGATGATCAACCATGTCGTCGAGTTTGAGCCGGGCCGGCGCATATCCTGGCAACCTGCTCCTGGCGACACTTCGCGTGCCAAGGGCAACGAGCCCGCCAACGTCGGCATTCCTGCGGGCTACAGCTGGGGATACACCCTGACGCCAGAGGACGGCAACACCACTGTCGTCACCGAGACATTCGACTTCAGCGCACTGCCGGAGGATCTGCGCCGAACCCTGCGCGACGGCGGAGCTTGGATCCACGGTTCCAACTCTGTGCTGCAGTCGATGAACGACAGCCTGGAGCTGCTCGAACGCATCAGCGTCCGGCAGGAACACTGAACACAGCACCAGAAGCGCACCCGGCCTCTCCCCTCGAGCAGCCCGCTCATCCCGCATCGCCGGCGCGAACTTCCGTCACTGACGCCGCCAACGCTGCGTGCACGCTCCAGAACTCAGCCAAGTCGAGTGGCAGCCCTCCCAACGACGCCTCGAAGTACGCCAGATGCGTTGCCCAGCCGTGCGCGTACTCGTCGCGCAAGTCCCCCAGGCCTGCATGTCGCAGCGTCAACCGGCTCTGTGCACACGAGCCCATTGACGCCACCTGCACGCTCACACGGGTCTGCGGCTCGTCAGGAAAGCTCCAACTCACGATCAGCGACCTTTGCTCAGTATCGCAATTCTCGATGACCGACGTGCAGATGTACCCGCCACCGTGGTCGATCGACATGACTCCCCCGACCGCAGGTGCACTCTCGAGCGGATGCCCGAGCCACTCGTCCAGCCGTGTGACGTCTGTCAGGTGCGACCACACAGCGTCAGCTCCAGCATCGAACCAGCGCTCGAGCACCAAGTCGTCTGGCACAGCGGGTCTACCGATCCGTGGCCGTGTCGATCGTGACGACGACTTCGGCCTTCACGGTCAGCACTTTCTTCGTGCCTGAGGCATCCGCGTAGAAGACGAAGTAGTCGCCTTCCTGCTTGTACTTCGCAGCCTCGACCGTCGCCTTGAACGCCTCCGCGCCTCGCAGTGACCGATTGATCTCAAACGTCGCCATCATGCTCCTTCATTCGCTCGCAAACGGGAACGCCGCGAACGCCCGCTCGAATCCGCGCATCCGCGTGTCTGAGACCGCCCGCCACGGCGCAAGCACAAATGATCGCTTGCCAGGACGACCTGCGCGCTTCCATGTGCCCTGCACGGCACCGCCGGCGATCGCCGTCGGCTTGAACACGCCGTTGTTGCCAGGAGCGAGTTTGTCGAGGTGCTCCTCGCCCGCCATGTACGAGCGGTCGGGATACCCGAGCATGAGCTCATCGAATCCGGGAATCAAACGCGGCTCTCGAGCAATCTTGCCCTCCTCCGCGATCTCGTCGGCCAGGCCAGCCCGCTGGTACAGCGTCTCGCCGTCGGTCTCGACGCGTTCGATTGAATCACCCAGACCCTCTGCGGCCTCCCGAAGGAGCTTGAGCGGCAGCTTGGTCCACCATGCGGCATCGCGGATGCTCGCAGGCCCATGCGAGGCAAAGTACCGCCCCAGCAGCTCGGTGGCGGCAGCCACACGGTCCCCGTTGAATCGACCTTCCAGCCCGGAGCCCTCAGGCAGCCACTCTTCCGCCAGATGCACGTTGTTGTCGGACCCGTTCCAGCTTCCGTAGCTGGCCACCCCGATCTGCACGAAGTGGCTGAGCATGTGATAGCCGCGGCCGCCGGAGGTCTCGATGCCCGCGTTCTGCCACTCGGCGAACAGCTCGGCCCGCGGAACACCCTCGAACGCGACCCGCTCGAGAATGAGGCGGCCGATGTCAAACGACCCGTCGCTGAGGCCGAGTGCGGCACGACGCTTGATCTGAGCACGCACCTGCGCAGCGTTGCACAGTTCCCCCACCCACAGAGCATCCTCTGCAGCCATCGCGAACACGGTTCCGCGCATAGGGTACGCGCGCACGATCTCGCCACGGTCGAACGCGTCGAGCACATCCTGCACCGCTCCCCCGGTGCGCAGCGCGATCGACGCGATGACGCCGGGCAGATCCTGCCCCTGCATGGCAAGCTGCGCCTGCACGACCTCGCGCACGGTGCCGCCGGGCCGAGTCAGTCCGTGAGCAACGATTCGAGACAGGGCAAGCGGGGTATCAGCCATACTCGCCAATGTATCGAGAATCTAGCGCGATTTGGCGACCAATTCTCGCACCCGCGGAATCACTTCGGTGCCGTACAGCTCAACCGAGCGTCGCAGGTGTTCGTCCTGTACGGGCCCGTTGCTGTATTTGAGGTCGAATCGGTCGAGGCCGAGCTTCAGCACGGTGTCGGCGATCTTAGTCGCCACCGTCTCGGGCGAGCCGACATACAGGGCCCCGTGCTCGACCTCGCCGTCGAACTCCTCAGGACGCGCCTGCGCCCATCCGCGCTCTGCTCCGATGCGATTGCGGTTCTCGATCCACGAGTCGCGCACCTGCTCGCGAGCCTCGGCGTCGGTCTCGGCGATGTGTCCGGGCGAGTGCACGCCGAGCGGCATGGCGGGCACACCGATCTCCTCCTGCGCCTTGCGGTACAGGCCGACGAACGGCATGAATCGCTCAGCGGATCCGCCGATGATCGCCAGCATCATCGGAACCCGGTGCGTCACGGATCGCACGACGCTCTGCGGCGAGCCGCCGACGCCGACCCAGGCGCCGAGCCGCTGCTCGCTCTTCGGCATGATGACACCGTCCTGCACCGGTGCGCGGTGGGTGCCCTGCCACGAGAAAGTCTCTGGCCGATCGAGCAGCTTCGCGAACATGTCGAACTTCTCTTCGAACAGCATCTCGTAGTCTGCGAGCTTGAAGCCGAACAGCGGGAACGACTCGGTGAACGAGCCGCGCCCGACCGTGATCTCGGCACGCCCGTTCGACATGGCATCGAGGGTGTTGAAGCGCTCGATGACGCGAATCGGGTCATCGCTCGACAGCACCGTGACAGCGGTGCCGAGCTTGATGCGCTCCGTCACGCCGGATGCGCCGGCCAGCACCATGTCAGGAGCCGAGATCGCGAAGTCGTCGCGGTGGTGCTCACCGAAGCTGATCGCGTCGACGCCTGCTGCATCTGCGATGCGCGCGTGCTCGATATGGTCGCGGATGACCTCGGCCGACGAGCGGCGCGAGCCGTCGGCGTTCGACGTGAGGTCTCCGAACGAGTCGAGACCGAGCTCGATCCCTGCGTGCTCTGCGGTCATGGCCACTCCCCTGCGTCAGCCCTTGCGGGTCTTGTTGCTTAAAACTTTAACAACAAAGGCAACGCTGTGAAAGCGGGTCTATTCCCGACGCTTCAGAGGCCCGAAGTGTCGCCCGGCAGGGTCGCGACGATCGATGACTCGAGTGCACTCAGCACCTGCTTCACAGCAGGCACGAGCTCTGCACCCTGCCGGTAGCGAAGCACCAGCCGACGGCCGCGGTCGCCCTCGACGGCGATCGCGGCGACGTCGGGGCGCTGGTAGGCGCGCATGGCCATGCCCGGCAAGAGCGTCACAGAGCCGGTTCTGGCGACCAGCGACTGCGCGGCGTGGAAGTCGTCGGTCTCGTGCACGACGTTCGGAGTGAAGCCGCTCGCCTTGGCCATCGCCTGCAGGTGCGCACTGCACCTGACACAGCCCGCAACCCAGGAGTCGGCCGCGAAGTCGTCGAGCTGCGCCCGCCCGCGGTCGGCATGCTCGTGATCGGAGGGAACGATCACGAAGCTCGTGTCGTAGCCGAGCACGGTTGTCGCGAGGGCGACGTCGTCGGCTGCATCCTCATACTCGAACACGACAGCGATGTCGGCGTCGTTGGCGAGCGTCGCAGCGATCGCCTCGGGCGGTTCGAGCTCGGTCACGCGCACGCGAATGCTCGGCGAAGCCTCGGCGACTTCGGCGATCGCAGCCGGAACAAGGTCGGCCATCGCCGAAGGGAACGCAGCGACGCGCACAGTGCCGCCGCCCGAGGCAAGCTCCTCCAGGTCGCTCTCGGCTGACTGCAGTGCTCCCGCGATCGAATCGGCGTATCGGAGCAGCCGCCCCCCTGCTTCATTGAGCGTCACACCGGATGCGCTGCGCAGCATGACGGGCATGCCGATCTCGTTCTCGAGGGCACGAAGGTGCTGACTCACGGCCGGCTGCGTCCATCCGAGGGCGCGCGCCGCGCCGGAGACGCTTCCTTCACGGGCTACTGTGCGAAAGATGAGCAATCGCTTGGGATCGAGCTGCATGCCGAAACTATAACGCACAGTTATAGCCTTGCGAGGATGTCCGTACTATCCTGTGGCTATGAGTGAGAACATCGAGGTTCAGCACGCCCCCGCCCACGACCGGTTCGAGATCACGGTCGACGGCAAGCTTGCCGGCACAGCCGCCTACATCGACGCCGATGGCGTTCGATCGTTCACCAGCACCCACGTCGCCGACGAGTTCGGCGGCCGAGGGCTCGGCTCACAGCTCGTCGACTTCGCGCTGCAGGCGACCGTCGACGACGGGCTCAAGATCCAGCCCATCTGCTCGTTCGTCGTCAAGAAGGTCGAAGACGAGAAGTGGAAGCCCCACGTCGTCAGGGTCTAGCGACTACTCGCCGAAGCCCTCTTCGGTGAGTGCGACGAGCGCCTCGATCGCCGCTCGCGCATCCGCTCCGTCTGCCTCATAGACCACCTCGGCGCCCTTGGCGAGCCCCAGCGCCATGATGCTCAGCAGCGACTTGGCGTTCACGCCGTTAACCTTCACCTCAGCATCGAAGGTCGCCGCAAGCTTCGTCAGCGCACTCGCGGGCCGTGCGTGCAGACCGCTCTCGTTGACCAGCACGACGGTCGCAGTGACGGTTCCGGCATCCGCAGCCGCCGCATCGGCCTCCGCCGACACGACCGTCGCAGGCTCATCGCTGCCGCCTGCGGCAGACTCTTCGGCGCTGCCTGCGGCAGACTCGGCCGCTGCCAGCACCTCGTCGAGCGACCCACCGGACTGCGCTGCGACTGCCGCGGCGACAGCACCCTCGACGAGCGGAGCATCAGCAAGACGGATGCGCGCACGAGCATCGTCGTCGAGAAAGTCAATGACCGACTCGGCGGTCATGACCGCGCTGCCGAGGTCGCACAGCACGACGGCGTCGCCGCTGGCTTCGACCGCCTGCTGCACGCGGTCGAAGCTCGTGCCGATGCCGCCCTCGTCCGTGCCGCCCACGGCGTGCAGGCGAACGTCCTCGGCCATCTGCTGTGCGAGCTCGACGACTCCTTCAGCCAGCTTCGACGAGTGCGAGACGATGATCAGCTCGACACTCACTCGGCTGCCCCCAGGATGAACGCCGTCGACTCGGCGCCCGGGTCACGATGCCCGATGGCCCGCTCCCCCAGGTAGCTCGCCCTGCCCTTTCTGGCAACGATCGGCTCGGTCTCCTCCGCGCCCTTGCGCGCAGCCGCAGCCGCCGCGCTCAGCACTGCCTGCGCATCCGCCCCGTCCGCGGCCGCTGCCTCGGCAGCCTCGGCTGCCGGCAGCCACGCGTCGACCATGGTCTTGTCGCCCGCCTCAGCCTTGCCGCGCGCCTTGACGCCGTCGGCCGCGCCCCGGATGAACGCGGCGACGCCAGCGCCGTCAAGCTCGGCCCGGCCCTTCACGGCCATCGAACCCTTCAGGAACGCCGTGCCGTAGAGCGGTCCGCTCGCGCCGCCGACGGTCGAGATCAGCGTTGTCGCCACCGTCTTCAGCACCTCTTCCGGGTCGGCGAACTCGCCGTCGAGCTTCTCGGTGACCGCAGCGAAGCCGCGTCGCATATTAGCCCCGTGGTCGCCGTCGCCGATCGTTCGGTCAAGCGTCGTCAGGTGCTGCTCCTGCTCGGCGATGACGGCTCCGATCGCACGGATCCAGCTGACCGTCGCCGCGGTGTCGAGCACGCCCGCCATCAGAGTCCCCACCGAAGCGCAGCAGTGTGCACAGGTGCGTCGTAGAGCTCGGTCATCTCAGCATCGAGCTTGAGCAGCGTCACCGACGCGCCCTGCATCTCGAGGCTCGTCACGTAGTTGCCCACGATCTTGCGCGTGACGCTGATGCCGCGCTCTGCGAGCACCTCGGCGACACGACGGTAGACGATGTAGAGCTCGGACTGCGGAGTGCCGCCCATGCCGTTGACGAGCACGAGCACGTCATCGCCGGATGCGATGGGCAGGTCTTCGAGGATCGGCTCGAGCAGTCGATCGGTCAGGGCGTCGGCGCTCTCGATTGCGATGCGCTCTCGACCCGGCTCGCCGTGGATGCCGATGCCGATCTCGACCTCTGTCTCATCAAGCGTGAAGCTCGGCTCGCCGGCGTGCGGCACGGTGCAGGGCGCCAGCGCCAGGCCCATGGAGCGGGTGTTCGCGTTGACGCGTCGACCGATCTCGGCGACGGCAGCGAGGTCGTCTCCTCGCTCGGCTGCGGCTCCGGCGATCTTCTCGACCAGCATCGTGCCGGCGACACCGCGACGACCGGCTGTGTACAGGGAGTCCTTGACTGCGACGTCATCGTCGACCAGCACCGTCTCAACCTCGATGCCCTCGGCCAGCGCCAAGTCGGCTGCGGTCTCGAAGTTCAGCACGTCGCCGGTGTAGTTCTTCACGATGTGCACGACGCCGGCGCCCGAGTCGACGGCCTTGGTCGCTGCGAGAATCGGGTCGGGAGTCGGCGATGTGAAGACGGGCCCCGGCACCGCGGCGTCGAGCATGCCGCGGCCGACGAATCCGCCGTGCAGCGGCTCGTGACCCGAGCCTCCGCCCGAGACGAGAGCGACTTTTCCGGCAACCGGCGCATCCTTGCGTGCGATCACGAACGGCGGCTCTTCAAACACTGTCAAGATGTCGTCGTGCGCGTGGCCGAAGCCCTGCACGCTCTCGCGGACGACATCCTCTGGGTCATTGATCAGCTTCTTCATGGAAACCCCTCCCGAGCTCGATTGCTGAACTCCAATCTAAGGCAGACGCGACTCGTTTGACACGCATTGCGAGAAATCTCCTCAGCTGAAAACGATTCGTCCTATGCTGAGTGACTACCTAGCACAGTGGGAGCAACCCTCTCACTCAAGAAAGAAGGTCAACGTGGACAATCTTGGTCTCGTATTCATCTCCGAGACGGTGGGAACAGCGATGCTCCTGCTGCTCGGTGGCGGCGTTGTCGCCAACGCGATCCTCAAAGGAACGAAGGGCAACGGAGGCGGCTGGCTTCTGATCAACTTCGGTTGGGGTCTTGCAGTCTTCACCGGTGTGCTCGTCTCGGTCTACTCGGGCGCGCAGATCAACCCGGCAGTCACGCTCGGTCTGATCGTCAACGGCCTGATGGAGGGCGCGACGATCCCCTGGGGCGCATACGCCGTCTCGCTCGTCGGACAGATGCTCGGCGCCTTCATCGGTGCCACGCTCATGTGGGTGGTCTACAAGGACCACATCGACGCAGAAGAAGACCCGGGCAAGAAGCTCGGCATCTTCTCGACCGGCCCCGAGATCCGCAACTACGGTCTCAACTTCGTCACTGAGGTCATCGCGACCTTCGTCCTGGTGTTCGCAATTCTCTCGTTCGGCCTCGCAGGCAACGAGGTGTCGACCTTCACCGGTCTCGCCGTGGCCCTCATCGTGATCTCGATCGGTGCATCGCTCGGTGGCCCCACCGGATACGCCATCAACCCCGCCCGTGACCTCGGCCCCCGCATCGCACACGCGATCCTGCCCATCAAGGGCAAGGGCTCGAGCGACTGGTCATACTCGTGGGTGCCGGTGTTCGGCCCCCTCCTCGGAGGCGCCCTCGCCGGTGTCCTCGCCCCTGTCCTGCTCATCGCCGCTGCATAGCTGAAGGAGTAACAGAACAATGAACGACTACATCATCGCAATCGACCAGGGAACGACGTCATCGCGCGCCATCGTGTTCGATCACGAAGGCAAGATCGTCTCGACCGGACAGATGGAGCATGAGCAGATCATGCCCCACGCCGGCTGGGTCGAGCACGACCCCAAGGAGATCTGGAACAACACCCGCGAGGTGATCGGCCAGGCACTCTCGAAGGCGAACATCACACGCCACAACATCAAGGCGATCGGCATCACCAACCAGCGTGAGACCACGGTCGTCTGGGACAAGAACACGGGCGAGCCGGTCTACAACGCCATCGTCTGGCAGGACACCCGCACGCAGAAGATCGTCGACCGCCTCGCAGACGGCGACACCGACCGCTACAAGAAGAAGGTCGGGCTTCCGCTCGCAACCTACTTCGCCGGCACGAAGATCATCTGGATCCTCGACAACGTCGACGGAGCTCGCGAGAAGGCTGAAGCCGGAGACCTGCTGTTCGGAACCACCGACACGTGGGTGCTCTGGAACCTGACCGGCGGCGTCAACGGCGGCGTGCACGCGACCGACGTCACGAACGCCTCGCGCACCCTGTTCATGGACCTCGAGTCGCTCGAATGGGACGACGAGATCCTGAAGGACTTCGGCGTTCCGAAGTCGATGCTGCCCGAGATCCGCTCCTCGTCTGAGATCTACGGCCACGCGGCTGGCGAGTCGCTGCTTCGCGAGACGCCTATCGCAGGCATCCTCGGTGACCAGCAGGCTGCCACCTTCGGCCAGGTCGCGTTCGACCGCGGCGAGGCGAAGAACACCTACGGCACCGGAAACTTCATGATCTTCAACACCGGTGAAGAGATTGTCGCCTCCGAGAACGGCCTGCTCACCACGGTCGCGTACAAGCTCGGCGACCAGCCGACCAACTACGCGCTCGAGGGCTCGATCGCCGTCACCGGCTCGCTGGTGCAGTGGCTTCGCGACAACCTCGGCCTGTTCTCAGACGCAGCGCAGGTCGAAGACCTGGCGAAGTCGGTCGAAGACAACGGAGGCGCGTACTTCGTGCCTGCGTTCTCTGGCCTCTTCGCACCGTACTGGCGTCCCGACGCCCGCGGTGCGCTCGTCGGCATGACCCGCTATGTCAACAAGGGGCACATCGCACGGGCCGCCCTCGAGGCGACCGCCTTCCAGTCGACCGAGGTGCTCGACGCCGTCAACGCCGACTCCGGCGTCGACCTGACCGAGCTCAAGGTCGACGGCGGCATGACGGCCAACGACACGCTCATGCAGTTCCAGGCTGACCTGCTGCGCGTGCCCGTCGTCAAGCCCGTCGTCGCTGAGACGACGGCTCTCGGTGCCGCATACGCGGCCGGACTCGCCGTCGGCTACTGGAAGGACCTCGACGACCTGCGCAAGAACTGGCAGGAAGACAAGCGCTGGGAGCCCCAGATGGACGAAGAGGAGCGTGACCGCACCTACCGCAACTGGAAGAAGGCAGTCACGAAGACCTTCGACTGGGTCGATGACGACGTCGACAACAGCTAGAACGGACGGTACGTCTGGTTGACGAGCACAATCGTCAGCGAGACGGCCACCAGCATCACGATCACAAGACGTGTGCTGGAGATCGCAAGCAGAGTGCGCGCATACCATTCACGGTCGCCCTTCAGTGCGGCTGGTGTGCGAAGCACTCTGCTTGCTCGTTCTACGGCCCATACGTCGATGAACAGCCAGAACGCCACCCACCCCTGCAGGTACCGGGTGTCGGCCTTCGGGTCGAGGTCGTGCATCCGACTCTTGTACTCGATGCCGTACAGCGGAACCGCACTGCGAACGTACGAGTCGATCCACGCGCAGAAGAAGAGCATCGGCACCGTCAGCACCAGCGTCACCGACCAGATGTACGCCTCGTCATGGCTCACATCGGACTCGCCCAGCCCCGAGGGCACTGCGAGAGAGCGGATGAGCGTCGAGCCGAACAGAAAGTGCAGTCCGCAGACGATCGAGTACAGGCCCATCGTGATGATGCACGAGATCGGATGCCGCATGCGAAGCGTCAGCCAGTAGGCCATGAGCGCGCCGACGCTTGCGAAGCGCAGCGCATCCTGCATCCCGTAGGTCACCTGGAAGCCGAGCTCGCCGGCAGCGATGAGCGAGCGCGGTTGGATCATGAGGGTGAACGCCAGCAGCGCGAACAGCGCCAGAGCGCGGTTGTGCGCATTCGTCGGAGCTGCGAGCACCCCGGCTGCGAAGAGCACGCACGACAGGTAGCGCAGCGACTGGAGCGTCAGGAAGTCGGGCGGCTGCGTGACCATCGACGGCAGCGCGAACCCCGCGAACACGCCTGAGATGAAGATCGCGTAGAGCAGCAGCGAACGATGACGAGCGCCGCCCCAGGCGAGCTCGACGATCTTCCACGGCGCCACCGCCGAGCGGGTGAGCCGTGTGCCCGCGCCCTTTGCGGGCGTGCCTAGCGGGACTGCACCGCGGAGCGCCATGCATCCAGCTTCTTCTGCGCCGCGCCGCTCGCCAGCGCCTCGGTCACGATCTCGAGCTGCTCGCGGATCCGCTCCAGCAGCGGCCGCCCCGTCTGCCCCTGGCTCGTGTGCAGCTGCCAGGCTGCTCGGCCGACAGCGGCGTTCAGCAGCACGATGTCGCGCACCGGCCCTTCTTCGCCGGCCATCGTGGCCTCGAGCACCTTCGCGTTGTGCTCGGGGTCGCCTCCGCGGAGGTCTTCGACGCTGGCGCGAGGGATGCCGAGCTCACGGGCATCGAGCGAGTACTCGATGACGTCGCCGCGAAACACTTCGAAGATCTGGGTGAATCCGGTGGTCGACACCTCGTCGAGGCCGTCTTCGCCGCGGAACACGAGGGCGGTGGCTCCACGAGTCGCGTAGACGCCGACGAACTTCTCGATCATCGCCTTGTCTGCGACGCCAAGTGCACTGGCCTCGGGCCTGGAGGGATGCACGAGCGGGCCGAGCACGTTGAACACGGTCGGGATGCCGAGCGACTTGCGAAGCGCTGCGACATTGCCGAAGCCCGGGTGGAACCTCGCGGCGTGCGCGAAGGAGATGCCGACTTCGTCGAAGATCGCGCGCACGACCGCCGGATCGCTGCTCTCGGGCACGAGGCCGAGCACCTGCAGCACGTCGCCCGTGCCGGTGAGCGACGACACAGCGCGATTGCCGTGCTTCAGCACGGGAACTCCGGATGCGGCGACGACGATCGACGCCATCGTCGAGATGTTCACGGTCTTGAGACGGTCGCCGCCGGTCCCGACGATGTCGAGCATCTCGCTGCCGCCCGGCAGCTCGAGCGCATGCGTGAGGACTGCATCACGGAACCCGACCAGCTCTTCTACCGACTCGCCCTTGGCCCGAAGCGCCGCGAGGAGTGCTCCGATGTGCGAATCGGGCGCATCTCCGGTCATGATCTGCTCCATCGCCCACGCGGCCTGGCCGATCGAGAGGTCGTCTCCGGCGATCAGCGTTTCGAGCACGGTGGGCCATGAATTCAAGTCCTGCATGCACTCAGCCTACGACTTCCCGCCACGCAGGTCAGGCAACATCGGAGTGCGCCGAGTATGGCTAAGATGGATTCGTGTCCAGCACCACTATGTCTACCCCGAGTCCCCAGCAGCTCGTGAAGCGGCCCAACACCGTTGCGGTCGGCACGATCGTTTGGCTTGGCAGCGAAGTCATGTTCTTCGCAGGCCTGTTCGCGATCTACTTCACGCTTCGCTCCGCAACCGGCGACCACTTCGCGACCACCTCAGAGATGCTCAACGTGCCTCTGGCGACGGTCAACACGATCGTCCTGGTTCTGTCGTCAGTCACCTGCCAGATCGGCACGGCCATCGGCGAGCACGGACGCAAGCGACGCACGGGCGGCCTCCTCAACGTCGCCAAGTGGGGCATGATCGAGTGGCTGTACCTCACCTACTTCATGGGCGCCTTCTTCATCTCGGTGCAGGTCTTCGAGTACGCCATCCTCCTGTCTGAGGGCGTCTCCATGGCAACCAGCCCCTACGGCGCTGGCTTCTTCATCACCACCGGCTTCCACGGCATCCACGTCGCCCTCGGCCTCTTCGCCTTCCTGTTCGTGATCGGACGCGCATATGCCGTCAAGCGACTCACGGCGAAGGAGAAGACGACGGCCCACGTCGTGTCCTACTACTGGCACTTCGTCGACGTGGTCTGGGTCGGTCTGTACTTTGTCATCTACTGGTTCCGGTAACGAGAGGAACACCACATTGGCTAAGCGAAAGAACAGAGGCCGCAGGCACCCTCTCGCAAGCGCAGCGCTCCTGATCCTCGGGCTCGCAGCTGTCGGAGGCGGATACACAGTCGTCAGCGAGGCAGCAGACGCATCAGCTCCTGCCCCCGCAGCGTCGCAGCTCACTGCCGAAGACGGTCAGCGCCTCTACATGGCGAACTGCGCGACCTGCCACGGCGTCGAAGCAGTCGGCACCAAGAACGGCCCCACGCTCATCGGAGTCGGCGCAGCATCCGTCAACTTCCAGGTGATGACCGGACGCATGCCCCTCGCCTTCCAGGGACCCCAGGCTGACCAGCGCAACCCGCAGTTCACGCAGGAGCAGTCCGACGCCATGGGCGAGTACATCCAGACACTCGGCGCTGGCCCCGACAAGCCCGATGAGGAGTGGCTCGACACGAGCGCAACCGGCGTCGACATCGCCAACGGCGCTGAGCTCTTCCGCATCAACTGCGCCATGTGCCACAACGTCGCCGGCGCAGGCGGTGCGCTCACAGAGGGCAAGTTCGCTCCGAACCTGCACGACATCGACGGCGCCCACATCTACGAGGCCATGCTCACCGGCCCGCAGAACATGCCCGTGTTCAACGACAACAACATCAGCCCTGAAGAGAAGCGCGACGTCATCGCGTACCTCCACTACCTCGACGAGAGCCCCAGCGTCGGCGGTTGGGACCTCGGGTCACTCGGCCCGGTCTCAGAAGGCCTCTTCATCTGGACGCTCGGCCTCGGATCAATCGTCGCACTCACGGTGTGGCTGACATCCCGTCCGAACTGACAACCCTCACACAGCCCATTTTCTGATTCACCTCCCTTGACACCGAAAGGACGAGCATGACGGCGCATGAGAATGCCGATGCAACTCCGCACGGAGACGCACTCGACAAGATCGACACCGGCTCCGCAGTCGTGACCGATGACGGCTTTGAGAACCCAGGGTTCCCGCCGCACAAGCCACGCCAGACCGATCTCGACCCGCAGAAGGAGAAGCGGGCCGAGCGACAGGTCTTCGGCTGGTTCCTCCTCTCGATGGTCGGTTCAGTGTTCGCGATCGTCGCGTACTTCGCCTTCCCCATCACCGAGAGCGACCTCGGCTCAGTCCGGCTGAACAACCTCTTCCTCGGTCTCGGGCTGTCGCTCGGACTCCTGGGCATCGGCTTCGGCGCAGTCCACTGGGCACGCCAGCTCATGAGCGGTGAAGAGATCGCTGAAGACCGCCACCTGACTCGTGGCACCGAGGCGACTCGCGCTCGCGCAGTCGAGATCTTCAAGCTCGGCGACGAGGAGTCCGGATTCTCGCGTCGCTCGCTGATCCGCAACTCGCTGATCGCAGCACTCGCACTCTTTCCGCTGCCTGCCGTGTTCATGTTCCGCGACATCGCGCCCAAGGAAGACGCCGTCGAGGCCATCGCCCACACGATGTGGGAGGCAGGCACACGCCTGGCCCTCGACCCGACCGGAACCCCGATCAAGGCAGACGACGTCACCATCGGATCCGCGTTCCACGTCATCCCCTTCGGCATGGACAACCACGCGCACGACTACCTCGACCAGAAGGCCCTCGCGGTCGTCCTGCTCATGAGGCTTCCGGCCGAAGACCTCAACGAGGTCGAAGGCCGCCGCGGCTGGTCGTACGACGGCATCGTCGCGTACTCCAAGATCTGCACGCACGTCGGCTGCCCCGTTGCCCTGTACGAGCAGCACACGCACCACCTCCTGTGCCCCTGCCACCAGTCGACGTTCGACGTGACGAACCACGCGGCAGTCATCTTCGGCCCGGCAGCCCGCCCGCTGCCGCAGCTGCCGATCGCTGTCGACGACGAGGGCTACCTCGTCGCACAGAGCGACTTCACCGAGCCGATCGGCCCGTCGTTCTGGGAGCGCCAGAACCACGTCAACAACGATGAGCACGTTCAGGTGCTCGGCCAGAACACGGAGGACCGCGCATGACTGCCACACAGGCTGCACGCAAGCAGTCCCTCACGTCGAAGGCATCGAACTACCTCGACGAGCGCACAAGCATCTCCGGTGCCGTCTCGTTCCTCGGGCGAAAGATCTTCCCCGACCACTGGTCGTTCATGCTCGGTGAGGTTGCGCTCTACTCATTCGTCGCCATCCTGATCTCGGGCACATTCCTGACGTTCTTCTTCGACCCGTCGATGACGCACGTCCCCTACGAGGGCTCGTACGTGCCGCTCAAGGGCATCGGAATGTCGGTGGCCTACCACTCGGCGCTCGACATCTCGTTCGACATCCGCGGCGGCCTGCTCATGCGTCAGGTGCACCACTGGTCTGCGCTGCTCTTCGTGGCCTCGATCGGTCTGCACATGCTGCGCGTGTTCTTCACGGGCGCATACCGCAAGCCCCGCGAGATCAACTGGGTCATCGGCTTCCTGCTCTTCATCCTCGCAATGGCTGAGGGCTTCACTGGCTACTCGCTCCCCGACGACCTGCTCTCGGGCAACGGCCTCGCGATCATCAACGGCATGGTCAAGGGCATACCGCTCATCGGCACCTGGATCTCGTACTTCTTCTTCGGAGGACTGTTCCCGGGCACGGCGATCGTTCCGCGACTGTACATTCTGCACATCATGCTGCTGCCCGCGATCCTGATCGCATCCCTGGGCCTCCACATGCTGCTGCTGATCATCAACAAGCACACGCAGTTCGCTGGCCCCGGCCGCACCAAGGGCAACGTCGTCGGCTCGCCCATCATGCCGGTGTTCGCCGCCAAGGCCGGAGGATTCTTCTTCCTGGTGTTCGGTGCGATCATGCTGATCGCTTCGCTCGTCACGATCAACCCGATCTGGAACTACGGCCCCTACGACCCGTCCCCCGTCTCGGCCGGAACCCAGCCTGACTGGTACATCGGCTTCGCTGACGGCGCGCTGCGCCTCGTTCCCCCGGGCTGGGAGGTCGAGCTGTTCGGCTACACGCTGACCATCGCGATCCTCGCACCCATGGCTGTGATGGGCGTGTTCCTTGTGCTCGTCGCCTTCTGGCCGTTCATCGAGGCCTGGATCACCGGCGACAAGCGCGAGCACCACATGGCTGACCGCCCCCGCAACAACCCGACGCGCACAGCGATCGGCGCGGCAGGCATCATCTTCTACGCGGTGATGTGGGCGGCCGCCTCGTCCGACCTCATGGCAACGCACTTCAGCCTCAACGTGTTCTACGTGATCCACGTGCTGCAGGCTCTGCTCATCCTCGGCCCGATCATCGGGTTCTGGCTGACGAAGCGCATCGCCATCGGACTCCAGAAGAAGGACCGCGAGATGGTCCTCCACGGCTTCGAGTCCGGTCGCATCGTGCGCAAGCCCGGCGGCGAGTTCATCGAAGTGCACCAGCCCGTCGACGAGTACGAGCGCTGGCGCCTCACCAGCTTCGACGCCTACGAGCCGACCAAGGAGCGCCCGAACTCTGCGGGTCGCATCACGGCAGGAACGAAGATTCGCGGCTCGCTCTCACGCTGGTTCTTCGAGGACCGCATCACTCCTGTGACGAAGAGCGAACTCGAGCAGTCGAAGCACGACCACTGAGCACGCTGAAAGAGGGGGATCGATTTCGATCCCCCTCTTTCGCGTCTCAGATGCGTCAGTCGTTCTCTTCTGCAGCATCCTCCTCGGCCCACTCCGCAGCCCGACGACGCATCACCTCTGGTGCGCCGGCAGCCTCCTCTGCAGTGCCGAACGGGCCGGCCAGGTCTGCGGGAAGCGACTGACGCCCCTCCTCAACCTCTCCGGTTCGCATGTTGTACCAGTACTCAGCCATGTTTGCCTCCTAGTGAAACTAGACTCGACACTATGCCAAAGAACTCTGACGGACATCTGATTCCCGGAATCGTGCACGCCGACCCCGCCCCCGCATCCGCCATCACCAAGCCCGAGTACGTCGGTCGCAAGGCGCCTGCGAAGCACACCGGCGGCAACGTCTACACGGCCGAGGAGATCGAGCGCATCCGCACGGCTGGACGCATTGCCGCAGACTCGCTCGATGCAGTCGCCGAGGCCGTCAGACCCGGCGTGACGACCGAAGCACTCAACCGGGTCGCATACGACTACCTGGTCAGCAACGGTGCGTACCCGTCGACCCTCGGCTACCGCGGCTTCCAGAAGGCGTCGTGCACAAGCGTCAACGAGGTCATCTGCCACGGCATCCCCGACGACACCGTGCTTGACGAAGGCGACATCGTGAACGTCGACGTCACGGCATTCGTCGACGGCATGCACGGCGACCTCAACCGCACGTTTGCAGTGGGCGAGCTCAGCGACGACGTCGAGCAGCTCGTCGAGCGCACACGGGAGTCGCTGCGCCGCGGCATGAAGGCAGTGATGCCCGGGCGCCGCGTCAACATCATCGGTCGCGCGATCGAGAAGTACGCCGACCGGTTCGGCTACGGCGTCGTGCGCGACTTCACCGGCCACGGCGTGGGCCGCAGCTTTCACTCGGGACTCATCATCCCCCACTACGACACCGAGCGCTTCGA
Organism: Agrococcus casei LMG 22410; assembly: GCF_900163565.1. Classification (GTDB taxonomy): domain Bacteria; phylum Actinomycetota; class Actinomycetes; order Actinomycetales; family Microbacteriaceae; genus Agrococcus; species Agrococcus casei. Next base: position 357,200 of record NZ_FUHU01000026.1, read on the forward strand.
CGACCTCATCGAGCCCGGCATGGTCTTCACCATCGAGCCCATGCTGACGCTCGGAACCCACGCATGGGACATGTGGGACGACGGCTGGACGGTGACGACGCGCGACAAGTCGATCACGGCACAGTTCGAGCACACCATGGTCGTGACCGAACGCGGCGTCGACGTCCTCACACTCTCAAGCGCCGAGATCGCGGCGCAGAACGCCCCGTCAGGAGACCAGAATGACTGAAGCCCAGTCCAGCGAGACTCAGCCCAGCGGTGCACAGGCCAGCAGCGCACAGGCGATCGGCGTCGACATTGGCGGAACCGGTGTGAAGGCCGCGCTCGTCGATGCTGTGTCCGGAACACTGCTGAGCAAGCGCATCAAGGTGCCGACTCCTGAGGGAGGCGAGCCCGACGACATCATCGACGCGGTGTGGTCCCTCATCCAGAAGCTCGGAAGCCCTGAGGTTCCTGTCGGCGTGACCTTCCCCGCGGTCGTCCGCAACGGCCGCACGATGAGCGCAGCCAATGTCTCGCATCAGTGGATCGGCCTTGAGGCAGAGCGGCTGTTCGAGCAGCGCCTCGGGCGCGGCATCACCTTCGTGAACGACGCCGACGCTGCTGGCGTCGCCGAGCAGCGCTTCGGCGCGGCAAAGGATCAAGGCGGCCTTGTGCTCGTCACGACCCTCGGCACCGGAATCGGCTCGGCATTCATCTACAACGGCGTGCTGCAGCCCAACTCCGAGCTGGGCCACCTGCTCTGGCACCAGGGCGATTCAGCAGAGAAGCTGCTCTCGGCGCGAGCACGCGAGCGGCGTGACCTGGCCTGGGTCGACTGGGGCCGCGAGCTCACCGACTACTACCGCCACCTCGAGGTGCTGTTCAGCCCGAGCCTGTTCGTGATCTCGGGCGGGGTGTCGAAGAGCCCCGAGAAGTTCGTGCCGCACATCGACATCGAGACACCGATCGCCATCGCGACGCTGAAGAACAACGCGGGCATCATCGGGGCTGCGGCACTCGCGCACGACGCGGTCTCCTGAGAGGCAGCGAGATGGCCGGCCGATACGCCGGGTTCTGTCGTGGACGGTCATCTATCTGGGCCGTGCGTTGCCGCACGGCTCTAGCAACCAACCCGAAGACGAGACGAGCCGCCTCAGTGTCTTCCTACTTGGTCTTGCTCCGCGTGAGGTTTGCCTAGCCGCCGCGCTCACACGCGACGCTGGTGGTCTCTTACACCACCGTTTCACTCCTTGCCGGCCAGGCCGGTGGACTTGCTTTCTGTTGCACTTTCTCGCGGGTTGCCCCGGGTGGGCGTTACCCACCACGCTGCTCTTCGGAGCCCGGACGTTCCTCGCAGGCCGAAGCCAACGCGACCGCCTGGCCGACCATTTCGCTGAAGTTCGAGTCTACAGCGCTATGCCGCCAGCCGGACGCACGAGAATCGCACTGCTCGTGGGGCACTGCACGACGTCGTCGTCGGATGCGCGTCCCACCTCTGCGAGTTCGGCTGCGGTGAGCTCGACCCCGGCGGCAACCGACAGGTTGCCCCGCAGCTCAGACACGCCGAAGCCGTAGCGGCTCCTGATCTTCTCGTAGAGGGCCAGCAGGTCGCCCGGGAGAGTCGCTGCCACGGCCTTGCGCTCGGCATCGATGCCGTCGAGCTCGGTGCGCGCCACTTCGGCCTCTGCGTCGCGCTGCGACACGAGTGCATCGCGACGCGAGCGGACCTCGTCGGCTGCTGCTCGCGCATCCGCCAGCTCCTGCTGGGCTGCCTCGAGCTGCTCCATCGACTCGAGCTGCTGCTCGTCGAGCTCGTCACGACGTCGCCCGAGCGTTGCCAGCTCCTGCTGCAGCGCCTGTGCCGTCTTCGCGTCGGCGCCCCCGTCGAGGCGCTGCTGATCGCGTGCACGGCGCTGCTCCACGACGCCCGCGTCGTCTTCGAGCCGCTTGATGACCGCTGTGATGTCGTCTGCGCTGCCGAGCCTATCGAGCACGGCCCGGTCGAGTTCGACGAGCCTGTCGGAGAGCGAATCGATCTCGGCTGCCTGCGGAGGGTTGGCGATCGCGCGCTGCGCTCGTGCGATCGACGAGTCGATCAGCTGCAGCTCGAGAAGCCTTCTCTGGTCGTTCGGTGATGCTTTCATCGCCACGGGTGATCTCCTTCTTGACGTATTCGACAACTGTAGTGCGGCGCTACTGCGGCAGCGCGAAGTCCCAGGGGTCGGTGCGAAGATCACTGACCGTGATCTCGACTCCAGGAAGCCGTTCTGCGAGCTGCTCGCGCGCGGCATTCAGCCAGAGCCATTCGCTCGCCCAGTGCGACAGGTCGATGAGCGCGGGGCCTGCGCCCATCGAGTGACGATCACGCGCCTCGCTCGCGGGGTGATGCCTGAGGTCGGCAGTCACATACGCATCGGCTTCGAGCACGGCTTCATGCTCGAGCAGGGAGTCGCCGGCGCCGCCGCAGACGGCGATGCGCTGCACGGTCTCGGTGTAGTCGCCGGCTCCTCGCACGCCCGTTGCGGTCGAGGGCAGCGACTGTGCGAGCTTGGCGGCCAGCGCCCCGAGCGTCGTCGGCTCGGGCAGCGTGCCGATGCGGCCGAGGCCGATGCTCTCGTCTGCGCCGTTCGCGACGATCGGCCGCGTCTCTGTCAGCCCGATGGCCCGCGCAAGCTCGGCGCTCGTGCCGCGCTCGACGATGTCTGCGTTGGTGTGCGCGGCCAGGAGAGCGATGCCCGAGCCGATGAGGTCGGTGACGATGCGCCCCTTGGGCCGGTCTGCGGCGACGGAGGTGACACCGCGCAGCAGCAGCGGGTGGTGCACCAGCAGCATGTCAGCATTGAGCTCACGAGCCTCGGCGGCGGTCTCAAGCACCGGATCGACAGCGAGCAGGATGCGCTCGATGCGCTGCGAGGGATCCCCCGCAACAAGCCCGACGGCGTCCCAACCCTCTGCCCGATCGGCCGGCCACAGGTCTTCAACGACAGCGCGTACATCAGAGAGGGTCGTCATGGCTACATTCTAGGCGGGACTCACAGGCGTCCCACATGAGACGTGCACTTGAATAACTCTGTGAACTCTCAGAACAGCAGGTCTATGCGCACGCGAGCGCAGGCACTCGTCGAGCATCGCGTGTTCCAGGCGACCATCATCACGGTCATCATCGTCAATGCCATCGCCATCGGCGTGCAGACCTACCCTTCGCTCACGCACAACCCTCTGCTGGTCGCGCTCGACACCGTCGTGCTCGGCATCTTCACGGTCGAGATCCTGCTGCGCCTCTACGCGTACGGCTGGCAGTTCTTCAAGGGCGGCTGGAACTGGTTCGACCTGCTCATCGTGATCTCGTCATACCTGCCGACCGGCGGCGCACTGCAGGTGCTGCGCGTGCTCAGGGTGCTGCGGGTGCTGCGACTGCTCTCGTCGGTGCCCAGCCTCCGCAAGGTGGTCAACGCGCTCATCACCGCGATTCCGGGCATCGCCTCCATCGGCGGGCTGCTGGCCATCATCATGTACGTCTTCATCGTGGCCTGCACGATGCTGTTCGGCCCCTACTCCCCCGACTTCGCAGACCTCGGCAGGTCTACGGTGTCGCTGTTCAAGCTGCTGGTCGGCGACGGCTGGAGCACGATCGTCGATCCGCTGCAGGCCGAGCTGCCGTGGGCCTGGACCTTCATGATGTTCTACGGCGTCGTGTCGACGTTCGTGATCCTCAACCTCTTCATCGCCGTGACGACGCAGGCGATGCAGGAGCAGCAGTTCGAGGATCCCCAGCCGACCGTCGTCGAGCAGCGCATCCTCGACGAGCTCGCGCTGCTGCGCGGCAGGCTCGAGGATCCCGAGCAGCCGAAAGCCTCGACGTCTTCGTGACCGCAGCCCCATGACGGTGGCGCCCTGCCTCAAAAGATCATATTATTGATCGAACGGCTCCTCACAGGGGGCGCTCTGCATCGATTCTCGGCACGAAGAGTGCACCCGACGAAGGGACGCGCATGATCATCCTGGCGCTGGAGGCAAGCACCACGTCTGCGAAGACCATGCTCTTCGACACGGCAACCCAGGACGTCCAGGTGCTCACCAGGCGATTTGAGACACAGGGATCGAACGCAGTGCGCGACGGCGACTCGGTGTTCACACAGCTCATGGCGCTCGGCCGCGAGGCGGCGGCCGGCCACGACATCGACGCGATCGCCCTCTCGAGCACCTGGCACGGTCTCACGCTCCGCCGCCCCGATCTCTCGGCGGTGACGCCCGTCTACGAATGGCCGTACACAGGTGCACAGGGGGCAGCCGCGCTCTACCGCCGCGACGCCGAATTCAAAGACTGGTACTACCGCCGCACGGGCTGCATGGTGAACGCCATCTACCCGTCCTTCAAGCTGCGTCACCTCAAAGACCAGGGCGTCGACCTGAAGGGCACCATCGCACTCGACCAGGGCAGCCTGAACTTCGCGCGCCTCACGGGCCGAGTGCAGACCAGCCACGCGCTCGCGTCGGGCTCGGGCCTGCTCTCGACCGATGCTCCCGAGTGGGATGCCGAGGTGCTGAAGGTCCTCGGCATCGACGATGTCGCACTGCCCGAGCTCGTGGACGGCCTGACCACTGCCCCGCTCACCCCTGATGCCGCAGCGCACCTCGGTGTTCGAGCGGGCATCCCGGTGACGATCCCCGGCCCCGACGGCGGACTCAACCAGGTCGGCGAAGACGCCCGAGGCGACGGCGACATGACCTTCTCGATGGGCACCAGCGGCGCACTCAGGTACTCGGTGCCCGAGCCCTCGTTCTCACCGTCGCTCAGCACCTGGACCTACCGGTCTCCGGTCGGCTGGCTGAGCGGTGCGGCGACGAGCGGATGCGGCAACTGCGTCGACTGGGCGCGGGATCTGCTGTTCGGGCACTCGACGGATTTCAGCGAGATCGAGCCGCAGCTGTCAGCCGATCGCAAGAGCCTGCCGCTGTTCATGCCGTTCCTGTTCGGCGAGCGCTCCCCCGGCTGGCAGGATCAGCGCCAGGGTGGCCTGCTCGAGCTGCGCCCAGAGCACACGCGCATCGACATGTACCAGGGCGTGCTCACGGGCATCGTCTCGTCGCTCTACCACTGCTTCCTCGTGCTGCAGGAGATCAACGGCATCCCCGAGCGCATCATGCTCTCGGGCGGCGTCACGTCGTCGCCGTTCTGGCTGCAGATGACCGTCGACATGTTCGGCCAGCCCATGCGCGTCTCGTCGCTGCAGCACGCCTCAGCAGTCGGCGCCGTGAAGATGGCGCTGATGGCCAACGGCGAAAGCCCCGACCAGCCTGCCCTGCAGGACACCGAGCCGCGCATCGTGCATCCGAACCCCGAGCGCACGGCCGAGCTGCGGGTCGAATTCGAACGCTACCTCGCGGCGTACGAGCAGACTCGCGCCTAGTCGACCGCGACTTCTGAGAGCACTGCCTCGACATACCGGCGAGTGGCGGCCTCTGCGGCGTCCTCGTCACCGTCTGCGATCATCCGTGCCGCTGCGACATGATTCGCCAGCGCGTCCTCGAACGGGTTCGCGGGCGTCTGGCCGTGCGAGTGACGACCCGTGAGCATCTCGGCGACCGTCTCTTTGATCGACGAGAAGAGGGGGTTTCTGCTCGCGGTCAGGATCAGGTTGTGAAATTCGATGTCTGCGTCGAGATACTCGTCGCTGTCACCCTGGCCGGCATCGCCGAGCCGCTGCAGCTGCTCGGCAAGCTGCAGCAGCTGCGCTCGCTCGAGTGGGTCTGCATGCCTCGCCATCAGACGCGCGGCTGTGGGCTCGATGGCGAGTCGGAGCTCGGTCAGGGCGACGATCTGCTGATCTGCCTGCGGCCCGTCGAGTCGCCAGCGGATGAGCTGCGCGTCGAGGTTGCTCCAGAGCTCGGGCTGCTGCACCGTGACGCCCACTCTGCGGCGCGACACCAGCATCTGCTTCGCCTCGAGCACGCGCACCGCCTCGCGGATCACCGTGCGCGAGACCTCGTAGTGCTCTTCGAGCTGCGCGAGCGTCAGAACGCTGCCTGCCGCGACCTCGCCGCTTGCAATGCGAACGCCCAGATCATCCAGCACTGAACCATGGGATGCCCGAGCCACGACGCCCTCCTCATAAATACGATGATTAGTACGCAAAGATACGATCTTTATGTATTCTAGCTGTGATTCCGCAGCGAGCGGAACACTTTGAATCCTAAGACCCGGTGCGGCTGCAAGCCTGTGCCTGGCTGAATGTCAATGGAGATGTCGGTTATGGAACTCGAAACCTGGGAGCAGACGCTGGGCGCTGCACCGCTGCTCGGAATCGCGGCGGGAGCCATCGCGGCGATCCTGCTGCTCATCATCGTCTTCAAGGTGCACGCGTTCGTCGCCCTTGTGATCGTGTCGCTGCTGACAGCTGTCGCCACGGGCATCCCGACGCAGTTCATCTCAGAAGTGCTCGTCGACGGCTTCGCCGGGACGATCGGCTCGGTGGCGCTGCTCGTCGGCTTCGGTGCGATGCTCGGAAAGCTCGTCGAGCATTCCGGCGGCGCGAAGGCACTCGCTGACGCCCTCGTGCGCCTCTTCGGCGAGAAGCGCGCCCCGTTCGCGCTCGGCATCGCATCGCTCATCATGGGCTTCCCGATGTTCTTCGACGCGGGCCTGGTCATGATGCTCCCCATCATCTTCGCTGTCGCGCACCGCGTCACAGGTGGCAAGAACGTGCTGGCCTACGGAATCCCCGCAGCAGCTGCGTTCTCGGTCATGCACGTGTTCCTGCCCCCGCACCCCGGCCCCGTCACGGCAGCCGGTGAGTACGAGGCGAACATCGGCATCGTCCTGCTCGTCGGCCTCGTCATCGCGATCCCCACCTGGCTGCTGACCGGTCACCTCTGGGGCAAGTTCGTCGGCCGCAAGTTCGTGCTGCCCGTTCCGACCCTCTTCGGGGGCGTCGACGAGGACCAGCCGAAGAACCCGCCGCGCGTCTCGACCATCATCCTGCTGCTCCTGCTTCCGATGGCCCTCATCTTCCTGAACACCGGGCTCACGACGCTCGACGCCGCAGGCTTCGTCGACGCGTCGCAGGGCTGGGCTCAGGCGCTGATCCTCATCGGCAACTCCCCGATCGCGCTGCTCATCACCGTCGTGGTCGCAATGCTCGTGCTCGGCTGGCGTCGCGGCCAGAAGGGCACCGCGGTCGAGAAGCTCGTCGACTCCTCGCTCGGCCCGATCGCCAGCGTCGTCATTATCACCGGTGCCGGCGGCATGTTCGGTGCCGTGCTCCGCACCTCCGGCATCGGCGAGGCGCTCTCGGAGACGCTCGACAGCTGGGGCATGCCCGTCATCTTCGCGGCATTCATCATCGCAGCCGTCATCCGCGTCGCACAGGGCTCGGCAACCGTCGCGCTCGTCACTGCCGCAGGCCTCGTCGGCCCGGCCGTGCTCGCGGGCGACTTCAACCCGATGCAGATTGCAGCCATCACGCTGGCGACAGCAGCCGGCTCGGTCTTCGCAGGCCACGTCAACGACTCGGGCTTCTGGCTCGTCGGCAGGCTCATGGGCATGGACGTCAAGACCACGCTCAAGGTCTGGACGGTGCAGCAGACGATCCAGTCGGTCACGGCATTCCTTCTGGTGCTGGTCGTCTACAGCCTCGCCTCGTTGTTCTGATTGCGAAAGTGAGTCACCCATGAACAGCCTCTTCGACATCTCGGGCCGCCTGGCTCTCGTGACCGGTTCGTCACGAGGGCTGGGCAAGTCTCTGGCTCTCGCGCTCGCGGATGCCGGTGCGTCTGTCGTCGTCCACGGTCGCGACGAACAGGCCGTCGAGGCTGTTCGGGCAGAGGCCGAGCAGCGTTCGGGCCAGCCGGCTCGGTCGGTGGTCTTCGACGTGACGGATGCGCAGGCGACTCGCGCAGGAATCGACCGGCTGATCGCAGATGCGGGTGCACCCGACATCCTGATCAACAACGCGGGCATGCAGCGTCGTGCCCCGATTCACGAGTTCGACGTCGACGACTGGGACCAGATCGTCGCTGCCAACCTCTCGAGCGCGTTCTACGTGTCGCGCGCGGTGCTGCCGCACATGGTCGAGCGCCAGTCGGGCAAGATCGTCAACATCGCGTCGGTGCAGTCGCTGCTGGCTCGCCAGACGATCGCACCGTACTCGGCGACCAAGGGCGGCATCGCGCAGCTCACGAAGGGCATGGCCGCCGATGTGGCCCGCTTCAACGTGCAGGTGAACGCCCTCTCGCCCGGCTACTTCGCGACCGAGATGAACACCGCGCTCGTCGAAGACGAAGCGTTCAACTCGTGGCTCGTGAACCGCACGCCGGCACAGCGCTGGGGCTCGTTCGAAGAGCTCAACGGAGCACTGCTGTTCCTCGCCTCAGACGCGTCGAGCTTCGTCTCCGGGCAGAACATCTTCGTCGACGGCGGCATGACCGCGGTCGTCTGACACTGAGCCAGGAGGGCATCACCATGCGCGCAGCATTCATCACCGCGAAGCAGACCGTCGAGGTTCGCGACGTGCCGACACCCGAGCCTCGTGAAGACGAGGTGCGCATCCGCGTCGACTACGTGGGCGTGTGCGGCTCAGACCTGCACTACTACTTCGAAGGCGCGAACGGCGCGTTCGTCGTGCAGGAGCCGCTGGTGCCCGGGCACGAGCTCTCGGGTCGCATCGACTTCGACCCGAAGGGCGAGTGGGCTCCCGGCACCGGCGTCACGGTGCACCCTGCGCGCTTCGGCGACAGCCAGCCGGGCATCGAAGACGATCCGCACCTGTGGCCGAACGGGTCGTACCTCGGAAGCGCCTCGACCTGGCCGCACACGCAGGGTGCTCTTGCCGAGCAGCTGGTCGTCGACAGGTCGATGATCCGCGTGCTGCCTGAGTCGCTGACGGTGCGCACCGCGGTGCTCGCCGAGCCGCTCGCGGTCGCCATGCACGGCGTGGCGAAGGCGGGCGACGCCATCAAGGGCGCTCGCGTGCTCGTGACCGGCTCGGGCCCCATCGGCCTGCTTGCGATCGCCGCCGCGCTCGACGCTGGCGCCGCATCCGTCACTGCCACCGACGTGCTCGAAGGGCCGCTGCAGCGTGCGCTCGGCATGGGCGCCGAAGCCGCGATCAACGTGGCGACCGACGAGGTTCCCGAGGGCGCATTCGACGTCGTGCTCGAGTGCTCGGGCGTCGCTCCGTCGATCTCGACCGCATTCCACGCTGCCCGCAAGGCCGCAACGGTCGTGCAGATCGGCATGGTGCCGAACGAGCCGCGGCCCGTCAACCTCGCGCCGTTCATCTCGAAGGAGCTGCGGGTCTACGGCACATTCCGTTTCAAGGACGAGATCGATGCCGCAATCAGCCTGCTCGCGAAGCGGCCCGAGATCGAGCTGGTCATCACGCACGAGTTCGACGCCGGCAACACGGCAGAGCTGTTCGCAGTCGCCAGAGACTCAGAGGCCTCCGGCAAGGTCATCGCGACCGTCTGGCCCGAATAGCGCTCAGGCGGCGTCGGGGTTGACCGTGACGGTGTTCAGATTGGCACCGCGCGGCATCCTCACTGCGGCTGCGACGGCCAACGCGACGTCTGCGACGCGCAGGTGGTCGTTCGGGTTGTAGCCGGCATCATTGCCCGCCTGGATGCGCTGCTGCATCGCAGTGTCGACCCGCCCCGGATGCACCGAGACGACTCGGACTCGCCCCGCCTCTTCTTTGCGGAGCGCATCCGTGAATGCCGTCAGCGCGAACTTCGAAGCCGAGTAGAGGCCCCACTCTGCGCCGGCATGGAAGCCGGAGCCCGAATTGATGGCAAGCACCATGCCTCGGGCCTCGCGCAGCTTCGGCAGCAGCATGCGCGTGAGGTCGGCGACCGCCACGACGTTCAGCTCGAACACATCGCGCCACTGCTGGCGCTCGAGCGTCTCGATCGCACCGTTTCCTTCGACGCCTGCCGAGTGGATCACGACATCGACGCGGCCCACACGCTCGATTGCTGCGGCGACATCGTCGCCATCGGTCAGATCGCACACCCAGGCCTCGGCCGACGGCAGGCTGGCAGCGATCTCGGTCGCAAGCGCCTCGTCGCGCCCGCCGACCAGCACGCGGTGGTCGCTGCCGAGCTCCTTCGCGATCGCCTGGCCGATGCCGCGCGTGGCGCCGGTGACGAGTGCAACGGGTCGTGTGGTCTGGCTGTCAGTGCTCATGCACCCATCCTGGCATCGGCGTCGGGCAGCTCGCTCATCTTCCAGAACGGGCCGGTGACGACGAACAGCGCTGCGAGCAGCTGGCCTGCAGCACCGACCCACATTGTGCCGACGACGCCGATCGCAGATGCCAGCAGGCCCGATGCGAGCGCCGCGATCGGCATGACACCCCAGACGCAGAAGCGCACGGATGCGTTCATCCGGCCCAGCAGCCGCTTGGGTGTCACCCGCTGGCGGAAGGTCACCTGTGTGATGTTGTACGCGAGGATGGCGACGTTGCCGATGAAGAGCTGCGCGACGAGCAGCGGAAACGCGACGTCTGGGAACGACGCGGCCAGCGGCAGCAGCACCGCGACCAGTGCGAGCACGATGGCGCTGACGGGAATCGAGCGGGCTTCGCCCAGCAGCTTCACGATGTGCGGCGTTGCCACTGCCCCGACGAGGCCGCCTATCGCTCCGAGCGAGAGCAGCACGCCCATCGTCTCGACCGAGAACCCGAGGGTTCGCAGCAGGAAGATGGGCAGCATCGTGAACGATAGTGTGTTGAAGAGGTTCGAGACTGCCGTGGTGCCGACGATGCGGCGCAGCAGCGGGTTGCCGAAGACCCAGCTGAGCCCCTCGCCGATCTCCTTCATGATCGGCGCCTTGTCGTCGCCTGCCCGCGGCTCCTCGGTGTCGCGCGTGAGCAGCAGGGCGACCGCTGAGACGAGGTAGGTGCCGACCGTGGCGAGTATCGCAAGCGGTGCCGTGAGGATTCCGACGAGCCAGCCGCCGACTGCGGGGCCGCCGATGTTGGCGAGCTCGCGCGTGGCCTCGAGCTTGCCGTTCGCCTCTGCGATCTGCCTGCCGGGCACCAGCGACGGGATCACGCTCTGATACGAGACGTCGAAGAACACGGTTGCGATGCCGAGCACCAGCGCAACGGCATAGAGTTGCCACATCGCGAGCACGTCGAGCCACCACAGCAGCGGCAGCAGCGAAAGAGCGACGGCGCGCACCAGGTCGGCCGTGATCATGACTCGGCGCTTGCGCATGCGATCAATCCACGCGCCGGCTGGCAGACCCACCACCAGGAAGGCCGCGACAGCCGCTGCATTGAGAAACCCCACCTGCAGCTCCGTGGCGTTCAGCAGCACGACAGCGAGCACCGGAATGGCGAGCTCAGTGATCTGCGTGCCCGCCTGAGCAAGAGTCTGCCCGCCCCAGAACGTCAGGAAATTTCCGTCGCGCCACAGCGATCGGCGCGCCTGGGTTTCCTCAGGTTCATGTCTCGTTGTCATATCGATGAGTGTCCCGTAGTGATTGACTCTCGTCAATCAACGTAGTATGGCTGTATGAACGATGACCGTCAGCAGGCAGCGGCACGCGCACTGAGCTCGCCACTGCGACTCCGCGTGCTTCGACTGTGCGGCTTCGAGGCCAGAACCAACAAAGAGCTGGCCGAGCTGCTCGACGTCAATCCTGGCACGATGCTGCATCACGTGCGAACCCTCGTGCGCACTGGGTTCCTCGCCCCAGAAGAAGAGCGCTCCGGCGCCAAGGGCGCTCGCGAGGTGCCGTACAGGGCGACGGGTCTGTCGTGGCGCACGCCGCTCCCCCGCGGCTCGCGCGTGCTCGTCGAGGTGTTCCTGCAGCAGCTCGAGACCGTCGAGCCAGAAGACCTCAAGACCACCTGGATGGGACTCCGGCTCAACGACGAGCACAAAGAGGAGTTCAAGAATCGCATGTACGAGCTGCTCAATGAGTTCAAAGACCGCGGCCCCGACCCCGACGGCGCACCGTACTCGTTCTTCAGCGCGCTGCACCCCGACCAGAACCCGCCCGCACCAGAGCACTGACGCAGATTCCGGTGCCGCATCTCACATTCTCGGTCGCTGACGCGTCTGCAGGGTGATGAACACGCACACACCATTCGAAGCGGCAGTCCAGGCGCACGGGGCGACCGTGCTGCGCGTCTGCCGCGCTGTGCTCGGCCCGCACGCAGATGCCGACGACGCATGGTCAGAGACGTTTCTCTCAGCGATGCCGGCATGGCCGAAGCTGCCTGAGAGCACCAACGTCGAGGCGTGGCTGGTGCGCATCGCACACCGCAAGGCCATCGACGTGACGCGGCGCAGAGCTCGTCAGGCTGTGCCGGTCGAGCACCTGCCAGAGACGCCGGCCGCTGCAGGGTCGCAGGGTCGGTCGCAGTCGGATGCGCGCTCGGCCGAGCGACACGAGCTCTGGAGCGCAGTCGGCGACCTGCCAGAGAAGCAGCGCAAGGCCATCGCCTACCGCTACCTAGGGTCACTCCCCTACGACGACATCGCCGAGCTGCTGGGCGGCACAGCCGCTGCCGCCAGGCGGTCGGCCGCAGATGGGCTGCAGTCCCTCAGGCGGCACCCTGCATTCAGAGACCACGACGGAGCATGAAGATGAACGAGCAAGACAGCAAGATCGAGAGGGCCCTTCGCGAGCTGACCGACCCATCATCTGGCGAGCTCTCGAGACTGCAAGACAGGTTGGTCGCCGATGCTCGCGCATCCGGCAGCCTCGACGTCGTCTACCGACTGGTCGACTCGCCCGTCGGCCGCCTTCTCGTGGCTGCGACCTCGAAGGGCATCGTGCGCGTCGCCTTCGAGATCGAGGGCTTCGACAGCGTGCTGAGCGACGTCGCGGCGAAGGTCGGGCCGGCAGTCCTGCGGTCGTCTACAGAGCTCGAAGTCGCCGCGCAGCAGATCGACGCGTATTTCGACGGCTCTCGTCACGCATTCGATCTGCCGCTCGACGACCGACTCTCAGCCGGCTTCAGGCAGCTGGTGCAGCGTCATCTGCCGCAGATCGCCTACGGCTCGACGCAGACGTACAAGCAGGTTGCCGAGCTCGTGGGCAACCCGGGCGCAGTCCGCGCGGTCGGCACAGCGTGTGCCACCAACCCGCTGCCCATCGTGGTTCCCTGTCACCGCGTGCTGCGTACCGACGGCACGATCGGCGGCTACCTCGGCGGTCCCGATGCCAAGCGCACGCTGCTCGACCTCGAGCGCCAGGCAGCCTGAGACTGTAGCCTCGGCCCATGACTGACGCTGCTCTGATTCTTGGCGACGACGGCCTCGCACGGCCCGCGTGGGCAAGCGCTGACCCGCTCATGCGCGAGTACTACGACACCGAGTGGGGCATGCCGGTGCGCGATGAGCAGGGCATGTTCGAGCGGCTCAGTCTCGAGGCCTTCCAGTCGGGGCTCTCGTGGGCGACGATCCTGCGCAAGCGGCCCGCCTTTCGCGAGGCGTTCGCAGGCTTCGCACCAGACGAGGTGGCGGCCTTCGACGAAGACGACTTCGATCGCCTCATGGCCGATGCAGGCATCGTGCGCAACAGAGCGAAGATTCGGGCAACGATGCAGAATGCTCAGGCGACAGTGCGGATGCGCGACAAGGGCGGCCTGGCGGCCTTCGTCTGGTCGTTTCAGCCCGGCGACACCCCGCGGCCGGTGTTGCTCGACGAGATCCCCACCCAGTCGCCCGAGTCGAAGGCGCTCGCAAAGGCGCTGAGAGCCGAAGGCTTCGCGTTCGTGGGGCCGACGACCATGTTCGCGCTCATGGAGGCAGTGGGCATCGTCGACACGCACCTGATCGGCAGCCACCGACGAGGCACATCGGGAGTCTGGTCCGACTGATGGCGGCTCCGCTGTTCGTCGCTGCTCGCGGCCCATGGGATCGTGCCGCCGCGCTGCACTCGCTGTCGACCCACGCGATAGATGGGCTCGACCGTGCAGAGCCTGATGAGGCGCGTCACACACGGGTCATGCGCGTCGAGGGTCGGGCTCTTCCGGTCACGGTGCGGCTCAATGCAGACGGAGTCCGTGCGACCGCAGCCGATGGGCCTCCCCTCCCTGATGCCGCCGCGCCGCTGATTCGTCGCTGGTTCGATCTCGACGCCGACATCGAGCAGATCGATGCGCACCTCGCGGGGTCTGCGGTGCTGGCCCCGCAGGTCTCGCAGCGCCCAGGCATCCGCATCACGCGCTACGTCGACGACTTCGAAGCGGTGGTGTCGATCATCCTCGGCCAGCAGGTCACGCTTGCGGCCGGCCGCATCTTTCTCGGTCGGCTGGTTGACGCCTTTGGCGAGCCGGTCGACGGTCTGCGTGCCTTCCCCACGCCCGAGAGGCTCGCCGAGACCGAATTCGAGGCTCTGCGCGACGCATTGCGCATGACTCGAGCACGTGCGGCCACGGTGCACGACGTGTCGCGTCTCTATGCCGACGGATTCACGCTGAAGCGCGGCGAAGGTCGGGCCGAGTCGCTCGGCACGCTCGCAGCCGTTCGCGGCATCGGCCCCTGGACGCTGTCGACACTCGGCATCCGCACGCTCGACGACACGGATGCGCTGCCGACTTCAGACGCCGTCCTCCGTCGTGCGCTCGCCGCGCATGACCTCACCGTCGATCATCCGCACCTGCAGACGTGGTCGCCGTATCGAAGCTATGCGACGGTGCGGCTGTGGTCGATGGGAGCGTGACGGTGATGCTTCATCGCCGCAGCCCGAACCACCGGCGACGCGGACGCTCGGCTGGCGTCTCAGGCTGAGGCGGCTCGACCTTGGCCGCAGCCTGTCGCTCCGCGCGACGGGTGCGCCAGGCGGCGATCTCCGTCGCGACCTCGCGGGTCGGCGTCACCACCGGCGGGCCGCCCTGCAACTGGCGGCGAGCGCTGACCACGCGCCTGTTGAAGTCCTCGAGTGCTTCGCGCACGTCTTCTGCGCGACTCATGCCGTCGAGCCGGTCGTCAAGCTCGGCGTTCTCAACGCGCAGCGACAGCGCAGGAGGTCCGAGTCCGGTCAGGTTCTCGTTCTCGATCTTGCGACGAATCCACCAGTCGGGATCGCTCTTGCCATCGAGACCCTCGAGCGGTTTGCCGGAGCCAGGAAGGTCATCGAACTCGCCTCGGCGGATCGCCTGCTGAATCGAGGTCTCGATGATCGCTGAGCGCTCGAGCTCGCTGTGGCCGCGAATATCTGGCGGTCCGCCGGGCTGGTCGCGAGCGTCGTGGCTCATGAACCCAGCCTACGCGATGCATTCACGCCGCTGAGGTGTCATTCATTGGCGTATTGCGACATGATCCTCTGGCCGAGCGCAGACAATGCGGCACGAACTTCCTGTGGCTCAATCACTTCGAGAGCCGAGGTCCATCCGGCGAGCTGCTCCGCCAGCGCCTCTGCGTGCTGAGCGCTCACCTCCATGACCGCACGACCCCCAGCCTGAGGCGACACTTCGAGCATCTTCGCCTGCTCGCCGAACCGATCAAGCACGGCGCGAACTGCCCACGGCTCCACCGCAACGGTTGCGTGCACGGCTCCTCTCAGCCCCTCAACGCGGGCAGTCATGCGTGCCCACGCGCTCTGAGCGTCGAAGTCGTCTGGCGCCACACCGCTGCGGGAGTCACTGTCGAGCTGCTCAATACGGTCGACCCTGTAGGTGCGCATTCGACTGACATCAGCAATCGGGCCTTCGTCGACAACTGGAGCTGCAAGCAGATACCAGTGCGAACCACGGCTTCCCAACACCAGCGGCACCACCTCGGCTGACACTGCGCCGCGGGAGCCAGCGTATTGCATTCGCACTCGTTGACGACTTGCGACAGCCCGCTGCAGCTGGGCGACTGCAGCTGTCTCTGTGTCGTGCCGCACTTCTCCCCACGAGCCTTCGAGCACCGTGGCATCAGCAACTCGCTGCGCAGACTCACGAAACGGTGCAGGCGCGGCTCGCATCAGCTTGCGCATGGCCGCAACACGCTCGGGCTCCCTCGACGCATTCTGCGCAAGGCCGATCAGGAGTGAAGTGAGCTCGGTCTCGGTCAGGCCCGTGAGATCAGTGCGGGCACCGCCGACGAGTCGCCATCCACCTCCTCTCCCCCGAGTCGAATACACCGGCACACCAGCCATCGACAGCGCCTCGAGATCGCGGCGCGCAGTCGGCACCGACACTTCTAGCTCTCTTGCCAGCTCGGCGGCAGTGATCACCTGCCGCCCCTGCAGCAGCAGCAGTGCCTGAATGAGCCGATCCGCGCGCATCCGCAACTCTTTCCGGTCGAGTTCTCTGAAGTGATCAGTAGATGATCACTTCAGCAATCAGTGTAGAAGACACACACCTTCAACCAAAGGAGAAATCATGTTCCGCGGACTCGCAAACCTCAACCTCGTCGCCGACGACATGACGGCAGCCATCGACTGGTACACGAGGGTCTTTGATTCGCCGCCGTACTTCGTGAGACCCGTTGATGCACCAGCGCAGTATGCCGAGTGGTGCTTCGGTGATGATGACGACGAATTCGCTCTGATGGATGCGCGATTCCGACCCTCGCTGGATGCGCCGGGCGGTGCACTCGTCAGCATGCACGTCGACGACATCCATTCGTCGGTCAAGCGCCTTCTCGATCTTGGCGCGACGACATTCGATCCGGTCACGCAGCGTGGCGACGGCTGGTGGTCGGCATCAGTCAGCGATCCATTCGACAACCTCGTGGGCCTGATCCAGAGCCCACACTGGGCGGCACAGCACGAAGCGTGACGGCGGGCCCGACGGAGCTGTGGACGCGATCGGCAACGTCACTCGAAAGCTGGTTCGCTGCCGCCTTCGGCTGAGTCAGATCCGGCGCCCCATCGAGTCTCCATGGCGGCGAGGAAACGACTCCAGACTTGCTGCTGCGCAGGACTGAACGCGTCATCCTGCATCCCCTCGATCAGCCCCGCGATCGGTTTCGCTTCATCGAACGGCGTGATTCCCGTCGCCTCCGTGACCGTTTCGACGAAGCTCACCATCTGCCCGACGAGCCGTTCCGCACTCGCTTCATCGACGTGCGCCTGCGCTTCGAGCCGCTCAAACTCCGGATGCCAAGCGGCTATCCGCTCAGCGACTGCCTCACTCTGCAGCACGTCCTGAATCGAGGCAGCGGTGTCGGCATCGATGTCGCCGCTTGCGGTGACCAAGGTCCAGACGTCCTGATCGAACTGCTGGGTCACAGACGGGCCTTCCCCGCCGTTGAATCGTGCAGTCTGGGCGAAGCGCCTCCGCAGCTCGGCCATAACCTTGCGCTGTGCTTCGATGCGCTCGACTTCTGCCCTGAGCTCGCGATCGAGTTCGGCCAGGAGGCTGTCTTGGCTCTGGGTGCCCTGGTCGAGCAGTGTCCCGATCTTGCGCAAGGGCACTCCGCCTGCTGCAAGCTGTCGGATCCGCAGGACTCTCACGAGGTCGCGGGCGCTGTAGCGCCGGTAGCCGTTCGAGTCGCGGGGCACCTCTGACAGCAGCCCGATCTGGTGGTAGTGACGCAAGGCGCGTGGAGTCGTGCCTGCGAACTCGGCCACGTCGTGGCTGCGCAGCACCGCGTCACCGTCGATTGCGGCATCCGCTGCGATGCTCTCGTCGCTCATCTCGTCACCTCGTCAGAAAGCGGCCGAACTGCCTGCAGAAACGAATCCAAGTCGTCGACATGCAGCAGCACTTCTGTCGCATGAAAGTCATCGGGCAGCGCTTTCTTTGACACTGGCGCTGCAGCAGCGACGGGTTCAGCAAACGTGATGATCACGTTCGTGCTCTGGAACTGGCTGAGAATCAGGCTCTCGCCCTCGATCTGCGGCTGCGTGTGCTTGTGGTTGGCATGGGGCGCCACCGATGCGATGCGGGTCAGCGGCGCCGAGAGCACGGTTCGATGCCCCCACCGCAGATGCAGGGTCTCGTCGGCGACGAAGTGCGGGTGCACCACGCAGGTCGCGATGAGCCCCAGGAGGAAGAGCACGCCCCAGATGGCGAGCACCAGCAGCACGACCTGCAGCCAGACCCACGGCACAAGAATGTGCACGATCACCAGTTCGACCACGCTCAGCACGATCATCACCGTTGGGAATGCCATGGAGCCTCTGGTGTAGCCGAACCATTGGGATCCTCGTGGAACCTGTCGCTTGCGCAGCACGGCCAGGATGAGACTGCAGAATGCCCTGAGCTCAGCGACAGCGGGACGCAGCAGCGGCTCTTCGACTTCGAGCCGGTCGAGCAATCCTGCCCGTGGCGCATCGGCTGAGCGTCTGAGCCGCCGGAACCGCAACACGGTGATCGCAAGCAAGACGAGCAGCAGCGGCACCTCGATGATCAGGAACAGGCGCAAAGCCATGACACCGGTGAGCACTCCAGCAAGGTTGAGCACCAGCAGCGTGGCGACAACGACGACAGTGAGGGCGGCGTGCGCGCGATGTGCTGTTCTCAGCCGCGTGCGTCTGGACGTCATGCTTCCAGTTTCAACTATGACGCAGCGTCGCAGTCAAGTCCTGCCGGCACTGACTCGAACAGCACCCGGCCATGCCATCGGAAACTTTCATGTGGAAAGATGCCTCTATGGCTGCAGCGGGAACAAAGGATGCGTACCACCACGGCGATCTGCGTCGGGCCGCCTTGGACAGTGCGCAAGAACGCATCGACGCCGGGGGCGCGGGTTCTGTCACGATCCGCGGCATCGCCGCTGAGCTGGGAGTGACGCATACGGCAATCGGCCACGTCTTCGGCTCACGGAATGGCCTGCTCACGGCTCTGGCGATCGAGGGATACATCGAACTTGCCGATCGCCTGAGTGCGGCGCAGACGGAGGGATTGCTCCAGGTGGGCCTCGCCTACGTTCGCTTCGGCGTCGAACGCCCTGCGCATTTTGTCGTGATGTTCGATACGGACCTCATCGAACAGACGGAGGAGTTCCAGGAAGCGAGCGGACGCACATGGGCGATTCTGCAAGCCGGTGTTCGTGGGCTCGAGTCGCCCGAAGCGATGCGCGCCGCATCATCGGCCACGGTCGCCGCCTGGAGTCTCATGCACGGCATAGTCACCCTGCACAACAGCGGCGCTCTCTCGCGTGCCGGCGTGACCGATCATGCTGACCACGAAAACATCCTGGCGATCGCCGAGCAAGCCGAAGCGATGCTCTTCGGGAGCAAGTCATGAAACACCTGCAGTCCCATTTCCATCCACCGCGAAAGGCTGAATCATGCCCACCAGCACTCTTCTGATCTGCGGCATCGTACTGCTCACCGTTGTTGCCATCGCCTATGGCGGCACGTTCCTCCTTCGAGTCCGGGCAGGAGATGTCGCCACCAACGAACTGCAGCGTGCATCGTTCCGGGCAGGTCACGCACACGCGGGCGTTCTCGTGATCCTCGGCCTCGTGGTGCAGATTCTCACCGCTCAGCCCGGGGTGCCCGCGTGGTCGGCGACGATCGGCTCGGGCGTGCTGTGGGCTGCGATCGTGATGCCGGCAGGCTTCTTCCTGTCGGTCATCGGCAAGGACCCCCAGAAGCGCAACGCATGGCGATACGCCATCGGTGCCGGAGGCATCCTGCTCACGATCGGAGTCGTCGGCGCAGGCATTGGCCTCATCTCCGCCGGACTCTGAAACAGCGACCGAATGGTGGGCCCAGAGAGACTCGAACTCCCGACATCCACGGTGTAAACGTGGCGCTCTAACCAACTGAGCTATAGGCCCGACAGAAACACCATCGTACACACGAAATTCGGCACGAGAGACTCGATCGCTCCACGCCAGCCAATGGCGGTCGCTCCACGACCGGCGCCGAGTCGGACGCGATGCGTCCTCAGTCGGCACCGCCCAGACATCCACGGTGTAAACGTGGCGCTCTAACCAACTGAGCTATAGGCCCGACAGAAACACCATCGTACACACAATCAGCACAAACAAGACGCACTCAGGATGCGTGCAGACGACAGCCAACTCCCTTCCAGTCCGCACTCATACACTGACCTCATGCGCCACCTCTCTCGCACCCTCGCAGCCGCAGCCGCCGCAGTCACTGTGCTCACCGCATCCGGCTGCGCCCTCTTCGGAGTGCCGACTGAAGACAGCTTCCCCGACGACTACGAGCAGGCACTCGTCGACACCCTCGATGCATCCGAGATCGTCGTGCAGCACGACGCCGCTGTCGACGGGTGGGAGCGCGCGAGCAACATCCCGCCGCGCGACGCCCAAGTCGAGATCACCCCTCGCGCGTCAGAAGACGGAGCCGCTGCACTGCTCGACGAGCTGCTCGACGTTGCGGCCACGCACAGCCAGCCGCTTCCGTCGCTGATGTTCGACATTCCCGATCTCGGCGTCAGCTTCACCTTCGCAGGCGACTTCGAGGCCACTGATGCGCACGACGCGCTGAGCGTGGCGTTCACCGACGGGTGGGGGCGCGTGAGTGCATTCGGCGGCGACGACGGCATGAGCACCTCCCTGTTCGGCGGCGCAGACACGGTCGACGACGCGAAGGCCCTGCTCGCGGCAGACCTGCCGGCATCGGTCACCGCAGATGTGAACTACTCGAGCATCGTGGTCGGAGAGCTCACCTCGGCAAGCAACATCACTGCACAGGAGTCGCTGGTGCTGCAGGCCGCGATCGACGTGGCGGCCGCGCTCGAGGGAATGAATGAGCAGCTGCCCACTGCCGACGGCTCGGCCGCCTTCGAGGTCAACAGCTCAGTGCATGCAGACTCCGGCGAACTCGTGCACGTCTCAGTCGAAGTCCGCGCAGACGGCCTCAACGACGCCGAGTCAGAAGACCGCCCGGCGATCGCCGAGGAGATGGGCTACACCGACTTCTGCCACGACGTCGAAGCCGCCGCAGTCGAGGGCGCCGGCGAGACGGAGCTGTCGTTCCGGTGCGTCGCGACGCACGTCGACATCGACTAAGAGCGGATGCGCTCCAGAGCTTCGCGATACCGGGCCAGATCGCGTGACTCACCGGGTGACGTCTCGAATGCGTCGCGAACGACGCCGTCCTGGTCGATCAGCACCGTGGCACGCGTGGCAACGCCCTTGTCGTCGAGGAATACCCCGTAGGACTGCGACACCGCGCCGTGCGGCCAGAAGTCGCTCAGCAGCGTGAAGTCGAAGCCCTCCTGCTCGGCGAATGCCCCGAGCGAGCCCGCGTGGTCGCACGAGACGGCAAGCAGCTCGACGTCGTCATCCGTGAACATCGAGAAGTTGTCGCGCAATTCGCACAGCTCGCCAGTGCAGCGACCCGTGAAGGCAGCTGGGTAGAAGACCAGCGTCACGTTCTTCTTGCCTCTGTAGTCGCTCAGCGACACGGATTCGCCCGTGTGCGACGTGAGCGTGAACTCGGGAGCCTGGCTGCCGACTGCAATGGTCATGAGCGATTTCCTTTCGGGACTTGCGCGACTTGCTGGCGCAGTAGAGTGGAATGGACATCAGAGTATCGTCCGATCGACGGTGCCCTCAGGAGCCTAGGCAGGAGTGTGACCGGTGGCTGTCCACGATCAGAACCCGTACTCATCCAACAACGTGGATGCAGATCCAGAAGAGACAGCGGAATGGCAGGAGTCGCTCTCGGCTCTCGTCGACGCTCACGGCACCCAGCGAGGTCGCGAGATCATGCTCTCGCTGCTGCAGGAGTCGAAGAAGCTGCAGCTCGGCGTGCCCATGGTTCCGACCACGGACTACATCAACACGATTGCTCCCGAAGATGAGCCCGAGTTCCCCGGTGACGAGGCGCTGGAGCGCACGTTCCGCCGCTGGATCCGCTGGAACGCCGCCGTGACCGTGCACCGCGCACAGCACCCCGACATCGCAGTCGGCGGACACATCTCTTCGTACGCATCGAGCGCATCCCTCTATGAAGTGGGCCACAACCACTTCTTCAAGGGCCAGGATCACCCCGACGGGGGCGACCAGATCTTCTACCAGGGCCACGCCTCCCCCGGCATGTACGGCCGTGCCTTCCTCGAGGGCCGCCTGACCGAAGACAACCTCGACGCATTCCGCCAGGAGAAGTCCAAGGCTCCGAATGGGCTCCCCAGCTACCCGCACCCGCGCCTCATGCCCGAGTTCTGGCAGTTCCCGACGGTCTCGATGGGCCTCGGCCCGCAGAACGCCATCTACCAGGCGATGACGAACAAGTACATCTCGAACCGCGGCATCAAAGACACCAACGACTCACATGTCTGGGCCTTCCTCGGCGACGGCGAGATGGACGAAGTCGAGTCGCGCGGCGCTCTGCAGCTGGCCGCCAATGAGAACCTCGACAACCTGACGTTCGTCGTCAACTGCAACCTGCAGCGTCTCGACGGCCCCGTGCGAGGCAACGGCAAGATCATCCAGGAGCTCGAGTCGTTCTTCCGAGGCGCCGGCTGGAACGTCATCAAGGTCGTGTGGGGTCGCGAGTGGGATCACCTGCTTGCTGACGACCACGACGGCTCGCTCGTGCGCCTCATGAATGAGACGCCTGACGGCGACTACCAGACGTACAAGGCCGAGTCAGGCCTGTTCGTTCGCGAGCATTTCTTCGGACGCCACGAGCGCACAAGCGAGATGGTCAAGCACCTCAGCGACGACGAGGTCTGGAACCTCAAGCGCGGCGGCCACGACTACAAGAAGATCTACGCCGCCTACAAGGCAGCCACCGAGCACAAGGGTCAGCCCACCGTGATCCTCGCGAAAACAGTCAAGGGCTACGGCCTCGGCAAGAACTTCGAGGGCCGCAATGCGACCCACCAGATGAAAAAGCTCACGCTCGACGACCTCAAGAGCTTCCGCGACTACCTCGACCTGCCGATCACCAACGCGCAGCTCGAAGAAGACCCGTACAAGCCGCCGTACTTCCGCCCCGACGAGAACGACGAGGTGCTGAAGTACATGCACGACCGTCGACAGAAGCTCGGCGGATACCTTCCCGAGCGCCGCACCAAGGCAACAGAGCTGACGCTGCCTGCTGACAAGACCTTCGATCTGCCGAAGAAGGGCTCCGGCAAGCAGGAAGTCGCCACGACGATGGCCTTCGTGCGCCTGCTCAAGGATCTGCTGCGCGAGAAGGGCTTCGGCGAGCGCATCGTTCCGATCGTTCCCGACGAGGCACGCACGTTCGGCATGGACGCGTTCTTCCCGAGCGCGAAGATCTACAACCCGCACGGGCAGAACTACACCTCGGTCGACCGCGACCTGCTGCTGAAGTACCGCGAGGCGCCAGACGGCCAGATCGTGCACGTCGGCATCAACGAGGCCGGCGCCATGTCGGCGTTCATCGCCGCCGGAACGTCGTACTCGACACACGGCGAGCCGCTGATCCCGATCTACGTGTTCTACTCGATGTTCGGATTCCAGCGCACGGGCGACCACATGTGGGCCGCTGCCGACCAGATGACTCGCGGATTCCTCGTCGGCGCAACCGCCGGACGCACCACCCTCACGGGTGAGGGCCTCCAGCACGCCGACGGCCACTCGCCGCTGCTCGCATCCACGAACCCGGCTGTCGTCACGTACGACCCCGCCTACGGCTACGAGATCGCGCACATCGTGCAGGACGGCCTGCGCCGCATGTACGGCGAAGACCCCGAGAACATCTACTACTACCTGACGGTCTACAACGAGCCGATGCGCCAGCCCGCAGAGCCCGACGACGTCGACGTAGAGGGAATCCTCAAGGGCATCCACCGCGTCTCGTCCAGCGACCACCACGACACGAAGGTGCAGCTGCTCGCTTCGGGCGTCGGCCTCCCCTGGGCTCTCGAGGCCCAGGAGCTGCTCGGCACCGACTGGGGCATCTCGGCTGACGTCTGGTCAGTCACCTCGTGGAATGAGCTCCGTCGCGAGGCGCTGAAGGCCGACCAGCACAACTTCCTGCACCCGCAGGAGCCTGCGCAGGTCGCGTACATCACCCAGAAGCTGGGCGACTCCGAGGGTCCGTTCATCGCGAGCACCGACTACACGCACGCGGTTCCCGCCCAGATCCGCCAGTGGGTCCCGGGCGACTACTACACGCTCGGCGCCGACGACTTCGGATTCAGCGACACCCGTGCCGCAGCGCGTCGATTCTTCAACATCGACTCGCACTCCATGGTCGTCCGCGCACTCGAGGCGCTGGCACGGCAGGGCAAGATCCCCCTCGGCAAGGTGCAGGAGGCAATCGACAAGTACAGCCTCCACGACCCGAACGCCGGGCGATCGGGCACCGCCGGCGGAGACGCATAGCGCGATCGTGCACAAGAAGGCACAACAGCTCAGCTGGCTCCGACGCACCGCTGCGGAACTCTCCGCAGCGGTGCTGAAAGAGCTGAACAGCTCGCTGCCCTGGTATCGCAAGATGCCGGCGACGCGAAAGGCCGCAGTCGAGAGCGTTGCCCAGCAGGGCGTCGCGTCGTTCATCGAGTGGCACGAAGACCCGACGGCGCAGCCGTGGATCGCGGCCGACGTGTTCGCCTCGGCTCCCCGCGAGCTGATGCGATCGATCAGCCTGCAGCAGACCCTGCAGATCGTCAGAGCCGTCGTGAATGTCTTCGACAACCGCATTGCCGGGCAAGACCCCAGCATGACCGAGCCGATCCTGCGGTACTCCCGTGACGTCGCGTTCGCAGCTGCAGACGTGTACGCCCGCGCAGCCGAGTCTCGCGGGCTCTGGGACGCCAGGCTCGAGGCACTCGTCGTCGACTCGATCCTCACGGGCGAGCACGACAGCGAACTGCCCTCACGCGCAGCCGCGCTCGGATGGCAGACCGACAGCGACTGCATGGTCATCGTCGGAGCCGCTCCCCGCCAGCTCGACGTCGACATGATCCGGCGGGCTGCTCGCCGAGCCGGAGCAGATGTACTGATCGGCCAGCATGCATCACGCCTCATCGTGGTCGCAGGCGAGCGTGCAGGCGGCGCAGAGACCGACGGCACATCGCTCGACTTCGCAGAGCTCACCGACAAGCTCGACGAGCACTTCGGCGAGGGTGCGGTCGTGTACGGACCAACGGTCTCGTCAGTCCAGGATGCGTCGCGCAGCGCAAAAGCGGCCCTTGCGGGTCTCGCCGTGTCCAAGGCGTGGCGAAGCGCACCCCGCCCTGTCGGAGCCGACGACCTGCTCCCAGAGCGCGCACTTGCAGGAGACTCGCTCGCGAAGGCGACGCTGGTCAGCCGCATCTACCGACCGCTGGCCGACCACTCGACCGACCTCACGAACACGCTGTGGGCGTATCTCGACAACGGCCGCTCACTCGAGTCCACCGCGCGCGGCCTTGGCGTGCATCCGAACACCGTCCGCTACAGGCTCAAGCGCATCGCAGACATCATCGGGTTCGACGCGACCGACGCTCGGCAGGCCCTCATTCTGCACACCGCACTCATACTCGGCGTCATGCGCCGCGACAAGCAGAAGTGATCGAAGATCACACCGGGTCGAATCCCCGCTTGCGCATGGAGACCCTGAAAGGATGAACACGTGATTCTCATTGCCGCCCCTGGACAGGGCTCTCAGACGCCGGGCTTCCTCGCACCGTGGCTCGAACTCGACGGCGTTCGCGAGACCCTCGGCGAGCTCGGCGAAGCAGCCGGCATCGATCTGATCGAACACGGCACGAACTCCGACGCCGAGACGATCAAAGACACTCGCGTGGCGCAACCGCTCATCGTCGCGGCTGGCATCGTCGCCTACGACGCACTCGTGCAGCAGGCCCAGCAGTTCGGCAAGGCCACCGCCGGGCACTCTGTCGGCGAGCTCACCGCCATGTATGTGGCGGGCATCCTGTCGCGTGAAGACGCCATGAAGCTCGTCGGCATCCGCGGCCGAGCGATGGCTGAGGCTGCTGCTCTCACGCCCACTGGCATGGCAGCGGTCATCGGAGCCGATCCGGAAGAGCTCGAGGCAAAGCTTGAAGAGCTCGGACTCAGTGCCGCGAACTACAACGGCGGAGGCCAGATCGTCGTCGCCGGCGACCGCGAGGCCCTCGAGAGCTTCGCTGCGGACGCCCCCGCAAAGTCGCGCGTCATCGCGCTGCAGACGGCAGGCGCATTCCACACGCACTTCATGGAGCCTGCAGTCGACGCCCTGCGCGAGGCGGCGGGCGAGCTCGATGTCGACAACCCGCAGATTCCGATCTACAGCAACCACCACGGCGCCAAGGTAGAGACCGGTCACGAGTTCGTCGACCTCGTCGTCGGCCAGGTCGCATCGCCCGTCCGCTGGGACAAGTCGATGGAGACATTCGTCGAAGACGGCATCACAGGCATGATCGAACTCGCACCCGCCGGCGCTCTCACGGGCCTGGCGAAGCGCGGCATGCGCGGCACACCGGTGGCCGCACTCAAGACACCGGACGATCTGCAGGCGGCTGCAGATCTTCTGCAGGGAGACACCGAATGAGCACAGCACTGAAGAACACCGCACACCGCGAAGGCAGCCGCATCCTCGCGTTCGGAGCGGCTCGCGGCGACGTCGACGTCGTGAACGACGACCTCGTCGGCCCGATCGACTCCTCTGACGAGTGGATCCGCCAGCGCACGGGCATCACGTCTCGCAAGCGCGCCTCCAAGGAGCTGACGATCGACATGCTCGCCGAGACGGCTGGCCGCGAAGCGCTCGAGAAGGCCGGCATCGACGGCTCTCAGCTCGGCGCAATCATCATCTCGACCATCTCGAACCCCGTGCAGACGCCCTCCCTGGCCTCGCTCGTGGGCGAGCGCCTCGGAGCACACCTCGTGCCGGCCTTCGACATCAGTGCGGCCTGTGCCGGCTACACCTACGGCATCGCACAGGCGGATGCGCTGATCCGGTCGGGTGCCGCAGAGTACGTTCTCGTGATCGGTGCCGAGAAGCTCTCTGAGGTCATCGACCCCACCGACCGCTCGATCAGCTTCCTCCTCGGAGACGGTGCTGGAGCCGCAGTCATGGGCGCATCCGACGAGGTCGGCGTCAGCGAGAGCGTCTGGGGCTCAGACGGCTCGAAGTGGGACGTCATCCACATGACCAACTCGCTCTACGACATGCGCGACAACGGAGCACCGTGGCCGACGCTGCGCCAGGAGGGCCCCACGGTGTTCCGCTGGGCCGTCTGGGAGATGGCGAAGGTTGCCCGAGAGGCACTCGAGAAGGCCGGAATCGGCCCCCAAGACCTGGCCGCATTCGTGCCGCACCAGGCGAACATGCGCATCATCGACGAGTTCGCGAAGCAGCTCAAGCTGCCCGACTCGGTCGTGATCGCCCGCGACATCGAGACGACCGGCAACACGTCGGCCGCCTCAATACCCCTTGCGACCCATCAGCTGCTCGAAGACCACCCCGAACTCTCGGGCGGCCTCTCGCTGCAGATCGGATTCGGCGCAGGGCTTGTCTATGGCGCACAAGTTATCCGCTTGCCCTAGGCTTTCATTCTGTCTACCAACACCAAAGGAGATTCCATGGCACTCACCCAGGAAGAGGTCCTCGCAGGCCTCGCAGAACTCGTCAACGATGAGACCGGCATCGCGACTGAGTCGGTGCAGCTCGAGAAGTCGTTCACTGACGACCTCGACATCGACTCGATCTCGATGATGACCATCGTCGTCAACGCTGAAGAGCGCTTCGACGTCAAGATCCCCGACGACGAGGTCAAGAACCTCAAGACCGTCAAGAACGCAGTCGACTACATCGTTGGTGCACAGACTCAGTAGCGACCTCGAGTGCACGGTCTGACTGACCGTGCACTCGCAATCACCAGGAGCAACATGGCTGAGAAAATCGTCATCACCGGCATCGGCGCCTCATCGCCGCTCGGCGGCACAGCGCCCGAATCGTGGGAGGGCCTCCTCCGCGGCGACTCCGGCACGCATCGCCTCGAGCACGACTGGATCGACGAGCTCGACCTCACGGTCAAGTTCGCTGCCGAGGCCAAGGTCCGCCCGAGCGAAGTGCTCGAGCGCCCCAAGGCGAAGCGTCTTGACATCGCCAGCCAGTTCGCTGTCGTCTCGGCCATCGAGGCCTGGGCCGACGCAGGCTCCCCCGACGTCGCGCCCGAGCGCCTCGGCGTCGACTACGCAACCGGCATCGGCGGCGTCTGGACTCTGCTCGACGCATGGGACACCCTGCGCGAGAAGGGCGAGCGCCGTGTCATGCCGATGACCGTGCCGATGCTGATGCCCAACGCGGCAGCAGCAGCGATCTCGATGCACTTCGAGGCACGCGCCTTCGCACACACCGTGGCGTCGGCCTGCGCATCGAGCACCGAGTCGCTCGCGAATGGCTTCGAGCACCTCCGTGCCGGTCTGGCCGATGTCGTCATCGCCGGCGGTGCTGAATCAGCCATCCACCCCATCACCATCGCGTCGTTCAACTCGATGCAGGCGCTCTCGCGCCGCAATGACTCCCCCGAGACCGCTTCGCGACCCTATTCGGTCGACCGCGACGGCTTCGTCATGGGCGAGGGTGCGGCCAGCCTCGTGCTCGAGACCGAGTCGCACGCACGTGCGCGCGGCGCAAAGATCTATGCAGAGGTCGCCGGAGCCGGCGTCACTGCAGACTCGTACCACATCACCGCCAACGACCCCGAGGGTCGCGGCGCCATCCGCGCTGTCGAGCTCGCGCTGGCGCAGGCTGGCGCATCCGCCGACGACGTGACGCACATCAACGCGCACGCCACGAGCACACCGGTCGGCGACATCGCCGAGTACACAGCGCTGCACAAGGTGTTCGGCGATCGCGTGCACGAGATCCCCGTCTCTGCCACGAAGTCGCAGACCGGTCACCTGCTGGGCGGAACAGGCGCCCTCGAGGCGATGTTCACCGCGCTTGCAGTCATGAACCGAACCGCGCCTCCGACGATCAACGTGGTCGACCAGGATCCCGCGATTCCGCTGCGCATCTCAGCTCAGCCGATCGCGCTCGACAACGGTCCGCAGGTTGCGATCTCGAACTCGTTCGGCTTCGGCGGACACAACGCCGTCGTCGCGCTGCGCAACATGAACTGACGCTCAGCGCGTCACGTGGCTCAGACCGCGCGGTCCATCCAGATCGTGCGAGAGAGGTCCTGTGCGTGCCGCAGGGGCTCGAGCTCGGTGTCCCACGGAACTCCAAGCAGTCGGCCGAACTCTGACGCCAGGCCGTCTGCGTCGCCGGCGTGCTTGGCGAACGCGAGGTGGATGCGGTGCTCGTCGACGACGATGCTGCCGCCCCTGTCTGTCGTGCCTGTGAACAGGCCGAGCTCGGGTGTCGCCATGTAGTGCACGCTGAGGCCGTCGTTCGACGACTCAGTGACTTCGAACGGGATCTCCCACTCACGCAGCGCACTCGCAAGGATCGCACCGGTTCCGACCGAGCCGTCCCAGGCGCTGGTCGCGCGGAAGGAACCCGCCTGTGCAGGCTGTGCCTCCCACTCGAAGGAGAACCCGGATGCGGCGCCGAGGGCACGACCGACTGCCCACTCGAGGTGCAGCTGCAGGGCTCGCTGGGCGGCATGGATAGTCACCATGCCATGAGCATGGTGTGCATTTGTGGCATTGAGTGCCATGGTCGCTCCTCTCGATTCGACTTCCCCATCGATCGAAAGAGCTACCTTGATTATGCCCCGTCAGAGGCGCTTTCAGCAAACATCGGCTTCTTCTCGCCAGCTGTCACAGCAAACGGGAAGCGATTGGATGCCGGCGGAAGCGGGCAGTTGAACTGGTCTGAGAACGAGCAGGGAGGCACGACTGCCCGGTTGAAGTCGAGCTCGACCGAGCCGTCGGCGGCGGGTCGTGCGTAGAGGAAGCGCCCCACACCGTAGGTCTCGCTGCCTGTCGTGGCGTCGGCGAAGACGATCTGCAGAGTGTCGCCGTCGGGAAGCGCCAGCAACTCGAACTGCTGGCCCTCGTGCTCGAAGCGCACGACGCCGGGTGTCACGGCGCTGTCGGTGCGATCGCCCTGCGAGCGGCCGTGCTCGAATGCGACTCCCCCGTCGACCTGTTCGTAGGTGCCGGTGAGCTGCCATTCAGCATCGAAGTCGAAGGCGGCGATCTCGGTGAAGCCGAGGTGCTCTGCACGCTCGGCGTCCCAGACGCGAAGTGCGTACTCGGTCTCGCCGGGCTTGCCGACGACGCTGCTGTCGATCACGAAAGCCGTGCGACCATCCGCGAAATGCACGCTCGAAGGGGCCATCGACGCTCGGCTCGCGACCTCTACGGTGCCATCGACTTCTCGTCCGTCGACGATGATGCCGTCGGCTGCTGCTGCGGTGACTGTGAGGCCGCCATTCGTCTCTGACTGAGCCCAGACGCCGGGCACGCCGTCGATCTGCTGCGACTCGAGCACCCAGTGGGTGAGGGCGAGCGCAAGCGGCCCCTGCGGCCCTCTCACGCTGTCGTCACGACGTGCGCGGAATGCTGTGAACTTCTGAACTGCTTCTTCTGTGGGCGCTTCGGGCATGATCGACATCATATGCCACGGCCTTCAGATAAGATTGCAAAGTTGCCGAGTGCGACACGGGGCGTTAGCTCAGCTGGTTAGAGCAGAGGACTCATAATCCTTGGGTCGCGGGTTCAAGTCCCGCACGCCCCACCGAGAACCCTTGAAAACACTGACAAGTAGCCGATGCGCCAGAGTGGTCGACAACCAAAAACGTCCCAACTACTGTCCCAACTCGACTTGTCCACAGATCCGAGTTGCATGGAGCGCACTGAATCTGCTAAGCGCGCAGAAAGTGTCCATGAAGGCAGATTCGCCGCAGACATGTGGTGCATGACCCAGACATCGCTCACTGCCATCCGCGACCGCATCGACATCACGACACTGCCTCCCGGAGTACTGCTCACCGAAGAGGAGCTGGCAGACATCCTCATCATCTCCGCCAAGCGAGATCGGAAGAGGCCGCTTGGCAGTCGGTTGGCGCTACGCGACTCCCCTGGCCCGCGTCGTAAGCCCAGTTTCATTAGGTGCGTTGGTGAAGCACCCATAACCCGGGAAAACGCGTCAGGCTCGTGGGGGAATAGATAGAGACGGAGGTGAACGCGCGGCGCCGAAGTCCCAGGCAAAAACAAACCCCAATCGCGCCAACGATTGGGGGGAGTTTCGCCTGTGCCGAGTGGCTGGCTTGGGAAGCATGATCTCCCGTAGGTACAACTACCGGAAGTCTATGTCGCTCCTGCGAAACTCGCAAGCTCACTGAGCGATCGAGAGCACCAGAGGCACATACCAAGTTGGCCCCTCCCTTGTCGGCCGCGTCTCGACAAGTGAACGGAGGGCCAAGTGAGTGATAAGAAAACTCGAAAAGGTCGCTCAGAGCTTTGGGGATGGGTGAGACATACGGCATGTATGTCGTAGTCAAGCTGGTCTTCATGGCGGTTGACGCGGGGGCCTAATAGGCCAGAGCCCTCCCCAATTTTGGGGAGGGCTCTCTCGCGTTTGTAGCCCTACCGCCGCTTGGTTCTGGGGTCTTACTCGGGCGTATCGAGGCCGATTAGGCGCGCGCGCTTCCTCCATCGGTCGTTTGCACGTCGATGGTGCCACCGTCGACCACGGTGATCACTTGTGCGCTCTCAGCGGGCAGCAGCCCGTCGTCGAGAGGGCTTGTTTCGGTGCAGCTCAGAAGGACACGAGCCGAAGCGCTGAAGGTTGCGAATAACTCAATTACCCTTGAACACCCGCTATGAAAGCTCTATGATCAAGCAGTGAAGGCACTATCAATGACGAAAGCCGGAGAAATGAAATCCAGAAGTAGGAAACGAATTCTGTTGGCGGGGCTGCTAGCAAGCGCTCTCGCATTTGTAGCTACTCCCGCATTTGCTGGGACGACCTACAGCTCATTCAATACGACTATACCCAACCTACAGCAGCCCCGATTCGTGGGCTCTCAGGCCAAAGTCCAATCTAACGTTTCTGGCAACGTCACGATTTATTCGGTGGGTTCTGACTACACAGTGAACGTCCGCATGCGCCAGACGGGCACGCTGAACTACGGGACTGAAGTGTACGGACTCGGGGATGGTGCGAGTTCAGGATTGCCGAACTCATTCAGCGCGGGGACAAACACAGGTGTTTCTATTGTGAATAGCACCTGGGCCCTGGTGTCTGTTTCCGTGAGCGGTGCATACCGGACGATGTGAGAGCTCTTTGGCTACCAAAATTGCGAGTAGGGGCCGCTGGGCTGTGTCAAGTTTTGTAGACGGTCTCTTTGTGGATCAGGCCGCGGTTGCGGTCTGAATGTCGTGGTCGGATCGCGCTTCGGCGGGGGTGCGGTAGCCGAGGCTTGAGTGGAGTCGCTGCCGGTTGTAGAACACCTCGATGTACTGCATCACGTGGAAGCGTGCGTGGCGTCTCGTGGCGAATCGCTGCCGGTAGTACATCTCGTTCTTGAGCATCGAGAACCACGACTCGGCGACTGCGTTGTCGTGGCACGATCCGGTGCGCCCCACCGACAGGCGCACGCCCAGCTCCTTCGCG
>NZ_FUHU01000044.1 GCF_900163565.1 Agrococcus casei LMG 22410
AGCCGTTCTACGTCAACGACGCGACGCTCCCCATCACCACGAACCGGGAAGAGCCCCTATTCGTGCAGCAGTCCCCACTGCAATCCGTGACTCGTGTACAGAATGGGTGCAAGATCTGATCGATCGATTGGCTACAGAGGAGCCATACGATTACATTGTCACTTCGGCCTTCGCGCTCAATACCGACTTCATCGTCGAGAACAATTCGCAGGATTCGTTTGAAGCAGGCGTCCAAGGATACGTCAATGCGTGGTCGTCACAGATCGATCGCGGAACCGAAATCATCGTTATGCGTGACTACCCACACACCACAACTGATGTACTGGAGTGCTCTCGCATCAACCCGGCGGCTGAGTGCGCGACGCGACAAAATGATGTTCTTGTTCCTGTTGGCGAAGATGCAGCAGCCCAAGCAGCTCTCTCTCTTGACGGGGCAACTCTAGTTGATATGACGTATTGGTTCTGTCTCGACGGCACGTGCCCCACCGTTGTTGGCAATGTGTACGTCTACCGCGACTACCATCACTTCACCGAGACATACGGAATCACCCTTGCGGAACCTTTAGCGCAACCTCTGCGAGAGCAGACATCCATGCCGCTCTGACCTTGCGATCAGGGTCTGACAACCTCGCAAAGCAGATCGTCGAACCGCTCGGCGATCTCACGAGGCGGCAGCGTCGCCGCAAACTCCGCGGCGCGGGCGCCTTTGGCTGCCCATTCGATCGATGTGTCGTCGAGCACTGCTGCGAGGCTTCGCACGCGATCGTCGCGGTCGAACGTCACGACCCAGTCCTGATCGCCGTACTCGCCGACGACCGCCGGCTCGTCAGGCATGACGACCGCTGTCGCGAAGGTCGCTGCAAGCATCGCCGAACCCGAGTTCAGGATGCGGCGGTACGGCAGCACCACCGCATCCGCTGCTGCGAACCACCACGGCGCCTCGCCGTCGGGCACGTAGCTGGGATTGCGCACCGACTGCAGCGACGAGGGGATGCGCGAGTCGATCGCCTTCCAGTCGGCTGGGGTTCCCTGCCCGGCGAGCAGCAGCGTCGGGCTGCGCTCGGCAGCGGCGGCCGCGTCGACGAGGTCGAGCACGCCCTTGTAGCGCTTCATGTGGCCGAGAGCCAGCACTGCGAACGCGTCGGCGGCGACGCCGAGCCGTTCCCTTGCCCTGTCTCGGTCGACAGCGGGCGGATACACGCCCACGTAGCTCGGGTGCGGCAGATAGCGGATCCGGCCTTCGGGCAGCGTGAAGTCGGTGACGGCCGACTCCGTCGCCCGGTTCATGACGTGGATGACGTCGGCGCGATCGGCGAGCTCCTGATGCAGCCGGGCATCCTGGGCGGCGTTGCGAGCGTCGTGCGACAGCGTGTTGTGCAGGGTCCAGACGAGACGCACTCCCCTGCCCTTCGCAGCATCGATCATGCGCAGCGTGCGGTCGACGCTGCGCTTGGCGCCCCAAGGAGTCCTGGGCTTCTGCGTCACCTGGGCGACCCAGTTCCAGTGCAGCACGTCACCGGCTCCGAGCGGCTTCAGAGCAGCCTCGAGCTCATCGAGCGTCACCGTGCTGACGATCCGCGATTCGCGCTCCTTCGCGACGCTCAGCAGCAGTCGCAGAAACGGATTGTCGTCATACGCAGGGAATACGACAATCGTGCCCGGACGGGTCACGGGCGACGCTCCAGCAGCTTCAGCAGGTAGGTTCCGTAGCCGCTCTTCAGCAGTGATTCGCCGAGAGCAGCGAGCTGTTCGTCGTCGATCCAGCCGGCGCGCCACGCGACCTCCTCGATGCATCCGATCTTGAAGCCCTGCCTGGCCTCGATGACCTTGACGTATTCGCTCGCCTGCATCATCGACTCGAATGTGCCGGTGTCGAGCCATGCGACACCGCGGTCGAGCACCTGCACGCTGAGACGTCCCTCGTGCAGGTAGTGCTCGTTGATGCTCGAGATCTCGAGCTCACCGCGCGCAGACGGCTCGATGGTCTTCGCGACCTCGATGACGCTGTTCTCGAAGAAGTAGAGCCCGGGAACAGCGAAGCTGCTCTTCGGGTGCTTGGGCTTCTCTTCGATCGAGACTGCCTGCATGTCGTCATCGAACTCGACGACGCCATAGGCTTCGGGGCTCGCGACGTGATAGGCGAAGATGAGCCCGCCGTCGATGTCTGAATGCTCTCGCAGGCTCGATCCGAGGCCCGTGCCGTGAAAGATGTTGTCGCCGAGCACTAGGGCGACCGAGTCATCGCCGATGAAGTCCTCGCCGATCACGAATGCCTGCGCCAGGCCGTCAGGGCTCGGCTGCTCGGCGTACTCGATCGAGATGCCGAGGTGGCTGCCGTCGCCGAACAGCGCCTCGAACTGCGAGCGGTGCTCTGGAGCAGTGATGATGAGGATCTCGTTGATGCCCGCCATCATGAGCGTCGACAGCGGGTAGTAGATCATCGGCTTGTCGTAAATCGGCATCAGCTGCTTCGAGATGCCCTTGGTGATCGGCCAGAGCCGACTGCCGGTGCCACCGGCGAGGATAATGCCACGCATGAGCGAGTCTCCTTCCGTGCCCGACCCGCTCAGCCTAGCAACGGTCGAGGCACCCCGATGGGTAGGATCGAGGGCATGCCTCAGACCGATCGGGCCCCGAAGATCGCCATCCTCATGGCCACGTACAACGGAGGCTCGTTTCTCTCGACTCAGATCGAGTCCGTGCTCGCACAGCGCCGAGTCGACATCCGCCTCGTCATCGCTGACGACGGCTCGACCGACGGAACAGCCGAGTATGTGAAGACTCTGGCTGAGCGCGACCCCCGAGTCACGCTCATCACGGCCGGATCCGGCGGCAGCGCCCCCAAGAACTTCATGAGGCTCGCCCTGCACGCCGACCTCCGCGATGCTGAGGCGGTCGGATTCGTCGATCAGGACGACATCTGGCTCGCCGACAAGCTCGACCAGCAGTGGCAGCTGTTGCAGCAGCACGAAGCGGTCTCGAGCGATGTGCTGGCCATGTTCCCCGATCGCGACCCTGTGCCTCTCGTGAAGTCTCAGCCGCAGCGTCGCTTCGACTTCTTGTTCGAGAGCGCGGGGCCTGGCTGCACCTTTCTGTTGCACCGCGATGCCTTCGACCGGATTACGGATGCCGTGCGCGCACATCCGTCACTTTCCGACATCGCAGCGCACGACTGGCTCTTCTACGCCGCCGCGCGCGTGCTGGGCATCTCATGGCACATCAGCGACGTGCCCACGATGATGTACCGGCAGCACTCCGAGAACGTCACGGGCGCGAACATGGGCGTCGCTCCTCGCGCCAAGCGATTCAAGCAGCTCACGAACGGCGACTTCAGAGCGCAGTGCGCGGTCGTCGGGCGCATCGCCGTCGACATCGCAGCCGATGACTACGACGACAGCGAGCTGCTCGTCAATCTCACCGGCGCGCTCGAGAGGCAGCACATGGGCGCGAACTGGCTGCTCTCGAAGCACGCAGGCGAGTTCCGCCGTCGTGCCCGCGATCGCCGCATCCTGCGATCGCTGATCGCGACGGGGCTCTTCTGAGCAACGCAACCGTGTCAGAGCAGGATGCGATAATCACCGAAGCGACAACCGCAAGAGAGAGTAGGGCCCCGTGAAGCTGCTGGTCACAGGAGGAGCCGGTTTCATCGGCTCGAACTTCGTCCGCCGATCGCTGCAAGACGCGTATCCGAAGCTGGCAGGCGCCGAAGTGATTGTGCTCGATGCACTGACTTACTCAGGCAATCGTGCCAATCTCGACCCCGTCGCCGACAGCGACCGGCTCGAGTTCGTGCACGGCGACATCTGCGATGCCGAGCTGCTCGATCGCATCGTGCCGGGCGTCGACGCGATCGTGCACTTCGCGGCAGAGAGCCACGTCGACCGCTCGCTGCAAGACGCCTCGGTGTTCGTCGACACCAACGTCGGGGGCACGCAGCGTCTGCTCGACGCGGCGCTGCGTCACAGCATCCCAAAGTTCGTGCATGTGTCGACCGACGAGGTCTACGGGTCGATCACTGCAGGCTCATGGTCAGAAGACCACATTCTTGAGCCCAACAGCCCCTACTCGGCGTCCAAAGCCTCCAGTGACCTGATCGCGCGGTCGTACCATCGCACGCACGGCCTTAACGTGTCGATCACGCGGTGCTCCAACAACTACGGGCCCTACCATTTTCCAGAGAAGGTCATCCCGCTGTTTGTCACCAACCTCATCGACGACTTGCACGTGCCCCTCTACGGCACTGGCGACAACGTTCGCGACTGGTTGCACGTCGACGACCACTGCCGCGGCATCTCACTGGTCGTCACCGACGGTGGCGCAGGCGAGGTCTACAACATTGGCGGCGGCACAGAGCTGAGCAACCTCGAGCTGACCGACCTGCTGCTCGAGGCCACTGGTCGCGACTGGTCGTATGTCGACCGCGTCGCCGACCGCAAGGGCCACGATCTTCGCTACTCCGTCGACATCTCGAAGATCAGCGCCGAGCTCGGCTACGAGCCGCAGGTGCCTTTCGAAGAGGGCCTTGCTCAGGTCGTGCAGTGGTATCGCGACAATCGTGCGTGGTGGGAGCCGCTGAAGGCAAAGGCGGCGCTCTGATGCGTGTGCTCGTCACAGGAGCCGGCGGGATGCTCGGGCGCGATCTGCTCGAAGCCGAGACCCAGCACGACCTGGTGGGCGTCTCGCGTGCCGAACTCGACGTGACCGAACGCGATGCGTGCATCCGCGCTGCCGAAGGCTTTGACGCGATCGTGAATTGCGCCGCCTACACGAACGTCGACCAGGCCGAAACCGCCGAAGACAGCGCCTACGCGATCAATGCGACAGGCGCCGAGAACCTGGCTATCGCCGCAGAGCGCGCAGGCGCCGTGCTCGTGCAGGTGTCAACCGACTACGTCTTCGACGGAACCGCGACGCAGCCATACGCAGAAGACGCCCCCTTGGCTCCCCTCGGCGCCTACGGACGCACGAAGGCTGCCGGCGAGCAGCTGGCGCAGGCGGCGCACGGCGACACGATCGTGCTGCGAGTCGCGTGGCTCTACGGAATGCACGGAGGCAACTTCGTCAAGACCATGCTGCGGCTCGCCGACGAGCGCGACACCCTCACGGTCGTCACCGATCAGGTGGGGCAGCCCACATCGACGATCGAGGTCGCACAGACGATCCTCGCGCTGCTCGACGCGGATGTGCGCTCAGGCGTCTTCCACGGCACGTGCAGCGGCGAAGCAAGCTGGTGGGAGTTCGCACGCGAGATATTCACGCTTTCGGGCCTCGACTCCGAGCGGGTGCACGAGACGACATCTGAACGGTTCGTGCGCCCGGCTCCGCGACCCGCCTATAGCGTGCTCGGCCACACAGCGATCGCAGACGTGCGATCGCCTAGAATCTGGAGTGAGGCGCTTCGCGACGAGCTGCGTCGCATGGGGCGCCTTGCCCTCTGAATCACCAGCCGCAGGAGCACGATGAGCACGACACTCCGGGTCATCCTCGATGACGTCGCCGGTCCCGTGCGCAGCGGCATCTCCTGGTACAGCGAAGAGATCACCCGAGCGCTGGTCCAGACAGCGCCAGACGGCATCGACGTGGCCGCCTTCGCAGCTGCGATGTCGAAGGAGCGCGAGGCAGAGACCCAGAGGCTGCTTCCCGGTCTCGTCGACCTCGAGCAGGCAGTGCTGCCGTCGCGCGAGATGCGCGAGGCATGGCTCCATTCGCTCACGACCTTCTCGCTCAGCGGCCTCGTGCATGCCACGAGCCTCTTCGCTCCCCTGCGACGCCGCGGCGACTTCATGACTGGCCAGACGGTCGTCACAGTGCATGCGGCGACACCGGTCTCAGACCGCGGAGCCGCCAAGGACCGCTGGTTCGAGAAGGCCATCAGACGTGCCTGGAAGCACGCCGACGGCGTGGTCGTTCCGACCTACGCTGTGGCATCGCAGCTGTCAGAGATGCACGACTTCGGCGGCAGGATCCGGGTGATTCCCGGCGGCGTCGCGCCCACGATCGCCCTGCACGACGGCGCTGATGACAGAGCGAAGCTGCTCGGCCTGCCCGAGCGATTTGTCGTGCTCGTCACCGCTTCGTCGTCGAAGGCGACGGGCGAGGCCGTCGTGCAGCTGCTCGCCGACGCCGCGATGCCCGACGTGCCCGTGGTCGTCGTCGGCCCCGTCGCCTGGGACGACGCGACGCTGTCTGGCATGGCCGTCGCCGCCGGGCTGCCGCCTGCCCGATACATACCCGTGGGCGAACTCGACGACAGCGACCTCGCAGTCGTGCTGTCTCGCGCATCCGCTCTCGTGCACGTCAGCACGAATGACTGCTTCGGCCTGCCGATGCTTGCCGCCTTCACGATGGGATGCCCGGTCGTGCACGTGGCCACCGACTCGCTCGACGAGGTGGCCGACGGAGCAGCCCTCGGCGTCTCGGCCGATGCAGACGGCACCCTCACGCGGCCTCTTGCCGAGGGCATCCGCCGGATGCTCGACGAGCCCGAGCTGGGGCGAGACCTCGCGGCACGTGCCTCAGACCGAGTCAGACACTTCACCTGGAACAACGCAGCGGAGCAGATATGGCAGTTTCACGCAGACATCTGACCCCGGTCGGCGAACGCATCAGCGTCGCCCTGTGCACGCACAACGGTGCTGCTTACGTCGGCGAGCAGGTGCACAGCATCCTCGCGCAGACCGTGCCGGTGCACGAGATCGTGCTTGGCGACGACGCCTCGGGCGACGACACCGTGGCCATCGTGCGCGAGCTCGCTGCAGACACTGACGTCGACCTCGTCGTTCGCGAGCACTCCCCTGCCCTCGGTGTGCGCGACAACTTCGCCGACGCGATTGCGGCCACGACCGGCGACGTCGTCGCCCTCAGCGACCAAGACGACGTGTGGCACCCTGAGCGGCTGGCCACGCTCGTGCCGGCGCTGCAGACGAGTTCGCTGGTGCACTCGGATGCGCGGCTCGTCGACGAGGCGCTCAATCCGCTCGGTGACACTCTGCTTGAGTCGCTCGAGGTCTCTGAATGGGAGCTCGAGAGTCTGCAGACGGGCCATGCTCTTGCAGTGCTGTTGCGGCGAAACCTTGTCACGGGCGCCACAACCGTGATGCGCGGGGACTTCGCGAGGGATGCTCTGCCGATTCCCGACGGCTGGCTGCACGATGAGTGGCTCGCGATGCTTGCAGCCATCGAGGGCTCACTCGTGCTGGTGCCCGAGGCCCTGACCGACTACCGTCAGCACGGCGCCAACGAGGTCGGGGCACAGAAACTAGACCTCCTCGCGAAATGGAAGCACCTCCGGCAGCAGGGTTCAGGTGCGCATCGGCGCAAGGCCCTCCGCGCCACGAGCCTCGCTCAGGCCGCATTCGATCGCGGTATCGGCGACGACGAGACCCGCGCTCTGCTGATTGCCAAAGCTCGGCACGAGCGTACTCGTCTCGGGCTACCGACCTGGTACCCCAGCCGCGTCCCCGCGGTCGTCCGTGGTCTCGCGACCGGACGCTATGGTGTGTTCTCTCGCGGAGCGCTGGAGGCGGCGCGAGATCTGGTCGAGCGTCGCTGACCGCCCCCTCTACGGAGCAGTGAGGGCGTCCGTCCGCTCATCGATGCGCGAGAGAAGCTCGGGGAACATCGTCGCGACATAAGTCGATGTCAGGTGGTGCTCGTCCCGATAGACAATCACGCCTCCGATTACAAGAGGGCAGTCTCCGTCAATGCAGTACAGGTCCCGGGTTGGGATCGCGATTACATCATCCCGCTCCTGCGCTACGTCCCAATACGCATCGTCAAATCCGTACCCGACTTCTTCCGGGAGTGCGCACTCTTCACCCGACAGTTTCGGATCATCAGCCCTCAGCTGACAGTCGTATCGTTCCTCATCAAGACGAGGGTTATCTTCAATGGCGATTACCTTCGATCCCGCATCGACCAGCTGCTGAATCCGCTGATTTATTATTTCATGGGCGCCCCCACTGGCAAAGTACCCGCCCACCACCACGACAACGTCGAATGGGTCGTCTCCAAGAAACAGCTGCTCCTGCTGCTCAAGACGAGTCCCGCAACCCTCAGCTTCGTCGCGCGTGAACGTCCAAACGCATCCATTGGCAGGCAACGATGTAACTTGCCAATTCCGCGACTCTGCCATCGCGTTGAAAGCAGGAGCCAGCATCGCAGCATGGGAGTTGCCAATTACAGCGACCTTCAACTCTGCGTCGTCCGGGCCAACTGGATCGCACTCCTTCAGCACCGAGGCGTCGGACTGGGTGTAGCAAACGTACGCCGAACTCACATCATCCAAGAGCTCCGCACGAGGAGGGCTCAACGGAACGCCTTGCAACGCTTCTTGGCACGCTGCATAGCCAGCTGTCAGTGCGTTGTAGCCATTGCACTCACTCGCCACGACCGGCGCTTCGTTCTGCCGAACGTCAGCGCTTACGAGTGTCGTGACAGGAATCACCACCGCGATGCACCAAGCCAACACGAGTCCCACCGTTACGATACGACGACCTGGCTTTGCGGCTCTTCCAGGGCGCCACCAACGCTGCACGGGGTTCTCGAGCAGCCGCTTAGTTAGATATGCGAGCACGATGGCGGAAATGATAATGGCTGGCCCCGCAAGAATTCCGGGCTGCCCGTCGAGCCCGTACCAGTATCGATAAAGCACTAGCAATGGCCAATGCCACAAGTAGATGCCGAACGCAATCGAACCGAGCCAGACCAATGGCGACCACGAAAGGAGCCTGGTGCCCGCCCACCACTTCTCGTCTTCACGTGTGCTCACGAGGATCGCAGCTGCCGCCAGCACCGGCACCGCCGCGATGATGCCGGGGAACCCTCCTTCGACCGGGAGTACAGCCCCAGTCAGAACGAGGACAACCACCGCGCCCAGGGACGCTATGGCCGCAACAGTCCCACGTAAGTGCAACCGTGAGCCAAGTATCGCAAGAATGCCACCCACCGCGAACTCCCACATACGGGTCCACGGGACGAAATAAGCAAACGGCTGAGCCACAGCCGTTTGCCATATCGAAAGCCCAAGCGACAATACAACAAGTGTGGCGAGCACAATCATCATTGTCTTGCGCGCATTCGCTGCGAGCACTTTCACCATCAACAGCACGAGTGCTGCGACTAGCAGCCAGAGTACATAGAACTGCGCCTGTATCGACATCGCCCAGAAATGCTGCACCGGTGTCTTGGGATCTTCCGCATTGAGGTAGTCCACTGCGTTGAAAGCGAGGTACAGATTCTCAAAAGACAACGACGAGGCAATGATCTCTTCAAAGTTTCGTTGCATCAAGGGTGCTGGAGCCCAAAGCAACGTAATGAAGCCAGCAAATGCGAGCACTATGGCCGCACTTGGAAGTAGGCGTCGAATAAGCCGGCCGAAGTATGCAAGCGGACGTATCCGACCGGCGTCCACGTGCTTGAGCACCGTCAACGTAATGAAGAAGCCCGTCACGACGAAAAACACATCAACACCGCCCGAAACACGGCCCACCCAGATGTGATAGAAAGCAACAAGAAGTGCTGCGACGGTGCGCAGGCCTTCAATTTCCGTGCGACGCTTTGTAGGAGCGGGCGTCTGTGTCATGTATCGAGTCCAGAGTTATGCTGAGAGTGAATATGCCAGAGGTGCGAACCGGACAAGGATACAGTCCCCTGCCAATGAACCCATTGTCCCCTACCGTTTCGGGCGCCTCCTGGTAACGTGGCCTCATGGAAGCACTGCGACTGGAAGAACTCAACGCCACTAACGTCGTCGCGGCCAACAGCCTCACGCTGAAGCCGGGCCAGGAGCAGTTTGTAGCTCCCGTATCGAATTCAATCGCCGAAGCATACGTCAACCAGAACACCGCTTGGCCGCGCGTCGTCTACTCAGAGGGCGAACTGGTCGGCTTCATCATGGCCAACTTCGATGAGGACTCCACACGCGAAGAGTTCAAGGCAATCATCCTTCGCATGAACGTCGCCGCAGAAGCACAGGGCCGGGGCGTTGGCCGCTTCGCAGTCGAGCAGATCGCAGCTGAGGGGCGAGCACGCGGCAGCGAGTTCCTCTACGCAATGTGGGAGCCCGGTGAAGACGGGCCAGACGCATTCTTCCGCCACCTCGGATTCGAGGTCATCGAAGACAATGAGTTCGGCGAGGCAGTCGGCCGCCTGGCGCTTCGCGACTAGAGGTCGATGTCGACCACGAGCTTGCCGATCACGTCACCTTCAAGCAGTCGCCCGATGCCCTTCGGAATCTCATCGAAACCGATCACCTCGGTGTTCGGCCGCAGCCCCTCGTTGCTCATGAACTGCACGAGGCGCGCGAACTCCCCTCTCGTGCATCCGGTCGATCCGACGACGCTGATCTGCTGGTAGAAGATGCGCTGCAGCTCGGCCGGCGGCATGCCGCCCGTGGTCGATCCGCAGACGACGATCGTGCCACCTGGCTTGACGCTGCGAAGGCTATGACCCCACGTCGCCTCCCCCCACGGTCTCGACGACGACATCGACACGCTTCGGAAGCCGCTCACCATGCTCGAACGCTGCAGCCGCACCGTTGTCGATCGCGAACTGACGCTTCTCCTCAGTGCGTCCGGTCGCATAGACCGTAGCCCCCGCGGCGGCGGCCAGCGCGATCGCGGCGCTTGAAACGCCGCCCGACGCGCCCTGCACCAGCACGGTGTCGCCGGGACGGATGCGCGCACGCGTGAACAACATCCGGTATGCGGTTCCCCAGGCGATTCCGAGGCAAGCTGCGTCGACGAACGTGATGCCCTCAGGTTTGTCGACCAGCAGCTCGTCGGGCACGAGAATCCAGTCGGCGAGCGTTCCGTCGATCGTCTCGCTGAGCAGCGCCCGCTTGGGATCAAGCGTGGCGTCGCCGTCACCGCGGTCGGCATCGCCCATCATTGAGTGGAGGATCACCTCACGGCCATCTTCTGTGACGCCGGCGCCGTCGCAGCCGAGCACCATCGGAACCCGGTCTGCCGGGTGCCCAACCCCTCGCAGAGTCCAGGCGTCGTGAGGATTCAGACTCGCCGCTTTGAGGCGCACCAGCGTATGACCAGGTTTCGACTCGGGCCGGGGGTACTCGGCATCAATCGTCAGCCCGTCCAGCGGATCGTGTGGATTCTGTGAGGTGACCAGTGCTGCGCGCATGAGAACTCCCTGTTGTTCATTGCCACCATTCAATCACCGTCGGTGATCTGTCACCACGGGAGAATTCTCACACCATCGAGTCCTGCCACGCCTTGTAGAGCGAAGCGTATTTGCCGCCGAGTTCGACGAGCTCGTCGGGCGAACCGTCTTCGATAATGCGACCGTGCTCCATCACGAGCACTCGGTCTGCTATCGCCACGGTCGAGAGGCGGTGCGCGATGATGATCGCCGTGCGGTCGGCGAGCAGTGTCTGCAACGCCTCCTGCACGAGTCGCTCTGACGGGATGTCGAGGCTCGCAGTCGCCTCGTCGAGAATCAACACGACGGGGTCTGCGAGGAACGCACGCGCGAACGAGATCAGCTGACGCTGGC
Organism: Agrococcus casei LMG 22410; assembly: GCF_900163565.1. Lineage (GTDB taxonomy): Bacteria > Actinomycetota > Actinomycetes > Actinomycetales > Microbacteriaceae > Agrococcus > Agrococcus casei. The sequence goes on from NZ_FUHU01000044.1 coordinate 11,512, forward strand.
CCGCCGAGACACGGCCGCCGCGCTTGTTCACGTCGGTGTCGTAGCCATCGGGCAGCTGCATGATGAAGTCGTGAGCGCCCACGGCCTTCGCCGCGTCGATGATCTCTTCGACCGTCGCGTCCGGTCGCCCGAGTCCGATGTTCTCGCCGACCGACCCTGAGAACAGGTAAGCCTCCTGGGTGACCATGACAACAGCCTTGCGGAGGTCTTCGTTGCCGATCTCGCGAAGGTCGACGCCGTCGAGCCGCACAGCACCAGTGGTCGGATCGTAGAACCGTGAGACGAGCTTGGCGAGCGTCGACTTTCCTGCACCCGTCGTTCCCACAAGAGCCAGCGTCTGGCCTGCCGGAATCTCGAGAGAGAAGTCGGGCAGCACCACCGTCTGCTCGTTGTAGGCGAAGCGCACGCTGTCGAAGTCGAGCGAGCCGCGCAGGCGACGAAGGCGAGCAGGCTCCGCAGGCTCGGCGACCGATGGCTGCTCTTCGAGCACGCCGGAGATCTTCTCGAGCGCAGCCGAAGCCGACTGGTAGCCGTTGAAGAACATGCCGATGCCCTGAATGGGCTGGAAGAAGTTGCGAGCGTAGAGCATCGCAGCCAGCAGCACACCGATCGCGAGGTCGCCCTCGGCCGCACGCAGGGCGCCGACGAACACGACCGAGGCGACGCTGACAGCGCCGATCGCCACGATGCCGGGCTCGTAGATGCCGAAGATGTTGATCGTGCGCAGGTTCGCGTCGCGGTAGTCGTCGACTCGCTCGGCGAACTCGTCTTCGTTGATCTTCTCGTTCCTGAAGGCCTGCACCGCGCGGATGCCCGTCATCGTCTCGACGAAGTACTGGATCATTCGCGCGCTGGTCGTGCGCGTTTCGCGAAACAGCTTCGTCGACTTCTTGTAGAACCAGTGCGTCAGCAGCGTCGCAGGAATGAGAGCGATCACCAGCACGAGGCCCGACATGGGGTCGATCAGCACCATCGCCACCAGCGTGAACGCCATGAACACGACACCGCGCACCAGCTCGTTCAGCCCCTGGTCGAGCAGATCGCGGATCGACTCGAGGTCGCTGGTCTGGCATGCCACGAGGCGCCCGGAGGTGTACTTCTCGTGGAACTCCATGCTCAGCCGCTGCGTGTGGTCGAACAGGCGACGGCGCAGCGAGAACAGCACAGCCTGCGAGATGCGCGCTGTGTTGACGGTATAGGCGTAGAGCAGGAATGCCGCACAGCCCGCCGCCACGATGTAGACGATCACCGCGGCCCAGATGGGCATCCAGTCAGCGTCCTCGATCACAGAGGGCAGCGCGACGTCGATGCCGAAGGCGATGATCGAGGGCCCGGCGACCGCGGCCCCTGTTGCGAGCAGCACCATGACCACCGTCAGCACGACGCGGCCGATGTGCGGCTTCACAAGCTCGATCAGCAGCTGGCGCGAGCGGCGCCTGACGTGCTTCGACTCCTGCTTCGAGTACTCGTGCCGGTCTTCGCCGGCGACACCGAAGACGGTCACTGGTATCCCTTTCGCTTGCGCGTCTCTTCTTCGAGTGACGAGATCACGTATCGGTAGTGTGCGTTGCGCGCCAGCAGCTCGCTGTGGGTTCCCACATCGTCGATGCGGCCTTCGCGCATGAGCGCGACCCGGTCGGCCAGCTGCACCGTCGAGGGACGGTGGGCGACGATGAGCGCTGTCGTCGATGCAAGCACCGTGCGCAGTGCGTCCTCGACCTGCGCCTCAGTCTCGACGTCAAGAGCCGAGAGCGGATCGTCGAGCACCAGAACAGCAGGCTCTGCGGCAACCGCGCGTGCGAGCGCAAGACGCTGCCGCTGACCGCCCGAGAGCGACATGCCCTCTTCGCCGATCTGCGTCTCGAGCCCTTCGGGAAGATCGTGCACGAAGCTCGCCTGCGCTATCTGCAGCGACTTCTCGACCAGCTCGGGGTTGTCGTCCGAGCCGGATCCGAGCAGCACGTTGTCGGTCACCGATCGCGAGAACAGCGTTGCATCCTCGAACGCCATCGCGATGTGCGTGCGCAGCTCCTTGAGCGTCAGGTCGCGCACATCGACGCCGTCGAGCAGCACCTGCCCCTGCGTCACGTCGTAGAGCCTCGACGGCAGAGCCGTGAGCGTCGTCTTGCCGCTGCCGGTGACGCCGATGAGCGCCATGGTCTCGCCGGGCACGATGACGAGGCTTGCGCCGTCGACGAGATCCCGCTCCTGCGGCCCCGCATCGTCGTACCTGAAGTGCACGTCCCTGAACTCGAGACGGCCCTCGGGTCGGGCGATCGTGGTCGCCTCCTCGGGGTCGTGGATCGTCTCGTCAGCGTCCATCACTTCGCGGAATCGCACGGATGCGCTGGCCGCCTCGATCGAGAACGCGTACAGGAATCCGAGCGACTCGATGGGGAATGTGAGCACGACCGCGGTCGCGAAGAACGCGACGAGCTGTCCGACCGTGAGCACCTCCTGCTGCACGAGCCAGACGCCGAGGAACAGGCAGACCGCATACGACGTGAGCGGAATGAACGTGAGCCATGCTGACAGCGTCGCGTCGAACTTCGCCTTGCGGATCTCAGTCTCCTGCAGGTCGCTCGCCTGCGTCGTGAAGCCCGCGAGCGCGTGCGGGCCGCGCCCGAACGCCTTCAGCACGCGAATGCCGTGCACCGACTGCTCGACGGTGGTCGCCAGGTCACCGGTCTGATCCTGCGAGAGCCTTGCCGCTCCCCAGTACTGGCGCTCGAAGCGGTAGGTGATGATCAGGATCGGCGCATTGATGACCAGGAATGCGAGCCCGAGCAGCCAGCTCCAGTAGAACAGCACACCCATGCCGATCACGATGGTGAGCATGTTGACCGTGAACATGATGGCGCCGAACGCCAGGAACCGGCGCAGACGCCCGAGGTCCTGCACCGCTCGGCTGAGGAGCTGCCCCGACTGCCAGCGGTCGTGGAACGAGACCTGCAGGCGCTGCAGCTTCGCGTACAGCGAGTTGCGCATGGTCGCCTCGATCATCGTCGAGGGGCCGGTGACCATGAATCTGCGCAGCAGTATGCAGACTGCCTCAGCGATGCCGAGCCCGAGGATGAGCAGGCCGAACGGCAGCACCTGCTCAGGGTTTCCTTCGGCCAGAGGGCCGTCGACGAGGACGCGCATGACCATCGGGATCACCAGCGCGACGATCGTGGCGCCGAGCGCCGAGAGCGCGCCGACGAACATTCGGGGCAGCCACGGGCGCACGTACGGGAGGGTCAGCGCAAGCGACGAGAGGATGCCGTTTCGCTTGGCGGGCTCAGCTGAGGAGGACATGAAGACGCTTTCACACGGGTTGTCGGCTGCACCGGGGATGCGGGCGACAGGGGGTTTCTGGAGAGCTGCGTGCAGCAGCCCTCCAGGTTATCGATTGACTAACCTGAATCGCAAGTCCCCGGCCCCGGCGAGTCTCTGTGCCGAAGCCCGAATCAGTGGAAGAAGTGACGCTCTCCTGTGAAGTACATCGTCACACCTGCGTCGCGAGCTGCCGCAACGACCTCCTCATCGCGCACGGAGCCGCCAGGCTGCACGATCGCCCGCACCCCCGCATCCAGCAGGATCTGCGGACCGTCTGCGAACGGGAAGAACGCGTCTGACGCGGCGACCGAGCCGCTCGCACGCGAGCCTGCGCGCTCGACTGCAAGCTTGCACGAGTCGACCCGGTTGACCTGGCCCATGCCCACGCCCACACTGGCTCCGCCGGATGCCAGCAGGATCGCGTTCGACTTGACCGAGCGCACCGCACGCCATGCGAATGCCAGGTCGGCAAGCGTCGCCTCGTCGACAGCGTCGCCAGCCACGAGCTGCCACGAGTCGGTCGAGAAGCCGTCGAAGACATCGGGCTGTTGCACGAGCACGCCGCCCGAGACCTGACGCAGCTCAGCGCTCTCTCGTTCGTAGCCCTCGGGGAGCTGCAGGATGCGCACATTCTTCTTCGTCTGCAGCAGCTCGACTGCACCCTCTTCGAACCCGGGTGCGATGACGACCTCGGTGAAGATGTCCTTCACGGTCTCGGCCATGGCGCGGGTCACGGGGCGGTTTGCTGCAATGACGCCGCCGAAGGCGCTGACCGGGTCGCACTCGTGTGCCCGCAGATGAGCACTGGCGATCGCGTCGTCGGCGTCAGCCGCGGCAACTGCGATGCCGCACGGCTGCGCGTGCTTGATGATCGCGACGGCGGGCTCCGCGAAGTCGAATGCCGCCCTGAGCGCCGCATCGGCATCCTGGTAGTTGTTGTACGACATCTCCTTGCCGTGCAGCTGCGTCGCCTGCACGATGCCGCGACCACCGGGCAGGCCGTAGACGGCCGCCTGCTGGTGGCTGTTCTCGCCGTACCGGAGGCTGGCGACCGACTGAGCGCTGCCGATCGAGGCGAGCAGCGCATCCGCACCCTCGACCGACTCGCCCTCGGACGCCTCATCGGCGTCGGCGACGGTGCCGGTCGCGAACCACTCCGAGACGGCGCTGTCGTACTCGGCCGTGTGCGTGAAAGCGTCGCGGGCGAGGCCCCGGCGCTGCTCGAGGGTGAGGCCCTCTGCCAGCGATGCCGCGACCTCGTCGTACTGCGACGGGTTCGTCACGATCGCGACGTTGGCGAAGTTCTTGGCGGATGCGCGCACCATCGCCGGTCCGCCGATGTCGATCTGCTCGACGGTGTCGTTGGCGGCGGCGCCCGACCGCACGGTCTCGACGAACGGGTAGAGGTTGACGACGACGAGATCGAACGGGGCGATGCCGAGCTCGGTCAGCTGGCGCTCGTGACTCTCGAGGCGGAGGTCAGCGAGGATGCCGGCGTGCACAGCGGGGTGCAGCGTCTTGACGCGGCCGTCGAGGGTCTCGGGAAACCCGGTGACCTCAGCGACCTCGGTGACGTCGAGGCCGGCGCCTGCGATCAGCTTTGCCGTCGATCCGGTCGAGACCAGCAGCACGCCGGCGTTCGCGAGCGCCGTGGCGAACTCGACGACGCCTGACTTGTCTGAGACAGAGATCAGCGCGCGCTTGGGCGTGATGCGGTCGCGCTCTCGGTACAGCGATGCGTCGTGGCTGGGTCCGGCCATGGTGTGCTCCTCCAGTGTCGTGTGAGCTCGCGGCTCGTGTCAGTTCGCGGTCAGCGGCAGCGCGCCGCCTGCGATGTCGGTGATGACTCGCGCGGCCAGGTCGCGCTCGACGACCTTGATGCGCTCGTGCAGGTGGTCTTCGGTCTCGTCAGCGGCGATGTCGATGCGCTCGCGCGCCAGAATCGGCCCCGTGTCGACTCCTGCGTCGACGACGATGACGGATGCGCCGGTGCGGGTCGCGCCAGCGGCCAGGGCGTCTCGCACGGCGTGTGCGCCTGGGAACTCCGGCAGGTAGGCCGGATGCGTGTTGAGCAGCCGCGGCGCGAGTCGTTCGACGGCAGCCGGTGCGAGCAGGCGCATGAAGCCGCTCAGGATTGTGAGATCGGGCTGATGCGCCTCGATCTGGTCGACGACGCGGTGGTTCCACGCTTCGCGCGGTGCAGCGAACGGCTCGACGAACGCCGGAATGCCGTGTTCTCGAGCATAGTCGAGGCCGGCGCACTCGCGGTCGGCGCCCACGGCGACGATCTGCGCGGGGACCTCGCCCGTCTGCGTGCGGCTCAAGAGGTCGGCGAAGTTCGTTCCCGAACCCGAGACCATCACGACCAGACGAAGCACTCGACCATTCTAGGGTTCGCTGCGGGGTGCCGCGTCTCGGTCGGGCTCTGTCTCTGCGACCGCGTCGTCCAGCTGCTCGGTCTCGGTGTGATCGGGGTCTGCAGGTTCGGCCTCAACCTCGACTGCATCGTCGGCCGCAGCTGCATCGTCGGCGTCGCCATCGTCGTCGGGGTCGCTGTCGAACAGTCCGCCCTCGGCGTCTCGCCCGATGACGTAGTCGACGCCCTCCGAGCCATAAAACGCCGCCGACATGGCAAGAGCGAGACCGCCGAAGGCGATCGCAGCGACCGCGCCGATGTCGGGGCCGAGCTCCTGCATCCGCCCGGGTCCGATCGCACCTGAGCTGAGCACCGTGACGACCACGAGCGCGGTGGCGGCGAGCACCGTCGCTGAGACGGCCGCCACGAGCGGCTGCCACCACTCGTCGTGCTCGGGCATGAATCGGCGGGCGGCCATCATGCCGAGGGCCACGACGACGACCGCTGTCAGCACGACCAGTGCGAGGAACCAGGGCTCAATCGTCGAGGGAATCGCTCCGAAGGCGGGGATTCCGGGCAGCGGCCCGAGCGACGCTTCGAACGGCGAGAGCGTCGAGCCCGTTCCGAGCTGCACAGGAGCACCGATCATCCACGAGATCGCCCAGACGACTGCGTTCGGCAGCAGGGCGAGCTGCGCCAGGAACATGACGAGCGCCCCGAGGACCGTCGGCGACGACGCCTCGCTGATGGCGACCATCCGATCGAAATGCGTGAACAGGGTCAGGCCCGTGGCCGCAGAGCCGAGGGCGACAAGAGCCACGATCGTCACGACGCCGACGTGCAGGCCTGCGCGGATGGGCATGGCCCACTCTGCAGGAATCGTCAGTCGTTCGGTGACGAAGTCGGCGATGAGCGTGCGGTGACGCCAGAGGATCGCGGTCACGTGCCCGATGAGCGACACGAGCGCCGGCATGTAGGCGGCCTGCACCAGGCTCGGGCTCACCGTCTCATGCTGGGCGGTCAGGGCGAGCACGAAACCGACGACCGCTGTCGTGAGGGTCGAGCCGATGACGCCCCAGAGCAGCACCTGGGTGAAGATGCTGTGCGGGCGGGGCGTGCCTCCGAACCCCTCCACTCGCTCCACGTGGTCGGCGGCCATGCCGCTTGCGGCGGATTCGAGCGCAAGGCCCGATCGGTACGAGAGCACGAAGGTGAGCAGCCCGATGCCGAGCGGCCACAGTGTCACCGAGAACGGGCGCAGCGCCTCTTCTGCCCCGAGACGGGCGGCGACCGCTTCAGGCAGCTGGGCGTCGAGCGTGACGCCGTGGCCGAGCAGCCACGCGTCGACAGCGGCCCTCCAGCTCAGCAGGATGTCGGGCCCGAAGCCTCGATCGATGCTCCAGACGAGCGCCAGCGGCACGAACATGATGGCAAGGCCGACACCGGCAATCGCCAGCGCCTGCACGAGCTGGGCGAGCGAGACGTTGAGGCGATACACACCGAAACTGTACCCGGATGGGCGGCCCCCGACTGCCCTGGCTCGCCGGAGAGGCATGCGGCGCGGTAAGTTGGGAGGCAGGCGTGGCACTTCTCGTGCGTGCCACCATCACACGTGAACTGAGGGGTCTCCACCAGTGTCGAACATCATCTACACCTACACGGACGAAGCGCCGATGCTTGCGACGCATTCGTTCCTGCCGATCATCCAGTCGTTCGCTTCGGCCGCCGACGTCGAGATCGAAACCCGCGACATCTCGCTCGCTGGCCGCATCGTAGCCGTCTTCGCCGACCTGCTTCCCGAGGATCAGCGCGAGAGCAACGCGCTGACCGAGCTGGGACAGATCGCCAAGTCCCCCGACGCCAACATCATCAAGCTGCCCAACATCTCGGCGTCGGTGCCGCAGCTGAAGGCTGCTGTCGCCGAGCTGCAGGCCGCTGGCATCTCCCTGCCTGCCTACCCTGAGGAGCCGTCGACCGACGAAGAGCGCGACATCCGCGCGCGCTACGACTCCATCAAGGGCTCGGCCGTCAACCCCGTGCTCCGCGAGGGCAACTCCGACCGCCGCGCTCCCCGCGCAGTCAAGGACTACGCACGCAAGCACCCCCACTCGATGGGCACCTGGAGCAGCGACTCGAAGACCGACGTCGCGACCATGAGCTCGGGCGACTTCTTCGCCAACGAGAAGTCGGTCACGCTGCCCGCAGACGACGTGCTGCAGATCCGCCTGGTCACCGCAGACGGCGAGACCGTGCTGAAAGACGGGTTGAAGGTGCTCGCCGGCGAGATCATCGACGCGACCTTCATGAGCGCCAAGGCACTCGACGCGTTCCTGGCCGAGCAGGTCGCTCGCGCCAAGAGCGAGGGCGTGCTGTTCTCGGCACACCTCAAGGCCACCATGATGAAGGTCTCAGACCCCATCATCTTCGGCCACGTCGTTCGCGCAGTGTTGCCGGGCGTCTTCGAGCAGTACGGCGAGCAGCTCTCCGCTGCCGGCCTGACCGCAGAGAACGGCCTCGGAGGCATCCTCGCGGGCATCGACGAGCTGCCTGCCGACGTCGCCTCGGGTGTTCGCACCGCGATCGACGATGGCTTCGCAGCCGCACCCGCGATCGCCATGGTCGACTCCGACAAGGGCATCTCGAACCTCCACGTGCCGTCCGACGTCATCATCGATGCCTCGATGCCTGCCATGATCCGCGCTGGCGGCATCATGTGGAACGCAGACGGCAAGCCCGCCGAGACGCTCGCCGTGATTCCCGATAGCTCGTACGCCGGCGTCTACAAGGCCGTCGTCGACGACTGCCGCATCAACGGCGCCTTCGACCCGACGACCATGGGCTCGGTTCCCAACGTCGGCCTCATGGCGCAGAAGGCCGAGGAGTACGGCTCACACGACAAGACCTTCCACATCAAGCAGACCGGTTCGGTCGAGGTCGTCAACCAGGCCGGCGAAGTGCTGCTGCAGCACGACGTCGAGGCCGGCGACATCTGGCGCGCATGCCAGACCAAGGATGTTCCGGTTCGCGACTGGGTTCGCCTGGCCGTCGAGCGCGCTCGCCTCTCTGAGACGCCGGCTGTCTTCTGGCTCGACGAGGCTCGCGCGCACGACGCCGAGCTCATCAAGAAGGTCAACGAAGAGCTGCCGAAGCACGAGACCGACGGTCTCGACATCCGCATCCTGAGCCCGCTCGACGCGACCAAGCTCTCGATCGAGCGCATCCGTCGCGGCGAAGACACGATCTCGGTGACGGGCAACGTGCTGCGCGACTACAACACCGACCTCTTCCCGATCCTCGAGCTCGGCACCAGCGCCAAGATGCTGTCGGTCGTGCCGCTGCTCGCAGGCGGCGGCCTCTTTGAGACCGGTGCCGGCGGCTCTGCGCCCAAGCACGTGCAGCAGCTGGTCGACGAGAACCACCTTCGCTGGGACTCGCTGGGCGAGTTCATGGCGCTGGCCGAGTCGCTGCGTCACCTGTCGCGCGCTGCATCGAACCCGCGCGCCGCTGTTCTTGCCGAGGCTCTCGACGCCGCAACCGGCAGGTTCCTCGAAGAGAACAAGTCGCCTTCGCGCAAGGCCGGCGAGCTCGACAACCGCGGCAGCCACTTCTGGCTGGCACGCTTCTGGGCCGAGGCCCTCGCGGCGCAGACCGAAGACGCTGCGCTCGCAGAGCGCTTCGCCTCGGTCTCGAAGGCGCTTGCAGACGGCACCGAAGCGATCGAGCGCGAGCTGCTCGACGTGCAGGGGCAGTCGGTCGACCTCGGCGGCTACTACCGCGTCGACAGCGAGCTGACGGACGGCGTCATGCGCCCGTCGACGACGCTGAACGGCATCCTCGCCTCGGTCTAAGCGCCGAATCCGCCACAACTCACGCCTGAGAGGGGGTCGAGCCGCATATGTCGGCTCGACCCCCTCAGCCGCGTGAGTTGTGGTGAGACTTGGGCCGCAGATCGTTCCTGCTGTGGAGAGACGCAGGCTGTGAGCACAGCGCAGAGGCAGGCGGGCGGAGGCTGGCCTGCGGAGCCGGTCACATCTGACTTCAGCGCAGAGCGCTGGTTTGGCCAGTTCGCGCCTCGCTCACGCCCATTCCCATTCGGTCGCCTCGATCGCCGACAGGATCTCGGGGAATCGATCCGGCACGGCCTCCTCCGAAAGCCGGGCAAGCCAGATCAGGGGGCGCCCGCCTCCGGCAGGCGTGCGCATGATGGCCGGAAAGTACTCTCCGTCGATGTGAGACACCCAAGCCAGCGCATCGCCAGAGGCATGTCCCGGCTCAGCCATCACGTCACGCTTGAGGCCCTCGCGGAGTGCTTCCATCGAGGTCTTCGGCGAAAGCCTCACGCTGAACACGACGAGCTTCGAGCTTCCGTCTTCGTGCTTCCCCCGCCACTCCGGTCGCACGTCGACTCCCGGCATCTTGAACGGTGTCGGCTCAGTCTCCGCATCGTCGTCGGTGCACCAGGCTCCAGGCATGCGGATGCCTGCCGTCAGCAGGCCGTCAGCCATGAGCGCCCTCGACCTCAACTTCGATGCCGGTGCCGTCGTCTTCTCCGTCGACCTCAACCTCCATGGGCTGCTCAGCTTCTGGAATCTGCACCGGCTCACCGTCGCTGCCGGGCTCCTCAGCCTCTGGAATCCGCACTGGCGGCTGATCGGGAACGCCTCCCACCGGCTCATTCGGGCTGTAGTCATAGTCGGGATTCGTCTCTTCAGCATCCCCGGCCCAGCCATCGATCGGAGACGTGTCGACCCCTACATCCACCGGCAAATCTGGGCGTCGTTCATCTGGGGCATCGGATTCCGGACGCACCGTGTGCCCATTCGGAGCAGGTGCTTCAGGCGTTTCAACGTCGCTGGCCTTTGGCTGGTTCTTGCCGTACAGACGCGCGAAGTCCACGAAGGGAATGAGCCCGAGCACTGCAACGCCCGCATCCCCATACTCTTTGCGCACCTGGCCCTCAGCCACTCGAATCGACTTGTCACCTTCACCATGCAGCCTGTTCGCCTGGTGGATCTGGTACCCGGCCTCCAGCAAAGATGTGGCTACTCCAAGGGCCGCCGCGACCAATCCCACACCAGGAATCGCAGAGGCCATGTCTGCTACCCCGCCGACGGTGCCGAGCGCGTCAGCGAACGACCCATCGCGCTGGAAGGCGTTTTCCGCATCCGTGTCTTTGAGCACACCGAGCACACCGTCGAGTGAATCCGCGAATACGCCAGCAGCGACCTCCCACTCCTCATAAGCAGTGTCAAAGGCTTCCAGCTGCCGGTCCTGGCGCGCATGCACCATCTCATGCATCGTGGCGAGCCCCGTGAGGTTGGACTCGATCGCCCGCATGGCGTCATCGCGCTTCTTGCCAGCGAGCGACGACGTCACGGGAGTCGCGTTGAGCATGCCCTCTGTGTCGAGCACGGTGTAGCTCGTGAGCGTGCCGCTCGCGGTGTCATCATCAGGCAGCGTGTACGTCTGCTGCTTCAGCAGTTCTGCGTCCTCGCGCTGGTTGACCAGGGTGAGCAGTGACTGCTGCAGGTTGTCCTGTCGACCCTTCAGATGCTTTGTGGCGTCGACCGCGGTGCTGCACGCTTCGTGGTAAATCCATGCCGCCTCAGCGACATTGCAGAAGTACTCGCCGAGCGGCCCCAGCGAGTCTCCGACCGTGAGTGCCATCTGCTGAAGGGCGTCGATGGAGATGCCCTCCTGCACTTCGATCTCGCCGTTGATGATGCTCAGGACGAACCTGTCCAGCTCAATCGTCTCCTCGCCCGTGGCCTGCAGTTGAGCTGCGTTCTCGGCGATCGCTTCATAATCGCTGACCGGCTCTGCGATCACTCGCCCTGCGGGTGTGTGAATGGTTAGCTGATCGCCGCTCATGAGGATCCTCCCGCGTCGCTCCAGTCGCCCGTTTCGAGCGCCGTCGAACCGGGCACGCCGACACCGTCATCCCACTCGGCATAGCCCTGCCCGATCACATCCGCCTTCTGCGCCGCGTTCATGGCCTGCAGCGACATCACAGACCGCACGTAGTCCCAGTCGCCGATCATCGTGCTGACTGCTTCCTTCGCAATCGTCGCAGTCGTGCCGTCCCAGACCTCGGAGACCGAGTCTTCGAGACTGTCTTCCCAAGTGGTTTCCGCCGCGAGATCGACAGAGAGGTTCTTGAGCGACCCCGCAATCTGATTCAGCAGCTGGTAGTCGATCTTCACATTCGCCATCGGCTTGCACTCCCATTTCTTTCGACATTCTCAATCCTGCCCTTGGCACCTTGTCGTGCTCTCGACGAAGGCTGAGTCTCCGGTGTGGAGATGGCACGCAGAAGGGGGCCGGCCCATAGGCCGACCCCCAACTGAAGAAAAGAGCTAGAAGCCCTTCACGATCTCGCGCATGAGCAGCGCGGTCTCGCTCGGCGTCTTGCCGACTTTGACTCCGGCGGCCTCCAGGGCCTCCTTCTTCGCCTCTGCGGTGCCTGCTGAGCCCGAGACGATGGCGCCTGCGTGGCCCATCGTCTTGCCTTCAGGTGCCGTAAAGCCTGCAACGTAGCCGACAACCGGCTTCGTCACGTTGGCCTTGATGTACTCGGCAGCACGCTCTTCGGCGTCGCCGCCGATCTCACCGATCATCACGATCGCCTTGGTCTCGGGGTCGTTCTCGAAGGCCTCGAGCGCGTCGATATGCGTCGTGCCGATGACGGGGTCGCCACCGATGCCGATCGCGGTCGAGAAGCCGATGTCGCCCAGCTCGTACATCATCTGGTAGGTCAGGGTTCCTGACTTCGAGACGAGGCCGATGGGGCCCTTGCCCGTGATGTTCGCGGGCGTGATGCCTGCGAGTGCCTCACCGGGGGTGATGATGCCGGGGCAGTTCGGGCCGATGATCCGCGTCGTGCCCTTGGCCTTCGCGTGTGCCCAGAACTCAGCCGAGTCCTGCACGGGAATGCCCTCGGTGATCACGACGAGCAGGCCGATCTCAGCGTCGACAGCCTCGATGACTGCGTCCTTGGCGAACGCTGGCGGAACGAAGACGACCGACACATCCGCGCCGGTTTCGGCCATAGCCTCGGCTACTGAACCGAACACGGGTAGCTCGACGTCGCTGCCGCTTGCGTCTTTGTGCTGCACCGTGGTGCCGGCCTTGCGAGCGTTGACGCCACCGACAATCTGGGTGCCTGCAGCGAGCATGCGAGCGGTGTGCTTGGTGCCCTCACCGCCGGTGATTCCCTGGACGATGACCTTGGAGTCCTTGTTGATGAAGATTGACATTCCTGTACTCCCTTACGCAGCCAGCTCGGCAGCCTTGGCTGCGGCTTCGTCCATGGTTCCGACTACGGTCACCAGCGGGTGGTTCGCCTCGCTGAGGATTGCGCGTCCCTCTTCGACATTGTTGCCGTCGAGACGCACGACAAGCGGCTTGGTCGCGCTGTCGCCGAGCATCTCAAGCGCCTGCACGATGCCGTTCGCGACAGCGTCACAAGCTGTGATGCCGCCGAAGACGTTCACGAAGACGCTCTTGACGTCGTCGTCGCCGAGGATGACGCTGAGGCCGTTCGCCATGACCTCAGCCGATGCGCCTCCACCGATGTCGAGGAAGTTCGCGGGCTTCACACCGCCGAACTGCTCGCCTGCGTAGGCGACGACGTCGAGCGTCGACATGACGAGTCCTGCGCCGTTGCCGATGACGCCGACCTGGCCGTCGAGCTTGACGTAGTTGAGGTCGAGGGCCTTGGCCTTGGCCTCGAGGGGGTTCTCGGCCTCCTGGTCGACGAGGGCGCCGTGGCCCTCCTGGCGGAAGTCGGCGTTCTCGTCGAGCGAGATCTTGCCGTCGAGCGCGATGATGTCGCCCTCAGCCGTCTTGACGAGCGGGTTGACCTCGACGAGCGTCGCGTCCTCGCCGGTGTAGACGTCGTAGAGCTTGACGAGAACAGGTGCGACCTTGTCGTGCAGCTCTTCGGGGAAGGAAGCCTGCTTCACGATCTCGAGCGCCTTCGCGAGGTCGAGGCCTGTTGCCGGGTCGACCTCGACGCGAGCGAGCGCCTCGGGACGCTCTTCTGCGAGCTGCTCGATCTCCATGCCGCCCTCGTACGAGCACATGGCGAGGTACGAGCGGTTGGCGCGGTCGAGCAGCACCGAGAAGTAGTACTCCTCCACGATGTTGGCTCCGGCAGCGACCATGACGCGCTTGACGACGTGACCCTTGATGTCGAGTCCGAAGATCGCCTCAGCAGCAGCCTTCGCCTCTTCGGGGGTCTTTGCGACCTTGACGCCGCCGGCCTTGCCGCGGCCGCCTGTCTTGACCTGTGCCTTGACCACCACTACGCCACCGAGCTGTCGGGCTGCTGCCTCGACCTCTTCGGGGGTGTCAGCAACGATTCCAGCGAGAACGGGGACGCCATGGGACTCAAAGATGTCCCTGGCCTGGTACTCGTAGAGATCCACGCGATATCCAATCAGCCTTCGAATGTTGGGGCATACGCCAAAGGCAAGCCTACTCCGCTCTGAGTGACCAGTCGCCCCGAACATGAGCGAGCGTCCGTTCATTCGCCCACGGCGAACACCCCGACCGCCCGCTCGCCGACAGGTTCTTTCGGTGCTCCGAAGCGCATCCGTTCCCTGTGCCGAAGGCCGCCACCAAGCGCTGGCTTGCTTGCGGATGCGGCCACGACGGCCGACCATTGAGGCATGCAGTCCGCTTCACAGCGCCGGCCAGACATGCCGCCGCCGGTCCCCTCGCTCAATGCTCGCCTCAACTGGCTTCGCGCAGGCGTGCTCGGCGCGAACGACGGCATCGTCTCGACAGCAGCGCTCATGGTCGGTGTCGCGGGAGCAGGAACGGGCGCGTTCGGCATCCTCACCGCTGGCGTCGCAGCACTCGTGGCCGGGTCATGCTCGATGGCCGTCGGCGAATACGTCTCGGTCTCGAGCCAGCTCGACAGCGAGCGTGCGGCGATCAAGCGCGAGGCGACGCTGCTCGAAGAGAACCCCGACGGCCAGGTCGACCAGCTCGCTCACATGTACGAGCTCCGCGGCCTGCAGCCGGCAACCGCCCACCAGGTCGCGGTCGAGCTGACCGAGCACGACCCGCTCACGGCGCACCTCGACATCGAGTACCAGCTCGACCCGGAAGAGCTCAACAGCCCATGGGCCGCCGCCATCGCATCGCTCTTCGCCTTCGCGATCGGTGCGGCCATCCCCCTCCTCGCGACGGTCTTCACACCGCACGAGCACGCGGTCTGGGCGATCGCCCTCTCGACGCTCGTCGCGCTCATCATCACGGGTGTCGTCTCAGCGCGCGTCGGCGCCTCGAGCAAGCGTCAGGCGACCTTCAGGGTGCTGATCGGCGGCATGCTCGCCCTCGGCATCACCTTCCTGGTCGGGTCGCTGTTCAACACGTCAGTGGTCTAGCCGACGTCGAGCGACCGGTACACCATCTCGGGCCGGCCTGCGCGGCCATAGACGGGCTCGACCTCTGCGCGGCCCTGCTCGACGAGTCGCTCGAGGTGCCGCCTCGCAGTCACGCGTGCGAGTCCCAGCGTCTCTCCTATGGCGGATGCGGATACCCCGTCGGGCAGTGCGGCAAGCGCTTCGGCGACTGCGCCGAGGGTGTGCGACTCTCTCGACGACACCACGGGCACGCTTCCGGTCATGAGGCGATCGACATCCCCCTGGTCGAGTGCTGCGCCTGAGGCCACGGGTCCGTTCAGCGATACGGCGACTTCATCCATACGCTCGTGCAGCGCCTTCATGCTGAACGGCTTCACGAGGTAGTGCCGCACGCCCAGTTGGCGCGCGACGCGCACGGTGTCGACGTCACGAGCCGCCGTGAGGGCCACGACCTCGCCCCCATAGCCGCGAGCGCGGGCTGTTCGTAGCACATCGAGCCCGAGTCCGTCTGGCAGCTGCATGTCGAGCAGCACGAGGTCGATCTCGAGGTTCGCGAGCGCCTGGGTCGCCCCGGCTGCTGTTCCGGCGACGCCGGCGACGCGGTACCTGGGGTGCCGGTCGACGAATGCGCGCGTGACGTCGGCCACCTGCCTGTCGTCTTCGACGATGAGTGTGCGGAGCACGGTCATGCCCTTTCCTGTGCGATGGGGATCTCGACACTGAACGCCGCCCCGCCGAGTGATGAGTCGAGGATCTCGATGCTGCCGCCGGCATGGGTCAGCAGGCGCTTGACGAGCGTGAGCCCGTAGCCGCGGGCCTTGCCGCCGCTGCCGAGCTTGCTGCTGTAGCGCAGCTCGAACACGCGCTGCCGATCGTCCTCGGCGATGCCGGCCCCTGAGTCTTCGACGAGCATCCGCACTCGGCTGTCGTCGTGCGAGAGCGAGACGCGAACGGTGCCACCGGCCCCGGCTGCGTCGAAGGCATTGTCGATGAGGTTGCCGAGCACGGTCACGCGAGCCGCTCCCTCACCCGCCTGCGCATCCGGGAGCGCTGCGTCGTCTGCGATCTCGAGGTTGGCGCCAAGCTCCTTCGCGCGCGCCCGCTTGCCGAGCAGCATTGCCGCGACCTCCAGGTCGCGGATGCCGACCTGCGCATCCGATTCTCCGAGTGCCCCGCCGAAGCCTGCGCGCTCGGCGACCCGCAGCGCCGACTCAGCCTCGCCGAGCTCGATCAACCCGTGGATCGTGTGCAGCGTGTTCGAGAACTCGTGCTGCTGCGCGCGCAGCGAGTCGTTGGTGGTCTGCGCACCCTCGAGCTCGCGCAGAGCGGTCTCGAGGTCGGTCTGGTCGACGAGGATGACGGCGTGCCCCACCTGCTCGCCGCGCACCTCGACGGTGTCGCTGCGCACCAGCAGGATGCGATCCTCGACGAAGGCGAGCTGCTGGTCAGAGACGCTGGCGTCGATGTCGAGCACACTGGTGAGCTGCTCGCCGACGAGACCAGACTCGTCTTCGTGGCCGAGCATCCGCAGTGCTGCATCGTTGACCAGGGTGATGCGATCGTCGGCGCCGGTGACGAGGATTCCCTCTGCGATGCCGTGCAGCGTGGCCTCGCGGGTCTCGAGCATGCGCTTGATCTCGGCGGGCTCGAGCCCGTAGATGCGCGCCCGCATGTGGTTGGCGAGCCAGGCGTTCAGCAGCACGCCGACGACCGCCGCGATGCCGATGGCCCCGAGCAGCCACCACAGCGACTCGATGAACTCGGTGCGCAGCTGCGACTCGAGCGTGCCGACCGACACCTGGCCCACGATGGTGCCGTCGCTTGCGGTGATCGGCACCTTCACGCGCCACGACTCACCGAGCGTGCCAGTCTGCGTGCCGACGTACATCTCGCCGCTGATGATCGCGTTGGGCTCTGTCGACACCCGTTCGCCGATCAGCTCTTCGTTGGGGTGCGAGGCTCTGATGCCGTCGACGTCGCTCACGACCACGTACGTGATGTCGGCAGCCTCGCGAGTGAGCTCGGCGATCGGCTGGATGACGAGTGACGGCTCTTTGTCGTCGAGGGCGTCGTGCACCGAGGGCAGCTGGGCGACAGAGCCGGCCACGGCGATCATGCGGTCGACGTAGGCATCGCGGATGATGCGCTCCTGCACCCACGCAGCCGTCGAGCCCGCTCCGAGCACGACGACGAGCATCACCAGCGTCTGCAGCGCCAGGAGCTGACTTCGAAACGTCATCGTCCCCACGCCTCGAATTGTAACCAACAGGCAACGTTTGAGCGCCCGTGCTGAACACAAAGACCACAACCGCGCCTCCGCGCTCCCACTCGCCTAGATTCACGTCACGGCCATTTCGCTTCGGCCGAATCTCAAGGAGGAGAAATGCGATCACACTCGCGCTCGCGTCGCAGCTTCAAGGCTGCCGCGACAACCACTGCCGCTGCTGCGGCTCTCGCGCTTGCACTGAGCTCATGCTCGTCGGCCGGCGGCGAAGGCGATGCCGATGCGGAGGGCGCACTCAACAGCGTCAACGTCATCGCACCCGCAGACCCGGGCGGTGGCTGGGACCAGACCGCTCGCACGCTGTCGCAGACCCTCACGGGCGAGGGCCTCGTCGGCTCCGCTCCCGTCACGAACATCGGCGGCGCCGGCGGCACCGTCGGCCTCGCATCGCTTGCGACCGAGACCGACCCCTACACGCTCATGGTCACGGGTGCCGTCATGGTCGGCGCCGTCGAGACCAACGCCAGCGACGTGCGCATCGAAGACACCACTCCGATCGCCAAGCTCACCGAAGAGGCTCTCGTCATCGTCGTTCCCGCTGACAGCGAGTTCCAGACGGCACAGGATCTCGTGGATGCGATCGTCGCCGACGGTCAGGCTGTGACCGTCACGGGCGGCTCGGCGGGAGGCATCGACCACATTCTGGCCGGCCTGCTGCTGACCGAGTCGGGCGTGGAGTCGTCAGAGGTCCCCGGCCTGCTCAACTACATCCCGAACTCCGGTGGCGGCGAGGCTGTGACCATGCTGCTCGGCAACAACGCCATGGCCGGCATCTCGGGTGTCGCTGAGTTCTCGGAGCACGTCGCATCGGGAGACCTCCGCGCACTCGCCGTCTCGAGCCCCGAGCGCGTCGACATGCTGCCGGATGCGCCGACCCTGATCGAGAGCGACATCGACATCGAGCTCACCAACTGGCGCGGAGTCATCGCACCCGGTGACATCACCGATGAAGAGCGCGCGGCACTCGAAGACGTCGTCGCGCAGGCACAGCAGTCGGAGGCATGGCAGAGCGCCCTCGCCGACAACGGCTGGGCCGACGCCTACCTCGCCGGTGAGGAGTTCGAGGCCCTGCTCGCCGATGACATCGCGACGACGCAGGAGACGCTCAAGTCAATCGGACTGCTCGAATGACGAATGTCGCTCAGGCGCCCGACGCACCCACGGGTGCGTCGGGCGCTCCCCGTTCGTTCCGAATCGAGTCGATGGTCTTCGTCGCGCTGCTGATCGCACTGTCGGTCGGCATCCTGATCTCGGCCACGACGATTCGCGAGCCAGTCGGCTCCGCGAGTGCAATCGGCGCCCGCGCCTTCCCCTACGCTGTCGGCGGCCTGATGCTGCTGGCGTCGGTCGCACTGCTCATCGCGCAGCTGCGCGGCAAGTACGGCGAGCCCGACGGCGGCGAAGACGTCGACCTCGAATCCGGCACCTCATGGGTGACGGTCGGCATCGTCGGCATCGCCTTCCTGTCGCTGCTCGTGACCATCCCCTACCTCGGCTGGCCCATCGCTGTCACCATCCTGTTCGCCGGCGCGGCCACTGCGCTCGGCGCCAAGCGGTGGTGGATGACGATCATCGTCGGCGCGATCATGGGCATCGTCACGCAGGTCGCGTTCGCCGTGGGCCTCAACCTCTCGCTGCCCGCGACAGGCGTCTTCACCTCTTGGATCGGCATCTGATGGAAACCTTGGAACTGCTCCTGCAGGGCTTCACGACCGCGCTGCAGCCCGAGTACCTGCTCTACGCCTTCATCGGCGTGCTTCTTGGCACCGCCGTCGGCGTGCTGCCCGGCATCGGCCCCGCCATGACGGTGGCGCTGCTGCTGCCCCTCACCTACTCCCTCGACGTGACCGCCGCGATCATCGTGTTCGCCGGCATCTACTACGGAGGCATGTACGGAGGGTCGACGACCTCGATCCTGCTGAACACTCCAGGCGAGTCTGCGTCGATCGTCACCGCCCTCGAGGGCAACAAGATGGCCAGGATGGGCCGTGGCGCCTCGGCGCTCGCAACCGCTGCCATCGGCTCGTTCGTGGCTGGCACGATCGCCACCGTGCTGCTGACGCTGCTCGGTCCCATCGTTGCCAGATGGGCGGTGCAACTCGGTCCAGCCGACTACTTCGCGCTGATGATCGTGGCCTTCCTCACGGTCGGCGCGCTGCTCGGCTCCAGCGCCTGGCGCGGCATCGCGTCGCTTGCGATCGGCCTGTTCATCGGCCTGATCGGCACCGACCTGCTCACGGGCCAGGCACGATTCACGTTCGGCTCGGCACAGCTGGGAGACGGCATCGACGTCGTCCTCGTGGCAGTCGGCCTCTTCGCCCTCGGCGAGGCGCTCTATGTCGCGTCGCGTCTTCGCGGCGGCCAGATCCCACTGATCCCGATCACCAAGGGATGGCGCAACTGGATGCGCAAGTCCGACTGGGCGCGCAGCTGGAAGCCCTGGCTTCGCGGAACTGCGATCGGCTTCCCGATCGGCACCATCCCCGCCGGTGGCGCAGACGTCGCGACATTCCTGTCGTATGCGACCGAGCGCAAGCTTGCCAAGGGCGAGAACAAGAAGCAGTTCGGCAATGGCGCCATCGAAGGCGTCGCAGGCCCTGAGTCGGCCAACAACGCCGCCGCTGCCGGTGTGCTCGTCCCGCTGCTGACACTCGGAATCCCGACGACCGCGACCGCCGCGATCATCCTCTCGGCGTTCCAGACGTATGGCATCCAGCCCGGGCCAAGGCTCTTCGAAGACCAGCCCGTGCTCGTGTGGGCCCTGATCGCGAGCCTCTACATCGGCAACACGATCCTGGTCGTGCTGAACCTGCCACTGGTCGGCATGTGGGTGAAGCTGCTGCAGATCCCCCGTCCCTACCTCTACGCGGGCATCCTGGTGTTCGCAGGGCTCGGAGCCTTTGCTGCGAACTTCACGGTGTTCGACATCGGGGTGCTGTTCGTGCTGGGCGTGATCGGGTTCTTCCTGCGCAGGCTCGGGTTCCCGATCGCACCCCTGGTGATCGGCGCCATTCTCGGCCCCATGGCAGAGGCGCAGCTGCGCAAGGCGATGCAGCTCGGCAACTCCGACCCGATGTACCTCGTCGAGTCGCCGTTCTCGATCTTCGCCTACGGCTCGATCGCAGTCTTCATCGGACTCTCGATATGGCTGGGCGCTCGTCGCAAGAAGTACGAAGCACGGCTCGCAGCCGAGACCGCGGCGTCAGAGACCTCGGCCATGGCCGCTGTCGACGCCGAGATCCTCGAGCACGAGGAGCACGCTGAGCACGCTGAAGCCAGCGAGCGCGGTGCTCCCAGCGAAGCCGGCGACCGCAGCGACTCTCCTCCAGACACGCGCTGACCCCGCTGTCGCTGCCAGAGCAGAACTGCCCTCCGAGCTCATGTTCGGAGGGCAGTTCTGCGTCTGCAGGCGTGAGAGCTCAGAGCTTCGTGATGGGCGCGATCTTGATCAGCAGCCGCTTCTTGCCCGCTGATTCGAACCGCACCTCAGCCACGCGCTTGGGACCTGCGCCCGAGACGGACTGCACCTGCCCCTCGCCGAAGTCTTTGTGACGGATGCGGTCGCCCGGTTCGAGCTGCATGTCGCTGTTGTCGCGCACCTCGGCGATGGTGTTCGGAAAATCGCCCTTCTTCGCGGGCGCCTTGGGCAGCGACGGCGGATCCTTGCGCCAGCTGCTGCCTCCCGAGTAGCCGCCTGAGCTGCCGCCTCTGCCGACTTCGCGGCGACCGCCCGAGCCTCCTCCGACTGCGCGCGACCCGAACTGCCCGGGGGCCTGTCGCCAGTCGATCAGCTCAGCCGGGATCTCTTCGAGGAACCTGCTGGGCATGGCCGGCGCGATCTCTCCGTACTGGGCTCGCGTCATGGCAAGTGAGATGAACAGCTGCTTGCGCGCCCTCGTGATGCCGACGTAGAAGAGGCGTCGCTCTTCGCTCGGTCCTCCGGGCTCTGCCGCCGAGATGCGGTGCGGCAGCAGCTCCTCTTCAACACCGGTGATGAACACGGCGTCGAACTCGAGCCCCTTGGCAGTGTGCAGCGTCATGAGCGAGACCTGCCCCTCGCTGTCGTCGAGCTCGTCGGCGGCCGCGACGAGTGCGACTTCGGTGAGGAAGTCGACCAGGGTCGCGTCGGGGTTCGACCGCTTGAACTCGCGGGTCACGCCGATGAGCTCTTCGACGTTCTCGAGCCGAGCGGCGTCTTGCGGATCGGGCGAGCGCTTGAGCGCATCGAGGTAGCCCGAGCGCTGCATGAGGTCGGTGAGGATCTCGCCGGGCACCTGCTCGGGCTTCTCGAGCTGCTCGTCGAGCAGTGTCGTGAGATCACGAATCGCCTTGGTGACCTTGGGCCCGAAGCCGAGTTCGTCGACCCTGCGCATGGCCTCGCGCAGCGTCAGGCCCTGCTCGTCGGCGAACGCCTGCAGGCCGGCTTCGGTTGCCGGACCGATGCCGCGCTTGGGCGTGTTCAGCACTCGCCTGAGGCTCAGTGCGTCTGCCGGGTTGGCGGCTGTGACCAGATACGCCATGGCGTCTTTGATCTCTGCGCGCTCATAGAACTTGGTGCCGCCGATGACCTTGTACGGAATCGCCGACCGGATCAGCACCTCTTCGAGCGCGCGCGTCTGCGCGTTGGTGCGGTAGAACACCGCGACGTCGCTCCAGCGCATGCCGCCGCTGGTGAGCGCGACGATCTCGTCGGCGACGAACTGCGCCTCGTCGTAGCCCGAGTAGCCGGTGAAGCCGATGATCTTGGGGCCGTCGCCGGTGTCGGTGAACAGGTTCTTCTCGCGCCGGTCGAAGTTGTTGCGGATCACGGCGTTGGCGGCCGACAGGATGTTCTGCGTCGACCGGTAGTTCTGCTCGAGCAGAATGACCTTCGCGTCTGAGAAGTCGCGCTCGAAGTCGGTGATGTTGCGGATGTCGGCACCGCGGAACGCATAGATCGACTGGTCGGCGTCGCCGACGACAGTGAGGGATGCGCCCGGCAGGTCGGTGCGCAGCTCGGGAAGCTCGAGTCGTGTGACGGGCTTCGTCAGCTCGCGGATCAGCGCATACTGCGCCGCGTTGGTGTCCTGGTATTCGTCGACCAGCACGTGCCGGAACCGCTTGCGGTACTGCGCCGCCACATCCGGGAACGCCCGCAGCAGAAACACGGTCTGCGAGATCAGGTCGTCGAAGTCGAAGGCATTGGCGCGGCGCAGCTCAGCGTCATAGGCACGCCAGATCTCGACGAACGCTGACTCTTGCGGGTTCTGCATGCTCGCGGTCGATGCATACGAGTCGACGTCGTGCAGCTCGTTCTTCGCGCGCGAGATCTTCGACGAGACACCGCCGGGGGTGAGCCCCTGGATGTCGCCGCCCGACTGCTTCAGCAGCCGCTTGATCAGCGCGCGCACATCACCCGAGTCGTAGATCGTGAACGCCTGCTTGAAGCCGAAGCGCTCGGCCTCGCGTCGCAGGATGCGCACGCAGGCCGAGTGGAACGTCGAGATCCACATGCCGCGAGCCTCTTCGCCGACGAGCGACGCAACGCGATCGCGCATCTCGGCGGCGGCCTTGTTGGTGAACGTGATTGCGAGGATCTGGCTCGGCCACGCCTCGCGAGCGCCCAGCAGCCCGGCGATGCGGTGCGTGAGCACCTTGGTCTTGCCGCTGCCTGCGCCGGCGAGGATCAGCAGCGCGGGCCCCCTGTGCTCGACAGCTTCGCGCTGCCGATCGTTGAGCCCGTCGAGCAGGCGGGGGTCGATGCCAGAAGCCTGCTGCTTCGGCGGGTCGAATTCAATGCCCCAGAGCGAGTCCATGCCGTGTGTGTTCATACGCCAGCAATCCTACGTCGCACCGCCGACACGGATGGCCCAGCCGCTAATCGCGAAGCGCGCTGACAGCGAAGTCGGGGTGGTCGGCGAAGACCCAGCCGACTCCGGTCGCAGCCAGAACGCGCCACTCGGCCGGCCAGTTGCCCTGCTCGGCAGGCTCCCCCGCCGACCGGTACCGCTCATCGAGAAAGGCGTTCTCGGGTCGCAGCGAGTACACGAACGTGTCGAGTCCACACTCCCCTGCCGACTCGATCAGCGCCTGGCCGCCGTCTGCGAGCAGCATCGATTTCTCGACCGAGAGGCCGTCGACGCCGCGGTCGGCAAGCTGCCGCAGCTGCCCGGGCTCGACCTCAGCACCATAGGAGCCGACCGCATAGACCAGCGGACCCTGCACGCCCCCGTCGCGCACCGTGTGCAGCACAGGCTCTTCAAACGACTCGACCCAGACTCGGTCGGGCCGGTCTGCCCAGCCGGCTGCGCGCATCCGCTCTGCGAACACCCGCCCGATGTCGAAGCCGCACTCGGCGAAGTGACCCGGCGACTTGATCTCGGCGACCAGGTCGACGCCTGTCGGCTCGAGCAGCTCGAGCAGGTCTTCGAGCCTCAGCATGCGCTCGTCGTCAAAGGCCGCGTTCGACGGCCGGAGCTCGGGCAGCCGCTCTCGCAGCCGCAGGGTCTGCAGCTGCTCCCACGTGAAGTCCTCGGTGAACCAGCCGGTGTGCTGGGTGCCGTCGACGGTCTTGGTGGTGCGCAGGTGTGCGAATTCCGGATGCGCGGCAACGTCGGTCGTGTCAGAGATGTCGTTCTCGTGGCGAATGACGAGTTCGCCGTCGAGCGACAGCACCAGGTCGGGCTCGACAGCGTCAGCCCCCTGCTCGATCGCCAGCTCGTATGCGGCGCGCGAATGCTCGGGGCGGTATCCGCTGGCACCGCGGTGGGCGATGATGCGGGGACTGCGCCGTGCGGCCTGAACGGGCTCTGGTTGGAGGGGTGCGGATGCGTCGCTCACGCGGCCATCGTACGCGCGGCGGTGTTCGCCCCGCGTGAACTCGCCCTCAATTGCCTATGAACCCGCGGGTTTCCGGAGTTGCGCGTCACCGGTCGCCGATACCATGGAGGTCTACAGGAGGCACAGTGGCAAACCCAGCATTCAACAACAACCCGGCGTTCACCAACAACAGCCGTCGCGCAGGCCAGTTCGGTCAGGGTCAGTTCAGCCAGGCGCAGACGCCTTCGGCAGAGCAGCTCGGCGACATGTACAACGCTCCTTCGGCCACGCCGCAGGAGACCGGTCGCATGTCGATCGACGGCACGATCGTCAAGACCGCGGTGACGCTCGGCGTCGTCGCACTCGGCTTCGTCGCGACCCTCGCGGTCTACTTCGCAGAGCTCGCGATCCCCTTCTACGTCATGACCTACGGCGGTGCGCTGGCCGGTCTCGTACTGGGCCTCGTCAACGTCTTCAAGCGTGAGCCGAGCCGCGGGCTCATCCTCGCGTATGCAGCGGCGCAGGGCATGTTCCTCGGCGGCCTCTCGGCAACGCTCGAGTTCGGCTCGAACCTCGACGGCATCATCTTCCAGGCGTTGCTCGCGACCGCGTGCGTCTTCGGCGCCACGCTCGCGCTCTACTGCTTCCGCATCGTGCGCACCTCGCCCAAGATGAACAAGATCTTCCTGATCGCGATGGTCGGCTACGGGCTCTTCTCGCTCGTCAACTTCATCACCGTGCTCATGGGCGTCAACGACTCCCCCTGGGGCTTCCGCTCCATGGAGGTCTTCGGCATTCCGCTCGGCGTGGTCCTCGGCCTGCTGGCAGTCGTGCTCGGTGCATACTCGCTCGTCATCGACTTCGAGATGACCGAGAACGGCGTCAAGCGCGGCGCACCCGCCAAGTACGAGTGGAGCGCGGCCTTCGGCATCACGATGACGATCATCTGGCTCTACGTCGAGATCCTCCGCATCATCGCCATCCTGA
Organism: Agrococcus casei LMG 22410; assembly: GCF_900163565.1. GTDB lineage: Bacteria > Actinomycetota > Actinomycetes > Actinomycetales > Microbacteriaceae > Agrococcus > Agrococcus casei. Next base: position 36,629 of record NZ_FUHU01000044.1, read on the forward strand.
GACAACGCTGAGGAAGCTCACTTACACTGTCCCTATCGTGTGAGCCTCTGCCCCGGTCCTTCGCGACCGGGGCAGACTCGTATCGACAACATGTGAGGAGCCACCCGTGCGCAACGACGAGACCGCCCCCTTCGACGAGCCCGACCCCCGCTGGCGCGGAAACGGTGCCGGCGCATCCGACTCGGCCGACTTCGAGGTCGACGAGCGCTCGCTGCAGAATCGCGGACCGTTCCCGAACGACAGCACCACCGAAGAGCAGACCCGTGTGCTGCCGCAGTTCGACGCGTCACAGTACGACGAGCAGTACAGCGGGGCTGCGCCCCAGACGGGGTCGGATGCGCCGACACAGGCGATCGGCATGCAGGGCGGCGCCGATCGCACTCACCAGGCTCCCCAGCGCAACCACGCTGCCGATGCCCCTACGCAGCGCATCGCGACGACCGGTCAGCGATTTGCCCCTCCTTCGCAGCGTGCAGCGGCCCCGCAGCAGTCCGCGCACCAGCAGTACGCCGCGCCTGCGCACGGCCCGTACGACCGCGACACCAATCGCGAGCTGACTGCAGGGGGCTGGTGGAGGCTGCTGATCGGCGGATTGCTGATGCTGGTCGCCGCTTGGCTGCTGCTTCGCGGAGCCGTCTCGGTCGTGACCGTCGCTGAGGGCGTCGGCTACGAGTCGCTGCTGAACCTCTTCACCTACATCGGTGCGCCGCTGCTGATGATCAGCATCCTGCTGCTGCCGGGCACTGCCGGCGGCCGCGTCGGCGGCATCCTCCTGGCGGCACTCTCATACGGCGCTCTGGTCTCGCCCCCGTTGCTGTTCTCAGAGGATCCCGAGTTCTGGCTGGCGCCCGAGACCGGGTTGAGGCTCGTGGTCCTGGTGGTCCCCGCGGTCATCGTGCTGTTCGGCATCATGACCTGGCTGTCGGTGCGCGGCAAGCGAGGTCTGGCTTGGGTGCTGGTCTTCCTGCCGACGCTCGTCATGGTGGCGCTCACCGCCGTGCTTCCGACTCAGCTCGGAGACCTCTTTCCCAGCGGCGGACTGCTGCCGATCGATGCGATCGAGCAGTGGATCTCGCGGTACACGACCATGTGGATCTCAAGCGCCGACATGCTCGCCACAAGCCTGTTCGCGCTCTTCGCGGCGTGCGTCGTGCCGGCAGTGCTGCTGGCGTGGCCGTTCAAGAGCGTCAAGGTGCTGCGCGGTCAGGCGCGGCACGGCTAGTCGGTCAGCGAACGACTGCGGGGGTGCCGAGTGAGATCTCTCGGCCGATCTGCTCGAGCGTGTCGCCCGTGAGCTCGTCGTCATCGTGGGTGTCGACTCCGGCGACCTCGTTCACCGCGGTCACCGACTGCAGGCCGAGCTCGCGCACCTGCTCGTCGCCGAGGTTGAGCGTGCCCACCACGGCGTGCACCGGCACGTCGCCCGAGCGGGCGATGACGCGCGAGATGAGCTTGCCGTCAGCGGTCTGGGCATCGAGAGCGCCCTCGCCCGTGATGACGACATCGGCTTCTGCAACAGCCTCGTCGAACCCGACCATGTCGAGAAAGTAGTCGGCGCCTGAGACGAGCCTGCCGCCGAGCAACAGGATGGCGAAGCCGAGACCGCCGGCGGCACCGGCACCTGGCGTCGTCGAGAACTCGACTGCGTTCTCGACGCCTGCCTCTTCGAGGCGCTCGACCCAGTTCGAGAGCGCGCGGTCGGCGCCCTCGATGTCGTGCACGCCCTTCTGCGGGCCGAACACGCGCGCTGCGCCCTTGGGGCCGCAGAGCGGGTTCGTGACGTCGCTGGCGCCGATGAGCTCGACGTCGTCGAAGTCGCGCAGGCGGCTGAGCTCGACCTGGCGCGCCCTGCCGAGTTCGGCGACGCAACCGCGAAGCTCGTGGCGCCTGGCGTCCTTGACCTTGGCGCCGAGGGCCGCGAGCATGCCGGCGCCTCCGTCGGTCGTGGCAGAGCCCCCGAGCCCGACGACGATGCGCTTCGGGTTCAGCTCGAGAGCCGCACGCAGCATCTGGCCGAGCCCGTAGGAGATGGCGATGTCGCCGTCGAGGGCGTCGCCGAGGTCGGCGAGGCCGATCGTGTTGGCTGTCGAGATGATGACGGTCTCGCCATCGAACGCGAACTCGGATTCGGTCTCGCGGCCGAGGGCATCGCGGACGACTACGGTGTGCTCGTCGAATCCGGCGGCGATCGCCGCTTCGACTGTGCCGTCTCCTCCGTCTGCCAGCGGCAGCGTCGAGACGTCGATCTCGCCTTCGCGGTCTTCAAGACCATCGGCGAGTGCATCGGCCACTTCGGCCGCTGTGAGACTGCCCTTGTAAGAGTCTGGGGCAACCAAAACGCGCATTGGCTACTGTTCCTTAGGTTTCGACACAGTCGCGCAAGGCTGGCTGATCGGTGAATCGCTGCAAAGTACTGCCCAATGCTACTCCGCGTTGTGCGAACTTCCGGACGCGCGAGCGGATAGCCTGGGACGGCCTTTTGATAACGAGCAAGGAGTCTGCCACATCATGAGCAAGTTGACCACCCGCTGGGCCACCGAGCCTGAAGTCGCCGACTGGGATTCCCTGGTCGCCGACAACCCTGCAGGCGGCGACTTCCTGCTGTCGACGACCATCGCCGATGCCAAGATCCCGTTCGGCATGAAGCCGCTGCGTATCGTGTTCGAACGCGACGGCGAGCGTGTCAGCTGCGCGCTCGTGCTCGAGCGCCGCGTGCCGCTGCTCGGCAGATTCTGGTCGATCACGCGAGCACCCGCAGTCGCCACGGTCGCCGAGTTCGAAGAGCACATGGATGCGCTGCGCCGGTTCGTGCGCGCCGAGGGCAAGGGCGTGTTCGTGGCGACGATCGAGCCGCCGATCATCAGCACAGCAGAGGCCGAGGCCAAACTCGCTGCCTCGACCCCTCTGAACGCGCCCGACCTCGTGCGTCGTGAGGGCATCCAGGGAAACACCCACACCGTGCTGGTTCCCGTGCAGCTCGACGACGAGGCGCTGCTGATGTCGTATCCGAAGAAGACGCGCAACATGGTGCGCCGTGCCCAGCGAGACGGCGTCGTCGTCCGAGAGCTCGAGCCCACCCAGGCGACCTTCGACCGCATGCACGAGCTCATGCGCTCGGTCGGCGGCGGCGACAAGGAGGGGCTCATGCTCAAGCCCAAGCCGTACGTCGAATCGGTGTGGCGCGGCTTCGCAGAGCGCGGCCAGGGACGCTTCTTCGGCATCGAGACAGACGGCACGATCGCCGTCATGGCATTCGTGATCCGCAGCGGCACGAAGGGCTTCTACAAGGACGGCGGCTCGGAGCGCGAGCTCACCACGCCCGGCATGTCGAATCTGCTGCACTACGAGATCATGCGACACCTTCGCGACGAGGGCGTCGACGTCTACGACATGTTCGGCGTCGCGCCGCCCGAGGCGACAAACAATGCCGACCACGTGTCGTTTGCGTCCGGCAACTTCAAGCTCACCTTCGGCCCGCGCACGACATTCATCGGCGCATTCGACCTCATCGTCCGGCGCGCCCAGCACAGCCTGTGGCAGCGCATCGGCGAGCGCGCGTTCGCCAAGGTCTACCGCACGCGCACCGGCGACTTCTCGATCTACTAGCGAGCAGCCGTCTGCGAACGGGTAGCCTGAGTGGCGTGCCCGAGAACTTCCAAGAGGAGCCGATGACCACACTGACTGCCCGCTGGGCAAGCGAAGCAGAAGTCTCAGACTGGGACGCACTCGTCGCGGCCAACCCTGCCGGCGGCGATTTCCGCCTGAGCACGGCGTTCGTCGCCGCGAAGCGTGAGCTCGGCGTGACGCCGCGGCACATCGTGTTCGCACGCGAGAACACGGTCGAGAGCGTCGCACTCGTGCTCGAACGCTCGATTCCGGCGACGGGCCGCCTCTGGTACATCCCGCGCGGCCCTGCGGTCACGAGCGTCGCGGCATTCGCAGAGCACATGGATGCTCTCCGAGCGTTCCTGCGCGCTGCGAGACCCGGCGTGTTCCACGTGCTCATGGAGCCGCCGGTGCGCGACAGCGAAGGCGTCGAAGTCGAGATCGCGGCGACCGCTCCGCTGACCGCCCCCGACCTCGCCCGTCGCCCAGGCGTGCACTCGAACAACCGCACCGTCATCGTGCCGATCGACAAGACCGACGACGAGCTGCTCATGGCCTTCAACAAGAAGACGCGCAACATGGTGCGTCGGGCGATGAAGGACGGCGTCGAGATCAAGCGCTTCGAGCCGACAGAAGAGACCTCCGGGCACCTGCACCGCCTCATGGCCATGGCTGGCGGCGGCAAGGTCGACCTCGAGCTGCGCCCCAAGCGCTATGTCGAGGCGCTCTGGCGCGAGAATGTCGCGCGAGGCGAAGGCTTCTTCCTGGGGGCAGAGGTCAACGGAACCCCCGCCGTCATGTCGTTCGTGTCGCACACGGGCACGAGCGGGTACTACGAGCACGGCGGCTCAGACCGCGAGCTGCAGTCCCCCGGCATGGCCAACCTGATGCAGTACGAGGCGATGCGCCTGCTGCGCGACGAAGGATGCACGACGTACGACATGCTCGGCGTCGCACCCACGTGGGCGAAGAGCGGCGAAGACCACCCGGCCTACACGTTCGGGCAGTTCAAGCTCGGCTTCGGCCCCCGCGTCGAGTACATCGGCGGCTGGGATCTGCAGGTGCGTCAGCCGCAGTCGAAGCTGTGGCTGAAGATCGGCGAGCGCGGCTACAACAAGCTCTACCAGCGCTTCACGGGCGACATCTCGATCTACTGAGCGTCGGGCTGGCCTGCATCAGTCTGGCCAGCGTCGATCTGCTGCAGGCAGCCCTCGAGCGCCGTCCATGACAGCATCGCGCACTTGACGCGCATCGGAAACTTCGAGACGCCCGCGAATGCCACGGCGTCTTCGAGCAGCTCCTCGTCGCCTTCGCCTGTGCCCCTCGAGCGCATGAGCGTGCGGAACGCATCGATGCGCGTCTCGAGGTCGTCGCGCATGAGTCCGGGCGCGATGCCTGCCAGAACGGATGCGCTCGCCTGCGAGATGCTGCAGCCGTCGCCTTCCCACCCGAATCCGGTGATGATGCCGTCTTCGACTTTGATGCGCATCCGGATCTCGTCGCCGCATGTGGGGTTTCGGTCGAAGCGCTCTGCGTCGAAGTCGTCGATCAGACCTTCGCCGTCGCGCCGCTTCGCGTGCTCGAGGATCAGCTGCTGGTAGAGCCCGTCGAGTGCGCCGCTCATGACTGCACCCCGAAGTAGGCGCGAACACCGGCGACGGCCTCGATCATCTGATCGACCTCGGCTTCGGTCGTGTGCACGTAGGCGGATGCGCGGGTCGTCGCAGCGACGCCGAGTCGGCGGTGCAGCGGCTGGGCGCAGTGGTGCCCCACTCGCACGGCGATGCCCTGCACGTCGAGCACCTGGCCGACGTCGTGGGCGTGCACGCCGTCGACGATGAACGAGGCGAGCCCCGAGCGGTCGACTCCGGCAGCCGGCCCGACCACACGAATGCCCTCGAGCGCAGAGAGACCGGCGACCATGCGCTCGGCGAGCTCGCGCTCGTGCTGCTCGACGGCATCCATGCCGATCGCCTCGAGGTAGTCGACGGCAGCCGCAAGCCCGACGGCCTGCGGAACCGGCTGGGTGCCGGCCTCGAAGCGCGTGGGCGCCTCCATGTACTCGGTGTGCTCCATCGTGACGGTCGTGATCATCGAGCCGCCCGTGCGCGCAGGGGGCAGCGCCCGGCCGAGATCACGCGCGAGGTACAGCACACCGATGCCGTTGGGCCCGAGCATCTTGTGGCCCGAGAACGCCGCAGCATCGACGCCGAGGGCGTGAAAGTCGACGGCGCGGTGCGGCACCGACTGGCAGGCGTCAAGCACGACGAGCGCGCCGCCGGCGTGGGCCGCCTCGACGATCTCGGCGACCGGCGCCACCTGGCCCGTGACGTTCGAAACGTGTGCGAAGGCGACGATGCGCGTGCGCTCGGTGATGAGTGCGCGCATGTCGTCGAGACTCCAGCAGCCGTCGTCGTCGACCTCGACCCAGCGCAGCGTCGCGCCGGTTGCCGCCGCAAGCTCTTGCCACGGCACCAGGTTGGCGTGGTGCTCGGCCTCGGTGATGAGAATCTCGTCGCCTGCAGCAAGGCGGATGCGCTCTTCGGCGCCGCCAGCCGCGTTCGCCTTCGCGAGCGCAATCGACACCGAGTTGATGGCATCGGTCGCATTCAGCGTCCAGGAGATCTCGTCAGCGTCGGCGCCCACGAAGCGCGCCACCGTCTCGCGCGCCTGCTCGTAGTCGTCGGTCGCGAGGCCAGCGAGCGTGTGCGCTCCGCGGTGCACGGCGGCGTTGTGCTGCTCGAGGAATGCGCGCTCGGCATCCAGCACAGGAGCGGGACGCTGCGCGGTCGCACCCGAGTCGAGGTAGACGAGCGGATGCCCGTTCACCTCCTGAGACAGGATCGCGAAGTCGCGGCGCAGCTCGTGCACGCGCGTCTCGTCGAGAGGCATGCCCGTCACTCCCACTCGATCGTGCCCGGGGGCTTCGAGGTCACGTCGAGCACGACGCGGTTGACGTCGTCGACCTCGTTGGTGATGCGGTTCGAGATGCGTGCGAGCACGTCGTACGGCAGGCGCGTCCAGTCGGCGGTCATGGCGTCTTCGCTCGAGACGGGCCGCAGCACGATGGGGTGACCATATGTGCGGCCGTCGCCCTGCACTCCGACCGAGCGCACATCCGCCAGCAGCACGACGGGGCACTGCCAGATCTCGTTGTCGAGGCCCGCAGCGCTGAGCTCGGCGCGCGCGATGGCGTCGGCCTTGCGCAGCAGCTCGAGGCGGTCCCAGGTGACTTCGCCGATGATGCGGATGCCGAGGCCGGGCCCCGGGAACGGCTGTCGGCCGACGATCTCTTCAGGCAGTCCGAGCTGACGGCCGATCTCGCGCACCTCGTCTTTGAACAGGGCGCGCAGCGGCTCGATGAGCTCGAACTCGATGTCGTCGGGAAGCCCGCCGACATTGTGGTGGCTCTTGATGTTCGCGGTGCCTGCTCCGCCGCCCGACTCGACCACGTCGGGGTAGAGCGTGCCCTGCACGAGCCAGCGGATCGGGTCGCCTGCGTCAGCGCTCTCGGCGACGAGGTCGGCCTGCGCCTGCTCGAACACGCGGATGAACTCGCGGCCGATGATCTTGCGCTTCTCTTCGGGGTCGGTGACGCCTGCGAGGGCATCGAGGAACCGCTCGCGAGCATCGACCGTGACGAGGCGCACGCCCGTCGAGGCGACGTAGTCCTCTTCGACCTGGCGACGCTCGTCCTGGCGCAGCAGGCCGTGGTCGACGAAGACGCAGACGAGCTGGTCGCCGACGGCCTTGTGCACGAGGGCTGCGGCGACTGCCGAGTCGACGCCTCCCGACAGGGCGCAGAGGACACGGCCTGTTCCGACTTGTTCGCGGATGCGCGCAACCTGTTCGTCGATCACGTTTCCGCTGGTCCAGTCGGCGGGGATGCCCGCGACGTCATGCAGGAAGCGCTCGATGACATCCTGCCCGTAGGCGGAGTGCTTGACCTCGGGGTGCCACTGCACGCCCACGAAGCAGCGCTCGGCGTTCTCGAAGGCGGCAACGGGAGTGTCTTCGGTCGTGGCGAGCACGGTGAAGCCCTCGGGCGCTGCCGAGACCGAGTCGCCGTGGCTCATCCAGACGGTCTGCGCCTCTGGCTGGCCCGCGAGCAGCGTGCCGTGGTCGCCGACCTGCACGGCCGTCGATCCGTATTCGCGGCGCCCCGTGCGGGCCACGGTGCCGCCGAGGGCAGCGGCCATGACCTGGAATCCGTAGCAGATGCCTAGCGTCGGAATGCCGAGGTCGAAGATGTCGACGTCGAGCTTCGGGGCGCCCTCTTCGTAGACGCTCGAGGGGCCGCCCGAGAGCACGATGCCGATCGGGTTCTTCTCGCGCACCTCTGCAGCGGTGATCGTGTGGGGCACGACCTCGGAGTAGACCTTGGCCTCACGCACGCGACGCGCGATCAGCTGGGCGTACTGGGCTCCGAAGTCGACGACCAGCACCGGTCGCTGATTCGTGTCTGCCATCTGTGGCTCCTCTGTCAGGTGGGGAAAGTCGTCTCAGGCCTGGTCGGCCGGCTCGGTCGCAGCGGATTCTGCGGCAGCTGCCTTCTCTGCCCTGCGCTCGGCTCGCTTGCGGTCGAGCACGACCTTCTTGCGCTCGAGCACGTCGATCTCGGCGACAGCGATGCGGTGCATGCTGGCCTCGGTGAAGAACGAGAGGAACGGCACGACGCCGCCGAGGGCCATGATCACGAGGCGGCGCACAGGCCAGCGCATGGCCTGCCACAGCAGGAAGCACGCGAGCAGGTACGCGACGTAGATCCAGCCGTGCGCGATCAGGATGAACAGCGAGAGGTTGAAGCCCTCACCGGTCGAGATGATCTCGCAGCCCATGCCGCCCGGCACGAAGAGCGAGTACCACTGACACATCGGCTCGGGCATGACCGGCGCCAGGAAGAAGAAGCCGCGCGGATCGCCGAGGTAGACCTCAACATGCGTCGGCGAGTACTTCAGCACCATCTCGACAACCAGCAGCAGCAGGAACGATCCCGCGATGTACGCCATCCAGCGGTAGAACGTCAGCGACTTGCGGATCTTCGGGATGTTGTCGATTGGCTTTGGCACTGATTCAGTCTACCTTCGCTGCTGCTCTTCGTAGTCGGGATCGATGAGGTCGAGCTCGCCAGTATCGATGTCGTCGAGGTCGATGTCGTCGAGGTCGATGTCGTCGAGGTCGATGTCGTCGTCATCGAGCGCCTCGATGTCCTGGTCGCGGGCGTCCTTCACGAGTCGGTACCAGAGGTACAGCGCGAAGCCGCCGAACAGCAGCCACTCTGCCGCGTAGAACACGTTGAGCCAGTTGAGGTCGGTGCGCGTGACCGGCCGCTCGGAGTGGATCGAGAGCGACGTCTGCGGGTCTGCGGGGTCGTGCAGCAGCAGGTAGCCCGCATAGACCGGCGGCTCGTAGTCGCTCCAGGTGTTGATGAGGTCGGCAACGCTCATCGCTCGGCTCTCGCCGGTCTCGAAGTCGCCGATGGTGGGCGACTCGCTCGGCATATATCGACCGACCAGATCAGCCGAGCTGCCAGCGTATGCGCCCGCTTCGTTCAGAGCGGCGTCGATCTCGCCCTCGTCGCAGTCGTCGACGAAGTGCGAGGCGAATGCGAGAGACGCACCCTTGCTCTCGCCCTGCTCGACGATCGCGCGGCCGACGACCCAACATCCCTCGGCCCCCTCCTGCTTGCGTCCGTTGAGCACAATGAAATCGTCGGGCTGCACGGTCGCGGTGACGGTCACGATGCGGCCGCCCGCCTCAGAGGTCAGCGGCTCGCCGGGCACAGCGACCGAGTCGAGCGCGACCGGAGTCTCGGTGTCGCGGTCGTCGCCCTGGCCGCCTTCGACCGCTCGGGCCGTCTGCCAGTTGGCGAGGATGCCGAAAATGGCGGCGACGGCGAGGCAGGCCGCGAGGATCCCGATCCACTGGGGTCGCTTGGCCACCTGCCAGAATGTGGGTGCCGTTGTCATCGCCTCCATTCTACTGCTGACCTGCGACACCGCAGGCGCATGTCAGCCGAGGCCTTCACGCAGCGCGACGGCGACCCTACGCTGGAGACATGACTGCTGCGTCAAGCCCTGGCACGCACGAGGCGGCGCCCCATGCGCTGATCAGCGGCGGCGGCATCGCGGGGCTTGCGAATGCGATCGCCCTCGGCCGCATCGGCTGGCGATGCACCGTCGTCGAGCAGGCGCCCGCACCTCGCGAAGGCGGCTACATGATCGACGTGTTCGGAGCGGGCTGGAAAGCTGCCCGCGAGCTCTGCGTGCTGCAGCAGCTCAGGGCTGTCGGCCACGCGTTTCAAGAGCTGCGCTACATCGACGCGACCGGCCGCACGACCGCCAGCATCCCGCTCGCGCGCGTGAGCCGCAGCCTCGACCACGAGTTCACATCAGTGCTGCGGCCAGACATCGAGCAGGTGCTGCTGCGCGGGCTCCCGGCCGGCACCGAGGTGCGGTACGGCACGACGGTGACATCGATCGAGCAGCATGACGACGCCGCAGTCGCAGAGCTCAGTGACGGCAGCGAGTCTCGTGCCGACCTCATCGTCGCGGCGGATGGGCTGCACTCTAGCGTGCGCCGGCTCGCCTTCGGAGACGAGCGGCAGTTCGTACGATCGCTCGGCTACCAGGTCGGCGCCTTCATCTGCGAGGCCCCGGAGCTCGCGCGCAAGCTCGGCTCCTCCGTGCACCTCACCGACCTACTCGATCGCCAGCTGGGCGTCTTCGCGCTCAATCCCGATACCCGGGGCGCGCATCCCGATCGCGTCAGCGGCTTCGTGCTCCGACGCGACACCGAGGCGCTGCCCGACGACCCCGCGGCCGCGATCCGCGACGAGCTGCAGCACCACGGCCCCATAGGCGAGGCGCTGCGAGGGCTGGTCGGCTCGAACGTCTACTTCGACACCGTGGCCCAGGCCTTCGTGCCCAGATGGCAGTCGGCTCGCGTGGTGCTTGCGGGCGACGCCGCCCATGCAGTGTCGCTGATCGCCGGCCAGGGAGCCGCAATGGCGATGGCCGGAGCCCTGCAGCTCGCCGACGCCGTGGATCGCCACGGTGCCGTCGGTGGAGCCGCCGAGTACGAGCGCGTGTGGCGGCCGGTCGTCGAGGGCGTGCAGCGCTCGGGACGCCGCGGGGCGTCTGCGTTCGTGCCGTCGACGCGGGTGGCGCAGGCCGCCAGACGCGGCGTCGCTCGCCTTGCGAGGGTGCCCGGGGTGAGCGCGCTCGTGGCCCGCAGCATCGCCGGCCGCACACACTGAGGCGAGCCCGGGCCCTCCCATGCGCAGCCGTCATGAGCAGCCGTGATTCGGCCGTGTGTGCACGAAAGACCGCACAGTGTGCGGTCTTTCGTGACATCGCGGCTTCTCGTGAACGAGCCGCCTCGCAGCTACTCGGCCTGCGCGGGCTCCCGCGTGCCGACCGGCTGCTGCGTCGGCAGCGAGCCGAGCGGAATGATGTCGGGCGCCTCGAGGCGAGCGCGGTCTGCCGACTCGTCGTCGGGCAGCTCCTGGCTCTCGAGCTCGGCCTTCACACGCTTGTTGTAGGTGTTGACCTCGTGCTCGACGCGCGCGTCGTCCCAGCCCAGCGCATCCGCCATGATGCGTGCGGCCACGGGCGCCGCGGCGACTCCGCGGTCCCACGACTCGATCGAGATGCGGGTGCGCCTCGTCAGCACGTCGTCGAGGTGCAGCGCGCCCTCGTGCGTGCAGGCGTAGCGGACCTCGGCGCCGATGTAGTCCTCGGTGCCCGGCAGCGGCTCGGCCAGCTCGGGCGACTCGCGGATGATGTCGAGCAGCTCGTCGGTCATGACGCCGTAGCGGTTGAGCAGGTGCTCGATGCGCACGGTGTGCACGCCGAAGGCACGAGCGATCTTCGCCCGCTTGTTCCAGGCGGCGCGGTAGCCCTCTGCTCCGATCAGCGGAATCTGTTCGGTGCACGACTCGGGCACGCGGCCGTCGAGCGCTGCGGCAGCCTCGTCGATCGCGTCCTTGGCCATCACGCGGTAGGTGGTGAACTTGCCGCCGGCGATGATGACGAGGCCGGGCACAGTGTGCGCGACGTGGTGCTCGCGCGACAGCGATGCCGTCGAGCCGTCGTCGTTGGCCGCCAGCAGCGGGCGGAGGCCTGCGTAGACGCCCTCGACGTCGTCACGGGTCAGTTTGGCGCTGAGCACCGAGTTGACGTGCTCGAGGATGTAGTCGATGTCGGCGGCCGTCGCTGCCGGGTGCGCCTTGTCGAGCTCCCAGTCGGTGTCGGTCGTGCCGATGATCCAGTGGCGACCCCACGGGATGACGAACAGCACGCTCTTCTCAGTGCGCAGCAGCAGGCCCATCGTGGAGTGGAAGCGGTCGCGCGGCACCACGAGGTGCACGCCCTTCGAGGCACGCACCTTGACCTGGCCGCGGGTGCCGACCATGGCCTGCGTGTCGCCCGTCCAGACGCCGGTCGCGTTCACGACCTGCTTGGCGCGGATCTCGAACTTCTCGCCGGTCTCGACGTCGTGCGCCTGCACGCCGACGACGCGGCCGCCGACCTTCAGGAACCCCTCGGCGCGAACGCGGGGTGCGACGTGGGCGCCGTAGGACGATGCGGTGCGAGCCAGCGTCGCCACGTAGCGCGCGTCGTCGACCTGAGCGTCGTAGTACGAGAGTCCGCCGATGATCTTGTCGGTGTCGAGGCTCGGAGCCTCGCGCTGCAGCTGCTTCTTCGAGTAGTGCTTGTGCAGCGGAACACCCGGCTTCATGAAGCCCGTGTAGCTGAACGCGTCGTACATCGCCATGCCGGCGCCGATGTAGAAGCGCTCGGCGAGCGGCGTCTGCAGCGGGTACAGGAACTTGACCGGCTTCACGATGTGCGGAGCAAGGCGTTGCAGCAGCAGGCCGCGCTCGATGAGCGCCTCGCGCACGAGCCCGAAGTTGAACTGCTCGAGGTAGCGGATGCCGCCGTGGATGAGCTTCGACGAGCGGCTGGAGGTGCCCGACGCGAAGTCGCGGGCCTCGATGAGCCCGGTGCGCAGGCCACGGGTCGCGGCGTCAAGCGCTGAGCCGGCGCCGACGATGCCGCCGCCGATCACGAGCACATCGACCTCGCGGTCGCGCATGGTGGCAATTGCCTCCGCGCGCTCTTCGGGGCCCAGCTTGCGTGAGCGTGAGACAGGTCGGCGGTTCTTTGTAGTTGCCATGATTGACTCCTTCGATCTCTACGAGTTCGACAGCACCACGTCGATGCGCTGGAACTCTTTCACGTCTTGGTATCCGGTTGTGGCGAGGGCCTTGCGCAGCGCCCCCGTCAGGTTCGCTGTTCCGTCGGCGACCGGCGCCGGCCCGTTGAGCACGACTTCGAGCGGGCCGACCTGCTCGACCTTCACGCGGTTGCCGCGAGGCAGCTTCTGGTTGTGCGCCTCGGGACCCCAGTGCCAGCCGCGGCCCGGTGCATCCGTCGCCCGTGCGAGCGCGGTTCCGAGCATGACTGCGTCGGATCCCATCGCGAAGGCCTTGACGATGTCGCCGGAGGTGCCGAGCGAGCCGTCGGCGATGACCTGCACGTAGCGTCCGCCCGACTCGTCGAGGTAGTCGCGGCGAGCGGCCGCGACATCGCTGATGGCCGTTGCCATGGGCGCGTGGATGCCGAGCACCGAGCGCGAGCTCGACGAGGCTCCCCCGCCGAAGCCGACGAGCACGCCGGCGGCTCCTGTGCGCATGAGGTGCAGCGCCGCCGTGTAGGTTGCGACGCCGCCGACGATCACCGGCACATCGAGCTCGTAGATGAAGCGCTTGAGGTTGAGTGGCGACGCGCCCTCCGTCGAGACGTGCTCAGCAGAGACGGTCGAGCCGCGGATCACCATGAGCTCGACGCCGGCGTCCAGCACCGTCTCGTAGTGGTTCAGTAGCTCAGCCGGGCTCAGGCTCGCGGCGACCGTGACGCCGGCTTCGCGGATCTCAGCCAGACGCGCCTTGATCAGCTCGCCCTTGATCGGCTCGGCATAGATCTCGCGCATGCGGCTGGTGGCCTGCTCGCCGGGAAGCTGTGCGATCTCGGCCAGCAGCGGCTCGGGGTCTTCGTAGCGAGTCCAGACGCCCTCGAGGTTGAGCACGCCGAGCGAGCCCATCTTGCCCATCGCGATGACCGTCGCCGGCGACGCGACCGAATCGGTCGGCGCTCCGATGAACGGCACCTCGAACTTGTAGGCATCGATCTGCCACCCCAGGTTCACGACCTCGGTGTCGCGAGTGCGCCTGGTCGGCACAACCGCGATGTCGTCGAACGAGAAGCCCCGGCGGCCGCGTTTGCTGCGGCCAATCTCAATATCGCTCACACACCTACCCTAGTCCCGGGTGATCAGCGCGCGCAGTCGCTCTTTCGCCGAATGCACCTCAGCAACCACCTCGGCAGTCGCCCCTTCGTCGAGGTCGTGCCCGCGCATCCATCCCCGAACGCTGCGCCGCAGATCAGCGAGTTCACGATCGACTGTCGCTGCCGAGAACTTCGCCCCCGCATCCGTGTCGGGAGCCCACTCGGCCCCGCTCCGATCGGTCGGAGGCTGCTCCGAAGCCCGTGCCGCGGCGAGGTCTGCCCGCAGCGTCTTCATCGAGGCGCGCACGCTCTCGCGTACATCGTCAGCAAGGGATCGAACGGATGCCGACACGGTTCCCAGCATCTCGTCGACGCGGTGCGCATTGGCGGTCATGTACTCTCGGCCCGCGTCCGTGAGCGCGTAGCTCGTCGTACGGCCCTGTCGCTTGCTCTCGACCAGGCCTTCGCCTTCGAGCTTGGCCAGCCGCGGATAGATCGTGCCGGGGCTCGGCGTGTAGGTGCCGCCGAAGCGCTCGTCGATCAGCTGGATGAGCTCGTAGCCGTGCCGGGGCTTCTCTTCGAGCAGATGCAGTAGGAACAGCCGCAGGTCGCCGTGGGCAAACACCGCGCTCATCGGTGCATCACGGTGAGGTCACCCGAGACTGACGAGCTCGTGATGCGCACGGTCGCCTCACCCTCTGTCTCGACCGTCTGCCCTCCCTTGACGGCCTGGCCGTCGAACAGCCGCATCCATCCGCTGACCGAGCGAAGCCGGGCGGCGACCCCCAGGTCTGCGTCGAGCCGGGCGGTCACATTGCCCGAGACGCTGTTGATGCTGATCGACGATGTATGCCCGCTGAGGTCGAGCAGCACGTCAGCCGACACCGTGTCGACGCCGATCTCGTCGGAGCTGCCCATGACTGTGACCTCGCCGCTGACCGTGCGCGCTTCGAGTCGACCGTCGAGGTCGAACACGTCGACCCTGCCCGAAGCTGAGTTGATGTCGATGCGCCCCGTGACCCCGTTGACCTGGATCTCACCCGTTGCCGAGTTCACGGTGGCACCAGCGGTAAGGTCGCTCACCAGCACCTCGGCCGTCTTGGTGCCGACCTTGACCTTGGTGCCTCGCGGTGTCAGCACATGCACGCTCGCCTTCGTCGACGAGCCGAACACCGACTTCAGCGAGTCGAAGGCTCGCGAGAACTGCATCTTGGGCTGGTTGATGTTGAGCAAGCCGTCGTCAAGGCTGATGTCGACGTTCTCGTGCACGACCCCGTCGACCTCGATGCGCGTGTCGTCGCCGTCATGGCCGACGACGCTCACCTGGCCGCCCATGAGGCCGATATGCAGCTCGCGCACCTCGGTCATATCGATCGTGCGACTCGACCCCGGAGCCACGCGCCAGGCCTGCACGGTGTAGTCGGCGTCACTCTGGCTGCTGAAGTCGCTCTTGTCGTCTGCGTTCGTGTCGTTCATGGATTCCCCCCATTGCGATATATCGCGTTACAGAAACACGATATATCGCGAGATGCACGAGCGCAAGCAGAATCCGTGAGTCAGCGTCTCAGTTGCCCCGTCCGTTGCTGACACCGCCAGCGCGCGGCCGCAGGTCTGCGCCCATCCCGGCAAGCATCGGCTCGGGAGCCGCCGTGCCGCTGCGCACTTCCATCGCCTGTCGATACAGCCGCCCCGCACGATACGACGAGCGCACCAGAGGCCCCGACATCACGCCCGAGTACCCCATCGCCATGGCCTGCCGGCCGAACTCGGCGAACTGGTCGGGCTCGACCCAGCGGTCGATCGGGTGATGCCGCAGCGAGGGCCGCAGGTACTGGGTGATGGTGATGAGCTCGCACCCGGCGTCGTGTAGCTGCGCGAGCGCGTCGACGACCTCTTCGTCGGTCTCGCCCATGCCGAGGATCAGATTCGACTTGGTCACTAGGCCCGCCTCGCGGCTCCAGCGCAGCACGTCGAGGCTGCGGTCGAAGCGAAAGCCGGGGCGGATGCGCTTGAAGATGCGCGGAACCGTCTCGACGTTGTGCGCGAACACCTCCGGGCGCGTGTCGAAGAGCTGCTCGAGCAGGTGCCGGTGCCCCGTGAAGTCAGGAGCCAGCATCTCGACGCCGACGCCCGGGTTCACCTCTTTGATCTTGCGCACCGTCTCGGCATAGAGCCAGATGCCCTCGTCTTCGAGATCGTCGCGGCAGACGCCCGTGACCGTCGCGTACCGCAGCCCCATCTTGTTGATCGAGTCGGCGACGCGGCCGGGCTCCTCTGCGTCGAACGCGGCCGGCTTGCCCGTGTCGATCTGGCAGAAGTCGCAGCGCCGCGTGCACTGGTCGCCGCCGATCAGGAACGTGGCCTCGCGATCCTCCCAGCACTCGTAGATGTTGGGGCACCCGGCCGACTGGCAGACCGTATTGAGATCCTGCTCTTTCACGAGCGCCTTGAGCTCGCGGTACTCGGGCCCCATCTTCGCCGTCGTCTTGATCCACGAGGGCTTGCGCTCGATGGGGGTCTGCGAGTTGCGGACTTCGAGCCGCAGCATCTTGCGTCCGTCTGAGGCAACGCTCATCGCTGCTCCTCCTTGTTGGTCTCGGCAATGGTGTCGAACGGCTCGAAGTCGAGCAGCTCCTGCAGGTGTCGGGCGAATGCCTCGGCGACCTCACGCACGTGCGGGGCCGCTGCACCGCGCCCGGCGAGCTCGGTCTGCATTGACGTCACCCCCGCGTCGGTGATGCCGCAGGGCACGATCTGATCAAACCCCTGCATCCCGCACGAGACGTTGATCGCGACTCCGTGCATGCTCACGCGCTGACTGACGCGAACGCCGATCTGCGCGATCTTGCGGGGCCCGGCGGCGTCGTCGAGCCAGACTCCGGCGCGGTCGGCGATGCGACGTGCGCGGATGCCCCACTCGGCGAGGGCGCGCAGGATCGCCTCCTCGAGACGGCGCACCCAGTCGACGACTCGCACCGCGTCGGGCAGCGCCACGATCGGATACACGACGGCCTGGCCCGGTCCGTGCCAGGTGATCTTGCCGCCGCGATCGACCCAGACGACGGGCGTCTGGTCGACGGGCAGCTCGTGCTGCTCGGTTCGCGAGCCCGCGGTGAACACGGATGCGTGCTCCAGCAGCAGCGTCTCGCTCTCGCCGCCGCCGCACACGCTCTCGTGCAGCCGCCGCTGCAGATCCCACGCCCACTGATAGTCGACTTCGGCACCGAGCCATCTGGTCTTCATCGACCGCGGCTTCGCTGCTGCTTCCTCAAGTGTCTCTTGCACAGAGAAAGGGTAACGGGTGTTGTTGCCCTACGTCTAATTGCATATCGTGCACCTGCTTGTCACGCCAGAGAGCCCACGGAATGTGCTCGGAATAGGTCGCCGAGAAGTCGCGTTGTACGCTCATGTTGAGTCGAGTGCTCCGAGATGCGGTGAGATTCCGCACCTGTGGTCAAAGCCCACAAACCAGCGCAAGCTGGCCTGGCAGGTGAAATTCCTGCGCAGACCGTACAGTCGGGATGGGAGGCAGCACCCGCTGTCGTCGCGCGCCCCGGACATCCGACTCGACCCCACCGGAGTCGAGATGCCAATGAACGCAACCACGAGCGAACCCGCCCAGCCAGACGCTGCACAGCCAGACGCTGCCCAGGGCGCCATGGCGCATGCGCTGCAGATCGCTCTGCGCGGCCCCCGCACCCTCAACCCCCAGACGGGCGCCGTCGTGGTCTCCGCAGATGGCCGCACGCTCGCAGAAGGCTGGCACCGCGGTGCCGGCACGCCCCACGCTGAGGTCGACGCGCTCTCGAAGCTCTCCCCCGGCGAGGCCGAAGGCGCGACCATGGTTGTCACGCTCGAGCCCTGCAACCACTTCGGCCGCACCGGCCCGTGCGCCCTCGCACTGATCGAGGCCGGCATCAGCCGCGTGGTCTACGGAGCCGCCGACCCCGGCATCGAATCCGGAAGCGGGGCCGAGCGCCTTCGCGAAGCCGGCGTGCAGGTCGAGCGATGGGCCGTCGACGAGGCCGAAGCCCTGATTGCAGACTGGCTGCTCGTGCAGCGCACCGGGCGCCCTCGCGTCACGGTCAAGTGGGCGCAGTCCCTTGACGGCCGCACCGCCGCCGCAGACGGCACAAGCCAGTGGATCACGGGCGACGCAGCCCGCGAGCACGTGCACCAGCAGCGCGCGGCCCACGACGCGATCGCAGTCGGCACCGGCACCGTCATCGCTGACGACCCGCGACTGACCGCTCGAATCGAGGGCGCATCCCAGCCCCGCCCCGTCGTGTTCGGAACCCGCAGCGTTCCGGCGGATGCGCGCATCCGCGAACACCCGCACGAGTTCCAGCAGGTCAGCGGAGACCTCACAGCCAGCCTCGAGCTGCTCGCGTCGCAGGGAGTGCAGTCGGTCTATGTCGAGGGCGGCCCCACACTAGCGAGCGCCTTCCTCCGCGAGGGCCTTGTCGACGACATTCACGTCTACATCGCGCCGACACTGCTCGGCGGCGACAGGCTCGCTACCGGCGATGTGGGCGTCACGACCATCGGCCAGCAGCTGCGGCTCGCGGTCTCGAAGACACAGCAGCTCGGCGACGACATACTGCTGATCGCACACCCGGCCGCAGACGCGGCAGCCAAGAAGGAGGACGCCTAGTGTTCACAGGCATCATCGAAGAGCTCGGCGAGATCACCGAGTTCAGCCGCGACGGCGACCGCGCGACCCTGGTCGTTCGCGGGCCCATCGCCGTGAGCGACGCGAAGCACGGCGACTCGATCGCCGTCAACGGTCTCTGCCTCACAGTGGTCGACCAGACCCACGACACGTTCACCGCATTCGTCATGGGTGTCTCGCTCGACACCGGCGCACTCGGCGACAGCAAGGTCGGCGACCGCGTCAACCTCGAGCGAGCCGCGGCCCTCGGTGACAGGCTCGGCGGCCACATCGTGCAGGGGCACGTCGACGGCACAGCGACGCTGCTGCAGGTCGAGCCGGCCGACGACTGGAGCGTGTACCGCTTCAGCCTCAGCGACGACCTCGCGACCTACGTGGCGCGCAAGGGCTCGATCACGGTCAACGGCGTGAGCCTCACTGTCTCAGCGCTTTCTGACGCTGACGCGGAAGAGCACTGGTTCGAGGTCTCGCTCATCCCCGAGACGCTTCGAGCGACCGTGCTCGGCGCGCTCGAGGCTGGCGACCGCGTCAACATCGAGACCGACATCCTGGCAAGACACGTGGCGCGGATGCGCGACCTCGTGGCAGCGCAGCACACGACTGCACACGCAGCAACCGCATCGAACGGAGAGAACGAATGACCGACACCATCGAACGCGCCCTCGAGGTGCTGCGCGAAGGGCGACCTGTCATCGTCGTCGACGACGAGGGCCGCGAGAACGAGGGCGACCTCATCCTCGCCGCTGACGCCGCCACGACCGAGTGGGTCGCCTTCATGGTGCGCCACACCTCTGGCTACCTCTGCGCGCCGATGCCCGGCGACTTCGTCGACCGCCTCGGCCTGGCCCCGATGGTCGTCGACAACGAAGACACCCGCAAGACCGCCTACACGGTCTCGGTCGACGCATCCGATCGCAACACCACCGGCATCTCGGCAGACGACCGCGCCCACACTGCACGCGTTCTGTCGAACCCCGACTCGGGGCCGACAAGCGTCGTTCGCCCGGGTCACGTGATTCCGCTGCGTGCTGTCGACGGCGGCGTGCGCGAGCGCTCGGGGCACACCGAGGCAGCGGTCGAGCTGACGCGGCTGGCGGGCATGCAGCCCGTCGGACTGATCGGCGAGCTGGTGGCAGACACCGGCGAGATGCTGCGCATGAAAGAGCTGCTGCGGTTCGGCGTCGAGCACGACCTGCCGCTGATCACGATCGCAGACCTGATCGAGTACCTCGACGCCGGTGCCCAGCCGCAGGAGGCTGCTGCCTCGGTCTCGGCCTCGTCGCACGTCAAGTTCGAGGTCGAAACCGTTGTGCCGACGATCTACGGCAACTTCACGATGCGCGCATACCGCGACCGCTCGACCGGCGCAGACCACGTCGCCGTCATGGTCGGCGACTCGCTGCCCGACGACGCGCTCGTGCGCGTGCACTCCGAGTGCCTCACCGGCGAAGCGTTCGGCTCGCTCAAGTGCGAGTGCGGACCGCAGCTGAACGAGGCGCTCGAGCAGATTCAGGCAGAGGGCGCAGGTGCTGTCGTCTACATGCGCGGCCACGAGGGCCGCGGCATCGGTCTCATCAACAAGCTGCGCGCATACCGTCTGCAGGAGGGCGGCCTCGACACGCTCGAGGCGAATGTCGCGCTCGGCTTGCCCGGTGACGCCCGCGACTACGCGGCAGCCGCTGCAATCATCGACGACCTCGGTGCCGAGAGCATCCGCCTGCTGACCAACAATCCTCTGAAGCGCACGCAGCTCGAAGAGCACGGCATCCGCGTTTCTGCGACCGAGCCCCTCGTCGTGGGCGTCGGCGAGATCAACGAGCACTACCTCGCGGTCAAGCGCGACCGCATGGGTCACACCCTGCCGGCGAACCTGCTTCCTGAGGCGCCGAAGCAGTCCGAGATTCACCAGGCAGAGGAGAACTGATGGCAGGCGAAGGAGCACCCCAGCTCGCAGACGTCGCAGCGGCCGGCATCACCGTCGGCATCGTGCACGGCCAGTGGCACGACCGCATCGCAGGCGGCATGCTCGAGAGCGCCCGCCGCACACTGGCGGCTGCCGGCGCGACGGTCACCGAGCACCCTGTTCCGGGAGCCTTCGAGCTGCCGGTCGTCTCGCAGGCGGTGCTGGAGGCAGGGGCGGATGCAGTGGTCGCCCTGGGCGTCATCATCCGCGGTGGAACGCCGCACTTCGAGTACGTCTCGGCAGCCGCAACGCAGGGTCTCACCGACGTTGCGCTGCGCACCGGCAAGCCCGTCGGATTCGGCGTGCTGACCCTCGACGACGAGCAGCAGGGCATCGACCGTGCCGGCTTCGCCGACTCGAAGGAAGACAAGGGCCGCGAGGCCTCAGAGGCAGCGCTGCTGGCGGCGCTCGCGCTTCGAGACATTCAGCAGCCGTCCAGCTGACACGGAGCCCGAGGGCAGTGTCGTGGGCGATTCTGGTGGAGTGAACACACTGCGCCGCCCCTTCACTGCCCTTGCTCTCGGCCTCATCGCCAGCGTCGGACTGAGCGGATGCGTCTTCGCCGGTTCGCAGAACCCGACGAGCCCTGAAGACGGCATCATCGAGATCGGTGCCGACGAGCTCGAGTCGAATCCGGTCACGTCGGTCGAATTCTCGCTCAACAAGCCGGTGCAGGGCTATGACGACAGCACCTACATCGTGCAGGACACCGCTGCGATCTCACAGTTCGAAGCCGCGCTGCTCGACCACAGCGAGCACGGCGAGCCCTTCGAGGATGCCGACATGACTGGCGGGACGACCGCCGATGTCAAGTTCACACAGGCCGATGGCGCGACGGGCGATCTCAAGGTGCGCAACTACGAGGGCGACACGCAGAAGGCCATCGTCGAGCTGCTCGAGGGCTGGCACCAGCAGCTGCCCGAGCTCTACGTCGAGGACGAGATCGTCGAAGCCATTGTCACCTCAAGCGTCGACCCTGCCGAGATCCGCGTGTCGGATGCCGCGCAACTCGACGAGCTCGCATCCGCGATGCGCGACCACGGCATCTTCAGCGACTACTCGAGCCCACTGCCTGAGATCATGCCGACGCTCGGCACCGCGGTCTACGACGTGACCGTCACGCTCGCCGGCGGCGACGAGATCACGCTGCACCTCGACCCGGCAGCGCTCGAGACCGCATCATTCAGCGCAGTCGCCCGAGGAATCGTGGCCGACTGGAGCTGAACCGCTCGAATCAGAAGCCGAGGAAGAGAATGCCCACGCAGATCAGCGCGAACACGATCGAGATCCACTGCATGGGCACCCAGAAGACCGAGTGGTAGCCGGCGCGCTTGAACTGACCGCGACCGTCGGCGATGATCGACTCGATCATCTGGTCGGCTTCAGCAGCCGAGGTCGGCTGCGTGTTGCGGTAGACGAGCTGGCCCGACTGCGCGACCTGCTGCAGGCGCGGACGCTCTGCGGCCTCCCACGCTTCGGCTTTCTTTCGGGGCGAGATGACGTTGAGGTACCAGCCGTGGGCGAACCCGCCCGCCGCACCGAGGATGCCTCCGAGACCCATGAACATGAGCGTTGAGCCGTTGTCAGTCGACGCGGCGTTGCCGATGGCGGCCCCGATCGCGAGGCCCACGAGTGTGTAGATGAATGCCAGGATGCCCCAGCCGCGCCAGATGATCATTGCTGAACACTATCTGAGGAAGAGTGACTTCAACCTGTGAGTTGCGAAGAACATTCCGACGACGATCATGACCGCGAAGTAGAGCACGTGCCAGATGATCGAGAAGTCGATGATTCCGGTCGTGAGCATGCGAATCATGTCGACCCCGTGCCACAGCGGAAGCGCCATGATCACCCACTGGATCTGCTCGGGGTACACCTCGATCGGAAAGAACGTGGCTGAGAGCAGGAACATCGGCATCATCAGGAAGAACACGAAGTCGAGGTGCTGGAACGTCTTCATGTAGCTCGTGATCGCCATGCCGAAGGCGGCGAACCCGAATGCGACGATGAGGGCCGCCGGAATCGCCAGCAGTGCCGTCCAGGCGAGGTTGAGGCCCATGAGGGTCGTCACCAGCATGAATCCGGTCGCATAGAGCAGCCCGCGGAACAGCGCCAGGATGATTTCGCCCAACGCGATGTCGAAGGGTCCGAGCGAGGTCGAGAGCATGCCCTGGTAGAGCTTCGCGTAGTGCATCTTGAAGAACACGTTCATCGTGGAGTCGTAGACCGCGCCGTTCATCGCGCTGACTGCCATGAGCGCCGGTGCGATGTACGCGGCGTACGCCACGTCGACGCCCATGAACTGCACGCTGCCGATCAGCGCGCCGAGCCCGACGCCCATCGACAGCAGGTAGAAGACGGGCTCGAAGAACCCGGTGAGCACGATCATCCAGTTGTTGCGGGCGATGACGCGCATCCCGCGCGACACGACGCTGCGCGTGTTGCGCGAGTAGATGCCCTGCATGATCCGGCGGCTCTGTGTCTGTTCGCTCATGACTGCAGCCTCTTCGTGAAGTGTCGCACCGACAGCACCCAGCCGAGCACGATCAGCGCCAGCGGATAGGCGATGTGCACGAGCGTGAGCCAGCCGTGCTGCTCAGAGCCGTAGGAGACGAGCCTGCCGAGCTCGACCGAGTGCCAGAGCGGCGAGATCCAGCCGATCCAGTGCAGGCCGGGGTGCAGGGTCTCGAGCGGAAAGTATGTTCCGCTGAACAGCGTGAGCGGAGTGATCACGAACCGCTCGATGAACGAGAGCTGCCCGCGGTCGTCTTTCTGCGTCGCGACCCACGCCATGACGCAGAGCGACACCGCGAGCCCGAGCAGTGCTGCGATCGGCAGCAGCAGGAGCGGACGCCAGCCGTTCACGATGTCGAAGTTGTACATGACCAGCAGGTACATCGCCGAAGCAGGCAGGTAGCGGGCCATCGTGCCCACGGTGAACCCGGTGACGATCTGCCGCGGCGTGAGTGACGTGTCGCGCATGCCCAAGAAGATCGGCGTCCACTTGAAGCCGCCGAACACGCCGAATGTCGACTCCTGGGCAGCCGAGACGATGACGCCGGCCAGCAGCAGCGCCGGCGCGAGGAACTCGATGTAGCTGACGCCGTCGATCGCCTCGGCTCCTTGGCGCTCGTTGACGAGCACGCCGAGCCCGGCGCCGAGCCCCAGCAAGTAGAGCACGGGCGAACCGAGGCCGATGATGAAGAACGAGCCGATGTAGTTGCGCATCGCGCGGATGCGGTGCTCGGCGACATACCACCAGCCCATGCGGCGAGTGCGTGCGAACGGTGTCGTCATGCGGCCTCAGTCGATCAGCGAGCGCCCGGTGAGGCGCAGGAAGACGTCTTCGAGGCTCGAGCGGCGCACGAGGCTCGTCACGGGCTGCAGGCCGCGGTCGGTCACAGCGCTGAGCGCCTGCTCGCCGTTGTCTGCGTACACGAGCACACGATCGGGCAGCACCTCGACGCGGTCGCCGATGCCCTCGATCGTCTTGGCAGCCTGCTCGTTCTTGTCGGTTCCGAAGCGCACCTCGAGCACCTCACGAGTCGAGTACGAGCGGATGAGGCTCGCGGGACTGCCCTCCGCGACGATCCTGCCGTGGTCGACCACGACGAGTCGGTCGCAGAGCTGCTCGGCCTCGTCCATGTAGTGCGTCGTCAGCACGAGCGTCGTGCCGCGCTCCTTGAGCCGGAACAGGCGATCCCAGAGCACGTGCCGTGCCTGCGGGTCGAGGCCGGTGGTCGGCTCGTCGAGCAGCATCACCTTGGGCTCGTTCATGAGCGCCCTGGCGATCGTGAGGCGTCGCTTCATGCCGCCGGAGAGCGCATCGACGCGCGCCTTCTTCTTCTCGACCAGCTGCGCGAACTCGAGCAGCGCATCCGCCCGCTCGTTGACGACAGCGCGAGGCAGACCGAAATAGCGGCCGTAGACATAAAGGTTCTCCCGCACCCGCAGCTCTTCGTCGAGGTTGTCGGCCTGCGGCACGATGCCGAGCATCGACCGGATCTCAGGACCATTCTCGTTCGCGTCGAGCCCCAGCACTTCGAGGCGGCCCTCGGTGCGCAGGCTCGTTGCCGCGATCATGCGCATCGTCGTCGACTTGCCGGCGCCGTTGGGGCCGAGGAAGCCGAAGGACTCGCCTGCCTTGATGTCGAAGTCGATGCCGTCGACAGCTGCGAAGTCGCCGTAGCGCTTCGTGAGCCCCTCGGCGATGATGTGTGATTCAGGCATGACGACCAACCTAGCCGAGGCCAGTGACACGTCTACGCTTGAAGCGTGAGCACCGACGCCCGAAAGGCACGCGAGCCGCTCGCCCTGCGCGGATTTCGCACATACTGGGTCGCCAGCACGATCGGCTTCGCCGGGCTCTCAGTGTCGACGATCGCTGTCGACGTGCTCGTCATCGAGGTGCTCGGTGCGACCGAGGCCCAGGTCGGCTTCGTGCGAGCTGCGCAGTTTCTGCCATACCTGCTCATCGGACTCGTCGCAGGCGCGCTCGTCGATCGCTGGCGGCGACAGCGGACGCTGATCGTCGGCAATCTCGTCCAGGCGGCGCTCGTGCTCGTCATCCCGCTGCTGTTCATGCTCGGGTCGCTCAGTGTCTGGCTGACAGCAGCCATGCTGTTCGCGGCCGGCTGCTGCGGCGTCTTCATCGCGGCCGCCGAGCAGGCATACCTGCCCGACCTCGTGCCTCGGCGCTCGCTCGTGCTCGCCAACGCCCGTCTCGGCCAGTCGATGACGATCGCACAGACTTCGGGCCCTGCTGCCGGCGGCCTGCTGCTGACAGCTCTCAGCGCACCGCTGGCACTGGTGGCCACAAGCGCAGCCCGCATCGGCACAGCACTGATGATCGCGCGCATCAGACGACCCGAGCCTCCGCCGCATCCGACGAAGACCCGCATGCTGCGCGGCATCGCAGAGGGCGTCGGATTCGTCTACCGACACCGCACCCTGGCGCCGCTGGCCGCCTCGACGCACGTGTGGTTCTTCGCCAACAGCATCGCGATGACCGTGCTCGCGCTGTTCGCGCTGCGGGGGCTCGGCCTCTCCCCCGTCGCGTACGGCCTCGTACTGACGGCGGCTGGCGTCGGCGGGCTGGTGGGTGCTCTCGCAGCCAATGCAGCGGCGGCACGGATGGGCGAAGGCAACACGATCATCGCCTCTCGCGGTCTCTGCGCGCTCACCTGGGCGGGCACGGCGCTGACCCCTGATTTCGATGCCACATGGACTACCGTCGCCGCGCTGTGTGCTGTGCAGCTGCTCTATGGCTTCTCTCTGGGCCTCGAGGATCCGAGCGAGATGGCCTACCGCCAGACGGTGACCCCACGAGCAATGCTGGGGCGCGTCGGCTCGACGATGCGGTCGGCCAATCGCACTGTCGCGGTCATCGGGGCGCTGTCTGGCGGCGTGATGGCTGGCGTGCTCGACTACCGTCCGACGCTGCTGATCGTCGTTGGAATCTTCGCCGCGGCCGCGCTGGTCGCTCTGCTCTCACCGCTGCGCGGAGCTCGCGTCGAGCGATGACCCATGCTGCCGAGGGCACGTCAGGTCGGCGTACACTGGCGCTTGGCTTTTCTCGATGACACAATCATCCGCCTTGCACGCGGCGCCACGGTTACCGCCGATTCGCCTGTGCAGAACGACAATTGCAACATGTTCGGGCCCTGCCCACTAGGAAGCTATCCCCAATGACCACAACCGAAGCCAAGAAGGCGAACTCACCGCGCAAGGTGATCCTGGCCAGCCTCATCGGCACGTCCATCGAGTTCTACGACTTCTACGCGTACGCGACAGCAGCCGTGCTCGTGTTCCCGACGCTGTTCTTCGCATCTGACGACGAGACCACGTCACTGCTGGCGTCGTTCGCCGTGTTCGGCGTCGCGTTCATCGCCCGCCCCCTCGGCTCGATTCTGTTCGGCCATTTCGGCGACAAGGTCGGCCGTAAGAAGACCCTCGTCGCATCACTGCTCACCATGGGCATCGCGACGACGCTCATCGGCCTCCTCCCGACGGCGCAGACCCCCGGCTGGGAGATCCTGGCGCCCACACTGCTTGTGATCATGCGCTTCGGACAGGGCCTGGGGCTTGGAGGCGAATGGTCAGGCGCGGCACTGCTCGCGACCGAGAACGCCCCTCCCGGAAAGCGCGCCATCTTCGGCACCTTCCCGCAGCTCGGCGCCCCCATCGGCTTCATCCTGGCCAACACCGTCTTCATCGCTCTCAGCTATGGCCTCACCGAAGCCGAGTTCCTCGCGTGGGGCTGGCGCGTGCCATTCCTCGCAAGCGCAATCCTGGTCATCGTCGGTCTCTGGGTGCGCATCTCGCTCATGGAGACTCCGTCATTCACAAAGATGGTCGAGAAGCAGGCCGTTGCCGCAGTGCCGGTGGCTCGCGTGTTCAAGACCGCATGGAAGCCGCTCATCCAGGGCACGTTCATCATGTTCGCCACCTACGTGCTGTTCTATCTGATGACGACCTTCACACTGACCTACGGCACCGCCGACACCGATGCAGACGTCGCGGGCCTCGGCTACGAGCGCACTGACTTCCTGTGGATGCTCGTCTTCGGCGTGGTGTTCTTCGGCATCTTCACCCTCGTCTCCGGCCCCCTGGCCGAGAAGCAGGGCCGTCGCAAGATGCTCACGTGGGTCACGATCTCGATCGCAGTGTTCGGACTGCTGTGGGTGCCGCTGCTCGCCGGCGGCTTCGTCGGCACGATGTTCATGCTGTCGCTCGGCTTCACGCTCATGGGTCTCACGTTCGGCCCCATGGCCGCCTACCTGCCTGAGCTGTTCCCTGCGAACGTGCGCTACACCGGCAGTGCGATCGCCTACAACGTCTCGAGCATCATCGGTGCCGCTGTGGCCCCGTTCATCGCGGTCGCCCTCTGGACGCTCGGGGGCGGCAGCACGTTCTGGGTCGGCATCTACCTCGCTGCAGCAGCCGTCGTCACGTTCGTCGCACTGCGCCTGACGCACGACACGAAGGACCTCGAGTACACCGAGAACCTCGAGTAGCAGAGGGCCTCACACAAGCAGATCGCCGGGCGTCAGTGACGCCCGGCGATCTGCTTTGCTGACGGATGCGCAAGCCAAGTCGGTTGCGCCGCGCAGGTCACGAACGATCGCGCCGCATGCGATCGACTCGACGGCGCCCGCTGATGGGCACGACAAGCAGAAAGTAGACCATCTGGATGCCGAAGATCGTCCAGAACACCCACATCTGGTCGCGCAAGAGCACGGATGCGGCAATCGCGCTGATGACCAGTACCGCGATGACGATCAGGTGCGTCGGCCGCAGCAGCTCGTACCGGTAGTCGGCGCTGAAGTGACGAAGTCAGTCCTGGCGCTGGTAGACGTCGGGAGTTCCGTCGTCGTCAGCGTCGATCGCGTCGCGCACGGCGATCTTCTTGTAGTGGCGGTTGCGCACCGAAAGCAGGATGGCAGCGAGAATCGCCGCAAGCACCGACGCTTTCAGCACCCCTGCCTTCGCGAGATCGTGCACGGGGTCGCCCGAGTCGAAGCTCAGCTCGGTCACCAGCAGCGACACAGTGAACCCGATTCCGGCGAGGAGGCCGACGCCGAGCAGATCGATCCACTTGTACGACGGGTCGAGGCTGCGACCCATCGCCTTGTTCGCGATGAAGGTCACGAGCGAGATGCCGATGGGCTTGCCGAGGATCAGCGCGGCCATGATCGCGATCGTCACCGGCTCGGTGAACCCGGCGATGAAGCCGTCGACTCCCCCGACAGAGACCCCCGCTGCGAAGAACGCGAAGATCGGCACCGCAACACCTGCCGACAGGGGGCGGAAACGGTGCTCGAACTCCTCTGCCAGTCCCGGCGCATCCGTCTTGCCCTTCGCGAAGACCGGAACAGCGAAGCCGAGCAGCACACCGGCGATGGTCGCGTGGATTCCAGACTCGTGCATGAACACCCAGGCGAGGATGCCGAGCGGCAGCAGGATGAGCCAGGCTGCCCACATGCGCGTGGCGAAGAACTTGCGGCAGAGGTGCGCGAGCAGGCCGTAGACGATGATGATCGCGATCGAGGTGCCCAGCGGCATGAACTGGATCTCATCGGTGTAGAAGATGGCGATGATCGAGATGGCGAGGAGATCGTCGACGACCGCGAGCGTGAGCAGGAAGATGCGCAGGGGCGAGGGCAGGTGCGAGCCAATGATGGCCAGCACCGCGACCGCGAATGCGATGTCGGTTGCGGTCGGAATGGCCCAGCCCTGCGAGAGCCCTTCGTGACGACCCGCGATCGCGAGGTACACCAGGGCCGGCACGGCGACGCCGCCGAATGCCGCGGCGATGGGCACGACGGCGGTCTTGAACTTGCGGAGGTCGCCGATGACGAACTCCTTCTTCAGCTCAAGGCCGACCAGGAAGAAGAAGATCGCGAGCAGCCCGTCGGCAGCCCAGGTGCCGAGCGACAGCTTCAGGCCGATGGCTTCGAAGCCGACCTCGAAGTCGCGCATTGCGAAGTATGCATCTGCCCACGGGGTGTTCGCCCAGACGATGGCGATCGCGGCGAACGCGACGAGCAGCCCGCCGCCCACGGTCTCTTTGCGCAGAATCGTTCCGATTCGCGTCGCTTCTGAGTGGCTGCCGTAGTCAGGAAACTGACCGGGCTGGGGCTTCGATGCTTCGGATGTCATGGGATTCCGTTCCAGGGTGCGATGATTGAACCTGTCGACCAGACTTCCCGACGCACCGTCGACAATGCTAACCGAGATGTCTGTCTCGGCCGAAATATGAGGAGAGTTGCGCATATGGCGTTTGGTCGTCGCCAGAAGGATGAAGGCCCGCGTGCGAGCCTGAAAGAGCTGCTGCCGTATCTGTTCGTGCGGCGCGGTCTGTTTGCCGGAGCAATCGTGCTCTCGCTGATCGGAGCGGTCACGTCGCTTATCCAGCCGCTGTTCGTGCAAGAGATCATCGCTCGCGTCGAGCAGCAGTCACCACTTGCCTGGCTGCCCCTCCTGCTGGTCGTGTTCGTGCTCGCCGATGCGCTGGTGTCGGGCTTCGAGCACTTCCTGCTGCAGGTGATCGGCGAGAACGTCGTGCGCGGCAGCAGGCGCAGGCTCGTCAGCCGCATGCTGCACCTGCCCATCATCGAGTTCGACGCACGCCGAACCGGCGACCTCGTCTCTCGCGTCGGCAGTGACACGACGCTGCTTCGCGCGGTGCTGACGCAGGGGCTCGTCGAAGCCATCGGCGGCACGCTGACGCTGGTCGGCGCCGTCATTGCGATGGCCATCATCGACCCCATGCTGCTCGGCGTGACCGTCGGCGTCGTCGCCATCGCGATCGTAG
The DNA here is from genome assembly GCF_900163565.1 of Agrococcus casei LMG 22410. Classification (GTDB taxonomy): domain Bacteria; phylum Actinomycetota; class Actinomycetes; order Actinomycetales; family Microbacteriaceae; genus Agrococcus; species Agrococcus casei. The sequence goes on from NZ_FUHU01000044.1 coordinate 66,478, forward strand.
CGATGGTCGTCGTCATGCCGCTGCTCTCGCGTGCCACAAGGCGCGCACAGGAACAGGTCGGCCACCTCACCAGCGCCCTTGAGCGCGGCATCAGCGGAATCCGCACGATCCGCGCTGCCGGCGCATCCGAGCAGGAGATCTCTGAGATTCACAGCCGCACCGACGATGCATATCGGGCAGGGATCAAGGTCGCGCAGATCTCGGCGTTCGTTGTGCCGGTCGCAGGCCTTGCCATGCAGCTGGCCTTTCTCGCCGTGCTCGGACTCGGCGGCCTGCGCGTCGCTTCAGGCGACCTCGCTATCGCCCAGCTGGTGGCATTCCTGATGTTCCTGTTCTTGATGATCATGCCCCTCGGCCAGCTATTCGGTGCGATGTCGGCGGTCTCGCAGGCGCTTGGCGCGCTCGGCCGCATCCAGGAGATCGTGCGATTGCCGAGCGAGGCTGAGGTGCCTGCGGCTGCCGCTCAGCCGAGCAGACAGACGGATGCGGCAATTGAGTTCGTCGACGTCTCGTTCGCCTACCCCGAGCAGGTCGTGCACGCGAAGTCGACGACGTCTGACGAGGCTGCTGCTGAGGGCGCCGTGTCGCCGAAATCGGTGCTTCGGAATGTGTCGTTCCGGGTTCCGCGCGGGTCGAAGATTGCGCTCGTCGGTCCGTCAGGTGCGGGCAAGTCGACCTCGTTCGCTCTCATCGAGCGGTTCTACGAGCCTGACACGGGTTCGATTCATGTCGACGGCGGAGACGTTCGCTCACTCAGCCACGAGGAGCTGCGCTCGCGCATCGGCTATGTCGAGCAGGATGCGCGGGTGCTGGCGGGCACGATCCGCGACAACCTGCGCATCGGCAGGCGAGGTGCCACCGAGGGCGACATGCTCGATGTGCTCGAGCGGGTCAACCTCGCTGAGATCGTCGACCGCGCAGACGACGGGCTCGACACCCAGGTCGGCGAAGGCGGCGTCAAGCTGTCTGGCGGACAGCGTCAGCGCCTCGCGATCGCACGCGCCCTGCTTGCTGCCCCGCCCATCCTGCTGCTCGATGAGTCGACGTCGAGCCTCGACTCGCTGAACGAGATGCGCATGAAGGAGGCGATCGACGCGGTTGCCGTGGGCCGCACGATGCTGGTGATCGCCCACCGGCTCTCGACCGTGGTCGACTCCGACGCGATCATCGTGCTCGATGAGGGGCAGGTGTGCGCGGTCGGCTCGCACGACGAACTGCTCGAGACATCGGCCCTGTACCGCTCGATCGCCTCACATCAGCTGCTCACCAACTGATCTAGTGTCGAGTAACGCTGGTGTTTGACCGTCAAACACCAGCGTTACTCGACACTGACTCAAACGAACTCGACGCGCGCACCCGGACGGTTCAGCACCACCACCGGCGTCACCGCCGAGTACCCGGCTGCCTTGATCGCATCGAGGTCGAGACGCAGCAGGGGCGTGCCGGCAGCAACCTCGTCGCCCTCAGCAACGAGCGCCTCGAGCCCGGCTCCATTGAGCTTCACGGTGTCGATGCCCGCATGCACGAGCACCTCGATGCCATCGCTGAGCGCAAGGCCGACCGCGTGCGGCGCAACCGACACCACGCGGCCGGCCGCCGGCGCGACGACCATGCCATCGACGGGCTGCACTGCCAGGCCGGGGCCCAGGGTTCCGGCCGCGAACACCTCGTCGGGCACCTCCTGCAGCGTGATCACCTGACCCTGCACCGGCTGGCGCAACCTCACGACAGCCGACTCGGCGACCGCAGCCGCCGCATCCGCTGTCTGATCCGGCCCCTCTTCAGGAACCCGGCCGGCGATGATGTCGTCCATCGCGTCGCGCACGAACTGCACGTTGAGACCGTAGATGACCTGCACCGACTTGCCACCGGGCTTGACGGTCGCGATCGCACCGGCCTGCTTCAGCGCCTGGTCGTCGACGAGCGACGGGTCGGCGACTTCGAGACGCAGCCTGGTGGTGCAGTTGTCGAGGCTCGTGATGTTGCGCTTGCCGCCGAGTCCGTGCAGGAAACCGGATGCCGCAGTCGCGTACTTGCCGCCACCTGCAGTCGCCAGCGTGCCTGTGCTGCCGGTCACAGCCTCGTCTTCTGGCTCGCGGCCGGGCGTCGGAAGCTTGAGCTTGAGGATCACGAAGCGGAACACGATGAAGTAGACGCCGAACCAGAACACGCCCATCACGAGCAGCATCCACGGATTCTGCGCCATCGGGTTCGCCCATCCGAGCACCATGTCGATGAAGCCCGCAGAGAAGCCGAAGCCCATGCGGGTCGGCAGCAGCGCGGCGATGAACATCGAGATGCCGGTGAATGCCGCGTGCACGACGTAGAGCACAGGCGCGAGGAACATGAAGGCGAACTCGAGCGGCTCGGTGACTCCGGTCAGGAACGAGGCAAACGCGGCCGAGATCATGATGCCCGCGGTTGCCTTGCGGCGCTTGGTCTTTGCGGTGACGTACATCGCGAGCGCTGCACCGGGCAGGCCGAACATCATGATCGGGAAGAATCCGGCCATGTACTGGCCGGTGACACCGAATGTGCCGGTGCCAGCGAGGAAGTTGTTGAGGTCGTTGATGCCTGCGACGTCGAACCAGAACACCGAGTTGAGCGCGTGGTGCAGGCCGAGCGGAATCAGCAGGCGGTTCAGGAATCCGTAGATGCCGGCGCCGACCGGGCCGAGCGTGAGCATCCACTCGCCGAAGATGACCAGGCCGTTGTAGACGAAGGGCCAGATGAAGAACAGCGCGACCGCCACGACCAGCGAGATGCCGGCGGTGATGATGGCGACGGAGCGCTTGCCCGAGAAGAACGAGAGGTAGTCGGGCAGCTTCGTGTCTTTGAACCGGTTGTAGCTCCAGGCGCCGATCAGACCGCAGATGATGCCCACGAACACGTTCTGGATCTTGCCGAAGGCCGGGTCGACGGCTTCGAGCGCCTCAGCGCCGGTGAGCAGCTGCACGGTCTCGGGCTTCAGTAGGGTTGTGACTGTGAGCCATGAGACGAGGCCGGCGAGCGCAGACGTGCCATCAGATTTGTCGGCCATGCCGATCGAGATGCCGATCGCGAACAGCAGCGCCATGTTGTCGATGAGCGCGCCGCCGGCTGCGGTCAGGAACACCGAGGCGATGTTGTCGCCGGCGAGGTTCGTGATCCAGTAGCCGACGCCGAGGAGGATTGCGGCGACCGGCAGCACTGCCACCGGCAGCATGATCGATCGGCCGAGTCGTTGGAAGAATTTCATGAGGGCTCCCGGTACCAGTTGTGCGCCCTCCGCTGAGCCTGACCGCTGCGGGCGCCTTCGCCCCGTGCACCGACTCTTGAGAGATGCGTTTGATCGTTAACTTCATTAAGTTAATATGGGAGACTACCTGACTGAGAGGCGATGGCGCATCCCATGAATGACCAGCGTGGCGGATTCCCCGTGACCGGGTCGGTCGCTCGGCGCAGCCTGCGCCCGCAGGACGCCCGTCGCCATCACCGCGCCCTGGTGCTGAGCCTGCTGCAGCGCTCCCCCGGTTCGTCTCGCGCCCAGCTGGCTCGTTCGACGGGCCTCTCGCAGGTGGCGATCTCCGGTGTCGTCGCCGAGCTGATCACCGAGGGCATCGTGGCCGAGCAGGGCGTACGCCCCTCGAAGCGCCCGGGAGCCCCCGCTCGCGCGCTGCACCTCATCAGCGCCGCCCGAACGGTCGCCGCCGTCGCGATCTCGAGCGCCGACGAGATCGAGGGCACGCTCTTCGACCTGACCGGAACCCAGCTGTTCCACACGACCGTCTCGCGCGCGGGTGCTGTCGGCCCCGACGCCCTCGCGCTGCTCGAAGGCGTGATCGAGACGGTGCTCCAGCAGGCCGAGGCCCCCGTTCTCGGCATCGGCGTCAGCGCCACCGGCATCATCGACGCAGAGGGCGTCGTGCGCTCGTCGTCGCATCTCGCTTGGAGCGATCTGCCTCTTCGCGCACACCTCGAGCAGCGGATGCGCCTGCCCGTTGCCGTCGTCGGCGGCGTGACCGCAATCGGCATCGCCGAAGTGAGCGAGGGCGACACGAGCCACGATCTGCTGATGGTGCGCATCGGCAACGGCGTCGGCGCCGCCACCATCGTCAACGGCAGCGTCGTGCACGGGCTGCACGGAGCCGCGGGCGAGTTCGGGCACGTCGTCGTCGACCCCTCGTCTGATCGCCTGTGCCAGTGCGGACGCCGCGGATGCCTCGAAGCCACCCTCGCCACCCCGCAGCTGCGCGACAGGCTTGCGCGCGCATCCGCGTCTGAACACGACACCGTGCTCGCCGAGGCCGGACGCATGCTCGGCATCGCGCTGGCTCCCGCCGTGGCTGTGCTCGGACTCACCGACATTGCTGTAACGGGGCCGCGCGACCTGATCGAGGGGCCGCTGCTGGCAGCCTGTCGTGATCAGCTGTCAGAGAGCCTGCTCGACGTGGTCGCGGCGAGGCTGCGGGTGCGAATCGCAGAAGGCGACGAATCGGCGAGGCTGCGCGGTGTGTTCGCCATCGTACTGTCGAATGAACTCGGCATCGCGTGAGCAGTTCGGTGCGAGAAGGAGGCAGAACATGTCAGAAGTGATCATCGCGAAGACGGCCGACGAGGCCGGAGCAGTCGTCGCGCGGCGCATCGCCGACCAGATCGCGGCCTCGCCGAGCTTCGTGCTGGGCGTTGCGACCGGCTCGACCCCCTTGACGACCTATCGCGCGCTGGCTGACCTGATTCGCACCGAGTCGATTGCGGTCGATGCCGTGCGCGCGTTCGCCCTCGATGAGTACGTCGGACTGCCGGCCGGCCACCCCGAGGGCTACGCCAGCGTGGTCGCCCGCGAGGTCGTGAGGCCGCTCGGCCTCGACCCGCAGCTCGTGCGCGTGCCAGACGGAAGCGCCGAGGCAGACGAAGCGTCGTGCGCCGACTACGAGGCCGCGATTCGCGAGGCGGGCGGCGTCGACCTGCAGCTGCTCGGGATCGGATCCACTGGGCACATCGGCTTCAACGAGCCCGGCAGCGCCTTCGACTCGCGCACTCGCGTGACCGAGCTGGCCGAGTCGACCAGGCGCGACAATGCGCGCTTCTTCGACTCGATCGACGACGTGCCGACGCACGCTGCAACACAGGGCATCGGCACGATCCTCGAAGCCCGGCAGCTGGTGCTGCTGGCGTTCGGCGAGAACAAGGCACAGGCCGTCGCCCGAGCGGTCGAAGGACCCGTGACAGAAGCGCTGCCGGCATCGGCCCTGCAGCTGCATCCGCGCGCGACGATCGTGATCGACGAGGCAGCGGCAAGCCTGCTGCGGAATCGCTGACATGCGCACCCTGATTCACTCGGTGCAGGTGCACGGGTCGGATGCCGACTGGCTGCTGATCGACGACGGCCGCGTTCGCGAGACGGGCAAGGGTGACTCGTGGCGTTCGATCACGGGCTTGGACGGCGTCGACGCTGCGGTTGTCGACGGTGCTGCGGTCGCGGGCGAGGGCGCGCTGCTGGCTCCCGGCTTCATCGACCTGCACACCCACGGCGGTGGCGGGTTCGCCCACGAAGAAGGTGCCGATGCCATCCGCTCAGCCCGCGAATTCCACCGCAGACACGGCACCACGAGCGCGGTTGTGTCGCTCGTGACCGACTCTGCTGATCTGCTCGCCGAGCGGGTCGCCGAGATCGCCGGGCTGGCCGGCGAGCTGGGCGGTGGCGAACTGGGCATTCTCGGGTCGCACCTTGAGGGGCCGTTTCTGTCAGATGCGCGTCGCGGCGCGCACGATGCCTCGCAGCTGCGAGCGCCGGATGCGGTGCTGCAGCGGCTGCTCGAAGCGGGTTCCGGAACCGTTCGGCAGGTGACGCTTGCGCCTGAGCTCGACGGCGGTCTCGACGCCGTGCGCGCGATCGTCGATGCGGGTGCGGTGTGCGCAATCGGACACACAGAGGCCGACCGCGATCTGACCGCGCGGGCATTCGACGCCGGAGCAACCCTCCTGACCCATGCGTTCAACGCCATGGCGCCGCTGCTGCACCGCTCCCCCGGACCTGTCGGCGCGGCGCTGTCTGACGACCGTGTCGTGATCGAGCTGATCGCCGACGGCGTGCACGTGCACCCTGACCTGCTGCGCATGGTGTTTGCTGCGGCCCCGGGCCGAGTCGCGCTCGTCACCGATGCGATGGTGGCGGCCGGAGCCGCCGACGGCGACTACGTGCTCGGGTCGCTCGACGTCGTCGTGACCGACGGTGTGGCGCGGCTTCGCGAGGGCGGCGCCATCGCGGGATCGACACTGACACAGGATGCGGCGGTGCGGCAGGCGGTCGCGGCCGGCGTGCCGGTGAGCGATGCGATCGCCGCCGTGACGACGACTCCCGCACGCGTGCTGGGGGTCGATCTGGGCATCCTGTCTGCTGGTCGCGCTGCAGATGCGGTGCTGCTGACCAGTGATCTCCAGGTGCGGGCTGTGTGGAGTGCCGGGGAGGCCGTCGCCCTCTGAACTCCAAAGGGAGGTCAGCTCTGCAAGGTCCTCTCCAAAGGGAGTTCAGCTTTGCCACGCGGTCGACCCGCCGCCCCAGACGCCAGAACGCGCAGCAAGCCGAAGCCTGCTGCGCGTTCCGAAACGCTGAAGTGCGTCGCCGCTATGCGTGCGGGTTCGGGATCAGCGAGTACTTCTTCGACAGGTACTCGTGGATGCCCTCAGCACCGCCCTCGGTGCCGATGCCCGACTGCTTGACGCCACCGAACGGTGCCGCAGCGTTGGCGAGCACACCGATGTTGATGCCCATCATGCCGCTGTCGATCAGGTCGACCATGCGGTGCTGACGCTGCGAGTCTTCGGTGAAGACGTAGCTCATCAGGCCGTACTCGGTGCGGTTTGCAAGCGCGACAGCCTCTTCTTCGGTCTCGAAGCGCTGCACTGCAAGCACCGGCCCGAAGATCTCCTCGATCGAGATGCTCATCTCGTCGTTGACACCGTCGAGCACCGTCGGCTCGAAGAACGAGCCGGGACCCTCGACGCGGTTGCCGCCGTGCTTGAGCGTTGCTCCGGCACTGACTGCCTCATCGACCAGACGCTTGACGTTGGTGACAGCCTTCTCTTCGACGAGGGGGCCGATCGTAACGCCGTCTTCCGTGCCGCGACCGATCTTGAGCTCCTTGACACGCTCGGTGACGCGCTGTACGAACTCGTCAGCGATCGAGTTATGCACGATGAAGCGGTTGCCTGCCGTGCACGCTTCGCCGATGTTGCGGAACTTCGCAGCCATCGCACCATCTACAGCCTTGTCGAGGTCAGCGTCTTCAAAGACGACGAACGGGGCGTTGCCGCCGAGCTCCATCGACGAGCGCAGCACCTTGTCGGCAGCCTTCTTCATGAGGCTGATGCCGACCGGAGTCGAACCCGTGAACGAGATCTTGCGCAGGCGGTCATCGCTCATGATCTCGTCGGTGACAGCACCGGTCGAGCGGGTCGTGATGACGTTGACGACACCCTTGGGCAGACCGGCTTCTTCGAGCACCTGCACGAACAACAGAGTCGACAGCGGGGTCAGCGTCGCGGGCTTGACGACCATGGTGCAGCCGGCTGCGATTGCGGGGCCGATCTTGCGCGTGGCCATAGCCAGCGGGAAGTTCCAGGGGGTGACGAGGTAGCAGGGCCCGACGGGTCGGTGTGCGACCAGCATGCGGCCGGTTCCCTCGGGGTTGTCGTTGTAGCGGCCGTAAACGCGGACTGCCTCTTCAGAGAACCAGCGCAGGAACTCGGATCCGTACTTGACTTCGCCATACGCCTCAGAGAGGGGCTTGCCCATCTCCATCGTCATGAGCAGGGCGAACTCGTCCTTGCGCTCGGTGATGATGTCGAACGCGCGACGCAGGATGTCGGAGCGCTCACGAGCAGAGGTGCGCGCCCACTCGTCCTGCACAGCGCACGCGGCGTCGAGGGCACGCTTGCCGTCGGCGACCGAGCCGTTGGCGATCTCGTGGATCTTCTCGCCCGTTGCCGGGTCGCTCACATCGATCGTGCCGTCTTCTCCGTCGACCCATTCGCCAGCAATGTAGAGCTTGCCGCTGGGGATCTTCGAGAGGAGCGCTTGCTCCTGGGCTGCGTTGGCCATACGAGGCTCCTTCGTTCTGGTGAATCTCACTTGCCGGATCGTTTCGGCATCATGTCTGCCTCAACACTACAGTCACCCGTGACCGAGCACCACCACTTGCCGACAGGCCGGGGCACAATGGATGCATGGCTGACATGATGCGACAGATCTGGATCGACGAGTTCGGCGGCACCGAGGCGCTGCGGATGCGCGAGACGGCGGCACCGCAGGCGGGCCCCGGCCAGGTGCGCGTGCGGGTGCGGGCCGCGTCGCTGAACCCGGTCGACTGGAAGATCTTCGGCGGCGGGGCAGCGTCTGTCGGCACGAGCTTCGCTCCGCCGATGGGCGTCGGCAACGACATCGCCGGCACGATCGACCAGGTCGGCGCTGGCGTCACAGGGTTCACGGTCGGCGACCGCGTCTTCGGCTCGGCTCGCGTCAAGGCCCTGCAGGACTTCACGGTGCTCGACGTTCCGGCGGTGAAGCTCGCGCGCATCCCCGACGGCCTCGACGACCCAGAGGCCGCATGCCTCGTCGTCGCCGGCCGCACCGCATGGGACGGCGTCGAGTCGCTCGGCGTCACTGCCGGCGAGACGCTGCTGGTGCACGGAGCAGCCGGAGGCGTGGGCCAGTATGCCGTGCAGCTCGCCGTTCGCAAGGGCGTGCGGGTGATCGGCACCGCCAGCCCGCACAACCACGACCTGCTGCGCGAGCTCGGAGCCGAGCCCGTCGACTACCGCGGCGACCTGGCCGCGAAGCTTGCGCAGCTCGCTCCCCTGCACGCCGCTTTCGACGCGGCCGACGGCAGCGGCGTGCTGGCAGCGACGGCCAACGGCGTCGACATCGAGCGCTGCATCACGGTCGGCGCGAAGGGCACGGGCGGCGCCCGAGGCGTCGCGACAGACCTCGAGACACACGGAGCCCTCGACGAGCTCGCCGCCCTTGCCGTGCGCGGCGAACTGCGCACGCGCATCCTGGGCCGCTACTCGCTGAACGACGCCGCCGAGGCCTATCACGAGCAGATGACGGGGTCAGTCGCCGGCAAGCTGATCGTGCAGCTGTAGCCGCTCGAGGGCCGGTTCGAGATGCTGCCAGAAGGCAGACGGATGCTCGGCGTGCGGAAAGTGCCCGAGTTCGGGCATGAGCGCGAATGACGAGTTCGGAATCCGGTCTGCCATCTGCCGCGATCGCTCGGGCGGAACACTCGTGTCATAGGCGCCGCTCAGCACGGCGATGTGCGGGCTGCCGGCGGTGAGCAGGCTCGCGATGTCGTCGAAGCTCCACTGCTGATAGCCGTCGATGTCGGCGGCATAGACGCCCGAGGCGCCCGACGAGTAGCCCCAGTGCACGCGGTCGCGGTGCTCGGCGGGCGAGGCCGGATTCATGAGCCCCACCGTCCACTCGGGCACGAGGCGCGACTGGTCGATGTCGGCTGCCGACAGCAGGTCGCTCGATCTGCCGCGCACGTCTTCTGCAGCCTGGCATGAGACGGCGCCGGCGAATCGGTGCGGATGCACGGCGATCGCGCGCACGACGGCGGCGCCAGCCATCGACGGCCCAAGCAGCATGGGCCTCGCAAGCCCCAGGGCATCGGCGACGCCGACGATGTGCTGCGTGTACTCCTCCGGCGTCAGCCGATACTCGACGCCAGCTGCCGGAGTCGACTTGCCGTGCCACGGAAGATCGAACGCAATGACCTCGAAGTGCTCGGTGATCGGGGTGTCGGTGACGAGGCCGTGAAACTGCGTCGTGTCAGAGCCGGCAGTCGGCAGGCAGAGCAGCTGGGGCCCCTCGCCGGCGCGCTCGACGAACACGTCGCTGACCCCGAGCGGGCCGTCGACCCGCACGTACTCGCCGCGCATCGCCAGCGGCCGACGCACCGCAGGCACCTCGGTCTCGGTGGCCGGTCGCAGTGCCTCGACAGCGCCTCGCACGACGTGCAAGTGCCGCCAGAACGCGCGCTCGTCGCCTTCCAGCCGGATGCGGCCGTCGCGCACCAGCGGCAGCACGTGCTGCCAGCCGGCCTCCGGAGTCGCCGACAACAGCCGAGCCCAGACATCGTCGGATGCGGTGAGCGAGAAGTCAGGTTCGTCTGCGGCAGATACGGCCCCGTCGGTGAACGCCGCCGTCACACGCGCTGATTCGCTGCTGGAAGCGCCGTCACCAGCCAGTGTGAACGCGACCGCCGCACCCCGTGCGATCGAGGCGAGCCGCGCATCCGCTTCGAGACGCCGAATGGCATCCTCCGGAATGGTCACGGCCGTCTGCCGATCACGGTGGCGATGCCGTCGAGCGGCTCACCGTACGCTTCGAAGTCGGTCATGCTCGCCGGGTCGTGCCCCGTCACAAGATGGTCAGCCGGGTGCTCGCGGATCGTCTCGAGCGCCCTGTATGACTCAGGAATGTCGGCCATCGAGGCGAACAGCCAGTCGCGCTCGAGCTCTTCGACGAAGTGGCAGGCGTCGCTGGCGAGCAGCACGAGCCCCTCGCTGGTGTCGACTTCGACCATCACCTGGCCAGGAGTGTGCCCGCCGACCTCGACCAGCCGGATGCCGTCGCGCAGCTCATGCTCGCCGCTGAACCGCACGAGGCGGCCCTCGCGATCGGCTGCGCTCAGGTCATCGACCTCGTGGGGGTCGCCGAAGTGCGAGAACAGGGGCTTCTTCGCGATCTCGCCCGTCCAGAACTCGTACTCGCTCGAGGCGATGTGCAGCTCGGACCCAGCGAACCTGCTGATGTTGCCGATGTGGTCATAGTGTGCGTGCGTCACCACGATCGGGGGCGCCTGCTCGGGCGTCACCCCGATGCGCGCGAGGGCCTCGACCGGATCGATCAGCACCGTGCGGCCGCGCTTCTCAGCGCCGGCTGCCGAGTACCCGGTGTCGACCAGGATCGTCTCGTCGCCGCGGCGAAGCACCCAGAGGTAGTAGTCAGTCGTGTAGTCGCCGTCTGCCTCGCCGTAGAAGGCATAGTTCATGAACGCCTCGCTCTTGCGGGCGGTTCGGGTGCCGTGTCGGATGATCACGACTTGCCACGGCTGCTGACTCACTGGCTGACTCCCCTCCGGGTGCTCCGTCATGGCGTGATGCGGCTCTAGTTCGAGCCGGCTCCGCCCTCGTGCACTTCGACGCTCGGCTCGATGCCGTCGACGTCGACCACCTCGCGCCAGGCCTCGAAGCCGGTCTGGAATGCGACGATGCCGGCCTCAGGAAGCGCGATCTCGATGGCCTCGAGAATCTCCTGCGGCGTCAGGCCCAGGTCGAGCGCCACGCGGATGTGCGACTGGATGTGGCCCTTCGACGCGCGCATCACGGTGAGCGAGACGATGAAGATGAGCTCCTTCGTCTTGCGGTCGAGCGTGCGCTGGTTGAGGTACGCGGCCGAGACGAGGCCGTTGGTCGCCTGCAGCACCTCGAAGTCCTGCTTGGCCATCACCTTGTGATAATCGAGCACATAGCCGCGCTTGCGGGCCATGTCGTCGATGTACTCCTGGGGGTCGACTGCCTTGGGTTCGCTGGTCATCGTGCTTCCTCTCCTCCATGCTCAGATGCCCTGAGCTCGATTCCGGTGCGCTGCTCGTAGACGCGCGCGACTTCGGTGTGGTCTGGCCGCTCGCCGAGTGCCTCACGGCCTTCGCTGAGCGTCTCGAATGCGGCTGTCGTGACCGGCGAGAAGCCGACCTGCTCAGCCAGCCCCATGGCGATCTTCATGTCTTTCAGCATCAGGTCGTAGGCAAACCCCGATGCGAAGGTGCCCGGCAGAATGTGCTTCGGAAACTTCACCTGCGACGCCTGGCTCATGCCGGTCGCGGTGTTGATGACGTCGATGAACACGTCGGGCGCGACGCCGAATTTCGCCCCGATCGTCGCGGCCTCGCTCGCTGCCGCGATGTTGGTCGCGCTCAGCAGGTTGTTGAGGGCCTTCACCGCGTGACCGGCACCGGCGTCGCCGACGTGGCTGATGTCGCCGCCGAGCACCTCGAGGTGCGGCATGGCGTGCGCCACGTGGTCAGCGGCACCGCCGACTATGATGGCGAGCTCGCCGGTCTCGGCCTTCGCGACGCCGCCCGAAACCGGTGCGTCGACGTAGCCGAGGCCGTGCTCGCCGGCGGTCTTCGCCAGCTGCTGCGTGCTCTGCGGCTCGCTCGAGCCCATGTCGATCACCACCGCGCCCTTCGGCAGCCGCTCGAACAGGCCGTCGTCGACGAGCAGCTGCTCGACATGGCGGCTCGTCGGCAGCATCAGGATAACGGTGTCGACGTCTGCCGGAATCGCCTCGAGCGACGCGATCGCTGTGGCCTCGGAGTCGGCCGCGAGACCCTCTGAGGCAGCCGGCACGACGTCGAAGACGAATGTCGGATGCGCGGCTGAGTGGAGCCTGGCCATGGGCGCGCCCATGTGGCCGAGGCCGATGAAGATCGTGGCGTTCATGCGTTGCCTTCCTGCTGCAGGTGGTCGAGGGCGATGGCCGAGGCCGCCATGACGTGGGCGACCGAGAGTCGATAGGCCTCATCGGCGTCACGCGACGCGATCGCATCGATCACAGCCGTCAGCTCATGGAGCATCGTGCCTTCGCGGTTGGGGTGCGAGAGGGTGACCGCGCGGAGCTGGCTGATGCGGGCCTGCACGCCGTCGAGCTGCTCGCCGATGATGGCGTTGCCGCTGGCCGCGATGAGTGCGTCGTAGAAGCGGTTCTTCAGCTCGAGCATCGGCACGAGGTCGCTCGACGCACGCCCGGCGACTGCCTCCAGGGCCTCGCGCAGTCGGTCGATCTGCGCATCCGTCGCGTTCCTCGCCGACAGGCGTGCCGCAGCGCCCTCAAGCGCCGCGCGCACTTCGTAGAGCTGCCTGGCCTCATCGCGGGTGAGCTCGGCGACGATGGGGCCGCTGCCCGGCTGCAGCCTGACGAGTCGCTCAGATTCGAGCTGGCGCAGCGCTTCGCGCACGACGGTGCGGCTGACGCCGAGGAGGTCGCCGAGGTCCTTCTCTTTCAGCCGGATGCCGGGCGCAAGCGCGCCGGACACGATCTGCGATCGCAACTCGATGACCGCCTGCTCTCGCAGCGGGGCCGCTTGTCTCTGCAGCATTGCCACTCCTTCGTCTGCTCTTATCGTAATACCGTATTACGAAATAACCAAGACTGCCTGAGAGTGGCGAGCTCTCGACGACTAGCGAACGATCTCGGCGCCCGCCTCAGCCATCTCGGCAATCGCCGCAGCAGCCGACTCTTCAGCCACGAAGGCCGTCATGCCGACGAGCACCCGAACCCGCAGCCCCGCACGCAGGGCGTCGAGAGCGGATGCGCGCACACAGTAGTCGGTCGCGATTCCGACGACGTCAAGCTCGGCGATGCCGGCATCGCTCAGCACCTGCTCGAGCGAGCTGCCGCCTGCTGTGCCCTCGAACGCCGAGTAGGCAGGCTCGCCCTGCCCCTTCTTGACGTGCACGCCGATCAGCGTCGTGTCGAGCGCGTCGTGATACTCGGCGCCGTGCGTGTCTGCGACGCAGTGCACGGGCCAGGTGTCGACGAAGTCGGGCTCGCCGGTCGCGAAGTGCCCGCCGTTGTCGCCCGCGGCGTCGTGCCAGTCGCGGCTTGCGACGACGAGGTCATAAGCGGATGCGCGCACGTGTTCAGAGACGGCTGCGGCGACTGCCGCCCCGCCGTCGCAGCCGAGAGCGCCGCCCTCGGTGAAGTCATTCTGCACGTCGACGATCAGGATTGCTCGCTTCGCGGTCATGCCGCCAATCTACCCGGGCCCGGTGACACGGGCGACCGGAGCAGACGCAAGAAGACCCTCCGACCAGACTTGCGTCTGGGCGAAGGGCCTTGCTGGTGCCGCCTGGCAGAATCGAACTGCCGACCTATTCATTACAAGGCGACCACTTCGCCGAGGTCATCCCGCTTCGCCTCGCGTCATGACTCGTAATCGTGCCTCGATAGTTTCGCCGTTCCCCTGCACGAACGGAGAAACGATGTCGATTCTCGACGACTGGAAGAGCTGGCAGCAAGCACAAGGGCTGTCACACCGAACGATCACCGAGCGATCAGCCACGATGCGGCACCTCGAGCACGAGGCCGGCGTCGAGCTGCTGAGTGTCACGCCGGCCCATGTCATCGCATACTGCTCGCGGCCCGGCCTGGCTGCCTCGTCACGCGCCTCCTACCATGCGACGATCAGAGCGTTCTACGCTTGGGCGCTGCGCACTGGCAGGATCGCCCAAGACCCGACCGAGCAGACACCAAGGCCGAAGCGCCCGAAGTCGCTCCCTCGGCCCATCCAGACGCAACACGTCAGCGCTCTCTTGCGCGTCGTGAATCGCCGCCGAACGGGAATGATGGTCGTGCTCGCAACCTATGCCGGGCTGCGTGTCCACGAGATAGCGAAGTTCAAGGGCGAAGACCTCGACCGCATCGGGCAGACCATCACCGTGACCGGCAAGGGTGGCAAGACCGCCATGATCCCTGCGCATGAAGTGGTGCTCGAGTACGCCGAAGAGTTCCCACTGTTTGACCATTGGTTCCCTGCATACGCCGGTGCCGAGCACGTCACGCCTCACGCCGTATCCGACGCGATCCGACGAGCGATGCGACGAGCTGGCTTCGCCGGCCAGCCTCACCAACTGCGCCACTACTACGCGACCGAGCTACTCGAGCATGGCGTCGACGTGCGCATCGTGCGCGATCTCATGCGGCACGAGTCCATCGCCACGACCGAGCTCTACACGCGCGTTTCGCTGCGCCAGATGGTCGCCGGCATAGCTGCACTACCTCGAGCCGCCTAGCTGCACATAGTGACGTTGCGATCCGCGTACCAGTTATGGTCGATGCCGGATATGTCGGTGATGACGACCGTGCCGAGCGCGGGTACGGCGTCACAGGACATATTGAATACCCAGCGGGCGGTGTCGTCTCGCTCGGCGTCTGTGAGCTGCTGTTGCACTTGCACGCGGATGGTGGATGAGGTGATCTCCTCGATCCCTGTGATCGCGTAGCCGGGGCTCGAGGTGCCAAGCTCGGAGAAGGCCGAGACGCCGTTACTGGCGAGTACAGCCGCCTCAACGTCTGCTGCTAGATCGCTGGGGTCGGCGGTCGGCGTCTCGGTCTCGGTCTCGGTCGGTTCTTCCGTGACCTCGTCGACGGCTGGCTCGTCGGGCGTCTCGGTCTCGGCCGCGTCCGTCTCCTCGGCCGGCTCGGTGGCGCTGGGTGACGCCGGGGCCGCCGAGTCTTCCAGTGCTGCACCGATCGAGCCGATGACCACTAGGGGAAGGACAAAGAGAACGATGAAGCCAGCAAGCACCCATACCCACCAGCGCTTGTACCAAGGCGTAGAGGGCTTGGGTGGTCGCTGAGGGCCGTTCGCCAGCGGGTTCGAGACAGTCATACGGCCATTCTAGGCGTTCCTCGAGGCGTCCTCCTCTTCGCTGTGCTGGACGGGGATCGTGCCGGTCTTCGCTGCCAGAATTTCGCGAGTCTTGGCGAGCTCGGTGGCTGCCCTGTCGCGATCGCCTTGGAGCTGTTCGAGCCGGCCGTTGGTCTGCTTGTCGACCTTGTCGATCTTGTCGTTGACCTGGCCGAGGCCGTAGATCGTACCGGCGGCGCTGATGAGGAGGCCGACGATGATGACGACCTGCTGCACGAACGTTCCGAGCGATTCAGGGCGCACGATCTGGAGGATGATCGAGCCGATGAGTCCGACCAATACGATCGCGCCGATCGTTAGGTACATGAGGTTTTTGTTCATGGGGTGCATCCTTCGGGGTTAGGGGATGTCGAGCTCGTCGGCTTCGACGACCTCGGGCGGTTCGTTGGTCAGAGCAGCTTGTTGACTTCGCGCTGGACTGCCTTGGGGTCGTAGCCCGCAGCCCGCAGCTTCTGAGAGCGCTGAGGGTCGTTGCCCCAGGGGTTCCGACCGTTGACTCCGTGGACGATCTCGCGGGCGATCTGGGCGTTGGACTTTTTCGAGGAAGCTGCCGGAGCTGCACCGCCGCCGCCGTAGTAGATGCGGTTCACCTCGGCTTGTACGGCTGCCGGGTCGAAGCCTGCCGCGCGAATCTTAGCTGAGCGGCCCGGCTCATTGCCGAAGTCTCCCCGGTACGTCCGAAGCGCCATGTGCGCGAGTGAGCCTCCCGAGGGCGCGGGTGCCGGTGCGGGGGCTGAGCCATCTCCGCCGTAGTAGCGGCGATTGACCTCGGCCTGGATGACTGCGGGGTCGTAGCCTGCGTCGCGGAGTCGGGCGGAGCGCTGCGGCTCGTTGCCGTAGTGTCCCGCGTAGACTGCTTCCGCAACCTGCGCCGTGGTCTGCTTGCCGGGCTTCGGGTCGGGCTTCGGGTCGGGCTTCGGGTCGGGCTTGCCTCCCATAGCGACGCGCACGAGGTTGACAAACTCGTCCCAGCGGCTCTCTCCACGGATGAACGTGGGGCAGTTCTTGCCGCTCCAGTGGTTGTGCTGAACCATGTTGGCGAGCGGTATGCCCTCGGTCGTGAGGATATGCGCGCACAGTTCGGCGGCGTTCTGACGAGCTGCGGCTCGACTCATGTCCGAATTCACGCAGATTTCAACGGCGATAGACGACATATTGCCGTGGCCTTGACCGTCACCTGCGTGCCAGAGCCGGAGGTTGTGCGAGTAGCTCTGCACCGCCTCGCGCGCATCGACCGTCCAGTGCCATGTGGCCCACTCCCACCTGCGTGACTGGAGATTGGCGTGAGCTGCCGCGTTCGCCCCAGGGGAGGTGTTGCCAGTTTCGTGGATCGTGAGATAGCGTTTCGGGTTCGTGCCAGCGAACTTCATGCCCGTATCTGAGACGAGCTGTTGGCGCATTGTAACCATGTTGTTCTCCTGTTACTCTGTTTTATTCAGTGCAGCCGACAGGTCGGCGAGATCGCCGCCGTCGGCTTCGTATGCGTGCGCGAGCTGCGCGATCTGGTCGGGAATGTCGGCCAGGCGGTGCCTACGCTCCTGCTCGGTCAGCACGTCGATGCGTAGCTGGTGCAGCTCTTCGTCAGACTTTGTTCGTAGATCCATTGGTATAGCTCCTTATGCGGGAAGTCCTGGCAACGACGTCGGGAACGCTTCGTCGGTGATGTAAGTCAGCGTGAACTGGTGCCGTCGGCCGGGATAGCCTGTGACGTAGATCGCACCAGCTGAGTTCATACCAGCCTGGTAGTTCTCAATGGGCACACTCGAACTGACGGCAACATCAATCGAAAACATCAAGGATGTCCCCGGCCTGTATCCGCTCCCCAGGGTGACGAAAACGGCGTATGACGACTGCGTAAGCACAACATTTTGCATTGTCACAGTCACTAGGTGGCCGAT
This sequence comes from Agrococcus casei LMG 22410, assembly GCF_900163565.1. Taxonomy (GTDB): domain Bacteria; phylum Actinomycetota; class Actinomycetes; order Actinomycetales; family Microbacteriaceae; genus Agrococcus; species Agrococcus casei. The sequence continues at coordinate 83,858 of NZ_FUHU01000044.1, forward strand.
CCTGCGGAGGCGCAGCGTCCCGAGGTTGCTGGCGTCGATCGACTCGGCATTGATTAGGCCGGTGATATCGCGCCAGCCGGTGTCTTGTTCCAAGGCGGTAAGGCGGTCGCCGCCATCGACTCGGATCCATTCGGAGAACGGGCTGTCGATGGTTGAGTAGCGGTGGAACTCTCGAGGATTGCTGCCGTAAGCCCACGCCTTCTGCTGTGTGGTGTTGCCGATCTTGCCGACTAACAGCACTCCGCTAACAGCATCGGGTGCGTTTGCGCTGCCGCTCCAGTATCCGTACAGTCCAGGCTCGAGGGCGGTGTCGAGGCTGCCGGTCGTGGGGATCGTGCCGCGCCAGAATGAGCCGTCAGCGTAGGCCTCGAGGTGAGCCCGTAGGGCGTTGAGTTGTGTGGCGTAGAGGACGTCTCCGTCAGTGAAGTTGTGGAAGGTCATGATGTCCTCGTCTCGTATGTGATGCGGTGACGGCGGGGGGTGATGTGGTGGGCGATGCCGGCGATCCGGTAGGTGCTGCTGATGTCTCGGAATCGGGCGGTGATGCGGTCGCCGAGCTCGAGGGAGCGGGCGAGGGGTTGCTTGTCGGCCTCGACGGTGATAGAGCGGATCGTCTCGTGCGGGGTGTCGTGCGTCGTGAAGATCGCGTTAGCTCGGCCTGGTAGGAGCGCGTCGGGTAGTTGCGTCGCGAGGTTCATGGGCCGTGGCCGGTAGCGGGCGACGGACGCGGGGCTCGTGAGTGTGTGGGGTTCTTCGTGGACGATCCAGGCGTCGGCTTGCTCGTGTGAGGGTTGCCGGCCTCGGTTGTCGATGTCGAGCGTGTTGACCGTGTCAGAGGTTGAGTAGCCGGCGTCGACGTCGACGTAGCAAAGGTGCGTCGATGCGCTGCTGTGCTGGTCGCTGAGGTCGGCTCGGGGTGCTGCTGCTGGTTTCGTGGCGAGGCGGCCGAGTCGGTCGATGTGCCAGGGCTGGCCGGCGGAGTCAGCGGCCATGACGAGGTGGTTGTAGGCGTTGGACTGGTAAGCGACCGGCTGGAGTGGCAGGAGTGGCGATCCCGGCTGCCACTGCTCCAGAAGGCCGTAGCCGATGTTGTAGGTGACGTCGGTGTGCGGTAGTTCACCTGTGTAGTCGCGGAATACGCGAAGGCGGCGTGTGGTGCTTGTCGCTTTGAAGATGACTTCTGCGACCGCGTAGCGTTTGCGGCCATTGTGGGCGACCTGCACGCCGATGGAGCGCTCGCCGGAGTCTGTGCCGACGGCGAACGTGGCGAGGCTCTCGTCGAAGTTCCATACGCTGCCTGAGCCGCTGCCGACACCGATGAGGGCGTAGAAGCGGTAGATCGTGCCGATGGTGAGGCCGGTGGCGAGGCGCTGCATTCCGAACTGGCCGGAGGTCATGCTGATGCTTTCACGGACGGCGTCGATGGTGTCGTTGATGAAGAGGCGGTTTTCGGCGTCGACTGGGCCGTAGTTGTAGCCGGTGGGGCGGGTGCCGAATCGTTCCCATGCGCCGAGGCTCGCGCTTTGAGTGACCCATCCGTGGGCGGGGCTGTCTAGGTCAGTGGTGACGTTCGCGGCTGCGGCGAGCTGCTCGACACGGTCGTCGATGCGATGCACGGGAGGATTGGTCGCGTCGATGTCGCCGGGTGCGCCGCGAACCATTGTGGCCTTGAGTTCGCGGATCGCGTCGGAGGCGTTGATAGTGACGGTGTAGTCGTCGCTTTGCTTCTCGTAGGCGACATCGATGTCGTCGAGCGCGCCAGTCCAGAGCGTTTCGTTGCTACTGGTGTCGCGGAGGCGCACAAGCGTGCCGGGATAGACGTCATAGCCGAGGACGGGGTTGAGGGCGTTGTGCGCGATGAAGCTGAGGTAGCCGGCGTCGATGGCGGTGGTCGCGTCGACGGGGTTTCCGCCGGAGCGGGCGGTGATACTCGAGAGGTCGCATTTCACGTCGATCCAGCGCGGCGCGTCCTGGTCTGGGTCGATTCCCAGGCGTGCCAGCGCTAGACGTGAGTGGCCGAGGATGAAGTCCTCGAGGGGCTGCATGAATAGCTCGAGGGCGATGTAGTCTACGGCGCTCATATCGTCACCATCCCGCCGCTTCGCTGGTACGCCTTGATGGTTCGCATAACTTCACGGCCGATCTCGACCGGGTCGCCGACGCCGGCGGTGATGTTGACCGTGATGCCTCCACTACGGCCCGCTGTGCGGGCTTGAGAGGCTCGGAACGGCTCGACAGACAGCGAGGGGTCGAAGGCGCTTTCCATGCTCGTTGCGAGGCCTCCCATGAGGCTGCGGAGGCGATTGGGGCCGGAGAGACCCTGTTCGAGCCCTTGCACGGTGAAGCGGCCGAGGTCGCGAAACACCTTCGATGGTGAGGAGATGCCGAGCATACTCTTTGCCCAACCGACGACGCCGCCGACAACGTTACTGACGGCGTCCCTAAGCCAGCCGGCCATATTGTGAATGCCGTTGATGAGTCCTCGGATGATGTCGCTGCCGATCTGCGCGAATCGGCCGGGAAGCGATCGAACGAAACCGAGGATCTTTCCGGGCAGGTCTCGGAAGATGCCGACGACGTTGCCCATGCCGCTGGAGACTGTCGAGCGGGCTCGGTTCATCATGCCGGAGAAGAAGTTGACGACGGCCCCGACCATGTTTGACACGAAGCCACGGATTTTTCCGATCGCGCCGCTAAAGAGATTCTGGATGTTGTCCCAGACTGTTCGAACGATGTTCGCTGCACCAGCGAAGTCGCCCTTGAAGATGTTGACGATGAATAAGATTGCGCCGGCGACGACCTGCTGGATGATCTGTCCGACGGTCTCGAAGATCGTCTTGATGACGTTCCAAGCGTTCGAGACGACGGTGGTGATCGCGTCCCATGCGTCGGCAAAGACGCTGCTGATGCCGTCCCAGAGTGCGGTAAAGAATTCAGCGACGGGAGCCCATGCGGATTGCATCCCGTCGGCGTTCTCGAGGGCGTTGATTTGCAGGTCGACGAACCAGCCAATAAGGCCGACGATCGCGTCGACGACGAGGACGATCACGTCGACGAGGAATTGCAGGGCCGGCACGAGGAGCTCGACTAGGGGTGCGACGAGTTCCAGAATCGGGGTCATTAGTGCGGTGAAGAGCTCCAGGAGTGGCGCGAGGAGCTCGAGCACCGAGCCGAGGATCGGGGCGAGAGCACCGATTAGGGACTCCAGGAGCGGGGCGAGGGCGGTGAGGAGATCGCCGACGACGGTTGCAACCAGGGCGAGGAGTGGGCCGAGGGAGTCCAGTGCCGGGGTGAGTGCTGCGAGGACGACGGTGGCGACCTCGAGGAGCACCGGGGCGAGCTGCATGACGACGCCGGCGATGCTGCCGAATATGTCGATGAGGGGTGGCAGAACGGTTGCGACGAGGCTGCCGATTAGGTCGCCGAGCTGTTCGAGGACGGGCGCCAGGAGCGGGCCGATCTGTGCTGCCGCGTCGGAGGCGATGCCGGCCAGTTGCGAGAACGTCTCTCCTAGCTGCTCGCTGACGGGTGCGAGGGCGTCCATGATGATGCGGAGCGGTGAGAGTTGCGAGACGAGGTCGATGATCGGCTGCACTGTTGCCATGAGGCCGCCGAAGCCTCCGAAGCCGTCGAGGAAGCCGGCAACCGAGTCGGCTGCGGCTTGCAGCGCGGGAATGATCGTGCCTTGCGCTGATTCCCAGAATGCGTCGGCGAATGGTTTGACTTTGCCGGCAACGGCGTCGAGGGCGACGGTGATTGCCGAGAACGATTCGCGGGCGATGGGGAGGACGCCGCCGGCGAGCACCTCACCGAACCGAGAGAGTGCCGCGCCCATGTTCGCGAACGCTCCCCTAGTGGTCTCGGCCGACGCTAACGCTGCGCCGCCGATGTTCTCCTCGATGACGTTGCGGAATGCCTCGGCGTCGACGGCCCCGGAGGTGACCATCTTTCGCATTTCTTCTGCGGTGACGCCGAACTCCTCGGACAGCCAGGACAGTACGGGGATGCCTCGGTCGGCGAGCTGGTTGAGCTCTTGCGTGGTGAGCTTGCCATTGGCTTGGATCTTGTTGAAGATCGCGCCCATGTCGTCCATGCTGATACCGGCGATCGCGGAGGCGTCGGCGATCGCGGTGAGGTACTTCTCGAGCTCTGCGCCTTCTTTGACGCCGGCTGCCATTGCGCCGGCTGCTGCGGTGACGGCCGAGTCGAGGCCGAACGCGGTGCCCTTGACCGAGCCGAGAGCGGCGTCCATAACTTTACCGATAGCGACGGTGTCGTAGCCGAGGCCCTTGAGTTTGGCTTGGGCGTCCTCGATGTTCAGTGCTCGGCTGAGGCCGCCTTTGATCGCGATTGCGCCGATCGCTGCGGTGATGCCGGCGGCTGCTCCAGCGACACCGAGGGCGAGTTTTCCGATGCCGGAGATCGCGCCGCCGATGCCGCTGGAGACGTTCTTCATGCCTCGAGTGAATGGTGCCGTGTCTGCGAGGACGCTGACGATGACTGTCTGCTTCGCCATGCTGGGCTCCTATCTCGAGTGCATTTCGTAGAGTGCTCGGTTGATCGCGACGTATTCGGGCCAGGTCAGCGCGTAGAACTCGGCCGGGGTGTAGTGGAGATGAACGGCGAATTGCGCCATGCGGTCGCGAAAACTAGTCGCTTTTGGTGGCCTCGTCGGCGACCTCGACTTCTTCAGCGATGCCGAGGGCCAGGAGCGTCGAATCGTCGCCGAGGTCAATGAGCTTCTGGAGGTCGGTGAACGCGAGTTCGCGGGTGTTCTTGATCGTCCAGTCACCGTCTTCGCGGCGCTTGAGGACGGTCACGAGGGCGATCACGAACTTCATCTTGGGCCGCTCGGGGTCGCCCATCGTTTCGATCGCGAGGCCGGAGGTGTCCTCGACGAACTCGATTTCGCCGAGGGTGAGCGGCGAGTCAATGGTGAGCTTGTCCATGCTGGTTGTCCTTTACTTGAGTTCTGCGCCGGCGAGGATGTCGCCGACGCCTTGGTTGAAGCGGTTGAGGATCGCGCCGCGCTGCGCCTGGATCGCCGTGAGAAGGAACGGGCTCGGCTGGTAGGCGTTATCTGGGGTGCCGTAGTGGATGACGCCGGCGTAGGGGATGCGTGCGCCGCCGGCGCGAACGACGGCTTTGGTCTTGCCTCGGCCGGATCGGATTGATTCTCGGAGCCGGCCGGAGTCGACTGGTACGCGGCCTTGAGCGTCGCGCACGGCGATCATGCCGATCTCGTGCATGAGATCGCGCATGTTCTGCGCGTCGACGCCGGCGCGAGCGAGCGCGCGGTTGAGGCGGCCGAGACCCTTGACGGTGACCTTTACGGGGCCGCCGGTGTAGGTGTGATCGGCCGCCTCGACCATGACTAGGCTGCCTTGCTCGTGGTCTTGCTCGTGGTCGACTTCGACGCGGTCGTCGACGTTGTCGACATGGCGCGTGCTGCGTCGGCCCGCGCCGGCAGTGTGGAGCCGGTGGCGACGAGCTCGGGCTCTCCTGTGATGTCGAATCGGGTCTCGAAGCTGTAGACGTTCGTTCGGCCAGCCTGGCCGCCGAGGTCGGGCTTGGGGCCGATCGTCAACATTCCGGTGAAGTGCGGCTCGTCTGCGCTGGCCTCGACGTTGCCGTGCGGGGCGTACACGAACGGCACTTCCTCGCCGGTGTGCTCCCATACCGTTCGCCAGAATGAGCCGTCAGCGGTCGACTGGTTCGCGCTGAGGGTAAAGAAGTGCTGCCGGCTGCCGCTGGGGTCACAGAATGTGACAGCGTCCGTGTCTCCATCTTCCGACGACATAATCGCTGAGCGAATGTCACAGTAGTGGTCGACACCGTCGATCGTGATGCCGAGGTCTTTGCCTCGGATTACTGGGCTCTTTGCCATTTTGGGTGCTCCTAGTTATTGAGGGTGAAGTCATGCGTCACGGTGACGATGACGCCGGGGTAGTCGGTGCTGTTCCAGGTGATCGGGGTGGGTTGGGTTACGTTCTGCACCAGGAAGCCGGCCTCGTCGAGCGCGTCGATGTGCGTCTCGAGGTACTCGTCGAGGTCGGTCGCCGTTCGCCGGTTGTCGCCAGCGCGGAGGACGATGACGATCTCGAGGCGGATGACGTGCTCGATGAACGTCTCGGCCTGTTCGATGTAGGGGTCGCCGGCCTGGATGACTGCGCACGGCGGCGCGATCCTGCCGGGAACATAGGCGTAGGCGTTGAGGCCGGCATCCTTGAGTGTTGTCTCGGCGAGCTCGCGGATCGTCTTGAGGCTACTCATGCTGCACCGATGCCGACGTAGTGGCGCAGAATGGGGTACGCGCCGACGAGCGGGTCTCGGGCCACTCGGATCGGTGCGGCGTCCGGGGTCGCGAACTGCGCGATTCCGTTGGGGGCGTTGCGTCGGTTGTAGAGCTCGCTGCCGACCTCGAGGATCGCACGCTCGCGCACCTTGTCCGGCACCTCGGCGCTGCCGACGTAGCCGTCGATGAGCACCTCGGCCGTCTCGGCGCACTCGGGGATGAATGCGTCGGTGGCTTCGGCGTTGACGTAGACCGCGAGGCGGTCAGCGAGCGTGCGATCCTCGGCCATGACTATGCGCCGGCCGTGGTCACGTCGATCGGGAGGATCGCTGCCGGAACCTCGTTCGCGACTGCGCCGTAGCGGTATACGCTGTATGCCTTGGTGAGGTTGAGGACGTTCTCGTCCTGGAGCTGCACCAGGGGCGAGTCGTAGGCGGTGAGCGCTGCCGGGTTCGCGAATGCGGCCGTGGAGGCTGCCAGGCTCGGCACTGCGAATACGTTGAGGCCGACGAGGTCGCCGGAGAGGCCGGCGACGTTCAGCTTTCCGACCGTGTTTGCGCCGCTGTTGGACAGCGTGAGGAGCGGGCGGCCGTCGGCTGCGACTGCGTTCTTGATGGTCTTGAATACGTCAGTGGAGACGATGAGGGCCTCCATGCCGTAGCCGAGGTCGTCGAAGTAGACGCCGCCGTCGATGACGAGGTCAGTCCATGCTTGCCAGGTGTCGGCCTCGAGGAGTACGGCGTCGGAGGCGCGGGCCGTGAGAGCTGCTTCGAAGGCGTTGGCGACGTTCAGCTTCTTCGTCTTACCTGCCGCGACTGCGAGGGCGTCGAGGGTGCGCTGGAGCACGGGGAGGCTGGAGCGCTCGATCGCCTGGCGCGAGAGGAGCGACGCGCCGCCGTAGGTGTGAACCGGCGCGGTCTTGGTGCGGAGCTTGACGTTGCCGAGCGGCAGGTCGTCGCCTTCTTCGAGCTGCTCGGAGACTTCGACGGTGACCGATTCGAGCTCGGCGTACTCGATGTTCATGCCGGTTGAGGGCAGGGCCTTCGAGCCGAAGAAGTTGGACAGCGCGCCGCTGGTGTTGTCGAAAATGCGGGTGAGGTCGCCGACCCAGGCGTCTTTGACGGGCGCGTCAGCGGTGGTGCCGCCGGCGAACTCTCGGGCCTCCTGCTGCATTTCGTTGTAGCGGTTGATCGCTGCCTCATCGCCGCTGGCGATCGCGCGGAGCATGGCTGCTGCGCTGCGGGCCTCCTCGCGGGGTGCGGCGTTGAGGTCGCGATCCATGAAAGAGATGAACTTGCGTTCGAGCTCGTCGAGCTGGCTGCGAGCCTCGGTGTCGACAGTGTCGACAGTGTCGTTGGTGGTCATGGTGGGCCTTTCGGTCTTGGTTCGGACAGTTTCGAGTCGGGCGTCGGAGTAGGCGGGGAACGGCTCGAGCGACACCTCAGAGACTCGAACGCGCGTGCGGATGATGTCGCCGGTCTCGTCGTCGGTGAGGTGCTCGATCGGGTCGAACCGGATGGAGAACGTGTCGATGACGCCGTCGCGGGCGAGGGCGTAGGCGTCGTTGCCGGCCTGGGTGTCGGAGAACCGAGCCCGGAACTTCCAACCGTCGTCGGTGTCCTCGAAGTCGATGACGGGGCCGATCGGTTCGCGGTGGCGGTAGAAGAACATGACCTTGCCGTCGACTTCGACGCTGCCGCGCTGGAAGCGCTCGTTGTAGGAGCCGAACCAGTCGTTGATTTCGACTGTCTGCTCCCAGGGAACGCCGATGCCGGTGATTGTGCGGGTCTCGTCGTCGGTGCCGACGATCTCGACGAGGCCGGTGCGGATGTGGTCAGTCATAATTAGGCTGCGCTTTCATTGACGGGCTGAGGTCGGAGCGGGGGGTATTTCTCGAGGTCGCGAACCTCGGGGACGGTGAGGAAGCCGGCCCGGATCGCGATCTCGTGCGCCTCGTACCGTGTCTTGGTGTCGGAGCGGAGGAGCGCGTCGATGTTGAAGCGCACGCGCTGACCTCGCGGCAGGAGGTTCGTGAGCGCGTCCTCGATCTCGATGAGGTACTGCATGAGACTGAATCGGACGTACCCGATCCAGTCCTGTTCGACGTTGGAGTAGGTCTGCGAGTTGCCCTCGACGGCGGCGAGCATGAGCGACGCGGGGACGCCGAAGAGTCGCGCTATCTGCGTCGTCGTGAACTCTTGTGACTCGATGAACTGCGCGTCACGCGGGCTCACGAATACGGGGCTGTAGGTTACGCCGTGTCCGAGGACTGCGATACCTCGAGTGCCGCCTTGGGTTTGATCCCAGCGCTCTTTGATGCTGTTGGCGGTTTCGGTCGTGAGGGCCGAGTCGGTCTTGAGGATGCCGGTGGGCTGGCCTCCAGGGCCGAGGAAGAAGTTGTGCGCGTGGTCGCGGAGATCGAGCGCGCCGGCGAGCTCGGATTGTGCTGCCTGGATCGGGCCGAGACCGTAGGCGCTGCCTGGTACTCGGAGGAGCGTGAGGTGCTCGATCTCGGAGGGCTTATAGGTTCGGCCTCGGTAGTCGTAGCGGTCGACGTGGCCGTTGCGGTCGGCACGGATGACGATGTCGAGCGGGTTGAGCACCTCGACGTTGCGGAGGTTGCCGGCGTCGTCGCGCTGGAGTCGCCAGTAGGCGTTGCCGTTGCCGGCGAGTGATCCGACGGTCTGCTCGATGAACTGCGAGCGGGACGCGAACGGGTTGGGGCGGCGAATGATCGTCGGGGTCGGGATCGTGGTCTCTTCGCCGGTCTCAGCGTCGGTGCGAGATACGTCGATGCCGAGCTGCTTGGCGCTGATGATGTGGATCGAGACTGCGCGGTAGACCATCGAGAGGCTGAGGGCCTTACCCATCGAGACGCTGCGGTCGGTCTTCTCGCGGGGCGGCGGCTGCACGCGCGCGGCGGCGAGGTGGGGCTTGTTGGGGCCGGGCTCGAGCGACTCGGCTCGCTTCGCTGCGGTCGGTACAGCGAGCGACGGTTGCCCTGTGAGCCATTCTCGGAGTCCCATACCAGGGACTATAGACGAGGTTTTCTCAGAACACTTGCACTTCGGCGTGTCGGGTGCTGGTTTCGGCTGCGAGCACGCCGTATGCGGTCGCGATCGTGGTGTCGACTTCGACGCTGGAGTCCTTGCGGCTGATGCGGAAGGACTCTCCCACGTCTTTGCGAACTGCTCGGGGTATCTGCACGTCGAGGAGCGCGTCTCCGGCGTGCTGGAGTGTGCGGGTTGCGATTCGGGCGTAGAAGCGCGTGGCGGCGTTCGTGGCGTGGCCGAGGGTGCCCTTGATGACGTTGTATCCCTTGCCCTTGAGGCGGTCGGCGAGCTCGCCGAGGCTGAGGGCGTCCATGATGAAGCCGGCGGGGCCGTAGTTCGTTCCTAGGTCGTGGGCGACGCGCTCGAGCATGTCTACGTCCGGACGCTCGAGGGATGCAACCACTTCTGTCCAGATGATGCCGTCGTCGTCTTGGACGGATGCAACGATCGAGGCCCATGACCACTCGGGAGTACGGTCGATCGATATCCAGGCCGGCAAGTGCCGGGGGAACTTCGAGCCGGCTGGCCGGCGAACGCGCTGCCAGACGGCGGCGGTAATGAACGTCGAGGAGGATGCGCCGAATCGGTTGAAAACATATCGGACGATCTCATGCTCGGGCATGGTCTCGATGTCGTCGAGGATGTCTTCGGCGTCGAGGCGGCCGTCTGCGGCTGCGGGGTTCGCCTCGAGGATGTAGTGCCTTCGCGTGTGCCGATCGTCGGGGACGCGAACCTCGGGGGCTTCCCAGATGAAATAGCCGAATCGCTCGCCGATGTTGGGGTCTTCGGTGTCTTCGTAGAGGCGGAGGAGTAGCTCGGACTCGTCGTTGCCGGCGGTGGTGTAGCCGATAACGATGCCGTTGCGGCGTGCGCGTGATCCGTTGACCATGTCAGTCCAGAGCGCGGCCGGCAGGATGTGGAGCTCGTCGGCGAGTCCGACGGATACGTCGAGGCCCTGGACTGCTGCCGACTTCGACGGCTTGATCTCGTAGACGCCGCCGTCGTGGCTGCTGATGCCTCGAGTGTCGGTGAGTCTGGCGAATCTGCGTCGGAGGCGCTTGTCTCCGTCGATCGCGGCCATGAGGCGTTTGTAGATGATGCGTGCTTGCTCGCTGCTGGAGGCGATGCCGATGACGAGCGCGCCGGCCTCGCGGAGGAGACCATAGAGGGCGAAGATGCTGCCGATGACGCTCTTGCCGTTCTGCCGCGCGAGGCTGATGACGACTTGCCGATAGCGGAGGCGGCCGGCTCGGGCGTGGTCGGCGGGATACACCTCGAGAACGTGCCGGATGAGGTGGCGCTGGTACTCGTCGAGGTTCAGGCGGGTGCCGTCGGGCGTGCGCCAGACGAGGTCGATGAGCTTGAGGAGCCAGTCGCCATGCGAGGGGAACTCCTCAGACAGTGGGGGGCTGTGCCGAGTGGGAGGCCAGCCGCTCGAACGGCACTTCTCGCAAAGTTGCTTAGCTGGCACGCGCGCGCTCGATGATCTGGTCGACCTCGTCGTCGTGCGCTGCGGCTTCGGGGTTCGCCTTGAGCAGCGCTCGATGCGTGAGGCCGAACTGAGCCAGCATTGCCGGCGTCACCTTGCCGCTGTCGAGCTCCTCGGCGATCGCTTGCAGCGACACAATGCTCGGGAGGTGCTCGTCGGAGAGGTAGGGGGCATTCCCCAAGAACTTCTCCACTGCCTGTGAGAACCTCCCCGATATTCGCTCGATCTCGAGCCCAACTAGCTCGTTCACGCGGTCACCTCAGAAATATTTTGTCCCGTTTGTGAAAATGCGAGTTGGGGGCGGGGTGCCCTGGGGCCTCCCAGAAAAGGCGCGGCGACCTGGGCGACGACGCCGGCGATCCAGGCGGGGTTGAGCCAGGGCGTGCGCTCGGCGGTTCGGTCGGACTTGACACCGTTGCAGCGGCGGCAGAGGGCTTGCAGCTCGTCGTCACGGTACTCGCGGCCGGGGTCGAGGACGATGGGCTCGATGTGGTCGACCGTGGCGTCAGCACCAGCGAGAGGCTTCGCGCATCGCTGGCATGTCCAGCCGTCGCGATCGAGGACGCGCTTACGCTGCGCATCCCATGATGAGCCTCTCGCTGAGTGCTTTGCCATGTCGTCTAGACCTCCTGGCCTCGGATTATAGCTGAGACTTCCTCGGCGGTGTAAGCGCGGCCGCGCGCGGTGAGCTCGTCCCGGACGATCTCGAGGAGGTCTTGGGCGTCGGTGATCGCGATGTGCGTGACCTCGACGAGCTGCTCGAGTTCGGCTGTGCTGCGCTCGTGCAACGTGGGCTGGAGTTCTTCGGTGAGGGTCATGGCTTCTTCTTTCGGTTGCGGGTGGCGTAGGCGATGCCGAGGGCTGCGGTGCCGGCGGCGCAGAGGGCGAGGGCGTACCACTGTTCGAAGTGTTCGAGGGGCATCATTGGGCGAGTTCTGCTTCTTCGAGGAGTTCTGCGAGCTCGCGGGCGGCTGCTTGCTGCCGGCACATGCTGGGGGGCCAGCCAGCCGGCCACGCGCGGCCGCGCGCCTCGAGGCCATACTCGGCCGCCGCGATGACTTCGTGGACGAGATCGGCGTCCACTTCGAGAGCGATCTTGGCGGGACTTGAAGCCTTGAGCGCTGCCCGTTCGGCTGTCATTGCGCGAAGAGCGGCGAGCATACCTGGGACGTCGAAGTCGCCGCATCTGACGCATTCGAACCGACCGTTGGGCGCGTGGTCGCTGTACTCTCCTTCCCGGCTTATGCAAGCGCTCATGCTCCCTGCTCCTGTCGTGCTGGGTCGATGCGTCGCAGGACTCGGCCGTAGGCTTCGGCGCATCGGGCGTAGAAGCGGAGGCCGGCTGGTGTGAGTTGCATGGGCGCGATCTTGGCGATGACTCGGTCGACGGTGTTCGCGATGTCAATGACGGTGAGGTAGTCGCGGTCGGTGAGGCGTACGCCGCTGATGCGGAGTGCTGCTTCGTGTACTTGTTCGAAGTCGTCGAGGACTGCGATCTTAGGGTCGTGGGCGCTCATGCGTCGCCCTCCTTTCGGTTGGGCGATGTGATGGTCGCGAGTGGTTCGAGGCAGTCGGCGCAGAGCCCTAGGCGTCGGTTGATGCGATGGGGGTCGGGGTAGTTCGTCTCGCACTTCGTCCACGCTTCGCGCGCACGGTTACTAGGTGAGTTGTTCTTTAGATCTTTAGTTACGGGGTTAGGGGACGTTTTGGGGGGCCTTTGTGTACCCCCCCGGGGGTATAAATTGCCCTCCCCTGGCAATTCCCCCGGGGGCTGTGGATAACTCGTCAGAGGCTCCACTGAGATGCTGTCTCGGGTCTTGTGATTCTTCGTCCGGTCGCAGTCGGGAGGGCACGTCAGCGTGAACTTGTAGAGGTTCGGGCGTTGGTAGTCCTCGATGTTGCCGTTGCCGCCACGCTGCAACATGACCTCAATCTCTCCGAGGTCTGTGAGCCTCCTCACGGCCTTGCGTGCCGTGCGCAGGTCGACGTTCGCGTACTTCGCCAACGTCGCCATAGCGGGCCATGCGCCGCCGTCGCCGTCATGGTTCGCGATGCCGACGAGCACCATGCGCGCGGCCCCCGTCGACTTTGAGTGGTGCATCGCGATCACCATCGTCTCGATGCTCATGCCGACCGCTCCTGCTCGAGGGTTGCAACGTCAGCCTCGGCGAAGAGGTAAGTACCGTTCGATGCTGGGAGCTTCTGAGTAGGCGCCAGGCGTCCTTGCCTGACCATCCAGAGCACGAGCTGCCGCGTGACACCGAGGCGCTCGGCGACCTGGCTGGTCGTGAGATCGTTGTTTGTCATACGCACAACTTAGCCTAAATTGTGCGTACGCACAGTAACTTCTCTAGGTCGTGTCGTAGCACACTGCTATGATTTGTCGTATGACAAACATGCAAGATGTCGGGATCGTGCCGGGCTGGGAGCTGCGGCACCGGCTACAGCGAGCTCGCGAGATAACTGGTCTCGAGCAAGCTGAGTTCGCTGAGTCGTTGGGCGTGTCGCGCAATAGCGTCTCAAGTGCCGAGCGCGGCGCGACGCGGCCGCGTGAGATAACGCTGCGGGCGTGGGCGCTGCGAAGCGGTGTGCCGTTGCAGTGGATCAAGACGGGCGAGGCCCCGTCACCTGATGATGACGGGGCCACTGTGCCGCCTGGCAGAATCGAACTGCCGACCTATTCATTACGAGTGAATCGCTCTGCCGACTGAGCTAAGGCGGCGTGCGCTGGGCACGGCTACCAATCATAGCGGAAAAAATCCGCCCACGATGCCGCGCCCAGACGCTAGCAGTTGTCGATGTCTGCCGTCGGCGCATCTCCTGTCAGCAGGTAGTTCGACACCGGGCCGTCGACGCACGCATTGCCCTGTCCGTACTGGCCGTGGCCCTCGGCGCTGACCGTGATGAGCACGCCCGACTCGAGCTGGTCAGCCAGCGAGACCGACTGCTCGTACGGCGTGGCCGGGTCGTTGATGCCGCCGATCACGATGATGGGGTTGGCGCCGGGCGCCTCGATCTTCGACTGGTCGCGCGAGCCCGCGTTCGGCCAGTCGAGGCACGACGACAGCCCTGAGAAGTATCGGCCGACTGTCGGGGCCTCCTCCTGCACGATCTCGGCGTTGTCGCGGATCACGTCGTAGTCGCTTTCGGGCGCGTAGTCGAGACAGTTGATGCCGACGAGCGCTTCGAACGAGTTGTCGACGAACGTGCCGTCGGGGTTGACTCCGTAGTACTCGTCGACGGCGGTGAATGCGCTGGTGGCGTCGCCGTCCATGACGTCGCCGATGATCTCGCGCAGCACCGGCCACTGGAACTCGGCGTAGAGGTTCGCGGCAATCGACGTGAAGAAGTTGCTGCCGCCGAGCAGTCGGTCGTTCGAGCCCTTGAGCGGCTTCTTGTCGAGCTCGTCGAACAGCTCGGTCATCTCGTCGAGCGCGCCCTGCCTGCTCGATGCGTCGATCGGGCAGTCTGACCCGGCGATGCAGTCCTCGAGGAAGTTGCCGAGCGCAAGCTCGAAGCCCTTCGCCTGGAAGAGCGTGCCGTCAGCGTCTGTCGACTCGGGCGACACCGCTGCGTCGAGCACGAACCGGCCCACGTTCTCGGGGAACAGTCCAGCGTAGGTCGCACCCAGCAGCGTGCCGTACGAGACGCCGTAGTAGTCGAGCTGCTCCTCGCCGAGCAGCGCGCGGATCAGGTCCATGTCGCTCGCGGCCTGCTCGGTGCCGAAGTAGCCGATGGCCTCGCCCGTGTGCTCTTCGCACGCCTCGGCGAACTCCTTGGCGCCTTCGCGCGACTGGTCGAGAGCCTCGTCGCTGAGCCAGTCGGTGTCGTCGTACTTGGGCGCTTCGTCGCCGTCGTGCGTCGAGAACATCCAGTTGTAGAGCGTCTCGGGGTCGTCGTAGCAGGTGATGGGCGTCGACCGCGCGACACCGCGGGGGTCGAAGCCGACGAGGTTATACGACTCGCGGATCTCAGGCGGCACGAGATAGTCGGCGAACTGCGCGACGTAGTCGAAGCCCGATGCGCCGGGGCCGCCCGGGTTGTACAGCAGGTGCCCCTGCGCTTCGCCGGTGGCCTCCTGCACGTTGAAGTGCACCTCGACGGTCTTGTCGGGGTCGGGATTGAACCAGTCCATGGGAGCTTCGATGACCGCACACTGGGTGCCGCCCTCGCAGCTGCTCCACTCGACCTCCTGCTCGTAGAACGGCACGAGCGCCTCATCGACACCCTGAGTCGGATCGAAGCCCTCGGTGCTCGTCGGGTCGGTCGGATCAACCGGGCCGGTCGGCGGGTTCAGCAGCGCCGGCACGAACACGCAGCCCGTCAGGGCGACGGCCGCAGCGCTCACCATGGCGACTGCAGAGAATGCCCTCCTGGCGAAGGTTCTGGAATGCACGAGTGGAGTCCTTTCGTCTCAGGCCATCCTGGTCTACACCGCTGTGGATTTCCCCAACGGCGGGCTGCTCTCAGCGCTCGGCTCGGGCCGTCGAGACGGTCACGAGCGCCGCTTCCATGGCCAGCAGCGCGGGCACGTTCGAGCCGACGCGGTCGCGTGCGATCGACAGGTCTTCGAGCACGGCAAGCGCACCTTCGGCCCCGGCTTCGCGCGCGAAGACGGCGATGCCCTCGCGTGCCGACTCGTTGACCAGCTGCTCGTCGACGCCGATCGCGACCAGTAGGGCGTCGCGAAACAGGCTCATGAGATCGACGAGAATGCGGTCGACGCCATCGCGGACCCCGCGCTTCTCGCGGTTCTTCTGGTCCTTGCGAAACTGCGTCAGCGAGCCGCGCACCTGACGCGGCACAGTTCCGCCCGGCTCGATGCCCAGCTGACGCAGGAACTTCGCCTCCTCCGATGCCAGCTGCTCCTCGTCGAGCGAGCTCGCATCCGCTGTCGCGATCGCCATGAACGCCTCGGCAGCGAGCACAGCTGTGCCGACACTGCGGATGCGCAGGGCCGTGTCGATCGTCTCTGCTCGCCGAGACCGCGCATCCGCGTCTGTTGCAAGCCTGCGGGCCATGCCGATGTGACTCTGCGCCTCGCGCGCCGCCGTGAGCGCCAGGGCGGGGTCGACGCCGTTTCGCTCGCTCAGCAGCCGTGCCACATCGTCTGCTGACGGCACACGCAGCATCACCGAGCGACAGCGCGAGCGGATGGTCGGCAGCACGTCAGCCTCGCTGGGGGCGCAGAGAATCCAGATCGTCTGCTCGGGGGGCTCTTCGATCGCTTTGAGCAGCGAGTTCGCGGCCGACTCGCTCATGCGGTCGGCGTCTTCGACGATGACGACGCGGTGCCGTGACGACGACGGGCCGAAGCTCGCGCGCCGGGCAGCCTCGCGGGCAGCCGTCACGGGGATGATGACGCCTTCAGTGCCGAGCACGATGAGGTCGGCGTGGGTGCGGGCTGCGACCTGCCGGTGCGCGCCCTCGTCATGTTCGCCGGCTGTCGGGCTCAGCAGGTCGGCGGCGAAAGCGAACGCCAGGTTCGAGCGGCCCGAGCCCGGAGGTCCCGTCACCAGCCACGCGTGCGTGAGGGTGCTCGACGATCCGTCTGCACCGCTCGCCGCCGAGTGCAGCGTCGACACCGCACGCGTCTGGCCGACGATGTCGTCCCAGAGGTTCACGCCTGCTCCAGCACAGCTGAGACACGGTCGCGGATGCGCTGCTGCAGCGAGTCGATCGGCTCGGTTCCGTCGAGCACCAGGAATCGGTCTGGCTCGGCCTCTGCCAGCCGCAGGTAGGCGCGTCGCACGCGCTCGTGGAAGTCGTCGCCTGCAGCCTCCAGGCGATCCGGCGTCTCGTCGCGGGCTGCGAGCCGCTCGCGTCCGACTGCCGGGGGCAGGTCGATCAGCACGGTGACGTCGGGGATGAGCCCCTCGGTGCCCCAGAGCGAGAGGTCGCGGATGTCGTTCGGCTCGAGCTCGCGCCCTTCGCCCTGATACGCGACCGACGAGTCGAAGTAGCGATCCTGCAGCACGACGGCGCCTCGCTCGAGGGCCGGCCGAACGACTGTGGCGATGTGGTGCGACCTGTCGGCGGCGTAGAGGAGCGCCTCTGCGCGGTCGGTGATGTGACCGCCCGTGTGCAGCAGAAGGCTGCGGATCTCGGCGCCGAGCTCGGTGCCGCCCGGCTCTCTCGTGAACACGACCTCGCGGCTCTGCGCGAGCCAGTCTGCGAGCAGCCTCGACTGCGTCGACTTGCCCGAGCCGTCGCCGCCCTCGAAGGTGATGAAGAGGCCGCTCACCGCGCTACTCGCTCGTCGTCTTCTTTGCGGCTGCCGTCTTGGCAGCGGGCTTCTTGGCGGGAGCCTTCTTCGCCGCCGGCTTCTTCGCTGCCGGCTTCTTCGCAGGTGCCTTCTTGGCGGGTGCCTTCTTCGCAGCAGGCTTCTTGGCCGGCCCCTTGTCGCGCTTGATCTGCAGCAGCTCGACCGCACGCTCGAACGTCATCTCGTCGACGCTGTCGCCGCGCGGGATCGTGGCGTTCGTGGTGCCGTCAGTGACGTACGGGCCGAATCGGCCGTCCTTCACCTTGATCGGCTTGCCGGAGACCGGGTCGTTGTCGAACTCCTTGAGCGCGCTGGCAGCCTTGCGCCCTGCGTACTTCGGCTGCTTGAACCGCTCGACGGCCTCTTCGACCGTCACGGTCAGCAGCTGGTCCTCGTTGTCGAGCGAGCGCGTGTCTGCGCCGCGAGTCAGGAACGGCCCGTAGCGGCCGGGGCGCGCCTGGATCTCCTCGCCGGTGTCGGGGTCGGTGCCGACCGTGCGCGGCAGCGACAGCAGCTGCAGGGCGGTCTCGAAGTCGACGGTCTCAGGCTCCATGCGCTTGAACAGCGATGCTCGGCGCGGCTTGGGCGCGTTCTTCGGCTTCGCCTTGACCTCGCCGGTCTCGGGATCGACCTTGTCGGGCACGACCTCTTCGATGTAGGGGCCGAATCGACCGTTCTTCACCGCGATGTCGAGTCCGGTCTCGGGGTGCTGGCCGAGCACCCGGTCTTCCTGCTTCGGCGCGTTGAACAGCTCGGTCGCCTTCTCGGGCGTCAGCTCGTCGGGAGCAAGCTCTTCAGGAACATTCGCTCGCTTCAGCTCGCCCTTCTCGTCGGTTCCCTCGAGGTACGGGCCGTACTGGCCCACGCGCAGCGTGATGCCCTCGGCAACCGGAATCGAGTTGACCTCGCGGGCGTCGACATCGCCGATGCCCGCAACCGTGTCGCGCAGGCCCTTGTGCGTCTCGTTGCCGAAGTAGAACCCGGTCAGCCAGTCGACGCGGTCGGCCGAGCCGTCGGCGATCTCGTCGAGGTCGTTCATCATCGATGCCGTGAAGTCGTAGTCGACGAGCTCGCCGAGGTTGTCTTCGAGCAGCTTGATCGTCGAGAACGCAATCCAGTTCGGCACGAGGGCGCCGCCGCGAAGGGTGACGAATCCGCGTCTGAGGATCGTGTCGATGATCGACGCATACGTCGACGGGCGACCGATCTCGAGCTCTTCGAGCGCCTTCACGAGGCTGGCCTCCGTGTAGCGGGGAGGAGGCGTCGTCGAGTGCGACTTCGTCTCGATGCTCTCGAGCCCGAGCGAGTCGTTCTCGCGCACGTCGGGCAGCTTCGTGTTGCCCTGATCCTGGTCGTCGTAGCGCGACTTCTCAGACGACTCCTCGTACGCCTGCAGGAATCCGGGCTCGGTGATGACCGTGCCGCTCGCGCTGAACTGCGCGACGCCGCTGCTGGTCGCCGACGAGTCGATCGTGATGGTCGCGGTCTGACCCGTCGCGTCGATCATCTGGCTGGCGACGGTGCGCTTCCAAATCAGCTCGTACAGCTTCAGCTCGCCCGAGCTGACCTTGCCGGCCAGCTGCTTCGGCGACTGGAAGGTGTCACCGGCGGGGCGAATGGCTTCGTGCGCCTCCTGCGCGTTCTTCGAGCGACCCGAGTAGAGGCGGGGCTTGTCGGGAACCGAGCCGGCACCGTAGAGCTCGGTCGCCTGCTTGCGAGCCGCCGAGATCGCCTGCGACGACAGGTTCGGCGAGTCGGTTCGCATATAGGTGATGTAACCGTTCTCATACAGCCCCTGCGCCAGCGACATCGTCTGCTTGGCCGTGAACTTGAGCTTTCGACCGGCCTCCTGCTGGAGCGTCGAGGTCATGAACGGAGCGGATGGGCGGCGGCGGTAGGGCTTGGAGTCGACGCCTGCGACGCGGTAGGCGGCATCCTTCAGCTCGGCCGCCAGCTTCTCGATGCCCTCAGCGGAGAGTCGCTCGCGAACGCCCTGGATCTCACCGGCGTCGTTGAAGTCGCTGCCCTGGGCGATCTTGACGCCGTCGAGCTTCGCGAGCCTGGCCGGGAACACCTGCGACTCGGCTTCGAACTCAGCCTTCAGCGACCAGTAGTCGGCCGACACGAACGCCATGCGCTCGCGCTCGCGGTCGACGATGAGCCGAGCGGTCGGCGACTGCACGCGGCCCGCGCTCAGGCCTGCACGCACCTTGCGCCACAGCACCGGCGACACCTCGTAACCGTAGAGGCGGTCGAGGATGCGGCGGGTCTCCTGAGCGTCGACCAGCGGCATGTTGATCTCGCGGGTGTTCTCGCGAGCGTGCTGGATGGCGTCCTTGGTGATCTCGTTGAAGACCATGCGGCTGACGGGAACCTTGGGCTTCAGAACCTCGAGCAGGTGCCACGCGATGGCCTCGCCCTCGCGGTCCTCATCAGTTGCGAGGATGAGCTCGTCGGCATCCTTGAGCGCGCGCTTGAGCTCGGTGACCGTCTTCTTCTTCTCAGCGCCCACGACGTAGTAGGGCTCGAAGCCGTTCTCGATGTCGACGGCGAACTTGCCGAAGGGCCCCTTCTTCAGGTCGGCCGGAAGCTCCTTGGGGCTCACGAGGTCACGGATGTGGCCTACAGACGCCAGCACCTTGTAGCCCTCGCCCAAGTACTTCTCGATCGTCTTGCCCTTGGCGGGGGACTCCACGATGACGAGCGTCGTGCCCGTCTTCTCAGTCGTTGCCTTTGCCACGTCGTCTCATCGCTCCTAACAAGCCGCTTCGTGCGGCGGGTGCATCCGTCGATGCACATTTCACGGTGGATCCTCTGTCGGCTGACCGGCCGCGCTCTCAGCGAGCACGGGCACGCCACCGAGACGCACCTCGCAAACTACCGTAACTGTAGTACCCGTCACATGGCATTCGACAACCGCTCCCCCGCTGGCGTCGGCGACAGCTGCCGCGGCGGCACACGGCTCGTCGGTCGTGAATCCTGCTGTCGCAGTCGCGCCGGCGAGGGCCGCGGAGTCGGCAGCGCTCGCGGCTTTGGCGCGCGCCGCCTGCAGCACGGTGCCGGTCAGCACCAGCAGCGCGACCGTCACCGCAGCCATCACGACGACGAGTGCGAGCACGCCGCCAGAGCCCCTCTCGCCCGCTGCTGCCGCAGCCACTCGCCTACCAGCCCCGTGCATCCGCGCAGCTCCTCGCCCGCAGCACGAGTGCCCCGTGCAGCGCTGTCTCTTCGAGCACGACGCAGACGATGACACCCCCTTCGACGTGCACGGCTGCCGACCCCGCGTACGCTGCCGGGTCGTCGCCGCGAGCCGCAGCACGCGCAGCGTCACCGGCGGCCGCTTCGAGGGCGACCTGCTGGGCGCCGGCCATGACGCCCGCGATCGCCACAGCGACGACCGCGAGCACCGCCGGCGCGGCAGTGGCGAGCTCGGCAGTGACCGTGCCGAGCTCGCCGCGCATCCTATGGAATAGAGAGCGCATTCCGCACCATGTCGGTGAGCACCTCGCGCACCTCGTCGCTGCGCAGGATCACGACCAGCAGGCCGGCGAATCCGACCGCTGCCATCGTCGCGATGACGTACTCGGCCGTCGCCGCGCCCTCATCGTCAGCTAGCTTCTGCCACATGTCTTCCTCCTCATATCTGCGACACCGTGTCGCGGCACCAGTGTCGGGGCTGGGGGAGCAGAACGGGGCGGATGCGCGCAGCCTGTGCAGAGGCGCGGCCTGTGGAGTGTGCGGGCGGTCAGCATAGGCTTGGCGCAGACTCTCGAAGGAGCAGAGCATGCAGCCGTTGCCGACGTCACTGTGGTGGGCCTTCTCGTCGTCGCTGTGGCGCGTGCTCGTGCAGATCGCAGGCGCTGGCATTGCCATCGGGCTCACAGCCCTCGTCTTCATCGTGGGCACCCCGTACTCGGGCATCGCAGGCATCGCCTGGATGTCGATCGTTCCGCTCAACGTGGGGATCGTCGGGGTCGTGCTGCTGTTCGTCGCGGGCTGGGCGGGGCTCATGGCCACTGCGCTCGAATGGCCGCCCACGCTGCGGCGCCTGCGACTCGCGACCGGCATGGCCCAGTCAGGCACAGAGCCGAGGGGCCTCCCTCCTGTGCCGCAGCTCAGCACGACTGCGGTGACGCTGTCGGGCTGGATAGGCATGGTCCTCCTCATAGTGGTCGCGTGGGTCAGCACCCTCGAGGCACGGGGCAGCGACGAGACCTTCGCCGTCATCGCAGTCGCCTCGTGGAGTCTCGTCGCGTTCTCGGCGATCATGCTGCTGCTCGCCCGCGTCGCCTCGCGTGCATGGAACAGGCAGCTCGAGCAGCTCGCGTTCGTGCGTCCCGAGCTCATTGCCCGCGTTCCGGCCAAGAAGAAAAGCGCCGCGAAGAAGCGCAGGCAGAACGCCGACGGCGCACGGCCCAGCCGGTTCAGGGGCGCGATCAATGCCGCAGCCGTCCTGATGCTGCTCGCGTGGCCGGCGCGTGGCCTCCTCGTCGCCGGAAACGAGACGCTGCAGCGCGGCCAGTTCGTCGACAACGACTTCTCTGTCTTCGCATTCGTGCTGCTCGTGATGTTCGCCGCTGTCGTCGTGGGCTTCGCGGTGCGACTGCTGATCGTGCAGATCGCGGGAGCCGCGCACTCGGCCGCCGCGAGCCGCGAGAGCCTGTCGCTGCTGCGCGACGCCATCTCTGCGGAAGAGCAGCGCACGGTCATCGAGGCCGAGATCGCGCGGCGACGACCGCTGCAGGTGGCGGCGACGCTGCTGGTGATCGCCGGCACCGCGGCCATCGGCATTGGCCTCACCCCGCTGTGGACGGTGCCTGGCGAGTTTCCGGTGCACTCAGAGCCCGGTGACCTCGCGCCTCTCGCACCGCTCACGCAGCTTCTGCCGGTCGGCGTCGCGCTCTTCGTCGCCGCGTGGCTGTGCGAAGCTGCGTCGACGACCCGGCTCTGGAGGCGCATCACCCGCTGGCAGCGCGAGCTGCCCGGGATCGTCGTTCCGTTCGAGAAGATCGACTTCGTCGGAGCGCGCTCAGCGAGTGCCGTGCAGATGCGCGAGCAGCTGGAGCGAGAGCGGTCGTCAGACGGGCAGCGAGAGCCCCGAGACGATTGACAGCACGAACGGGATGACTCCGAGCAGCACGAACGACGGCAGCACGCAGACTCCCAGCGGCACGGTGAGCATGACGGCTGCCTTCGCCGCCTGCTGTTCGCCCTGCTGCACTGTCGCGCGCCGCGCAGCCCGCGCCTCCGCCTCCAGCAGACCGCGCACGGGGATGCCCGCTCTGCTCGCGAGATCGGCCACCGACGCAACGGCCTCGGTGTCGACGAGCTCAATGTCTTCGTCTCTGAGGGCGCGCTCGACCAGGGCCTGAGCACCGCGCATCGACATGCCGCCGCGAAGCGCGATCGAGAGCAGCTCGAGCTGGAGCCCGGCCGCTCGCTCCTGCTTCGACGCGGCCGTCACGATGCGCCTGCTCCACCACCATGCCAGCACGAGCAGCCCCGTGCCCGCGAGCGCCGCGATCACGCCGATCGGCGACCCGGTCATCGCGGCGATCGGATTCAGTCCGAGCGCAAACGCGAGCACCGGTCCCAGCATCGGCAGCGCCACGACGAGCTTTGCCGTCGCCTTCGGCCCGGCCAGCGCAGTGTCGAGGTCACGGGCCTGCTTGGCGCGCTCTCGGAGACCGTCGCCGATGGCCTGCAGCGCCCCGGCCATCCCGGCTCCTGACTCCTTCGCGACCGCGAGCGCCGCCCGCGGAAACGCCGCCTCCGGACCAGACCGGCCGGGTGCCAGCGGATCGTCGTCGAGGTAGGTGCGGGCCCGGTCGACGCCGATGCCGCCCTGCACGAGCGCAGCCAGCCGCTCGACGGCCGCGGCTGCGTCATCAAGCGTGCTCGGCTGCTTCGACGATCTCGAGGTGGCCACCCCGCATCACCACCTCTCCTATAGCGGCGACTCCGCGTCGACCTGCGACGCGCTCGACGTGCACGACGGCGCCGATCGCGCTCGCGACCTGGCGCCCCATCGCCTCCTGTGAGAGTCCGGCCAGAGCGCCGAGGGCCTCGAGCCTCGACGCGACGTCGGCGAGCGAGTTAGCGTGCAGGGTTCCGGCGCCGCCGTCGTGCCCGGTGTTGAGCGCCATCAGCAGGTCGCGCACCTCGGGCCCGCGGCACTCCCCCAGCACCAGCCGGTCTGGACGCATGCGCAGCGACTCGCGCACGAGCCGCGAGAGCGAGATCTCGCCGGCTCCCTCGACGTTCGCCTGTCGCGACTCGAGCGCTACGACATGGGGATGCTCGATGCGAAGCTCTGCCACGTCTTCGATCGTCACGATGCGCTCGTCAGGCGGCACTTCGCCGAGCATCGCCGCGAGCAGCGTCGTCTTGCCGCTGCCTCCTGCACCGACGATCAGCGTGTTGACACGGCGCTCGACCAGCGAGCGGATGCGCTGCAGCGGCACAGCGCGAAACGCACCCAGGCGCTCCAGCTCGGCAAGGCTCGGCCTCATTCCCGACGGCAGCCGAATCGACAGCTGCGTGCCGCCCACTGCCACCGGCGACAGCACCGCGTGCACGCGCACGCCTTCGCCGAGCCGCACATCCACGCACGGCGACGCCTCGTCGATGTGCCGGCCGCCCGCGCCGACCAGCTCGACCGCGAGCTCGCGAACCCGTCGTTCGCCGAGCTTCAGTGCGTGCTTGCGAAGGGCCGACCCGTCGTCAGCCCAGACGCCCTCAGACGAAGCGAACACGTCGGTGACGGCGGGGTCTGCGACGAGCGGCAGCAGCTCGGCAAACTCGAGCGGCAGGCCTCGCCGGCCAGCGCCGCCGAACGGTGCGTCGTCGAGTGCTCCTCCCGGAACAAACGGAATCTGCTGGTCTCGGCCCATGCCATGGATCATGCACGGATGCGCGACACGACCGCCTGCCGAGCGGCTGGGTGTGGAGAGTGCCCGCTTGTGGAGAGCACCCCATCCGTGTGCCGCCGCAGTGCTGATGGGTGGCGGCGCCCGGAATTGGGGGATCGGGCGCCGCCAGACGCATTGGGATTGGGGGAATCCATGCTTGCGTCAGCATCGGCGAACTGGTCGCCGGCCTCAATGGTATCCAGCCTGGCGAAGTGCCACACTGATTCCGCCCGCGTCGACTGTTGCCGAAACGTTCTGGCAGGTAGGCTCCGTTGGGTAGACCACTAGCAAGGGAGCAGTGATGAACGAGTCCATCGACAGCCTGATGAACGAGAAGCGCAGGTTCGCGCCGACCGAGGAATTCGCGCGCAACGCACTCGTCGACGAGTCGCACTATGCCGAGGCTGCCGACGACCGACTCGAGTTCTGGGCGAAGCGCGCCCGCGAGCTGCACTGGCACGAGGACTTCACCGAAGTGCTCGACTGGCAGCCCCCGCACGCCAAGTGGTTCCAGGACGGCAAGATCAACGTCGCCTACAACTGCCTCGACCGGCATGTCGAAGCCGGCAACGGCGACCGCGTCGCCTTCTACTGGGAGGGCGAGCCCGGCGACAAGCGCACCATCACCTACGCCGACATGACCGCCGAGGTCAAGCGCCTCGCGAACGTGCTGCTCTCGATGGGCGTCAAGAAGGGCGACCGCGTCGCCATCTACCTGCCGATGATTCCCGAGGCGGTCGCCTCGATGCTGGCCTGCGCTCGCATCGGCGCAACCCACACGACGGTCTTCGGCGGCTTCAGCCCCCAGAACCTGCGCATGCGCATCGACGACGCCGACGCCAAGGTGGTCATCACTTGCGACGGCTTCAACCGCAAGGGCAAGGTCTTCGCGCTCAAGCCCACGGTCGACACGGCGCTCGAGAAGCCCGGCCACAATGTCGAGAACGTGCTGGTCGTGCGCCGCGGCGAGAACGAGATCGACTGGAACGACGACCTCGACGTCTGGTACCACGACGCGATGGCAGACGCCGAGCCCGAGCACGTGGCCGAGGGCATGGAGGCCGAGCACCCGCTGTTCATCCTCTACACCTCAGGCACCACCGGAAACCCGAAGGGCATCCTGCACACCTCCGGCGGCTACCTGACGCAGGCTGCGTACACGCACAAGGCCGTGTTCGACATCCACCCAGAGACCGACGTCTTCTGGTGCACGGCAGACATCGGCTGGGTCACCGGCCACAGCTACGTCGTCTACGGCCCGATGGCCAACGGCACGACCCAGGTGATGAACGAGGGCACCTTCGATACCCCCACGCCGCACCGCCCGTGGCAGATGATCGAGCGCTACGGCGTCACCGTCTTCTACACGGCGCCCACGGCCATCCGTTCGTTCATGAAGATCGGCCGCGAGTACCCGCAGGGCAGCGACCTCTCGAGCATCCGCGTGCTGGGCACGGTAGGCGAGCCCATCAACCCCGAGGCATGGATGTGGTACCGCGAGGTCATCGGCGCTGGCACCGCGCCGATCGTCGACACCTGGTGGCAGACCGAGACCGGCGCGATCATGATCTCACCGCTGCCTGGCATCACCGAACTGACCCCGGGAAGCGCCGAGCGGGCCCTGCCTGGCATCGACATCGAGATCCTGAACGAGAAGGGCGAGCCTGTTCCCGAGGGGCAGGGCGGTCTGCTCACGATCTCGAGCCCGTGGCCGGCCATGCTGCGCACGATCTGGGGCGACGATAAGCGCTACCAGGAGACCTACTGGGACAAGTTCGGCGACAAGTACTTCGCGGGCGACGGCGCGCGCATCGATCCCGAGGGCGACATCTGGCTGCTCGGTCGTGTCGACGACGTGATGAACGTCTCGGGGCACCGTCTCTCGACGGCCGAGATCGAGTCGAGCCTTGTCGGGCACGAGTCGACCGCTGAGGCCGCTGTGGTCGGCGCTGCCGATGAGGCGACCGGCCAGGCAGTGGTTGCATTCGTGATTCTCAAGGAGCGCTTCGCCGAGTCGTTCAGCGTCGAAGAGGGCGAGGCGCTGCTGCGCAAGCACGTGGCTTCCGACATCGGTGCGATCGCCCGGCCGCGTCAGGTGTTCATTGTGCCTGACCTGCCGAAGACCCGATCGGGCAAGATCATGCGACGGCTGCTGCGCGACCTCGCCGAGGGCCGCGAAATCGGCGACACGACGACGCTTGCCGACGCTTCAGTGGTCAAGGCCATTCAGGAGCAGATGCGGTAGCGGCTCATGCGATGCTGAACTCCCTTTGGAGATCAGTTTCGCCAGCCTCACTCCAAAAGGAGACAAAACGCCGAAAGGGAGCCCAAACAGCTCCCTTTCGGCGTTTGTCGCGCATCCGTCTCCCTTTGGAGAACCCCACCAGAATCTGCACTCCCTTCGGAGAACACGGATGCGGCGGCCCGGCAATCTGCACTCCCTTTGGAGTGCAGAAAGCCAGGGAATCCCTCAGGCGAACTCGACGATCAGGTCGACCTCGACGGGCGACTGCAGCGGCAGCTCAGCAACGCCGACGGCGGCGCGAGCGTGCAGCCCGGCATCGCCGAACACTTCGCCGAGCAGCTCGGATGCTCCGTTGATGACACCGGGCTGGCCTGTGAAGCCCGACGCGCTGGCGACGAAGCCGCCGACCTTCACGATGCGGGTGACGCGGTCGAGCGACCCGATCGCGTCGTCGATCGCAGCCAGGCCGTTGAGGATGCAGATGCGCGCCAGATCCTTGGCCTCGTCGGGCGTCACATCGCCGCCGACGTAGCCGGTGCGCGGCAGCTCGCCGTCGACGAAGGGCAGCTGGCCCGACAGGAACACCAGGTTGCCCGTCACGACGGCCGGAACATAGGCGGCAACCGGCGCCGCGACCTTGGGCAGCTCGAAGCCGAGTTCGGCGAGCTTCTCGACCGCGCTCACTGCTTCGGCCGCTTCATGAATGCGACCATGCCGCCTTCTGGCCCGGCACCGATGTGCACGAGCTCCCAGCCTTCAGCGCCCCAGTTGTTCAGGATCGCAGCCTCTTTGTGCAACAGCAGCGGTGTTGTCACGTACTCCCATAGCGTCATTGCCCATCCCCTTTTCATAGGTTGATCGCGTAGTCTTGCACCCATGACTGCGCGTAAATTCAAGCCAGGCAGCCTGATCAGCAACTTCCTGGGCCTCATCGGCTTCAGTGTTGCCGCGGGCCTGCTCGTCGCTGCCACCATCACACCGGGACTCGCTGTGACTGCTGCTGCGACGACCAGTGGCCTCGATCTCTTCAGTGCTCTGCCAGCCTACGCAACGATCAACCAGCAGGTCGAGCGAAACGTCATCTACGGCAAGAAAGACGGCAAGAACGTCGAGATCGCCCGCTTCTTCAACCAGAACCGCCAGGCTGTCGAGCTGAAGCAGGTCTCAGAGCACGCACAGAACGCCGCGATCGCAGCAGAAGACCGTCGCTACTACACGCACTCGGGCGTCGACACGCAGTCCCTCGCACGCGCTGTGCTGTCGCAGCTGGGCCTCGGAGGCGACTCGGGCGGCTCGACCCTGACGATGCAGCTGGTGCGCCAGCAGGTCATCATGGACGCCTTCCTGCGCGGCGACCAAGAGACCATCGACGAACAGCAGTCAGAGGACTACAACCGCAAGCTTCGCGAGATCAAGCTGGCCATCGGCCTCGAGCGCGAGTACACGAAGAACGAGATCCTGCTCGCCTACCTCAACATCGCCAACTTCGGCGGCACGGTGTACGGCATCCAGGCTGCGTCGCAGGAGATCTTCGGCATCCCGGCGAAGGATCTGAACCCGGCGCAGGCGGCATCGCTCATGGCCACCGTGAAAGAGCCGAGCACCATCTCGCTGCTGAACCCCGATAACTTCGAGGCGAACGAAGACAGACGCAACTGGATCCTGTCGCAGATGCTCGCCGAGGACTACATCACCCAAGACGAGTACGACGAGTACTCCGCCATTCCCGTCGACGACGAGTACGTCAACTACTCCCCGTCGCCAAGCGGCTGCATCGCCGGCTACGAGTCGGCTCGCTACTTCTGCGACTACGTGCAGCACGTGCTGAAGCAGGACCAGGTCTACGGTCAGCACATCTTCGGCACGAGCTCAGAGGCCAACCTCCAGGCGCTCGATCAGGGCGGCTACAAGATCTACACCTCGATCGACCTCGAGCTGAACGACCAGGTCACAGAAGACCTGCGCGAAGTCGTTCCGCAGGACGAGACCCGATGGCAGTCGGGTGGCGCCGTGAGCATGCTCGAAGTCGGCACTGGGCGCATCCTCGCGATGGCTCAGAACAAGGAGTATGACAACCGAGAAGATGCCCCGAACACCGGAACAGGCATCAACTTCAACACGACATATCCGTACGGAGGGTCGACCGGATTCCAGCCGGGCTCGACCTACAAGATCTTCACGCTCGCCGAGTGGATCGCCTCCGGCCACAGCGTGAACGAGTCAGTCGACGCAAGCAATAAGCCACGAATGATCACGGTCAACGGGCAGCCGTACGGCGAATCGTACGACGTGCTGAACTACAACCGCGACATGAACTACGGCAACCAGACCGCCACACAGATCATGGTGAAGTCGCTCAACACCGGCACCATCGAGATGGCATCCCGACTCGACCTCGTCGACATCCAGGCAACAGCGAGCGCCATGGGCATCAAGCCGGCCGCCGACCCAGGCGGCGATCTCGAGCTCGTGCCCTCCGCCCTCATCGGCGGAAGCCAGGGCATCGCGCCGCTGTCGATGGCCGAGGCCATCCAGACCGTCGCGAACGACGGTGTGCACTGCGACCCGATGGCAATCGACAAGATCAAGGACCGCGAAGGCAATGAGATCCCGGTGCCGCCGCAGAACTGCGAGCGCGCCATCGAGTCGAAGACCGCAACCGCCATGCAGCACGTGCTGCAGCAGGTCACGGCCGGAAACAGCGAGAACAACCCCAACGTCGCCGAGCCGATCATCTCGAAGACCGGTACCGCTGAGAACTCCGAGCAGCTTTGGATCATCGGGGCAAGCCCCAAGGTCGCCACTGCAGTCTGGACCGGAAACATCCAGGGCAACCAGGTGCTGATCGACCTCTGGAACAACCCGCAGCGCGTGTTCCGACCCGCGATGCAGGCAGCCGTGAGCCTCTACCCCGGTGGCGAGTTCAAGGAAGCCGACGCCGAGACCCTCATGGGCGACGCATCGCCGCTTGAGGACGTGACCGGCATGAAGGTCAACGACGCCAAGAAGGAGCTCGAAGACGCCGGCTACGAGAACGTCTCGATCGGCGACGAGGTCGAGGGCTCGAACCCGAAGGGCACCGTCGAGTACACGGCCCCCGGTCAGGGAACCCCGGTCTCGAAGCAGACCCCGATCACCATCTACCCCTCTGACGGTTCGAAGACCGACGAGGATGACGATGAGGCCGAGAGCGACGGGTCTGTGTGGCCCGACATCGTCGGCATGCAGTACTCCGAGGCGCAGAGCGCCATCGACGGGGCCGGATTCAGCAGGGCGAACATTC
Organism: Agrococcus casei LMG 22410; assembly: GCF_900163565.1. Taxonomy (GTDB): domain Bacteria; phylum Actinomycetota; class Actinomycetes; order Actinomycetales; family Microbacteriaceae; genus Agrococcus; species Agrococcus casei. The sequence goes on from NZ_FUHU01000044.1 coordinate 113,399, forward strand.
AGATCACCTGGTATCCGGGCAACGAGGGTCAACGCTGTCAGGTGCTGGCCCAGAACCCGGCCGCCGGCAGCAGCGCTAGCCCAGGCGACCCGATCTCGGTGGTGCTCGGAGGCAACTCCGACGGCACTGCTGCCAGCTGCTGACGCATGAGCACACCAGCAGCACGCGCAGGAGGAGCACTCCTCGGAGCCCTGGGAGGCGTCGCGATCGCGACCGCGTTCTATTCGATCGCGATCGAGCGCAAGGCCTACCGGATCCGCTTCGAAGAGCTCCCGATCCTGCCCGAGGGGTCACGGCCCATCGCGATCCTGCACCTTGCCGACATCCACTTGGCACCGTGGCAGCGTCGCACCGTCGACTGGCTGCAGGGCCTGCGCGACCTCGAGCCTGACTTCATCATCAACACGGGCGACAGCCTCGGCCACCGCGACTCGCTGCGGCCGCTGGCTGAGGCGCTCGCACCCTTTGCGGGCATCCCCGGCGTCTTCGTGCACGGCTCGAACGACTACTACGGCCCCACGCTCAAGAACCCGCTGCGCTACATCGGCTTTCCGCAGCTCGTGCAGGAGCGTCCCAAGCCCGAGCTCGACATCGAGTCGCTCGAGCGCATCTACAGCGCGTTCGGCTGGGTCGACCTCAACAACTCGGCAGCGAGCTTCACCGTGCGCGGCACCGAGCTGTCGCTGGTCGGAACCGGCGACGCCCACATCGACCTTGACGACATCGAGTCCGCTGAGCGGGCCCTGCAGGCGCTCCCCGCTGCCGATGTCACGCTCGGTGTGACGCATGCTCCTTACACCCATGTACTCGACGGCCTGGCAGCACTCGGCGCGGATGCCCTGATCGCCGGACACACACACGGCGGGCAGGTGCGCATCCCCGGTGGTCCCGCCCTCACGACCAACTCCGACCTGCCGGTCGAGCACTCCGACGGACTCACCACCTGGCGAGCCGGCGGCCGCGATGTGCCGCTGCAGGTCTCGGCAGGCATCGGCACGTCGATGCTGGCGCCGTTCAGGCTCGGCACGCCGCCCGAGGCGGTGCTCCTCACGCTGACCGCGCGCCGGTAGCATCGTCCTATGCCCGCGCTGCCCGTCATCACCGGAAAACTCGCGTTCGGCGCCCTTCGCATCATGGGCCGCAGCGGCAACGCCCTGCCCGGCCTCATCGTCGAGCGTGTGTTTCCGCGCTACTTCGCGAAGGCGCTGAGCCGTCTCCCCCACGGCGTGATCGTCGTCAGCGGCACGAACGGCAAGACCACCACCACGAAGATGATCGCCACGATGCTCGCCAAGAAGCATCGCGTCGTCACCAATGACACGGGCTCGAACTTCGTGCGCGGAGCCATCGGAGCCCTCGTGCAGCAGTCGTCATGGGGCGGCAGGCTCGACGGCGACGTCGCTGTGTTCGAACTCGACGAGGCGCACGCCGTGAAGTTCGTCGAGAAGTATGCGCCGCAGCACGTGCTGCTGCTCAACGTCTCGCGTGACCAGCTCGACCGCTTCGGCGAGATCGACTACACCGCATCGCTGCTGGCCAAGGTTGCGAAGGCGGCCACCGCATCCGTCACTCTGAACTCCGATGACGAGCGACTCGCAGCGCTCGCCGGCGAACTGCAGGTGCCCGTGCACTGGTTCGCGCTGAGCGAGCCGATGCAGCAGCTGTTTCCGACCGACGAAGAGCTCTACGACGAGGTCGAGACCCAGCCGGTTCGCGAGGGGGCGGATGCAGTGCTGCAGCAGTACGACGCGGCGTCGGGGCACACGGTCATCGACTTCGCGGGCGATGTGCGTCAGCTGACGCTGCGCACCACCGGCGCTCACAACGCCCAGAACGCGACGGCGGCCGCTGTGGCAACGATGCGCGTCGGGCTGAGCGTCGACGAGGTCTGCGCCGGCCTCGAAGAGGTCGAGCCCGCGTTCGGCCGTGGTCAGTCGTATCGCATTGCCGGTCGCGACGTGACGATGCACCTCGTGAAGAACCCTGCCGGATTCAGACAGTCGCTGCAGGCGGGACTCGCTGAGAGTCCCGACCGGGCCTGCATCATCATCAACGACGCGGATGCCGACGGCCGCGACATGTCGTGGCTGTGGGATGTGCAGTTCGACGCTCTGCGGGAGGCGGGCATCCCCGTCACGACAGGAGGGGTGCGCGCGGCTGACATGGCGGTGCGCCTGAAGTACTCCGGGGTCGACGTCGGCAGCGCCGTGAGCGAGCTCGAGAGTGTCGTCGATGCGGCGGTGCAGGCGACTCCTGCCGGCGGCAGGCTGACCGTGTTCGCCAGCTACACAGCGATGTGGGGCCTCTACCGCCACCTCGACGCACAGCATGAGGGGGCACTGTGACCACGCTCAGAATCGCGCATCTGTATCCGCGCGAGATGAACATCTACGGCGACACTGGCAACCTCGTCGTGCTCCTGAAGCGTCTCGAATGGCGTGGGCTCACCGCTGAGGCGGTTGCAGTGGGGGTGGGCGACACGCTGCCCGCAGACGTCGACATCGTGCTCGGCGGCGGCGGGCAGGATGCAGCTCAGGGCGACATCGGCGAAGACTTCGTCACCCGTTCGGCTGACCTTCGCTCCATGGCTGACGATGGTGTCGTGATGCTTGCGATCTGCGGGGCGTACCAGCTGCTCGGTCGTGAGTTTCGCACGCAGACCGGACGTGTCATCCGCGGCGCCGGCGTGCTCGACATCGAGACGCAGGGTTCTGCGACCCGACTGATCGGCAACCATGCTGTCGACTCTGAGTGGGGTCAGCTGGTGGGCTACGAGAACCACAGCGGTCTCACGCGTCTCGGCGACGGCGTGCGCGCACTCGCAACCACCGCATCCGGCCGCGGCAACAACGGTGAAGACAGCACCGAGGGCGCGGTGCGCGACAACGTGTTCGGCACGTACCTGCACGGGCCGCTGCTGGCGAAGAGCCCGGTGTTCGCGGACGAGCTGCTGCGCCGTGCCTTCGAGCGCCGCGCAGGTCAGGTGCTCGAACCTCTCGACGACGCGCTCGAGCTGCAGGCAGCAGCTGTTGCGGCCAAGCGCCCCCGCACCTAGTTGTTGCTAATAACGCACCTGTTTGACCGTCAAACCGGTGCGTTATTCGCAACATCTGGCGAGGTCGGGAATGCTGTAGGATAGACAGGTTGCATCCTCACGGATGCCACGGGGTGTGGCGCAGCTTGGTAGCGCGCGTCGTTCGGGACGACGAGGTCGCAGGTTCAAATCCTGTCACCCCGACCAATAGGTCGTGCATTGCGGTGCACCGTGAAGTGCACTATGGTGCACTTATGAGCGTAGATCCCGTAGCGCTGGCCGTCGAGATCGGCCACCGCGTCAAAGCCGCAAGAACCGATCGCGGCTGGACACTCGACCAGCTGGCAGCGGCGGCAGAAGTCAGCAGACGGATGGTCGTCAACATCGAGCAGGGCGCCACGAATCCCAGCATCGGCACCCTGTTGCGCCTCAGCGAATCGCTCGGGGTCGCGCTCGCTGAGCTCGTTGAGCCACCTCGCACAGGCGACGTGACCGTGACACGCGCTGGCGACGGCACGCTCCTCTGGCGCGGAGAACACGGCGGCACGGCGCGACTCGTCGCAAACACCACCACTCCCGATGCGCTCGAGCTCTGGGAGTGGACTCTCGAACCGGGCGACCAGCACGAGAGCGATGCCCACATTGCATGCACTCGCGAGCTGCTGATGGTGCTCAGCGGAGAGCTCACTATTGTGCTCGACGAACAATCGACCGTGTTGCACGCTGGCGACGCCATCACCTTCAACGGCGATGTCTCGCACGTCTACGCGAACCGCGGCACCGCATCCGCAACATTCTCCATGACTGTCTTCGACCCTGAGCGTGCGAACGCCGGTCGTGGGAGTGTCGACAGCTCGGAGGCCTCACTTGGCTAACCGCATCTTCGGCGGCCTGCCGCCATGGAGTCTCGGCGTCGGCAGCATGCTCTCGATCCAGCTGAGCTTGTCGTTGTCGGTCGGAATCATCGAGATCGTCGGTCCGGCGGGCCTGGCGTGGCTGAGACTCGTCATAAGCTCGATGCTGTTTCTGCTGATCGCGCGCCCTACCCTGCGCTGGCTGCGCTCCATCAGGCGCGGCGACGTGCTGCCCGTGCTCGGGCTGGGAATAGCGACGGCGGTCATGATGGTCGGCTTCATGGGGGCCATCGAGAGGATTCCGCTCGGCACCGCTGTCGCCATTGAGTTTCTGGGCCCGCTCACCGTTGCCGCCGTTCGCAGCGGCGGAGGCAGACTGCTCGTCTGGCCGATTCTGGCTCTCGGTGGCGTGGTGCTGCTGACGGAACCGTGGGTAGGGGCCACTGATCCGCTGGGGATTCTCTACGCGGCCTGTGCGGGCGCGGGATGGGGCGCCTACGTGCTGCTGACGCAGAAGGTTGGCGACCGTTTCGGCGGCATCTCGGGGCTCGTGCTCACGATTCCCATCGCGGCAGTTGTCGTCACGCCTTTCGGCCTGCCGCAAGCCATGAACGGCCTCACCCCGATGGTGCTGCTCGGCATCGCCGGGCTTGCCGTGCTCGCTCCGACCCTGCCGTTCATCCTCGAGATGCTGGCGCTGCGTCGCATGACTCAGACAGCCTTCGGCACACTCATGGCCCTTGAGCCAGCATTCGGCGTGCTGCTGGGGCTGATCGTGCTGCATCAGATGCCGTCTTGGGTGCAGGCCATCGGCGTCTGCATCGTGGTCGTCGCCGGTGCCGGAGCTCAGCTGAAGGGCAAGCGGATGCCCGTTGAAGGCACCAGCAGCGCACTTCCGTCTTCAGACATCGACGAGCCCCTCACGGGCCCCATCCGCTTGCAGTGACTACCACAGCGATGGCAGCTCTGACTTTCGCTTCTCGTCGAAGTAGCACGAGGCGCAGAGCGACTCATAGGTGACGTCTTCACCGTCAATCGCGACCTGGTCGCCGTCGAACACGAAGCGGTCGTCGACTTTGCGCCCGTTGAACATCGCTTTGCGCCCGCAACGACAGATCGTCTTGAGCTCTTCGAGCGAATGCGCAAGCTCGAGCAGCCTTGCAGAACCCGGGAACGCTCTGGTCTGGAAGTCGGTGCGAATGCCGTAGGCCAGCACCGGCACTCCCCCGTCGACCGCCAGTTCGAGCAGCTGCTCAACCTGGTCGGGCAGCAGAAACTGCGCTTCGTCGATCAGGAGGCAGGCGACAGGGCCGTGCTCGCCTGCGGACGTTCGTTCGGATGCGCGGTCGAAGGCTTCACGGATGCGCTCGTCGGGAGTGATCACGAAGTCGACTTCGCGAGAGACCCCGAGGCGCGACACGATCTGGGTGTCGCCTTTGGTGTCGGTCGCGGGCTTCGCGAGCAGCACTCGCTGCCCACGCTCTTCGTAGTTGAACGCCGCCTGCAGCAGTCCGGTCGATTTGCCGGAGTTCATCGCTCCGTATCGAAAGTAGAGCTTGGCCACGCTTCCTACTGCTTGCGCTCGTCGGCGTCGGCCGACTCGGCAGCCTCCTGCTCAGCCTCTGCATCGGTCGCCTCATCCGTGGCGATGTCTGCGTCAGCCGCCGGGGTCTCCATGTCATCGGCACCCTCTTCGACGTCGTCAGCCTTCTCTTCGCTGTCAGAGCCGAAGAAGCTGCTGCCGGCAGTGGCCTCTGAGACCTCGACTTCGAACTCGCCGTCGGCATCCGCCGAGTCAGCAACCGAGACGTCGTCGGGCTTTGCATCCGGGTCGACCGGAGCAAGATCAAGCACGTCGGCCGTGTGCGTCATCGAGGCGACAGCCGCGTCGAAGTCGTCGTTGAGCGACGTGCCCCAGCTGGGCACAAGCTTCGACAGCTCGTCGCGCCAGCCGTCGACACGGTCGTCGAAGCACTTCTCGAGCAGCTGCAGCATGATCGGCACTGCGGTCGAGGCTCCGGGAGATGCTCCGAGCAGGCCCGCAATCGAGCCATCGGCACCCGTGACGAGCTCGGTGCCGAACTGCAGCACTCCGCCCTTCTCGTCGTCCTTCTTCATCACCTGAACACGCTGGCCGGCGTCGATCAGGTACCAGTCATCGGGATCGAGGTCGGGGTAGAACTGGCGCAGCGCATCGAGCTGCTTCTCGCGGGTCGAGAAGATCTCGCCCAGCAGGTAGCCGACGAGGTCGAAGTTCGCCAGGCCAGCCCGAATCATCGGGTAGAGGTTGTGCAGTCGCAGCGACGCGAAGAGGTCGAAGTAGCTTCCGGTCTTCAGGAACTTCGAGTTCCAGCCCGCGAACGGGCCGAACAGCAGCGCGGGCTTGCCCTCGACGACGCGCGTGTCGAGGTGCGGAACCGACATCGGAGGCGCTCCGACCGATGCCTTGCCGTAGACCTTGGCGTCGTGGCGTGCGACGACCTCGGGGTTGTCGCAGCGCAGGAACTGACCGGTGATCGGGAATCCTCCGAAGCCGTGTGCCTCTTTGATGCCCGACTTCTGCAGCAGCGACAGCGCACCGCCGCCAGCGCCCACGAAGACGAACTTCGCACGCACCTCGCGAGTCGCGTTTCCGATCTCGTTGCGCAGCTTGATCGTCCAGATGCCGTCTTTGCCGCGCTTCAGCGAGCGAACCGAAGTGTCGAGGTAGACCTGCGCGCCGCGCTGGTTGATGCCCTGCAGCAGCAGCTTCGTGAGCGCACCGAAGTTGACGTCGGTTCCGGCCGACGAATACGTCGCCGCGACCCTCTGATCCTTGTCGCGGCCGACCATGAGCGCAGGTGCCCATTCGGCGATCTGCTTGGGGTCGGTCGAGAAGCGCATACCGAGAAACAGCGGCTCGTCTTTGAGCGCCTCATAGCGGCGGCGCAGGTAGTCGACGTTGTCGTCGCCCCACACGAAGCTCATGTGCGGCGTCGGAACAATGAACTGCTCGGGCTCAGGCAGGAAGCCCTCTTCGACGAGTGCCGACCAGAACTGCCTGGACTGCTGGAACTGCTCGTTGATGCCGACAGCCTTGGCGGCCGTGACCGTGCCGTCCTTGGCCTCAGGCGTGTAGTTCAGCTCGCAGAGCGCAGCGTGCCCTGTGCCGGCGTTGTTCCAGGGGTTCGATGATTCGACAGCGACTTCGCCGAGGCGCTCGTAAACCTCGATCGAGAGGTCGGGGTCGAGTCGCTGCAGCAGGGTGCCGAGCGTGGCACTCATGATGCCTCCGCCGATCAGCGCTACGTCAATCGTCTTGCTCACGTACGTGTTCTCCAGTCGTTTCTATGCGGCAGAGCGCTCTGCCAGCAGCTCGGCGATCTGCACTGTGTTGAGTGCAGCTCCCTTGCGCAGGTTGTCGTTTGAGACGAACAGCACCAGTCCGCGGCCCTCCGGGGCGGACTGGTCTGCTCGAATGCGCCCTACGAAGCTCGCGTCGCGGCCTGCGGCATGCAGGGGTGTGGGCACATCCATCAGCTCGACGCCGGGCGCGTCAGCAAGAACTTCGCGAGCTCTGTCTGGGGTGATCTCGCGGTCGAATTCTGCGTGGATCACAAGGGAGTGGCCGCTGAACACCGGCACCCGCACACAAGTGCCGGCGACCAGCAGGTCGGGCAGTCCGAGAATACGACGCGACTCGTTGCGCAGCTTCTTCTCTTCGTCGGTCTCGCCTTCATCGTCGTCGACGATCGAGCCAGCGAGTGCGAGCACGTTGAAGGCGATCGGCGCGGAGTAGACACCCGGTTCCGGGAACTGCACGGATGCGCCATCGAGTGCGAGGGAGCGTGCGTCTTGTGAGACGACACGCTCAGTCTGCGAAGCGAGCTCTTCGACGCCCTTGACGCCGGAGCCGGAGACCGCCTGGTAAGTCGCGACCTTGAGTCGGGTGAGCCCTGCCTCTGCCGTGAGGGGGCCGAGCACCGGCATTGCCGCCATCGTCGTGCAGTTGGGGTTCGCGATGATGCCCTTGGGCGTGCTCTCGATGGCGTGCGGGTTGACCTCACTGACGACGAGCGGCACCTCGGGGTCGAGCCGGAAGGCCGACGAGTTGTCGATGACCGTGACGCCAGCGGCTGCGAACTTGGGAGCGAGTTCTCGGGATGTGCTGCCGCCTGCCGAGAAGATCGCGATGTCGAGACCTGCAGGGTCGGCTGTCGAAGCGTCTTCGATCACGATCTGCTGGCCCTTGAACTCGATCTGCTGACCAGCGGAGCGTGCCGAAGCGAACAGGCGAAGCTGTGCGAGCGGGTAATCGCGCTGTGCCAGCAGCTGGAGCACGACCTGTCCGACCTGTCCGGTTGCACCTACGATGCCGACGCGCATGCCGCTCATCGGCCTGTTCCTGCGTAGATGACGGCTTCGTCGTCGGCATCGAGCCCGAAAGCTGAGTGGATGACGCGCACAGCATCTGCGACCTGGTCGGCACGCGTCACGACCGAGATGCGGATCTCGCTCGTGGAGATCATCTCGAGGTTGATGCCGTTGTCGGAGAGCGCCTCGAAGAAGGTTGCGGATACACCCACGTTGGTGCGCATCCCGCCTCCGACCAGCGCGATCTTGCCGATCTGGTCGTCGTGGTGAATCGCTTCGAACTCAAGCTCGTCGCGAGCGTCCTGCAGCGCCTGGATCACGACCGCCGCGTCTTCCTTGGGGAGCGTGAAGGAGATGTCGGTGCGACCTGTCTCAATCGTCGAGACGTTCTGCACGATCATGTCGACGTTGCCCTTGGCCTGCGCGACGACCTTGAAGATCGATGCGGCCTTGCCCGGAACATCGGGCACGCCTGCGACAGTGACCTTGGCCTCGCTGAGGTCTGCGGCAACGCCCGTGATGATTGCGTCTTCCACGGCTTCCCCTTCTCTGGTTTCGGCGATGATGGTGCCCGGCTTGCTGGCGAACGACGATCGCACATGCAGCCTGACGCCGTGACGGCGGGCGTATTCGACGCTGCGGATGTGCAGCACCTTCGCGCCGCCGGCTGCCAGCTCGAGCATCTCTTCGCTGGTCACGAGGTCGAGCTTCTGGGCTCGCGGCACCATACGCGGATCAGCGGTGAACACACCGTCGACGTCGGTGTAGATCTCGCACACCTCGGCGTGCAGCGCCGCAGCGAGTGCAACCGCTGTCGTGTCAGAGCCGCCGCGGCCGAGCGTCGTGATGTCGCCGCTGACCTTGTTGAAGCCTGCGAAGCCCGCGACGATCGCGATCGCGCCCTGGTCGACTGCGTCCTTGACGCGACCGGGTGTGACGCTGACGATCTTGGCCTGGCCGTGCTGGGCGTCGGTGAGCATGCCGGCCTGGCTGCCCGTGAATGAGAGCGCCTCTGCGCCGAGCGACTTGATCGCCATCGCGAGCAGCGCCATCGAGATGCGCTCGCCCGCTGTCAGCAGCATGTCGAGCTCGCGACCGCCGGTCGGCAGGGTCGGGACGACTTCGTGGGCCAGGTCGAGCAGCTCGTCAGTGGTGTCGCCCATCGCTGAAACGACAACGACGACGTCGTTGCCTGCGCGACGTGTGTCGACTATCCGTTTTGCGACACGCTTGATTCCTTCGGCGTCCTGCACACTGGAACCGCCGAATTTCTGCACGATGAGAGCCACTGAACTCCTTCAATGATGCGGTGAGATCAGTCTACGCGCCCTGAGTCGATGCGACGACGCCCCTCGAATGCGCGACCGAGGGTCATCTCGTCGGCGAACTCGAGGTCTCCGCCGACCGGAAGCCCGCTCGCGAGACGCGACACGTGAATGCCGAGCGGCTGCAGCGTGCGGATCAGATAGGTCGCCGTGGCCTCGCCTTCGACGTTCGGGTCGGTGGCGATGATGATCTCTTCGACTGATGCGTCTTGCAGACGCGAGAGCAGCCCCTTGATGCGCAGCTGGTCAGGGCCGACGCCGTTCATGGGGTTCAGGGCGCCGCCGAGCACGTGATAGAGCCCCTTGAACTCGCGAGTGCGCTCGATGGCGACGACGTCTTTCGGCTCTTCGACGACACAGATGACTGCCTGCGAACGACGAGGGTCTGAGCAGATCTGGCAGACCTCCTGCTCACCGACGTTGCCGCAGATGTCACAGAACCTCACGCGGTCGCGCACGGTCTGCAGCACATGGGCCAGGCGGCTTACGTCGAACGACTCGGTCTGGATGATGTGAAAAGCGATGCGCTGCGCTGACTTCGGCCCGACACCGGGCAGGCGGCCGAGCTCGTCGATGAGCTCCTGGACGACTCCGTCATACATCAGCGGCCCCCTTCGTTCGTGATCTCTTCTATGAACTCGGCGCCGAGCTCTTCACGGATGACCGCTTCGCCATAGCGATTCTCTTCGTCGCGCGTGAGTTCGCGCTCCTGGGGCTCGTGCTGCTGCGCGGCCTGGTTGGCAGGCTGCTGCTGAGGAGGCTCAGCGCCCTGCATCGGCGGATCCGGCTCCGCCCACGGGTCTGCCGTCGAGTACGGCGACTCGACCTGCACCTCGTCGGCGCTCGGGATCTCGGCGACCGCCCATCCACCTGCCGCCGGAACAGATGTGGGCCGCTCTTCAGCGATCGGCTGTCCTGGTTCGGGCGTCGGCTCTGGTTGAGCCCGCGTCGTCTCGTCTGCTGCGGGCTCAGGCGCAGGTGCGACTGATGGCTTCATGTCGCTCGCATAGCCTGTGTCGCGAGGCGCGAACTTGAACGCACGCCGGAAGCGCTCCTGCAGGGCACCGCGAATGATGTGCCAGATCATCACTTCGCCGTCTTTGCCCTGACGGAATTCCTCCATGTCGGGCTGCGAACGGAATGCGAGGCCCACGGCGTCGCCGTCGAAGTCGACCGGCTTGATCGCGCTGGCCACCATCCAGGCCCGACGACTCTTGGACTCGATGACCGAGAGCACCTCTGGCCAGGCATCTTCAATCTGCTTGAAGGTGAGCGACGACTGCTGCGGCTCGGGTTCGGTCGGTTCGGGCTCGTTGGGTTCAGGCTCTGTCGGCTCGGGCTCGGGCACAGTGGGCTCGGGCTCGGTCGGCTCGGGCTCAGTTGGCGCGGGCTCGGCGGGCTTTGACTCGGCGGCCTCAGGCTCGTGAGCTGGGTCGGGGGTCGGCTCAGGTCGCTCGGGCGGAGCGGCCGCGCTGGCAACCCGGAACGAGTTCGTTGCCGCCTGCACATTGGGCCGAGCTGGCTCTTCAGGCGTGGGCTCGGGTGTGGGCCGAGTCTGCTGCGGCGCCGACTCCTGCTTCTGCGGCTCAGGCGTCGAAGCCGGTGCGGGTCGCTGCCCGACTGGCTGCGACGAAGCTGGCTGGCGCGACGGACCAGCGGGTGCGGTGCTCACCGGGGCAGGCTGGCCCCCGACTAACAGGCGGGCGAGCATGAGCTCGAGGTGCAGCTTCGGGCTTGTCGCTCCCGTCATTCCGGTGAGCGACTTCGCCACGATGTCTGCCGCACGCGACAGCGGACCGGGGCCGAACTCGTGTGCTCGATCGCGCATCCGCTCGACCTGCTCTTCTTGCGCGCCGTGCAGCAGTGCCTCGGCGTTGTCGCTCACGGCGGCGATGATGAGGTCGCGCAGGTACTCGAGCAGGTCCTCGACGAAGCGGCGCGGGTCTTGCCCGGTCTCGACGACGCGCTCTACCGACGCGAATGCGGCGGATGCGTCGCCAGCGGCAAGCGCCTTGGTCACCTCGTCGAGCAGCTCGGCGTGTGTGAAGCCGAGCAGCGACACTGCGAGCTCGTAGCTGACAGGCCCCTCTGAACCGGCGATCAGCTGGTCGAGCAGGCTGAGTGTGTCGCGGGCGGAGCCGCCGCCTGCGCGGATGACGAGCGGCAGCACACCGGGGTCGACCGAGACGCCCTCTTCGTTGACGATCTTGGTGACGTAGTCGAGCAGCACGCTCGGCGCGATCAGCCTGAAGGGATAGTGGTGCGTTCGCGAGCGGATCGTGCCGATGACCTTGTCGGGCTCGGTGGTCGCGAAGATGAACTTGACGTGCTCAGGCGGCTCTTCGACGATCTTCAGGAGTGCGTTGAAGCCGTCTTTCGAGACCATGTGGGCCTCGTCGATGATGTAGACCTTGTAGCGGTCGCGAGCCGGTGAGATGGTGGCTCGCTCGCGCAGATCGCGGGCGTCGTCGACGCCACCGTGGCTGGCTGCGTCGATCTCGATGACGTCGATCGAGCCGCCGCCGTCGCGGCCGAGCTCGACACACGAGGGGCACACGTTGCAGGGGCTGTCGGTCGGCCCCTCTGCACAGTTGAGGCACCGAGCGAGGATGCGCGCGCTGGTCGTCTTGCCGCAGCCTCTCGGGCCGCTGAAGAGATACGCGTGATTCACACGATCGGTGCGAAGCGCGGTCATGAGCGGCTCGGTGACATGCTGCTGGCCCACGAGCTCAGCGAATGCCTCCGGCCGATACCTGCGATACAGAGCCGACACCATGGACTCCAGCCTAGCGACTGCCACTGACATCGCAGCGCGGTCTCCACAGGCGGAGCAATCAGCAGCTTTGGACATTTGTCCAAAGAAAGTCTGGTTCAAATCTTAAACATTTGCAGATCGTCACAATCACCATTGCCTCTTACTGCTATTGCCGAGATAATTGGTACACAATCCTTCATGTCGGAGGCAGTCATTGGCCCCGGCTTCACCTATGGCATGAGCCATCAGCATCGGAGAATCACATGACAGAGAACACAAAGCGTCGCAAGGTCTTGGCGATCCTCGCGGGCGGCCTCGTCCTCGGCGTCGGCACGGCAGTCACGCTCGCAGCGTGGAACGACTCGGAGTTCGCGTCGAGCGATTTCACAGCGGGATCATTCAACCTCGAGGGCGCGGTCGACGGCGCAGCGGGCACCTATGAAGAGCACGAGTCTGCCGGCGCAGCAGCGGCGATCGATTTCACTGTCGATGCCAGCAACATGGCTCCCTAAGACACTGTCTACGCACCTTTCTGGCTCCGCCTCGACGCAGCCACGACCAGCCCGGCAACGCTGAACGCAACCGCTGTCACTGCAGACGGACCGAATGCTGCAAACCTCGCCTATGAGGTCTACACGATTGATGCCGCAGCCACTTGCGGCGCCGACGCAATCGCTGGTGCTGACACTGTCGCATCAGGTGCTGATCTGACAGCATTCACGCCTGGATCCAGTGTTGCGCTCACCGAAGGCGCTGGCGCAGACGCAGGAGCACCTGCACAGCTGTGCTTCGTGGTGACCGCTGACGCTGCCCTGGCGGAGGGCGCGACCGCGACAGCCACCTGGCAGTTCACCGCCGAATCCAACTAGCCCACCGTGGGTCGCCATAGCTCCGATGCATCACGCCTGCGCAGGCGCCGAGTGCGGGCCCTCCTTGCGAGCGGCCTGGTGCTCGGCGTCGGCGCGAGCGTGACGCTCGCAGCCTGGACTGATTCAGAGCACAGCCAGGCAACCTTTACGGCCGGACACTTCGGCATCGTGGGGTCGACTAACGGCACCACGTTCACCGAGCACGCTACTGCTGGCTCTGCCGCGACCCTGAACTTCCAGGTCGCACCGACAGCGATGGCTCCAGGCACAACCACCTACGCCTTGTACAGCGTCAGCACGATCAACCCGTCAGTCGCGGGAACCGTCGCACTGCACGCAACAGGCACGAACAACAGCGGACTCGGTGCCCATCTCACATACGGGGTCCGGACCGTCAGCGGGGTGACTTGCAATGCGGCCACGTTCAACGGGGCAGGTTCGGCTGCAAACGTCGTGGCCCCCGGTCAGCCGATGACCGCGAGCTCGACCCAGGGAGTGACACAAACCGTACAGGCAAATTCAGGCAACCGTGTCAACTACTGCTTCGCCGTCACACTGCCGACGACTGCACCGAACTCGGCGCAGGGCCTGACCACCACCGCATCCTGGGAGTTCGTCGCGACTTCCACCGCCCCGTAAACCGCATCACCGCATCCGAAAGCCCGAAGATGACCCACACACCCAGACACGCTGGCCGCCAGGCCAGCTCGTGGGTCGTTGACGCCCTGCTCTGGGTGCTCGCGGTCGCGGGTGCGGTCTGCATTCTGCTCGTCATCCTGGCGCACACGATGGGCATCACGCTGATGATGTTCTCGACGGGCTCCATGTCGCCGACGATTCCGGCTGGGTCGGTCGCAATCGTGCAGGAGGGCCCAGCCAGCGAGATCGAGGTCGGCGATGTCGTCACCGTCGACCGCGGCGATCTGCTGCCGGTCACGCACCGCGTCACGTCGGTCGAACCGGGGGCCGTCGACGACCAGCGCATCATCACGATGCGCGGCGACGCCAACGAGCAGGACGACCCCCAGCCCTACCCCGTCGAGACAGTGCGCACGGTGCTGTTCTCGATTCCGGGGCTGGCGAATGTCATCGTCTGGTTCGGCGACCCACTGGTGCTCGGCGGTCTCACCATCGCCATGGCACTCCTGGTCGGATGGGCGTTCTGGCCCAAACAGGAACGCTCCAGACCTGCCGCTCTAGCGGGGGCTGAACAATGAAGGCGCGCGTCCTCGCAACCATGGCGCTTGCCGCAGTCCTGGCTGCCGCGAGCGCTGCCCCAGCATCCGCAGCCTCGACGTCACAGGTGATCACGGGACAGTACCTCGAGCTGGTGTCGACCGCAGACACTGCGGTCATGGCAAACATGCTGCCTGGCGACGAAGTGGTGTGGACTGTGTCGGTCTCTGCAGATGCTCCAGAACCGGGAGTCGTCGACGTGGCCCTCTCGGGCACTGGCGAACTGCCGCTGTCAGTCGTCGTGCGCGCATGCGACGTCGAATGGGATGACGGACTGTGCACCTCTGGTGCCACTCTGCTTCGTGAACGTGCAACTGTCGCCCTTGACGGGCATAGCGAGCACCTGTTGCGCTTCGACGCCGAGACAGCCCAACACCTCAGGCTTGATGTCTCGCTGGCCGAATCGTCCGACGCACCTAGCGGCGAGACCGAACTTCGCGTGCTCGCCAACGGATTTGGCGACGAGGTCGAGGCCACCCCACCGGGTGAAGGCCAACTGCCCGAAACGGGCCTGCGTATCGGCGGAGTGCTGCTGATGGCACTCGGCGCGATCGTTGCAGGCATCGCCGGTGCAAGCCTGCTGTCACGACGCCAAGCGGATGCGTCATGAGCCAGTCACGCAACCGTATGTCCAAGCACCAGCGGCGCATAGCATTTCGGCGGCGGATACTCGTTGCAGTCGCCCTCGTCGGACTCTCACTCAGCCTGGTCGCCTTGCCTTCGGCCGAGCAGACTGAGGCTTATTGGACTGACCGGGAGTACACTGCGGCTGGGTTGACTGCTGCACGTCTTTCACCCCCGCAGGTGAACAGTCCCGTTGATACTTGTCGCAACCCATTCATTGCAGGGACTGTGCTCCAGATCACCTGGCGGCTATCGGAAACTGAAATCCATGCCGGCCTCGTCCCTAGTTCAAACACCACTTGGCGCGTCCGGTCCAGCTCTTCGAGTAGCTGGACCTCCATCACGCCCAGCCACCAAGACCTGGGCAATGGGTGGTATCGCTCAACTTTCAGTTCTGGTCTCCTTGACAACGTTGGGAGCCTCTTCGGGACAACTCTCATCTTTGAAGGGAGGACCACGAAGATGATGGCCGGCGGTCAGACATGGATTTCGAACAATCCAACCTCGATCCAAGCCGCGTTGCCCGCGATCGTTGGCAATGGAACATGCACAGTGACAAACGGCTCGTGAGCATCCAGCAATGAAGCGCTGATACGATGGTTGTCGGCTCCTCGCGTGGCGCCATCCAGGCCAACTCCCCCAGGACGGAAACGTAGCAAGGGTAACCGGGCTCTGGCGGGTGCGCGGGGAGTCTTTATTCTTTCCGTTCCGCAGATCAGCCATTTGCCGCCCGCGTAGACTGCCCGCATGATCGGTGAGAACCTGCTCGGACCAGAGCCCACACTCCTGCCCGAAAACACTGCGGTCTCGCAAGCACTCGCTCACGGCACTGCGCCGGCGGATGTCGTGCGTGCGCATCCGGAGTCTCCCCTCGCTTGGGCGGAACTCGCCGACAGGACCCGCGCCGAGGGCCGCGACGTCGAGGCGTACGCCTACGCTCGCGTCGGCTACCACCGCGGGCTGGACTCGTTGCGGAAGGCTGGCTGGAAGGGCGCAGGCCCCATTCCCTGGAGTCACGAAGGTAACCGCGGCGTACTGCGCTGCCTCTTTGCACTGCGCGAAGCCGCAGCGCTCATCAGTGAAGACGCAGAAGTCACGCGACTGACCGACTTCCTGAACGACGCAGACCCCTCGGCAATCAGCGAGCTCGAAAACCGCTAGGCGACAACCGCCGCGACCTGCTGCGCGATCTCGAGCTCTTCGTTCGTGGGCACAACCCACACCGCAATAGCGGACTCGTCGGCCGAGATGCGGCGCTCTTTCGCGTCACCATCGGGCCCGGTTCCAGCGTTGCGGTCGGCGTCGATCACGATGCCGAACGACTCGAGGCCGGCCAGCGACTCGGCACGAGTTTCGGCACTGTTCTCGCCGACGCCTGCGGTAAATGCGAGCGCATCCGTGCGGCCCAACTGCGCCATGTACTGCCCGACGACACCGCGAATCCGATACGTGTAGGTTTCAAGAGCAACGCGCGCAGCCTCAACACCCGCGCCAGCGCTGGCCCGCACGTCGCGCATGTCATTCGAGCCGGCCATGCCGAGCAGGCCAGACCGCTTGTTCAACAGGGTGTCGAGATCGTCGATCGAGTACCCACCGTTGCGAGCAAGGTGCAGCAGCACGCTCGCATCAATATCGCCGGTGCGCGTGCCCATGACGAGCCCCGCAAGCGGCGTCATGCCCATGCTCGTTTCGACCGATTCGCCGCCCCGAACAGCACACGCGGATGAGCCATTGCCCAGGTGCAACACGATCGAGTTCGTCTCGCCAAGGGGTTTACCGACAAGCTCCGCGAGCCTGCGCGACACAAACTGGTGGCTCGTGCCGTGGAAGCCGTATTTGCGCACTCGGTGCTCTTCGGCAACCGAGCGATCCAGAGCGTACGTGTATGCAGCGGGCGGCAACGTGAGGTGGAAGGCGGTGTCGAACACGGCCACGTGGGGCAGGTTCGCGAACGCTGCTCGAGCGGCACGGATGCCCACCACATTTGCGGGATTATGCAGCGGTGCCAGTGGACTCAAGGCCTCGATCTGATCTTGCACGCGGCCGTCAATGATCGTCGCGCGGTCAAACCGCGAACCGCCCTGCACCACCCGGTGCCCCACGCCGATCATGTCGGCATCATCGAGGCTGGGGCCGACTGCGTCGAACTGGCGCAGAACCCATCCGAATGCCTGGGCGTGGTCTTGAATGTGTAGCTCTTCTTGAGCCTCACCGCCGGCGGCATTCTTGTGCTTGGCACTCGAGCGCACCTGCCCGATTCGCTCGATGAGTCCCGAAGCCAGCGACGCGCCGCTTGCAAGCTCGACCAGCTGATACTTCAAGCTCGAAGAGCCGGCGTTGACGACAAAGACGGTGCTCATGCTTGCTCCTGCGCGGACTGCGCCTGGATCGCGGTGATCGCGATCGTGTTCACGATGTCGGGCACCGTGGCGCCGCGCGACAGGTCGTTGACGGGCGCGTTCAGCCCCTGCAGCACCGGCCCCATGGCAACCGCACCGGCCGACCGCTGCACGGCTTTGTACGTGTTGTTGCCGGTGTTGAGGTCGGGAAAGATGAACACCGTGGCCTGGCCCGCGACATCGCTGCCGGGCATCTTCTTCTCGGCAACGGTCGGGTCGGCGGCCGCGTCGTACTGAATCGGTCCGGCCACGGGCAGGTGCGGCGCACGCTCGCGCACGAATGCGGTCGCCTCGCGCACTTTGTCGACTTCGGCGCCGGTTCCGGATTCGCCGGTCGAGTACGACAGCATCGCAATGCGGGGGCGGATGCCGAACTGCGCGGCCGTGTCGGCTGAAGACACAGCGATGTCGGCGAGCTGGTCTGCGGTCGGATCCGGAATCACCGCACAGTCTCCGTAGACGAGCACCCGATCGGCCAGCGCCATCAGGAACACGCTCGAGACGACGTTGACCCCCGGCTTGGTCTTGATGACCTCGAACGACGGCCGAATCGTGTGTGCTGTGGTGTTGGCGGCGCCCGAGACCATGCCGTCGGCGTCGCCGAGCTTCACCATCATGGTGCCGAAGTAGCTGCCATCCTGCACTCGTTCGCGAGCCTCTTCAAGAGTGACGCCCTTGTGTGCGCGCAGCTTCGCGTACTCGCCCGCATACTTCTCGAGGTCGCCGCCGGCGTCGGTCGGCAGAATGCGCACGTCTTCAAGCTGCAGCCCGAGTTCGGATGCGCGGGCGCGGATCTGAGACTCGTCACCCAGCAGCACGACGTCGGCGATCTGTCGCTGCATCGCGATTGCCGCCGCTTCGAGAATGCGGTCGTCGTCGCCCTCGGGAAGCACAATGCGCATCCGCTTCTGCCGGGCCTGCTCGATCAGCCCGTGCTCGAAGATCAGCGGCGTGACGACTTCAGCGCTCTGCACCGAGAGATGGTCGAGCAGGTGTGGAACGTCGACGCTCTGCTCGAAGGTCGCGAGCGCGAGCTCGCGCCGACTCACGGTTCCGCGCAGAAAGGAGCCGCGGGTGTGCGCGATCGCGCGCGCCGAGTCGTAGGTGCCGAGCGGGCTCTTCGCGATGGGCATCGAGAGCCGCAGCCCGTCGAGCAGCCGCTGCACCGATGGCGGCAGGTCGAACCCGCCGTTCAGGATGATGCCCGAGATGTTCGGGAACGTCTCCGACTGTTGGGCCAGCAGCACGCCGACCACCACGTCGGCTCGGTCGCCCGGAACCACCAGCACGCCGCCCTCGATCAGGCGATCGAGCACGTTCTCCATCGACATCCCGGCGACAACGGTGCCCAGTGCGGCGCGATCGACGAGTGCTGCGTCGCCCGAGACGAGCTGCGCATCCGTCGACGCGAAGAGCTCGGCAACGGTCGGGGCCGAGAGTTCGGGATCATCGCCGATCGTCCAAACAGGCGCTTCTTCGACGACGGTCGACACGACTCCGCGGATCTCGTCGCGGTCGCCGACGACGCGGTTCACGATGACGGCACCCAGGGTCGCGTGGGCCTGGTGCAGCTCGCCGATCGAGACGAGCGCAAGCTGACGCAGCTCTTCTGCAGAGCGCGGCTGGCGGGTGTCGGGGTTGAACCCGCCGAGCACCAGCACGACCGATGCGCCCAGGTTCGCGGCGACCCGCGCGTTGTACTCGAGCTCGGCGGGGCTGCCGACGTCGGTGTAGTCAGACCCGAGCACGACCACCGCATCACAGCCGTCTTCTACGACATGGAACCGCTCGACGATCGTGGCGAGTGCCGCATCCGGGCTGTCGTGCACTGCGTCGTACGTGGTTCCGGTCGCGATGGCGGCGTCGGTGACGACCGCCTCATGCTCGAGCAGCGCGTCGAGAACGAAGTCTTCGCTCGAGCGCGCGACGGGCCTGAACACGCCCACGCGCTCGACCCTTCTGCTCAGTGCGTCGACGAGTCCGAGCGCAATGATCGACTTGCCGGTATGGCCTTCTGGAGAAGCGATGACGATGCGAGTCACGGCACCAACACTAGTCCGGCGGATGCGCGAATGCCGCTCGCGTCGAAGCCCGAGCAAATATTGGGTAGAGTTGTGGAGTTGACCTTGAACGGTCACCTGGAGGATTCGCCTAGTGGCCTATGGCGCACGCTTGGAAAGCGTGTTGGGTGCAAGCCCTCAGGGGTTCGAATCCCCTATCCTCCGCTTCGCGTCGCATAGGCGATGCACCCCTCAATCAATTCGCAGTGCGAATTGCAAATCCCCTATCCTCCGTCAATTCTTTGACAGTTCTCCGCCACAACTCACGCTCCTGAGGCGGGTCAGCTGCATATTGCAGTCGGCACCCCGCTATGACGTGAGTTATGGCGGGCCAAGTCGCATACGCTCGTGGGCATGACCGAAACGCACATCGAGCACCGCCGCGGAACCGACCGCGAACTCGTCGGCTGGATCCGCCCATCCGGCGAAGACTTCGTCGCAGTCGACCTGCTGGGTCGCGACGTCACCGGCAATGTCGACTGGCTCGAGGCCGAAGAGGCCCTCGAAGAGCTCGGCATCGGCTACCTCGCGGACGCCTACGAGCTGCGGCTCGCATCAGGCGAGTGGCTGCGCGTTCGCGTCACCGAAGTCACGCCCGAGACCATCGGCCTCACCGTCGACGACGGCGCCTTCAACGTGATCGGCGGCGAGAAGCAGCTGTACAGCGCGCGCTTCCCGCTCGACCCGAACGAGCTCAGGCCGGCTGCCTAGCTGGACATCACGCCTAGCCGACCCGCCTGCTGACGTATGCGGTCAGCCGTTCGAGCGGCCCGCGTCCCACGAGCAGCGCCCACGCAGTGCAGCCGACGAGCACGGCGCCGGTCAGCCACCAGAAGAACGCGGGGTCGTCGATCCAGCCGCCCGGGCCTCCGACGATCCAGATCACCACGACGTGCGTCGTGTAGGCCGTGAGCGGCATCGAACCGACCGCCGCGATCGGCAGCAGCGCGTGCCGCAGCCCCCTCCCGACGAGCAGCAGCAGGCCGACGAGCGCGAGAGCAAGACCGCCGGATCCGAACAGCTCCATCGTGCCTCCCGAGTGCGGCGAGCTCGCCAGGAGCGCATCCGACATCATGTCGAGCGGCGCGTTGGCCTGCACCATGTCGATGTAGTCGTCCCAGCTTCCGCCGAGCCGCTGCTGCGACTCGATCGGCTCGTCTTCGGGCATCTCATCGAAGAACTCAGGCGGGTAGCACGACACGAAGCCGTCGCCGTAGTCCTCGCAGAACAGGCCAGACAGATCGACCTCGTCGCCCGGAGTCACGGGCGCTGCATAGGCACTCGACGACGCCGACGAAGACGCGCTCGACACCGACGACGACCATCCGGCTTCTTCTCCTGGCCCCCACAGCACGCCGACCGAGTATCCGATGGAAGACATCGCAACGCCGATCGCCAGCGCCCCAGCAGCAACCTTGGCCCGCGTCAGCTCGAGCCTGCCGAGGGCGAGGCCCGCGAGCATCAGCGACGTCCAGACGAAGATCGAGTAGGTGCCGTGCAACATGAGCGTCGTGCCCTCGCCGAACCCGAATGGCGAGACGCTGACCAGCCCCGCCTGCAGCGCCGGCCCCGCGACCGCGAGCGCAGCCGCCCAGATCACGAGCGTTCGCACCCGCAGCCCGACGAACAGCATCGCGACGACGTAGACGATGCCGTAGAACGTCAGGATGATGGCGATGTTGGTGCCGAGCAGCTCGAGCACCAGCCCGATCGCGAAGATCATCACGCCGCGCGCGACCAGCCGCAGTCGGATGCTGCCCAGCTGCGAGCGCTCGGGCACTTGCGTTCGCCCGGTCATGAGGGCGATCGAGATGCCCGCGAGCAGCGCGAACAGGATCGACGGGCGACCGTTGGCCAGCGCAGTCCAGGTCTCTGGATCCGACCACACGAACATGGCTGAAGTCTCGAGCGTGTGCGCTGCGATCATGCCGATGACGGCGATGCCGCGAGCGATGTCGAGACCGACGATGCGCGGCGGGCGTCCGAAGTCGCGCAGTGTCTGCCTGAGTGATTGCGGGCGCGCAGGCGCGGTCGTGAGCGACGAAGTCATGATCGCAATTGTCGTGCACGACTGGCCCGTGACAGGTCATTGCCGACGAAGAATACGCCTGCAGGATGATCTGCACCGAGGTCACTGCAGAGGAAGACGTGCCGTAAGCAGGTATCCAGTCGCAGTCGGGCCAGCTGTGACCTGACCGCCGAGTGCAGCTGCGCGGCCGCGTAGGCCCACAAGCCCCATGCCGGAGCCTGGCGAAGGCGAAGCCGCGAGCGCCTCAGACGCCAGACCGTTCTCGACTCGGATGCTCAGCGCATCCGTCTCGCGCCGCACCGAGACGTGCACGTCGGCCCCCGGCGAGTGTCGCACCGCATTGCTCAATGACTCCTGCACGATGCGGTAGGCCGTCAGCCCAGTCGCAGAGGGCACGGATGCGGCGACTGCGGCGAGCTGCGCCGGCTCGCCTTGCGAGTCGAGGGCGGTGAAGTCGATGCGGGCTCCTGACTGGCGAGTCGACTCGATGAGCGCCTCGAGGTCAGCCAGTTCGGGCTGCGGAGCGAGCGGTGCATCGGAGTCGGTGCGCAGCAGGCTCAGCAGGCCGCGCATCTCGGTGAGCGCTCGGCGCGACGAGTCGGCGATCGAGGCGAACTCGCCGACGGCTCGATCGTCGAGGCCTTCGATGCGGTACTTCGCGGTCGTCGACTGCACGGCGATGACCGACATCGAGTGTGCGACGACGTCGTGCAGCTCCTGTGCGATGCGGTTGCGCTCCTCGAGCTCCTGGCGCTTTGCGGTCTGCTCGGCGCTTGCGCGGCGCTCGGTGTCGAGGGCGCCGCGGCTCTGCGTCAGCTGCCGGATGACGATACCGATGACGGCGACTCCGCCCGAGACCGACGCGGCGACGATGATGTTGGCCATCACGTGCCCGGGCAGATCGGTGCCATCGAGGATTGCGAGCAGGAGACCCGACGGCACCAAGCCGCCGAACCAGGCGATGACGCTCCACGGCCACGGGCGTCGCAGCGCGACCAGCAGCACGATGAGCGAGTGGGCGATCAGCAGCGTGACCGGCCACGGAAGCGGGAGGTCGACCAGCGGGCCAGCGGCTGCGACGTAGAGGATCGACCCCGTGATGGTGAACACGTCGAGCAGGATCGCGGCGACCGCCCAGCGCACTGCGAGCACGACCGCGGCGCTCTGCGCGACGGCCAGCACCATCGAGACGACGACGTTCCATTCGTACGCGGCTGCGAGAACAGGCCACGTCACTGCCAGCAGCGCGACCGCAGCGGCGCCGGCGACGATCCACGCCCATCCGTCTGCCGACAATGACTGCCCGCGGGCAGTGCCCTCAGTGCGGATGCGCGGGCGCGGCTGAGCTGCGGCGCCGGAGCCGGGAGCGTCCTGGCGGGGAGGGCCGGGGCGATTCGAGACGCCTGATGATCCGCCGAGCAGCGCCGCCTTCGTGACCGAGGCGTCGAGCAGGGCGAGGCCGCGCATGACCCACGGAAGCGTGACGATCGCGATGATGCCGAGCACCAGGTTGAACACGGCGTCGACCCAGAAGCTGCCGGTGATCGACGCCGGAATCGCGCCACCGAACATGGCGTCGAGAATCAGCTCGATCAGCGATGTTCCGCGCGGCAGTGTCGCACCCCAGATCCAGAAGGTGAGCCCGCCGAGTGCGATCGCAGACCACGTGACCGCGAACACGAAGGTGAACAGGCGCATCGGAAACGCGATCAGCCCCTCGAACACCAGGTCGAGCCAGCGGCGCGGGTCTGCGAGTGTCTTCATGGTGCCGAGCACGCCCCGCTGACGCGGCTGGTACTGCACCGGTGCGAAGTCGATGCCGAGCATCCGCAGTCTCACACGCGACAGGTCGGCGAAGGCGCCTGCGATCGCGAGGGTGAACGGCAGGATGATCGCGCCCACCCAGATGATGACGGTGCCGACTCCGAGTGTGAAGAGCGTCAGCAGCACCGCGAAGGCGAACACTGAGATGAACATGCCGGGCACGACGTATGCGTAGTCGCGACCCAGTTGCGAGGCCGTGCGGCGCAGCCACGACGGGTGCGCCTCCTGCTGGTGTGTGGCCATTGGTCGATTGTCTCCTACTCTGTGTGCCGGCGGTGATGGGTCTCGCCGGTGTTGCCTGCGGATCTTGTCTGCGGTTCTGCCTGCGGACTTGCTTGCGGTTTCGCTGACAGGCACCACAGTGCTGGCACGGCTTCGCGCTTGCGTCACCCGCGAGAGTGAATCGCATGGCACCCCTGAGAGTGATAGTTCTGTGCTGAGCCGGATTCTGTCGTTGGCGCGTGCTACGTTCCTGGCATGAGCGACGCGCCTGATTCCGTGACCCCGATCCGGGTGATGATCGTCGATGACCAGGCGATGGTGCGGCAGGGATTCGGTGCGCTGCTCGACGCGCAGCCCGACGTCACGGTAGTCGCGACGGCTGCCGACGGCCTCGAGGTGACCGAGCTCGTGAAGCGCACGAGTCCTGATGTGATCCTCATGGACATCCGCATGCCCAAGCTCAACGGCATCGACGCCACCAAGGCGGTGCTTGCGATGCCGGGGCTGTCGCATCCGCGGGTGATCATCCTGACGACGTTCGATGCCGACGAGTATGTGTTCGATGCGCTGCGGGCGGGTGCGAGCGGGTTCATTCTCAAGGATGCGACGGCCGACGATCTCGTCAGTGCGGTGCGCGTCGTGGCTGGGGGCGAGTCGCTGCTTGCTCCCTCTGTGACGAGCAGGCTGATCGCCGACTATGCGACACGGCCTGCGCCCAGGCGTGACGCCCAGAAGCTCAGCGAACTGACGGAGCGCGAGCTCGGCGTCATGCGCGAGATCGCGACGGGCAAGTCGAATGCCGAGATTGCGGCTGAGCTGTATGTGTCTGAGCAGACCGTGAAGACGCACGTCTCTCGGATTCTGTCGAAGCTCGGGCTGCGCGACCGCACGCAGATCGTCGTCACTGCCTACGAGTCAGGGCTGGTGACCGCGGAGCGGTAGGGCTGCTGCGGCTTCGCCTGCGTCTGCTTCGTCGCTGGCAGCTGCGCCACGAGAAACCGCAATGTCACCAGAAACCGCAAAACCTGCGGCTGCTCGTGCACGGATGCCCGAATTGCGGCCTCTCGTGCACCGCAATTCTCGCTCGATCCGACGCCGCCTCCCCATGTCAGACGTCGCCATTACGTTGGTTCTAACGAAGGAGGTGAGCATGAGCACCGCACTAGCCACTGCAACGCCGAGCAGCACCGCTGAGACGATTCAGTGACTGACCGCGGAGGCTGCCCAGGTGTTGGATGCCGCCTTCGACGACTTCACCTCGTGCTCCACTGGCGACCGGTTCGCGACACTCAACGCGATGACCGAGTTCGCTCTGCAGCACCAGGCGCATCTGGCTAGGTTTGCACAGGTGCTCGAGCACTCCGGCTCAATCCTGTCGAGCGTCGCCAAAGACCTCCAATACTCCTCGACTGCAAACCTCTTGCAGCATGAAGTCGGGTTCGCAAAGGGCCAGGCCGACGCCTACGTGCGACTCGGCAAACTGTTGGAGCACCGCGAGTACCCGGTGCTTGCCGAAGCGATCGAGGCCGGCACAGTGTCGTCACAACAGGCGATCATCATCGTGCGGGAGTTTGATCGGCAGCGTGATCGCTTTGATGCGGAGTTCCTGGCCATGGCCGATCGCAGTGCCGTCGCATTTGCTGAGGGCAGCGACTCCAGCCAGCCGTGGAGCCCCGAAGACCTCCGCGACAGCATCCGCGGCTGGTTCGCCCAGCACGATCCCGAGCAGGTCGAGCTGCGCACCGAGCAGCAGCATTCGCGGAGGTCGTGCAAAGCGTGGGTACAAGAAGACGGCATGGTCACCGTCATCACACTGCTGACAGCAACGGATGGTGCGGCGGTGATGCAGTTCCTCGATGCGAACGCATCGCCACGCACGCGCCTTTCAGCACCAGACGGTGACCCCGAGATCGACATGCGCACCCGTGAGCAGAAGATGGCCGACGCATTCGTCCAGGCTTTCACCACCGCCGCGAAGAGCAAGCACACGAGCACTCAAGGTGGGTCCGCACCAACGCTGCTCGTCACCGTGCCCATGGCCGAGATCGACAAGCACGCCAACGGCACGCCAGCCCTCGCTCGTGTCAGCCGCACACAGGAGTTCGTGCCGGTCGCTGAGGTCTCCCGGATCATCTGCGACGACGCGGTGCAGGCGGCCATCACCGACGATTCCGGCAATGTGTTGAAGCTCGGCCGGTCACAGCGACTGTTCTCCCCTGCCCAGCGCAAGGCGCTGAACGTCGCCTACCCCACTTGTGCGACAGACGGATGCACGATCCCGTCAGTGTGGGAAAACGGCTAACAGGCCGTTTTCGTGGAAAGACCGGGATCGCGAGCCTCCGATCCAGCACAATCCACGGAAACGATCCGTCAGGATCGTTTCCCCACCACCATCAAGTGCATCTCGAACGCCTCAAGATGACCAAAGACCCCCAGACTCAGAAATGGAAAGCCGTCAGGGCAATCCGAAGATGATGCCCGACAGCCGATTCCCACTGTCGATGCCCGCCCGCGTCACGAGAAACCGCGATGTCACGAGAAACCGCAGAAGCTGCGGCTTCTGGTGCACGGATGCGCGAATTGCGGTTTCTCGTGTACTCCCGTTTGGGCGTGCACGGGTGATGCGTGTATGCCGGCCGGCCCGCCAGCGACTGACGCCCGAACATCTCAGAACGTCATCCTCTCGTCGCGCCCGAACCCCTCGAGAGAGTGACGCGCACCGGCATGCCTGAACCATACGTTCTCCTCAGCCGAACGAGGAGACACCATGGCAATCGCACACCACCCGGCCCGCGCAGCCGCAGAACGCACAGCCACGCCAACACCAGCACTAGCACCAGGCCGCGACGGCACCATTGACGCCATCCGCACCGCATGCCTGCTGGTGGTCGTCGTGCTGCACGCACTCATGGTCGGCATCGAGAACTCACACGGCTCCCTCGTGACATCCGTCGCCATGGACGGCCAGCCCTGGTTCGCTCCCCTCACTTGGGCACTGCAGGTCATGCCGCTGTTCTTCATCGCAGGCGGCTTCGCATCACTGAGCCAGTGGCGCCAGATGCAGAGTCGCGGCGAACACTGGACCACCTACGTCGTCGCCCGCACGCGACGACTCGTGATCCCTGCAGTCGCAATGATCGCAATCTCGGCCACCGGAATCGCAATAGCCAGAGCAGCCGGCCTCAGCGATGAACTCGCAGCCGAAGCCGGACACCGCATCGCCCAGCCACTGTGGTTCCTCGCTGTCTACATCGGCGCATCCGCTCTCGTTCCCGCCATGGCACGACTGCACCGACTCGCTCCGAAGCGAACCGTCGCCGCCCTGTCGGCTGCGATCGTCGCAGTCGACCTGACACGAATCGTCACCGGCATCGACGGCATCGGCTACGCCAACCTGCTGTTCGTCTGGCTCTTCGCCCAGCAGCTCGGCTTCTTCGCCCGCAGCTGGCGCAGCGACTTGCACAGAGCATCCCGCCGCACACCCGCTGTGACACTCGTCGCCGCTCTGACCGCCATGGTCACCCTCATGGCAACCGGGCTCTGGAGCACCGACCTGATCGCCAACCTCAACCCGCCGACGATCCTGCTCGCGCTGCTGGCTGTCGTGCACCTCTGCGCACTGCGACTCGCCAAGCCGACCCTCGACCGAGCCTTCGCCCACCCCGCCGTCTCAAGACTGGTGCGCATCGCAAACCCGCGAGCAATGACCGTCTACCTGTGGCACATGCCGCTGATCATGGCACTCATCGGCGTGCTCTGGGCTGCCGAGATCCCCATGCCCGAACCCCACTCAGCAGCATGGTGGGCGACGAGAGTGCCGTGGCTGGTGTCGATCGCACTCGTGCTGATCCCGGCAACTGCCGTGCTGCAGCGCTTCGAGCGCATCGCAACAGCCCTGCCAGCACCGAAGCCAGTCGCTTCCCACGCCGCCCTGGCGTCGGTGATCGATGCAGCCGCAGGCGTCACCCTGGTGCTGCTGGCAGGCGTCGCGAACCCGCTCGCCGCCACCGCATCCGTTTGCATGCTGCTGGTGAGCATCGCGCTCGGCTTCACCGGCAGGTCAGTCAGCGACGACGGTTGCCCAGAATCCCTCGGAAGACCTGCTTGATGATCCGCTGCCCCGTTCGCGAAGTCAGCGCATCAAGCACAGGGTTGCCGTTGTCACGCTTCGACCTCGAGCTCGATTTGGCCTTGGCATCGCGCGCGGCCTCCCGCTCGAGGCGAGCAGCCTCCTTGAGCTCTGCCTCGCGACGCTCCTCTTCTTCCTTCGCAAACGCTTCGGCCTCGGCAGCCGCCTCAGCAGCTCCGATTCGCGCCTGCAGCATCTCGAACGCAGACTCGCGATCGACAGCGTCGCGATACTTGGCATCGAGCGACGACGCCTGCACCACGGCATCCTGAGTGGCCTGGGGCGACGGATCCATCGACCCCTGCGGCGCCCGCACCCGCGTCCAGGCAACCGGAGTCGGCGCACCCTTCTCGTTCATCACCGTCACGATCGCCTCGCCGATGCCGAGCTGCGTCAGCACCTCCTCGAGGTCGTAGTCGCTGTTGGGGTAAGTGCGCACGGTCTGACGCAGCGCCTTGGCAGAGTCGGGAGTGTGCGCACGAAGCTGATGCTGGATGCGCGAGCCCAGCTGAGCGAGCACGTCACCAGGCACATCCTTGGGGGTCTGCGTCACGAAGAAGACGCCGACGCCCTTCGACCGGATGAGCCGCACAGTCTGCGTGATCGCCGCAAGGAAGTCCTTCGACGCATCATTGAAGAGCAGGTGCGCCTCGTCGAAGAAGAACACAAGCTTCGGCTTGTCGGGGTCGCCGACCTCGGGCAGCAGCTCGAACAGCTCTCCGAGCAGCCACATGAGGAACGTCGAGAACAGCCTCGGCTGCGACGCCACCTCCGGAATCTGCAGCAGGCTGATCACACCGCGACCGTCTGTGACCTGCAGCAGGTCATCGATCTCGAACTCGGGCTCGCCGAAGAACACCTCGGCTCCGTCGGCCGCAAACGCCGTCAGCTCACGCAGAATCACACCGACCGTCGCCTTCGAGACGCCGCCGATGCGACCGAGCTCCTCCTTGCCCTCATCGCCCGTGAGGTAGAGCAGCACCTCGCGCAGATCCTTCAGATCGACAAGCGGCAGACCCTGCTGGTCGGCAAACGCGAACACGAGCGACAGGCTCGACTCCTGCGTCTGGTTGAGGCCGAGCACCTTCGACAGCAGCAGCGGACCGAAGTCGGTCACCGTCGCCCGAATCGGCACACCCGTGCCGCGGCCGCCGAGGCTGAACAGCTCACTCGGAAACGCCTTGCCCTCCCACGCCTGGCCGATGCCCTCGGTGCGAGCCAGCAGCTTCTCGCCGCTCTCGCCAGCAGTCAGCACACCCGTGAGGTCGCCCTTGATGTCGGGCGCGAACACGGGGACACCCGCATCAGACAGCTGCTCGGCCAGCACCTGCAGCGTCTTCGTCTTGCCGGTTCCGGTCGCACCTGCGACGAGCCCGTGGCGGTTCAGCATGCGAAGCGGGATGCGCACCTGCACATCCGCACGCGCCTCCCCGTTCACGAGTGCACCGATGTCAAGTGAAGAGGCCTCCGACTTGTATCCGTCGCGGATGACCGAGACACTCGGCTCGCTCAGCGGCCCCCCTGCCGCAGGCTCGGCCGGCGCTGCTGCTGGCTCGTCGACTGGCGCATCCGCCGCCTCCTCCGCATTCGCAGCCTCTGCCGCCTTCGCCTCTGCCTCGGCAAGCGCTCGCTGCGCTTCTTCGAGTGCCTTCTTCGCCTGCTCGATCTGGGAGTCGCTCATAGTCAGATACTACGAGGCTATCCACGCCCCTGCACGGGCAGCTCGTCGGTTCGCGCGTCGCCGGTCGGCAGCGGTGCGATGCTGCGCGGCCGCACCACCGACCACAGCACGATCACGCCGACGACCGCCGAGATCGCGACCGCCGAGGCCATCGGAACAGCGCTCGTCACCGGGAACATCCCGATCACCGGCCCCACCAGCGCCGCACCGAGCATGCCGGTGGCACCGATCAGGCTGGCGGCGGTTCCGGCATCGCGACCGTGACGGCCGAGCCCGATCGCCTGCACCGCCGGGTTCACAAGCCCCACCCCGAACTCGTACAGGAACAGCGCGACGATGATCACCACGACATGCGCATCCAGCAGCGCGACAGACAGCATGAGGATGCCCATCAGCAGCAGGTAGGCAGTGCCGAGCATGAGCGTGACAGGGGGTCCGTGTCGCGTCGAGAAGAGCGGCGACACCTGCGAACCGCTGACGACACCGATCGCACAGACCGCGAACACCGCACCGAACTGCAGCTCGGTGAACCCATACACGCCCTGCAGCAGCAGCGACGCACTCGCCAGGTACGAGAACAGGCCACCCCACGTCGCGAACGCGAGCAGCAGGATGCCGACGTAGACGCGGTCGCTCAGCACGCGCCGATAGCGCGTGAAGAACGGCTCGGCAGTGCCGAACCCGCGCCCGCGCGGATGCGTCTCGCGCAGGATCAGCGCCTGCAGCACGATCATGAGCAGCCCGTAGCCGGCGAGCACCACGAAGATGCCGCGCCACTCGACCACGCTCAGCAGCAGCGAGCCGACGATCGGCGCGACCACGGGCGCCGCACCCTGCACCAGCATGAGGCGGCTGAGCGCGACGATCAGCCGATCGCCCGAGAACAGGTCGCGCACCATCGCCATCGCGACGACCGCACCGCCCGCAGCGCCGAGGCCCTGCAGGATGCGCAGCAGCGACAGCACCTCGATGTCGGGTGCCATCGCAACGCCGAGCGAAGCCAGCACATGCACCGAGTTCGCAGCCAGCAGCGGAATGCGCCTGCCGATGCGGTCGCTGAGCGGCCCGACGACCAGCTGGCCGAGCGCGAACCCGAGGGTCGTCGCGGCAAGCGTCAGCTGCACCTGGCCGTCGGCGACGCCGAAGTCCTCCCGCAGCTGCGGGAACGCCGGCAGATACAGGTCAATCGTGAACGGCCCGAGCCCCGTGAGCAGCCCGAGCGTCACGAGTGTGACGATCTGCCTCGATCTAGACAAGCTCGCGCGATGCCACGCGCTCTTCGCGGGTCTCCTCATCGAACTCGAAGACGCGCTTGCCGTCGACCCACACGCCCGTGGGGCGCGCCATGGTGTCGGCCCAGTCGCCGCTCCACAGCACGAGGTCGGCACGCTTGCCGACTTCGAGAGAGCCGACTTCAGCGTCGACGCCGAGCACCTTCGCCGGGTTGATCGTGATGGCACGCAGCGCAGTGTCGCGGTCGAGCCCCTCGCGCATCGCCAGGCTCGCCTGGTGCACGTGGAACGAGATCGGAATCACCGGGTGGTCCGTGATCAGCGACACCTCGACGCCCGCAGCCGCCAGCTTCGCGGGGTTCGCAATCGAGCGACCGCGCAACTCCATCTTCGACTTGGTCGTGAAGAGGGGCCCGATCAGCACGGGGATGCCCTTCTCAGCGAGCAGATCGGCGACGAGGTGCGCTTCGGTGCCGTGATCGATGACGAGCTTGTAGCCGAACTCCTCAGACAGGCGCACAGCAGTGACGACGTCATCTGCACGGTGGCAGTGCTGACGCCACGGGATCTCGCCGCGCAGCACCTGGGCGAGCGCCTCGTTCGTGACGTCGCGTGCGAACGGCTTGCCCTCGGCTGCAGCGTGAGCCTGCTGCGCCATGTAGTTCTGAGCCTCGAAGAACGCCTCGCGAATGACCTTCGCGTTGCCGAGCCTGGTCGACGGAGTCTGGCGCTTCTCGCCGTAGACGCGCTTGGGGTTCTCGCCGAGCGCCGACTTCATGCCAGCCGGCACGCGCAGCGTCATCTCGTCGACGATCCGGCCCCACGTGTGCAGCGTCGTCGCCTGACCGCCGATCGGGTTTCCGGACCCTGGGTTGACGTTCACTGTCGTGACGCCGCCAGCCAGTGCCGCATCCCATCCCTCTTCGAGGGGGTCGATCGCGTCGATCGTGCGCACGCCGGCCTGGTTGACGCCGGTCATCTCGTTCGTGTCGCTCGCGGCGCCGCCGTCGCCTTCCGGATGCACGCCCAGGTGCACGTGCGCATCGACGAGTCCGGGGGTCAGGTGTGCGCCGCCGGCATCGACGACCTCGGCGCCTTCTGGAACAGCGATGTCTGCTCCGAGCGCCGCGATGCGACCGTCTTCGATGACGACAGTGCCGTCGAATGCCTCACCCGTGACGGGGATGACGTGTGCGTTCGTGATTGCGATGGTCAAGCGTCTCTCCTCTTCGCAGTCGCGCACAGTGCGCACGCGACATCCGAGCCCAGGCTACGCCTTTCGATTGAGATACGACAATCAGTCGTCGGCCATGTCGTCGAAACGCTCTTCGAGGCGGGTCATCACGTCTTCCCAGCCCTCGGTCAGCGGGTCGATGTCGTCGAACGCGATGCCGGTCTGGGCGACGGTGACGACGGTTCCGCCATCGCCCTCTGCGAAGTCGACCGACACGCTGCTCTCGCCCGACTCGCCCGACCAGTGCCACGAGTACTCGAGGCGCCTGCCGTCGATCACCTCGGTGAATTCGCCCGCGACGGCCATGCCGCCCGACACGGTGTGCATGCGGTAGATGCCGCCGATCTGCGCATCGACTTCGTAGCGGGTGTCGTCGAACATCGGCCACCACCACTCGGCCAACAGCTCGGGGTCGACCCAGTGCTGCCAGACCTCGTCAATGCGACCGGCAACGAACGACCGCACTTCAAGTCGTTCCTCTTCGATGAATTCCTCGTCATCTGTGAAGGCAGCGTTCATGAGTTCATGGTGACACACTCATGCACGGCTGGCTATTGTGTACTCACCCCCAGTTTCCAGCGCCAGAAGAGTCCATAACGCATGACTACACCCGCAACGTCGCGTCGTCTCACAAGAAATGAGCGTCTCGACCGCCTTCCATTCACGAAGAAGCACGGAAGGATGCTGTTCGGCAGCGGCGTGGGCTGGGCCCTCGACGCCATGGATGTCGGTCTGATCTCATTCGTCATGGCTGCGCTCGCAGTGCACTGGGACCTCGACACGACGACCCTCGGATTCATCGGCTCGATCGGCTTCGTCGGCATGGCCATCGGCGCCACGTTCGGCGGCCTGCTCGCCGACAAGATCGGTCGCCGCCAGGTCTTCGCAGTGACCCTGCTGATCTACGGCATCGCAACCGGCGCATCCGCCCTCGCCACCGGCGTCGGCATGCTCATCGTGCTGCGATTCATCGTCGGCCTCGGACTCGGCGCAGAGCTGCCGGTCGCCTCGACCCTCATCTCGGAGTTCGCCCCCAAGCGGATTCGCGGCCGAGTGGTCGTCTGGCTCGAAGCCTTCTGGGCAGTCGGCTGGATCGCCGCCGCCTGCATCGGCACCTTCGTCATTCCCCTCAGCGAAAACGGCTGGCGCTGGGGCTTCGCAATCGGCCTCGTGCCCGCCGCCTACGCGATCGTCATCCGCTTCGGCCTCCCCGAGTCAGTGCGGTTCCTCGAGTCGAAGGGCCGTCTCGACGAGGCTGAGCACATCGTGCGCGACTTCGAGAACTCCGCCGGCATCGCGCATCCGACCCCCGGACCCGAGACGCAGGCACTCGAAGTCGTTCCGGCGAGGAACAAGAAGACGGATGCGCGCACGAGCGACGGCGACGCCCCGGGAATCTGGAGCAAGGGTCTGCGTCGCCGCACCTCTGGCCTCTGGATCATCTGGTTCTGCATCAACCTGTCGTACTACGGCGCCTTCATCTGGATTCCGTCGCTGCTGGTCGCACAGGGATTCGACCTCGTGAAGTCGTTCACCTTCACACTGATCATCACGCTCGCTCAGCTGCCCGGCTACGCAGTGTCTGCCTGGCTGATCGAAGCGTGGGGCCGCCGCGCGACCCTTGCGACCTTCATGGTCGGCTCTGCCGGGTCAGCGGTGTTCTTCGGCCTCGCGACGACCGAGCCCATGATCATCACCGCCGGCTGCATGCTGTCGTTCTTCAACCTAGGCGCATGGGGCGCGCTCTATGCGATCGGCCCCGAGCTCTACCCCACCGACATTCGCGGAACCGGCACTGGAGCCGCCGCCGGATTCGGGCGCATCGCCTCGATCATCTCGCCGTTCATCGTGCCGCTGGTGATCGTGTCGGGCGGGCCCGTCATGGTGTTCGCGATCTTCGGTGTCGCGTTCCTGATCGCGGCCTGCGCGGTGTTCCTGCTGCCGGAGCTCAAGGGTGCATCCCTCCAGCAGTGACCGGGCTGGCAGCGACCGGCGCGAGCTCGTCGTCGAGCACGTGCTGCGCTGCGTCGAGGCGATTCCGCCGGGCCGCGTCGCCGCCTACGGAGTGATCGGACGCATCGTCGGCATCGGCCCGCGACAGGTGGGATCGATCATGCGCCACTACGCGCGCGAGTCGCCATGGTGGCGTGTCACGAACCATGCGGGTGACTTCTCGGGCGGGCTGCTCAGCCGTGCTCGAGCGCACTGGGAGGTCGAGGGCATCCGTGTGAAGGCCAACGGACTCGGCTGCCGATACAGCGACTACGGCGCCGACGAGAGCCGGCTCGCCGCCGACTACCGCGTCGCTGCCGGTGATCTGCCTGTGCTTTGAGCCGCGCACAGAAGTGGGGCTGAGCGGGGCTCCGCGTGGATAATCCACTCGGAGCCCCGCTCAGAGGGCGCCCTGTGCGCCGCCATAGAAGCAACTCTCCACAGCGCTGGCTTTCAACAGAACCGCATCCGAGCTATCACCCGGCGTGCGCAAGAAGCATCATGACCGGATGCAAGACCACGGTGTGCACACGCGCAAACAGCTTCACACCCGAGGCTTCAATCCATCGCAGATTCGCACCGCGGTGAACCGCGGCCGCCTCAGACGAATACGGCCCGGATGGTTCGCCACCCCACAAGCCGACCTCAACGCGGTTCGAGCAGTTGCCCTAGGAGGCTGCTGCGGCTGCATCTCAGCCTTGAGGCATCACGGCGTCTGGGTGCCCGAGACGACGAAGCTGCACATGCGCGCAGCGGATCACATCACCGTGAAGCACTCGTCGTGCAGACCGTTCGGCGCCAATCCTCCTGTGGTTTCGGCAGTGGACGACATCGACACTGCAACACGCAGCGCAGCACGTTGTCTGAACGACGAGCAATTCGTCGTCGTACTCGACTCGCTGCTGCATCTGAAGCGAGCGACCGAGCACCAGCTGCGAACGTGGCTGCGCCAGGCTCCGCTGCGAGTACAGCGCCTGGTGGACATGACCGCTGAAGCCGAAGCAGGAACCGAGACGATGACTCGACTCCGGCTGCGCGCAAAGGGCGTCCGTGCGCGCACGCAGGTGTGGTTGGCAGCCGACTGCCGCGTCGACTTGCTGATCGGCGACCGGCTGGTCATCGAATGCGACAGCGAGCGTTGGCACGGTTCATGGGAGGCCCGCGAGCGAGACCTTGCTCGCGACCGAATGCTGGTCGCGAAGGGATTTCTGGTCATCAGACTGAGCTATCGCCAGATACATGACCAGTGGCCACTGATCGAACGAGACCTGCTGCAGATCATTCGCGACCGGCGGCATGTGTGGCCGCGCCAGCGCACAGAAGTGGGGCTGAGCGGGGCTCCGCGTGGATAATCCACACGGGCCACCGCTCAGCCCAACTCTGTGCGCTCTGCTTACTGCTCCGTCAGCGGGCCCAGCTTGGGGTCGTCTGCGTAGACCTCAGCTGCGTTCTCCTGCGTCACGATGACCGGGTCGAGGAGGATCGAGGGGATGTCGGCAGAGCCGTTGTCCATGCCCTCAGCACCCTCGGGTGTCTCGCCTGCCTGCAGCGTCGAGATCAGGTCGATCGTGTCAGCGACGAGGATGCGGGTGTCCTTGCTGATCGTGGAGTACTGCACGCCCTCCATGATCGACTTGACCGACTCGACCTCGGAGTCCTGGCCGGTGACGACCGGGGTGTCGAGGCCAGCGTCTGACGTCGATGCGAGGATCGCACGAGCCAGCGTGTCGTTCGGCGAGAGCACACCGTGCAGCTCGGTTCCGCCACGGTAGTTGGCCGTGATCAGGTTGTCCATGCGCTCCTGAGCGTTCTCAGCGAGCCATCCTTGTGTAGCAGTAGCGGCCAGCTCCGACTGGCCCGACACGACGTTCAGGGTGCCGTCATCGATCTTCGGCTGCAGGACGCTCATTGCACCCTCGAAGAACACCGGTGCGTTCGAGTCGTCGGGCGAGCCCGAGAACAGCTCGATGTTGTAGGTGTCTGCATCGGGGAAGCGGTCTGCCATGCCATCGAGCAGAGCCTGGCCCTGCAGCTCGCCGACGCGGTAGTTGTCGAACGCGATGTAGTAGTCAAGGTTCTCGGTGCCCTGGATGAGGCGGTCGTACGAGATCACCAGGATGCCAGCATCCTTGGCAGCCTGCAGCTGCGTTGCGAGCTGGCCGGTGTCAGCGGCACCGATGACGATCACCTGTGCGCCGTTCTGGATCATGGCCTCGATCTGCGACTGCTGGTCCTGCACGGCGTTCGCCGAGCCGGCGTACTGCACGTCGGGGGTGAAGCCAGCCTCTTCGAGGCCGTTGACGAACAGGTCGCCTGCAAGCACCCAGTTCTCACTGGTCTTGTCGGGCAGTGCAACGCCAATGCGGGCGTCTGCGTCGAAGCCGGCTCCGCCGTCGGTGCCGTCTCCGTCGCCTGAGGTGTCTTCGCGTCCGGTGCCGCAGCCGGCGAGCACGAGGCCCGCGACCGTTGCGAGCGCCATCGCTCCAAACAGTTTCTTCTTCATGGATTTCTTCCTTTTCTCTATGACTTGTCGCTAATGGATGTCTGTTGTGGCTGCTCAAGCTGGCCGCCGGTTCGACCCGACTTGAGCTTCGCCATCATGATTCCGATGAATGAGAAGCGGCCCTGCTGCTTGTTGAGCACGTCGATGCCGACTGCGACGAGCAGCACGAGTCCCTTGATGACCTGCATGCGGTCGGTCGGAACACCGACCAGCTGCAGACCGTTGTTCAGGACTGCCATGACGAGGCCACCGATGACCGCTCCGAAGACGGTGCCGATGCCGCCTGCGACAGCCGCACCTCCGATGAAGACTCCGGCGATCGCGTCGAGCTCCCACATGGTGCCGTCACCGGGGCCTGCGGCGCCAGCACGGGCAGCCCACAGCATGCCGGCGACACCGGCAAGCGTCGACATGTTCATCATCACGAAGAAGTCGGTGCGACGGGAGTTCACGCCCGAGAGCTCAGCAGCCCTGCGGTTGCCGCCGACTGCGTAGATGTGGCGGCCGATCTTGGTGCGGCTGGTGAGGAACGCGTAGAACAGGATCAGCACCGCGAGAATGATGCCCGAGAACGGGAAGCTGGTGCCGACACGGCCGCTGGCGAACAGCAGCGTCGCGTAGATGACGACTGCCGAGAGCAGGCCGGTGCGTGCGACGACTACCCAGACGGGCTCGAGCATGGCGCCCGAGCTCTTGCGCTTGGCACGCGAGCGCACCTGGAAGAAGATGATCGCGAGCACGACGATGAGGCCGAGCAGCAGCGTGAGGTTGTTGTAGGGAGTCGCGGGGCCGACTTCAGGCAGGTAGCCGTAGAGCGCCTGGCGGAAGCCGTCGGGAACAGCGACGGTCTGCGCCTGGCCGACCCACTGCTGAGCACCGCGCCAGATCATCATGCCCGCAAGGGTCACGATGAATGCGGGAATCCCCACGTAGGCGACCCAAAATCCTTGGAAGGCTCCGATTGCGGCGCCGAGCGCGATGCCGAGCAGGATGCCCGCCCACCACGGCAGGCCCCAGTCGCGCATCGAAGTGGCCACTACGATGCCGACGAATGCGGCCACCGACCCCACCGAGAGGTCGATGTGGCCGGTGATGATCACCATCACCATGCCCACCGAGAGGATCAGGATGAACGAATACGCCTGCACGAGGTTGATCACGTTGCCCGAGGAGAGCGTGGTGCCGTTCGTCCAGATCTGGAAGATCATGATGATGATCACGAGCGCGCCGAGGATGCTCAGCTGCTTCAGGGAACCCCGGCGGCCGAAGATCAGCCAGATGTCGCTTGCACGGAACCCGCGGCGCTCTTTGGTGTTGTCAGCGGTCATGCCGCGTGTCCCTTCTGTGTCGGCGCCATGTGGCGCATGACGGTCTCCTGATCAACCCGTGCGGCATCGAGCTCGCCGGTGATCTCGCCTTCGAAAATCGTGTAGATGCGATCGGCCATGCCGATCAGTTCGGGCAGCTCTGACGAGATGAGCACGATGGCCTTGCCCTCGTCTGCCAGCCTGCGGATGATCTGGTAGATCTCAGCCTTGGCGCCGACATCGATGCCGCGCGTGGGCTCGTCGAGGATCAGCAGCTCAGGCTGCGTGAACATCCACTTGGCGAGCACGACCTTCTGCTGGTTGCCGCCAGACAGCGTGTCGACGCCGGCCTCGACCGTGGGCGACTTGATGCGCAGGTCTTTTCGGTATTCCTCGGCGTAGCGCGCCTCGTCGAGGTCGTCGACGACGCTGCCCTTCGAGATGCGTCCGAGCTTCGCAGCGACGATCGATCGCTTGATCGTGTCGAGCAGGTTGAGCCCCAGCGACTTGCGGTCTTCGCTCACGTAGGCGATGCCCGCCTTGATCGCATCCTTGACCGTGCGGATCTTCGCAGGCTCGCCGTGCATGAACGCCTCTCCCGAGACCTTCACGCCGTACGACTGGCCGAAGATGCTCATCGCAAGCTCGGTGCGTCCGGCGCCCATGAGGCCCGCGAAACCGACGACCTCACCGGCGCGAACCCTGAAGCTGGAGTTCTTCGCAACGAGCCTGGTCGTGTCGAGCGGGTGCTGCACCGTCCAGTCGCGCACCTCGAACATGACGTCGCCGATCCTCGACGACTTCTCGGGGAATCTGTTGCCGAGCGTGCGGCCGACCATGCCGCGAATGATGCGGTCCTCGTCGACCGTGCCGTCGACGCTGAGCGTCTCGATCGACTTGCCGTCGCGGATGATCGTGATGCTGTCAGAGATCTGCTCGATCTCGGCGAGCTTGTGCGAGATCATGATCGACGTCATGCCCTCGGCCTTGAGGTCGGTGATCAGGCGCAGCAGCTGCTGCGAG
Organism: Agrococcus casei LMG 22410; assembly: GCF_900163565.1. Lineage (GTDB taxonomy): Bacteria > Actinomycetota > Actinomycetes > Actinomycetales > Microbacteriaceae > Agrococcus > Agrococcus casei. The sequence continues at coordinate 152,084 of NZ_FUHU01000044.1, forward strand.
TCGTGCTCGTTGAGCGCAGCCGTCGGCTCATCGAGGATGAGCAGCTTGACGTCCTTCTCGAGGGCCTTGGCAATCTCGACCAGCTGCTGCTTGCCGACGCCGAGGTACTTGATCGGAGTGTCGGGGTCTTCGCGCAGCTGCACGCGCTGGAGCAGCTCATTGGTGCGGCGACGTGCTTCGTCCCAGTCGATGCGGCCCATCGACGTGATCTCGTTGCCGAGGAAGATGTTCTCGGTGATCGAGAGCTCGGGAATCAGCGCGAGCTCCTGGTGGATGATCGCGATGCCGGCCTCTTCGCTGGCGTTGATGCCGCTGAACCGGCGCACGCTTCCGTCGTAGCGGATGTCGCCCGTGTACGTTCCCGCCGGATAGACGCCCGAGAGCACCTTCATCAGCGTGGACTTGCCCGCGCCGTTCTCGCCGCAGATCGCATGGATCTCACCGCGTCGAACCGCGAGGTTGACCGAGTCGAGCGCTTTGACACCTGGGAACTCCTTGGTGATATTCACCATTTCGAGCAGGTTCGCGTCTTCGTGTGCCACTTTCACCACCTTGTGAGCTGTTGATGTAGAAACTTACGATGCCGAAGAGTTGTTGTCAACATCTGAAAGCAAGATGTTATCTGCGTCGTCGATCAGATACGCAGACTCGTCCGCGCGGTCGAAGGCGAGCGAGGCCGCTCCGCGTGCGCTTCCGGCCTCGCCGAGCCGCGAGAGCTCGACGCGAGTGCGTTCAGCCACTGAGGGAATCGCGAAGCGCGCGAAGCCCTCACGCACCGGGTCGAGCAGCACGTCGCCCGTCTCGCTGAGCGGCCCGCCGATGATCACGAGCTTCGATCCGAGGATGTTCACGGCAGACGCGATCGACTGCCCGAGCGCCTGGCCAGCATCCTGCACGACGCGCATGGTGGCGCGGTGCCTGGTGCTCGCGAGCTCACCCAGTTCAGATCGCGAGACCGAGCGTCCGAAGGCCTCGCTCAGGTATTGCAGAATGACCGGAGTCGCGGCAACCGTCTCGAGGCAGCCGCGGTTTCCGCACCGGCACAGGGCACCCGTGGGGTCGACCGTCGAGTGGCCGATCTCGCCGGCGATGCCGAATCCGCCGGTGTAGAGGTGGCCGTCGGCGACGATGCCGGCACCGATTCCGGTGCCGATCTTCACGAACAGGAAGTCGTCGATCTCGCTGCCAGAGCCCCACGCGCGCTCGGCGAGCGCACCGACATCCGCGTCGTTCGCGAGCTCGACCCGAATGCCGAGAGCCGTCGACACGTCATCTGCTGACCGACCGACCCACTCGGGCAGGATCGTGCCGTCGACCACGACGCCTCGCTCCCGGTCGACGGGGCCTGGCACGCCGAACACAATGCCGGCGATGTCGTCCGTGGTGCGCTCCAGCTCGCCGAGGCTCGCGTGCAGCAGCTGCCGCACATCCGCCAATGCCTGCTCCGCAGGAGTCTCAGGCGTCATCGCGACGCGCTTCTCGAGCAGCAGCTCGCGCCCCGGCTTCAGCACCGCGATGCCGATGTGGCTGCGGCCGAGGTCGATGCCGACAGCCACCGTGCGACTGGCCGTGCGAGGGGTCACGAGCGTCGCCCTGCGCCCCGACGCGACGGTCGAGCTGGTCTCGAGCATGCCGCGACCGCGCAGGGCCTTGACGATCGACGAGACGCTGCCGTTCGAGAGCCGAGTGCGCCGTGCGAGCTCTGACTGCGTGGCCGGTCCGTTCGACAGCAGGTCGCGCAGAATCGCGCGCTCGTTGCTGACGCGCAGCGCTGCGGTGGATCCCGGACGTCGGTGGCCTCGTTGCATGTCGCTATAGTTGTCGGTATCGGTCCTTGCTGTCAAGACGTGAACGCAAGACCGGCTCATTCAGGAAGGCCAAGATGACCTCAGCAACGTCGCTGCCCAGCGTCATCGCCGTCGACGTCGGCGGCACGAAGATCGAGGCCGCCGTCGTGACCGCAGGCGGCGCAGTGCTGGCCGAGACGCGCATCCGCGTGACGACCGGCGCAGCCGCCGCAGCCTCTGCTGAAGCGTTCGCCGACGCGCTGCTCACGACCGTGCGCAAGGTTCGCGAGCATCCGCTGGCGGCAGGCATCTCGAGCATCGGCATCGGCGCCGCCGGCCCCGTCAACCTGCCAGAGGGCACCATCAGCCCCATCAACCTGCCGGCCGTGCGCGACTTCGAGATCGTGCGCCGCGTGCAGCAGGCGACCGGCCTCGACGATGTTCGGCTCAGGCTCGACGGCACCTGCATCGCCCTGGCCGAGTTCTGGCTCGGGGCAGCGGCAGGCGTGCAGAACGCAATCGCCTTCGTCGTCTCGACCGGCATCGGCGGCGGCATCGTGGCCGACGGCCGGGTGATCGCCGGGGCCTCGGGCAATGCGGGGCACCTGGGGCAGCTTGTGGTCGACACGCCTGTGAACGGCGACGTCTTCGGCGCGACAGCCGAGGGGCAGGCATCCGGCAAGTACACGGTCGAGTGGGCACGGGCCCACGGATGGTCGGGCACGTCGGGCGAAGAGCTCAGCGCGGCAGTGCGGGCGGGCGATGCCCTTGCGCTCGAAGCGGTCGCACGCTCAGCCTCTGCGCTGGGGCGCGGACTGGCCAGCGTCGCCAATCTGCTGAACACCGAGCTCGCCGTCATGGGCGGAGGGTTCTCGTACGTGACCGACGACTACCCGTCGCAGGTCGAGCGCATCGCCCGAGAGCACAGCGTCAATGCCTACGGCCGCGAGCTGCGCGTCGTGCGCGCTGGCCTCGGCAAGGACGCACCGCTCGTCGGAGCCGCCGCCCAGGTGCTGCGAGCCGACCTGCTCAGCCTCTAGCCGACAGCCGAGATCGCGCACCACGCGGTGTGCGTCTCCCCTGGCTCGAGCCGCACGAGCCCGCTGCCCGAGTTGAACGCATCGGGCGCGCAGGTCATGGGCTCGACCGCGAGGCCTGCCCTGTGCAGCTCCGGCTCGGGTCTGTCTGCCGTGTGCACCTGCACCCAGGCTGAGCGTGCATCCCAATCCATCCGAACACCGACACCGGCTGGGTCTGTCAGCAGCACGCTGCCGGCTCCAGCTGTCTCGAACGCGTGGTCGATTTCGGCACTGCCGATCGGCCTGCCGGCGCGAAAGTCGAACCGCGCTGGGTCATGTTCGACGGCGACCGTGTCACCGGGCAGCAGCCGGTCGCCGTCGGCCAGCATGACCCGCTCGGCCGCGAGCTTCGCGATCGCCCGCTTCTCGCCCGGGTTGAGCAGCCCCTTCTCCTTCGGCGAGGGTTCGAGGGCGACACGGCCGCCGCGGAGTCGTGCGCCGCCGTGGATGCGCTCGAGCACACCCTCGCCCGCGAGCAGCTCGATATCGCGCCGCACGGTCATGAGTGAGACTTCGAGCTTGTCTGCCAGGTCTCGAACGCGCACGGTGCCGCGATCGCGCACTTCCTGCACGATGCGCTCGCGTCGGTCAGGTCCGAGATCTGTCGTGGCCATGCCGCAACCCTATGCGCGATACCGTTCGTTCGGCAATGCGAATCTGTTCGTCAGTGATCGATTCGCCAGTGATCGATTCTTCAGCGATCGAACTGGCGCTGCGCCTGCGACAGCTCGAAGTAGGCGCCCTGGGCCGCAAGCAGCTCATCGTGCGTGCCGCTCTCGACGATGCGGCCGGCATCGACAACGTGGATCTCGTCGGCATGCTGCACCGTCGAGAGCCTGTGGGCGATTGCGATCACGGTGCGTCCGCGGGATGCGGCGTCCAGCGCCTGCTGCACGACCCGTTCAGAGACCGTGTCGAGTGCGCTTGTCGCCTCGTCGAGCACGAGCACAGCGGGGTCTTTCAGCAGCACGCGTGCGATCGCGATGCGCTGCTTGTCTCCGCCCGACAAGCGGTAGCCGCGCTCCCCCACGACTGTCTCGAAACGGTCGGGAAACCGGTCGATCGTCTCGAGGATGTTCGCATCGCGGCATGCCCGCACGAGGTCGTCTTCGGTCGCATCAGGCTTCGCGTAGCGGAGGTTCTCGGCGATAGAGGCGTGGAAGAGGTATGGCTCCTGGCTCACGATGCCGATGTTGTCGGTCAGCGTCTCGGGGTCGACGTCTCGCACGTCGACGCCTGCGAAGCGCACCGCTCCGTCGGTGACGTCGTAGAGCCTCGGCACGAGGTAGCCGATCGTCGTCTTGCCGGCTCCCGAGGGCCCGACGAATGCCGCGAAGGTGCCCGGTGAGACGGTGAACGAGACACCGGCAAGCGTCGATCGCTCATCTGGTGTCGCGTCTGGGTAACGGAAGGTGACGCTGTCGAACCGGACTTCGCCCATCCGTCGCTCGTCGACAGGCTTGGGGTCTGCCGGCGGCTCGATGGCCGGCTTGAGGTCGAGGTACTCGAAGATGCGGGCGAACAGCGCACCCGAGGTCTGCAGGTCGAGCGCGACACGAAGCAGGCCCATCATCGGCATGAGCAGTCTTGCCTGCACCGTGGTGAACGCCACCAGGGTTCCCGCAGTGACGATCGCGTTGCCACCCGTGATGATGAAGCCGGCGACCAGGTAGATGATGGCGGGCAGGATCGAGATGATCACGTTGACGATCGCGAAGAAGATCTGGCCGCTCATGGCGAGGCGCACCTGCAGCCCGACCTGGCGGTCGTTCTCGTCGGCGTAGCGCTTCGACTCGTCGCCCTGGCGCCCGAAGGCCTTGGCCAGCAGAATGCCCGAGACGCTGAGCGCCTCCTGCGTGATCGCGGTCATGTCGCTCAGCGATTCCTGCGTCTGCGTGGCAATGCGTGCCCTGATCTGACCGACCCTGCGCTGCGCGATCACCAGGATCGGCATCAGCACAATCGCCACGAGCGTCAGCTGCCACGACAGCACGATCATGGTGATGAGGCTCGCGATCACGGTGACGGTGTTGCCGACTACGCTCGAGACCGTGTTCTGCAGCACGCCCGCCACACCGCCGACGTCGTTCTGCAGCCTCGACTGAATCACACCCGTTTTCGTGCGGGTGAAGAACGCGAGCTCCATGCGCTGCAGGTGGTCAAAGAGCTTCGTACGAAGCTCGCCCATGACCGAGTTGCCGACGCGGGCGGTGAGCAGCGACTGCGCAACCCCGATGCCGGCCGAGACCACCCACAGGGTCACCATGATGGCGAGCAGTTGCAGCAAGAGCGGCATGTTCACGACGCCGGATGCGGGGAACAGCGCCTCGTCGAACACTCGCTGGATCAGCAGCGGCGGAAACACCTGGATCGTCGCGACAGCCAGCACCAGCACGATGATGACGATGACCTTGCCGCGGTGAGGCCTGAACAGCTCGGCTATGCGTCCGCCGAGGTTCGCCACTTTCGGGGCGCTCTGATTCGCGGCTCGCTGTACCGCTTCGTCGCGTGCGCCGACCCTGCCGCCGCGACCGCCCATCCCCATGCTCATCTGTGCCCAACACTAGTCGACCCCGCCCCTCCCCAATTTTTAGGTCGAAAAAGTCTGGCAAAGTACAGTACTTTGCCAGACTTTTTCGACCCCAAATCGGGCTTAGGGGACCCGCAGAATCGCGACGGGATCGAGGCGGGATGCGCGGATGGCTGGCAATGCGCCGCCGCGCAACGCGGCAATCATCAGGAGCACCGGGATGCTCAGAATGAACCCCGCCCGAGGCACGCTGCCGGTCAGGGCCAAGGTGATGCCGCATCCGATGAGCGTGCCGACAACAGCACCGATGACCGCAGCTGCGGCAGCCGACACCAGCACGCTCGAGACGATCAACGATCTGGTTGCGCCGAGCGCGCGCCGGCGGCCGATGTCTTTCGCGGTCGCGGACACCCTGCCGAACTGCACTGCCGCCACCAGCAGTGCAACGATCGCCAGCAGCGCCGACACCGTCTGCCGAGATGATGCGGCCAGCTCGTCGGACACATCGGAGGAAAGTCCGACGAGCGCTTCGTTGGTCGTGATCGTCGCCTCGTGCGGCCGTTCGGCAATCAGCAGCCCTCGTGTCGCCGCCTGCACCTGTTCGAGCTGCTGCAAGCTGGTGACGCTGACGAAGATCGTCAGCACCTGACCTGTGTCGGCTGCGATCAGGACTTCGTCATTCCACGATCCGAGCGGGTCAGCGACGTGCACGCTCTCTACGATGTCGGCATCCAGTCCGCCGGTGACGAAGCCCACACCGTCGACTAGCCCCAGCCGCTCAATGACGTCGGCCGAGGCCACAGCCTGACCCGGTGCCAACAGCCGACCGTCGAGACCCTCGGCGACTTGTGAGACATCACCGAACACGTGACGTGCCGTCACGCCTTCGCCGCCGTCGAATCCGCCAGCATGCACGGTTTTCGCGGGCCCGGCCGCCAGCACCCATTCCACCCCGGTCAGGGTTGCGAGCTGCTCGACGCTGCGAGCATCCATGTCGGCGCCGCCTTGCGAATCGACAATCGTGATGAGGCGCCCTTCTGGGGAGTTCATGAGGTCGAGCGTGCGCTGTTGGCTCGCCATCGCGAGCCCTGTCGTCGCAAAGATCGCGATCGCGGCGGCCGCGACAACACCGGCGAGCACAAGTGTCGGCACAACCGGCCGCCACAGTTTGCGCCACGCATCGATCAGCAGTGATCGCCCAAGAGCCCACACTGCAGTCACCCTGTCTACGATGCAACAGCATCAACGCTCGCTCCGCGACTGTAGGGCATCGATAGAATCGCCCACATGAGGTCACGGCTGAGCAGAACCGCATTCGCGGGCGCGTTCGCACTGGTTGCAGTCTTGGGCATGACTGCCTGCCAAGGCGCGAACTGCCCCGCCATCGGCTGGAACGACACCCTCACCGTCGAACTCACCGACAAGCAGGACCGAATCACTGCGCTCGAGCTCTGCTTCCGGGGTCACTGCATGAGCGACGAGGATCTCGGCGACTCCCCACTGGCTGGCGTGCAGGCGACCGATCTCGGCAACGGCACCTGGCAGTTCGACATGGGCATGTGGACTCCGGCCGCCGTGCTGCTTCGCGGCCTCGCATCCGACGGCACGGTCGCCAACGAGTATCCGATCGAACCCGACTGGAGCGTCACCGACGAAGTCGCACCCGGATGCGGTGGCCCGGCAACCGCGACCGTGGAGATGGAGTTCTAGTCGGCGGCGTCACCCTCCGGCAGCTCCGAGCTGGCAAGCTGCGCATCGAACAGCCGCCGGTGATGTTCGAGCCGTGCCCCGTCAGCCGGGTCGCCGTGGCCGGGCAGCAGCGTGGTTCGACCGTGCACTCGCAGGTGCGTGAGCACTGACAGCCAGCCGCGCAGATCGGACTCCGCATCCCACTGTGGATCCGCGCCCACTTCGACAACGTCACCGGTGATCGTGACGTCGACGGGGTCGACGTGCACCAGCAGATCGCCTGCCGTGTGCGCGGCGTCGAGTGGCTCAAGGGTCACCCGCAGGTCTCCGACCAGCAGCGCGTGCTCCCGCTCGATCGGCACGCTGGGCGCCGGCACCTGCATCCGCCACAGTTCAACCTCCGTGCCCTGCTCCGTGCCCTCATGCAGACTCGCCACCGCAGCCGCCCTGTGCTCGTCGGGGTGGGCGTGAATGTGCTCGATCGCAGCCGGATGCGCGAACGACGGAACATCCGAGAACGTCTCCATCGCCAAGAAGTGATCCCAGTGCGCGTGCGTCACCACGACGCCGACGACGCGGTCACCACGAGCTTCGATCGCCTCACGAAGCGCGGATGCGCGAGACGGCAGCGTGCCAGGGTCGACCACCAGCGCCTCCCCTGCCGACGCGATGACGTACGCGTTCATCGCCGCTTCGGGCATGACCCAGCGGTCGACGCCTTCTGCTGCTCGCTCAAGCATCAGGCTGCTCCGGCCGTGCGTCTGGCGATGATGATCTCGCGCAGGACATCGATGTGACCGCAGTGCTGGGCATGCTCGCGAAGCACATGCATGAGGATCCAGCGAAGCGGCAGCGGTCCTCGCCGGTTGCCCGTCACGACGTCGTCCGCGCCCATCCCCCTGCACCGTGCTCTCGACCGAGCAACAGCAGCTTCGAACTCCGCGCGTATCGAGTCGATGGAGTCTTCGGGAGCCAGATCGAACGACTCATCGGGCCCGGCCACGAGACCTGATTCAGAGCGCGGAAGACCATCAAAGGCCTCCTCGAACCAGACGCGCTCAACGAAAACAGCGTGCTTCGCGAGCCCGAGCAGCGTGGTCTTCGACGGAACGAGCTTCAGGCGCGCCTCGTCCTCAGTGAGCCCGTCGAGCGCCGAGGCGATCATCGCGCGGTGCTGTTCGATGAATGTCACCAGCTGTCCCACGGGCTCCTGGGCAAAATGCTCCGCGGAATCTGGCGTGGTCACCTGGGCTGCTTCGCTCATGCATTCAGCCTAGATGCAGGCGGCTGGCGGCCATCGATCAGATGTCATGGATACGCTCGCACCATGCTCTCCCGACGTGCTCCGTTCTTGACGCTCGCCACCGCATCCACCCTTGTCGCACTGACCGGATGTGCATCCGGCACGTCTGAACCGACGTGCCCGCTCGTCGACTTTGACGTCATCGTCGCTGTCACGGTCGAGACCGACAAGCACGTCGAGGCGATCGGCATCTGCGACGAGATCGCGTGCTCGACCGACGAAGAGATCCCGGCCGCGTCTGAGGTCGGTGACCTCTATACGTTCAAACAGGGCGAGGGGAGCACCTGGTCGTTCTCGGTCATTCGCTGGATGCCCGAAGAATTCAGGCTCGTCGCGATCGTTGATGGCGAGAAGATCGACCTCGGAACGTTCGAGGCCGACATCACGTATCACCCCATCAAGGAGGGTGAGGACTGCGGCGACATTCCAGAGTACGCGCCCATCACAGTAGAGGTGTAGATGCAGAAAGGGAGCCGCCGAAGCGACTCCCTTTCTCACAAGCAGAAGTGACTACTTGACGGTGACGGTTGCGCCAGCCTCTTCAAGTGCTTCCTTCGCCTTGTCGGCGTCTTCCTTGTTGGCGCCCTCGAGCACTGCCTTGGGAGCAGCGTCGACGAGTGCCTTTGCGTCGCCGAGGCCGAGCGACGAGTCAATCGCGCGAACAGCCTTGATGACCTGGATCTTCGCCGAGCCAGCCGACTCGAGAATGACGTCGAACTCGGTCTGCTCTTCAGCAGCCTCAGCCTCAGCGCCAGCAGCGGGTGCAGCACCTGCAACAGCGACGGGTGCAGCAGCGGTAACTTCGAACTTCTCCTCGAAAGCCTTCACGAAATCGTTCAGCTCGATGAGGGTGAGTTCCTCGAATGCTGCAAGCAGCTCTTCGGTCGACAGCTTTGCCATCTTTATCTCCTAATGGGTAACTAGCCGAGTGCCTAGGCGGCCTCGGACTCCTTCTTTGCACGCAGCGCGTCGACAGCGCGAGCTGCCTGAGCGACGGGTGCGTTGAACAGGTATGCTGCTCCGAACAGCGAGGCCTTGAAGGCGCCAGCCAGCTTTGCCAGCATGACGTCACGGGACTCGAGCTCGGCGAGCTTGTTGACCTCTTCTGCGGAGATCGGGTTACCGTCAAAGTAACCGTTCTTCACGACCAGGAGAGGGTTCGCCTTGGCGAAGTTGCGCAGCTCCTTCGCGACGGCGACAGGGTCACCGTGCACGAATGCGATTGCCGACGGGCCGACGAGGTCTTCGTCGAAGGCAGAGATGCCTGCCTGGTTTGCCGCAATCTTGGAGAGCGTGTTCTTCACCACAGCGTACGTCGCGTGCTCGCTGATGGAACGGCGCAGCTGCTTGAGCTCGCCTACAGAGAGTCCGCGGTACTCGGTCAGCAGCACTGCATTGGAGTTCGCGAACAGGTCCGCGAGCTCGGCGACTGCTTCTTGCTTGTTCGCCATGGTGCTCCTTGCTTCAGTGCTGGAACCCGGCTCACGAAAAAAGCTCTGGCCCGTGCAGGAGGATGCACGCCAGAGCTGACTTGAATCTCACCTGCGCGGGCTGTCACACTTCGTGATCCTTCGACAATCGTGCAAGCACGATCGCAACCAGCGGTCTTTGGTACCTGCCTACTCTAGGGGATGCGCGACCCGATGCGCAAGCGCCCGCTTTCGCCGTGCTGACACGCAAATGCGGAGGAGCCCACTCGGGACCCCTCCGCACCGCAAGCCGCACCCGTCAGGCGCCCCAGCCCATCCGTCTGCGTGCGAACACGAGTGCCAGACCCGTCAGCATCACGACTCCGCCGATCACACCGACGCCGGCAACATCGAACCCGGTGTCGGGCAGCGTCTCGGGCTCGGCAGCCGCCTCGACAACCGGCTCAGCGGGCTCTGCAGAGTCAGCAGGCTCCTCAACGACCGGTTCCTCAACAACAGGCTCCTCAACAACAGGCTCCTCCACAGCAGGCACCGTTTCGCACGGCTGGTCGGTGAACGAGAACGTCCACCGCACTTCGACGCCCTCGGGCAGCACATAGCCATCTGCCGCCGCAGCCTCGACCGCAACCTGCCCGACGCCGTGCACCCGCGCATCCGTCACCGTGTACTCAACATGCTCGACCTCAGGCAGCACGATCGCATCACCGGTCACGCCGCAGTCGTCGACGAAGGTCGGAAACGCCGGATCCCCCGTCTCGACCAGCTGCTCTGGGCACTCCTTCACGGTGAACACCCGACTGTGCTCGTCGACTGAGGCATAGTCGGCATGCGGGCGACCGGGTCCGTGCATGACCGTGCCGGCCAGCAGGTCTCGCGTCTTCGCGCTGTTGTTGTAGAGGTCGAGCTGGTAGATGCCGCACTCGATCGCCTCGTCATCGAGCTGGTCAAGCGACGCATCGTCGGTCTTGATCGACGCGATCAGCGTCTGCGGAAACATGGGCAGACGCTGCGACTCATCGCCCTTCCAGAGCGCGAGCACGTAGTCGCCGTCGCTCTTCGGCGGCTCGACATACGGCGCTCCCCCAGTCAGTGCACCGACACCTGCGACGGCAGCCACCGCTGCGACAGCGACCGCCACAGCCTTCTTCACCAATTTCGATCGCATCGGCGATCTCCTCACCTGATTCGCGACGCGGCCCTGCCTGCGTCTTGCTTTGTGTTGAACGCGGCAAGCATCGCGGGCAGCAGGGGTCGCACTCCAGAGCGGATGCGCGGCTGTGCAGAGTGCGTGGCTGTGGAGAGCGCTACTCGGCAGTCATCGGCAGGCGAACGGTGAACCTGGCTCCGCTGCCGTCATCGCGGTTCGCGGCAGTGATCGTGCCGCCGTGCGCCTCGACGAGGGCCTTCACGATGGCAAGCCCGAGCCCAGAAGAGCCAGCAGCTCGCGAGCGCGACGCGTCGCCGCGAACGAATCTGCCGAAGAGGCGATTCTGCAGCTCCTCGCCGATCCCCGGGCCGTTGTCGGCGACGACGACCACCGCATCCTCCCCTTCAGTCTCGACACTGACCTCGATCCGTGTGCCATCGGGGGTGTGCACCCGCGCATTGGCGAGCAGGTTGCCGAACACCTGCTGCAGGCGCGACAGGTCGCCATGCACCGTCACGGGCGCGTCAGAGAGCTCGAGCGAGACGGGGTGCGTCGGGCCGGCCGCTTGGGCGTCGGCAACGGATTCGACGACGAGCTTCGACAGGTCGACCTCGGTGAGCGTGACCTCGCGGCCCTCATCGAGCCGTGCCAGCAGCAGCAAGTCATTGACGAGAGCGGCCATGCGGTTCGCCGCCGACTCGATGCGCTGCAGCGACAGCTGCGCGTCGTCGCTCATGTCGCGCTCGTGCAGCCGGGTGATCTCGGCATAGCCGCGCACCGCAGCAAGCGGTGTTCGCAGCTCGTGCGACGCATCCGCAACGAACTGCCGCATGCGGTTCTCGCTCGCCGCACGCGCTTCAAGCGAGGTCTCGAGGTGGTTGAGCATGCGGTTGACGCTTTCGCCGACTCGCCCCACCTCGGTTGCGGGATCACTGATGCTGACGCGCGTGGTCAGGTGCACGTCGCCCGAATCGAGTGGCAGCTGCGAGATGCGCTCGGTCGCGGCCACGACGCTCGTCAGCGGCCGCATCGCCCTTCGGATCGTGACGTCGGCGAGCGCGACCAGCAGCGTTGCCCCCGCGATCGCACTCGTGACGATGACCATGGTCATGGCCAGCATGGTCTGGTTCATCTCAGACATCGGCAACGCCACGAACAGCCGCATCTCTGGGATCTCGTCGGCCAGCGGCACTTCGAGCACGCGGTAGTCGCCGCGCAGGTCCATCGAGACGGTGTGCGACTGCCACGGCGCACCCGCTCCACCGGTGATGCGCGCGACCTGCATCGCACTGAGCTCTTCAGCGGTGTTGTCGCCGGTCACGTAGTAGGCGAACTGCGTCTGCCCCTCGTACTGCAGCACCGCGATGGCGCCAGGGCCGCCGCGCGGATCGGGTGCGATGTTGGGCGACTGCGTGTAGAGGGCGTCGAGCGCCTGTCCCTGCACGCGGGCGCCGAAGTCGGCCAGCGAGTCGTCGAGCCGCTGCAGCATCACCTGTCGCATGACAGCGACGCTGGCGATCGAGACGATGAGCGTGAGCAGCGTGAAGAGCGCGATCGTCACGAACAGCAGCCGCTTTCGCAGCGACCACGTGGCGAAGCGCGATGTCGCCACCGATCGCCTCGCAGCCGCCCCCACACTCATGACGCTGGGCGGATCTGGTACCCGACACCGCGCACGGTGTGGATCATCGGCTCGCCGAGTGTGTCGATCTTCTTGCGCAGATACGAGATGTAGAGCTCGACGACGGATGCGCGCCCGCCGAAGTCGTACGACCAGACACGGTCGAGGATCTGGGCCTTCGACAGCACTCGACGGGGGTTGCGCATCAGATAGCGCAGCAGCTCGAACTCGGTGGCCGTCAGATCAACGGAAGTGCCTCCTCGCTGCACTTCGTAGCTGTCTTCGTCGAGCATGAGGTCGCCGACCCACAGCACGCTCGACTCCTCGGCAGTGGCTGCGTTGCGGCGGATCAGGCCGCGAAGCCGCGCCACGACCTCTTCTATGCCGAAGGGCTTGGTCACGTAGTCGTCGCCGCCTGCGGTGAGGCCTGCGACGCGGTCTTCGAGCGAGTCCTTGGCCGTCAGGAACAGCACAGGCATGTCGAACCCGGCCGACCGCAGACGCTGCAGCACCTGCAGGCCGTCGAAGTCGGGAAGCATGATGTCGAGCACGACCGCATCGGGCCTGAACTCGCGCACCGCCTGCAGCGCCGTCTGGCCGTTGGCCGCCGTGCGCACATCCCAGCCCTCGTACTTGAGCCCCATCGAGATGAGGTCGGCAAGCGTCTGCTCATCGTCGACGACGACGACGCGGATGGGCGAGCCGTCGGGGCGTGTCAGCCGCGGCTGCGCGCGAAGGTGATCCTGTGCAGATTCGGTCATGGTGCTATGAAACCAACCATAGCTGTGCAGTTGCTATGCGACATCCATGAGAGCCTGGGGCATTCCGGCCGCTGCTGCTGGCAGAATGGAGCCCATGCACAACCCCCAGCTCGACCTCTTCTCGGATGTCGAGACGGTTGCAGAGACGGCCGAGGCGGCGCACATCGCCCGCATCATCGCCCGCTCGTCCGATCGCGTCACCTGGCTCAAGATGCGCGCGACCGGCGTCACCGCCACCGACGCAGCCAGGCTGACGTCGCCCAAGGCGATGCAGTCGCTCGCCTGGGAGAAGCGCACCGGCGGCAGCGGATTCAGCGGCAACCGCTACACCGACCACGGGCGCGAGCGCGAGCCCTTCATCGCCTCGTGGGTCGCCCAGCGATTCGGCGTCACTTCGAGCGACGCCCTCTTCCACGCCGAGCAGGAGCGCCGCCACCTGGCGACTCCCGACGGCGTCAACGACGAGGGCACGATCCTCTGCGAGATCAAGACCACGTCGAAGCCCTTCCGTCGCCCTCCCGCCAACTACATGCGCCAGATCTGGTGGCAGCAGTACGTGCTCGGCGCCGAGCGCACGCTCTTCGTCTGGGAGCAGCACCGCGACTTCGTGCCGCTGGGCGAGCCCCAGTACGTCTGGATCGACCGCAACGACGCCGAGATCGACGTGCTCGTGAAGCGCGCCAACCTCCTGCTCGAAGCCATGAGCCAGCCTTCGACGGGCTACTGATCATGACCGTGCTGGTGCTGCACGACCTCGGCGGCGACTCGAGTCAGCTCGCATCGATGCTGCCGCAGCTGCCCGACGTGTGGGCTCCCGATCTGCCCGCACACGGCATGAACGCAGTGCCGGCGGATGCCGAAGCCCTGTCGGTCTACCGGCTCGCTCAGCAGGTGGCCCAGGGAATGCCGCAGCATGCATCCGGGGCACCGCTGACCGTCATCGGCCTCGGCCTCGGCGCCGCGGTCGGCCTGCGCATCGCCCTGTCGGGCGTCTTCCGCATGGATCGCTTCGTCGCCATCCGCCCGTCGTTCACGCACCAGACGCTGCCGGAGCACCTCACGATCTACCCGGTGCTGGCCGACCTGCTGGGCACGACGACGTACGGCACCGGCATCGACCAGGTGATGGCAAAGCTCGTCACGACCGGCATCTACAACGACATCAGGTCTGCATCACGAGCGGCCGCGACCGAAGTCGAGCGGCAGATCACCGCGCCGGGAGCACGAGATCGGCGGATGCGCCTCGCAGATATTCCGATGCATCCCGCGTTCGAGGCGCACGAGTTCGACACCCTCGACCTGCCATCGATGGTGATCGCAGACCCGACCGACCCCGTGCATCCGCTCAGTGTCGCCGCCCAGTGGAGCGACCTGCTGGGAGCCGCCCAGCGCGTCACGCCTGATCGAGGGCGGGATCCTCACGGGGCTGATGCGTGGATTCGCCATCAGCTCGACGAGTATCTCGTTGGAGTTCGCTGAGGAAGTTCCTCTGCGAGCGGCCGACTTCGCTGAACACTGCCCAGAGCAGCCACACGAGACCGATGCCCGTTGCGACGTGCTCGAGAATGGCGCCGAGCTCGCTCGTGCTGCCTGCCAGCGACAGGAGGCCGCCCGTGCCCGAGATCACGCCGATGGCGATGGCGGCCACGATCGTCACGTGACGCAGACGCCCCTTGCGAGCGGCTGCCATGAGCAACATCGTGAGGCAGCCGAAGACGAAGCCCGCGATCGCGAACCACACGTGCACGAGGTCGCGCGTGGTCGCCTCGGGGTTGGCGAGGCTCGGGCATGACTCGGTGCAGTTGACCTGGCTCGCGACGAAGAAGCAGACCCCGGCGAGCCCGACCGTCATCCAGGGCATCACGAAGAGCCGCCGCCCGCTGCTCGTGCGAGTCACCGTGCGCAGCGGCCACGCGGCCAGCAGGATGCCGCAGGCGAGCATCGTGAACCCGACCTTGAAGTCCTCTTCTGTCTCGAGCCCTGCGGCGCCGAACTCCGAGACGTAGTACCAGCGGTCGTGGTAGATGCGCTGCATGACCATGATCGATGCGCCCATGACGACGAGGAGCGCGACTGTGAGGGCGAGCACACGCTCGAACACCATCCTGCTGATCTGCACCTGTCGAGAGTACCGAATCCGAGCGCTTCCGCTGTCGGCGCAAATCCTGACGCAATCTGCAATACTCGCCCCCGTGTCGGCCGTCGCGACTACATTGGAGGGCATGCGTGCAGTAACACTGGAATCCGTCGGGCCCGATGCCACACCGCAGGTGACCGAGGTGCGTGACCCGCTGCAGCTCATGAGCGACGCGCTCGTGCAGGTGCATGCTGCGGGCATCAACCCCATCGACTGGAAGACCATCGCGGGCAAGGGCGTCGCCGCCGGCATCCAGCGATTCCCGTGGGTGCCGGGCAACGACTTCGCCGGCACCGTGCTCAAGTCGCCGTACGAGCTGTCCGAGTTCCAGCCGGGCGACGAGGTCTTCGGCTTCGCGTCACCTGCGCTCGCGTGGGGCTCCTACGCCGAGAAGGTCGCGGCGTCGACGCTGCAGATGGCCAAGAAGCCCGAATCGCTGTCGTTCGCCGAGGCGGCCGCGGTTCCGTGCGCCGGCCTCACCGCCTGGGACGCCGTGGTCCGCGTTGCCCGCGCACGCACCGGCCAGCGCATCCTCGTGCACGCGGGTGCCGGCGGCGTCGGCCACTTCGCGGTGCAGTTCGCCCGCTACTTCGGCGCGCACGTCATCGCAACGGGCTCTGAGAGCAGTCTCGACTACCTGCGCGAGATCGGTGCAGACGAGGTGGTCGACTACCGCAAGCAGCGCTTCGAAGAGGTGCTGGGCAAGGTCGACGTCGTCGTCGATCTGATCGGCAATGTCAAAGACGACACCGGCTCGCGCTCACTGAACGTGCTGAAGAGCGACGGCCTGTACCTCAACATCCCCACAGGCTCGTGGCCCGAATACGCTGAGGCGTCCGAGGCCGCTGGCGTGCGCTACTCGCACATCAAGGTCGAGCCCGACGGCCAGAACCTCGCGATCATCGCCCGCCTGCTCGAATCGGGCGACGTCAAGGTCAATCTCGACTCGGTGTTTCCGCTCGACCAGGTGAACGAGGCGCTGCAGCAGCAGGCCGAGGGCCACACCCGCGGCAAGATCGTGCTCAAAGTGCGCTGACCGGTGCGTGCTCGCTTCGGCGAGCATCACGAGAGCGGATGCGCGAGTGCAGCACCGCAGCCGCGGCCAGCCACAGCACACAGCCGGCAAGCTCCACCAGCCAGTTGACGCCCTCCCCCGAGGCGATCGACTGGGTGAGGAACACCCGCACGCTGTTGAGCGCGCCGTGCACGATCACCGCCGGCCACACCGACCCCGACCAGAGTCGCAGCGCGACCATGAACGGCGCCCACGATGCGATCGCAAGCAGATAGGCAGCCCCCGGCTCCCAGCCGCCGTCGCCCACGATGAGGGGCAGCGCCGGCAGATGCCAGATGACCCAGGCCGCAGCCGACACCCCTGCGATCAGCCAGAACGGCTTTTCGCGCAGCTGCGTCACCAGCCACCCGCGCCAGCCAAGCTCCTCGCCGACGGCAAAGACACTCTGCATCACGAGCAGAACAGGAACCGCCGCTGCCGCAATGAGCACCGCATCCGGGGACGAGAGCGTGTGCCCCGTGGCCAGCCCCGCGCCGAGCTGCAGCAGCCCGATCGCGACGACGGCCGCGAGGCTCACGCCCACACCTGACCACGAGCGGCCCCACCGCAAAGCGAAGACATCGCTGAGCCTTCCGGGCCGCAGCACGAAGAACAGCACCAGCGCTGTCAGCAATGGCGTGAGCTGAGCGACGGGAACGATCAGCCCTGCGAACTCCTCAGGCAGTGCTCCGAAGACCACCGGCGACGCGATGCCGAAGCACAGCAGGGTCGCAGCTGCGACGAAGATCGCGGTGGTGCGAAGCGGATGGGCGGGTCTGGTGTGCATGGCGGCTCCTTCGCGTTCGTTGTTTGTACAGTGTACAAACAGAGGGCCGCGAAGTACAGTGTCTTCAGACGGAAAGGTGCAGATGCAGCGAAGAGGCCCCCGCGGCGACATCGACGAGGCTCGCATTCTGCGTGCGGCGGATGCGCTGCTCGCTGAGCGAGGAGACATCGACCGGATCTCGCTGCGCAGCATCGCAGCTGAGGTCGGCGTTGCCGTCAACGCCCTCTACACGTACTTCCCGTCGCTGCGGGCGATCTGGCATGACCTCGCCGACGAGCGCCTCGGGCTGCTGCGCCCCACCGAGCTGCTCGACATCGGCTGCAGCCACTGCGCCGTGCTCGAGCTCGTCGATCGGGCTGGCGCCATGGCCGCCGCGCCCGGCACCCTGTCACTGCTGCGCGCCCAGCCGGTGCTCGGTCGCAACTCCTTCGCGCTCAGCGAGACGATCATGACGCTGACCGAGCACGGGTCGATCAGCCCGCGCAATGCGCACGACCTCATCGTGGGCTGGTTCTACGGCAGCTCCGTGCTCGACTCCGAGGGGTGGACTTCAGGCACGGACGAGATCCGCGCATCCGAGCCCCTCCCCGAGTTTCCGCGCATTGCCGACCGCGACGCCGCCGACAGACACGAGCAGGCCGAGGCCATTCTGCGAGGCATAGGCCTCAGCTGCCAGCGGCTGTAGTCACTCCCAAGACGATGCGACGGTCGGCATCCAGCTGTCGCGGCTGTCAGTCAGCAGCTGCCCGAGTTCAAGCAGGTAGTCAGGCGAGT
The DNA here is from genome assembly GCF_900163565.1 of Agrococcus casei LMG 22410. Lineage (GTDB taxonomy): Bacteria > Actinomycetota > Actinomycetes > Actinomycetales > Microbacteriaceae > Agrococcus > Agrococcus casei. Next base: position 170,183 of record NZ_FUHU01000044.1, read on the forward strand.
CGAGCATGGATGGGTCCGGCAGGCCCTCTGGCTTGTGCGACATCACATCGATGTTCATCCTGTGCACGCCATCAGCCCAGCACGTCGTCAGCGTGGCGCTCGGAACCCGTCCTTCGCCGCCCCCGAGTGTCCAGTGCAGGCCCCCCTCGGTGCCGTGGTCGACCGAGCCCTCTTCGAGAGGCGGGCACAGCTCGTCGTCGAAGCTGACGCCCGAATCGAGCAGCTCTGCACCCAAGCCAGCAACCATCACCGCAAGCAGCGCATCTCCGTGGTCACGATCGGTGTCGATGCTGCAGACCGCGATGTCCTGCCCGCCCTGCGATGTGGAGTGTCCGCCTGCCGTCTTCACGACCGGCACGTACTCCATCGCTGCTCGCGCGACGTCGTCATCAGCGAAGATCGCTCCGCAGAGCTCGATGGCGACGTCATCCTCCGCCGCCGCTTCCATGGCGGCGCGCCATTCGTCTGGAGTCGAGGCCACGCCGCCTGTTTCGGTCTCAGAGGAAGTCGCCTCCGAGGGCGCAGCCGACTCCTCCTCGGAGCCGTCGGTCGAGCATCCGACCAGCATCACTCCTATGACGGATGCGGCGACAAAGGCACGACCGACGCCCCTGCGGGCAGATGGCTCAGTCATGGCAATCACTTTCTGTTGCACGCAGAAAGGGCCCGGCCGAAGCCGAGCCCTCTCTGAGGTTCAGTTGCTACTTGCTGGCGACGACAGCGGCGGGGTCAACGGGGATCCCGGGGCCGAAGGTCGTCGAGACAGCAGCCTTCTGCACGTAGCGTCCCTTGGACGACGACGGCTTCAGACGCAGGACCTCGTCGAGCGCAGCGGTGATGTTGTCAACGAGCTTCTCTTCTGAGAACGAAGCCTTGCCGACGATGAAGTGCACGTTCGAGTGCTTGTCGACGCGGAACTCGATGCGGCCGCCCTTGATGTCGGTGACAGCCTGTGCCACGTTCGGGGTGACGGTGCCGGTCTTGGGGTTCGGCATGAGGCCACGGGGTCCGAGGACCTTTCCGAGGCGTCCGACCTTGCCCATGAGCTCGGGGCTCGCAACGGCTGCGTCGAAGTCGGTCCAGCCGCCAGCGACCTTCTCGATGAGCTCGTCGTTGCCGACCTCATCTGCGCCTGCTGCGATTGCAGCCTCAGCTGCCGGGCCCTGCGCGAAGACGATGACGCGAGCGGTCTTGCCGGTTCCGTGAGGAAGTGACACGGTTCCGCGAACCATCTGGTCTGCCTTGCGAGGGTCAACGCCGAGCTTCAGCGCGACCTCGACGGTCGAGTCGGTCTTTGCAGAACCGGTCTCGCGTGCGATCGCGACTGCCTCAGCGGGGGTGTAGAACTTGCCCGGCTCGAGCTTGTCGAGTGCGGCCATGTAGGCCTTTGACTTCTTTGCCATGTTGTACTCCTTCAGAGTTCGTGGTGCGCGTCAGGCAGACGCTGCCACTGAATGCGTTGGTGTTAGTTGCCGACCGTGATGCCCATGGAGCGGGCCGTGCCTGCGATGATCTTCTTCGCAGCGTCGATGTCGTTTGCGTTGAGGTCCTTCATCTTCGCTTCTGCGATCTCAGCGACCTGCGCGTCGTTCAGCTTGCCCACCTTGTCGGTGTGGGGCACGCCCGAACCCTTCTTCACGCCAGCTGCCTTCTTGATCAGCTCGGCTGCCGGAGGAGTCTTGAGAACGAAGTCGAACGAACGGTCTTCGTAGACAGTGATCTCGACGGGAACGATGTTTCCGCGCTGGTCTGCCGTGGCGTCGTTGTACGCCTTGCAGAACTCCATGATGTTGACGCCGTGCTGACCGAGCGCCGGACCGACAGGAGGCGCGGGGTTTGCGGCGCCAGCCTGGATCTGGAGCTTGATGAATCCAGAAACCTTCTTCTTAGGTGCCATTCTTCTTCCTTAGTTTTCTCTCCGATCCACCCCGGACCGGATTTCCAGCCACGTGGTGGCTAGAGCTTGCTGACCTGGCCGAATCCGAGCTCCACAGGAGTCTCGCGCTCGAACAGGGAGACGAGGACGGTGAGCTTGCCGCTCGCGGGCTGGATCTCGGAGATCGTGCCCGGGAAGCCTGCGAACGAGCCCTCCGTGATGGTGATGGTCTCACCGATTTCGTAGTCGACCTCGGCCACGATGGGCTGGGCCGCGACACTGCTGTCGTCTGCGCGCTCTGCTTCGGCGATCTCGGCGTCTGCGAGCGGCTTGAGCATGTTGAACGCCTCGTTGAAGCGCAGCGGTGCGGGGTTGTGGGCGTTGCCCACGAAGCCGGTGACGCCAGGCGTGTGACGGACGATCGACCAGGTGTCTTCGTTGAGCTCCATGCGAACCAGCACGTAGCCGGGAACACGGACGCGGGTGACGCGCTTGCCGACGCCGTTCTTGACCTCGAGCACGTCTTCGGTCGGAACCTGAATCTCGTGGACGCCTTCGACCTGCATGTTCTCAGCGCGGCTGGCGATGTTGGCCTTGACCTTCTTCTCGTAGCCGGCGTACGAGTGGATGACGTACCACTTGCCAGGCTTGAGGCGCAGCTCGCGCTTGAACTCGGCGTAGGGGTCGACAGCGGGCTCAGCCGACTCTTCAGTTTCGGTGAGGTTGTCGAGCGCCTTGTTCAGCTCGTTGTTGAGGTCATTGACGTTGTCTGCCACTGATTCTGCCTTCTCAAATCGTTGAACTCGCGGATGCTAGTTCAGGACCACGCCATTGCCGAAGAGGTTGGCCATGATCCATGCCGAGAGCGCATCGAGGCCGAACACGAACAGCATCATCAGGGCGACGAACACGAGAACCACCGTGGTGTAGCTGATCAGCTCGCGCTTCGTGGGAGTGACCACCTTCGAGAGTTCAGCGAACACCTCTTTGATGAAGGTGACGACCGCGACAAAGGGGTTGCGTGCCTTGTTTCGCTTCTGCACGCTTGCTTTCTCTGCCACGAGGCACCTTTCCTTAGCTCTTCGGACCTGCGGACCTGCTCTGAGCCCGGCACTGTCGCATTCGCGACTGCACTCGCAGGGCGGACAGGACTCGAACCTGCAACCTGCGGTTTTGGAGACCGCTGCGCTACCAATTGCGCCACCGCCCTAGGCTGGGTGAACGACATCTGCACCATCTGCCACACCCGCAGAACTTCGCTCTTTGGGCATAGGAAATGATGGCGGATATCAACCACCATCGGACAACTATACGCGCATCCCGTACTGCATGTCCAACTCTGACTCGCCCGCGTGCTGACAGCGCATGCTCCGGTGGTTAGTCTGGTGTCGTGAATCGAATCTCAGCACACATCGCCGCAATCAACGAGTCCGCAACGCTCAAGGTCGACGCAAAGGCCAAGGCACTAAAGGCAGAGGGCAAAGACGTCATCTCCTTCGCAGCCGGCGAGCCCGACTTCGCGACCCCCGAGAACATCGTCGACGCAGCTCGACGCGCACTCGACGACCCCAAGAACTTCCGCTACACCCAAGCCGCGGGCCTCCCCCTGCTGCGCGAGGCGATCGCCGAGAAGACCAGGCGCGACTCCGGCCTCGAGGTCGACCCCTCGCAGGTGCTGGTGACCAACGGCGGCAAGCAGTCGGTCTACCAAGCGTTCCAGACGATCCTCGATCCCGGCGACGAAGTCATCGTCCCCACCCCCTACTGGACCACGTACCCCGAGGCGATCGGCTTCACGGGCGCCAAGCAGGTCGACGTCTTCGCCGGCAGCGACCAGGGCTACCTCGTCACGGTCGACCAGCTCGAGGCCGCGCGCACTCCGCAGACCAAGGCGCTGCTCATGGTCACGCCCTCGAACCCGACCGGCGCCGTCTACTCGGCCGAGCAGGTTCGCGAGATCGGCCAGTGGGCACTCGAGCACGGCCTCTGGGTCATCGCCGACGAGATCTACCAGAACCTCACCTACGACGGCGTCCGCGCTGTCTCGGTCACCGAGGCGGTCCCCGAGCTCGCTGACCGCACCCTGCTGCTGAACGGCGTCGCGAAGACCTACGCGATGACCGGCTGGCGCGTCGGCTGGACGGTCGGCCCCGCAGACGCCATCAAGGCGGCCGCAAACCTGCAGTCGCACCTGACCTCGAACGTCAACAACATCGCCCAGATCGCCGCTGCCGAGGCCCTCACCGGCCCGCAGGATGCAGTGCAAGACATGCTGACCGCCTTCGACCGCCGCCGCAAGACGATCGTCGAGGCCCTCGCGAGCATCCCGGGCGTCTCTGTTCCGACCCCCGAGGGCGCGTTCTACGCGTACGCCGACGTGAACGGGCTGCTGGGCAAGGAGTGGAGCGGCGTCACCCCCACGACCTCGCTCGAGCTGGCCGACCTCGTGCTCGACAAGGCGCTCGTGGCGGCGGTTCCCGGCGAGGCGTTCGGCCCCAGCGGCTACCTGCGCTTCTCGTACGCTCTCGGCGACGACCAGCTGGCAGAGGGCATGAGCCGCCTCAAGCAGCTCTTCAGCTGACCCTGCATTCCGGCTGACGCTGCATTCCCGTCAACCGATCGGCTGATCCGCCGAACGGTGCGCCGCCGCATGCTTGAGTCATGCAACCGGCAATACAGGTCAAGAGCCTCACCAAGAAGTACGGCGATCACACGGTCGTCGACGATGTCAGCTTCGAGATCGAGCAGGGCGAGACGTTCGCGCTGCTCGGCCCGAACGGCGCAGGCAAGTCGACGACCGTCGAGACACTCGAGGGCTATCGCAAGCCCACCTCAGGCGACGTGCGCGTGCTCGGCACCGACCCGCTGCGCGGCGGCCTCTCGTGGCGCAGCCGCATCGGCGTCGTGGCGCAGTCGCTCGGCTCCGAGACGATGCTCACGACGCGCGAGCTGCTCTCGCATGCCGCGCGGGTGTTTCCGACTCCTCGAAGCGTCGACGAGGTGCTCGAGATCGTCGGCCTCAGCGAGCACGCCGGCAAGCTGACGCGCAAGCTCTCGGGCGGCCAGAAGCGCCGCGTCGACCTGGCGCTCGGCATCATGGGCAGGCCAGAGGTGCTCTTCCTCGACGAGCCGACCACGGGCCTCGACCCCGAAGTGCGCCGTCAGATCTGGGATCTCATCGACGACCTCTCAGACCAGGGCACGACCGTGCTCCTCACGACGCACTACCTCGACGAAGCCGAGCAGCTCGCACGTCGCGCGGGCGTCATCATCGGCGGAAAACTGGTCACGGTCGATGCTGTCGACCGCATAGGAGGGGCGGATGCGCGAGTGCCGGTCGTGAGGTGGCAGGAAGGCGGCCGCGTGCACGAGGAGCGAACCGAGCATCCGACCTCCCTTGTCGCCCGACTGGCTGAGGAACGGGGCGAACTCGCCCGGCTCGAGGTCATCAGGCCGACCCTCGAGACCATCTACCTCGGCATGCTGCGCGAGCACGGAAGCCACGACATGCTGCAGGAGGCAACATCATGAGCACTGCAGCGAACACCGCGATGCACACCGTCACACCTGTGACCGGCCTGGATCGCACGCTGCCACCGGGCCACACGCTGCGGGTCGGCATCGACCGCATCCGTCTCGAACTGCTCGAGTACGTTCGCCGCGTCGACAACATGATCTTCACGTTCGCGTTTCCGATCATGCTGCTGCTGATCTTCGCGAGCGCATTCGGCAGCGCCGACCCCGTGCAGACACCGGAGGGCGAGATCGATCCGGCAGCCATGATGCTGCCGGCGATGCTGGCGGCCGGCGTGCTGCTCTCGGGCACGCAGAACCTCGGCATCGGCGTCGCGATCGAGAAGTGGGACGGCACGCTGCGCCGCTTCTCAGCCATGCCGATTCCCGTCGCGAGCTACTTCATCGGCAAGTTCGGCCAGGTGCTCGTGACCTCGATCGTGCAGACGGCGGCACTGCTGGCCGTCGGCATCGGCGTCTTCGGCTTCGAGCTGCCGCAGTCGGGCGAGCAGTGGGGCGTGTTCGGCTGGGCCTACGGGCTCGGGCTGCTGTGCTGCTCGATGCTGGGGCTCGCACTCGCGCAGCTTCCGCGATCGGTGAACTCCGCATCCGCCATCGTGATTCCCGTCGTGCTGCTGCTGCAGTTCATCTCGGGCATCTACCTCACGATCACGATGCTGCCAGAATGGCTGATCCAGATCGCCAACGTGTTTCCGGTCGCGTGGCTGGCACACGCCATGCGCTTCGCCTTCATGCCCGACGCCGCGAGGTTCGCCGAGCTGAACCAGGAGTGGGATCTCGGCACGGCGCTCCTGATGCTCGCGGCCTGGACGGTCGTCGGCACCGCGATCGCGCTCTTCACGTTCCGCTGGGTCAAGCGAAGCTGACCCCTGCCAGACTGTGAGCATGCACACCGAGTCGACCGCGGAGGAGACCGACGGCACCCGCATCTGGCACTGGGCAGTGCTGGTGCTGGGGCCTGCGACCTCCGCCGTCGCCGTCTGGATGCTGTGGCTCGAAGCCGGCGAAGGCCCGCTCACGACGCTGCAGTGGGCGCAGGGCATCTTCACGATCGTCGCCCCGCTCGCCGTGATCGCCCTGTGGCTGTGGGTGCGCCCTCGCGTGGCCGAGCGGCCTGCGGCGCACCTTCCGCTCATGATCCTCATGACCGTCACGCTCGGCGTGAGCACCTGGACCCAGCCGGGTCTCGCGGGCGCCATGAGCTTCATCATGCCGCTCGCCTGGCTCGCCACCCCGACCAATCGCGCGGCGATCATCTGGAGCGGCGTGCTGGTCGCCGCAGCCGGCACGGGCATGATGGCCAGCGGCTTCACCTCGCCGGGCTACGCGATCTTCACCGTGATCTTCAGCGTCGGGCTGAGCGCTGCGATCGGGCTCTCGATCTCGAAGCTGCACGAGCAGGTGCTCGAGCGCGAGCAGCTGGTTCGCGAACTGCAGCAGAAGCAGGACGAGATCGTCGCACTCGGCTCTGAGCGTGCCGCCGAAGCCGAGCGGGCTGCCGTGCTGCGCGACGTGCACGATGCCGTGACCCAGAATCTCACCGCGATCGTCATGCAGTCGCGGCTGCCGAACCACGACCCTGCGCTCATCGAAGAGCTCGCGAGCGAAGCCCTCGAAGAGACGCGAGCGCTGCTGCTGAAGGCGACCCCCTCGCAGCTCGACAGCGGGCTTCCGGCCGCGCTGCAGCGTCTGGCCGACCGGTTCGAGCGCGAGGCATCCGTGACCGTGACGACCAGAATCGAGCCCCTCCGACTCGGCCTCGAATCCGAGATCGTGCTGCTGCGCGTCTGCCAGGAGCTGCTCGCCAACGTGCGAAAGCACGCACAGGCCAGCAGCGTCGAAGTCACCCTCGAAGCCGCGGGCGGCTCCGTCTCGCTCGCCGTCGTCGACGACGGGCGCGGCATCGACGAGGCAAGAACCGCGAGCACAGCGGATGCGCGGGGCCTGCGCGGCATCCACGAGCGCGTGCAGGCGGTCGGCGGCACGGTCGAGGTGGCCTCCTCCGGCGGAACAGCCGTCACCGTTCGACTGCCGGCCGAGACCAGCGCGCAGGAGGCGCGGGCATGACCGATCCCATTCGCGTCATCGTCGCCGACGACCACCCCGTGATCCTCGGCGGGCTCGTGAGCATGCTCGAATCCGACCCCGGCATCTCCGTCGTCGCCACGGCGGCCGACGGCGCGGCGCTCGTCGCGGCGACCCGGCAGCACGCGTGCGATGTGGTCGTCACAGACCTGCGGATGCCCGGCACGGGCGGCGCAGACGCGACCCGGCAGATTCGGCGGGCCGCGCATCCGCCCCGTGTGCTGATCCTGACCACCTACGACTCCCCCGCCGACGTGATGCAGGCGGTCGAGGCAGGTGCAAGCGGCTACCTGCTGAAGGCGGCTCAGCCCCGCGAGATCCTGGCGGCGGTGCGCGCAGTCGCCCGCGGCGAGCGCGCCATGTCACCTGCCGTCGCGCAGCGGCTGTCGCAGCTGCAGGATTCCGAGCAGCTGACCGCCCGCGAGGTGCAGGTGCTGCGCCTCATGCGCGCCGGCGGCACCAACGCGAGCATCGGAGCAGAGCTCGGCATCGGCGCGGCCACCGTCAAGACGCACGTGCAGCACATCTTCGACAAGCTCGGGGTGCGCGACCGCACGAGCGCCGTCGCGACCGGCATCGATCTCGGCCTGCTGAGCGCCTGAGGATTCAGATCTCGAGGCCGACGAGCACCGGCTCGTTCACCAGCTGCACGCCGAACTCACTGAGCACTCTGATCTGCACGTAGCGCGCCAGCTCGGCGACCTCCTCGCCCGTTGCACCGCCGGTGTTGGTGATGGCCAGGGTGTGCTTCGACGAGATCGCGGCACGGCCGGTGCCGAGGCTGAAGCCCTTCTCGATGCCCGCACGCTCGATCAGCCACGCGGCCGAGAGCTTGAAGGCCTCGGTTTCGCCGCCATCGGCTCGAGTCTTGGGGGCAGCCGCAAATCGCGGCGCGTCTTCTGGCAGCGAGTGCGTGAACGCCTTCGAGACGATCGGGTTCGTGAAGAACGAGCCGGCCGAGACCGAGTCGGGGTCGTCAGAGAGCACCATGCCCTTGGATGCGCGAAGCTCGAGCACCGATCGGCGCACGTCCGCAAGGGGTCGCCGGTCGCCGGTCTCTGCCCCGAGGCTCGTCGCCAGCTGCCCGTATCGAATCGGCGCGGACTGCCCGTCGGCCTTGCGCAGCCGCAGCTCGACCGAGAGCACGAGACCCGTGAGGCTGCCGCTCTTGATGGCGCTGTTGCGGTACTCGAGCTCGAGGTCAGCCGCCTCGAGCCGCTGCACCTCCAGCGTCTCTGCGCTCAGGAACTCGACGGCAACCAGGGTCTCGGCGACTTCCTGCCCGTATGCGCCGATGTTCTGAATGGGTGCCGCCCCGACCGAGCCGGGTATCCCGGACATCGCCTCGATGCCTGACCAGCCGCGCTCGACCGACATGGCGACCAGGTCGTCCCACGTCTCGCCTGCCTGCGCGCGCACCGTGACGGCGTCGTCGGTCTCATCGAGCACCTCGAAGCCGCGCGTGCGCATGAGCAGCGCTGTTCCGGCGAACGGGTCGTCGCTCGCGACCGTGTTGCTGCCGCCGCCCAGCACGATGAACTCAGCACCGGTTCTGACCAGCCGCTCGTAGGCCTCTGCGGCCTGCTGCGCACTCTCGGCCTCGACGAGGTCGGCGATCTCGCCTCCGACCCGCATCGTCGTCAGGTCAGACAGCCTCATGCGGCGCGAACGATCGCCTGGGACTTTCCGAGCACGGTCTGCTCGCCCAGCGTGACCTTGAGATCGATGCGCCACAGGCCTTCGCCGAGGTCTTTGGCCACAGTCGCGGTGATGTGCACGTCGGCCCCGGCCTCGGTGTCGACGGGCACCGGTCGCGTGAAGCGCACCTGGTAGTCGACGATGCGCCCGGGGTCGCCGAAGAAGTCGACCACCGGCTGGATCGCCGTGCCCATCGTGAGCATGCCGTGTGCCAGCACGCCCGGAAGCCCCACCTGCTGCGCGACGTCGTCGCGGTAGTGGATCGCGTTGAAGTCACCGGATGCGCCGGCGTACCGCACGAGCGAGTCGCGCGAGAAGTGCGCGTCGTATTTGGCGATGACCTGGCCTTCTGAGAGTGCGAAGCTCACGAGTCTCCTCCGACCACGAGTGTTGCGAACGAGGCGGCGACCTTCTCGCCGGCCGCGTCGAAGATGTCTGCCTCAGTCGTGACCATCGCGTTGCCGCCGAGCGCGCGAACGCCTGCGACCTTGAACTGCACCGTGAGCTCGTCGCCTGCGACGATCGGACGCTCGAAGGCGAAGCGCTGGTCTCCGTGCACGACGCGCGTCAGCTCGATGCCTGCGCTCTCGTCAGCCAGCAGCTGGTCGAGGCCGCGCTGCTGCACGACGATCGTGAAGGTCGGGGGTGCGACGAGATCGTCGTAGCCCGCCTCGTTCGCTGCCGCCACGTCGAAGTGCACGGGGTTCGTCGCCTGCACAGCATGCGCGAACTCCCGAATCTTCTCGCGACCGACCAAGTACGGCTCAGTCGGCGGATACACCTTGCCTGCAAGTTCTGGATTCACTGCCACGCCTCCAGTCTATGCGTCGGCTCTCTTGGCGTCGGCTCAGCCGTTGGGCGGCCGCTTGATGTCACCGCGGATGAGTCGCTTGCGCAGCCAGAAGATCATCGGGATCATCAGCAGCGCGAACGCGAGCAGCACATAGGCGATCAGCTCGTCAGCAGTGAAGTAGAAGTACACGGCTAAGCCGAACACCACGAGCGTCGAGGTCGACATCGCGCCCGCGATGAGGTTGGCGGCGCGAACGCGCTGCTCTGGGGTCTGGGGCCCTGCCTCGTTGGTCATGATTCCTCGCTCAGTAGCCGCGCTCGGGGCTGACGACGCCGTCGAGGCTCTCGCCAGCCGCACGCCTGCGGATGTTCTCGACGAACCGGTCGCTCAGCAGTTCGACGACCTGCACCTCGGTGTCAGCGGTATGCGGTGTGATGATCGCGCGCGGCTCGCTCCAGAGCGCGTGCCCTGCAGGCAGCGGCTCGGGGTAGGTCACATCGAGCCCCGCACCGAAGATCTCGTCGTTCTGCAGGGCGGCGACCAGCGCATCCGTGTGGATGATGGGCCCGCGTGCGATGTTGACCACCACTGCGCTGTTCGGCATGGCCTTGAACGCCTCGGCATTCACGATGCCGCGCGTCTCGTCGTTCAGCGCCGACGCCAGGAACAGCACGTCGGTCTCGGGCAGCAGCCCAGCGAACTCGCTCGTCGGCACGGTGCGGTCGGCACCGGGCATGGGCGTCGACGAGTGACGCACAGCGGTCACGGTGCAGCCGAACGGCTCGATGAGGCGCGCATACTCCTCTGCGATGCCGCCGCCGCCCAGGATCGTGACCCGCTTGCCGTAGAGCATCTCGCCGGTCTGCACGGAATCCCATTCGGATGCGCGAGCGCGGCGGTGCAGGTCGTTCATCAGCGCCAGCGTGAGCGCCAGGCCGTGCTGTGCGACAGGCTTCGAGTAGGCGCCCTTGGCGCTCGTGAACATCTCTCCTCTAAGACTAGGGTAGAGACATGACGACGAGGGCAGCCGCATACCTACGCATCTCCCAGGACCACGATGGTGAACGCTTCGGCGTAGAGACCCAGCGGCGACGGATCGCGGCTGAGATCGAGAAGCGCGGATGGACGCTGGTGCGAGAGTTCGAGGACAACTCGGTCTCGGCGTCGAAGGCGCGAGGCAAGGGCACCAAGTGGCACGACATGCTCGAAGCGGCGGGCACTGGTCAGTTCGACGTCATCGTTGCGGTCGACCTCGATCGTCTACTCCGCCAGACCAAGGACCTTGTCACCCTGATCGAAGCGGGGGCCAAGGTGGTGACCCTCGATGGTGAGATCGACCTGAGCACTCCCGATGGCGAGCTGCGGGCGACGATGCTGACCGCGTTCGCGCGATTTGAAGTGCGACACAAGGCGGAGCGCCGCAGGCGGGCGAACGCCCGTCGTCGCGATGAAGGCACACCGACGATGGTCGCGCTCAAGATCCTCGGGTACACGCGCGACGGGCTGGACGTCATCGAAGAGGAGGCAGAGTCCGTCAAGAAGGTCTTCGATGACTTTCTGGCCGGCGTCTCGCTGAACCAGCTGGCCAGGGACCTCAACGAACAGGGCTTCACGACATCGAAAGGTCGACCATTCAACGGCCACTCGGTCAGGACCATGCTGCGCAATCCGCGTTATATGGGGAAGATCCTCCACCACTCGACCGGCGAGATGTACGCGGGGCGGTTCCCTGAGATAGTCGACGAGGACCTGTGGAACACCGTCCAGACGAAGCTCGACGACCCCGCCCGCCGGAAGTCGATCGGCAACGAGCCGACACAGCTGCTCAGCAGCATCGCCTACTGCGGAGTGTGCAACAAACGATCCATCAAGGTCGGCCGAGCGGATTGGGTCTTCTATCGATGCAACGACGGACACGTGAGCCGGAGCCAGCGCCAGGTCGATGCGATGGTCAACGCGGCGGTCATCGAACGACTGTCGAGCAAGGATGCTCGGGAGCTGATCCTGCGCCCCGCCGCCGACGAGACAGATAGGGACGCGCTCCGTTCTGAGCGGATGGTGGCGCAGACCAAGATTGACGGGCTTGCGGCTCTCTACGCGGACGGCGTGCTCGACGGGCCCGCGGTGCGACGTCAGAGCGCCATGCTGCGTCAGAAGATCAACGAGATCGACGGTCGCCTCAGCACACCCGGCGCTCCGCCGATTGAGGAGCTGATCGAGTCCGCCGATGTCGAGGCGACGTGGCGCGAAATGGACCTCACGCGACGTCGGCTCGTCGTCGACTCACTCATGAAAGTGACCATCCTTCCGAAGGAGTCCCGGGGCCGGAAGTTCGATCCCGAGTCCGTTCGGATCGAACGGTTGAGCCCGAGCGACGCTCGTGAACTCAGGGGCGACTCGGAGGACGAATGAGTCGACTGCGAGTTGACCGCGAGTTGACAGCCCGGTAGGATCGAAGCCACGAAGTCGATCCGGAAAGATGGTTCGACGGGCAGATGGCACGTCGTCGTCACCGTGGGGGTAGCGACGGCAGGGGCCATGAGGCAGGCAACGGAGTGAACCTCGCGCCGCGGGGGTGAGACACCTGCCGGACGACTCCCGAAAGTGATGGCCGAGAGGCCGGGCCAGAGCGATAGGCCCGTAGCGTTCGCAAGGATCGCAAGTCGCAGGGCCCGATGGCCGCCGGATGACGGGACGCCGGAACTCCCAACGAAGTGTTGGGAGTCTCAACATGCCCGTTTCATCCAATCTCAGTCCTGTCGCAGCGACTTCGCCGCTGTCCACGAAGGAAGCCGCCGCGTACATCGGATGCTCGCCGAGGACGCTTTCCAACTGGCGCAATCGCGGCACCGGGCCGACGTTCGTGTGGTTCGGCGCAAAGCACTCGCGCGTCGCATATCTGAAGGCGGACCTCGACGCGTTCTTGGCCGAGCATCGCTCCACTGGCGCGTCGGATGACATCGCGGCCGCGATCGCCGCGGGCAAGGCAGCCGGCAAGAAGCTCGCGGAGACCCCGCTGACGGAGGAGCAGAAGGCTCTGCTCGGAACGCTGATCAGTCCCCTGAAGAGCCTGGCTGTCTCGGGAGGTGCGTCGGCATGAACGCAGAAGAAAGCCGCCCCGGCGGCAACACCGAGACGGCCATCCAGAATCGGGCGGATTCTTCCCACCATTCTACCGATAGCGAGGCCCCTGTGCCTCCTTCGGCGGAAGACGAGATCGCCCGTCTGGAGCGCGAGCTGGCCGAGGCGCAGCGGGGAGGTCCGGTGCCGACCCCGCAGGTCGAGGTGGGCACTCAGAGCGTAGACACGACGGTGCGGCCCTCGCCCGAAAGCCTGATCGAGATGGCCTACGAAGAACACCGTGCAGCCCTGTCCGGTCGGCAGATCGAGTTGGGCAAGTATCGGGACGGCCTCCTGGCTCGGATCGAGGAGCGGTTCGCGGAGGAGAACACGTGGCGTAAGGCTCAGAAGCTGCGCGTCCACCCGACGCCTAGCCATCTCGATGAACTGACGATCGTGAAGATCCTGTTGGATCTCCACGACATCGCAGCGGTCAACCTGACGAACAGCAGGGACGGCGACGACCTGTCGCTGCTCGCGATGTACCAGTCGTCGGGCGACGCCGAGGGCACGTACGCGACTAGCGAGAGCGTGTTCGTCCGGCTCGTCAGCGAGCTGGCACCGAGCATGCGTCAGCGCGATGTCGAGTCGGTCATCAAGCGCTTGAATGCTCATGCGAAGGTGGTGCGGCGGTGCGACGACCCGGCGCTGTCGCCGGTGAACAACGGCATCTTCAACCACACCACGCAGGAGCTGGAGCCGTTCACTCCGGAGCGCGTCTTCCTGGCGAAGTCACCGGTCGACTACATCGCCGACGCGCCGAACCCCGTCATCACGATGCCCGACGGCCAGACCTGGGATGTCGAGTCGTGGATCGCCGATCTCTCCGACGACGAGGGCGTTCCCGAGCTGCTGTGGGAGATCATCTCGGCGGTACTGCGTCCCAATGAGCGGTGGAACCGCTCACCGTGGCTGTATGGCACGAGCGGTCGCAACGGCAAGGGAACGCTGATGCAGCTGCTGAGGAACGTCGTCGGTGACGATGGTGCTGCGACCCTGTCGATCAAGGCGTTCGGTGACCGGTTCTCGAAGGAGTCCCTCCTGACCTCGACGGCGGTGCTCTCCGATGAGAACGACGTCGGCGACTTCGTGAAGTCCGCTGCGGATTTCAAGTCGGTCGTCACGGGGGATCCGATCCAGATCGACCGAAAGAACCGCCGGCCGGTCAGCGTCCGTGTGCAGGGCATCGTCGTGGCCTGTTTCAACGGCTTCCCTCGTGTGAAGGACAAGTCCCAGTCGTTCAACCGCAGGCCGCTGATGGTGCCGTTCCCCAAGAACTTCACGGGCGGCGAGCGGCGGTACATCAAGAGCGACTACCTCGCTCGTAGGGACGTCCTCCGTTATGTGCTGCGGCGGGCGCTTCAGATGCAGCACACCACTCTCAGCGAGCCCGAGGCATGCACGGCGGTGATGGACGAGTTCCGGATCATGAACGACCCGGTTGCCGACTTCTGGACCGAGTTCGAGGACCAGTTCGTCTGGGATCTGCTTCCCACCGTGTTCCTGTACGACTTGTTCATGACGTGGTTCGCGAAGACCCGTCCCTCCGGTATTCCGTTGAGTCGCAACGAGTTCACGCATCAGTCGAAGATCCTCCTGGCAGATTCGTCGACCTGGAAGTACACCGACTGCAAGCGCCCCGGGACGTCGATGATCAACCCCGAACCGCTGATCGCCGAGTACGACCTCACGAACTGGATGAACCCTACTTATCGGGGTCCGAACATCCACGGCAAGTGCGTTCCCTCACCGCTGAAGCCCAATTACAGGGGGTTTGAGCGCCAGTAACCGATACACACCGACACCCACACGCCGGGTGACAACTAGAGAGGAAAGAAGAGATGAACTACCAGACCGAAGAGATGAGCGGGCAGCAGGATGAGACCGCCGAAGTGACGGCGGAGGCGTCGTCGAAGCCGAAGAAGACCCCGAGTCGCCGGAAGCCGAAGACTCCCCGGGAGCGTCTCGCAGACGTCATGCGCCAGCAGGAGACGTTGAAGCAGCAGGTCGCTGCTCAGCGCTCACGTGAGTGCGTCGAGATCGTCGAGGCACTGTACGAGCTGCACGGCATCGAGGCGATCACCGGCGACCTGGGCGAAGGCCAGCGGCTGTCGAGTCTGCGTGACGCACTGGGTCTCCCCGCTACGGAGTAGTGCAGGGCGGAGACCCTCTGGCCGAAGCCCCGAGCACCGATTCTGGTGCCCGGGGCTTCGTCATGCCCGCGGGGTTCGAAGGGGCAGAGGGGACGCGCGGAGCGCGGACACGGAGCCCCTCGCAAGCAAAGGTAGTCGTCGCGCCAGCGACGGCTGCCGTGCCGACTGTAAACGTTCGAGCGAAGCGAGAGCGTTTACAGTCGGATTGCTTGCCAGTAGCCAGGGCCCTGGGGCAAAATGGAAGTACGAGTCGTTCGCCAGAATGCGTCGTTGACGAATGGAGCCCCAGGGCCCTGGCCAGTGGGAGGGTGCAGTGAACGAGGAACGAGTGAACATAGAGCACCCGACTGCCGGCGAGGAGGACGTGTCCGACGAGCACCGTCCTCGCGGTCGAGACGCCTCCGGCGTTGAGACTCGCGATGGTGGCGACGGACCCGCCGCCACGACGGGGAGTGTCCAGCCTCGGTCGGCACGACCGGTCAAGAACACCGTTGTTTCCGCTCGACTCGACGAATCTGGGTCCGAGGATTTCGCATTCGTGAAGTCGGCTCTGGTCGGCAGGAAGTCGTCATCATCCGATGCAGTTCGCAAGATGGTGGAGATCATGGCTGCGACACTGCGCGACGAGAAGTACACCGATGCCTCACGAGCACAGGAGTCGCGCACTGTCGACCTCGACGAGAGTCAGATCGCCTCGTTGAAGGAGTCGCTGGACCGGAACGCAACCGGTTACTCGGACGCGACCTTCCAGTTCCAGAAGATCGGCAACAACGTGAACCAGCTCGCGCGCTCAGCGAACTCAGGCGACCGCGTTCCTGCTGCGGCGCTGAAGCAGGTCTCGCGTCGTCTGGCGCGTATCGAGGAGTTGCTGGAGTTCCTGGCCGACCGTGATGGCGCTCGGTCCCGGATGCTCCGAAGGTGGTTGTGATGCCCTCGATCACGATCGGCAAAACACCCATCGCGTGGCGGCTGCTGCGGTACACGGTGAAGCCGAAGCCTGGCTCGACGAAGACGGAGCGCGTGCTGCATGCAGCGGGCCTGCACTGCCGTCCTGAGTCCTCGGCGAAAGAGTTCGCGGCAGTGCGGCGTCGTCATGGGAAGCAGGGTGCGATGCGCAAGTCGCCGGCCCGTTTCGAGCTTCCCGAACACGACGAGGAGGCCACGCACGTGCGCGACACTCGCCCCGGTGGCCGCAGGTACTGGCGTGAGGCTCGGGGCGATGAGACTGCGACCCACGTCAAGCACGAGGGCGGCTACGTGCGCCAGAACGAGGCGGTGCACTTCATCATCGGCTTCGGCCCCGATGAGGTGAACCCGCAGGATCCCGAACAGGTCGCTCACGCATTCGAGTACACGGTGGCGCTCTTCCGGGAGACCATGCCCGGGCTCCAGGTCCACCTGGTTGGGCAGGCCGATGGCAAGGGCATGACTCCCGATCCCACGACCGGTGAGGTCAGCGGGAAGTTCCACGTGCACGCGGTAGCGAACGCCGTTGTCTATGAGGACATGGATGTCGAAGGCCGCGTCTGGCAGGCGGGGTCGAAGATGTCCGGTGCACTCACGGACATCGACAGCGTCCGCGAACGGCATGACGTCTTCATGCGTGAGAACCCGGAATGGGGCTTCACGCAGAAGGCGAAGTCTGTCGCCGAGCAGAAGAAGGAGCGCCGCTCGGTGATGGACCGTCGCATGCGTTCGCGCGGTGAACGGTCGAACCACGACATCATCCGCGACGCAATGTGGTCCGCGCTGCACGACCCTCGATCTGTCGATGACGCCTTCCGGGGCACGATGAGCGACCCCCGCACGGTCGACCGCAGCGCGTTCGAGGCCGTCATGGCCGAGTACGGGGCCGATCATGGTCTGTCGGTCGAGGACCCGGGCTGGCGCCGGGGTAAGCCGCCGAAGCGGCGCAAGATCAGTTACCGGCTCGACGGCATGGCGACGAACGTCCGTGGCGAGACGCTTGGCGAACAGTACGAAGCCGACTTCATCTACCGGCAGCTGTGCGCGGTCGCCGCTGGCCGGGAGATCGAGCCACGTGTCGAGAGCGCCGTCGTGGGGCCAGCACGCCAGGTCACGAAGCCGACCGACGACGAGCTGACCGAGGCCAGGGCCACGATCGAAGAACTCGTCCGCGAGGAAGAGCTCGACGCCTGGGTCGAGGACTGGGCTCGTGCAGAGAATACTTCCGTCGAAGAGCTTCTGGACGAGCGGGGGATGTCGATCGACGACGAAGGCGACCGTGAGAAGCTCCGACGTTCCATGCACACATGGAGGGCAGCCCGGCAGAAGGATCACACCGCGTCGATGCCCCAGACCACGGCGACCAGCAAGCCCGAGGGCAAGAGTCCCAGCGCAGCGGGCTCGCGGCAGCCTGCCCGGCGGGCCGCAGTGGTTCTGGACATCAGCGCCGACGTCGACCGCCAGATGCAGGAGTCGGGAACAGCAGCCGAGGCTCTCCTTCAGCGGTGGGGGGTCGAGGAAGCGCCCCATCGCTCCGAGACGGCTCCTGCTGCCCGGGACGAGCACCAGGACGATGAGACCGAGGAGACGGTGCCCGTCGCTCCTGCTCGGGCCCGAGAAGACGACGAGGAAGTCGCCGAGGACACGTCGTCCGCTCCGGCTCCGGTCGTCACGACTACCTCGGTCGCTCCCATTCCGTCGACTTCTGGTGAGGACGAGGAGTACCGGTCGCCGATGCGCGAGATGCCCTCGAAGAGCGATAAGAGTCGGGCGCTGTACGCCCGCGTGGCTGCGTTCGACGAGGAAGCCCGCAAGGTGCTGGCCCGTGGTGAGCGGATCGACGAAAAGACCGTGCCCAAGGGCATCGGCGCAAAGTTCCTCGATGCGTTCGGACAGCAGCTCGATCCGACCGTCGCCGTGCAGCTCCGGTTGCGCCAGGCGAAGAAGGAGAAGGTCAACGCTGCATTCGAGCAGGCCAAGAAGGCCCAGGCTGCGATCGACGGGGTCAAGACCAATGCCGAGCACGGTGGTGACCTCACGGGGATGTGGCAGCACTCCGAGACGACGCAGGAGCTGATCCGGGAGAGGAACGTCGCGAATCGGCGGCGGGACAAGCTTCGGGAGGAGATCGCGCAGGGCGTGTACGAGGACGTCCGTAGCAAGGCTCCCGGCGTTGCTCCCGGGCATGATGAGCAGGTTGATCAGCAGCGCCAGCCGGACGGGCCGAGCCTCGGGTGAGGCCGGTCTTGCCCGGTGGCCGCAGCCGGCCATGGGTGCTCGGGTGGGAGCGTGCGCTCGGGTGGAGAGCCCGGCTCGTGGTGCCGGCGTCTGTAACGGTCGGTCTTACCCGGCATCCGCAGCCGGCCATGGGTGCTCGGGTGGGAACGTGCGCTCGGGGTGGAGAGCCCGGCTCGTGGTGCCGGTGCCTGTAGCGGTTGGTCTTGCCCCCGCTACAGATGCGCTACATCGGAAAAGCTCTCTGACCAGGGGAAATATTTGATTTGTAGCGATGTAGCGCATGTAGCGCAGAAATATGGTTTACATACAGGCGACCCGTTGAACATGTGGGCGCCTAACGAGAAAATTTTCGGTGCGCTACACCGCTACATCGCTACAAACACCCCTGAAAACACTGTCTGACCTGGGCAAACATGGTGTAGCGCAGGCCCGCTACAGGGCCGCTACACACCCCGTGAGTTTGGCTACAGAACGTGCTCCCTCACCACTCCGTGGCCGGCAGGCATCCGCGGTTGCCACATACTGCCGCAGCGCACTGCTGCCTCACCCTGAGTCAGGCGACCATCTCGGCTCTCTCGCCGATCCGTGACCGGCAGACTTCGGCGACCAGTCGTTCTCTTTCTCCAGCTCAGGAAAATGTCGACGGTCGCGATCCCGAGCCGATCGGCAATCATCTGCCTTTGCCGGAACACCTCGAATCGATCGATACCGGATTCGGGTTCGACGAGGGCGATCTCTGGGGATCTTGAGAGAGCGAAAGAAGAAGCCCCAGCAGGAGAGCAAATGCTCTCCCGCCGGGGCTTCTCGGTGCTGATTGCCGTGGTCTTAGCCTGCTCAGCCCTTGATCCAATTCTCGTTCGCGTCCCGCATGTACCCCTCCACTTCGCCGGCGACGCCGACCGTCCCGTCGGTCATGACGGAGAGCTGGACTTCAGCGATCGAGCTGGCCTCGCCGTCGGAGTCAACGGAGCCAAGGCCTACCTCGAAGGCGTTGTCCGGGTCGGTCGCAGAGGCAGCGCAGTCGCCCACGACGATGGCCGACGAGTGGTCAGCCGCGACGAACGTGCCCTCCTCGGTGGCGTTGGGATCGAACTCGTCGATCGAGGTGGCGTCACTGGAATCCTGACCGAGGAGCGTTGCAACGGCAGAGGACTCGTCCAGGCCGGAGTTCTCGGCCGAGGTGTCGAGGAAGGTATCGATCATCTCCTGGCCGGTGAGCGTGTCGGGGACGGTGGCGTACTCCGAGAAGATCGAGTACCCCTCGCCCTTCTCTGCCAGACCCGTCCTGATGTCGTCCCAAGAGTCCTGACCGATCGAAGAGTAGTCGTCGCCCAGGACGCCAGCGCTGCTGTAGACCTCATCGAGCGTGCGGGCCAGGGAGTCGAGCGAGCTTTCGCCGGTGGCGTCGAGCAGCTGCTGCTCGCCCTCGGCGCGGGCGAGGTCTTCCGTGTTGTTCTCGATGAAACCGGACGGCTGCCCGTCGGCCCAGTCGAGGTTGAGCTCAGCGGCGCAGAACTCGGCGCCCTCAACGTCGTGGGCGCGGACGGTGAAGCCGTTGAGCACGAGCCCGTCGGCCTCGGAGCCCATCGCCTCGCGCAGGTCATCAGGCACCCGGACCGCGATCTCCTCGGCCGGCTCGATCCCGTTGACCTGGAACTCAAAGACATTGGCAGCGGCCTCGCCGCCGGTCTCGTCGGTGCCTGCGGAGGCGTCGGAGCCGCCTGAGCAGCCCGCCAGCAGCAGGGCGGTGCCTCCCAGGGCGGCAATGGTCGTCATCGTGGTGGTGCGGCGCATGGTGGTGAGCCTCTCTGGTCGTAGGTCGTGTCGTGTTCTATTCTATCGCGACCGGAACACATAGATCCTGGTTCACGTGGCTGATCAGGCTGACTCTGGAAGGTGTGTCCAGTGACGAGAGCCTGAGTTTCGAACCCCGCTTGCAGCGCGAGTTCGGTTCGAACCTGCGTGCATGGAGGACGTCTCGGGGTCTGACGCAGGAAGCGCTGGCGGAAAAGCTGGAGCTGAGTTCTCGGTATCTGCGCACGCTTGAGACCGGGGCCGGAAACATCACCTTGCGAACGATGGAGCAGGTCGCGTACGCCCTCGGTGAGGACCCGATCGAGATGCTGTCCGGCTCCCGCCGGGATCAGACGAGGGGCTCCGACAGCTAGGTCGGTCTCTTACCCCTCCTCGAAGGCACCGGCCGGCTTGACGGCGACCTCCGCCACCGACACAGGGCCGTGGAGGAAACACGTGTGTACGCGCCAAATACCGCGGTCCGGCACGAAGACATAGGCGCGGTCAGTGAGCTCGGGCGGCGAGCATTCGAAGCACAGGCAGAGCCTCAGACCCCTATCCGACATCAGAGGTTCCGAAACACGAAGACACCGGACCCGGGCGCGTCCTCGACGGTGTGGTCAAAGGCCAGGTCCCGAGTCCAAGCTTCCCAGTCGAAGTAGCGCGCAACTTCCTCGGTGACATCACGGAGTAGGCCGATATCTTCGGCGAGGTTCTCTGCGTACTCGCGGAACGACCCCCATTCCCCGGCAAATCGCTCCTCGAAGTCAGACACGGATGGCAGGTCGCCGGTCCCCTCGGCGACATAGTTGCCGCTCCGGACCCAGGCGATCAGGGCCGGGCGCAGGTGCTCGTCGACCTCTTCGACGACACGACCCCACTCAGCAGCCTCGGCCGGGCTCATCTCGCGGTGGACCGGCATGTCGTCGACGTCGAGACACCACAACTCCTCACAGCTGGCGCGGCTGCCACCAGAGCCTCGGTGCACGTCCGCAATGGTGACCTCGTCGGCGGCGGTGGCGTTGAACCACTCGCCAACGAGCCGACCCGAGTTGTAGCAGCTCATACATCCGATCCAGACCCGCATCGCGGGCGCGGTCGTGGTGGTCATGACGTCTCTCCTAAGTCGTAGTGGTGGAGAGGACGGCGGGCGCCGCTGGCAGCCGTGCTCAGGGAATCGGCGCACTTACATAGCACCCGCTCGCCCTCTCAGAAGAGATCCCGAGCCGCCTCCGGCGGCCTGGGCGCTATGTGGGCCGAATGTGGGCACAATCTGGCCCGGAAGTGACCACTCACGACCGAAGAAGAGCGTCTGGTCAGAAATGGCCCATCTGCGGCCCATCTGCGGGGCCTACCCCCGGTTCGTGGACACGCGGGTTGTTTACGCTGCGAGCGCGAGTTTATCGGTGTAGGTGCGTTCGTAGGTGTTCGGGGACTGGTAGCGGCACCAGGAGTGGCGGCGCTTGGTGTTGTAGCGGGTCAGCCAGCGGAACATCGTGCGGCGGGCGGTGAGCTCGTCGGTGAAGCACGCGGCGTCGCGGAGGACCTCGCGTTTCGCCGTCGCGTTGAACGACTCCGCCATCGCGTTGTCGGCGCTGGAGCCGACGGCTCCCATCGACTGGGTCACGCCGAGCCGGGCGCAGAGATCGGCGTAGGCCTTCGAGGTGTAGACCGAACCGTGGTCGCTGTGGAAGATCGCTCCTGCCAGAGATCCACGGGTCGCGGCGGCGGCCTTGAGTGCATCAGCGACGAGGTCGGTTCGCATGTGGTCCGCGATCGCCCAGCCCACCAGGCGGCGGCTGTAGCAGTCGATCACCGTGGCGAGATACAGGTTCCCACCCCCGCCGGTCTCGGACAGCGGCAGGTAGGTGATGTCACCGACGTAGCGCCGGTTCGGCGCCTCGGCGGTGAAGTCCCGGCCCAGCAGGTCAGGAACGACCTGGTCGGCAGGCTCCGGCACCGTCGTGCGGTGCCGGCGCTTCTTGACGAACCCGGCGAGGCCAGCGGTCCGCATCACGCGGGCGACCCGCTTGTGGTTCACGCGGTCCTCGAGTGCGGCACCGTCGTTGAGCTCGGCCGTGATCCGTGGGACACCCTGAGCGTCGTCCTTGGCGTGGATGATGCGGATCCGCTCCAGCAGCTCCGCATCGTGGGCGGCTCTCTCGGCCCGTGCCGGGGCGCCTGCCTGCCAGGCGTAGTAGGAGGAACGCTCGATCTCGACGAGCTCGCACAGTCGCTTCACCGGGTAGGTGGCGTGGTGGTCGGCGACGAACTGGAGGCGACTCACCAGCGCGTCTCCCCAGCGAAATACTTAGCGGCTTTCTGGAGGATCTCCCGCTCCGTGGTGAGCTTCGTCGTCTCCGCTCTCAACTGGGCGTTCTCTGCTTCCAGGCGAGCGACGCGTTGCTCGAGCGGCTCATTGGGATCGGCCGTGCTGGGCGTCGGCGCGGACCGCAACGGACTATCGGTCAGCGTGCCGTCAGCCGCGGTCTTCTTCCCACTCCCGTGGGTCTCGAGCCACTGTCGCAGCGTGCCCCGGACGATCCCGAGGTCCTCCGCGATACCGCGGAGCGTCGCTCCCGGTGTCGACTCGTACAGGTCAACCGCCTGCTGGCGAAACTCTTCGGAGTAGTTCTTCCTGGCCATGGTTCATAATCTCGCTTCCCCAGCAGATGCTGGAATCAGCGTGTCCACGAACAAGGGTCAGGCCCCGCTTGACCGCCGACGGTTGCCGCCCATGCTTGGCGACGTACTCCTCGATGAGACTGTTCTTGACCTGCTCGATACTCTCGATCCCCACACCGCCGGTCGTGCGGCGGGAGAACGCCGCGATCAGTTCCGCTGGAACGCCCCGGATCTCCCACCCGGTATTGCGATCCTTGCCACGGTCGACCGCCGTCCACGCGACGCCGAGCAGTCGTGCGGTGTGGTCGGTGACGAACGCGTTGTAGGACTCCGACAGGGCAACTGCTGCCCGGTGCAGGCGACGAGAATCCAGGGTGCGCCAGCGCCCGTCTACGCCCTGCGCCTTGTTCGACACCACGACATGCGTGTGCAGTTGCGGGTCGGCTGCACGGGAATCGTAATGATCGAACGCGGTCGCGATCACCCCGGTGATCGGCATCTGCGCGATCCCTCCCGCACCCACACGCGTGACCGCGACGCGATCTTCCAGCAACGCGATCGTGTCACGCATCGCCGCGTGATGCGCCTGCGCAATCAGCGCTTGCGTTCCCGCATCCACCACACCCCAGATCGCGCTCACCGACTTCGGCGGCGAGAACGTCAGATCGAAACCCGCAACCGCGGTGCGCGGAGCCTTCGCAACCTCCTCCTCACGAATCTGCGCCTCCGCTTGCGCAAACGCTTCACCCTGCAATCCGGGATCAAGCTCCGCAACCCTCGCCGCAACCCGCTCACCCAAAGGCCGAAGCGCCGGGAACCTCTTGCCGAGCTTCTGCCCCGTGACCGGATGGATACCCTCGCCCAGCAACCGGGCCAGCTGCTCCTCGGTCACCCTGTCACCCTCCGCGAGGGAGGACGAACGGCCATCCTGGAGACTCACCAGACCAGTACCGACCCAGGTACCTGGCGGGCTGCCCAACTCGGTGTAATACCGAGTCAACGGACTACTCATATCGCGGTCGCCGTCGCCGACAACGACCGAGTGCAGCAGGTACTCGTAGCCCTTACCGGACGACATCACCCGGATCGTCATGACCACAGCGGCCCCTCCCCGACACCACCGCGGAAGGGGCGATATCAGGGGTCAGGTGCGCGCGCAGCGCGGGCCTCGCACTCCTAGTGCCAGACGTGTGGGGAGACTCCTCATAACTGAAACTACAAGAGTCGCGCGATATCAAAGGTGACCGGCGCATGGTAGTTCAAGCTACTCTGCAAGGGCACACATTCGTCACCCTGATTCATTTCAACGCTCAGCGAAGCAGTCGCACCGTCACTCTCGCCTCAGCCTGGTGGTCGCCAACCGTGCTACCGTTGTAGCGGCGAAACGCCCGGCTGAACGCTGAGACATACGCGAAGCCGAGGTGGTGCGACACCCAATTTGCCTGTTGGTCCGCATAGAGCCAGCTCATGGCGCGCTGCATGCGCAGTCCATTACGCCACTCGGCGAAGGTGAAATCGGAGTGCACAGTGAAGGCACGTCTGATGCTGCGCGACTTGGTGCCGAGCGCTTGAGCCCAATCGTCCGCGTTGGAGGCGTCCTTCTCGGAAGCTACGTTGGAAGAACTCGCCGCTGACGTGTCCATCAGCGCCAGGCAGCTCCAGCGCCTGTTCATCGAGGGGACCGGACTGAAATTCGCGCAGTGGCGCAACCGCGCCCGCCTCAACCAAGCGATCGCCAGTCTCCGTACCGAAGACAACCTCGGCACCGCGATGGGAGCCTCAACATTCTCAACTAAGCAAGGATTGTTGCGGGCACTCAGCCGCGAATGCGGTACCCCGATCGACCAGTTGACGGCAGAGCACGCGGCCGCCTAAACCGATGCTCAAGAGCGAGAGGCAGGCATCAATCCCCCGCGGACCTATTGGCATGTGGCAAGCCTTTTCCCAAGGCCGCGTTATTCCCGATTTCGGTAAGAGGTGTGACTGCTTCGGCGGCGTAGCGAGACGGCGCGATGCCGAAAAAGTTGCTGAAGGCGCGCGAGAAACTGTTGGGGCTCTCGTAACCGACGCGGTGACTGACTGCGGTGACATTCGCGCCCGTCTTCAGCAGACGCGCCGCTGCTTGGAGACGATTGCGCCGCCGCCACTCACGCAGCGTGTAACCGGTCTCCGCGAGGAAAGTACGCTCCAAGCTCCTGCTGCTGAGATGCACTTCGGAAGCCCAGCGGGCGATCAATCGATCATCGCCGGGGTTGAACAGCAACGCATTGGCCACCGTCAGTGCAGCCGGAGTGCTCGGTAGCGGCAACGCGCCGCCGCCTAGTATTCGCCGCTCCAAAATCGAGAGCACCTGACGCTCGACATTAGCCTGCGGCCTGATGAGCGTGGTCGTGTAACTCTGGTGCAGGGCCAGAAAACAGATCTTCTCTCGATCCGTTATCTGGACGACCGTGATATCCGACAGCACCGTTGCGGTGAGCCGATACTCGAACCAGAAAGGAAGCAGGATCGAATCGGCCTGCACCCGTACCGAGTGTCGAGTCCCCATTGGAAGCCACAGGACGTCATTAGCCGACAGTTCGATCTGTTGATTTGACAGAAAGAAGCGCGAAGAGCCGGCGACCTGCCAGAAGGCCACGCCTTCATCTACGTGTTGACGATCGATGACGTCGACGCTGGGGATCCTCAATGAGAAATCAGTGTCCACAGCCTGGTCGATCTTCACCGTTGCCTCTCCGCGTGTCGATGTTGTCGTGTTCGGCTAGATACCTGTCGAATCGAGCACCGTTCCGTCACCTAGTTTAGCCTAACCTAATTTCGGTACGATCATTGACTGTACGAGCCATTCCACGCATGCCTGCGGCGACTGAATCGGCCCTTACGGGCCGTAGCCAAATGCGACAACACCCACCCGCCCACGCCATTGCTCCGAAGAAAGCAGGGTCCAGTTCCACATGTCCGTTTCCCCCTCCGCCGATACCCGCGCCCCATGGAAGCGCTTCGTCGTGGCCACCACGACGATGCTGGTTCTACTCACCTCTGGTTGCACCGCCGCAGACGACAACTCGACGCCTG
The DNA here is from genome assembly GCF_900163565.1 of Agrococcus casei LMG 22410. Classification (GTDB taxonomy): domain Bacteria; phylum Actinomycetota; class Actinomycetes; order Actinomycetales; family Microbacteriaceae; genus Agrococcus; species Agrococcus casei. The sequence continues at coordinate 196,140 of NZ_FUHU01000044.1, forward strand.
GCGACAGTTCCACCCCATCGGGACCCTATCCGATCACGGTCGAGAATTTCGATGGCGGTGTGACGATCGACAAGGCCCCCGAACGCATCGTGGTCCTGGAGCAGGACCAGGCCATCGAGGTCATCGATCTTCTGGGTTACTCTGACCACGTGATCGCCTACGCCCAGCCCGAGGCAGTCGTCGACCGACCCTACTTACCGGCGGAATTTCTTCGCGGCGGGGAGAAATTCAATGATGGATTGATCCCGGCCAACCCGGGAACGATCTCGCCCGAAGCGGTTGCCGCGCTCGATCCGGATCTCATCATCGGCCCCGACTACCTCGACGAGAGCGACATCGAAAAACTCAATGCCATTGCGCCGCTCGTGACGACGGCCTCCGGGAACGATGATGACCAGGAGATCGTCGAAAACACCTTCCTGGCGCTGGGAAAGACCAAGAAAGACGCTGCAGCATTTCATGACGCGGCCGTGGACATTCTGCACAATTATGGCGAATCCACCTTCGGTAGCACCAAGCTGGTCCTTGACTACTTCCGCGCCGACGAAGAAGACCTCGGCTCACCCAACTTCGGCTCGAAAATCTACTTCGAAACAGGTCTGGAGCGCGGACCGCTGACGGCCAAGGTGAAAAGCACCGGGGAATCCCAGACACTCTCATGGGAGAACTTCGGTGATCTGGCGCAAGCCGACATCTTCCTCATCGCGAGTATTGTCCCGGACGAAACTCGCGCGGTTCTCGAAGCGGATCCTCGTTGGGCGGATCTACCTGCCGTCAAGAATGATCTTGTTTTCTATCAAGGAGATCCTGAGCTGGAGACCTCGACGAGCAATCCGCTGACGCCACTCGGAGCCCAGCATTTCGTCGACACCTTCGGCGCCCAACTCGCCGAACGCCTGCACGCCGCAGGCCTCGTCGATTGATGACTTCCTATCCCCGTCGGCTGTCACCTTTGGGCACGAACAGCCCTGCTCTCGAAACTGAAACGTGACAGCCGGTGCGGGGCGATGGAACGCTCATAGGGAGATAAGCCGACAGGTCTTCTCGTGCAGCACCCCACGGGTCCATTTGGCACGGAGGCCGAGACCGATCCTAGGAGCGAGAAGCGAACCGCTTATCGAAGCGCCAGTAGAGACTAGAAGCTCGAAAGGTTGCGTCCTTGCGGCAGCTCACGAACGACGACTTCAGAAAACCTGGTAAGTGATGCAGAGGAAGCCCACCGATTGTTCGAGCGTTCCCGCTGAGCGAGTCCGAAGAGCACAACGGGCCCATGCACGCGTCGCCCGGCAGGAATAAGGAAACGCAATGACAGCCTCTGCCCGCACCCAAGGGCCGATCGCCTCGATGGTGTTGTACCCGACGAGCCTGATGCTCGACCACTCTGGGAACGAGCGTGAGGCCTCGCGACGCGGCGACCTCGGTTATCACCGGGAACTAGTGTCGATTCTGGAGGCAGGGTTGTTCGACGGCCTGTTCGCCGCGGACTTCCTCGCACAGCCGCAACCCGTTGGGGGTTTCCTGCCAGAGCCGGTGACGTTGTTGTCGGGTTTGGCGGGGAGCACGAGTCGGTTGGGGTTGGTTGGGTCACTGTCGACCACCTATAACGAGCCCTATGCCGTCGCCCGGGCGATCGCCTCGCTGGATCACCTTTCCAATGGTCGCGCTGGATGGAACATGGTCACCTCGCCCTTCGAGGCGACCGCGGGCTTGTATGGTCGGGCGCCGATGCCCCACGACGAACGCTATGCCCGGGCGACGGAGTTCGCTGAGGTGGTGGAACAGCTCTGGGACTCGTGGGACGGCGGCAACCGGATCGATGCCGTCCATTACCACGGCGCGCACGTTGATGTCGATGGGGCGCTCAACATTCCGCGCACCCCACAGGGGAGACCGGTGCGGTTCTCGGCCGGTGTCTCGGTGCCGGGTCGCGCTTTCGCTGCCCGTTTCGCCGATGCCGTCTACATCGGACACGGTACCCCCGCCGAGGTGAACGCCATCGCCCGCGACATCAAGACACAGGCCGTGGCACTCGGGCGTGCTCCGGGCGACATTCGGGTGATGGCCAGTCAGACGGTCGCCGTGCGCGACGATGCCGACGAAGCTGCTGCCCTGCTCGGCACGGTGTCGCCAGAGCAGCGTCTAGACGGCCTGAGGGCACAGCTCGCCTCACTCGGCGGTACGGGCGCCGTGCCCGAAGGCCTCGACATCCCGCTGAGGTCGAGCGACTTCCCACGCAAAACATCGGAGCAGGGCATGGCCGGATGGGCGCAGCGATTGCTCGACGAGATCCACGCCACCGCCCCCACCCTCCGGCAGCTAACGGAGAAGGAGACGACTGTCGCATACGGCCCGCCGGAGGTGGTGGCCGACAAGCTGGAGTCGTATCTGGTCGACGGTGGCATCGACGGGTTCGTGCTCAGCACCCCATTGAACCTCGCCGAGGCCGAGAACCTTGTCGATACCCTCGTGCCCGAACTCCAACGCCGCGCCCTGCACCGCACCGCCTACACCGGAGCCACCCTGCGCGAACACCTCGGCCTTCAACCACCCTTGTCGCCACCCGCGGTCGAGACGAAGAACCACACGCTCACACAACACACCGAGGCCGGGGCATGAACGGAATAGCGCGATGACTGTGACGGCGATCCCACGGCGGTCTGCGGAAGCTCTCGTCTCACGAAGGTCACTGTACAGGCGGCGCAGTGCGGGCCTTCTACTGATCCTCGCCGCACTGGTGGTGGCGGTGCTGGCAAGTTTCGCATTCGGAGCGAATCCGCTCTCGCTGGACGCCGTGTGGCGGGGGCTGTGGCAGCCGGACGACTCGGACGCGTCGACCATCGTATGGACGCTGCGTATCCCCCGGACGATCGTCGGCCTTATAACCGGAGCAGCGTTCGGAGCCTCGGGTGCGCTGATCCAGGCGTTGACCCGGAACCCGCTCGCCGACCCCGGGATCCTCGGAGTCAACGCGGGTGCCGGCTTCGCCGTCACTCTCGGGGTGGGGCTGTTCGGTCTGTCAGGGGTGACCGGGTACATCTGGTTCGCGTTCATCGGCGCGGCCTTCGCGACGACCCTGGTGTACCTAATCGGCTCGGCTGGGCGCGGCACCGCATCCCCGGTCACGCTCGTGCTCGCCGGTGTCGCGCTGAGCGCTGTGCTCGGCGGGTTCTCGACCTTCCTGACCCTGATCGATAAGGACACGTTCCGGTCGATCCGCAACTGGGGCCTCGGATCGATCGCCCGCACCTCGTTGGAGGACACCATGAGCGTGCTGCCGTTCCTTGTGGTCGGACTGATCCTCGCGGTGATCCTCTCCGGCTCACTGAACTCCATCGCCCTAGGCGACGACCTCGCAGCCTCCCTCGGCACGAAAGTCGGCCGCACCCGCGTACTCGGCATCATCGCCGTCACCCTGCTCGCAGGTGGGGCGACCGCACTCACCGGCGGGATCGGGTTCGTGGGGCTCATGGTGCCGCATATCGTGCGCTGGTTCGTCGGCCCAGACCAACGGTGGATCATCCTTTACTCCGCACTGGCCGCACCCACGCTCGTGCTAGCCGCCGACGTGCTCGGCCGGGTGGTCGCCCGGCCCGGCGAGATCGAGGTAGGCATCGTCACCGCGGTCATCGGCGCCCCCGTGCTCATCGCCCTGGTACGCCGCCGGAAAGCGAGCGGGCTGTGAACACAACAGAGGAACAACGTTCGCACGGTGCATATTTCTCCCGTGTCGACTTTGGCTACTCGCTGAAGCGGACACGCACACGCTGGTTCTCGCTCCTGCTGCCGGTGCGCATTGCCGTCGTATCGGTGCTCCTACTCGTGCTCGCGGTCATCGCGGTGGGAGTCGCGATCACGTTCGGGGATTACCCGTTGAACTTACTGCAAGTGTGGCAGGCGATCACCGGTGCGGGTGAAGAGTTCCACCAAACGATCGTGCGGGAGTGGCGCCTCCCCGTCGCGCTCGCGGCCGTCGTGTTCGGGCTCCTTCTCGGCGTCGGTGGCGCGATCTTCCAATCCCTGACCCGCAACCCGCTCGGCTCGCCCGACATCATCGGCTTCGACGCCGGGTCGTATACAGCGGTCGTCATCACCATGCTCGTCGTCGGCACCTCCAACTATTGGACGATCGCCTCGGCATCGATCATCGGCGGCTTGGTCACCGCGTTCCTCGTCTATGTGCTCGCATACCGGCGCGGCATGCACGGATTCCGGCTCATCATCGTCGGCATCGGTGTCTCCGCAATGCTCGGCTCCATCAACGCCTACCTCATCACCCGCGCCGACATCGACGACGCGATGAGCGTCGGCTTCTGGGGCGCCGGATCCCTCAACCGCGTCTCCTGGTCATCCATGACTCCCTCACTGATCATCGCCGCGGTGATCCTCCTCGCAGCCGCCATCCTCGCTCCCGCCCTGAGGCGTCTGGAACTCGGCGACGACGCGGCCGTGACCCTCGGCACCCGGGTCGGGCGTGCCCGCCTCGGACTCATGGTTATCGGTGTCGCCACCGGTGCACTCGTGACCGCCGCCGCAGGCCCCATTGGGTTCATCGCGCTCGCCGCGCCGCAACTCGCCCGCCGGATCACCAGTTCGCCCGGGGTGAATCTGCTCGCTGCGGGGGCGATGGGTGCGGCACTCCTCTCCCTCGCGCACCTGCTCTCGCTCGTGATCGCACAGTTCTACCGGGCGATCCCGGTCGGACTGATCACGGTGTGCATCGGCGGGCTGTATCTGATCTTCCTGCTCATCCGAGAAACCCGCGCACACTACGGAACTCCACGATGACGTCACCAGCTTCTCCCCCTGAGGACACAATGACCCTTGAAAACGCTGTTGCCCGCGTCGTGATTGAGAACGCGACCATCGGCTACGACAAGCGGATCATCTCCCGCGACTTGTCGGTGCAGATCCCGGACGGGTCGTTCACCGCGATCATCGGACCGAACGGCTGCGGCAAATCGACCCTGCTGCGGGCCTTCGCGCGCGTGCTGAACCCGGTCTCGGGGCGAGTGTTGCTGGATGGTCGTGCGATCGCCTCGTACAAGTCGAAGGAGGTCGCCCGGCAGCTCGGGCTCTTGCCGCAGACCTCGCTCTCGCCCGACGGCATCCGGGTCGCTGATCTGGTGGCTCGGGGCCGGGCGCCATACCAGAACCTCATCCAGCAATGGCGCGAATCGGACGAGGCAGCGGTCGCGCGGGCGCTCACGGCAACGCGCCTGACCGAGCTGTCCTCACGGTTGGTGGATGAGCTCTCCGGCGGCCAGCGCCAGCGGGTATGGGTGGCGATGCTGCTCGCACAGGACACCCCGATCATGCTGCTCGACGAGCCCACCACCTTCCTCGACATCGCGCACCAGTACGAGCTGATGGAACTGTTCCGCGGGTTCCACGACGACGGCAAGACCCTCGTCGCCGTGCTGCACGACCTGAACCAGGCCGCCCGCTACGCCGACCACCTCATCGTCATGAAGCACGGACAGGTCGTCACCACCGGTTCCCCCGCAGAGGTGATGACCGTGGAGCTGATCGAGGAAGTCTTCGGGCTACGCGCGCTGATCGTGCCCGATCCGGTCACCGGCACCCCGAACGTCGTTCCACTGGATCCCCGCACCGCCACACTCGCGCCGGTGGAGTTCACCGGACAAGACGCCCAGACCCCCACCCAGGCCCCCGTGGAACAGGAATAACCGTATGGCTCGCAGTCTTCGCCCCCTGGACGTCTATCCGATCACCGTCCGCACCCTCGACGTGCTCCGCGTCGCCGACGTCACCCCGGGTATGCGTCGCGTCACCCTCGGCGGTGCGGAGCTCGCCGCGCACACCGCAGCGAACGGGTACCCGGTAGCAGCGTTCCGCTCCGACGGGTTCGACGACGAGGGCAAGCTCATCCTTCAGCATCCGGACGCGGAGGTTCCCGTGGCACCGACGCAGGCCGACGGGGTGCTGAACTGGCCCCGCGACAACCCGCACCTGCTGTTCCGCACCTACACGATCCGCCGCTGGGACCCGGCCGCCGGCGAGGTCGATCTGGACTTCGTCAAGCACGGCGTCGGACCCGCGACATCGTGGGCCTACTCGGTACAGCCCGGTGAGCGGGTCACCTGGGCCGGTCCGAAATCCTCCGCCCCGCATCCGGTCGGGGCGGATTGGACCCTTGTCGCTGGCGACGAGACCGCGCTGCCCGCGATCGGGCGCTGGTTGGAGGAATGGCCCGAGGGTGCGCGTGGGCAGGTGTTCATCGAGGTCGCCGAGGCCTCGCACCGGCAACTCGACCTGCCGGTTCCCGATGGGGTCGAGATCACCTGGCTGACCCGCGACGGTGCCGAGCCGGGCACCACGACACTGCTGTTCGACGCGATCCGGGCCGCCCACTGGTGGGAGGGCACGGTGTTCGCGTGGGTCGCCGGAGAGACCCTCACCCTCACCCCGATCCGCCGGTGGCTGCGGAACGAGAAGGGCCTGCCGAAGGAGCAGGTCGAGGTGACCGGGTACTGGCGGCGACAGGAAGTTGTCGTGGATGAATCGGGTGCGCTGGATCTCGATGCCACCGAGGACGACGGTGAAGCGTTCCACGAGTTGAGTGAACTCGCCCCCGGTTTCGTGCTACGGGTCGCCGCGACGATCGGACTCGCTGGTGCGCTCGGCGACCAGGCCCGCACGGTCGTGGAGGTTGCGGAGGCGACCGATACCGCCCCTGCCGGAGTGGAGAAGCTGCTGCGCTACCTCACCGCCATCCGGATCACCGAACAGACCGACGGAGGCTACCGGCTCACGAGCCTCGGGCGGAGTCTGGAGAACGATTATGTGTCCGAGGCGCTGAGCCTTACCGGGCTGTATGCGCAACGCGAACTCGGCGGCCTACTCTCCCTGCTAGCCGCGGTGCGCACCGGCCGAGGGGATCACGACCGCTGGTTCGGTGCGGAATGGGCCGACCGCACCGTGAGCGATGCGACGCTGTTGACCGCTCGGGTCGAGGAGGAGGCCGGTATTGCCGAGTACGAGGCAGGCGCTGTCGCAGCCGCCCCCGTATTCGATGGACTCAGCACGGTCGTGGTCGTGGGGCGTGCTCCCGGCGCGTTTGCGGAGGCCCTCGTCACTGCTCGCGAGGATGTGCAGGCACTCGTGGTGGCTGCCCCCTCGGAGCTGGACGCGCTGCGCGCCCTGCACGGCGAGCACGCCCGCGTCAGCCACACCCCCGGCACGCTGCTGTCTCGGCTTCCTGAGCCCGTCGATGCCGTCCTGCTTGTGGGCGCGCTGAGCAGTCTGCCGGATGCGGATGCCGCCCACGCGCTGCGCGAGGCCGCCGCGAGCGTGCAACCGGGAGGAAGAGTGCTCGTGTTCGGCGAGGTGCTCGACCCGGTACTCGCCGACGAGCACGAGTACGAAGACGACCTCATCGAGTTCGCCCTGACCGGCGGCGGTGCTCGCACCCACGACGAACACCTGGCACTGTTCGCCGCCGCCGGACTCGGCGAACCCGCACGCTCCACCATCGGCTGGGGCAACACCCTCTATGCCGCGACCGCAATCGGCTGAGGTCATCGATGGGCGGGCGGGGCGCAGGAACGCGGGCGGGATTCTTCGAACCACCCGTAGCGCCACCCACCACCGACCGGCTGCGAATAGACCCCTCCTGGTCGGCCGCACGCCTGAGCGGGTCGATCATCCGCGGGGTATGGCCGTGGATAGCAGCAGGGTCAGTGTTGCTGATCGTGCACGGGATCGCGGGGATGCTGCTGCCGGTCGTGATCGGCATGCTCGTCGACAAGGTCGTCGCACCGTCGGCTGCGGGGGTGGGGTTCGCTTCGGTGACCGGCCCGCTTGTGTGGTGGGGGCTCGCACTCGTCGGCGTCTACCTGGTGGTAAATCTGTCGTATCGGTTCGGGGGCAGGCTTGGCTGGTTCGGGGTGCAGCGCTCGCAGTTCGAGCTCTCCCAGGCGGTGCTCTCGCGTGTGCTTGACCCGCGCGGGATGGTGGGAGCGGCGCGTGCGCCGGGTGGGCTGCTCGCGGTCGCGACCGGTGACGTGCACCGCGCGTGTCTCGTGCTCTACGTCACGGTGTACCCGCCGGGTGAGATCGTCGGGCTGCTCACCGCCGCCGTGATCCTGTTCGCGATCCACCCGTGGCTGGGTCTCGGGGTCGTGGTGGCGTTGCCGATCGTGGTCGTGCTCATGCAACTCGCCGCGATCCCGCTGCGACGACGGAGCATCCGCGAACAGGCGGGACTCGCGGATGCGGCCGCCGTCGCGGCCGACCTGGTGGCGGGGTATCGGGTGATCCGCGGGATCAACGCCCAGGCCACCGCAGCCGGCCGCTACCGTACGGTCAGCCGGGAAGCGCTGCGCGGCACCCTCGCGGCACAATTCGCCCGAGCCGGATTCGACGGCATCAGCACCGCGACCGCGCAACTCTTCGCCGCGGCTGTGGTAGTCGCTGCAGCGATACTCGCGTTCACCGGGCAGCTCACGATCGGGCAACTTGTGACCGTCGCCGGGGTCGCGGTCAGCCTGATCGGACCGCTCGACGGACTCGTCGGCACCCTCGGCACCTTCTGGGCGATCTCGCAGGCCTCCGCCCGCCGCGTGCTCGACCTACTCTCGGAGCCCGCGAATCCTGCCGGGCTCGGAGAACACACCGGCGACACCACCCAGCGGGTCGGCACTGCCGAAGACCTGCTGCGAGTGGATCGGCTCGCACTCCCGGACGGATCGCTGCTGAATACCACCGTGTCGTCCGGGGAGTTCGTCGTGATCGACCTCCCCCAGGCCGGGCAACGCCTCCTCACCGACGTGCTCTCCGCACAGGCCGTACCCGTGACCGGGCAGGTGCTCCTCGATGGGGTGGCCGTGGAGGCCTGGGATCCGACCACCCTGCGCGAGCGCGTCCTAGCCGTGCCGCACACAGCAGGCTTGTTCGCCGGAACCGTGCTCGAGAACGCGCGGGCCACCGGTGACAAGCCGCTCGACGAGGCCATCGCGCGGACGGCGCTCAGGGTCGCCGCGCTGACGGAGACGGAACTGCCCTCGGGCTACGACGCCACCCGGGTCGGCGACGGTGGCCGTGAACTTTCTGGTGGTCAGCGGCAGCGAATTGCCCTGGCCCGCGCGATCACCGCCGACCCTGACCTGCTCGTGCTCACCGATCCCACCAGTTCGGTCGACGCCGTCACCGAGCAGCACATCGCCGCCGCCCTCCGCACTCACCGGGTCGGGCGCACCACAATCGTCCTCACCTCCTCGCCCGCGTTCCGTGCCGTCGCCGATCGCCTGATTGCGCCATACGAAGGCGGTGAGCCCTCGTGACAGGTTCAGCTGAGACCGCCTTCGACGGCCCGTTGCCGATCGCGACCGGCCGCACTGTCGCACGCACCCTCTGGCGGATGCTCGCCGGGCGACGCCTGCGCCTGGTAGGGCTGCTGCTGCTCTTCTTGCTGGAGGCCGCGACCGCGGTGGTGTTCCCGCTCATCGTCGGAAGCCTCGTCGATGCCGTTGCTCACACCAGCGGGAGTGTGCCCGCATCGTTCTGGTGGCAGCTCGCCGCGCTCGCTGGCGCCGCGATCGCCGCCGGGATCCTCGCTTGGGCCGGCGCGATCGCCCTGGCGAGGCTCGCCGAGACCGTCATCGCGGAACTGCGCGAAAACTACGTCGCCGCCGCCCTGGGCCTGCCGCGCCGGGTGATCGAGACCGCGGGCACCGGGGATGTCGTCACTCGCGCCTCCGACGACATCGCCCAAGCTGCCGAGACCCTCCCGAACGCCCTGCCACGCGTGGCGATCTCCGCGTTCACCATCGTCATCGTCGGGGTCAGCCTCACCGCCCTCGACCCCCGCTACCTCATCGGCTTCGCCCTCACCCTGCCGCTCTACGCACTCACCCTGCGCTGGTACCTGCGCACCGCACCGGCCGTGTACGCCGCCGACCGGGCCGCGGAATCCGTGCGCGGACAGCACATCCTCGGCACCCTCACCGAACTCCCCACCGTCACCGCCCACCGCCTCGAACACCGCCAGCTCACCCGCATCCGCGACGCGGCCTGGCAGACCGTGCGGTGGGCGATGCGAACGCGCATCATTCAGAACCGCCTCTTCGGCCGCGTCAACCTCACCGAAGCCATCGGCCTGTTTGCCGTGCTCGCCGTCGGTATCTGGCTCGCCTACACGGACTCAGCAACCCCCGGCGATGTCACCGCCGCAGCCCTCCTGTTCCTCCGCACCGTCGCACCCATCGCCGCACTGCTCTTCGTGATGGACGAACTGCAGTCCGCGCTCGCCGCCCTCGGCCGCATCATCGGCGTCATCGAACAGCCCGTCGAAGAAGCCGCCCCCAGGTCTACGGGTAGCAGCGATGGCAACGTCACACTCCACGATGTCTCGTTCAGCTACGACGGCAGCACCCCTGTGTTGCAGAACATCTCTCTCGCTATCGCTCCGGGAGAGTCCGTTGCGCTCGTCGGAGCCACCGGATCGGGGAAATCTACCCTCGCAGCCCTCATCGCGGGCATTCACCCACCAACGGCCGGACGCATCGATCGGTCCGTGCCCGCTGAGCAGATCGTGACCGTCACGCAGGAATCCCACGTCTTCACCGGCACCCTCGCCGAAAACCTCAGCCTCGCTGAGCCCACTGCTGACCATGACCTCCTGCGAGACGCCCTCACCGTCGTCGGCGCAAACCAGATCCCGGCGCAACTGCCCGACGGACTCAGCACACTCGTCGGACACGGCGGGCACCCACTCACCGGGTCCGCCGCCAGCCATCTTGCTCTCGCCCGTGCCCTCCTCGCGAACCCTGCCCTCGTCGTCCTCGACGAAGCCACCGCGGATGCCGACACCGCAGACACCACCGCCCTCGACCACGCCACTCGCGCCCTCACCAAAGGGCGCACCGCGCTCGTCATCGCACACCGACTCTCCCAGGCAGCCAGCTGCGACCGCATCATCGTCATGGAACACGGCCGCATCATTGAGCAGGGCAACCACGACGCCTTGCTGCTGACCAACGGCCCATACGCAACACTGTGGGCTGCTTGGAGCAGCGGAACAGAACGTGATGAGGGGGCCGTTTGACGTGCGCTCTCACCATCTGTCTTGAGTCGTCCGCGCATGTCGCGGACGACTCAATCATCAGCGCCCGCGGGAGCACCCCATGAGCAAGGTCGGTGATCCTCCGCAACCGGGGCGGTTTCGTGAACTCGCACCGCTCTTGGGGCCGCTTGCAGTGGTCGAGTCCGTGCGCACGGAACCGGTGGAACCCGTCGCGTTCGCGCACGCGAAGATCATCCACGTCATGGCAGGTACCAGCCGCGTCACGACCTCCACGGGCCAATGGCTGCTCAGCGCAGGCGATGTGTTCGTGCTGGGGTCTCGGGCATGGTGTCAAGCGAACCCGGAACCGCAGGTGCGGTGCTGGACTATCTACCTCGATCAGGAGTTCCTGCGCTGGCACATGATCTGGGTGCTGCCCGGCCCCGAGCGGGTACTGCCCGGCCTGCACCCGGCGCAGTGGAACGGTGAAGCGATGGTGTTTCATGCCGGGCGGGAACGGCTGGCACGGTTGGAACCTGTGCTGCGGCGGATGAGCGTCATCCCGCATCAGGGCGGCTCGGAATCGATCGCACGGCTGATCACGCTATTCGCGCAGACCGCGGAGCAGATCGTTCCGGCATTGGTGACCGATCAAGATCCCCCAGTGCGAACCGCGAACGGGATGGTTGGACGGCTCTCGGTGCTCCCGGCACGTTCTGCGGTGTCGGATGCGGCGAATCTGATGCGGGCCGACCTGGCGCGGCCGTGGACGACGGACGAGGTAGCGCGGGCGGTCGCGTTATCGAGGTCGCAGCTTTCACGATTGTTTACTGCCCGGTTCGGGCTCCCTCCCAAGCGATGGCTGATCGAGATCCGGCTCACCGAGTTCGCGCGACTGATCGAGGAAACGACACTGACGATCGACGCTGCGGCGCGGCGAGTGGGGTGGCAGGATCGACGTGTCGCCGCCGCATGGTTTCATCACCGGTACGGAGTCTCACCGACCCAGTTTCGGAAGATCGCGCCACCGACCTGCATCGGCGAAGTGCCGGGGTCTGCTGAGGGTTTGGTTGACTCCTGTCCACTCGTGCATGCGGGTGGGGTGAAGGAGAATGATCAGTGATGAAGTACTCAGAAGAGTTCAAGCAAGACGCCGTCGCGTTGGTGCGGGCAGGTGCCACGCAACGCGAGGTGTGTCGCGATCTTGGTATCTCGAAATCAGCAATGTCGAAATGGGTCGCTGATGCTGACCGACGTGACGCTGGCCTGCCGGTAGCAAAAGACGTGACCCCGGGCGAGGATGCGCAGATTCGTGAATTGATGCACCGGAACCGGCTCCTCGAGCAGGAGAACGAGGTACTCAGGCGTGCGGCGGCGTATTTGTCGCAGATTCATATCACGCCCCCAAAATAGTGTTCCCGCTCGTCCAAGAGATGGCCGCGCCCGGTGCCCGCATTCGGGTGCCGGTGGCGGTGGCGTGCCGGGTGCTGGGGTTTACGAAGCAGGCGTATTACCAGTGGGTGAAACAGCCGTTGTCTGCCCGAGAGATTGCTGACGCGCAGATCATTCAAGTATTGCGTGAGCTCCACGAGGACGACCCCGAGGGCGGGTACCGGGTGCTCGCTGATGATCTGCATGATCTTGGCTTTGTCATCTCGGAGCGACGGGTGTGGCGGCTGTGCAAGATCGCCGGCATTCAGTCGACCATTACGACACGAAAGCGCCGCTACCAGAAAGCTGGTGCGCCGGTGGGTGACGACCTGGTGCAACGCGATTTTACGGCTGATGGTTTGGATGAGAAATGGTTGGTGGATATCACCGTGAATCGCCCCGGGTCTCGTGGAGGGTCTGAAATCCCGAGAGGATGATGACTATGCCAGCTTTGAGGAAGTATCCGCCGGAGTTGCGGGAGCGAGCGATGAGGCTCGTGCAGGAAGCACGGAAGGAGGATCCGGAGTTGTCTGTGAACCAGGCAGTGATCCGGATCGGACAGCGCGTTGGCGTGAACCCTGACACGCTGCGTGGGTGGGTCAAACAATCCCAGATCGACGCGGGCGAGCGCCCAGGAACGACGACGGATGACGCGTCGAGGATCAAGCAGCTCGAGGCGGAAGTGCGTGAGCTCAAGCGTGCGAACGAGATCCTGTTGGCGGCGTCGAGTTTCTTCGCGCGGGAGCTCGACCCGCGACTGCCGTGGTAGTTCAGTTCATCGATGATCATCGTGACCGGTTCGGGGTCGAGCCGATCTGCCGCGTGCTCACAGAGCACGGTGTGAAGATCGCTCCGTCCGGTTACTACGCGTTCAAGAAGCGACCAGCCTCAGCCCGCGCCGGTGCTGATGCAGAGCTGGTCGTCCAGATCGAGCGGGTGTTCTGGGACCGGGGGCTCGGTCGCGGGATCAGCGGAGCGCGCAAGATCTGGCGGTTGCTGCGCCGCGAGGGCATCACCGTCGCCCGCTGCACGGTCGAACGTCTCATGCGTCAGCAGGGACTGCGCGGCATCCGCAGGGGCAAGCAGTTCATCACCACGCGCCCTGACGACTCCGCGCCGAGGGCTGAGGATCACGTGAAGCGCGAGTTCCATGCCGACCGGCCGAACCAGCTCTGGGTGGTCGACTTCACATATGTTCCGACGTGGTCAGGGATGGCGTTCACCGCGTTCGTCACCGACGTGTTCTCCCGCCGGATCGTGGGCTGGCGGACGATGTCGAAGATGCCGACCGACCTGCCGCTGGACGCGCTCGAGATGGCACTCTGGGTCCGAGATCGGGCTGGCGAGGACATCACCGGGGTCGTCCAACATTCCGATGCCGGCTCTCAATACACAGCTCTGCGTTACACAGAACGGCTCGCGGAAGTCGGAGCGATCGCATCAATCGGGACCGTCGGTGACAGTTACGACTGTCAGTCTGTTTCTGCCCGATCTCGCAATGATGGGGTAGTCCTGGCCGGAGTGT
>NZ_FUHU01000022.1 GCF_900163565.1 Agrococcus casei LMG 22410
CGCAACCGCGGCCTGATCCACAAAGAGACCGTCTACAAAACTTGACACAGCCCAGACAGCAGGGGTCCAGGAGGCAGCGCCGTCGATGGTCACGGATGCATCCACGTTCCTGGTGGACTTTTTGCCCGTCGTGCGCCGGAAGCTGACACGGACGGGGTTCGTGATCGACCACGTGCACTATTTTCGGAACGGGCTAAAGCCGTGGATCGCGCGCCGTAGCCAGATGGAACGATTCGTGATCCGCCGAGATCCGCGGGACATCAGCCGTATCTGGGTGCTCGATCCCGACGATGGTTCCTATATGCCTGTGCCGTACCGGACGCTGTCGTACCCGGCTGTCAGCGTGTGGGAGCACCGCGCCGCTCTGGAACGACTGCGCGCTGAGGGCCGAGAGCAGGTAGACGAAGACGCCCTGTTCCGCACGGTCGAGCACATGCGCACGATCACCGAAACTGCAAGCTCCACCACCCGCAAGGCACGTCGTAACGCCGAACGTCGCAAACGGGGCGGAACCGCAGACGAAATCTCTATGACTCGCCCGCCGCCTGACCTTCTACCGCCCGAGGGGAAAAGCGGACCGGCTACTGAGGACCGCGTGATGCCCTTCGAAGAGATCGAACAGTGGTGATGGACGCGGAAGCCGTGACTGCGGACGCGGACCTCACGCATCTGCATCCCAGCGCGCAACCGATCACACGCCTTCCCGCGGATGAGCGGCTGAGGCATGTGCGCGCTGACCGGTGGATCGGATACTCTCGCGCGTCCGAGGCACTGGAGCGGTTGGAGGCCCTGTACGAGTGGCCGAAGAAGCAGCGCATGCCGAACCTGCTGCTGTTGGGGCCGACCAATAACGGCAAGTCGATGATCATCGAGAAGTTCCGCCGTCTCCACCCGCCGATCTCCCACGTCGAGCTTGAACAGGTGCCGGTCCTGGCCGTGCAGATGCCATCAGACCCGTCGGTGTCCCGGTTCTACGTCGCGCTGCAAGCAGCGCTGGGAGCACCGCTTCGCCCTCGACAACGCGTACCGGAGATGGAACAGGCAACGTTGTCCCTGTTGCGGGCGGTCGGAGTGCGGGTGCTGGTGATTGATGAGCTGCACAACGTGCTGGCCGGTCGCGGTGACACCCGACGCGAGTTCCTGAACGTGCTGAGGTTTCTGGGCAACGAGTTGCGTATCCCGTTGGTCGGGGTCGGCACGCGCGAGGCATATATGGCAATCCGATCCGACGACCAGCTGGAAAACCGTTTCGAGCCCTTCGCTTTGCCGCGTTGGGAGCCCAACGATGAGGGGCGCACGCTGCTGGCCAGTTTCGCGGCAGCCTTCCCTCTTCGCCGACGCTCGGTCATCGACACGGAGGATATGGCACGCTACCTCCTCACCCGCAGCGAGGGAACCATCGGGGAACTCACCCGTCTTCTCACCGACGCCGCCGTTGCAGCGATCGAGACAGGCGAGGAAGCGATCAATCAGCGCACCCTCCTTGTCGCTCCCTACGTCGGACCCGCGGAACGGCGACGTCTGTTCGAGCGCGAACTGCCATGACGCATCGGTGGCCGCTTCACCCGCCGCCCGGCCATGGCGAAGCACTGAGCTCGTGGCTTCACAGGCTCGCCACTGTGTACGGGATGCCCCTCGACCAGCTTGTTCGCCACGACCTCACTCCACCCGGCGCTCCCGTGCCGGGGTCGATCGGGTCGCTGGACCTGGAGGTGCCCTCGGAGCTAATCACGATTCTGGCGGCGCGCACGGGTGTGCCACCAGCGCAGGTGCGTCGAATGACAGTCGCTGGTTGGGTGCCATGGCTTCTCGATTCGCTCCAGCCTGAGCCGACGCCCGGCGCTGCGTTCGACACCTATGTGCGCCAAGGCTCCGTGATCGTCACATTCAAGGAACGTCCGCACCGAGAAGTGTTGAACTGGAGGGCGTGGCTGCCACTCAACTCCAAGAACAGACCTGTCAGCCGCGCGTGCCCGGCGTGCGTGGGGAGCGCGACAGACGGGGTGCCGCTGATTGTGCAACTTCCCATCACGCTCACCTGCCCCCACCACGGTCGCTGGCTCGACCCTGCCTATGGAACATTCGCGTTCTTCGGCTGGGAGCACAGCAAGACGAACGACCGGCCCGTTCCGCGACCCGTCGCGATCCAGGATGCACGCACTGAAGAAGCTCTGAGTACCGGTACGGTCGTCCTACCACGCCGAACAGTCCACGTTGGAGTGTGGTTCCGCTTGCTGCGCACCGTCATCGAGGAGCTCTCGATTCCAGTCTCCACGCTTAGGGTCCGCCCGCGCCGCGCCATCGAACTCATCTGGCGCACGGCTGGGCACCCAGTTCGGGCTGGCATCATCGGTGCCGCGCGAACCTACGAGACACTACCCTGGCCGCAGCAAGAGATGTTTCTTGAAGCCGCCGCGACAGCTATTCATCTGGTCGAAACCGGAGATATTGAAGCACCCGGCACACTCGGTCACCTCTTGACGCCCGAGCCAGATCGACCAGCTCACGACGGCTTGCCGCCGCGCGACATCTGGGACGAGGCGCGTGAAGCGATGAGCGAAGCCCTCGCTCTCGCGCAGCAAGACCCGCTTGTCGCAGAGCGCATGCTCGCGATCCTGACGAGCCTTACGCGAACTGAGAAGACATTTCAGAGCATCCGTGGGGATTTGATCAGCCTCGACGTTCCCGATGCTTTCCTTCCGCAGACGCTCGCCACCATGCGTGCACGGAGGACAGCACCGGGATTGTCACACAACAGCCCAGTAGCCATCGTTCGCAAGACATAGAATAAATGACGGGTACTGTGACGATCACGGTGGTCTGATCCGGATCAAAAGGAATTGTCACCCAAACGGTCGTATACGTGACAACCAAAGGAGATCACATTGCTGGTGGGCTACATGCGCGTCTCGAAAGCCGATGGATCACAGAACACTGATTTGCAACGCGATGCACTCGTCGCCGCGGGCGTTCACGCCGATGCTTTCTATGAAGACCACGCGTCCGGGAAGAAAGATGACCGCCCGCAACTTGTCGCATGCGTCAAAGCTCTCCGCGAAGGGGACACGTTGGTCATCTGGAAGCTTGATCGCCTCGGCCGTGACCTGCGCCATCTGGTTAACGTCGTTCATGATCTGACCCAACGCGGGATCGGATTGAAGGTTCTTGCCGGCGAAGGTTCCGCCATTGACACCTCCACATCGTCTGGCAAACTCGTCTTCGGGATATTCGCTGCCCTGGCTGAGTTCGAACGCGAACTCATCCGAGAGCGCACACTCGCTGGCCTGGCGGCCTCTCGCGCCCGAGGCCGTAGAGGCGGCCGGCCCTACAAGATGACCGCGGCCAAGATTCGACTCGCCATGGCCTCGATGGGCCAACCCGATACAACCGTCGGCGACCTCTGCAAAGAACTCGGAGTGAGTCGCCAGACCTTGTATCGACATGTTTCGCCCACCGGTGAGCTGCGCGACGACGGACGCAGAGTGCTAACGCAATCTCAAAGACGCAGGTGACGGAGCCTAACGGTCTAACGGCCCGTGGCCGGCCCAAGGGCCCACACCACACCACACCACACCACACCACATCGAGCGTGGAGTCACGGGACGTCCGCCTAGGACAGGAGCTCGCGTGCCGTTTGTGTCGCCGCCTTCTGACAAACTGCACGGTTGTGCACAGGACTTCAGACGCTCAGGTGCCATTTGTCGGCTGCACTACGCCCAGGACTATGTGATTAACCGTGTCGTCGACTTCGGACACTGACAGCTCTGCTCCGCTCCAGCGGCCGTTCGAATGTGTAGCGGTGAACGACCCCTCAGCGGGCCGCCGGTTCACTGTCATCGTGCAGTCGCGATCCTGTAGGTTCTGGCTCAGGGAGTTCTCATGCGTCGCGCACGGATACCCCGGTCACGGCTCTGCGGCATCTGCCCGAAGTGAGGCCCGGGGGTCGAGGATCGGGCGCGACGAGCTCGTCAGGCGGGCCCGCAGGGCGTCGTCGATGCTGCCGACGTACAGCCAGCCCATCAGCAGTTCGTGATCGGCCAGCCCGTGCGTGGCCCGTACTTCGGGCGAGTTGGCCAGGTGTCCCGTGCGCCATTTGACGCCCCAGCCGGCCTGCCAGAGGGCCAGTTGGAGCAGGTGGCCGACGCCGGCGGCGGTGGCGTGCTGTTCCCATTCGGGCACGTCGGGGTGTTCTCGAGGGCTGGCGACCAGGGCGATGAGCAGCTCCGCGCGGAAGGGCTTGGGGTTGCGCTCCCCAGGTTCGCGGTCGACGCTGCCGACGGCGTCCAGTGCCTCGCCGAGTCGGGTGCGGTCCTCGCCACGGAGTGTGATGAGCCGCCACGTCGGCATTCGCGAACCATCCGAAGAACCTGTCGGCGCCGGCCGCGTCGAGAAAGATGTTGGCCCCGGGCCGAACTGGTTCGCAGTTCGCCCTTGGGTATGGTCCTCCCTTGGACGTCCTTGGAGGCGATCGAGCACAGGCACCGCCCCAGCGCGAACGCCGCCAGCCCGACCAGGATCACGACCCCGGCGACCAGGCCCTGCCCGAGCGCGGCGGTTCCGGCGATCACTCCCGCCGAAGCGGCCTGCACCAGAGCGCCGGAGATGAACACCCACTTGCGGAACCGCACACGGACGATGAGTGGCGTGAGGAACGCCTGCGGGAGCATCGAGAGCGACTCGCGGATCGGCACCAGTAGGCCCGTCAGCGCCACGGGAACGCCGAGGGCGTTGAACAGCCACGGCAGCACGGTCGAGGCGTTGACGATCTGATCGCCCGAGGACTGGAGCGCGTTGGCGGCCACCAGTCGAAGTCCATTGGGCGCGAGATTGCGTCGCACCTCAGGATCGAGCTCCTGCTCGGCCCGCTTGTCCCGGTGCAACACCGCCGAGTAGATCCGCTCCCCAGCGCTCATACCCGGGAATCTAGACCGCGCCCGCGACATCCGCGAGACCTCTGTTCGACGCTCGCGTCTGCGCGCGGAACTCCATCCGTTATGCCCGTGTGCGCATAGTCCCACGACACGTCGGGCGGGCTGGTAGCGTGTAGCGCATGGCCGCCGCGCAGCACATGCCTCTGACGCCGTTCGTCGACGTTCTGCCGTTGCCCGAGCGCCTGCTCGCGCGCGATCACAACGGCCGTCTGACGGTGCGGATCCGTACCGGCTCACACAGCTTCCATCGCGATCTGCCCCGGTCGCGTGTGTGGGGCTACGACGGCACGCTCCCAGGCCCGACGATCGAGGCTGAGCGCGGCCACCCGGTCCGCGTCGAGTGGCGCAACGAGCTTGACGGCGGGCTGCCCGTCATCGTAACGATGGCCGGCGACGAGGTCGACGCCGACGGTGTGCCTGTGCAGTGCAGTCCCGGTCTGAGCGGCGGCACGCCGGACCCGCACGCCGCGGCGCTGACGGGACACTCGGTCGTGCACCTGCACGGTGGCCTGACACCGGCCGTGTACGACGGCTGGACCGAGAACCTCTTCGCACCCGGCCAGCTCGCCGTATTTGACTACCCGATGGACCAACGCGCGACGCTGCTCTGGTACCACGACCACGTGATGGGCGTCACTCGGTTCGACGTATACGCCGGGCTGGCGGGACTGTGGATCATCCGCGACCAGCGCGAACGTGACCTCGGGCTGCCCGAGGGACCACCGTACGAGGTGCCGCTGCTGCTGCAGGACCGTAACTTCGGACTCGACGAGGGCGGTCGGCTGACCGGCCAGCTGGTGCACAAGACCGACCCTGGGGTGATGGAGGCCTTCGCGCCGTTCACGGTCGTCAACGGCAAAGTCTGGCCTATCCTCGACGTCCAGCCCGCCACGTACCGCTTCCGCGTGCTCAACGGCTCCAACGCCCGCACCTTCCGGCTCGTGCTGCTGCGAGACGGCGTGCCCGAATTCGATCGCATCACTCAGATCGGCACCGACTCGGGCCTACTCCGCGAGCCCGTCGCGCTGCCACCCGACGGGCTGGTCCTCGCCTCAGCCGAGCGCGCCGACCTGCTCGTCGACTTCTCGGACCTTCAACCGGGCACCGAGCTCACGCTCTACAACACCGCCGGCGCTCCGTTCGATGGCGCGCCCTTTCCCGCCGCTGATGCCGCCGATGCCGCGGATCTCGACGCGCTGCTGCCGTACCCCCAGGTCATGCGTTTCCGTGTCGTCCCGGGCCCGGTCGCGCACCGTCCGGTGCCCCGCGAACTGGCGACCGACTTCGCCCTGCCAAAACCCGAGGAGCTGGACGCGGCGCCGCGGCGTGCCATCGCGCTTGTCGAGCGCGAGTTCGAGGACGTACCCAACATGCTGACCATGCGTGAGCTCGCCGTTGTCGACGACGAGGACGAGACGACCGGTCCGCTGATCACCCTCACCGACGGCGACCACACGACGCGCTACCGCGCGGTTGCCGCCCACTTCGAGGACACCGCCACGTTCTTCCCGATGCTCGGCCAGTACGAGATCTGGCAGCTCATCAACCTCACCGATGACACGCACCCCATCCACATCCACCTCGATCCCTTCCAGGTCCTCGCGCGCCGGCCCATCGGCTGGGAGATCCCCGACGACGGCATCGGCGATCTCGACCTCAGCGCGCGGATCACTCTCGGTCGCGACCCCGACGACGAGCTCGACCACGTCATCGACGCCAACGAGCGCGGGCTCAAAGACACAGTCCGCGTCAACCCCCACGAAATCGTCGAGATCGCCGTCCGGTTCCACGCCTACAGCGGCCGCTACATGTACCACTGCCACATCCTCGAGCACGAGGATCGCGATATGATGCGGCCCTTTGTGACCATGCCTCCCGAACTCATGCCGTTCATGGCGTGACCCTGGCACGTCAGGAGCGCCAGGGAATACAAATCGATTCGCCATGTTAAAGTGGGAGACGGGCAGCCACTTCTGCTGGCCCTGCACTGTACGACGCGCGAGGCCCGCGAACATCGAATCTGCTGGGCGCCCGTTCGCGTTTGAGAAGGAGTACGAGAATGGCTATTCAGGATAAGGTCGCATTGGTCACCGGAGCCGGGCAGGGGATCGGGCGCGGCATCGCGCTTCGTCTCGCCGCCGACGGTTTTGACATCGCCGTCGCGGACATCGAGCCGCAGCGCGAGAAGGGTGATTCGGTCGTCGCCGAGATCGAGCAGCTGGGCCGAAAAGCGGTCTTCGTCGCTGCGGACGTGTCGAAGCGCGACCAGGTCGTTGCCGCTGTCGACGCAGCCGCCGAACAGCTCGGCGGGTTCGATGTGATCGTCAACAACGCCGGCATCGCCCAGATCAAGCCCGTACTCGAGATCACCGCCGAAGAGCTCGATCAGATCTTCCGGATCAACGTCGACAGCGTGGTCTGGGGCATCCAGGCGGCCGCAGCGAAGTTCGAACAGCTCGGTCACGGTGGAAAGATCATCTCCGCGGCATCCATCGCGTCGATCCAGGGGTTCCCCATCCTCAGCGCGTATTCGGCCTCGAAGTTCGCCGTTCGCGGCTTCACCCAGGCGGCCGCGCAGGAGCTCGCTCCGAAGGGCATCACGGTGAACGCTTACGCGCCCGGCATCGTCGGCACCGGCATGTGGGAACTCATCGACGCCGAGCTCAGCAAGATCAACGGCAAGCCACTCGGCCAGAACCTCAAGGAAAACGTGGAGGGCATCGCGCTCGGCCGCATCGAGACCCCCGAGGACGTCGCGAAGGTCGTGTCGTTCTTCGCCGGCCCCGACTCGGACTACGTCACCGGCCAGGTGCTTCTCGTCGACGGCGGCATGCTTTACAACTGAGTCATCACTGACCGTCTCACCACCCGCCGCGCGTCGGCGTGTGACCCTCCCGGGCGCCCTCCGGTATCGGCAGCTCAGCCCGCAGACCGAGCAGTCGGAAAGGCCTCGTGAAGATCAGACGAAGTCACGACCGGATCGTACTCACCTGCCCCTCGACGCGACCTGCGTCGGGGGGCTTTTTCGCGCCCACAAATCGGCGCCCAGTGGTGCAGCCACCTCGATACGCCTGTACTGAATTACGTATCGAACGCGTCAGCCGCAACCTCCGCGAGCTCGAGGTCAGGGCGCGCACGCACGAACCGCACGGCATGACGGAATGAGCCACCGGTCATCGCAACGTCGGCGGAGATCTCCACGACGATCGGATCGACCAGGGTGAGATCGACGGCGGCGCGGCCGCCGCGGTTGAACCTGTCGATGGCGCCGGGCTTCACCTGGCCCGGCCACGGGTGCGCGCCGTCCAGCTCTCGCAGCAGCTTCCCCAGCGTCCGCGCCGTGGCGGGCGCCAACGGGGAGGTGCGACCCACAATGCGCAACTCCTCCCCCGCGGGTAGCCCCAGCACGAGCTGTTCGGGCCGCTCTCGCGTACCGATGACGGCGGCGCAGATGACGTCGCGCGTGGAGCGGTGTTTGAGCTTCAACCAGTCGCGCTCGCCTCCGCGGTACGGCTGGCCGGCGCCCTTCGCCACGAGCCCCTCGATGCCGGACTGTACGAGTGTGGCGAACCACTCCCCCGCTTCGGTTTCGTCCTCCGTGACGGGCGACAGGTGCAGCGGTGGCTGCCACTCTCCCGCGAGCTCGGTCAGGAGGGAGCGGCGGTCTCGCAGAGGTAGCGGGCGGGTGTCCTGGTGCGCGACAGCGAGGACGTCGAACGCGGCATACGAAGCGGGCTGTTCGCGCGCGAGGCGTGCGACGGTGCTGGGTCGGCTGTTCATGCGGCGCAGCAGAGCGTCGAAGTCGAGCTTGCCGTCCGACCAGACAACGGCCTCGCCGTCGACGATCACACCTTCGGGCAGCAGCTCGGCCGCGGCGATCAGCTCGGGGAAGTACCGGGTGAGGTCCTTCCCCTGGCGCGACCAGAGGGACACGTCCTCATCTCGGACGATGACGAGCCTGAACCCGTCCCACTTCGGCTCGTACAGCACACCCCCGGGCAGAGACACGGGGTGGAGGAAGGATGACACCGGCCGGGCGAGCGCCACCTCGAACGGCGGGCTGAGCCCGGCCGGCATCGCCATGCTCAGCCCTTTACGCCCCGCGGATCGTGACCGTAGGAGGTTCGCTCGCCGATCTGACCGTTCTCGTTGCGGATGATGTGCTCGACCTTCCGCTGGCGGGCCATCTCCCGTCCCGCCTCGACGGCCTCGTGCTTGGTCACGTAACTCTCGGGAACGGTCACGCCGGTTCCCTCGATACGGTTATGCCACGCGCCGTCGCGGTGGTAGGTCTCGACGTCCCCTGTCGGCATGATGCCTCCTGCTCGATCGGTTTCTACTTCCCTCAGATGTACCGACCCGAGCCGCCAGCCGGGAGAGGCTTGCATCGCGGAGCCCGTTCAGTACGCGCGCACCGCTCCCCCGTACGCTCGACGTCGTGCTGATCGGAATGATTCGCCCTACGGCGACGGCAAACCTCACCGCCCACTCCCACGTGCAAGCGGATCTCCGCGACGGGCTCGAGCGCCAGGTGCCAGCAGGGCACGAACTCACCCACGCGCGCGTGGAAATGGTGAAGGGGTCGACCGAACTCATCGGGCACGGCCGCTACCGATCCGCAGAGTTTCACGAGATCGAAGCTGACGACATGACGGCGCTACGGGCGAAGGTGCCCGAAGGCTGGCAGCTCCTCAACGTCCGTTCCGTATGACACTCTCCTGGTCGGAAGTGCGCGACCTCCTCTCCGTCGCCGGAGCAACCGACGTGGACGAACTGATTCGCATGCTGCACGAAGACCTTGGCGACTGACCCTAGTCATTCGCATTGACTGTCAGCTCGCGCATCTGTGCGTTTAACGATCGCTAGCTGGCACCTCGGCGGCGCGGGTATGGAGGATACGTCATGCGGCCGGCGAATGCGGCTCGGTGCGGGCGCAGCGCATCTCCTGGCCATTCGCTCATCTCGTAGATGCGGCGGCTGACTTCAACCCGAGGAGCGGGCGGCTCGCCATCGTTGACGATCTGGCTCACCCTCCCAGCAGAAAGCGCTGCGGCCTCCGCGATGAGGGTCTGAGGGACGCCCTCGGCGCGTGCGATCTTGATAGCGTCCGTTGCTAGCGACTCCAGCTCCCCGGCAAACTGCCGGAGAGCGTGAAGCAACCGCGCCGATTCGATCACATCGGCCAGCGCGTTCTGTCGGTCTTCATCGGTCATATGGCTAAGTTTAGTGAAGTGAACTTAGTGTTGCCAGTGTCCGTTTGGGGATCGTTCCACGAGACGCTTGGAAGCCGACTCTGAGCGATCAGAGAGCGCCGCCGTTTCTGTCAGTGTTCGAAGTCGTCGGCACAGCTGGCCCTAGTTTTTCGGGCATTTTGCTGGGGACTGTCGACAACGCCCGATCTGTACTGGTGTGGACAAACCGACACTTTGCGGCTGAGTGCTAGTCGGTGAGTGCTCGTGAGCGGCGGTAGAAGGTTGCGCGGGACATTCCGAGGTCGCGGGCGACCTGGGCTGTTGGCTGGCCGCTTTGTACGAGGTGGAGGGCGTTCCGGATCTGGCTGTCCGTGACTCGCTGTCGGCGTCCGCCGAGATCCTTGCCGGCGATGCGTCGTTTGCTGATCGAGTCAACGATGCGCTCGCGCTTGATTTGGTGTTCCATCTGCGCGAGCGCGGCCATGACGGTGAATAGCATCGACCCCATCGGCGTGGATGTGTCGACGTCGCCGCCTCCAAGGTTCAGTACGCGCAATCCTGCGCCTCGAGCGCGGAGCTCGTCTGCGAAGGCGAGCATGTTTTGTGTCGATCGGCCCAATCGATCCAGTGTGGTGATGACGAGAGTGTCGCCGGTTTCGATTGCTTCGATCGCACGATCGAATTGGGGGCGAGATGCGCGGGCACCGGAGACTCCGTGATCGGTGTACAGATCATCTCGGCGGACGCCCGCAGCCAGAAGGTCGGCTTCTTGGCGATCCGTTGACTGCTGACGGGTGGACACTCGTGCGTAGCCGATCAGCTTTGCCATTTCAGGGTTCTCCAGATGTCTCGCAACTAAGGGTGAGTACTCGTATCTAGTCAATCACTTGCGAGACATAGTTGCGAGAATCGCCGAGCCTGGGAAACTCGCGAACTATGTCAATGTCCGAAGCCCTCAACACTCAGGCAGATGAGACGTCTCGTAAGCCTAGGGTTACGCGACACTTTGCGGGTGGTTTCGACTAGTGGACCAGATGAACGCACGAGGCCCCCCATTTCGGAAGTGCTGGTTGCGCGGAAACCCGAAGGTCGTAGCGTGAGCCATAGATCTACGTTGGGGTGCTGCAAGCCCGGGAAAATCCGGCAGTGGCCGCTGGTGGAGCGAATGAACAGATGAGAGAGACTCGGCCCTCAACGCAGATAATTCCTGAGAAGGGCGGGCCTCAGTATTTTGCGCGGATCCACTCGGTGACGGGTTCAAAGACCGTGTCAAGAGTTGGCGTTGATGCGTCGAGGGCAGCGATGTTCCTCAGGATGATCCCGTGTTCGTATTCGATTCGTTTCGTGGCAATGCCGGTTGTCCGATCGATGACCATGGTCTGTCTCATCGCGGGATCCTCTCCGTGCTCGAACGTGAGAAGTAGCGATCTTTGGCCGACGGATTGAAGGAGGACAGGACGGAAGTGCGTCGAACGAGCCCCCCAAATTAGAAACTCGGTTGGCCATAGCATCCTCAACTGACTTGGTAGAGAGGCGATAAAATCGATCGGGTGCGGTGCTCCGTGAGCGTAGTCGACTACGCCTTCGGAGTAAGACCATCTCGCGCCGCTATCGAGCACCATCTCCCAGACCGCCGCCGGTTCGTTCACCCAGAATCGAAACTGGTGAATTCCTTGTCGATCTTGACTCACGCCGTCCACTTGGAAAGCTCGCGGCCCAGCCAATGCGGCGATGTCGGAGCGAACGCGGTCGTCGTCCATGGGGTCCAGAACGCGGTTAAGGAGCATAGTTATCAGTCTGCCCGTGCGGACCAGTCATGGACAAACAGTTAGCAGCTGGCCAGTCGCGGCGCGCGACGTGTCTCGAAACCTCGGTGTCTCGTAACGCATGGGATACGAGACAGTCGCCCCACCTCGCGCGATCGGCTGACACACACGAGTGTTGAGGACTTCGGACAGAAGTGCCGACGACTCCGGACATCGACAACACCTCTGCGACTCACACGCCTGGCGGGCTGTCCCGTAAGACCCGTCCGGTGAACTGTCCGGTGAGGGGAGGCTATATGACACACTGGGGAGCATGTCCCCCTTGAAGGTCGGCTATGCCCGAGTCTCCACCGACGAGCAGGACCTGACCGCGCAGCGTGACGGACTCGCGGCGTTCGGCGTCGATCCCAAGCGCATCTACGTCGATCACGGGCTCACGGGCCGCAACGCCGACCGTGAGGGCCTGCGGCAGGCGCTGGCTGCCTGTCGGGACGGCGATACGTTCGTGGTCACCAAGCTCGATCGGCTGGCGCGTTCAGTCCGTGATGCCCACCAGATCGCCGACGACCTCGCGGCGCGGGAAGTGAAGCTGAGCATCGCCGGATCGGTGTACGACCCGACCGACCCGATGGGGAAACTGTTGTTCAACGTGCTGGCGATGGTCGCCGAGTTCGAAGCCGACCTCATCCGTGCCCGCACCCGCGAGGGGATGAAGGTCGCCAAGGCCAAGGGCCGGCTGCGCGGGAAATCACCGAAACTCACCCCCCGGCAAGAAGCTCACCTCGTCCAGCTACATGCTGCCGACGAGCTCACCGTGGGCGAGCTGGCCGAGCTGTTCAGCGTGGGCCGCTCCACGGTCTACCGCGCCCTTCAGCGCGCCGAGCGCGGGCGCGAGAACGCCTTGCAGTAGGTGCGTCGTGGACGCTCGAGCGCGGTGGCGAATCCTCAGGCTCCACGTCGAGGACCAGGTGCCCCTCGCGCGCTTAGCTCGCGAGACCAATGTAGGGCTGCGGACCCTGGAGCGCTGGCACGCCCGCTACCGCGCCGACGGCTACGCCGGACTGGAGACAGCCTCACGGGCGGACGCCGGCTCCCGCCGCCTTCCGCCCGACCTCGTCGACCTGATCGAGGGCCTGGCACTGAGCAAGCCGCGGCCGGCCATCGCCACGATCCATCGCAAAGTCACGGGCATCTGCGCCGCCCGGAGGTGGCCGGTCCCCTCCTACTCGGTGGTGTGGGACATCGTGCGGACCCTGGATCCCGGCATGGTCACCCTCGCCCTGGAGGGCGCAGCGTCCTACCGCGACAAGCACGAGCTGGTGCTACGCCGGCAAGCAGAGCTGCCCAACGCGATGTGGCAATCCGATCACACCATGCTCGACATCCTGGTGGTGGGCACCGACGGCAAGCCCGCACGGCCATGGCTGACAACGATCCTCGACGACTGCTCCCGGGCGGTCTGCGGCTACACAGTCTTCCTGGGCGCACCGTCGGCGATGAACACCGCACTGGCGCTGCGCCAAGCGATCTGGCACAAGACCGACCCGGCCTGGCCGATGTGCGGCCTGCCCGACGTGCTCTACGTCGACCACGGCAGCGACTTCACCAGTGACCAGCTCGCCCACACCGCCGTCGACCTCCACATCCGACTGATCCACTCCACCGTCGCCCGACCCCAGGGACGGGGCAAGATCGAGCGGTTCTTCGGCACCATCAACACCGAGCTACTCGCCACCCTGCCCGGACACATCACCGAAGGGCACCCCTGGCCGACACCGAAACTGTCCCTGGCCGCCCTCGATAGCGCCCTGGAGGCGTTCGTGGCCACCTACAACGACCGCACGCACAGCGAGCTCGGAACCTCCCCGCGCAGCGCGTGGATCGCCGATGGCTGGCTGCCCCGAATGCCCGAGAGCCTGGAAGACCTCGACAGACTGCTGTTGACCGTCGCCAAGACCCGCGTCGTGCGCCGCGATGGCATCCGCTTCCAGGGCCTGCGCTACGTCTCGCCAACTCTGGCCGGCTACGTCGGACGCTCGGTCGTGATCCGCTACGACCCCCGCGACATCACCGAGATCCGCGTCTTCGATCACGACGAATTCGTCTGCAAGGCCGTCAACCAAGAGCACCACGACCAGAAGGTCAGCCTCAAGGAGATCCAGGCCGCGCGCAACGCCCGCCGCCGGGCGCTGCGAGCCGGCATCAACGAACGCATCGCCCTCGTGGCCGCACCTACCGAGACGCCACGGATCACCGAAGCACCGGCTCCGGCGCCGAGGTCGGCGTTGAAGATCTACAAGGAGGACCTCAGGTGAGCCAGCGCTTCATCGTCACCAAGGAGCACCGCCGCTTCACCGAGTTCGCCGACGCCGTGCGCCGCGGGCACACCATCGGTTTGTGCTTCGGATCAGCCGGCGTAGGAAAGACACTCTCCGCGCGCCGCTACGCACACTACGAGAAGGCTCATGACCTGCTGACCTACTGGGGGCCGCGCTCCGACAACGACGCCAAGATCTACGCCGCCTTGAACCGGAGCCGCACCGTGCTCTACACCCCCAGCGTGCTGACCACCCCGCGGACCCTGAAGGACGAGCTGACCCAAGCCATCACCCGCACCAACATGTGCATCGAGCAGCACCTCGTACCTCCCGGCACGGCCACTCCCGAGGCCTGGGGATGGCGACACGGCAGGAACTACGTGGAGCTGATCATCGTCGACGAGGCCGAACGACTGCGTCCCGCCGCTCTGGAACTGCTGCGCGATCGCTACGACCGCGACGACATCGCCCTGATCCTGATCGGCATGCCCGGCCTGGAGAAGCAGTTCAGCCACTACCCCCAGTTCTACAGCCGAGTCGGCTTCGCCCACCAGTACCGGCCCCTGGGACAAGACGAACTGCTGTTCGTCCTCGAGCGACACTGGCGATCCCTCGGCAAGACCCTCGACCCCGACGACTTCACCGACGCCCAAGCCATCGCAGCCATCGCACGGATCACCCGCGGCAACTTCCGGCTCCTCGAACGCCTCTTCCCCCAGATCCAGCGGGTCCTGAAGATCAACGAACTCGACACCATCACCAACGACGTCATCGAAGCCGCACAGAGCACCCTGGTCATCGGTGTCACCTGACCCCGCCACGAAGCGACCGAAGAACCCCGCCATCCAGCAGACGAAGTCACATGTCGGACTTCGACGCTGCAGCGTCAGAATCGACGGCGGTCTCAACCGGTCAACGCACCACCCGCCTACTCTGTCAGGTCTTCGTGCCGTAGGTGCCATGTCTGCGGTAGCGAGACCCAGCGATGCCGCCCCCGTATCCTCGAGGGATGAACATGAGTCGTGGTCGCGCAGTTGGGAGTGCTTTCTCCGCGAAGGAGAAGACGGTGCTGGATCTTCTGTGCAGCGGGGATCACCCGTACCGTGAACTGGCTCGCGAGCAGCTCCGCGTCGCGTCGTGGGGTGGGTACCAGCTCGACGAGTGCGACTGCTTCCTTATCTCGGTTCCCAAGTTGCCGAAGGCAGCCCGGATCAGGCACGGTGGCGGACCGTTCTCTATCTTGGATGTCTCGCGCGCCGGAGAAGGGCTTGGCCAGCTCGATCTATGGGTCGTCGACGGTTACCTGCACTCCGTTGACTACATGACCTACGACGATCACGAGATGCTGCCTGACCTCGAAGATGACACTCTCGAGCCGCTCTACTGAGCCGTTTAGGCGAGCCTGCAAGCACGAAGTCGTTCGCGGCTGCTCAGCCAGTCAAGGACCTGGCGTGGACGTGTGTTGATCTTGTTCGCGATCTGATCGAGTTCGTCTTGAGTGAAGCGGTACAGGTCGGCGTTCTTCGCCAGGTACTGGCGTAGGAGCCGGTTGGTGTTCTCGTTCGAGCCTCGTTGCCACGGTGAGCGAGGATCGCAGAAGTAGACGTGGATGCCGAGGTCGTGGGCGAGTTGTTCGTGCTCTGACATCTCTCGACCTCGATCCCAAGTGATCGACCTCAACAGTGATTTCGGCATGCCGCGGAGGTTCTGGACGAGCGCGGCGCGGACGTCTGGGCCCTTGATGCCATCGAGCTTGACGAGGCGAACGATCCTGGTGGTGCGTTCCACGAGGGTTGCCACGGCGCTGGGGCGTCGCCCCATGACGAGGTCCCCTTCCCAATGCCCTACCTCGGTCCGGGTCTCGATCTGCTCTGGTCGATCATGGATAGAGACCATGTTCCGCAGCCGGCCCCGCCCGTGCCCGGTACGACGCGCTTTCCTCGAGGTGCGCATGCCGCGCCCCGACCGCAGATGCGTCTTCAGCGTCGAGGGGAGCGACAGGCGCGAGCTGATGTAGAGGGTCCGGTAGATAGCCTCGTGCGA
>NZ_FUHU01000038.1 GCF_900163565.1 Agrococcus casei LMG 22410
CAATTGAATACGCAAAAATGAACAAGCAACTGTCCGCCTAACTAGGGCAAGTCCAGCTGGCACCGACCGTGCGCGGGAGCTGTTCATGGCAATTCGGGAGCGCCACATGGTGGAGTCGGCGGATGATGCTGTGCGGGATGCGATCGAGGCCGGAGCGAATCTGTACGGCGAGCGTGTCACTGATTCGCAGTTCAAGAGCCTGGTGGAGTCCACACGCAACAAGCTCGACTCGCTCACTTACACGGAGCAGTTCTGGCGTGCGGGGCAACGGGACGACGCAGCCGATTGGAAGTACCTGTTGACCACTGGTCAGTCGGTTGTGTTCAACTTCGAGGGGTTGGGCGAACGGGCTGTCTCCGATGTGGCGCAGCTGATCATGTTCACCCTCCGCTCCGCCATCCAAGATCACTGCAAGGGGTTCCAGCAGCAGGGTCGTTCGGTGACGCTGTTGGCGGATGAGGCGAGCGTCGTTGCGGAGCATTCATCGGCGATTATCGAGTGGCTCAGATCCAAGGGTCGCTCCTTTGGGTGCCGCATGATCTTCGCTACACAGCAGCCGAAGCAGCTGCCCGAGGAAGTGCGCCACTCCCTGCTCGGATACTCGACGAAGATCATCTTCGGGCAGAACGATGCCCCTACATTGCGGGACCTGTCGAAGGAGCTCTCCACCGGCGGTGAAGCATGGTCGGAGTCCGACATCAAGAACCTGCCCCGCTACCACGCGATCGTCTCCACTGAGGTCGAGCAGCAGGGTCAGCCGACGTTCACGGTCGCCGTGACGGACTTCACTGGACGCGACCCGAGGCAGGAGTCACGATGAGTGTCACACCGATGCACCAGCTCTCTTCGCGCATCCCCGAACATCCTGCTCGAGCTTCGGTTCGGGTTGACCCGTTCTGGGGTGGACTGTGGGAGAAGTCGACGGCAGTGTCGTGGTCGACGAGGGATGCTTTGGAGGCGCAGGCCCGTGTCGGCGTCGCTTCTGCACCGGCACCATTTCTGGTGCCTGCCGACGACCCGGTAGAGCTGTTGCAGCGGCACTGGGTGACGAAGCTTCGGGTGGTGTCGGCACTGGATTCGTACCGGACTGCGACGACTGATCAGCTTGCTGCGTTGACGGGGTCGAAGAACCTGCTGAACCCCAACAACCGGATTGTGTCGCAGCTGTTCGCGCACCGTCTTGTTGATGTGGGTGAGCCGCCGTCGGCGTTCACTCGGAAGAGCCAGTCGGGGATTCGTTTTCTGCGGCCTAGCAACGGAGGCAGGAAGCTTCGGGAGCGTTGGCTGAACAGGTATCTGACGTACCCGGAGTGGGTGCGTGCGACCGGCGCCAGGCCGTGGATATTCGGTGGGCAGAGCACCCGGCATGACTCGCTCGGGTTGGAGCTGCTGCTGCGCAGTGCTGAATGGAATAGACAGGTCTCTGCGGTGGCGGGTGAGAAGTACTGCTCTGCTGAGGAGGTGCTGTTCACCTCCTGGGGTGTGCCGTGGCCGTTGGCGAAATCGTCGCGTGCAAAAGCCGACGGGATGCTCGTTCGGAAGGACGGGCTGCGCATCCTCATCGAGCTCACTGCCACGACGCACAGCCTGGATGAGAAAGCGAAGCGATGGGCGAAGGCACTGGCTGAAGGGTCCGTGGAGACGCAGGGCACGGTGGTGGTGTTCGTGCTCGCGTCCCGGCCGTCGACGCGTGGCGGCGGTGACACGTTCGGCCTCGTCGCCGGCGCCATACGCCGAGCGGTCGCTGCTCATCCAGGCCGTTCGGATGCGCCAACGCGGGATCGGCTGTTGGTGGCTGATTGGGCGAGATGGTTCCCCGAGCCGGACATGGTCGATGAGGAGTTCTTGCAGCTGAAGGCATGGCGCACTTCCAAGGATGCGGTGCCGCAGAACTATGACTCGTGTGAACCGGTGGAGCTGTCGAGCTGGGAGTGTGATCTTCCAGCTGGTGCCAGGGGCATGCCGCACACGCTTGCGGGCTTGTATGCGTCACCATTCTGGATGCAGGAGCAGTACCGGGGTGTGGACATTCAGCGTCGTCGCGCATCGACGATGTTCGACTTGGACTCCCCCGTGCTGCAGCCGCCTGTGCCGAACGGTGGCGCGGTTCCGCCAGCTAGAACGCCGGTGCGGCTGCGCGGCTGAGAATACCGGCGTCTCAGTGTCTGCTGCTTGCTAGGCTCGAGGGAGAAAATGGGGTATCCCTCAATCGCCGACGACGACCGACAAGGACTCACGATGGCCGCTTCTCGACTGCGCTGGCATCAGCCGATTGTCGTCGGCGCACTGCTCGCTGCACTGCTGCTCACCTCTGCCTGCTCGACCACCGAGTCGCCCGAAGCATCGCCGTCGGTCAGCGAGGCTCCGACCGAATCGGCGACTCCGTCCGAGACGCCGGAGACGGTGACGATCCCTGAGTGCGACGTGATGAATCCGAGGGCAATGGCAATGCACCAGGCGCTTCAGACCGAGTACCCGAACTCCACCATCAACGATCCGGGTGAGCCGTCCCAATCCTTCTTCGACATCTTCATCGGCCCCGCCGGCAAAGCCGCACTTGAGCAAGTGACAGAGACACGGGCATGCGAGTACTACCTCAGCATCGGGACCGGCACTGCTGCTCAGCAGTTCGTCTCAGAGCTGCCTGCAGATGCGGCAGACGAGTTCATGGAATCACTGCGCGCATCCGACTATGTCGAGAGCTCGATACTGGACTACCCCACGTTCAAGCACCAGGTTCCGTGGGACATCGTGGGGATGCTTCACAGCGTGCAGATCTCGCATGTGTTCGTCGGCCCGCTCTGGGTGACGCAGATCACGACTGGCTGGGATTACACCTGGTCGGGGGTGCAGAGCGTGCTGGATGCGAACCCGCATCTGTCAACGCTGCCGGAGCCGCCCGAGGGCTGCTCCGAGGAGACCGCAGAGTCCGCGATGGAGCGGTGGGGAGATCAGGTCCCCGCGCCGTTCGACAGCTCCGGACCGGACGTCGGTTGGGCGTTCGAGTGGGCTAACACGAGGAACTTCGACGCGTGCACCATGCTGTCGTGGATCACATTGAGTGTGGAGGGCGCCACTGGCTCCTCCCCGGTACAGATCATGCTGTTCCACTATGGCGAGTACATCGGCACGGCAACCGAGAAGGCGTATGGATTCGAGCCCACCATCTTGGAGATGGGGCCGAACGAGGTCATGGTGGCCTACAAATGGGTGAAGGACGGAGAGTCAAACGCTGAGGGCTCGGGCCGTTCGGTGTCCGTGTTCACACTCGATCCAGACACCGGTGATGTCACCCGCGAAGGTGACTTGCCGCCATACTGAACAGCCGCACACCAGCCGGAGGTGGGAGATCATGACACCGCCAGGTGAGCGTCCTGTGATCCCCGCTGTCCCACTGACTGAGCTGCGTCCCGCACGCATTGCGCCGGAAGTGTTGCAGTCGATCTCCGTGACCTCGACTGAGGCTGCACTGGATGACTTCGTGCGCGCGCGGTCACAGCTGGTGCATTCCGACGCAGCGCTCGAAGGCGGCGGCCTGACGCTCGAGCAAGTGCAGAAGGTCATCGCCGACGAGCCACTCCCCGATGCTGACGCGTTTGACGTCGCCCAGGCCGTTTCGCTGCGAGATGCAACGGTGCGTCTGCAGGAGCTGGTGGCATCAGACACCTTCTCACTCACGCTCGACCTCTCCGATGAGCTCCACCGCATCGTGGCCGAGCTTGAGGCGATCGATGCCGGCATCCGCAGGTGGAACTCGGCAGTCAACGCCGACGGCAAGGGCGCCACTGTCAACGTGCGAGGGCAGACGTTCATCGGCTATCGCCGAGATGACCTTCGTGTGGCAGCCGACGCGATGGTGTCGTTGGTGGCTTCCCTGGAGCACCCGGTTGAGCAGGCGCTGAACTACGCGGCTCTCGCGACGTACCTGCAGATGTACTTCGACGGCAACAAGCGCACGAGCCGGATGATGATGCAGGGTCACTTGCTCGCGCACGGCTACCGCGCCATCGTCATTCCAGTCGAGCAGGAGCCTGCGTACGTCGATGCTGTCGCGGCGATGTTCACCACAGGTCAGATGCATTCCTACGTTGGTTTTCTTGCGGGGCTCGCGGCTGGCCGACAATGACCGGAAACGACACAGCGCCTCGCCCGAGAGATTGAGAGAGGGCGGGGCGCTGCGGTGACGAGAGTCTACTCAGGCTGGTGGCCGAGCTTCTCATTGATGCGTCGGAGCACGTTGATCGAATCGAGAATGTCTGAGAGAGCCGCGTGCTTGGAGACGAAGTTCGGGTCTGCTTTGTAGAGGCCGATGTTCTCCATGGCGTAGGCGACCGAGGAGACATCGAGCATGCGGTAGTGCAGGTGGTTCAGCGTCTCCGGCGCCCACAGTTCCAGGAAGCTGCGGTCGAAGTGCACGGAGGAGCCGGCCAGGCGCGCCTGCCGGTGACCGGGTGCAACTGAGCGGATGTAGGCAAGAAGAGCGGCGTCGACCTGGTCGAGCTCGACTGCGCCGTTGGGAAGGTCGTTCCAGAGTCCGGTGCGGTCGTGCATCTCCTGCACGAAGGTGGGTGCTCCAGAGCGGAGTCGTGCGGCTTCGGCCTTGTCTCGTCGGATGACGAAGCGCACTGGGTCAGCGAGCTTGTTGAGCTGCGTGTCGGTGAGGATGCACGCCACCTCCAGTAGGGCATCGTCTGCGGGGCTGAGACCAGTGGTCTCGATGTCGGTCCAGGCGAGCACGTCGCCGGTGGTGTCGATGGCGGTCATCGTGGTCCCTTCGGGGTCACGGTGTGGTGTCGGCCGAGGCCCGCAGAAGAGAGGAAGAGAGAGACTGCGGACCTCGGCGCTCCAACACACTGAGGAAACAGAGAGCAGCGGGCGCTGCCCCCGCATC
The DNA here is from genome assembly GCF_900163565.1 of Agrococcus casei LMG 22410. Lineage (GTDB taxonomy): Bacteria > Actinomycetota > Actinomycetes > Actinomycetales > Microbacteriaceae > Agrococcus > Agrococcus casei. The sequence continues at coordinate 4,892 of NZ_FUHU01000038.1, forward strand.
TCCTATCGGCGGCCGTTTTTTGGGCTGTCAGCTGATGCCGCTGAGGTGTCCCAACTACTGTCCCAAGTTGTGTCCCAACTTCATGCGCAAGCTTGAATTGAATTGCGCAGTATTGCGCGACTGGGGTGCTCACGGCTGATCGCGCAATACTGCGCATCCGCGCGCTGCCGGGCTCAAACCGGGTAGTCTGAGCGCGTTCATGCTGCGGCCCGAGGGCTCGATTTCACCGGGAGAGATTGAGACTCATAATCCTTGGGTCGCGGGTTCAAGTCCCGCACGCCCCACTGAAGACCCGGGCGCGTCAGTCGCCGCGGTAGATGCTCTCGAACGAGTCCAGCGTTCGCTGGATGTCGTGGTGCATGACCAGGCGCAGACTCTCGTCGCGCATCCGCTGGTATTCCTCGTCGCTTGAGCGCAGCACCGTCTCGAGCTTGCTCGCGAGATCGTCGGTGTTGCCGGGCTCGAAGAGGTAGCCGTTCTCGCCGTCATGAATCAGGTGCGGCAGCGCCATGGCGTTGGCGCCGACGACCGGCAGCCCGCTCGCCATGGCCTCCATCGTCGCGATCGACTGCAGCTCGGCGATCGACGGCATTGCGAAGACGGATGCGTTGGTCAGGTGCCTGCGCAGGTCTGCGTCGCTGATGATGCCGGTGAGGGTCACACGCTCGCTGATGCCGAGGTCACGGGCTCGCTGCCCCAGCTCATCGATCAGGTCGCCGCCGCCGATGACCGTGAGGCGCGCCTGCAGGTCTTCTGGGATCTTCGCGAATGCCTCGATGAGCACGTCGATCTGCTTCTCGCTCGTGACACGGCCGACGAACACGACCGACGGCGCGTTGCGGCCCTCGCTCACCGTGTAATCAGAAGCAATCAGCCCACACGAGATGGCCCGCACGTCGGTGAGGCCGGTGTGCCGCTCGAGGAAGTCAGCGCTGCGCTTCGTCGGCGTCGTGACAGCATCGCACTTCTCGAAGATTCTGGCCGCATCCGCCCAGAGACGGTTCACCACAGGGCCGTGCACGGCGTGCGGGATGTTCGAGTGATCCATGAGGTTCTCGAACATGATGTGGTTGGTCGCCACCAGCCGGATGCCACGCTTGGGAGCTTCAGCGGCGAACGCGCGTCCGATGATGATGTGTGACTGGAAGTGCACGATGTCTGGCTTCAGAGCATCGAGAAGCGACGCGGCGTTGGCGCGGGCCCGCCAGGGCTCAGCGAATCGCAGCCAGTCGTGGCCCGGGTACAGGATCGATCGCAGCCGGTGCACCGTGAAGCGAGCACCCTCGTGCTCTTCGACTCGAGTGCCCTCTTTGCCCCGACCGTGTGCACTCGCGACGACGTGCACTTCATGGCCCCGCTGCGAGAGTCCGGCAGCGAGTCGAGTTGCGAACTTCGCAGCGCCGTTCACGTCGGGCGCGAAAGTGTCACCTGCGATCAGGATGCGCAGGGGCCGTGTTGATGGGGTGGTGTTCTGCATGGCGTGGCTACGACTTTAGCTGGGGATGGTGCTTCGCGAGCTGGAACACTCCGAATACCGCACCGGCTCCAGCTGCCGTGAACACGATGATCGCCCATACGGGTGTAGCTGAAGCTTCGCCGAGCACAGTCACGCCGATCATGACGGCCACCAGCGGGTCGATGACGGTGAGGCCCGCGATGACGAGATCGGGCGGACCGGAGGCGTGTGCGAGCTGCACGAAATAGAGACCCACGAGGAGTGCGGCGACGACACCGAGACCGCAGAGCACGACAGCCCAGTCGATTGTTCCGTGCGTGACGCGATGAATGACGACTTTCATGAGCGTCACCAGGAAGCCGTACAGGACTCCGGCTGCGATGATGCTGACAAAGGCATTGATCCTCGAGCGCCACTTCAGCCACAGAACACTGACGGCGACAAGCACGACCAGCAGCAGCGTCAGGACAGTGAGCGCCTGCTGATTCGAGATCTCTCGCTCGACTGCGAAGAGCGCTGCAACCGTGACGAACAGCCCGATGCCGCCGATGCACCAGAAGATGGCCCGCAATGTTCCTGCGCCGAGCTTATGACCATTGAGTCTCGAGTTGAGCACAGCAGTGACAACGAGTGCGATGGCGCCGAGCGGCTGCACGACCAGCAGGGGCGCCAGAGCCAGCGCCCACAGCTGCATGAGCACCGCGATGCCCAGCACGGCCGTGCCGACGACCCACATAGGCGAGCGCACCAGCTGCACGATCGGAACGCTGTCGGGACCGTCACTCGACGATCTGCCGCCTTCGGCTGCCGTTGCCGTTCGGTCGCGTTCTACGACCTCGACTCCCCTGTGCTGCATCTGCGTGCCGACGGAGAGGAACACCGCGCCGACGAGGGCGATCGGGATTCCGAGTGCCTGCAGCGGGTTCAGCGAGATGTCATCAGGGAGCTGATCCTGGATCGACATCACGGCATGCAGAGAGAAGTGCACCCCTCGACCTTAGACCCCCAAACCCCAGATATCCTGGAGCGATGGCCATTCTTCCGATCTGCATCACAGGCGAGCCCGCCCTGCACACCATCGCCAAGCCCGTCGAAGAGTTCGACGATGTGCTGAGAACCCTTGTCGAAGACATGGTCGAGACCATGCATGCGGCACCCGGCGTCGGGCTCGCAGCTCCCCAGATCGGTCTAGGGCTCCGCCTCTTCGTCTACAGCTGGGAAGAAGACGGCGTGCTCCGCGAGGGCACCGCGGTCAACCCGAAGCTGTGGATCACCCCGACCGAGGTTCGCGAGCCGAGCGATGACGACGCCGAAGGATGCCTCTCGATCCCCGGAGAGCGCGCCCCGCTCGTGCGCGCATCCGAGGCCGTCCTTGAGGCCTTTGACGAGCACGGCGAACCGTTCCGCGTCGAGGCCAAAGGCTGGTTCGCACGCATCCTGCAGCACGAGTACGACCACCTCAACGGCGTGCTCTACGCCGACAGGCTTGCCCAGGTGCACCAGAAGAAGATCAACAAGGTGATCAAGCAGGAGCACTGGGGCAAGCCCGGCATCTCATGGCTGCCCGGGGTCGACAACCTCGAAGACTAGGCCGCTTGGCGCTCGCCGACGATCTCGTCGAGCTCTTCGAAGATCCGCTGATTGCCGATGAAGCTCGCGTTGGCTTCAGCCACGAGGCGCTCGCGGTCGTCAGCGTCAAGCTCGAGCCCGTCGAGCAGCTCTCGGTAGCGCCCCTTGAAGCGCGGGCCTGCCGGAATGTGTTCAAACACGAAGAACGAGCTCTCTTCGGGCAACAGCCCGTAGTGCTCGGAAAATTTGACGCGCATGATCTGGCCACCTGACAGGTCGCCGAGGTAGCGGGTGTAGTGGTGTGCGATATATCGCACCGAGTCGTTGCGCGTCGAGAGGATGCGGTCGACATACTCGCGCGTCGAGGTGAGCATGCCGATCGGCGCCTGCCCTGTGCGTGCCTGCAGCGCTGCGAGGTCACGCACGATGAACTCGGTGCGGTCGAGCTCTGCGTAGAGCAGCTCGGTGCACTGGTCGGTGTCGCGCATGTTGTTGGCGACCGTCTCGAGTGCCCGATAGACGTACTCGAGCTGTTCGAGCAGCAGCTGCCACGCGTGCAGATCGAGGCTGCCTGACATGAGGCGGCCGATGTACGCAGAGCCTTCGGCGTTCTCGTGTGCAGTCTGAGTGGCGGAGCGTAGAAGTGCGGATGCGGGCTGGTCTGACATTTCCATCGGAAGGGAAGAATCGGTGCGCATTCTTCCTCCTTTCGTGTTCGCTGTAGCCCTAGCATAGGGTAACCTCACCAGAGTAAGGTTAGGCTTGCCTAAATGACCTCGCTGGATCGTGTCACACCTGCAGGTCGCTGCCCTTTTGACACGCCCCGCGATGAACTCGTTGGTTGAAAGGAAACCATGTCAATTCGGATGCGCGGAAAACGCGTACTTGCAATGGGGACGGCAGCTTTGCTTGCCGGCGGGGGCCTCGTCGGCCTCTCTGCAGCGGGAGCGTCTGCGGCAGAGCTCCCAGCAGACTCTTCACAGACCTCCATGGAATGGAACATCAAGGACTCCTTCCTCAGCTACATCAAGAGCCCCATCGCCAAGGGCTCATGGACGACCCAAGGCAACATCACCGGTGACAAGCCGTTCGTGTGGTCGCAGGGAACCGGCACCATCGACTCTGAAGCAGATAACGCCAGCGTCTTCTTCGACGCATCCATTCACTTCACCGGTCACGACTACGGTGACGGCGCAATCCTTGATCTCGCCTTCTCGAATGTCTCCGTCGACACGGCGGCCGGCACACTCTATGCAGATGTCGAAGGACGCGAGTTCATCGACACGACTACGCTCGGCCCCTGGTTCTCCGCCCCGGGCGTAGAACTCGCGACCATCAGCGATGGCAACTGGAACGGTGATGTATTTACGGGCCAGCCTGTGCTCACCGAAGCAGGCGCCACAGCCTTCGGCGGTTTCTATGAGGCGGGTGCAGAGCTCTCGCCCATCACGCTGACAGCCGTCGGTGCAGAGCCGGCAGAACCAGAGCCCACTGATCCGGAACCCACGGATCCAGAACCGACCGACCCGGAGCCCACCGAGCCCGAGCCGACCGACCCGGACCCGACAGATCCTGAGCCGACAGATCCGACCGCAGGTGACGATGCTCAGCTGCGGTGGGGAGTCAAGGAGTCGTTCATCAGTTACATGAACAGCCCCTGGTCAGGTGGCGACTGGTCCCTCGACGGCGTGACTGAGTTGCACGACCCCTTCGCGTTCCTCTGGAATAACGGCGAAATCTCGCAAGGGGACGGAACGACGACAGTCTCATACGACGGCACGCTGCACTTCACCGCCCACGACGGCATTCTCGACGTGCAGATCATCGACCCCTCCGTCGAGGTGAGCCTCGACGGAACTGGCGAGCTTCACGCGAACCTGAAGTCAGAGCCTTCGCAGGGCGACACGATCGACCAGCCCGACACAGTGCTGGCTGACCTGAGCAATGTCCAGTGGTCTGACGAAGACTCGTTCACTGCCGACACGGCCCTCTCCGCCGACGGTGCTGCCCTGTTCGGTTCGTCATACAGCGAAGGCGACGCCTTCGATGTTCTGCATGTCGACAATGCTCCCAAGCCCGTCGCAGACGAGGTCGACGAAGACGACGCAACCGATGCATGGGAGTTCGTCTGGGGCGTCAAAGAGTCGTTCCGCAACTACGTCACTGGCCCGATCGCCCACGGCGAGATCGCAACCGATCTCGCAACAAGCGATGGCGCCTTCGTCTGGTCCGACGGTCAGTACTCTGCAGAGAACGGCACCACGACCGTCTCGTTCGACGGCACCGTCCAGTTCACGGGCCACGGAGGCATCCTCGAGATCGGCATCAGCAACCCGAGAATCGTGACCGAAGATGACGGCGAGGGCACCATCTACGCGGATGTCATCTCACGCCCCTTCACGGACACTACGACGAAGAACGACCCGGTCACCTATAACGACGTCGCCCTGGTCAGCTTCACCGGCGCATGGGACGCCACCTCGGCTAAGGGCTTCGCTGCAGCACAGACCGAAGCCGCCGAGGCGATCTTCACCTCGTCGTCGGTCACCCTGACCGACGACGGAACGGATGCGTTCGGATCGTTCTACGAGACGGGCACTGAGTACGACGCCTTCACGCTGACCGGCCAGCCAACCGCTGACGTTGACAACCCCGGCGACGACAATTCCGACGGGTCGGACGAGAGTGACCCCGACAACAGCTCCACCGTTCCCACTGAACCTTCGAACGACTCCGTCGAGCAGGAGACCTGCGTCGCCAACCAGGTCTCGGGCACGATGGATTGGGGACTCAAGGAGTCCTTCCGCAACTACATCGGGGGCGGAATCGCTAAGGGCGGCTGGACATTGAGCGGTATAGCAGAGACAGCCAACGGGTTCCAGTGGAACGGCTCCGGCGAGCTCAACACCGAAGCGGTGCTCGGCGAGGTATCGATGCCAGGCACGGTGCACTTCAGCGGACACGATGGTGTCCTCAACACGAAGATCTCGAACGTGCGCCTCGTCGTGCACTCGAGCACCCTGGCAACGATCTACGCGGATGTCGTCTCGCAAGACATGGAGAGCAATAAGTATGACCTCCCCAATGTCGCGTTCGCCACGGTGAACCTGCAAGGGTCGTCTCTCACCGCAGACGGGTTCAGCGTCAACGGCGCTTCCACGACGCTGACTGACGCGGGGGCCAAGGCCTTTGCAGGCTTCTATGAAGGCGGCATTGCACTCGACCCCGTGTCGTTCTCGATCAACATCGGCGAAGAGGTTCCGTGCAGCGGAATCTCCGACCCGAACGGCTCTGGTGGCAACCTCGCGCAGACCGGTTTCGACCTCGCTCCCCTGCACATGATCACCCTCGCCATTGTTCTGATCGCCGCAGGCGTCGGATCCAGCCTGCTGCGCAACCGCAGCCGCGCCTAATCAGTGAAAGGTGGGTGACCCCGCGGGGTCACCCACCTTTCCTCGGCTCAGACCAAACCCTCAACCCTGGATCGGTACACAGATCATGAAGTTCACCCGGGCACGATCCCTTCAGGCCGTCGCCGTCGCCGCTGTTCTCGCTCTCACTGTGGGATGCTCCTCACAGCCTGAACCAGCTGCGGAGCCGACGACGTCTCCGCCTGTCGAGGCCACCGCATCCGAATCGGCATCGCCTGCCCTCGAAGTGCCGGATCCCCGTTCGCTCACCGGCCCCGCTCAGGCAGCTTCTCTCGGAGCGATCGAACCGATCGAGTCCGATCCCACAGTCACGCTTCCCACCACGGTGACCGACGACCAGGGCACCAAAGTCACTGTGGTATCCATCGACCGAATCGTGACCCTCGACATTTACGGCACGATCAGCCAGACCCTCGTCGGACTCGGCCTCGCAGACAACATCGCAGGACGCACGGTGAGCGACACTGATGCTGCCCTTGAGAATGTGCCCCTTGTGACGGGTGGGGCGCACAGCGTCAATGTCGAGGCGGTACTCGAAGTGCAGCCGACCCTGGTGCTGCTCGACACCACGCTCGGCCCAGCCAACGTCCCTGTCCTCCTGCGCGACGCAGGCGTCGACGTTGTCGTGCTCAATCCTGACCGCAGTACAGAGCTGATCGACGAGCAGATCAGGGCCATCGCTGAGGCCGCTGGTGTGCCAGAGACAGGGGCGGCGCTCATTGAGCGCACTGCCGGTGAGCTCGACGAGACACTGGCCTATATTGATCAGCTAACTGCCGATCTCGACCAACCGCTGCGCATGGCTGTGCTGTACGTGCGCGGCACCGCCGGCATATTCTTCCTCTTCGGCGGTGAAAGCGCAGCCTCCGGCCTCATCGCCGACCTCGGCGGGGAACACGTCGCGGCAGCTGTGGGAATGGGCGAGACGGTACCTGCGAACGCCGAATCGCTCGTGACCATCGACCCGGAGGTGTTCCTCATGATGCACGACGGACTGGAGTCCACCGGCGGCATCGATGGACTTACGAGTCGTCCCGGCGTGGCGCAGACGACCGCTGGCATCAACCAGCGCGTCATCACGGCTCCGGATGCGCAGCTCATCTCGTTCGGCCCGACGTATCCCGCGGCGCTGAAAGCGCTCGCAGATGCAATCTATCTCGATGCCGAGTGAGCGGCGACGGGCGTACGCGCACCGCTTGGCTCCTCGGCGTCGGGCTATTTGCTCTGGTGGCGGTCATCACGCTTGTCTCTTCGAGTGTCGGACAGTTCTCGGCCACAGTCGATGACGTACTAGGGGCGTTCGGGCGCATAATCGCACCTGGACAATTCGCAACCACGGACGAGACCGCTCGGGTAGACGCCACGCTCTGGAACGTTCGTTTCCCACGCATGGCGATGGGTCTCGTCGTGGGCGCGGCCCTTGGCGTTGCTGGGGCCCTGACGCAGAGCCTGTTCGGAAACCCACTGGCTGAGCCGAGCGTTATCGGCATCACGTCGGGCGCATCAGTCGGAGCCGCCATCAGCATCGCAATCGGCGCATCTGCTCTTGGCATGTTGACTACACCAGCGTTCGCGTTCGCGTTCGGACTCGCAACCGCGATTCTGGTCTGGATGCTCGCGCAACGAATTCCAGCACAGCGAGCAGTCTCGCTGTTGCTTGTGGGCATCGCCGTCAATGCACTTGCAGGGGCAGCGACCGCGTTCATCTTCATGGTCGCTCCGACCACCGCTCGTGACGCTGTCGTGTTCTGGCAGCTCGGCTCAATCGCAGGTTCGACGTGGACCAGTGTCGGCATTACGGCCGCCTTTGTTCTGGTGGGCCTGATTGCAGCCGCGCCGCTCATCCGCCCCCTCGATGTGCTCGCCCTCGGCGACCGCGCAGCTGCACACGTGGGGCTCCGCGTGCCACTGGTACGCATCGTGACCATCACGGTCGTGGCGCTCCTCACAGCGGCGGCTGTTGCCTTCGCTGGAATCATCGGGTTCGTCGGGCTCATCGTTCCGCACGCGATCCGCCTCATCGTCGGCCCCAGCCATCGACACGTCGTTCCGCTTTCGATGCTGGCGGGCGCCGCGCTCGTGACCCTGGCCGATCTGGGCGCTCGCACCCTCGTGCCGTTGACCGACCTGCCGATCGGCATGCTCACGTCGACACTGGGGGCACCGCTGTTCCTAATTCTGCTGTACCGCACATTCGCGTCGAACAGGGGTGCGATGTCATGAACCGACACCCGCTCGCAGCACGCGCCGTGTCGCTGAAGCTCGGAGACAAGGTCATCCTCGACAACGTCGACTTCGAAGTCCACGCTGGAGAAGTCCTCTCCCTCATCGGTCCGAACGGCGCCGGCAAATCGTCCCTGCTCGCCGTCCTGGCCGGCGACAGACGGCCCGACACGGGTTCAGTCGAGATCTTCGGCCGTACGCTCGATGACCTGTCAATGAAAGAACGAGCACGGCAGCGCTCGGTGCTCGAACAGAGCCCTTTGGTCGGCTTCGCCTACCGAGTCAACGAAGTCGTGCGTATGGGACGCACACCGTGGCACGGTACCGACGAGACTTTGCGCGACGATGAGATCGTTAGCGAGTCGATGGCGCAGGTTGAAGTCGAGCACCTGCGGCTGAGAGATGCGCTGACGCTGTCTGGCGGGGAATCATCCCGAATGTCAATTGCCCGAGTACTGGCTCAGCGCACACCGATCGTGCTGTTGGATGAACCAGCCGCGGCCCTTGACGTGCGCCATCAGGAGTCAGTCATGCGCCTCGCGCGCGAGCTTGCATCGCAAGGAAGCAGCGTCGTCGTGGTGTCTCACGACCTGGATTCTGCAGTGCACTGGTCTGACCGCGTAGCACTCATGGATCAGGGCAGAATCCGAGCTGTCGGCAGGGCCGACGAGGTGCTCAGCGGCGAGATCCTGACCGAGGTCTACCAGACTCCCATCGAGATGTTCCAGCATCCCGCAACGGGGCTGATGATCGTGAGGCCCATCCGCTGACCTTACGCCGCAAGCGCCTAGGATTGACGCATGGATGCGCAGCAGATGAACGCGACACGTGCCTGGACCGCAAGCTATGCAGAGGGAGTCCCCACCGACATCGAACCGGTGAACGACTCGATGTACGACCAGCTCGCCTGGGCGGCCGGTGCATACGCTGACTCCCCCGCCCTCGAGTTCTTCGGCGCCGAGCTCACGTTCGCGCAGCTGCACGACCGCGTGCTGCGATTCGCCGGCGGCCTTCGCGAGCTCGGCATCGGCAAGGGCGACCGCGTTGCCCTCGTCATGCCCAACTGCCCCCAGCACGTGATCGCATTCTTTGCGATCGCCCGGCTCGGCGCCATCGTTGTCGAGCACAACCCGCTGTATACGCGCAGCGAGTTGCTGACGCAGTTCAGTGACCACCGGGCAAGAGTCACAGTCGCGTGGGACAAGGTCGCACCAACGGTGCTCTCGCTTGCCGGTGACGTCGATGTCGACACGGTCATCTCGGTCGACATGACGAAGATGATGCCGCTGAAGATGCGTGCACTGCTCAAGCTGCCGATCGCCAAGGCGAAGGAGTCGCGGGCGAAGCTCACGGCGAAGGCTCCGGGCACCGTGCCGTTCGATAAGGTCGCCGGGCACGCTCCCATCGAGGAATCGCACCCCAAGCCGACTGCCGAGGACATCGCGTGCTTCTCGTACACCTCAGGCACGACCAGCACGCCGAAGGGCGTCATGCTCACGCACTCGAACCTACTCTCGAACGGACGCCAGGGCGCGGCATGGATGCCCGAGTTCAAGAAGGGCAAGGAGACGATCTACTCGTTCCTGCCCATGTTCCACTCCTTCGGCATGCTGCTCGGAGTCACCTACGGCGTCGTCTCGGCCTCGCGCGTGACGCTCTTTCCGACGTTCGACCCCGACCTCATCGTGAACGCCTCGAAGGGCAATCCGGCCACGTTCGTGCCTGGCGTGCCGCCGATGTACGACCGGCTGGCGCGCGTGGCGAAGGACGGCAATCTCGACCTCTCGCACGCGCAGTACGCGATGAGCGGCGCCATGACGCTCTCAGACCCTGTCGTCAATCGCTGGGAGGCCGTCGCGGCAGGCAAGCTGAACGAAGGCTACGGACTCACGGAGGCGTCGCCCTTCCTGTTCGCCAACCCATTCGGGCCGACGCGCAAGATCGGCACGATCGGCCTGCCCTGCCCCTCGACGCACATGAAGGTCGTCGACCCTGACGACACCTCGGTCGAAGTCGAGCTCGGCGAAGTCGGGGAGCTCATCGTCAAGGGTCCGCAAGTGTTCCAGGGCTACTGGAACAACGACGAAGAGACTGCCAAGACGCTGCTGCCAGACGGATGGCTTCGCACCGGCGACCTCGTGACGCAGGATTCCGACGGCTTCGTGACGATCGTCGACCGCAAGAAGGAGATCATCATCACCGGCGGCTTCAACGTGTCCCCCTCTGAGGTTGAGCAGGTCATCACCGGCGCGCCTGGCGTTGCGGAGGCCGCTGTCGTCGGCATCGCCCGCGGCTCGAGCGGTGCCGAGAGCATCACGGCAGTCATCGTGCTCGAAGAGGGTGCCCAGTTCGACGAGGAAGCGGTTCGCGCCCACGCCCGCGAGCACCTGTCAGAGCACAAGGTGCCCCGCAGCTACCAGGTCTGGGACGAGCTGCCGAAGTCGCTGCTCGGCAAGGTGTTGCGGCGTCAGGTCAAGGACCGCATCCTTGCTGAGCGCTCGAGCTGAGGCTCGGACACCGCCTGCAGACAGATGAAGAGGGCCCCTCGCGAGGGGCCCTCTTCTGATGCTCCCCGAGTTGGATTCGAACCAACAACCTGCCGGTTAACAGCCGGCTGCTCTGCCGTTGAGCTATCGGGGAATGTGCGAAATGCAACAGCGACAAGCCTAGCATGACCCTGTCGCAGCTGGCGACATCGTCACCCGTGCTCGTCGATGAGCTTGCGACGCTCGGTCTCGAGCGCAGCGACCTGCAGGTCGAGCTCGCGGGCCGCGTCTGCGTCCTTGGCGCGCATCCGCATCGCCTGCCCCTGCAGCTGCGCCTTCTCGCGCAGCATGTCGCGCTGCACGAGAGCCTTCACGGATCCTCGGACGTAGCGGTCGAGGCCCTTCTCGTTGGTCTGGATCGGCGACATCGACAGTTCTCGAACCAGTGGCACCATGCTCTCGGGCACTGCCTGCGAGACCAGGTCGGCGAAGCCCGCGTTCGCAAGCTCGCTGATGTTCACGAGCATCGCGTCACGCACGATCTCGAGCGAAGGGTCTGCAACATAGGCGATGACGGCGCGTTCGGCGAGATCGCGTGGCACCAGGCCTCCCTGCTGCAGCATCGCCACGAGAGCTTCGCGCTCGAGCCGCGTCGCAGGATCGTTGCCCAGCGTCGCCTGGGGGTGCTGCAGCGGCTCGGACTCTGCCCGCGCATCCCGCCTGTTGGCACGCACCTGCCTCGTCACCTCGATCGGGTCGACGCCCAGCCAGCCTGCGACTGTTCGCACGTAGCCGTCGGCCAGCGCGCGGTCACGGATGCCTGCGAGAATCGGTGCGGCAGCACGAGTGGCTTGCACTCGTCCTTCGACAGTCTCGAGGTCGAACTCGGCGATGACACGCTGCAGCATGAACTCGAACATCGGGCGCGGATTCTGCACGAGCCGCTGCACTGCCTGATCGCCGCGCTGGATGCGCAGGTCGCACGGGTCGAGTCCCTCGGGAGGCGTCGCCACAAAGGTCTGTGCGGCGAACCGCTGCTCTTCTGCGAAGGCGCGGCTCGCAGCCTTCTGCCCGGCCTCATCAGGGTCGAACGTGAAGACCACGCGGCCGAGCGAGCGCGTGTCAGGCGTCGAGACATCGCCGAGCACACGGCGCAGCAGCTTGACGTGATCTGCGCCGAATGCGGTGCCACACGTCGCGACGGCGGTCGTGACCCCTGCCAGGTGACATGCCATGACGTCGGTGTAGCCCTCGACGATCACAGCCTCGCGGCTGCGCGAGATCGTGCGCTTGGCTAGGTCGAGCCCGTAGAGCACGCGCGACTTGTGAAAGACGGGAGTCTCGGGGGTGTTGAGGTACTTCGGGCCCTTGTCGTCGTCGAGCAGCTTGCGCGCGCCGAAGCCGACCGTGGCGCCGGTGACATCGCGGATCGGCCACGTCAGACGCCCGCGGAATCGGTCGTACGGCCCACGCTGGCCCTCAGACAGCAGCCCGGCAGTGACCAGCTCGAGCTCAGAGAACCCCCGGCGCCGCAGATGACTGCGGAGGCTGTCGAACGAGTTGGGCGCGAATCCGACTCCGAAGTGCTGTGCCGCCTGCAGGTCGAAGCCGCGCTCCCCCAGAAACTGCTGGCCGGGCAGCGCCTGGTTGGTCAGCAGCTGCTCCTGAAAGTACTCGGCAGCGGCAGCGTTGGCCTCGAGCAGCCGGCTGCGGTTGATGCCGTCGTCTTTGGGCGCCTCGCCGTCCTCATAGCGAAGCGTGAAGTTCGCCTGGGCCGCGAAGCGCTCGACCGTCTCGACGAAGGTCGTGTGGTCCATCGCCATGGCGAAGCCGAACACGTCGCCGTCTTCGCCGCAGCCGAAGCAGTGATAGCGGCCGACTGCAGGGCGCACGTGAAAGCTCGGCGTGCGCTCGTCATGAAACGGGCACAGACCCTTCATCGAGCCGACGCCTGCGCGCTTCAGCGTGACGTACTGCGACACGACGTCGACGATGTTGACGCGAGACCGCAGTTCGTCGATGTCTTCGCGACGGATCCTGCCAGCCACTCAGCCCACCAATTCCCCATGCCATGCAACCGCTGCACGGTCTGTCAGCGATGCTATCTGGTCGACCACTGCACGCTTGCGAAGCTCATCGCTGCCTGTGGAATCGAAGTCCTGTGCAAACTGCTCGTCGAGCGTGCCAGGAGCGCCTGCCAGCAGCCCGTCGGCCAGTTCGATCAGCATGTGCCGCTGCTCGCGGTAGATCGGCTGGCGCTCGGGGTGCGTCATCACGAACGCGCTCACGGTGCCCTTCAGCACGGCGATCTCGGCCTGCACCTCGTGCGGAATCACCATCGAGCCGTTGAATCTGCCGAGCTGCCCGGAGTGCGCCTCGCGCGTCGCTCGCACCGATGCGACCGCGAAGCGGCCGATCAGCTTCGAGGTCAGGTTCTTGAGCTTCGCCTGGTCGCGTCTGGAGTCGTCAAACGAAGAAGGCCATGTGTCGAGGTCGTCGAGCCTGTCGAACGCGGCGACCAGGTCGTCTCTGCTGAACTCGCCGCCGACCCAGTCGAGCATCCGGTCGACGAGCTCTTCATGGTTCGTGCGCGACGCCAGCTGCCGCACGTCGACGAATCCGTTGACGATGGCATCTTCGAAGTCGTGCACCGAGTATGCGACGTCATCGGCGAGATCCATGACCTCGGCCTCGATGCAGCGCTGCTCGGCGGGCGCGTCAGCGCGAACCCACTCGAATGCCTCGACATCGTCGGCGTAGAAGCCGAACTTCACGCGTCCCGACGGGTCGAGCACCTCACGGGTGTCGGGCCACGGGTACTTGCACGAGGCGTCGACGGATGCGCGGGTGAAGTTGAGTCCGAACGAGCGAGCGTCGGTCACGACCTTCGGCTCGAGTCGGGTGATCACGCGCAGCGTCTGTGCGTTGCCCTCGAACCCGCCGATGTCGCTTGCCCAGATGTTGAGGGCCTTCTCGCCGTTGTGCCCGAAGGGCGGGTGGCCGATGTCATGCACGAGGCACGCGGTGTCGACGACATCGGCTTCGAGGCCAAGGGTGTCGGCGACTTCACGGCCGATCTGCGCCACCTCGAGCGAATGCGTGAGGCGTGAGCGCGAGAAGTCGAGTCCCAGGGTCGGCGAGACCACCTGCGTCTTCTGCGACAGTCGTCGCAGTCCGCTGGCATGGATGGCTCGGGCGCGGTCGCGTGCGAAGTCGCTGCGGTTCGAAGAGTGCTCTTCGGGATGCCAGCGCTCGATGTCGTGTGCGGTCGCCACTCAGCCTCCGGTCGTGTCTGCTGCGTCTTCGATCAGGTTCGATCGCTGATCGGGCGTGAGGTCACGGGTCTCGAGCCAGTGCTCGGGAAGGATGGGTCGCCGCGGTGAGCCTGCACGGCCTCGCTGCCCCTCGACGCCGACAGCGTCGTAGCCGAGCGAGTGGTCGAGCGTCGCGAGGATCTCGTCGAGCTGCTCGATCGACGAGATGGTCGAGAGCTGACGACGCACCTCTCCCCCGATCCCGTACCCCTTGAAGTACCAGGCGACGTGCTTTCGCAAGTCACGGCATCCGCGATTCTCGTCTTCGAAGAACTCGACCAGCAGCTCAGCGTGACGTCTGAACGCCTTCGCGACCTCGGTGAGTCCGGGCCGGTGACGCTCGTCGCTGCCGTTGAATGCGTTCGCAAGGTCGCCGAAGAGCCAGGGCCGGCCGAGGCATGCGCGACCCACGGTGACGCCGTCGACGCCGGTCTCGTCGATCATGCGCAGGGCGTCTTCTGCCTGCCAGACGTCGCCGTTGCCGAACACGGGAATGCTCGTGACAGCCTCTTTGAGCTTGCCGATCGCGGACCAGTCAGCGGTGCCCGAGTAGTTGTCGTGCGTGGTGCGTCCGTGCAGCGTCACGGCTTTGGCGCCGACGGCCTCTGCGATTCGGCCGGCCTCGATGTGCGTCAGGTGATCGTCGTCGATGCCCTTGCGCATCTTCACCGTCACCGGCAGGTCGCCGGCGTTCTTGACGGTCGACGAGACGATTGCCTCGAAGAGCTCGCGCTTCCACGGGAGTGCGCTGCCGCCGCCGCGTCGCGTGACCTTCGGAACCGGGCATCCGAAATTCAGGTCGATGTGATCGGCCAGGTCTTCTTCTGCGATCATGCGCGCGGCCTTGCCGACGGTGATCGCGTCGACGCTGTAGAGCTGCACGCTGCGCGGCGTCTCGGACTCGTGGTGCGAGATCAGCCGCATCGTCTCGGCGTTGCGCTCGATGAGGGCACGGGCGGTGATCATCTCGCAGACGTACAGCCCCGCCCCGTACTCGCGGCAGAGCCTGCGGAACGCGGTGTTCGTGACCCCCGCCATCGGCGCGAGCACGACCGGCACGTCGAGGTCGATCGGTCCGATCGAGACCATGGTCAGGCTCCCAGGAGCTCCTGGGCCAGGAAGCCAGGGAGCTCGTCGATGCTGATGCGCTGCTGCTCCATCGTGTCGCGGTCGCGCACCGTCACGGCGTTGTCTTCGAGCGAGTCGAAGTCGACCGTGACGCAGAACGGGGTGCCGATCTCGTCGTTGCGGCGGTAGCGGCGTCCGATGGCGCCTGCGTCGTCGTAGTCGACTGCCCAGTTGCGGCGCAGCTTGGCGGCGATCTCCTTCGCCAGGGGCGTCAGCTGCTCATTGCGGCTGAGCGGCAGCACGGCGACCTTGATCGGAGCGAGACGGCGGTCGAGGCGCAGCACGGTGCGCTTGTCGGTGCCGCCCTTGCTGTTCGGAACCTCTTCTTCGTCGTAGGAGTCAACGAGGAACGCCATCAGGCTGCGCGTGAGGCCGAATGACGGCTCGATCACGTACGGGATGTAGCGCTCGCCAGAGGCCTGGTCGAAGTACTCGAGCTTCTTGCCGCTCGCCTCCTGGTGGCTGCGCAGGTCGTAGTCGGTGCGGTTGGCGATGCCCATGAGCTCGCCCCACTCTGATCCCTGGAAGCCGAAGCGGTACTCGAGGTCGATCGTGCGGTCTGAGTAGTGTGCGCGCTCTGCTTCGGGAACATCGAACTGGCGGATGTTCTCCATGTCGATGCCGAGGTCTTCGAACCATGCCATGCATGCTTCGACCCACTCGTCGAACCACTTGGGCGCGTCGTCGGGGGCGATGAAGAACTCGATCTCCATCTGCTCGAACTCGCGGGTGCGGAAGATGAAGTTTCCGGGGGTGATCTCGTTGCGGAAGGCCTTGCCGACCTGGCCGATGCCGAACGGCGGCTTCTTGCGGCTCGACGTCATGACATTCGCGAAGTTGACGAAGATGCCCTGTGCAGTCTCGGGACGGAGGTATTCGAGGCCCTCTTCATTGTCGACCGGGCCGAGGTAGGTCTTCAGCAGACCTGAGAACTGCTGGGGGTCGGTCCACTTGCCGGTCGTGCCGCAGTCGGGGCAGGTGATGACGTCCATCGACTCAGGGGCACGCTTCTTCTTCGCCTCGTACGCCTCTTCGAGGTGATCCTGACGGTGACGCTTGTGGCACTGGAGGCACTCGATCAGCGGATCGGTGAACGTCTCGACGTGACCGGATGCGTTCCAGACAGCGCGCGGCAGGATGATCGACGAGTCGAGGCCGACCATGTCTTCACGACCGTCGACGAAGGTGCGCCACCACTGGCGCTTGATGTTCTCCTTGAGAGCTACACCGAGGGGGCCGTAATCCCATGCGGAGCGCGATCCGCCGTAGATCTCTCCCGCTTGGAACACGAAGCCGCGCTGCTTTGCAAGCGAGATGACCTGGTCAAGACGTGAGGGCACGAAGAACTCCTTGTACTGATGGGCACGGTGCTGATTGGGCACGCGTAAGAGATAAGTCTAGTGCCGGTGCAGGGGTGGTTGGTCATCTGGTTGCCGAGCGTGGCGTCGCGGCCCACGGGCTCTCGCAACCGGCAGCTCTCCACAGATTTTCTTTTCCACAGGGGCCGATTCTCGGATCTCGCGTCAGTAGTGGGTAGTAGATTCGTTCTAACGAAGGAGGTGAGCATGAGCACCGCAACCGCGATCCAGCAACTGACCGCTGAGGCTGCCCAGGTGTTCGACGCCGCCTTCGACGACTTCACCTCATGCTCCACCGGTGACCGGTTTGCGACGCTCAACGCCATGACCGAATTCGCCCTGCAGCATCAAGCGCATCTGGCTCGGTTCGCGCAGGTGCTCGAGCACTCCGGGTCGGCCCTGTCAAGCGTCGCGAAAGACCTCCGATACTCATCGACCGCGACACTGTTGCAGCACGAGGTGGGCTTCGCCAAGGGGCAGGCAGACGCCTACGTGCGGCTCGGCAAGCTGTTGCAGCACCGCGAATACCCCGTGCTGGCTGCAGCGATCGAAGCTGGCACGATCTCATCCCAGCAGGCCATCATCATCACGCGCGAGTTCGACCGACAGCGCAATCACTACGACGCCGAGTTCCTTGCTGTCGCTGATCGCAGCGCGGTCTCCTTCGCCGAGGGACAGAACTCGAGCCAGCCCTGGAGCCCAGAGGATCTGCGCGACAGCATCCGCGGATGGTTCGCCCAACACGACCCCGAGCAAGTTGAGCTGCGCACCGAGCAGCAGCATGCGCGGAGGTCGTGCAAAGCGTGGGTACAAGAAGACGGCATGATCTCCGTCATCACACTGCTGACAGCAACGGATGGTGCCGCGGTGATGCAGTTCCTTGACGCGAACGCATCGCCACGCACGCGCCTTTCGGCGCCCGATGGTGACCCCGAGATCGACATGCGCACCCGCGAGCAGAAGATGGCCGACGCATTCGTCCGCGCCTTCACCACCGCCGCCAAGTCGAAGCACACCAGCACCCAGGGCGGCGCCGCGCCGACGCTGCTGGTCACGGTGCCCATGAGCGAGATCAACAAGCACGCCAACGGCACGCCCGCACTCGCGCGCGTCAGCCGCACCCAGGAGTTCGTACCGGTCGCAGAAGCCGCCCGCATCATCTGCGACGGCGCCGTGCAGGCAGCGATCACCGATGACTCCGGCAACGTGTTGAAGCTCGGACGGTCGCAACGACTCTTCTCCCCCACCCAGCGCAAAGCACTGAATGTCGCCTACCCAACCTGCGCGACAGACGGATGCACGATCCCGTCAGTGTGGGAAAACGGCTAACAGGCCGTTTTCGTGGAAAGACCGGGATCGCGAGCCTCCGATCCAGCACAATCCACGGAAACGATCCGTCAGGATCGTTTCCCCATCACCATCAAGTGCATCTCGAACTCCTCAAGATGACGAAAGATCCCCAGACCCAGAAGTGGAAAGCAGTCAGGGTCATCCGAAGATGATGCCGCGGGCAATCCGACGCTCAGTGGTTGACTGAAGAGCATGAACACAATCACTGGGACGTTCTACCGCGCCATCGATCCCATGCACATGGGCAGTGCCCTCGATGGCTCTCGCGGCCAAGGGCGGTTCAACGCTGTCGATCAGCCGACCCTGTATCTCAGCTCGAGCCGTGATGGTGTGGCAGCCGCCATGATCAAGCACACGTCGGCAAACGACCCTGCGCGCACCGTCATTGCTGTTCGTGTCGAGAATGCTCGCGTCTTCGACCTTCGCGACGCAGACAGTCCCGACCACGCCGGCAGCTCACTCGATGACGCGGCATCTGACTGGCAGGAGCAGTTGCGAGAGAACACCAGACCGAGAAGCTGGGCAGTCCGAGACGCAATAGAGCAGACAGGAGCACACGGGCTCATCGACCCGTCACGCAAGTCCCCCGGGCTCTGGCACCTGGTGCTGTTCCGCTGGAACACCCCCGGCGCCCCGACCGTGACTGTGGTCGACGAGTAGGATCACCGCATGAACGCCAGCAACGATGCGAAGGCCGATCTCAAGCGATACCTCCAATCGACGCGCAGTGCACTGCTGTGGAAGCTCGAAGGACTCAGCGAACGCCAGATGCGCGAGCCGCACACCCCAACAGGCATGAATCTGCTCGGCATCGTCAAACACTGTGCGAACGTCGAAGTCGGCTACTTCGGCGAGACGTTCGGCCGCGAGTGGCCTCATCCTGAGCAGGTCGTGACAGAAGCCCAATGGAGCCAAGACACTCAGGCCGACTGGTTCGCAACCGCAGCTGAGAGCAGCGAAGACATCGTCGACCTCTACCTGCGCATCTGGGCATTCGCAGACGAGACCATCGACGCACTCCCCCTCGATGCAGAGGGCACCGTCGCGCACTGGCCAGAAGGGCGCAACACGGTCACACTGCACCAGATGCTCATCCATGTGCTCACTGACGTCACCCGGCACGCGGGTCACGCAGACATCATCCGCGAACAGACTGACGGCGACACCGGCCTCAGTCAGAACAACACGAACATGCCCGACGACGTGGACTGGCCGGCATACGTCGAGAAGCTGCGCCAGCTCGCTATTGCGTCAGACGCACAAACTCCCGCAGCGGCGGCTGATGATCGTGCACGGAAACAGCCTCTTCGGCAACAGTGAAACTGGTCACGACGCAGCCTGCGTCCCAGGCGCATCGATGGCTCCGCCGAATCGACGCACGCGCCCTGAGTAGATGTCGATCGCATGCCAGAGCTCGCGCCTCGAGAAATCAGGCCAGAGCGTATCGAGAAAGACCATCTCGGCATACGCACCCTGCCAGGTGAGGAAGTTCGAGATCCGCTGCTCGCCGCTGGAGCGAATGTAGAGGTCGACCGGAGGCATGTCGGGCTGATACATCCGTGCATCGAGCACACGCTCGGTGACGCCACTCGGCTTCAGCCGGCCAGCCCGAACCTCTTCGGCGATCTCACGAACCGCATCGACGATCTCGAGCTTGCCGCCGTAGTTGATGCACATCGTGAGGGTCAGCCGGGTGTTGTGCTTGGTCATCTCCTGCGCGCGCTCGAGCTCGTCGATGACGCTGCGCCACAGCTTCGGGCGTCGCCCAGCCCACCGAATGCGCACTCCCCAGGCATTGAGCTGATCGCGTCGCCTGTGCAGCACCTTGCGGTTGAAGCCCATCAGAAAGCGCACTTCGGCTGGGTCGCGCTTCCAGTTCTCGGTCGAGAACGCATACACAGACAGCTGCTTCACCCCGGCCTGCAACGCACCTGCAACGACATCGAGCAGCACCTCTTCGCCGGCAGCGTGCCCCTGCGTGCGAGTCAGCCCCTGCTTGTTCGCCCACCGGCCGTTGCCGTCCATGATGATCGCGACATGGGCTGGCACCTGGCCACGCGTGTACTCGGGCGGGTACTCCCCCGTCCAGTCGACCTCGCGATACGGCACTGCATCGGGATGCGTGATCTTCACAGCGTGTTCCTCTCGATGTGCTGCAACGATCGTAGCCCGCGCTCAAGATGAAACTGCACATAGGCCCCGACCGCAGCCGAGGCCGCATTGCGGATGCCGGTGCTCGACGCATCCACTCGCTCCCAGTCTCCTGCGAGCAGCGCCCCGAGCAGCTCGACGGTCTCGGGAGCAAGCCGCGCTGTTCCGGGAGGCGCCGCTTCGGCAGCGACCATGCCACCCAGCTGCGGCGAGAATGCCGAATGGGGCCCGGGCGCACCAGTGACGGCACACTCATCGAAGCTCGGCGCCCAGCCGGCGATCGACAGCGCCCGAAGCAGATACGAGTCAAGCGTCAGCGTGGGAGCATGCTCACCCCGCGCAAGCGAGCGCAGAGCACCGATCAGCAGCACATACTGCTGCAGTGACCCGTCGTGATCAGTCAGCCGATCTGCAGTCTCGACCATCGCAGCAGCAGCCGTGTAGCGGCCGTAGTCGCCGACGATGTCGGGCGCATAGCTGCCAAGCGTGACCGCCTGCGTGATGATGTCGAGGCTGCGCCCCACCACAAGCTGCATGTCAGCAACCATGAACGGCTCGAGGCGTGCACCGAACTTCGACGAAGTGCGGCGCACACCCTTCGCAACTGCCCGGACTTTGCCGTGCGAGCGAGTGAGCAGCGTGACGATGCGGTCTGCCTCCCCCAGATGATGGGTTCGCAGCACCACGCCTTCGTCACGATACGTCGGCAACGGCCTTGCTTCGCAATCCGCGGTTGACGCCCGAGATCACTGCCTTCAGCGATGCATTCTGCGAGTTGTGGTCGATGCCCACACCCCACACCGTCACACCGTTCACGCTGAGCTCGACGTACGACGCAGCCCGTGCATCCTGTCCTTGGCTCATCGTGTGCTCGACGTAGTCGTGCAGCTGCACTTCGACACTGTGCTCGCGCAGCATCGTGAGCAGCGCATCGATCGGACCGTTGCCGGTCGAGTCGAAGTCGTGCACGACTTCACCGTCGCGGATCTCGCCGACAATGCTCGACTCGCCTGTCGACGTCGACGCCGTCTGGAAGTGCGTCAGCTCGAAGCGGCCCCAGCGCTGGAATCCGTCATCGTAGTTCGCAGGGTCAGACGGCAGGTACTCGTCGCCGAAGATGTTCCAGATCTGCGCACTGGTGACTTCGCCGCCTTCAGTGTCGGTGCGAGCCTGCACGATGTTCGACAGCTCGACCTGCAGACGACGAGGCAGGTCGAGGCCGTGGTCGGCCTTCAGCAGATACGCGACACCGCCCTTACCCGACTGCGAGTTGACGCGAATGACAGCTTCATAGCTGCGACCGACGTCCTTGGGGTCGATCGGCAGATACGGAACAGCCCACGTCATCTCGTCGACGCTGACACCGGCTTCAGCGGCCTCTTGCGACATGCGTTCGAAGCCCTTCTTGATGGCGTCCTGGTGGCTGCCGCTGAACGCGGTGTAGACGAGGTCGCCTGCCCACGGGCTGCGCTCGTGCACACGCATCTGGTTGCAGTGCTCGGCAACGCGGCGGATCTCGTCGAGGTCTGAGAAGTCGATCTCGGGGTCGACACCCTGCGTGAAGAGGTTCAGCCCCAGCGCGATGAGGTCGACGTTGCCGGTGCGCTCTCCGTTGCCGAACAGGCAGCCTTCGATGCGATCGGCTCCGGCCATGTAGCCGAGCTCAGCCGCTGCAACGCCGGTTCCTCGGTCGTTGTGCGGGTGCAGCGAGAGCACGATCGAGTCGCGACGAGCGAGGTTGCGGTGCATCCACTCGATCGAGTCTGCATAGACATTCGGCGTCGACATCTCGACTGTGGCCGGCAGGTTGATGATGATCTTGCGCTCGGGAGTCGGCTCGATGACCTCGGTGACCGCATCGCAGACCTCGACCGCATAGTCGAGCTCCGTGCCCGTGTACGACTCGGGCGAGTACTGGTAGATGATCTCGGTCTCTTCGACGAGGTGCTCGAGCGAACGGCACAGCTTCGCGGCATCGACGGCAATCTGCTTCACGCCCTCGCGGTCGCTGCGGAACACCACGTCACGCTGCAGCACGCTGGTCGAGTTGTAGAAGTGCACGATCGCACGCTTGGCGCCCTTGATCGACTCGTAGGTACGACGGATGAGGTGCTCACGCGCCTGCACCAGCACCTGAATCGTCACATCGTCGGGAATCGCGTCGTCATCGATGAGGTGGCGCACGAAGTCGAAGTCCATCTGGCTGGCAGACGGGAATCCGACCTCGATCTCCTTGTAGCCCATCTTGACGAGCAGATCGAACATGAGGCGCTTGCGGTCCGGCGACATGGGGTCGACGAGGGCCTGGTTGCCGTCGCGCAGATCGACAGCACACCACTGGGGTGCACGCTCGATGCGCTTGTCGGGCCACGTGCGATCAGGCAGTTCGACCTTGATCTGCTCGTGGAAGGGAACGTACCGCTGAAAGGGCATTCCGCTGGGCTGCTGCTTGTTCTTCATGATTGCTCCTGCTTCGCTGCTGTCGGTCAGTGTGCCGGGCATCGCAGACTCCGCGACGAGGGGGCCCGGTTTCTCAGGCCTCGCCGCGGCGGCGAAGGAGCAGCAGTGAAGTTGCCATACCGCAACCATACACCTCAGGCGACCGCAACCGCCTCGAGTGCACGGATGCGCCCAGCACGTCGCGCAGCGGGGTATCCGGCACCCAGCGCAACGGCGAGTGTGGCCACAGCCAGCAGCACCGGCAGCAGCCAGGGCACGGCAGGCATCAGCACGCCCATGCCGGGGTACGACCCGAACATCATCGACGCACCGAACCAGCCGTAGACGAGTCCCAGCACGAAACCGCTCGCAAGAGCCAGCGCGCCGATGAGCGCGGCCTCGATCAGCACCGTTCGCTTCGCTCGTTGCACCGACATGCCGACCAGCCGCAGCAGGCCGATCTCGCGAGTGCGCGAGGCGACCGACATCTGCATCGTCGACACGAAGCCGAACACCGCGATGAGGCTGGCGCCGCCGACTGCCAGAGCGATCACCGTCATGAACTGCGCCGCGATCTCGCCCAGGAACTCCCGTTGCGTCTCCGACATTCCGTCGCCTCCCGCTGCGCGATCCATGGCAATCAGAGCAGTCTCGCCTGCAACGGAGAACATCGTGACGACAGCGACACCCACCATGAGTGCGATGGCGATTCCGCCGGTTCGCTTGGGCGATCGCTGCAGGCTCCCCAGCGCGATCGACAGCTCAGTCGATTTGCGTGCAGCTGGTGCCGCGAGTCGCAGCAGCCCCTGCGTGAGGGGTGTCGCCAGCGCCACGATGCCGAGCACCGACAGCGCTCCCCCGAGCACGCCCGGCAGCACGGCGAGCGGCGTGAGGAACCCGCCTGCCAACGAGGCGAGCAGCACCGCTGATCCTGTCACCACGAGCGTCCAGGCAAGAGGCCGCCTGCGCCCCGCACCCAGGTCTTCGTCCTGCACAGCAGTGCGCACGGCTTCAGCGGGCGCGATCTGGAGCACCCGCCTGCTCGCACCCCATGCTGCGGCAAGCGCACCGAGCACGATGGCAGCAGCCGGAATCAGCGCAGCGGGATCAACCCAGGGAATCGCCACACCGTGCCACTCCGCGCGCTGCTGCCGCAGCACCAAGCCCACGATCGCGCCGAGGATCGCCCCGGCCGCCCACCCGGCTGCAGCTCCGACGGCTCCTGTTGCCGAGAATCCGCCGAAGAGACGTCGCCGCTCGTCTCGCCTGCGTGACCCGACGAGTCTGCGCAGTGCGATGTCGCGGCGCAGCTCGTCGACCGCCTGTCGAAATGCGACCTGCGCGACAATCGAGGCGATCAGCACCGTCACGACCGCGAGGACGATCTGCCCGAGCACAGCCATCACGATCAGGGTCTCGGAGTTCACAAGCGCTGCAGAGGCTTCCAGCAGCACGCGAAACTGCGTCGTCACGGTCATCAGCGCAGTGCACCCGGCAGCTGCGATGAACGTGGCGAGAAACGCCAGCTTCGAACCGGCATTCATCGTGATGCTCCGGCCAGCTGCACCATCTCGGTGGCGATCTGCTCGGCGCTCAGGCCGCTGACCTCGCGCTGCACGCGGCCGTCCTGCAGAAACACGATGCGACTCGCTCTGGCTGCCACCATCGGATCGTGCGTCACGAGCATGATTGCCTGGCCGAGCGCTGCCTCTTCTGCGAGCAGGTCGAGCACTTCCCTGGCGCTTGCAGTGTCGAGAGCACCGGTGGGCTCATCGGCGAACACCACATTCGGGCGTGTTGTCAGCGCTCGAGCGATCGCGACCCGCTGCTGCTGCCCCCCAGAGAGCGCCCCCGGCAGGTGGTCGAGGCGATCGCCGATCCGCAGTCTCTCGACGAGTTCTGCGATGCGCGTCTCGTCAGGGCGGTCGCCGCCCAGCTCGAACGGCAGACGGATGTTGTCGGCCGCAGTCAGCGACGGCAGCAGGTTGTACGACTGGAACACGAAGCCGATGTGCTTTCTGCGAGTCTCTGTTAGCGCATCGTCAGAGAGGCCCGTGAGCACCTGCTGGCCGACCTGCACCCGTCCCGAGCTCGGCTCGTCAAGGCCGGCGGCACAGGCGAGCATCGTCGACTTGCCTGAGCCGGAGGGCCCCATGACGGCGACCAGCTCGCCCGGTGCCACCTGCAGCGACACATCCTCGAGGGCAGTGACGCGTGTGTGACCCGCACCGAAGTGGCGGCTGATCTCGTGCAGTTGCAAGGCAGGACTGTTCATGCTGACCAGTCAATCCCGCGGCGCACCGGCGCACGACCGTCTGCCGACTGACTCGTGTCATCCTGCAGACTGACAACGCCGAGCTTCTGGCCTCAGGCGAGGCCGTGCTCGTACGCGTAGACCACCAGCTGCACGCGATCGCGCAGCCCCAGCTTCGTCAGGATGCGCGAGATGTGCGTCTTGACCGTCGCCTCGCTCACGAACTCCGCGGTGGCGATCTCGGTGTTCGAGTGCCCCTTCGACGCATGCATGAAGATCTCGCGCTCACGGTCGGTGAGCGTGTCGAAGGCATCCGGAACCGCCTGGTGCGCCCGCTTGCCGAAGTGCTCGAACAGTGCACGCGTCGCACTGGCAGCAAGCACCTGGTTGCCGTTCACCACGGTTCGAATCGATGCCAGCACGAACTCCGGCTCGGCCTCTTTCAGGACGAATCCGGATGCGCCGGCCCGGATCGCGCGCGCGGCCGCCTCATCGAGGTCGAAGGTGGTGAGCACGATCACCTTCGTTGCCGGACGCTCACTGACGATCGCTTGAGTGGCTGCGATGCCGTCGAGCACCGGCATGCGCACATCCATGAGCACGACATCGGGCTGCGCCTCACGAACGACAGCGACTGCTTCACGCCCGTCCCCTGCCTCAGCCACAACCTGCATGTCGACCTGCGACTCGAGCAGCATGCGGATTCCGCCACGGAACAGCGCCTGGTCGTCGACAATCGCCACTCGGATCATCTGTGTCTCCTCAATCATGTCTGCAGCGCCACCGGCATGCGTACGAGCACCCTGAACCAGCCCTGGTCGATGCCGATCCACGAGCTGCCGCCCGCAAGCGCTGCACGCTCACGCATGCCGGTGAGTCCGTGGCTGCCCGATGGCACCCGGTCACCACCGTACTGCGCAGGCCGGTTGTGCACGTTCACGATGAGCTCGTGCCCCACATCGACGCGCACGAATACCGGAGCGCCCACCGCGCCGTGACGCATGGCGTTCGTGAGCGCCTCCTGCACGACGCGGTACGCGGCGAGTTCGGAGGCACGCGCAAGCTGGATGCCGTGCGGCGGCATGGTAAGACGGATGTCCATCCCGGCACCGCGCATCCGTTCGACCAGGTCGGGCACGTCGCAGAGACCGTTGCTCACATCGTTTGCCTGGGAGTGGCGAAGCTGATGCAGCAGTCCGCGAACGTCGACAAGCGCACCTGAAGCGGTCTTCGAGATGGTCGCGAGCGTGTCGTCTTTGACTGCTGCGTCGGTGGCATACCTGGCTCCATTCGCCTGCGCCACGACGACTGCGAGCGAATGCGCCACCACGTCGTGCATGTCACGGGCGATGGCGGTGCGCTCCTCTTCTGCCGCACGCATCTGCATCTGCGCGAGCACCGACATCTCTGCTTTGCGGCGCTCACGGGCCTCGCGATTGCTTCGCATGAAGAGTCGAAGCACGACGCCCGCCAGAACAGCACCCGTGAACAGCAGCACTGACGGCAGGAATGCGAACAAGACACTGAGGAAGATGTCGGAGCCAGCCGGAAGCGACCCCAGTCCCAGCAGTGCGCCTGTCGACCAGAGCGTCACCAGCGCCGCAGCAAGCACGACGACCCCGGCTGTCAGCCGGAACTCGAGCTTCGTGGTGGCAAATCGACCGACCGTCGCCAGCAGCAGCAGCACGGCGAACCACGACGCGTAGATGCCCTCGGCAAGCACAAGCACATGCACCGCCGAAACCAGAAACGCCATGAGCAGCACAGGAACCGGTGCCAGTCGCCTCACCGTCAGCATGCCTGCCAGCAGGAACGCCAGGATCACTGGCCACACCGACAGGAAGAGCCCCACTTGACCGCGATATGTGATCACGACGTCGATGAAGGCTAGCGGGCCGACCACCGCAATCGCGATCAGGGCATCGACGAGCAGGTCGGTGCGACTGATCTTGCGGAACATGTCCCCAGAGTACGGCTTTGCCCGCATGCAACTGTGTGCATGCGGGCAAAGTCCGTCTGAAGGCTGACTCAGCAGCCGTGACAGCTACCTCTGAACGAAGTTGCCGCGGTAGTACTCGAAGACCCAGCCGACCATGGTGATGACGATCAGCACGAGACCGAGCGGCAGCACGAAGGTCGAGACTGCGATGCCCAGCACGAACAGTGAGATCGCAGCGGCCAGCGCGATCGGCCACCAGCTCCACGGCGCGAAGTGTCCGAGCTCGGGGTCGCCGTCATCGATCTCTGCGTCAAGACGGTCTTCTGGGTAGACGTGACCCTTGACGGGGCGCATGACGCTCCACCAGAGGTACGCCGCGATCATGGCGCCCATGGCACCGGCGAGCGCGAACGTGATCGTTCCAACCCACTCGATCTCCTGGGTGTCAATGATCGCCCAGTAGGTGTACACCGCGGAGCACACAAAGAAGAAGGCCGCGATGATCCACATGATTGCGATATTCGCCTTCATGATCTACTTCCTTCCATTTGCGGCTGACGCCTCGGTCACGGTCTTCTTCGCCTTGTCTTGCGCCCACGGAGCATACTCGGGGTGGTGCAGGTCGAAGGCGGGTGACTCCGAGCGGATGCGCGGGATCGACACGAAGTTGTGGCGCGGCGGCGGGCAACTGGTCGCCCACTCAAGGCTTCGGGCTGTGCCCCACGGGTCATCTTCAGTGACCTGCTTGCCATAGCGGGCGGTGAGGTACACGTTCAGGAAGAACGGGATCATCGAGGTCGCGAGCACCATGGCTCCGATTGTCGAGACCTGGTTCATCCAGGTGACGCCATCGGACTCGAGGTACGTGTAGTAACGACGGGGCATGACCACGACACCGATCCAGTGCTGGATGAGGAAGGTCATGTGGAAGCCGATGAACAGCAGCCAGAAGTGCACCTGGCCAAGACGCTCGTTGAGCTTCTTGCCCGTCCACTTCGGCCACCAGAAGTAGAATCCGGCGAACATGGCGAACACCACGGTTCCGAACACGACGTAGTGGAAGTGCGCAACTACGAAGTAGGTGTCAGAGATGTGGAAGTCAAGCGGGGGCGAAGCCAGGATGACACCAGTGAGCCCGCCGAAGACGAACGTCACGAGGAAGCCCAGCGTCCAGACCATGGGCTGCTCCCATGTAATGGATCCTCGCCACATTGTGCCCAGCCAGTTGAAGATCTTCACACCCGTCGGCACAGCGATGAGCATTGTCATGAGGGCGAAGAACGGCAACAGCACAGAGCCTGTGACGTACATGTGGTGTGCCCAGACCGCAACCGACAGTGCGGCAATCGCGATCGTGGCTCCGACCAGCGTCTTGTAGCCGAAGATCGGCTTGCGGCTGAACGCCGCGACGATCTCAGAGACGATGCCGAAGAACGGCAAGGCGATGATGTACACCTCTGGGTGACCGAAGAACCAGAACAGGTGTTGCCACAGCAACACCCCTCCTGCCGCCGGATCGAACACGTGCGCGTCGAGGATGCGGTCAGCAGCGAGGCCGAACAGCGCAGCGGCAAGCACGGGGAACGCGATCAGCACGAGGATCGAGGTCACGAGCGTGTTCCAGCTGAAGATCGACATGCGGAACATGGTCATGCCGGGAGCACGCATCGTGATGATCGTCGTGATGAAGTTGACGGCACCGAGGATTGTTCCGAAGCCCGAGATGCCGAGGCCGAGCACCCAGAGGTCGCCGCCGACTCCAGGAGAGAAGTCAGTGTTCGAGAGTGGTGCGTACGCAGTCCAGCCGAAGGACGCAGCGCCCTGCGGTGTCAGGAATCCGCCGATTGCGATCAGCGAGCCGAACGAGTACAGCCAGTAGGCGAATGCGTTCAGTCGCGGGAAGGCGACGTCGGGAGCACCGATCTGCAGCGGCATGAGCACGTTCGCGAAGCCCGAGAAGAGCGGCGTTGCGAATATCAGCAGCATGATCGTGCCGTGCATCGTGAACAGCTGGTTGTACTGCTCTTGAGTCGGGATGATGTCGAGTCCGGGCGACCAGAGCTGGGCGCGGATCATCAGCGCCATCACTCCGCCGATGCAGAAGTAGAGGAACGACGAGATCAGGTACATGTACCCGATCTTCTTGTGGTCGGTGGTGGTGATCCAGTCGACCAGGACGTTGCCCTTGCGGGTTGCCGAAGGCGAGATGCCGGGCTGTGAAGGACGTGTTGCTGTGGCAGTCATGACTACTCTTCTTCCTCACCCTCGTTGTCCCACGTGGGCTGCAGCGGGTTGAGACTCTCATCGGGGTGGCCGACGTTGCCTTCTGCCTCAAGCTCGTCGAGGTACGCCTGGTACTCGTCGGGCGACACGATCTCGACGTTGAAGAGCATCATCGAGTGGTACTCGCCGCAGAGCTCGGCGCACTTGCCGGTGAAGGTGCCCTCGACATCGCCCGTCTCGAAGTACATGTGGTTGGTGACGCCAGGCAGCATGTCCTTCTTGTAGAGCATCTCTACGATCCAGAAGGAGTGCGCGACATCACGCGATTCGAGGATGATTTCGACCGACGAGTTGGATGGCATATAGAGCGTGGGGATCGTGTCTTCGTCGATGTGCATCGTGCCGGGCTCGTTGAGCGCCTGGATGCCTTCGAAGTACACGGGATCCTTGTTCTCGCGGTCGTACACGAAGTCCCACGCCCAGCGCTTGCCGTAGGCAGTGATCGAGACGTCGGGATCCTCGATCTCTGCTTCGATCGCCGCCTGGTCACGTGCAGTAAACGCGAAGAAGGTCATGACGAGCAGAATCGGGACCGTTGTGAAGAAGATCTCGATGGGCATGTTGTAGCGCAGCTGTGCCGGCAGGCCTGTCTGGCCCTTCCGGCGGCGGTAGGCCACGCTCGCCCACAGCATGAGGCCCCAGACCAAGATGCCGATTGCAAGCAGGACGATCCATGAGGTCGTCCAGAGCCCGACAATGCGGTCTACGTGATTCGTGAGGCCGGGAGTAGAGGGCAACCAGCCCTGAAGCTGCTCCTGGGTGCAGCCAGCGAGGACCGCAGCGGTCAGCGCTGCGGCGGGCACGGCCAGCCATCGTGTTCGTCGGTTACGCAAGGGACGTCCTTCGATCAGAAAGTGTTCGGTTTCATCCTAGTACGGGCGATTGCTAACTGAAGCTATCGCCACACGCGCAGCTGCCCTGCGCGTTGGGATTGTCAATGGTGAAGCCCTGCTTCTCAATGGAATCCTCGAAATCGATCTTGGAATCATCGAGATAAGGCACGCTCATCCGGTCGACCACCACTTCGACTGTGGCACCGTCCGCTGCCGGAAACTCGACGACTGCATCGCCGTCGAGCACGCGCTCGTCGAAGTAGAGCTGGTAGATGAGACCCGAGCATCCGCCCGGCTGCACTGCAACCCGCAGTCGGAGGTCATCGCGACCCTCCTGCACCAGCAGGCGGTGCACCTTGTCGGCCGCAGCTTCGGAGATGGTGACTCCGTGAGCTGGGGCTGTCGTCGTGGTGTCAGTCATGCTTCGAGTCTATCCGAGTCCGCCGGTCGCGAGGCGCGTCAGGAGGAGTGCCTCAGAGGCGATCGCATTGCGGAGCACGCCCAAGTGCTGTGATTCGTTGGGGCTGTGCGCCATGGTGCCCGGGTCTTCGACGCCTGTCACGAGGATCTCAGCATTCGGGAACTCCTGCTCAAGCAGCGAGATGAACGGAATCGAGCCGCCGATTCCGGCCTCGACCGCCTCGTTGCCCCATGCGTCAGCCATCGATTCCTTCATGGCGCGAACAGCGGGTCCCGTTGTGTCGACCAGGAAGGGATCGCCGAGTTCGACATTCGTGATCTCGGCCTTCGCTCCGAACGGAGTGTGCTTCTCGACGTGACGCTCGAGAGCCGCCAGCGCATCCGCCGACGACTGGCCCGGTGCGATTCTGGCCGACACGACGAACGTCGCTGTCGGGAGGATTGTGTTCGAGGCGTTCTGCACGTCGGGAAGGCTCGTGCCGACCACAGTGATCGCAGGGTCGTTCCAGAGGCGGTCGAGCACGCGCCCTGACCCGATCAGGCTCACGCCTTCGGGCACGCCGGCCTCGTCGCGGACCTGCTGCTCGTCCTGATCGGGTGCCGTGTGCTCGGCGCTGAGCAGCCCTTCGACTGCCGAGCTGCCGTTCTCGTCCCAGAACGTGTTGAGCAGACGGATGGCCGCAAGGGGCGCATCCGCAACTGCGCCTCCGTACATGCCCGAGTGGTTCGCGTGGTCGAGGGTCGTGACCGTGAGCCCGAACTTGACGTTGCCGCGAAGCGACACGGTCAGGCTCGGAACCGTCGTCGACCAGTTGTCGCTGTCAGCCACGACGATCACGTCAGAGCGCAGTGTCTCCTTGTGCGTCTCGAGGAAATTCGCGAACGAGCGCGAGCCGTACTCCTCCTCGCCCTCGATGAAGAGTGCGATGCCGAGGCCGCTGTCGGGCGCGATCTGCTGCAGCACGCGCAGCGCCGCAACGTGCGTCATGACGCCTGCCTTGTCGTCGCTGGCGCCGCGGCCGTAGAGGCGGTCGCCGATGACGGTGGGCTCGAACGGCGGCGTCTTCCAGAGGGCCTCGTCGCCCCACGGCTGCACGTCGTGGTGTGCGTAGAGCAGCACGGTGGGCTTGCCGGGTGCCGCCTCGCGGCGGGCGATGATCGCCGGCTGGCCGAACTCCTCAGACCCAGGAGCGACGGGGACGCGCTCGATGCGCACGGAGTCGAACACGCCTGTCGACTCCATCAGCGCCTTGACTGCCGATGCCGACTCGTCGAGCTTCGCAGGATCGAATCCGCCGAATGCCACAGAGGGAATGCGCACAAGGGACTTGAGCTCTTCGACGGATGCGTCGAACGCCTCGTCTACCGCCGACAGGACTTTCTGAGTGTGATCGTTCGTCATGCTCTCCATGCTAGTTCCAGACTCGCCGGACTCCGGTAGAATGCCGGGAAACCCAATCTTGTCTGTGAGGAACACCGTGCCCCTGTTTGGATCGAAGCCGAAGAACATCGTCGAAGACTATGACGATGCCTCGGAGCCCGCGAGGCCGCGCACACCCAAGCGCTCTGAGCTCGTCGAGCAGTCCCGCAAGCCGCTGATCCCCTCAGACCGCAAAGAGTCGAAGCGCCAGGCACGAGAGAAGATGGCCGTGCAACGCCAGCGCGCCCAAGAAGGCTATGCGCGAGGCGAAGAGCAGTACCTGCCGCCTCGCGACCAGGGCGAAGTGCGGGCGTACGCTCGCGACTACGTCGATGCGCGATTCTCAGTCGGCTCGCTGCTGATGCCGGCGATGATCCTTGTGCTGGCTATGACGTTCATCAACACTGAGACGATGCGCATCGCAACGTTCGGTGTTCTGTGGGCCTTCGTCGGACTCACCGTGCTCGACTGCGTCATCATGACCTGGCTGCTGCGCCGTCGCATCACCGCCAAGTTCGGCAGCGGCAAGACAAAGGGCGTCAGCTGGTACGCCTCGATGCGATCGACGCAGATGCGCTTCATGCGCATGCCCAAGCCTCGCGTCAAGCGCTTCGAGAAGATCGACTAGAGTCTGCTCGCTAGACGTTCCGGGACCGCATCAGTGCCGCAAGATCGCGGTTGATCGTGCGCGCCCATCCGGGACCCTCGTAGACGAACGAGGTGTATCCCTGCACCAGGTCAGCTCCGGCATCGAGCCGTGCGAGCACATCGTGAGCAGTGACGACGCCGCCCACCGACACGACCGTCGCATCTTCGGGCAGCGTCTGCCGCAGCAGGCGCAGCACTTCCATCGAGCGCGCGGCGAGCAGCGGTCCTGAGAGGCCCCCGCCCCCTGCCGCAGCCACAGTCTCGGGGTCGGTCTTCAGGCCTTCTCGCGAGATCGTCGTGTTCGTTGCGATCACGCCAGCCAGCCCGAGTCGTGTGACCAGCTGGGCGATGCCTACGATCTGGTCGTCGTCGAGATCCGGAGCGATCTTGACGAGCACCGGAACACCCGCGGCCGCCTCGACGACGCCGCTGAGGATCGGCTCGAGCTGCGCCTCATCCTGCAGCCCGCGAAGCCCGGGCGTGTTGGGGCTCGAGACATTGACGGCGATGTAGTCGGCGTGGGGCGCAAGCTCGAGAGCCGCTGCCCGGTAGTCGTCTGCCGCCGACTCAAGGGGCGTGCTCTTGTTCTTGCCGATGTTGACGCCGACCACGGGGCGGCGTCCGTCGCTGCGAGCAGCGCGCAGCCGATCGGCCATGGCTTCGATGCCCTCGTTGTTGAAGCCCATCCGGTTGATGAGCGCACGGTCGTCGACGAGCCGCACGAGGCGCGGCTTCGGGTTTCCGGGCTGCGCCTTCGGCGTCACCGTGCCGACTTCGACATGGCCGAAGCCCAGCGCGCCCAGGCCCAGCAGCATCGTCGCGTTCTTGTCGAACCCGGCGGCGATGCCGAACGGCGTCGGGAACTCGCGGTCGAGCGCTCTCGTTCGCAGAATCGGATCAGCCCGCACACCAGGCCGGGCGGCGCCAGCGGCACGCACGACGATCGCACCCAGCGAGTGCGCCAGCTCGGTGTCGAAGTGCCGCAGCACGCGATCGAACAGCACGTCGTAGAGGCTCATCGAAGCTCCTTGTCTGAGCGCAGATCGGCGATCGCAGCCTCGAAGTCCTCCAGCGACTCGAAGCCCTGGTAGACGCTCGCGAAGCGAAGATACGCGACCTCGTCGAGCTGTCGCAGCGGCGGCAGCACTGCCAGCCCGACCTCGTTCGCCTGGATCTGGCTGGCACCGGTCGCCCGGATGGTCTCTTCTGCGACCTGCGCTACCTGAGCGAGATCCGCATCCGTCACGGGTCTTCCCTGGCACGCCTTGCGCACGCCCTCGATGACCTTCTCGCGACTGAACGGCTCCATCACGCCCGAGCGCTTGACGACCTGCAGCGATGCCGACTCAGAGGTCGAGAATCTGCGCCCGCACACGGTGCACTGGCGGCGACGGCGAATCTGGAGGCCGTCGTCGCTCGTTCGGGAGTCGACGACTCGAGAGTCGGGGTTTCGGCAGAACGGGCAGTGCATCAGTCCTCGAATCGTGCGGTCACGGCCTCGCCGTGCGCCGGCAGGTCCTCTTCGACTGCGAGGGTCTCGATTGCGCCGCGAACCCCCGCGAGTCCTTGCATGGTGTAGCGGACGACCTGCTGCGACCGCAGGAACACGCTCGCGTTCAGGCCGGCCGCGAAGCGTGCGGTGCCTCCGGTGGGCAGCACGTGGTTGCTGCCGGCCGCGTAGTCGCCGAGCGCAACCGGCGAGGCGTCGCCGACGAACACGACTCCGGCGTTGACGATCTGCTCGACGACGCTGTCTGCGTCGGCGGTCATGATCTGCAGGTGCTCGGCGGCGTACGCGTTCGCCAGCCGCACCGCGCTGTCAAGCGAGTCGACGACAACAGAAGCCGACTGGCGCCCCGTGAGGGCCGCGCGAATTCGGTCGCTGTGCTTCGTCAGCGGCACGATCCTCGCGATCGCCTCGTCGACGCTGTCTGCGAGCTTCGCAGAATCCGTCACGAGCACGCTGCCGGCAAGCTCGTCGTGCTCTGCCTGTGAGATCAGGTCGCGTGCGACCAGCTCAGGGTTCGCCGTGTCATCGGCCAGCACGAGGATCTCGGTGGGCCCGGCCTCTGCGTCGATGGCCACTCGTCCGGCGACTGCGCGCTTGGCGGCTGCCACGAACACGTTGCCGGGGCCGGTCACGACATCGACCCTGCGGAGCCCGATGCCCTCGACCCCGTACGCGAATGCGCCGATTGCACCGGCGCCTCCCATCGCGTACACCTCGTCGACCCCGAGCAGTGCGCAGGTGGCCAGGATGGTCGGGTGGGGTGCTCCGTCGTGGCTCGCCTGGGCGGGCGACGCGACGGCGATGCTTGTCACACCCGCTGCCTGGGCGGCGACTGCGTTCATGATGACGCTCGACGGGTACACGGCCTTGCCGCCGGGAACATACAGCCCGACTCGCTCGACCGGAACCCAGCGCTGGTCGATGACGGCGCCGTCAGCGATCCGCGTGGTCGCAGCGGGCGGAATCTGGGCCGCACTCCCCTGCCGAACGCGCTCGATCGTCTGCTCGAGCGCAGCCCTCACGGTCGGGTCGAGCCCCTCGAGCGCGGCAGCGAGGTCTTGGGACGGCACACGGATCGACGCGGGACGCACCCGGTCGAAGCGCTCTGCCTGGTCGAGCAGCGCATCCGCCCCCGCTGACCGCACGTCGTCGATCAGCGCATGCACGGCCTCGGCAGCGGCAGCGACATCGGACTCGGCGCGCGGAAGCACCGAGTCGAGGTCGTCAGGAAGCGAGGCGAGAGTGAGGCGACGAAGCATGGTTCCAGTCTAGGAGTGATGACTGCGACCCAGCGTCACACGAGCGCACTGCGTCACACCAGAGCGCTGCGTCATACAAGAGCACTGGGCCCGAGCAGGCTCTTCAGCTCGCCGAAAAGGTCGCTCGACACCTTCACCTGCACCGGCAGCTGGAACACCCGAGCGGCACCCGGTCGCTCGAGCCGCAGCTTGACGTCTGTCGGACCTGTGTGACGCTGCAGCACCTGCTTGAGCTCACGCGCCAGGCGCACCGTGGCACGACGCTCCATGAGGCGCAACTCGAGCGGACGGCTCTCGTCGATCGGCTGCACATTGGGCATCTCGACGGAGTTTCCGGTCAGGGAGTATCCGTCGTCGCGCGTGCGCACTCGTGCACGGATCACCGCGATCGAGTCTGGCTTCACGACGTGGCCGTACTCGGTGAAGGTCTTGCCGAGCAGCATCACATCGGTCTCGCTGCCGAAGTCTTCGACCGTGAGAATGCCGTAGGCGTTGCCACTGTTGCGGGCGACGCGATGCTGCACATTCGTGACCAGACCCGCGATCGTCACGGTGTCACCGTCTTCTGCGGTCTCGCCGATGTCTTGGATCTGGTGGCTCGCGAACTTCGCCAGCTCGAGCTCGAGGCCTGCCAGGGGGTGATCAGAGACGTACAGGCCCAGCATGTCGCGCTCGAACGAGAGTTTGTCGTTCTTGACCCACTCGGGACGCTCCGGAACGCCCTGATCGCTCTCTTCGAGATCGTCGAAGACATCGCCGAACAGGTCGACCATGCCGTGTGCCTCGTTGCGCTTCAGCGACACTGCGGCATCGACGGCCTCTTCGTGCACCTCGACCATCGCGCGCCTGGTCGCACCGAGGTCGTCGAAGGCTCCGGCCTTGACGAGCGACTCGATCGTGCGCTTGTTGAGCACCTGCAGCGGCATCTTCTTCAGGAAGTCGTGCAGGCCGGTGGCCGGCGACTGCTCTTCGCGAGCCTTGATGATCGCGTCGACGACGTTCGTGCCGACGTTGCGCACCGCCCCGAGTCCGAAGCGGATGTCAGCGCCGACTGCGGTGAAGTGGTGGCTCGACTCGTTGACGTGCGGAGACAGCACCGTGATGCCCATCCGCCGGCACTCGCTGAGGTAGAGCGCCATCTTGTCGCGCGAGTCGCCGACGCTCGTGAGCAGCGCCGCCATGTACTCGGCCGGGTAGTGCGCCTTCAGGTAGGCAGTCCAGTACGAGAGCACGCCGTATGCGGCCGAGTGCGACTTGTTGAAGGCGTAGTCGGAGAACGGCAGCAGGATGTCCCACAGCGTCTTGACCGCGGCCTTCGAGTAGCCGTTGTCGAGCATGCCCTTCTCGAAGCCGACGTACTGGCGGTCGAGCTCTTCCTTCTTCTTCTTGCCCATCGCGCGCCGCAGGATGTCTGCCTGGCCGAGCGAGAATCCGGCGACCTTCTGCGCGATCGCCATCACCTGCTCCTGGTAGATGATGAGGCCGTAGGTCGTGCCGATGATGTCTTTCAGCGGCTCTTCGAGCTCGGCGTGGATCGGCGTGACCTCCTGCAGCGCGTTCTTGCGCAGCGCGTAGTTCGTGTGCGAGTTTGCACCCATGGGCCCCGGACGGTACAGGGCGATCAGGGCCGAGATGTCTTCGAAGTTGTCGGGCTTCAGCAGCCGCAGCAGCGAGCGCATGGGCCCGCCGTCGAGCTGGAACACACCGAGCGAGTCGCCGCGCGACAGCAGCTCGTACGCAGCGCGGTCATCGAAGTCGAGCTGTTCGAGCACAGGCCGGTGCCCGCGGTTGCTCTCGATGTTGTCGAGCGCGTCGTCGATGATGGTGAGGTTTCTGAGGCCGAGGAAGTCCATCTTCAGCAGGCCCAGCGACTCGCAGGTCGGATAGTCGAACTGCGTGATGATGGCGCCGTCCTGTTCGCGCTTCATCACGGGGATGACGCGCTGCAGCTCTTCACTCGACATGATCACCGCACAGGCGTGCACGCCCCACTGGCGCTTCAGGCCCTCGAGCCCCTGCGCCGTCTCGAAGACGGTCTTCGCCTCGGGGTCGGAGTCGATGAGCGCACGGAAGTCGCCTGCTTCGCGATACCGCTCGTGCTTCTCGTCAGTGATGCCGGCAAGCGGGATGTCCTTCGCCATGACTGCCGGAGGGAGCGCCTTCGTGAGCTTCTCGCCCATGCCGAAGGGGTGGCCCAGCACGCGAGCCGAGTCTTTGAGCGCCTGCTTGGTCTTGATCGTGCCGTAGGTGACGACCTGAGCGACTCGGTCGACACCGTACTTGTCAGTCACGTAGCGGATGACCTCGCCGCGACGACGCTCGTCGAAGTCGACGTCGAAGTCAGGCATCGAGACGCGCTCGGGGTTCAGGAACCGCTCGAACAGCAGCCCGTGCTCGAGCGGGTCGAGCCCCGTGATGCCCAGCGAGTAGGCGGCCATCGAGCCAGCACCCGAGCCTCGGCCGGGGCCGACGCGGATTCCCTGCTTCTTCGCCCACTCGATGAAGTCGGCGACGACGAGGAAGTAGCCGGGGAAGCCCATCGAGACGATGACTTCGCTCTCGTAGTTCGCGCGCTCCTGCACCTCACCCGGGATGTTGCCGCCGTAGCGCTCGTTGAGCCCTCGCTGCACCTCCTTGATGAACCAGGACTGCTCGCTCTCGCCCTCGGGCACGTCGTAGCGCGGCATGTAGTTCGCCGACTCGTCGAACTCGACATTGCATCGCTCGGCGATCAGCAGGGTGTTGTCGCAGGCCTCCGGCAGCTCGCGGAAGAGCTGGCGCATCTCACCGGGCGACTTGAGGTAGTAGCCGCCGCCGTCGAGCTTGAAGCGGCCAGGATCGTTGATGGTCGATCCGGTCGAGACGCACAGGAGCGCATCGTGGCTCTTGGCATCGTGCGAATGCGTGTAGTGGAGGTCGTTCGAGGCGACCAGCGGGATGTCGACTTCGCGAGCCAGCCGCAGCAGGTCATCGCGCACCCGTCGCTCGATGTCGAGCCCGTGGTCCATCAGCTCGAGGAAGTAGTTGTCTCTGCCGAAGATGTCCTGGAACTCGCCCGCAGCCTTCTTGGCCTCGTCGTACTGGCCGAGTCGAAGCCTGGTCTGGATCTCGCCGGACGGGCAGCCCGTGGTCGCGATGATGCCCTTGCTGAAGCGCTGCAGCAGCTCGCGGTCCATGCGCGGCTTGAAGTAGTAGCCCTCGAGCGAAGCGAGCGACGAGAGGCGGAATAGGTTGTGCATGCCCTCGGTCGTCTCGCTGAGCATGGTGATGTGCGTGTAGGCACCGCCGCCCGAGACGTCGTCACCGGGGTTCGACGACTGGTCGCCCCACTTCACACGGGTCTTGTCGCTGCGGTTCGTGCCGGGCGTGAGGTAGGCCTCGGTGCCGATGATCGGCTTGACGCCAGCGCCTCTGGCCGCCTTCCAGAACTCGTAGGCCCCGAACATGTTGCCGTGGTCGGTCATCGCGATCGCCGGCATCTCCATCTCGGCCGCGGCCTTCACGAGCGGCCCGATGTGCGCCGCTCCGTCGAGCATCGAGTACTCGGTGTGCACGTGGAGGTGCGCGAATGAGTCAGCCATGCCCTGCCTTCGTCTCTTGGCTCTATGCGCGCAGCTGGTCGACTGCGCTCTGCAGATCCTCGGGGTAGTCGGATTCGAACTCGACGTCGTCGCCGTTCGGGTGCACGAAGCCGAGTCTCACGGCGTGCAGCCACTGGCGTCCGAGGCCGAGCTGTTCAGCCATTCTAGGGTCAGCTCCGTACATCGTGTCACCGAAGCAGGGGTGTCGGTGTGCCGACATGTGCACTCGGATCTGATGCGTCCGCCCGGTCTCGAGATGCACCTCGACGAGACTCCCTCGCCTGAAGGCCTCGATGACCTCGTAGTGCGTCACAGCGTGCTTGCCGGACTCCATCACGGCGAACTTCCATTCGCTGTTGGGGTGGCGTCCGATCGGTGCCTCGATCGTTCCGACGAAGGGGTCCGGATGCCCCTGCACAGCCGCGTGATAGACCTTCGTCACGAGGCGGTCGTGGAACTGGTGCTTCATATGCGTGTATGCGCGCTCGCTGTTGGCGACGACCATCAGGCCGCTGGTGCCGACGTCGAGCCGGTGCACGATGCCCTGCCGCTCGGCAGCGCCCGAGGTCGTGATGTCGAAGCCCCCGGCAGCCAGCGCGCCGAGCACGGTCGGCCCCTGCCATCCCATAGACGGGTGGGCCGCGACGCCGGCGGGCTTGTCGATCACGATGATGTCGGAGTCCTGGTGCACGATCTTCAGATCGGGCACCTCAAGCGGCACCACGGTCGGCTCGCGCTTGGGCTCCCATGAGACGTCGAGCCAGGCATCGGCGACCAGGCGGTCTGACTTCGAGAGCTCTCGGCCGTCGAGGCTCGCGCCTCCCGCTGCCAGCACCTCGGCGACCGTCGTGCGACTGAGCCCGAGCAGCTGAGCGAGCCCGGCGTCAGCGCGCTTGCCGTCGAGTCCGGCAGGCACCTGCAGGTAGCGGCTCTCCATCTACGACGCCTCTGCTGTGTCTGCCGGCGTCTCTGCTTCGTCTGCTTCGGACTCATCGGTGTGCCGCTGCCCGTCGATGCCGATGTTGAGCAGCACGAGCAGCACGAGGCCGCACATCGACACGACGATGCAGATGTCGGCGATGTTGAAGATCGCGGGGAATCCCCAGACGTGGATGAAGTCGATCACATGCCCCTCGAACGCGCCCGGCCAGCGGGTGAGGCGATCGTAGAGGTTGCCGGTGACGCCGCCGAGCAGTCCGCCCAGCACGAGCGCCCATCCGACGGAGTGCAGCTTGCGGGCAGTGATGATGATGCCGATCGTGACGGCGACCGCGAGGATCGTGAAGATCCAGGTCATGCCGCTGGCAAACGAGAAGGCTGCGCCCGGATTGCGGACGAACGTGAACTGCAGCGCTTCGCCGAGCACTTCGCGAGACTCGCGCTCGGCGAAGTTCGCGAGGATCCACTCCTTGCTCAAGAAGTCAGCGGTCCAGCCGAGCGCGGCAACGCCCGCCAGAAGGAGAATGTGTCTCCATGAGATTCTGGCGGGCGATGCCGACTGTTTCGACAATGCGTCGATCAGCTGTCGGCGGCGGTGTCGTCGCCCTCGGCGACGTTGCCCAGCGATGAGGTGCGGTCGAGGTCGCGGAGCTGGCTCTCGATGTAGCCGCGCAGGCGCAGACGGTAGTCGCGCTCGAAGCTCTTGAGCTCGTCGATCTTCTCCTGCAGGTCAGAGCGCTGCTGCTCGAGGTCGCCCTTGGTGACTTCGAACTCTTCAGCGAGCTGCTTCTTGCGAGCCTGTGCGTCATCGTTGATCTTCTGGGCGTTGGCCTCAGCACCGCTGATGAGCAGGTCGCGCTTGCCCTCTGCCTCGCTGATGAGCTCGTCGCGACGGATCTCACCTGACATGACGTGCTCGTCGTGGAGACGCTGTGCCATGGCGAGCAGGCTGGCGCTCGAGTCTGCCGACGGCGAGAACTCGTTCGATGCTGCGCCGGAGCCCTCGACGAGACCTGCGCTCTGCGCTGCCTCGGACTGCTGTGCTTCGTCAGCTGCTGCGGGTGCCTCGGCAGCTGCGGGCTGTGCGCCGCCCTGCTTGAGCTGCTCGACTTCAGCGGCCAGGCGGTCGCGCTCTGCGATGAGCTCGCGCCACTGCGTGGCGATCTCATCCAGGTAGTCGTCGACCTCTTCCTGGTCGTAGCCATCGCGGAAGCGGGTCTCTTCGAAGCGCTTGGTCAGCAGGTCGTCAGGCGAGAGTGCCATGTGCGTCCCTTTCGTATCAAGATTGTGATCTTCACATTCGTGCTCAAAACACTGTACCGCTATAGAACGGCGATCCAGCGCGCGATGTTCATGAGGATGAAGAGCGCGACGAAGAGCACGAGGATGGAGAGGTCGAGCTGGACGCCGCCCATGCGCACGGGCTTGATGCGGCGTCGGAGGAATTTCACAGGAGGATCAGTGACCTTCCAGATGATGACGAAGAAGGTCAGCCACCCCTTCTTCGGCTTCCAGTCGGGTCGGATCGCCGTCACGAAGTCGATGATGACTCGTGCCCACAGGATGAAGAAGCACAGCTGAGCGATCCAGAAGACCGTCAGCCCGACGATGGCCAGGGGAAGCCCTAGTGTGCGAAGACTGCGGAGTCAGTGTCTTCGCTGCTCTTGCGAGA
Organism: Agrococcus casei LMG 22410; assembly: GCF_900163565.1. Taxonomy (GTDB): domain Bacteria; phylum Actinomycetota; class Actinomycetes; order Actinomycetales; family Microbacteriaceae; genus Agrococcus; species Agrococcus casei. The sequence continues at coordinate 46,555 of NZ_FUHU01000038.1, forward strand.
GCCCGAGACGCTGATGGACTCAGGAGAGAGCAGGTAGACCTTCGTGGTCACACGCTCGATGCGGCCGTTCAGCCCCTGTGTGAGTCCGGCAGAGAAGTCGATCAGACGACGGGCGTCGCTGTCGGTCATCTGCGAGAGGTTGATGATGACGGGAATCTCGTCACGGAACGCGGATGCGATCTCTTTTGCGTCCTTGTACTGGCGCGGGTGCACCGTCAGGATCTCTTGCATTTCATTCACCTGCTGGGGGGCGCGACGCAGAGGCGTCACGTTCGCTGGGGCACTGGACTGCGATGCGGGGCGCTCGAAGCGCTCGCTCGTCTCTTCTGTGCGTGCTGGCGCGACCTCGGTCGTGGCATCGTCTTCCTCTGCGAAGCCGAGTGCAATGGCAGCTCGCTTGAGTGCGTTGCTCATGGGATCTCCTCCTGTGGGTCATTTCAAGGCTACGGCGAAGTGGGCCGCGAACCCGTGATTGCCGTGCCGATTCTCAGGTGTGTCGCGCCCGATTCGAGCGCCGCTCTCCAGTCGGCCGTCATGCCGGCCGAGATCGACTTCGCATCGGGGACGATGCGCTGCAGGCGCTCCGAATAGCCTGCGACTCGCGAGAATGCCGCTGCGGGCTCCTGGTCGAGAGGCGCGACAGCCATGACGCCGAGCACACGCACCGCCTCGGACGCGGCCGCACGCTCTGCGAGCGACTCGAACTCTGCATCCGACACTCCCCCGCGTCCGGCATCTGCGGTGAGATTCACCTGCAGGAACACGTCGCGAGTCGGAATGCCCTCGCCGGTCTCGAGCAGCTCGATGACCTCGGCGCGATCGACTGCATGCAGCACGTCTGCGTACCGAGCAACCTGGCGCACTTTGTTGCGCTGCAGCTGCCCCACGAAGTGCCACACGGCGTCTGGCTCATGCAGACCGTCGCGCTTGTTGCGCGCCTCGGGGTGGCGATTCTCGCCGAAGTCGCGCTGGCCTGCATCGAACAGCTCGCGCACCGTCTCGTCAGGGTGGAACTTGGTGACGACGATGAGCGTGGGCTCAACGGGAAGCGCCTGACCCGCTTCGCTCAGTTCCGAGCGAAAGCGGGCCAGGCGATCGGATGGGGTCGTCATCTACTTGAGGAAGTCCGGCAGGAACTCGTCATCGTCGTCGGCCTCTGTCTCAGCCTCGAGCGGCTGCACGGGTCCGGTGAGGTGCTCGGGCACCGTCTGCGGCGGCTGCGGGACAGCGCGTCGCTCTTCGCGGTCGCCGGAGGCAGCAGCAGAGTCGCTCTCGCGCTCAGACGAGCTGCCGAGCATCGCGTTGTGCGCAGTGTCGAACGCACGCTGCTCGCCCTCGGGCTTGTTCTGCGGGCCGGCGCCGTCGAAGCCTGCGGCGATGACGGTGACGCGCACCTCGTCGCCGAGCGTGTCGTCGATGACGGTTCCGAAGATGATGTTCGCCTCGGGGTGCACGGCCTCCTGGACGAGGCTCGCGGCCTCCTGGATCTCCATGATGCCGATGTTGGAGCCTGCCTGGATCGACAGCAGCACACCGTGTGCGCCATCGATCTTCGCCTCGAGCAGCGGGCTGTCGATTGCGAGTTCTGCAGCCTTGATGGCTCGGTCTGCCCCACGAGAGGAGCCGATGCCCATCAGCGCACTTCCGGCGCCCTGCATGACGCTCTTGACGTCGGCGAAGTCGACGTTGATAAGGCCTGGGGTTGTGATGAGGTCAGTGATGCCCTGCACACCCGCGAGCAGCACCTGGTCGGCCGTCTCGAAGGCCTCGACCATCGAGAGGCCCATGTCGCTGATCTCGAGAAGACGGTCGTTCGGCACGACGATGAGCGTGTCGACTTCGTTCTTCAGCGCCTCGACGCCCGTCTCGGCCTGGCCCTGACGGCGACGGCCCTCGAACGAGAACGGCTTCGTGACGACACCGACGGTCAGAGCGCCGAGGCTCTTCGCGATGCGTGCCACGACCGGCGCACCGCCCGTGCCCGTGCCACCGCCTTCGCCGGCTGTGACGAAGACCATGTCAGCGCCGGCGAGAGCCTGCTCGATCTCCTCTTGGTGGTCTTCTGCTGCACGACGCCCGATCTCGGGGTCGGCGCCAGCACCGAGCCCCTTCGTCAGCTCGCGTCCGACATCGAGCTTGACGTCGGCGTCGCTCAGCGTGAGCGCCTGCGCGTCTGTGTTGACCGCAATGAACTCGACGCCGCGCAGGCCGATCTCGATCATTCGATTGACGGCATTCACGCCGCCTCCTCCTACGCCGACCACTTTGATGACGGCGAGGTAATTCTGGTTCGATGTCACTTCCGACCCCTCGGTTGTGTTGTGCGACGGAGAACATTCAACCTGTACTTGAAGGTTAGAGTTTCTCTCACGTCTAACTTGCTGGTCTAGACGCTACGGCCGATTCCAGTTGCGGTCTGGTCAACACGCCGGAGTGTCGGCTGGACCGAGCTGAAGATAAAGGCTTCTCACCGAACCACGGGATGCTCGGGCGCCGACACGTCGATCGTCTTGCCCTTCACCGCGTCGCTCTGCAGCAGCGCCTGCACCGTGTCGGACTTCAGCCGCGACTGGTCGGGGCCGCCCCACACGATCATCTCACCGCCCTCGGTCTTGAGCTGAATCGACTGAGACGACGATGCCGTGATCTCGGCGACATGCTCGAGCATGAAGGGCGACAGGTTCTTCAGCACGCTGGCGACCGCCTCGAACTCGGCAGTGTCGGCCGCGACTCCGACGATGGTCGGCAGGTCTCCCTCGCCGTCGCGAGGCTCGCCGAGGCTCACCCCGGCGGCATCCAGCAGATGGCCGTTCTCGTCGACGGCGACTGGAATCCGCTCCTGGATCCTGATCAGCAGCGTCGACGGCGGCAGCAGGTCGACGGCGTACGACTCGAGCGACGTGAACTGCTGCAGCGCCTCGCCGATCTCCTCTTCGCTCACCAGCGCGATGGGCTTGTCGAGCTGCCCCTCGAGGGCTGCGACGATCTGCTCTTCGCTGACGCGGTCGGTGCCCTCGACGCGAATCTCGCGCACCGACATGATCGGAGTGGTCACGAGCGCGATCAGGATGCCGATGGCGACGATGACGACGCCGGCGCCGATGCCCCATGCCTTCAGCCGACGGCGCCTTCCCGCGGTGAACCGGCGAGCCTGGGCCCGCTCTGCGCGACGGCGCTGCCGCGATGCCTCACGGAGCTCGCGCTCCTGCTCTGCCTGCTCGGCCTGCGCCTCGCGCAGCCTCGCCCGCTCGCTCTCGCGGAGCTCGGCGTCGACCTGCTCGGCGTTCGACCTGCGCGGCGTCGACTTGCTCGATGCCGATCTCGTCGACGTCGAGCGTGCCGGAACCTCGGGCCTCCGCAACCTAGTCGTCTTCCGTCTCGGCGAGCGAAGCCTTCAGCTGCGGAATGATGAGGTTCACGTTGCCGCACGACAGCGTCATGACGAGGTCGCCCTCCTCGGCGATCTCGGCGACGCGGTCGCTCGCCTGCTGCCAGTCGGCGATGAAGTCGCGCTTGGACGCATCGGCGAAGGCATCGGCGACGAGTGCGCCCGTCACGCCTTCGATCGGGTCTTCACGCGCGCCGTACACGTCGAGCACCACGGTGTGGTCTGCGAGCCGCTCGTACACCTCGGCGAACTCGTCGGCCATGTCACGGGTCCTGGTGAACAGATGCGGCTGGTGCACCGCGATGATCCGGCCGCTCGTGGCGGTGCGTGCGCCCTTCAGCGCCGCCTCGACCTCGACCGGGTGATGCGCGTAGTCGTCGTAGACATCGACGCCCCTGACCGTGCCATGGGACTCGAAGCGGCGCCCGGTGCCGGCGAACGTGCGCAGCGCCTCGATCGCAGCCTTCGGCTCGAACCCGAGCGAGACCAGCACTGCGACGGCCCCTGCGGCGTTGACGCCGTTGTGCTCGCCCACGACACCGACTGAGCCCTGGTGGACCTCACCGCGATGCTCGAGGGTGAACTCGACCTGCTGCCCCGCTTCGATGCTGAGCAGGCGCACGTCGGCGTCTGCAGCCCATCCGAATGTCATCACGTTCTCGTGGCTGATCTGCTCGCGCACGCGCAGCGCACCGGGGTCGTCGGAGGAGATCACGACACACTCGGATGCGCGGTCGGCGAAGTCGGCGAAGGCCCGGTCGAAGGCCTCCTCGGTGCCGTAGTGGTCGAGGTGGTCGGTGTCGACGTTGGTGATGAGCGCGACGGCGACGTCGTAGAGCAGGAACGAGCCGTCGGACTCGTCTGCCTCGAGCACGAACAGGTCGGAGTCGCCGTGCTTCGACGATGTTCCGAGCCCGGCGACGACACCGCCGTTGACGAAGCCGGCGTCTGCTCCGAGCGCGTCGAGAGCCGCAACCAGCATGCCCGTGGAGGTGGTCTTGCCGTGTGCTCCGGCGACCGCGACGAGCCTGTGGTCACGCGCCAGCAGGTGCAGCGCCTGCGAGCGGTGCAGCACGGGGATCGCACGCTCGCGAGCAGCGAGCAGCTCGGGGTTGTCGGGCCAGAGCGCACTGGTCACGATGACGGCGTCAGTGTCAGGCAGCCGCTCACCGTCGTGCCCGACCCAAACATCAGCTCCGGCTGCCCGAAGCTCCTGCAGGGTGTCAGAGTCCGAGCGGTCGGAGCCGCTCACCGTCATGCCGGAGGAGAGCATCATGTGCGCGATGCCCGACATGCCGCTGCCGCCGATGCCGATGAAGTGCACGCTTCGGATTCCTTCGGGAATCGGTGCCGTGAGGTCTGGCTTGATCATCTGATCACCCGTTCGATGAGGCTGCACATGCGGTCGGCGCCGTCGCGGACGCCGGCGGCAGCGCTTGCGGCCGCCATCCGGTCGACCGCTTCGCCGTCTGCGAGCAGCGGTATGAGTTCGGCGCGAATCCAGTCTGACGTGAAGTCTGCGTCGGCGACGAGCACTGCTCCCCCGGCGTCGAGCTGATCCTGCGCGTTCAGCCGCTGCTCGCCGTTGCCGTACGGCAGCGGAACGTAGACGGCGGGAAGCCCGACTGCTCCGAGCTCGGCGACCGTGAGGCTGCCGGCTCGGCACGTGACGAAGTCTGCTGCGGCAAGCGCCAGGTGCATCTCGCGGAGGTACTCGATCGCCACGTAGTGCTCGATGTCAGCCGGCTCGAAGTCGGTCTGGCGGCCGCCAGAGAGGTGCACGATCTGCCAGCCGGCGGCCACGATGTCGGGAGCCGCCGAGACGATTGCCCGGTTGAGGCTGCGGGCTCCCTGCGAGCCGCCCGTCACGAGTAGCGTGCGACGGTCTTCGCTCAACCCCAGGCGCTCGATCGCCTCGGGCCGCAGCGCGGATCTGTCGAGCCCCGTGATCGCGTCACGCAGCGGCATGCCGACGAACTCGCCGTTGCGCATGGAGGTCGAGTGGTACGAGACTCCCACCGCTTCGGCCCACTTTGCGCCGAGCTTGTTGGCCATGCCGGGCCTGGCATTCGACTCGTGGATCACCACGGGGATGCCCTCGAGCTTCGCAGCCCGATACGCAGGCGCCGAGGCGTAGCCGCCGAAGCCGACGACCGCTGAGACGCCTCGCTCGCGGATCCAGCGGCGCACCCGGCGAACGGCCTTGGCCCACTTCGCCGGAAAGCCGAGCGCATACGCGTTCGGCCGCCTCGGAAACGGCAGCTTCGCGATCGTGAGCAGCTCGTAGCCCGCGTCAGGCACCAGGTCGGCCTCGAGGCCCTCCTTCGTGCCGAGCACGAGGATCTCGACGTCGCCGTCGCGCTCGCGCATCCGGTCGGCTGTCGCGAGGAGCGGGTTCACATGGCCGGCAGTGCCGCCGCCGGCGAACAGCAGAGTCTTCACGCACGTCCTTTCGCTTGCACAGACAGTATGACGTCTTCTGGCTTCTCGCCGTCCTGCTGGCGCTGTCGGTCGGCTCGCACCAGCGCGAGCACGACCCCGACCGCGATCAGCGTCGCAAGGGTCTGGGAGCCACCGGCCGACACGAGCGGAAGCGGCACGCCGAGCACCGGCAGCAGGCCGAGCACCACGGCGATGTTCACGAGCGCCTGGCCCACGATCCAGGTCATCACGGCGCCGGCGACAGACTTCGTGAAGGTCGACTGCGCCTCTCGGATGATGCGGATGAAGGCGAATGCCATGACCACGTACAGCAGCAGCACTGCCGTGGCGCCGATCATGCCGAGCTCTTCGGCCACGATCGCGAAGATGTAGTCGCTGTCTGCCTCGGGCAGCCAGTTCCACTTCGCACGCGAGTTGCCGAGGCCGACGCCGAAGAGACCGCCGCCGGACATCGCCCACGTGCCGTGCAGCTGCTGCCAGCAGCCGTCGAAGTACTCGGCCTCGGTGCAGCCGTCGAAGAAATGCTGCAGACGACGCACGCGGCTGCCGCTCGAGAGCACCACCGGAATCGCCAAGACTGCAAGCACCGCGAACGGTGCGATGAGGTGGCGCAGCCGCACGCCGGCGAACATCATGGCGCCGAACACGAGACCGACCATGATGACGACGGTTCCGAAGTCGCGTCCGAGCATGACGAGCACGATGGCGACGCCTGCGACGAGGCCGACCGGCCACCATGCATGCAGGAACTGACGGATGCGGTCGGACTTCATGAAGAGCACGTAGCCGATCCAGAGGCACAGGGCGAGCTTCAGGAACTCACTGGGCTGCAGCGTTGCAAACCCCAAATTGAGCCAGTTGCGGTTTCCCTGGATCTCCTCGCCGAGCGGCGTGAAGACCAGCAGCTGGAGCCCCATGCCGAGCAGCACGCCCCAGATCGCGAAGCGCCGGTAGAACCGCTCGGGCATGCGTGCTGCCAGCAGCAGCATCGGAATGCCGAGCACGGTGAACAGCCCCTGGCGCATGAACGCGCTGATGAAGCTGCCGCCGCCCTGCCGGGCCTCGACGCTCGAGGCTGCGAAGACCATGACGACGCCGAAGATCGCCAGGAACATGGTGACGCCGAACAGCAACGCCGAAGCACCGCCCGAAATCGGGATCACGGATGTCGCGATGCGCTTCGCGGACTGACCGACCCGAATCGCAAAGCCGTCAGACTGAGATGCCTTCGAGGCCTCAGTCGAGTCGGTTGGGGTCGTCGCGTTCATCTGCACCGCCCCTTCCTGCCTTCAGCTCTTCGACCGCCGCCTGAAAGCGATCGCCTCGGTCTGCGTAGCTCTTGAACTGATCCATCGACGCCGCAGCCGGAGCCAGGAGCACCGTGTCGCCGCTGGTGGCGACTGCGCTCGCCTTCGTGACCGCCTCACGCATGACGTCTTCAGTTTCCACCGCGAGCACTTGCGCGACCGGCACCCCGGGCGCGTGTCGCTGCAACTGCTCGAGCACCTCGGCTCGATCAGCGCCGATCACGACCGCAGCGCGAAGCCTCGAAGCGTGCTCTGCGACGAGCGGACCGATGGCGACGCCCTTCAGGAGTCCGCCGACGATCCACACGACATGCGGGAACGCGCGGAGGGAGCCGCCGGCAGCATGCGGGTTCGTCGCCTTGGAGTCGTCGACGTAGGAGACCCCGTCGACGACGGCGATGTGCTGCGTGCGGTGGGCGTCGGGCCGGAACGAGCGGATCGCATCGCGAATGGCCTGCGGCGCTGCTCCGTAGGCACGAGCGAGGGCGGCTGCAGCCAGTGCATTCTGCGTCATGTGCGGCGTCGCGAGCCCGGCTTCGCCGAGATCGTCGAGCGTCGCGAGCTCGAGCGCGCTGTTGTGCCGGTTATCGAGGAAGGCGCGGTCGACGAGGACGCCTTCGACGAGGCCGAAGTCGCTCGGCCCGGGAATCCCGAGGCCGAATCCGATGGCACGCGCGCCTTCGACGACGTCTGCCTCCTGCAGCAGCTCTTCTGTCGCGCGGTCTGCCGTGTTGTAGACGGCGGCGACTCGCACGTTCTCGTACGCCTTGGCCTTCGCCGCGCGGTATGCGTCGGCAGAGCCGTGCCAGTCGAGGTGATCGTCGGCGATGTTGAGCACAGCCGCCGAGTGGGGCCAGATCTCGCCCATCGTGTGCAGCTGGAAGCTCGAGAGCTCGACCACCAGCACGTCGAAGCCCTGCGGGTCGCGCACCGCATCGAGCACCGGTGTGCCGATGTTGCCGACAGGAGCGACTCTGAAGCCGCCCTCTCGCAGCATGTGCGCAGCCAGCTGGGTCGTCGTCGTCTTGCCGTTCGTGCCGGTCACGAGCAGCCAGTCGGCCGCGCGCACCTTGTCGCGCACGCGCCACGCGAGCTCGATGTCGCCCCAGACGGGCACACCCAGCTCAGCGGCTCGCTGCAGCCAGGGATGCGAGGGCGGCAGTCCCGGTGACGCGACGACCAGGTCGGCGTCCTCCAGCGACTCGGGAAGCGCTTCCGTCTCAGGTGTCTCGACGCGCCCGCCGATGACCTGCACGAGCTTCGCCCGGTCTTCGTCGGGACGCGCATCGACAACCGTGACCTCGGATCCGAGCTCGACGAGCGTGTCGGCGACCGAGAAGCCCGAGACGCCGAGTCCCAGCACCACTGTCTTCAACCCGCGCCACGCCTCGGAATGCCAGGACTGCAGTTCGCTGAGATCAGCCATTGGCCGCAGTCACCCACTCGAAGTAGAAGATTCCGCAGGCCGCAGCCACGCAGATGCCGGCGATGATCCAGAATCTCACGACGATCGTGACCTCTTCCCACCCCTTCAGCTCGAACGAGTGGTGGATCGGCGTCATCAGGAAGATGCGCTTGCCCTTGGTGATCTTGAAGTACGCGCGCTGGATGATGACGCTGCCGGTCTCAATGAGCGGCAGGCCCGCGATCAGGATGAGCAGCAGCTCGGTGTGCGTCAGCACTGCCATGCCGGCGAGTGCGCCGCCGAGGCTCAGGGAGCCGAGGTCGCCCATGAAGATCTTCGCAGGCGACGTGTTGTACCAGAGGAAGCCGATGAGGGCTCCGACGATGCAGGCCGCGACGATGGCGATGTCGAGCGGAGAGCTGACGTCGTAGCAGCGGTAGAGGTCTTCGTGGATCGCGCCGCCGCCGCCAAGCTGCAGGCACGACTGGTTGAACTGCCAGAACCCGATGAACACGAACCCGCCGAAGCCGAGAATCGAGGCGCCGGCTGCCAGGCCGTCGAGGCCGTCGGTCACGTTGACGGCATTCGACGTCGAGACGATCATCAGCAGCACCCAGGCCACGTAGAGGATGCCGCCGACGACGATGCCGAGCTGCGCCAGGTCGAGCCATGGGATGTCGCGCACGCCCGAGATGGCGAGCGACGAGACCGTGCGGCCCTGCTCGTCGCGCAGCGTGATCGAGAGCACGGCGAATGTTCCGCCGACGATGACCTGGCCCGCGACCTTCGCCCAGCCGCCGAGGCCGAGGGATCGCTGGTTCGAGATCTTCATGTAGTCGTCGATGAAGCCGACTGCGGCCAGCCCGACCATGAGGCCGAGCAGCAGGATCGCCGAGAGTGACGGCGGAGTCCAGGTGACGAGCTTGCCGATCGTGTAGCCGAGCACGGTCGCCATGATGAAGACGATGCCGCCCATCGTGGGCGTGCCGCGCTTGGTGTGGTGCGACTGGGGGCCGTCGTCACGAATGAACTGGCCCCATCCGATGCGGTGGAACAGCTTGATGAACAGCGGGGTGGCGACGATCGAGATGACGAAAGCGAGCACCGCCGACAGGATCAGTGCATACATGATCAGTCTCCGTTCGCTTCGCCGATGGCGTCGCCGAGGTCTTTGAGGCCGGCCGACAGGCTCGACTTCACGAGCACCAGGTCATCGTCTCCGATGCCTGTGAGCAGTTCGGCCGCCTCTTCGGCAGTCTCAACGTACACGGTGTCCTGGCCGTACGATGACTCGGCCTCGGCTGCGATGTGCGCGGGCTTGGCCGCGGGCCCCACAGCGATGAGCTTCTCGATTCCGTAGCGCACGACGAGTCGGCCCAGGCGGTCGTGCTCTTCGGCCGAGTGGCTGCCGAGCTCTGCCATCTCGCCGATGACAGCCCAGCTGGTGCGCTCGGACTCGCGGCCGAGGTGCGCGAGGGTCTGCAGCGCCGCCCGAGCCGAGTCAGGGCTCGAGTTGTAGGCGTCGTTGATGACGATCGCGCCGCTTGCCGGACGCAGCAGCTCCATGCGCCAGCGCTCTGCGCGAGCGAGCTCGCCGAGATCGGTCGCAGCCTGCGCGACATCGAGGCCGAGGGCATCGACGACGCTGAGCGCCGCGAGTGCGTTCATGGCGTGGTGCTCGCCGAGGATGCGCATCGAGACCTCGATCTCGTCGCCCCTTGCCAGCAGCGTGAACTCGGTGCCGTCGAGCGTCGTCTCGATGTCGGTCGCCTGCAGGAATGCGGATGCGCCCAGCACCTCAGGCGCGCCGGCGTCGGTTCCGAAGAAGCGCACCGATGCCTGTGTCTTCGAGTGCATCGCCCGCACGCGGTCATCGTCGCTGTTGAGGATCGCAACAGCCTCGGGAGCCAGGTCAGTGACCATCTCGCTCTTCGCGCGCTCGGTCATCTCGACGCCGCCGAACTCGCCGGCGTGCGCGAGCCCGACCTTCAGCACCACCCCGATGTCGGGGTGCGACATCGACACGAGCGACGCGATGTCGCCGACGTGCGACGCACCCATCTCGAGCACGAGATAGCGCGTCTCGGGAGCCGTGCGGAGCATCGTCATCGGCCCGCCGACCTCGTTGTTGAACGATTTGATGGGGCTGATGGTGCTGCCGTGGCGGCCGAGTAGCTGCTGCAGCATGTTCTTGGTTGTGGTCTTGCCGTTCGAGCCAGTGACGGCGACGACCGTGAAGTCGCCCGCTTCGCGACGTCGTCGGATGACTTCGGCCGCAAGCGCACCCAATGCGCGCAGGCCGCTGTCGACGACGATGTGCGGAACCGTGAGCCCGTCGATCGCGCGCTCCGCGATCACCAGCGCGCTTCCGCCGCTCACGGCGCTGTCGATGAACCGGTGTCCGTCGGTCTCTTCGCCGGGCATCGCGATGAACACGCTGCCGTGCCCGACCTCTCGGGAGTCGGTCTCGACGCTCGCGGTGATGAGCGCATCCGCCGCTCCGTGCAGCGTGCCGCCGATCGCCGCAGCGATCTCGCCCACGGTCATCGGCATCATGCCGGCCACCCGGCCTCGATGAGTGCGCGGCGTGCTTCTTCTCGTGCGCTGAACGGCTCGTCGACGCCCTTGACCTCGCGGTAGTCGACCTCGCCGGGACCGAACCACACGATCGTGTCGCTGCGCTCGGCGCGCTCGACGGCCGCTCGGATCGCGTCTTCTTCTGGTGCGACCTCGATGTACTCGGCGCCGTCGATCTCGGCGATGCCCTCGAGGATCTGCTGGCGGATCGCCACGGGATCTTCGAATCTCGGGTTGTAGTCGGTCACGACCGTGAAGTCGGCGAGGCGGCCGGCGATGCGGCCCATGTCGGCACGCTTGGTCTTGTCGCGGTCGCCGTCGGCGCCGAAGACCATGATGACCCGGCCCTCGGAGACGTGCTTGAGCGCCTTCAGTGTCTGCTCGAACGCGTCGGGGCTGTGGCCGTAGTCGACGAACACACGAGGCCCCTCGTCGCCGGAGACTCGCTCGAGGCGACCCGGGATGGCGTTGCGGATGCCGCGGTCGATGGCCTCGGTGATCGCATCGATCTCGAAGCCGTCTTCGACGAGCATCAGGATGGCGAGCGCCGTGTTCTCGGCCATGTGTGTTCCGATGAACGGAATCGTGACCTCGATCGACCTGTCGTCGCGGCCCGTCAGGGTGAACGATGTGAAGTCTGCGGTCTGGTCCCAGATCTCGACGGTCCAGTCGGCGCGCTCGGCTCGATTCAGCGAGTACGTCGTGATGGGGATGCGCGTCTCCTCTGCGAGGCGCTCGCCCCAGACCGTGTCGACGCACACAACTCCGCGCTCAGCGCGGTCAGGGGTGAACAGGTCGAGCTTCACCTCGAAATACGCCTCCATCGAACCGTAGTCGTCAAGGTGGTCGTGACTGAGGTTCGTGAAGCCGACCACTTCGAAGCGGATGCCCTCGATGCGGTGGCGCTCGACCGCCTGGGCACTGACTTCGAGCACCGCGGCACGGGCCCCCTCTTCACTCATGCGCGCGATCATGCCGTGCAGCTCGCTGGCCTCGGGCGTGGTCAGTGCGCTCGAGTAGACCTCGTCGCCGATGTGCCGCTCTGCAGTCGTCGACAGTCCGGTCTCGAAGCCGAGGTTGCGCAGCAGCGATTCGAGGATGAATGCGGTCGACGTCTTGCCGTTCGTTCCGGTGATGCCGTAGAGCTTCGGCGCTCGCTCCGCTGTGCGGTACACCCACGATGCGAGTCCTCCGAGGGCTGCTCGGGGCTCGTCGAGTGTGATGACGGGAATCCTGAGGTCGAGCTGGGCGGCCCCGGCCTCGTCAGTGACGATCGCCACTGCTCCTGCCTCGGCGGCCTGGGGTGCGTACTTGGCGCCGTGCGTGCGAGCACCCGGCAGTGCGACGAAGATGTCGCCCGGCTGCACCTGGTTCGAGGCGACCGTGATGCCGCTGACCTCAACGCCGTCGGGGTCGCCGTGCACGTCGAGATCGAAGTCGTCGACGAGTGTCGCGAGCGAACGGCTGGGCTGATGCTCGGGCCTCAGCGAAGAGGGAGCTGCGCTCTCCAAGATGGAAATCCTTTCGGTCTTCACCATTCGACGTCGAGGTCGCTCGGCTCAGTGGTGCTGGGAGGGATGCTGTCGTGTCGAATGAGTAGGTTCACAATATCGTGGAAGGCACCGACCGCTCCGGTCGTGCGCATGCTGGGGATGGGGTACTCGATCATGACGTGCACGACGTACTCGGGCTCGTCAGTCGGAAACACACCCGTCGTCGAGATGATCCACGCGTTGGGATCGTACCCGCTGCCATCGGGGTAAGCCACTTCGGCAGTGCCAGTCTTGGCGGAGATCCGGTAGCCGTCGATGCCGAAGTCCTGGCTCGACTCGTTGACCATGACCTCCATCATCTCGTTCATGTCAGACGCGGTCTCGGGCTTCAGCACTTGCACCGGGTCACCGACCTTGGGCGAAGCGGTCTCGCCCTCCTGGTTCGTGCATCCCGACACCAGCTGCACGGGAGGACGCTTGCCCTCGTTCGCGAACGGCAGGTAGGAGCTGGCCATCTGTATGGGCGTCACCGCGATGCCCTGGCCGAACATCTGATTCGCCGTGGTCTGGTCGTCGAGTGTCGCGGGGTCGCGAAGCTGGACTGGCTGCTCGCCGAGGAACTCGATAGCGCTCGTCTCGCCGAAGCCGAAGTCTGCGAAGTAGTCATAGAGGATGCTGCGGTCGAAGCCCTCTGCCATCGTGACCATGCCGACGTTGGAGGAGTTCGCGAGGATCCCGGTCGTGGTCCACGGCATGTCGCCGTGCACGAACGAGTCGTTCAGCACGACGGGGCCCTGCTGGTACTGCCAGGGAACCGTCCACTCGTCTTCGACGTCGACATGCCCCTGATCGATCATGGCGGCGAGCGTCACAGATTTGAGCGTGGAACCGGGTTCGTAGGCGTTCGTGAAGGTGCGTGCACCTCTGAACTGCGGATCGATGGCCTGCGGATTGTTGGGGTCGACTGTCGGCGTCTCCGCGATGGCCGCGACTGTGCCGTCCTTGCGCAGGACGATGGCTGTGGCAGACCTGGCGCCGAAGTCCTCTTGATACTGCGCGAGGATCTGCTGCGTCGAGAACTGCAGGTCGGAGTCGATCGTCAGCTGCAGCGTGCCGCCGTTGACGGCCGGCTGGTCGACGCGGACAGTGCCTGGGATCTCGGTGCCGTCGGGCGAGACCTCAGCCAAGCGCGATCCGTCTGTGGGCGCGAGGCATGCATCCTGCATGAGCTCGAGCCCTGCGAGAGACTCGCCGTACGTGCCTTCGAAGCCGATGACGTTGCCGCCCACAGACCCGAGCGGATACGTGCGCTCCGGCCTCGATTCGAGGTCGATGTACGGCAGCTGCCAGTCGGTGCGCATCTGCCGCACCTGCTCGTACTGCTCGACGTCTAGCCCGGTCGCGAGCACGAGGTAGTTCGACTCGGCGTCCTTGTCGGTCTCGGCCTGCAGCGCTGCCGCCAGCGCATTCGGGTCCTGGCCGGTGATCTCGCCGAGCTGCTTGAGCATCTGTCCGACCGTGATCGTGGTGCCGTCTTCGAGTTCGATGTCACGCGTGTGCATCGGCGAGATCGTCACGGCCCAGCGGTCGACCGAGGTCGCCATCACGGTTCCGTTGGCATCGACGATGTCGCCGCGTGCGCCGTGGAGCACCTGCGTGCTCGTCCTGCGCTCATCAGACTGCTCGTTGAGCTGCGCCGCATTCACCACCTGGATGTCGGCCAGCCGCACGATGAACACGCTCACGAGCGCGACGATGAGCACGCCGACCAGCGTCGTCCGAAGACGAGTCGATCGACGAATGTTCCAAGTCCCTCGCCGAGCCATGCGGCAACGTTATCTGCAGTCGGCGCTAGTCATCGGCTGCCACGCCCTCAACAGGCTCCAGCATGCCGGGGTACCCCTGCTCCTCGCGCTCCTGCTGAGCTGCCAGGGCTGCTTTGCCGGTGGCGTCATCGAGCTGCACCTGCGACTGCACAAGCTCATTCGGCACATAAAGGAGGCCGCCCGAGTTGAGTGCCTGCGCGGTCTGCTTCGGCGCATCCGCCCCCACCGTGACTTCGCCGGTGGCCATCGAGATGAAGTGCTGCTGCTCGCTCGAGACCATGCCGAGCCCCTGAGCCGTGCTGGCAAGCTGCTGCGGTGACTCGAGCGTTGCGAGCTGCTCGCTCATCGCCTGCTGGTGCAGCTTCGCCTCTGACGTCTGCGTCTGGATGTCCTTGACCTCCATGGCGCCGTCTGCGAGTGCGACCGAGACGCCGAGCTGGGCAATGACGATGCCGGCAAGCCCTGCCAGTGCCACGGCGCCGTGGATGAGCTTCGGGCCGCTGCGGGGTCGCCAGCGCGGCAGGGCCCGCAGACCGGGCTTTTCGGCTCGCTCGGAGCCTGTTTCGACGTCGCGTTCTGCATCACGCTGCCGGAGGGCTGCTGTGCTCATGCGTGGCTCCTCTCGTCTCGCACTCGTTCTGCGGCCCGGAGTCGGGCCGGAATCGATCTGGGGTTTCGCTGCTGCTCCTGCTCGTCGGCGACTTCGGCTCCCCGCGTCAGCAGGTAGAAGTCGGGCGCGAACTGCGGAAGGTCGACGGGCAGGTCCACAGGAGCGGTCGACGTGGACGCGTCTCGCAGCACGCGCTTGACCATGCGGTCCTCATGCGACTGGTAGGCCATCACGACGATGCGCCCGCCCTGGTCGAGCGCCGAGAGCGCTGCCGGCAGCGCCGCCGCGAGCACATCGAGCTCTTGATTGACCGCGATGCGCAGCGCCTGGAAGACGCGCTTCGCCGGGTGGCCGGCGTTCTTCAGCTTGGCCGGTGTCGCATCCTGCAGCACCTGGACGAGCTGCGCACTGGTCTCGAGCGGCTCGACCGCCCGCGCCGACACGATCGCGTCTGCGTAGCGCTTGGCCAGCTTCTCGTCGCCGTAGTCGCGGAACATGCGGGCCAGCTCGCTCGCCGACTGAGCAGCCAGGATGCTCGCTGCAGTCACGTCGCCGGTCTGGTCCATGCGCATGTCGAGGGGTGCGTCTCGCGAATATGCGAATCCGCGCTCGGCCGCGTCGAGCTGCAGGCTCGAGACGCCGAGATCGAACAGCACGCCCTGCACTCGCTTTCGCCCGGCAGCCTCGAGCGCAGCGTCGATGCCGTCATAGGTCTCGTGCACGAACGTGACGCGATCGGAGAATCGGGCCAGCCGCTCCCCCGCCAGCCGGATGGCGTCGGGGTCGCGGTCGATGCCGATCACGTGCAGGTCGGGAAAGCGCTCGAGCAGGGCTTCTGAGTGGCCGCCCATGCCGAGTGTCGCGTCGATGACGGCGGCGCCGGGCACCGAGACGGCAGGCTCGAGCAGCTCGATGCATCGGTCGAGGAGAACAGGTGTGTGCAGGTCTGCGGCTTTCATGTGAACCGGCTTCTCGAACCCTGATCCTCATCCGCAGCGCGCCGCCGGGGAAGGTGCTTCGCGTTGCAGCTGAGGGTCACAGTCCGAGATCAGAAGATGCCGGGAATCACCTCCTCGGTCTGCGATGCGAAGGCGCTCTCACGCTCGGTGTAGTAGTCGTTCCAGGTCTCGGTGTCCCAGATCTCAGCGCGGTCGCCCACGCCGATGACCGTGAGGTCTTTCTTCAGCCCCGCGTAGTCGCGCAGGTTGGCAGGCACCGGGATGCGGTGCTGGCTGTCGGGCTGCTCGTTCGATGCGCCCGAGAGGAAGAGGCGCAGGAAGTCACGGGCGGCAGGGCTCGTCATCGGCGCCTGGCGGATGCGCTCGTGCACTCGTTCGAACTCGACAGCGCTGAACACGTAGATGCAGCGCTCCTGCCCGCGAGTGAGGACGATGCCCGAGTCGAGCTCGCTGCGGAACTTCGCCGGGAGGATGACTCGGCCCTTCTCGTCGAGCTTCGGGGAGTGCGTGCCGAGCAGCATGTCGGCCTCCCTTCTGCTCACAGCCGTCTACGTGTGCGCCACTTTACTCCACTTTGCGCCACAGACCTACACAAATTCTGAGAATGGGCGTGTTCCGCCCAGTATTCGCCTGGTGGAGGAGTTTGGAGCAGAACTGGCGATCCGCGACACTTTCGGGCACAGAAAAGCGCCCAGCGAGCAGATGCTCGCTGGGCGCTTCAGCCAGTTGTGGGCGTCAGTCGCGCTCTTGGCGCTTGTCCCATTCGTCGCTCATGCGGTCCATGAACGAGGAGCCAGTCTTCGCCTTGCCGCCTGAGCTGCCCGATGCGCCGGCCTTGCCGCCGCTCTCGGCGTCAGACTCGGCTGCGGGCTTCGAAGCACTGAATGCCACGACGAGCCCGGCGACGGCTGCCACGAATCCGACGGCGCCGATGACGATCAGCTTGGTGGCGACGCCGGCCAGCACGATGCCGAGGCCCACGAGCACGATGAGCAGGCCGATGGCCACACGTGTGTAGTTGACCGTGCGCGGCCCCGTCGAGACCGAGACAGTGTCGGCTTCGCGCTTGTAGAGGTTGCGCTCCATCTCGTCGAGCAGGCGCTGTTCCTCTTCAGACAGTGGCATGCAGCTTCCAATCACTAGGCGGGCGTGACGTCAATTCTACGCCACACCTTCACTAGACTGAAAAGGTGTCCAGTTCGAATCGCTTTGCCATGCGCGTCAATGAGGTCCTGAAGGCGTTCGTCGCCGAGCGAAAGACTCAGATGACGCAGATCGCGCCCGAGCTGAGCGCCCTCAGCGACGAGGCCGCAGCCCTCCTCGCAGGCGGCAAGCGGGTTCGCGCCGGCTTCGTCTACTGGGGCTGGCAGTCGGTAGTCGCGGCCAAGCCAGGCGCCCACCACACCACCGGCAGCGAGATCGACCCCGGGTTCCCTCCTGTCGTCAAGGCCGCCGCTGCAATCGAGCTCTTCCACGCCGCCGCCCTGGTGCACGACGACATCATCGATGACTCCGACACCCGCCGCGGCCGCGCATCCGCCCACAAGAGCTTCGAGGGCATGCACCGCGACGCAGAATGGGCAGGCGATCCGGCACGGTGGTCGCGATCGGCGGCGATCCTGCTCGGCGACCTGCTGCTCAACTGGGCTGACGGCCTCATGCTCGACGCATCGCGCGAGATCGAGCACGGCAGCGCGATGATGGACGCCTACCGTCGCATGCGCGAAGAGGTGACGCTCGGCCAGTACCTCGACGTGCTCGAAGAGGCCGCCTGGATCCGACAGGATCCCGAGCTGCTGCTGCAGCGCGCGCAGACCGTCGCGATCCACAAGTCGGCGAAGTACTCGGTGCAGGAGCCGCTGCTGCTCGGCGCGACGATCGCAGGGGCAGCGGATGCCCAGCTCGAGGCGCTCGGCGGGTACGGCCTGCCGATCGGAGTCGCGTTCCAGATGCGCGACGACCTGCTCGGCGTCTTCGGCGACCCCGAGCAGACGGGCAAGCCGGCCGGCGACGACCTTCGCGAGGGCAAGCGAACCGTGCTCATCGAGCTCGCACGCCAGAAGCTGCCGACGAACGTGCGCGTTCTGGTCGACGAGCTGCTGGGCGACCCCGAGCTCGACGGGCGTCAGGTGGGCATGCTGCAAGACGCAGTGCGCTCATCGGGTGCAGTCGACCGCGTCGAGCACATGATCGAGCGTGCCGTCGGGCAGGGTCTCGAGTCGCTGCACGACGGCGACTTCTCTCGGTCCAGCGTGCTCGAGCTCGAGCGGCTTGCGTCGAGCGTCACCACCCGCACGTCGTAGGCGGATGCGCGAAGCAGGTCGTCAGGCGAGGGCCTGAGCCACGCGGCGCACCTCTGCCTTGCGCCCCTGCTGAAGGGCTTCGATGGGCGATGTGCCCAGGGAGTCCTCTGCTGTCAGCATCCAGTCGATCGCCTCAGCACGACTGAATCCGATGTCGAGCAGCAGCGTGACTGTGCCGCGAACGTCGTTGCGAGGGCTGTCGCCGTCGAGGAACGCGCCCGGAACACGCAGCTCGCTGCCGTCTTTGACCGCCGGAAGCACGTCGTCTTCGATGAGCCTGCGCACCTGATTGTGCGAGAGGCCGGTTCGTTCGATGAGTTCGCTCAGTGTGAGCCACGTAGTGTAAGAATGCACATTCTCATTGTGCCACGGTGCGCCTGTGGCACACTCCCAGACCTTGTTCCTACACTCTTCACGTGAGCAATGACATGACCGACCCGCTGATCGGGCGCGTGGTCGACGGCAGATACGCCGTCGGCAGACGCATCGCCCGCGGCGGAATGGCCACAGTGTACGAGGCTGAAGACCAACGTCTCGATCGCACGGTCGCCATCAAGGTGATGCACCCGCACCTCGCCGACGACCAGGAGTTCCGCGAGCGGTTCATCCAGGAGGCCAAGGCCACCGCACGCATCTCGCATCCGAACGTCGTCAACGTGTACGACCAGGGAAACCGTGGCGAAGTCGCCTATCTCATCATGGAGAACGTCCCGTCGATCACGCTTCGAGACCACCTCCTGAAGCACGGCGCCATGACCCCCGAGCAGTCGCTGCAGGTGACCGAAGCCGTGCTCGCGGGCCTCTCGGCCGCACACCGCGCCGAGCTCGTGCACCGCGACATCAAGCCCGAGAACATCCTGCTGGCCAACGACGGCCGCATCAAGATCGGCGACTTCGGCCTGGCCCGCGCGGCCAGCGCGAACACCGCAACCGGCAAGGCCCTGCTCGGCACGATCGCGTACCTCTCCCCCGAGCTCGTCACGCGCGGGCAGGCCGACAAGCGCAGCGACATCTACGCGGTCGGCATCATGCTCTTCGAGATGCTCACCGGCAAGCAGCCCTTCACGGGCGAGCAGCCCATGCAGATCGCCTACCAGCACGCGAACGACCAGGTGCCGGCGCCCTCCTCGATGGAGCCGGGCATCCCGCTCAGCCTCGATCTGCTCGTCGAGTGGGCGACGCAGCGCGAGCCCGACAACCGACCATCGGATGCGGGCGAGATGCTCGCACAGGTGCAGCAGGTCCGCGCGGGGCGGGGTGTCGACGCGCAGTCTCACACGCTCGTGCTGCGCGCCGCCGACACCCAGGCGCAGACGATCGCCCACCAGCCCGTCGCCGGACCGGTGGCCCACGCCTCGCACCCGACGACAACCGCCGAGGTCGTGCCCGGTGCGGTCGCCGCCATGACGCGCAAATCAGACGCACGGCGCCGCCGAGGGCCGCTCTGGCTCATCGCTGCGCTGCTGGTCGCGGCGCTGCTCGGCACGACCGGCTGGTGGTTCGCCATCGGGCCCGGCGTTCGAGTCGACATGCCCCATCTCGCCGGCAAGACCTACGAACAGGCGGTGTCTGAGCTGGCTGCCGCCGGATTCGAGGCTGCGCCTGAACGCGTCGAGCAGCCGGACTACGACACGCCACCGGGCGAGATCCTCTCGACAGATCCCGGTCCCGGCGCATCGGTCGCAACCGACACGGTCGTGACGATCACGGTGTCGTCCGGACGTCAGCAGCTGGAGGCCCCGGATCTCACCGCCGGCATGTCAGAGACAGAGGCACAGGCAGCAATAGAAGAGGCCGGGTTCGTCTTCGAGTCAGAGTTCGTCGACAGGCGCTTCAACGGCGACGTCGAGCGCGGTGGCGTCTATCTCGGACTGCTCGAAGACCGCACACCCTTCGCACCCGGAGACGAGCTCGAAGAGCGCACAAAGATGGGATACATCGTCTCGCTCGGCGGCATCCCCGCCCAGGCAGGTCAAGACGCCGACGAGGCACGCGGCGCGCTCTCAGCGGTCGGCCTCGACGTGAACGTCGAAGAGCGCGAGTCGCGTGACGTCGCAGAGGGCACCATCATCGAGGTGCAGCGCCCTGACGGCGCCATTCGCGAAGGCTCGACCATCACGCTCATCGTCTCGACCGGCCCGCCGATGGTCACGATGCCGGATGTCGTGGGCATGCGCTTCGACGAGGCGATCGAGACCCTCGAGGCTCTCGGCTTCACCGTCGTCACCGACACGAACATCTCGGTCGAGCGGCTGTGGAGCGCGTTCAACGTCGAAGAGCAGACGCCCGAGCCCGGAACCGAGCTCGAAGAGGGCTCTGAAGTCACCATCAAGGGCGAGTTCTGACCGAGCGAGCAGCTCTGACCGAGCAAGCCTGGGCTCGCCCGGTCAGAGTCGCCTCACGCTAGAGCGCGCGCAGCTCCTCTGCGACGAGGAACGCAAGCTCGAGCGACTGCATGTGGTTGAGTCGCGGGTCGCACAGCGACTCGTAGCGGCTCTCGAGGTCGGTCTCGTCGATGTGCTCGGAGCCTCCGAGGCACTCGGTCACGTCGTCGCCGGTGAGCTCGACGTGGATGCCGCCCGGGTAGGTGCCGGCTGCACGGTGCGCCTCGAAGAAGCCGCGCACCTCGTCGACGACGTCATCGAAGCGGCGCGACTTGTAGCCGTTCGCCGTCGTGATGCCGTTGCCGTGCATCGGGTCGGTGATCCAGAGGGGCTTCGACTCGAGCTCTTTCGCAGCCTCGAGCAGCGGCGGCAGCGCCTCGCGGATCTTGCCGGCGCCCATGCGCGTGATGAAGGTCAGACGACCGGGCTCGCGCTCGGGGTCGAGCTTCTCGACCAGCGCCTTCATCGTCTCGGGCGTCGTCGTGGGTCCGAGCTTGACGCCGATGGGGTTGCGGATGCGCGAGAAGAAGTCGACGTGCGCGCCGTCGAGGTCGCGTGTGCGCTCGCCGATCCACTGGAAGTGGCTCGACGTGTTGTACGCCTGGCCGGTGCGCGAGTCGATGCGGGTCATCGGACGCTCGTAGTCCATCAGCAGGCCCTCGTGGCCCGTGAAGAACTCGACCGTCTTCATGCTGTCGAAGTCGGTTCCCGTGGCCGCCATGAAGCGCAGCGCACGGTCGATCTCCTTCGCGACGTTCTCGTAACGACGCATGGCCGGCGTGGCCGCGAATCCGTTGTTCCAGGAGTGGATCTCTCGGATGTCGGCGAATCCACCGGTCGTGAATGCACGCACGAGGTTCAGGGTCGAAGCAGCCATGTGGTAGCCGCGGAGGATGCGCTGCGGGTCGTTTCGACGCGACTCCTCCGTGAATTCGAAGCCGTTGACGACGTCGCCGCGGTATGCCGGCAGCGTCACGTCGCCACGAGTCTCGGTGTCTTTCGAGCGCGGCTTGGCGAACTGACCGGCCATGCGGCCCATCTTGACGACCGGCACAGATGCGCCGTACGTGAGCACGACGGCCATCTGCAGGATCGTCTTGACGCGGTTGCGGATGTTGTCGGCGTTCGCGCCTGCGAAGGTCTCTGCGCAGTCGCCGCCCTGCAGCACGAAGGCGTTGCCGTCGGCCGCCTCGGCGATGCGACGGCGGAGCCTGTCGACCTCGCCCGCGAACACGAGCGGGGGCTGGCCGGCGATCTCGTCGCGGACGGCCGAGATCTCGGCTTCGTCCGACCACGCAGGCTGCTGCTTGATCGGCATCGAACGATACGCGTCGAGGCCAGCAATCGTGTCAGACGTGTGCGTGGCAGGCGTGAAGTCGTTCACTGACAGCTCCTAGGTGTGAGAAGGCTGACGAGATTCGTCAATCCTCCTAGCCTAACGCCGCTTGGCCTTGCGTTGTTCCAGTTCGGCCTTGCGCTCAGCCTCGATCTGCGACTTCACGCTCGTGGCGTACACGTCGAGGTACTCCTGCTCGCCGAGTCGGTTGATCTCGTACATGATCTCGTCGGTGATCGAGCGCAGGATCCAGCGGTCGCCGGTCATGCCGTAGTAGCGCGAGAAGTCGAGCGGCTTGCCGTAGATGATGCCCATGCGCGCGGCGCGGGGAATCGCCTTGCCCGGAGGCATGACGCGCTCGGTGTCGATCACGACGCACGGCACGACGGGCACTCTGCCCTCGAGCACCATGCGCGCAACGCCCGTGCGGCCGCGGTAGAGCTTGCCGTCAGGGCTGCGGGTGCCCTCGGGGTAGATGCCGAGCACGTCGCCGCGGCCGAGCACCTTCAGCGCAGTGTTGAGGGATGCCTCGCTCGCCTTGCCGCCGGAGCGATCGATCGGCAGCTGGCCGACGGCCTGCATGAACCAGCTGATGAGCCGACCCTGCAGCCCGCGGCCCGTGAAGTAGTCGGACTTCGCGAGGTAGTATACGCGTCGGTCGATGGCCAGCGGCGCAACGAACGAGTCGATCACGCTGAGGTGATTGCCCGCGATGATGACGCCGCCCTGCTTCGGGATATTCTCGTCGCCGAGGACCCACGGTCGAAAGACTGTGTCGAAGTACGGTCCTATGAAGACGTGCTTCATCAGCCAGTAGAACATGGTGAACCTCCAGCCCAAAGCGTACAGCGCACTCCATTCGTGAGTAGAATCGGGACGAATGTCCCAGCGCAAAGGAGCCGAAGTGTCAGCTGCAGGAATCCGTCCGACCGTCGTAGACGTCAGACCTGAAGGCAACATCGCCGATCTGTTGCGAGAGCGCGTGCAGAAGACACCCGATTCGCCGCTGTTCGCCGTTCCGAACGGCGACGAGTGGAGCGACATCACCGCCCGCGAGTTCGAAGAGCAGGTGATCGCCGTCGCCAAGGGCTTCGTCGCGGCCGGCGTCGAGCCCGGCGAGCACGTCAGCCTGATGAGCCGCGTGCGCTACGAGTGGTCGCTGATCGACTTCGCGCTGCACTACGCCGGAGCGATCATGGTTCCGGTGTACGAGACAAGTTCGTCGTCGCAGATGGAATGGATCCTCTCTGACGGCGGATCGACATTCCTCCTGGTCGAGTCCGACGAGCTCAAGGAGCGTTTCGACGGCACATCCGAGAGCACGCGCAGCCAGCTGCGCCACGAGCCCTGGGTCATCGGCAATGGCGCCGTCGAAGAGCTCACCGCACTCGGTGCCGACGTCGACGATGCCGAGATCGAGCGTCGCCGCGGTCTTGCAGGCGGCTCCGACGTCGCGACCATCATCTACACCTCCGGGTCGACAGCCAAGCCCAAGGGCGTCGTGCTGACCCACTCGAACTTCGCTGACCTGTCGCGCAACGCCGCCAATGTCATGAAGGAAGTCGTCTCACCCGGCGCCTCGACCCTGCTGTTCGTCACCCTCGCGCACGTGTTCGCTCGCTTCATCTCCGTGCTCGCGATCGAGGGCGGCGTCAAGGTCGGCCACCAGCCCGACACGACACAGCTCGTGCCGTCGCTGGGATCCTTCAAGCCGACCTTCCTCCTCGTGGTGCCGCGCGTGCTCGAGAAGGTCTACAACGTCTCAGAGCAGAAGGCAGAAGGCGGCGGCAAGGGCAAGATCTTCCGCCGCGCCGTCGAGGTCGCAGTCGAGCACTCCAAGGCGCTCGACGCAGGCAAGGTGCCGCTTCGCCTTGCACTCGCCTTCAAGCTCTACGACGTGCTCGTGTACGGCAAGCTCAAGAAGGCGCTGGGCGGCCGTGCCCAGTACGCGGTCTCGGGCTCAGCTCCCCTCGGCCTCTTCCTCGGACACTTCTATCGCTCGCTCGGCCTGCGCATCCTGGAGGGCTACGGCCTGACTGAGACGACAGCGCCCATCACCGTGAACCTTCCCAGCAAGTTCAAGATCGGCACCGTCGGCCCGTCGCTGCCCGGCGGCGGTCTCCGCATCGCCGAGGACGGCGAGATCGAGGTGTCAGGCATTCCGGTGTTCAAGGAGTACCACAACAACCCCGAGGCGACCGCTGAGGCGTTCACCGAAGACGGCTGGTTCAGAACCGGCGACATCGGCCAGCTCGATGCAGAGGACTACCTGACGATCACGGGCCGCAAGAAGGAGCTGATCATCACGGCGGGCGGCAAGAACATCTCGCCGACGCAGCTCGAGGACCCCATCCGCTCGAACCTCCTGGTCGAGCAGGTCGTCGTCGTGGGCGACCAGAAGCCCTTCATCGGCGCCATCGTCACGCTCGACACCGAGATGATGCCGAAGTGGCTCGCCAACAACGGCCTCGACGAGAACATGCGGGTCGAAGACGCCATGGTGCACCCGAAGGTCGTCGAAGAGCTCAAGGCTGCCGTCGCGAAGGGCAACGAAGCAGTGTCTCGAGCAGAGTCGATCCGCAGGTTCATCGTGCTGCCCGTGAGCTTCACAGAGGCCTCAGGCCACCTGACGCCGAAGATGTCGATCAAGCGAGCCAACATCGTCAAGGATTTCTCGGCCGAGATCGACTCGCTCTACAACAAGGAGAACCCGGGCGGCATCTCGCTGTAGCCGGGCCCCGATCGGGGAAGCGCTCAGAACCAGGGTGCGTTGCGGATGGCTTCCATCGCACGCACCCTGTTCTGCTTCTCGAGGGCCGAGATGTAGAGGCGGCCGTCGAGGTGCGCGCACTCGTGCTGCAGCATCTGCGCCATCAGGCCCTCGCCGACGAGCTCGACTCGATTGCCGTCAGCATCGACTCCGACGACTCGCGCCCACGGGAAGCGCGGGGTCGGAAAGCCGAGGTCGGGCACCGAGAGGCAGCCTTCGTCGATCTCCTGCACCTCTCCCCTGGTCTCGACCAGCTCGGGGTTGAGCACGTAGCCCAGCCGGTCGTCGACGAGGTAGCTGAACGCCCGCGCCGCAACACCGATCTGGTGCGCGGCGACTCCTGCCCGGCCCGGCAGCTGCACGGTGTCGAGCAGGTCTTGGACGAGGGCTTTTGTGCTGGGGGCGGCAGGGTCGACGAGCTCACCGGCTGTTCTCAGCACGGGGTCGCCGAACACTCGGATCTCTCGCACCGCCACGGTCAGCCCTCTCCCTGCAGCAGGTCTTCTGCTTCAAGCAGCGCGTTCTCGATCACCTCGGTGAGCGCCGGGTGCGGCCAGTACTGGCCGCGTGCGAGCCCCTGGATGCGCGCTCCTACGGATGCCGCCTGCACCAGCGGCTGGAGCAGCATGCTGGCGTGCGGACCGATGATGTGGGCGCCGAGCAGCTCACCTGCCGACGACACGACCAGCCGCAGGAACGACGACGAGTCCTCGAGCGCCCATCCGTAGGCCGTCGATCCGTAGTCGCGCGTGACCACGACCGCATCGTCGGGTGCGTCCTGGCTGCGCATGCCGAAGCTCGCGACCTCTGGCCCCGCGAAAGTCGCGGCAGGCACCGGGCTGAGCGTGTCACGGGCGTCTTCGCCTGCCAGGCGAGCCTCGATGACGCGCGCCTGGTGGTTCGCGACGTGCTTGAGCCCGAATCCGCTGGTCACATCGCCCAGCGCGTAGACGTGCTCGACGGGCTTGCCGTCTCGCTGCACTCGCAGCGCATCGTCGGTCACGAGGCGGCCGTCGTCGTGCGTGTCGAAGATCCCGGCTCCGACGCGGTCGGTGTTCGGGATGCGGCCGGTCGCGTTCAGCACGGCGTCGCTCTCGACGACGGTGCCGTCGTCGAAGGTCGTGCGCAGGCCGCCGTCGGCGCGTTCGATCGAGACGGGGCTGACGTCCTTGAGCAGCCGGTAGCGCTGCTCGGCAAGCTCGGTGAAGCGCTGCGACACCAGCTCGTCTTCACGGCGTAGCATCCGGCCGCGGCGAGCGGCTACCGTGACCTGTGTGCCGAATCCGTCGAAGATGTGAGCGAATTCGGCAGCGACGGCTCCGGATCCGATGATCACCAGCGATGAGGGAAGCTGGTCGACGCGCATCACCGAGTCGCTCGTGAGCACATCGCGGGGGTCGTGCTCGCAGTCGAGCGATCGCGTTCGAGAACCGGCGGCGATGACCACCTTGTCTGCCGTGAAGGTCTCTCCAGAGGCCGTCACGATCGTGTGGTCGTCGACGAGCGCTGACGTCTCGCGCACGAGCCTGGTCGTGCGGTCGCGCCATGCCTCGCCCGAGAGCGAGATCGCATTCGTGCGGTCGAAGACCCGCGACTGCACGGCACCCCAGTCGGCCTTCGGCGCCGAGCCGAGCAGCCCGAGGCCATGCTGCTGCGCCTCGTGCACGATGTCGGCAACGCGCACGAACATCTTCGTCGGAATGCAGCCGTGGTTCAGGCAGGTGCCGCCGAACCACTCGCCGTCGTCGAAGAGCACGACATCGCGCCCCTTCCACCTCTGGCCCGGCACGGTGTTGCCGCTGCCTGCGCCGATGACGGCCAGCTCGAAATGCGTCACTGCTTGTCTCCTCCTGTGATGACGGCGATCAGATCGCCCGCCTCGACCTGTCTGGTGCCGGTGAACGCCAAGCGCGTGACGGCGCCTGCGACCTGACTGGTGATGCCGGCCTCCATCTTCATGGCCTCGATCGTCGCGACGGTGCCGCCGACCTCGACCTCTGCACCCTCTTCGACCTGCACCGTGACGGCGCCGGCGAACGGGGCTGCGATGTGATTCGGGTTGGCCGCGTCGGCACGCTCGGCGGTCTCTTCGACGACCGTGACCGAGCGGTCGCGAACGTAGACGGGGCGCAGCTGGCCGTTCAGCACGGTCATGACAGTCACCATGCCCTGTTCGTCGGGCTTGCCCATCGCCTCGAGGCCGACGCGCAGCAGCACGCCCTTGCCGATGCCGACCGAGTGCTCCTCGCCCTGCTTGATGCCGTAGAGGTAGTCGATCGTGTCGACGACCGACAGATCGCCGTACTGCGCGATCGTCGACGCGTAGTCCTTCGTCGGCGCCGGAAAGAGCAGCTCGTTGAGCGCGTCCTGGCGGTCGCGTCCGGGCTCGGCGAGGCGCGTGCGCTGCTCACCAGTCAGCTCGGTCTCTGACAGCTTGACCTCACGACCCTCCAGCACCTTCGTGCGGAACGGCTCCGGCCATCCGCCTGGAAGATCGCCCAGCTCGCCGGCCATGAACGAGACCACCGAGTCGGGGATGTCGTACTTCTGGGGGTTCTCTTCGAAGTCCTTTGGGTCTGCGCCCTTCGCAACCAGCTGCAGCGCCAGGTCTCCGACGACCTTCGACGACGGCGTCACCTTGGTCGGGCGTCCCAGGATGCGAGACGCCTCGGCATACCAGTTCTCGATGTCCTCGAAGCGGTCGGCAAGGCCGAGTGCGATCGCCTGCTGCCGCAGGTTCGACAGCTGCCCGCCCGGAATCTCGTGGTGGTAGACGCGCCCGGTCGGAGCCGGCAGCCCCGACTCGAACGGCTTGTACAGACGGCGCACGGCCTCCCAGTACGGCTCGAGGTCGCCCACTGCGGCGAGGTCGATGCCGGTGTCGCGAGGGGTGTCGGCGAGGGCTGCGACGAGCGCGCTCATCGACGGCTGGCTCGTGGTGCCCGACATGGGGGCGGATGCGACATCGACTGCGTCGACACCGGCTTCTGCGGCCGCGAACAGCGTCGCGAGCTGGCCGCCCGCTGTGTCATGCGTGTGCAGATGCACGGGCAGATCGAACCGATCGCGCAGCGCCTTCACGAGCTTGCTGGCAGCGCCTGCACGCAGGAGTCCCGCCATGTCTTTGATGGCGAGCACGTGTGCGCCGGCCTCGACGATCTCGTCGGCAAGGCGCAGGTAGTAGTCGAGCGTGTAGAGGTCTTCTGCCGGGTCGAGCAGATTGCCCGAGTAGCAGAGCGCGACCTCGGCGACCGTGGTCTCAGTCTCGAGCACGGCGTCGATCGCCGGCCGCATCTGCGAGACGTCGTTGAGCGCGTCGAACACCCGGAACACGTCGATTCCCGTCGCGGCGGCCTCATGCACGAATGCACTCGTCACCTCGGTCGGGTACGGCGTGTAGCCGACCGTGTTGCGACCGCGAAGCAGCATCTGCAGGTTCAGGTTCGGAGCCGCCTCGCGCAGCTTCGCCAGTCGCTCCCACGGGTCTTCGCCGAGGAAGCGCAGCGCGACGTCGTAGGTCGCCCCTCCCCAGGCCTCGACGCTGAGCAGCTGCGGCGTCATGCGCGAAACATAGGGAGCCACCTCGACGAGGTCTTTCGTGCGAACGCGCGTCGCCAGCAGCGACTGGTGCGCATCTCGGAACGTCGTCTCTGTGACCGCGAGGGCATCCTGCCTGCGAAGCTCGGCCGCGAACTCCGCCGGGCCCACTTCGAGCAGACGCTGCCGGGCACCGGGCTGCACAGGCTGCTCGAGCACGCTGCTGTCGGGCAGCTTCGTCACCGGGTTGATCACGCCGTCAGCGGGCCCGTGCGGCTGGTTCACGGTGACGTCAGCGAGCCAGGAGAGCACTTTGGATGCGCGGTCACGGGGAGCCTGGATGCTCGTCAGGTCGGGGTGGTCCTCGATGAAGTGCGTCGAGACGTCGCCTGCGACGAAGTCGTCGTTCTCGAGCAGGTTCAGCAGGAAGGGGATGTTGGTCGCGACGCCGCGGATGCGGAACTCGCTCACAGCGCGGTGGGCGCGGCCGATCGCCGTCTCGAGGTCGCGGCCGCGGCACGTGACCTTGGCGAGCATCGAGTCGAAGTGCGGGCTGATCTCGGCACCCGGGTTGATCGTTCCGCCGTCGAGTCGCACGCCTGCGCCGCCCGGCGACCGGTATGCCGTGATGCGCCCGATGTCGGGGCGGAACCCGTCGGCGGGATTCTCGGTCGTGACGCGGCACTGCAGAGCCGCACCGTGCATCTGGATCTGGTCCTGCTCGAGCCCGAGCTCTGCCAGCGTCGCGCCGGCTGCGATGCGGATCTGAGACTGCACGAGGTCGACGTCGGTGATCTCCTCGGTCACGGTGTGCTCGACCTGGATGCGCGGGTTCATCTCGATGAACACGTGCTCGCCCGCGCGCTCCCCCTCGGTGTCGAGCAGAAACTCGACCGTGCCTGCGTTCTCGTACTGGATCGACTTCGCGAATGCGACGGCGTCCCGGTAGAGGGCCTGGCGCACGTCTTCGTCGAGGTGCGGCGCGGGAGCCAGCTCGACCACCTTCTGGTGACGGCGCTGCACAGAGCAGTCGCGCTCGAACAGGTGCACGGTCTCGCCCGTGCCGTCGGCGAGGATCTGCACCTCGATGTGCCTTGGCCGCTGCACCGCCTGCTCGATGAACATGGTGGCGTCGCCGAATGCGCTGTCTGCTTCGCGCATGGCCGCTTCGAGGGCATCGCGAAGGTCTTCGCGCTTCTCGACAAGGCGCATGCCGCGGCCGCCTCCTCCGGCGACCGCCTTGCAGAAGACCGGGAAGCCGATCTCGTCGGCGCCGCTGATCAGCTCGTCGAGATCGGTCGTGGCGACCGTCGACCGCAGCACGGGCACGCCGGCGCTGCGTGCGTGATCCTTCGCGGTGACCTTGTTGCCGGCCATCGAGAGCACCTCGGCGCGGGGGCCGACGAACGCGATGCCCGCCTCGGCTGCCTTGCGGGCGAGATCGGGGTTCTCCGAGAGGAATCCGTACCCCGGGTAGATCGCGTCAGCGCCTGCGTGCTTGGCGACCCGGATGATCTCGTCGATGTCGAGGTACGCGCGGACGGGGTGCCCCTCCTCGCCTATCTCATAGGCTTCATCGGCCTTCTGGATGTGGAGGGAGTTTCGGTCTTCATGAGGAAACACCGCCACTGTTCGAATGCCCAGCTCGTTGGCTGCTCGGAAGGCACGAATCGCGATTTCTCCGCGATTGGCGACCAGAAGTTTCTGAAACACGGTGCTCCTCGGTGTATTAGGACTGGGAGGGTTCCGCATAGCCCGCATCGGCACGGCCTGTGCTGCGTTCCACCCTAGTCGCGGTAGAGTTGCACCCGTGCACGTAGTATCAGTGAGTTCATTGAAAGGTGGCGTCGGCAAGACGACCGTCACGCTGGGCCTTGCGTCCGCGGCGTTCGCGAAGGGTCTCAGAACCCTTGTCGTCGACCTCGACCCGCAGTCTGACGCCTCGACGGGCATGGACATCGACGTGACAGGGCGACTCAACGTCGCTGACGTTCTGTCGAATCCCAAAGACAAGATCGTCGAGCAGGCCATTGTCCCCTCCGGCTGGACAGCCGGGCACGGTGGCAAGATCGATGTGATGATCGGTAGCCCGTCTGCCATCAACTTCGACGGCCCTCACCCGACGCTGAAAGAGATCTGGCGTCTCGAGACCGCGCTGGCGACTGTCGAGTCACAGTACGACCTCGTGCTGATCGACTGCGCGCCCAGCCTGAATGCACTCACGCGCACCGCGTGGGCCGCATCCGACCGTGTGCTCGTCGTCACTGAGCCCGGCCTCTTCTCCGTTGCAGCTGCCGACCGTGCCCTGCGCGCGATCGAAGAGATCCGCCGCGGACTCTCGCAGCGTCTGCAGCCCGCTGGCATCGTGGTCAACCGCGCGCGTCCGCAGTCGCTCGAGCACCAGTACCGCATCCAGGAGCTGAAAGACATGTTCGGCCCCCTCGTGCTCGACATCGTGCTGCCAGAGCGCACCTCGATGCAGCAGGCCCAGGGAGCAGCACGACCGCTGCACGTGTGGCCCGGCGAGGGCGCACAGGAGATGGCTGCGCAGTTCGACGAGCTGCTGCAGCACCTCGACGACCACTTCGGCAAGTCGCCCACTGCCCCGGCCGGCGGCCGCGGCATGACGCCGACAGCCGCAGCCGACGCATCCGCCGCCGCGCAGATCGACGAGCTGACAGAAGACGCCGACGAGACCGAGGGACGCTAGCCCTTCACTGCTCCTTCGAGCATGCCGCGGATGAAGTGCCGCTGCAGGATCGCGTAGACCACGACGACCGGCAGCGCCACGAACACTGCTCCGGCGGCCAGCAGCGCTGTTCCCTCGGTGTACTGCCCCTGGAACAGCGCGAGGCCGAAGGGTGCCGTGCGATACGCGCCGGTCGGCGACATCGCCAGCGGAATCAGGAACTCGTTCCAGGTCCACATGAAGGTGAGCACGACCATGGTCGTGATCGCTGGCCTGGCGAGCGGCAGCAGCACCTGCCACAGCGTGCGCCAGCTGCCGGCCCCGTCGATGCGCGCCGCGTCGATGAGCTCGCGGGGCGCGGCCCTGAAGTACGCGCGCATCCAGTACGTTCCGAACGCGATGGACTGAGCGATCTGCGGCAGGGCGACGCCCCAGAGCGTGTCGGTCAGGCCGAAGGTGCGCAGGTCGTAGTGCAGCGGAATGATGATCGCCTCGCTCGGCACCATGATGCCCGCGAGGAAGACATAGAACAGCACGCCCGACGCCTTGAAGCGCATCGTGCCGAACGCATACCCCGCCAGCACCGATGCGACCGACGAGATCACCACGACCGTGAGACTGACAGAGATCGACGCGGCCAGGTACTGCCCGAATCGACCCTCGACCCAGGCCGTCGCGAAGTTCTCGGGATGGAACCAGCCTGCCTGGGCGTCGGCGAAGTTGGCAGGACTGACGGCCGTGATGAGGATGATCGCAATCGGACCCAGCACCGCTAGCCCGAAGACTGCGAGCAGGGCGTAGTTTGCAGCGACCTCGAGTCGCCCGACCCTCACTGCTCGACCTCAGCGCGGTCGCCGATGCGATTCACGATCATCGCGATGACGAAGATGATGGCAGTGAGCGTGACGCCGACCGCGGCTCCGGCCCCGACCGCACCCTGCTCGAACGCCAGCTTGAAAACTTCGTAGCTGGGCACCGTCGTCTGTGTCCCCGGGCCGCCGCTGGTCATGACGTAGACCAGGTCGAAGGTCTTCAGCGACGCGATGATCGTCAGCGTGAGCGCGACGGTGATCTCAGCGCGAACTGCGGGCACGATGATCGAGGTGAACTCTCGCACCGGCCCGGCGCCGTCGAGCCGTGCCGCCTCGAAGCGCTCCTGCGGAATGCGCGAGATGCCCGACATCAGCAGCACCGTGACAAGGCCCGTACTGATCCACGTGCCCACGAGACCCACGGCGATCAGGGCGAAGTCGTAGTCGCCGAGCCACGGGCGAGCGAGGCTGCCGAGGCCGACGGCCTCCAGCGCTCGGTTCAGGTATCCGTCGGGCGCGTAGATCTGCCGCCAGGCGACTGCCACGACCACCATCGCGATGACCTGCGGCAGGAAGATGATGACTCGGGCGATGCCGAGGCCCCAGACCTTCGCACGCGAGAGCACGGCGGCAGCGACCAGCCCCAGGAGGGTCGGCAGCACGGCGAAGAAGAACACCAGCACGAAGGCATGGCCGAACGATGCCCGAAGCCCCGCATCGGCGAAGACCGCAGCGTAGTTGTCGAAGCCCACGAACGTCGCGAGCGTCGATCCGTCCCAGTCGTAGAGCGACAGCTGCACCGTGCGCCCGATCGGATACAGCAGGAATGCCGCATACAGCACCAGCGCAGGTGCAAGGTACAGCCAGGCTCGATTCATCTAGGAGGTGAAGTCTGCGTAATCGCTTTCCAGGCGCTCGAGAAACTCTTCTGCGCTGATGCGCCCGTCGATGAGCTCCTGCAGAGCCGCCCCGATCGTGTCACCGAACGTGGGCGTCGCGTAGTCGAGGTACGGCAGCAGCTGGCCGCTCTGCGTGGTCGTCTCGTAGGCGGCATAGACATCCTGCAGCAGCGCCTGTTCAGGGGCGAGGGCGCTCGAGCCGAAGGCCGGAAGCCCGCCGTTCTCGGCGATGACCTGCATGGCCTTCTCGCTCGTGATGAAGTCGACGTAGGCGGCGGCGGCATCGGGAGCATCGGATGCGCTGGTCACCGAGAACGGCACCCCTGTTCCGCCCGTGGTCGTCTCAGTGAGCGTGAAGAAGCCCGCGTCGTCCCCCATGGCGTCGGCCAGGTCGGCGGCGAGCCACGAGCCGCCCATCAGGAATGTGCCCTCGCCTTCGACAAGCGCATGCCACGCTGCGTCGTAGTCGGTGCCGTTGGCTCCGGGGTCGATGAGATCGCGCTCACCCCAGTCGGCCATAGTCTCTGCCGCCTCGAGGTTCTCGGGCGTCTGCCACGTCGCGCCATCATTGCCGAAGCCGAGAAGGCGGACGTCCTCGGGTGCGGCGAGCGCACCCTGGATGGGGCCGAACACATGCGCCGCGGGCCACTGCTCGACGTTGCCGAGCAGCAGCGGCGTGACGTCGGCCTCCAGCGAGGCCTGCATCGCAGCCTCGAACGAGTCGAGGTCAGTCGGCACCTCGATGCCGAGGTCAGCCAGGTGCTCCTTGCTGTAGAAGACGCCGACGATCTCGCCGACCTGCGGCAGCCCGTAGACGCTGCCTTCGCCGAAGCCGGTCGCGTCGTCGGTGTAACTCGAGTAGGCAAGCACGCTCTCGTCGAACCGGTCAGCCCATCCGTATGCCTCTGCATACGCCGAGAGGTCGAGGATCTGGCCGCCGGAGACGAACTGCCCCATCGTGCCTCGTGCATTGTTGACCTGCACCACATCGGGAGCATCGTCGCTCGAGATGGCAAGCCTGAGGGTGGTCACGAGGTCGTCGAACGACTGCGAGTTGCGTTCGATCGTGACGTTCGGGTACTCGTCTTCGAACGCGGCATTGAGTGCTTCGATCTGCGCGTTCTGGCCGCCGCGGACCTCTTGGTCCCAGACGCTCAGCGTCACGTCGCCCATCGAGGCGACGTCGGTCGAGACCTCGCCCTGGGGCTGCTCGGACTGCACCGGCGCGTCAGAGCCGGGCGTGCATCCTGCGAGCCCGACGACCGCAACGGTCGCCATGGCTGCCACAGCCAGTGATGGAGTTCTGCGCGCGGTCATGGGGGCCTCTCGTGTCACGTCAGTACAGACGTCAATCCTATTCTGTGATGCATGTAGAGGGAGGCACCGTATTCGGTGCCTCCCTCAAGTCAAGTTGTTGAAGCGTCAGGATGCTCGCGACTTGCGCGCCCGCATCTGCGCGATCTCGTCGACGGGCGACTCGCCGGCCGCGGTCGTGTCGAGCTCGACCAGCTGCGTCTGCACCTCGCGAAGCACGGTGCCGACTGCGATGCCGAAGACGCCCTGGCCGCGGCCCAGAAGGTCGATGACCTCGTCGCTCGACGTGCAGAGGTAGACGCTTGCGCCGTCGGACATGAGGGTGATCTGCGCCAGGTCGTGGATGCCGGACTCGTGCAGCTGCTCGATCGCGACGCGGATCTGCTGCAGCGTGATGCCGGTGTCGAGCAGTCGCTTGACCAGCTTGAGCACGAGGATGTCGCGGAACGAGTAGAGGCGCTGCGAGCCCGAGCCGTGAGCCGTGCGGATGCTCGGCTGCACGAGGTCGGTGCGCGCCCAGTAGTCGAGCTGTCGGTAGGTGATGCCAGCGGCGTCAGCGGCGACGGCGCCTCGATAGCCGGTTGCATCGTCTTGGTCGGGCAGGCCGTCGGTGAACAGCATGCCTACGTCGATGCGCGTGCCCTCGGCGATGTCGTTGCGTGACTCGTCCACGTTCATTCCTTCCGAACCTTCAAGTAGTGGTTGAAGTTCGTGACCACTGTACGAAGCATTCAACCGCTGAGGCGGACGACACGCGGAGTGTCGCGGTCGTGTTACACCCCTGTGATTCTTCCCACCAGACTACTCCCCCGCACTGACACTGGCCAGGGCTCGCCGCCGTCGCCCGCGCATCCGCGCCAGCACGCCGTGTCGCGGCGACAGCAGATAGACGAATGCGAACGCGACGCCCTGCACGAGCACGACGGATCCGCCCGAGGCGATGTCGAGCCAGTAGCTCAGGTAGATGCCGACGATCGCGCACACAGCGGCGAGAATGGGAGCGATCCAGAGCATGCGGCTGAATCGGTCGGTGAGCAGATGCGCGGTCGCGCCGGGGATGATCAGCATGGCGACCACCAGGATCACGCCCACGATCTGCAGCGCGACGACGGCGGTGCAGGCGAGCATCCCGAGCAGCAGCGCCCCGAGCATGCGCGGATTCAGGCCGATGCTGTGCGCATGGGCCGGGTCGAATGCATACAGCGTGAGGTCGCGGCGCTTGAGCAGCACGAGCGCGAACACGATCACCGCGAGCACCGCGATCTGCGCGAAGTCGGCCCGCGAGACGCCGAGGACGCTGCCGAACACGATGTGCCCCAGGTCGGTCTGACTGGGCGTGACCGAGATCAGCACGAGCCCCAGTGCGAACAGGGTGGTGAAGACGATGCCGATCGCGGCGTCCTCCTTGATGCGCGAGGTGTCGCGAATCGCCCCGATGAGCGCCACGGCAAGCACGCCGAAGACGAGGGCACCGAGGGCGAACGGCACCCCGAGCACGTAGGCTATGACGACTCCGGGAAGCACCGCGTGCGAGACGGCATCGCCCATGAGCGACCAGCCGATCAGCACCAGCCAGCACGAGAGGAGGCCGCAGACGATCGCCGCGATGCCGGTGGCCAGCAGCGCGCGCACCATGAACTCGTACTGCAGCGGCTCGAGCAGGATGTCGAGCGGGTTCACGAGGCGCCCCCGGCGATGTCGATGCCGAAGGCCAGCGCCAGCCGATCAGACTGCAGCACCTCGGCGATCTGCCCCTGGAAGAGCACGCGGCGCTGCAGCAGGATGCCGTCGTCGGCAAGCTCGGGCAGCGCGCCGAGGTCGTGCGACGAGACCACGATCGTGTGCCCGTCGTCGGCAAGGTCGCGCAGCACGCGGGTGATCGTGCGCTCCGACGCCTTGTCGACGCCGGCGAAGGGCTCGTCGAGCAGCAGGTGCACCGCCTCCTGCGCCAGGCAGCGCGCCACGAACGTGCGCTTGAGCTGGCCGCCCGAGAGCGCCCCGATCTGCCGCTCGGCGAGCGCAGTCAGATCGACGCGCTCGAGGGCCCGGTCGACAGCCTCGCGGTCAGCCGGCCGCACGCGACGGGTGAACCACTGATGGCCGTACCTCCCCATCATCACGACGTCGCGGACCGAGACCGGAAACTCGCGGTCGACCGCCTCGGTCTGGGGCACGTAGCCGATCAGGTTGCGCTGGCGTGCAGAGGACGGCGAGCGGCCGTCGATGCGCACGGTTCCGGAGGACGGGCGGATGCGCCCCACAATCGAGTTGAGCAGGGTCGACTTGCCGGATCCGTTCGTGCCGATCAGCCCGGTGACTCTGCTCGGCCGAATGGTCACGGTCGCATTCTCGAGTGCAGCGGTCTGGCCGTACCGCACCGTGAGGCCCTCAACGCGGATGCCGTCTGGACTCTCGCTCATGCCACTCCCCCTGTCAG
The DNA here is from genome assembly GCF_900163565.1 of Agrococcus casei LMG 22410. Taxonomy (GTDB): domain Bacteria; phylum Actinomycetota; class Actinomycetes; order Actinomycetales; family Microbacteriaceae; genus Agrococcus; species Agrococcus casei. The sequence continues at coordinate 83,043 of NZ_FUHU01000038.1, forward strand.
CCCGCTCACAATCAGCTCGGCGTCGTACCGAAGGAGGTCGAGGTAGGTCGGCACAGGCCCGTCAGGGCCGGAGAGCGAATCGACGAACAGCACGCCCCCGAACTGCGCATCGGTGCTCTCGACCACCTGCTGCATGGGCGCATCCGACACCGTCGACTCGCAGAAGACCGCCGGCACCTCGTTGTCGCGCACGAAGTCGATCGCCGAGGTGATCTGCCGGGGAGTCGCCTGCTGCTCTGCGTTGACCGCCCAGATGAACTTCTCGGTGAGGCCGGCGTCTCGTGCGAGATACGAGAAGGCGCCTTCGCAGGTGACGAGGGCGCGATGCGACTCGGGCACGCCGTCGAGTGCTGTGAGCATCTCGTCGTGCACCTGCTGCACCTGCTCTTGGTATTCGGCCGCGTTGGCCTCGAACTCGGCGGCGTGCTCGGGCAGGAGGTCGCTCAGCGCCTCGGCGATGCCGTCGATGTAGACCTGCGCCTCGATCGGGCTCATCCACGCGTGTGGGTTGGCCGTGCCTGCTTCAGCGTCTGCTGTGATGTCGATCGTCTCGACGCCCTCGGAGACCACGGCGTGCGGAACATCCGCCTGCTCGATGAACTGTGCGAACCAGGCTTCGAGCCCCATGCCGTTCTCGAGCACGAGGTCGGCCTCTGACGCCGTCGCGATGTCGCTCGGTGTGGGCTCGTAGCCGTGGATCTCAGCACCGGGCTTGACGATCGACGTCACCTCGACGTGTGCTCCCCCGACATTCTGCGCCATGTCTGCGAGCACCGAGAATGTCGTCAGCACCTGCGGCAGGCCGGTCGAGGCTTCGGGCTCGGCAGCGGGGGCGGATGCGGTGCATCCGTTCGCGAGCAGCGCCACAGCGGCGGCGGCCGCAATCGCGGCTCTTCTCATGCACTCCCCCTTCACGAGTCTGCACACCGGTATTTCGGTTCACTGAAGCCCATATTTCGGCGTACCGAAAACAGTAGCAAAGAAGGGCGGCGCAGGCGGCAGCGCGATGCTCCGGCGTGCCAGACTGGATGCAAGCGAAGGAGCCGCCATGACCGAGCAGAACATGCCGAACCAGACCGACCCGCACGCCGTCAACCTGCACCGCGAGATCGCTCGCCTGCACGAAAAGGCATCATCGAGCGCTGCGCGACGAGCGTCGGACACGCTCTACGGCGGCCGTGAGACGGTGCTGCGCCAGACGCTGATCGTGCTGCTGGCTGACGCTGACCTTGCGCCACACGATGCTCCGCCAGAGGCGACGCTGCAGGTGATCAGCGGACGCGTCGAGCTCGTCACAGCCCTGAAGTCCTGGACGCTCGAGACCGGCGACCTGATGTCGATACCGCAGGAGCGGCACAGTGTGCACGCACTCGACGACAGTGCGTTCGTGCTCACCGTCAGGCGAGCGTAGTCCCTACATCAGGGTGGTCGCAGCCACGCCGATCGCGAAGAACGAGGCAACGGGTGCGATGAGCGCGATGACCAGAGCCGCGATCGCAAGCCCTCGGCCGGCGTTCTTGACCATGCCGATGATCGAGAGCACGATCGCGACGATGCCGAGCAGCGAAGCGAATCCCCACGCCACGAACGAGACCAGCACGGCGCCCGCAGCCTCGGGCGGCATGGTGTCTGTCGAGAACTCATAGCTCACGCCAGACGCCACCCCGTATGGAGCGACTGCCGCGCCCATCCAGATTCCCGCGCCGACGCCCACGACGAGCGCAACTGCTGCCAGGATGAGCGACCAGAGGCCGAGCGCCTTCGACTTCGGCCGCGCAGGGGCAGGCTCGCCGTAGGGCGCGGGCTGTGCGTAGCCGTAGTCAGGCTGCTGCTGCCCGTAGCCGTAGTCGGGCTGCTGCTGCGGCTGACCGGTGCTGTAGTAATCGCTCATGGCGCCAGTGTACGGCGGCTCACCTGATCATGCAGTGTGACTAGTGCATCCTGATCGAATCGACCGCGCGAAGGCCGTCTCTGATGAAGCGGTTCGCATGCGCGGCGAGATCGTCGGAGTCGTCCCAGAGGTTGCGCCAGATGCCGAGCGACTTGGTGAGCGACTCGTCGACGACCGTGCTCGAGAACGACTCGAACACGACCGGCCCGTCGAAGCCCGTGCGAACCAGTGCCCTGAAGAGCGCGTCGAAGTCGACCGATCCAGAGCCCAGGTAACCGCGGTGGCTCTCGCCGATGTGCACGTAGCGCAGCGTGTCGCCGAGGTCGAGGATCGGCTCAAGCATCCCCGACTCCTCGATGTTCATGTGGTACGTGTCGAGGTGCAGGTGCACGTTGTCGTGGCCGACCAGCTCACGGAACGCGAGGCCCTCGCGGCCGGTGTTCATGATGTTCGTCTCGTAGCGGTTGACGATCTCGAGCGAGACGACGACACCGCGCTCGGCAGCGTAGGCGCCGATCCGACGGATCGCCTCCGCCGAGTGCTGACGGCTGAGGTCAGAGGCCGGCTGCGAGTACTTCTGCAGCGCCGAGTAGATGACGCCGCAGAGGTCGGTACCGCCCACGTGCGCCACGATGTCGACTGCTCTGCGCAGCAGCGCCTCGCCTCGCTCGACGACGGCGGGGTCTTCGCTCGAGACGTCGGTGTCGGCATTCAGCCCGAGTGACGCCGTCATCTCGATGCCCGTCTCTTCGAGCACCCGCTTCGCGGCCTCCTCGTCGAACGAGAAGGGATCCATGAGCGGCATCTCGATGAAGTCGAAGCCGGCCTCCTGCACCCCCTCGATGGCGGTGCGGATGCCCGCCTCATCGAACTTGCCTGAGAAGACGAAACCGTGGCAGCCAATTCGCATGGCCATGAGTCTACTTGCTCTCCGCGATCACTCGGCCCTTCTCATCCGCATCGTCAGCACGAGTCCGGCTCCCACGAGTGCGAGCACCAGCAGGATCAGCAGGGCAGACACCGTGCCGCCCGTCTCGGGCAGGTCGTCGTCCGGATCGGTGGTCGCCGCATCCGTCACCGTGATGGGTGCTTCGGCCTGCAGTCCCGAGTCGGCTCCCTCCGCCACGATCGTGTGATCGCCGACAGGGGCGTCAGCGGGAATCGTGAGCTGGATGCGGAACGCGCCGTTGTCGTCGGCCGTCACCTCGGTGAGGTGCATCGGGTCGGAGTGCAGCGCAATCGACACGGTCTCTGCCGAGCCGAAGCCGCGTCCGACTGCCTCGACGGTGCCGCCCTGAACGACTTCGCTCTGCGAGATCGTCAGCTCTGCCTCGAGCACGGGGGTGTCGCGTACGGTCACCGTGACCGGGTCAGAGACCGAGGCACCGAAGGCAGCGTCGTCTTCGGGGATGAAGTGCGCCACGTAGGTGTGCTCCCCCGACGTCTCGACCGGAATCTCGGCCTCGCCGACACCGCCCGAGACCATGGCAGTCGCCACGAGCTCATCGCCCTCGCGGAACTCGATCTGGCCCACGGCGTCTTCCGGCGTCACTTTCGCGGTGAGGGTGAGCAGGTCACCGGCCGCGAGGTCCTCGGGCTGTGCAGCCAGCGTGACGGCAGTCTCGACCGGCTGCGGCAGGTCTGCCTGCACCCGAACCTCAGCACGAGCCTCGGTCATCGAGACCTCGCCCACTGCTGTCACCGGCACGGTGCCGTCGACCATGTCGTCAGGCACGTCGAGCGAAGCCGCGACCGCACCGTCGGAATCCGACTGCACCGTCACTGCCTCCTCGTTGCCCAGCTGCACCGCGACCTGCTCGTCAGGGGCGAACCCGCTGCCGGTCACGTCGACCGAGTCGCCGGGTCGCACCGCTTCGGGGCTGACGGCGATCTCGGGCTCGTACTCGACCGCGGCTGCTTCAACCGTGATCTGCAGCTCGGCCTCAGCCGACTTCATGCCGTCGTCGACCGTCACCGTGACTGCGTAGTCGCCCTCAGCGGCATAGGTGTGGCTCGCGCTGACCTGGCCGTCGGAGACGTCCGTGGCGACCACGTCGCTGCCGTCACCCCAGTTGACTGTGGCGGTCTGCGCATCCGCTCCTCCGCTGACGGTCGCCAGCGTCGACTCGAACTCCTCGCCGGCAGTCTGCACGGCAACCTCGGCCGGCTCGACGACCAGCGGCGTGCTCTCGCGCGCACCGTCGGATGCGATGGCGAACACGTGCACGCGTCCGTCGCGCAGCGAGCCGGGCTCATCAGGCATCGTCAGCGACTCGACGACCTTCGGAGCACCCTGCTCGTCGACATCGAGGTCGATCGCCGCAGTCGCATAGATCGCCGTGTTCTTGGGCGTGCCGGACTCAGCGGCTGTTCCGCGCAGTCGGCCCTCCGAGATCGCGACCACCGTGTTGTCGAAGGCGGGGCTGCTCACGCTGCCGACCCAGTCACCGAACGAGATCTTCACGATCTGCTCGCTGCCGTCGGTGAAGTGCAGCACAGCCTCGGGCTCGCGCGGCGTCTCATTCGCGGTGCCGACGAACGCAAGCTGCGTGGCGCCGTCACCGAGGTCGATGCTCACCGTCTGGCCCTCGCCAGTCAGGTTGTCGGGCTCGCCGGGCTCGACACCGGGCAGGTCGTAGGTCAGCTCGGTGCCTTCGATCGCGACGGTCTCGCCCTGCACGAATCCCTCGTCGAGCAGCTTCGCGCGGTCGTAGCCGTAGCCGAGGCCGTCGCAGTCTGCTGCGGTGGCGCCGAGGTCGCCGATGCACACGTTGTTCAGTGCGCCTTCGAACGTCGCGTCGCGGGTGACCCGAACGCTCGCCTGTGCCGTCGCAACCGCACCGGCCGAATCACGAGCCGTGATGGCCGCCGTGTAGAGGCCCGGTGCCGTGAAGGTGTGCTCGGCCGTGACCTTCCAGCCGCCCAGTGCATCGCGGGTGAGCTCTGCGGTCTGTGCATCTGTGCCGTCACCGTAGTCGACAGTCACCTCGTAGCCCGATGCATCGGCTTCGCTGCCGACCACGGTTGCCAGCGTGCCGTCGAAGAGCTCATCGACCTCGACGCTCTGCTGCGCAGCCGCCGTGACCGAGAGATCGCCTGCATCGGCCGGAGCTGCGAACAGCTCGAGCTCGGCAAGCTGCAGCGCACTGCCGTCGGCTGCATCGACCTGCAGCCTGAAGCTCGTGAACGCACCGTCGTCATCGATGCCGAACGGACGCGTCTGGGTGTCCCAGACGAACTCCTGGTCTTCTCGAGCATCGAGCTCGACCCAGACTTCGCCGTCCACAGAGCCCTCGAGCGTCCATGAAACAGGCGCTGTCTCAGGGTCAGTGCTGGTCAGCGTGTACTGGCCGAGGCGGACGGGCACGGATGCCGTGGTCCAGGTCAGCTCAGCGCTGCCGCTGTCGAACGTCGTCGACGAGAGCATCGTGTCGTCGACCAGCGAGTCGACGGGAGTGCCGTCTGCCGCCGCCAGCGCACCGAGCTCGGGATCGGTCGCGTCGACCATCGTCTCGGGCACCTCGAGCTCCTCGCCGAGGTCTTTCGCACCCCAGTCGCTGGGCTCGTCGGTCATGGCGAACGTCATCGTTCCGCCCTCTCGCAGCAGGTCGCCGTCGAAGGTCGTGGTCGAGATGTCCTGGCCGTTCACGTTCACGCCCGCGACATAGTCGAGGCCGTCGGATGCGCCGGGCGCCTGGATCGTCAGGTCGCCGCCGGCGAGGTGCACGGTTGCGCTGTCGAACAGCGGCGAGCCGATGGTGTAGTCGCCGGATCCGACCTCGAGAGGGTAGAAGCCGAGGGCTGAGAACACGTACCAGGCCGAGAACTCGCCGTTGTCCTCATCGCCGGGGTATCCCTGGCCGATGTCGGAGCCGACGAAGAGCCGCTGCTGGATGTCGCTGATCAGCGCCTGAGCGCGAGCGGGGTCGCCCGCCTCTGCCAGCACATACGGAATGTGGTGCGAGATCTGGTTCGACATGCCCAGCATGCCGAGCCGCACATCCCGCGCCTCCCGTGCTTCGTGAATGCCGGAGTAGCTCGCGTCCTCGCGCGTCGTCAGGAACTCGTCGAACTCTGCCAGCAGGCCCTCGCGGCCTCCGTAGAGCGCAGCGAGTCCGTCGACATCATGCGGCGCGTGGAAGGCGAAGGTCCAGGCGCTCGCCTCGGTGAACGCTCCTCCCCATGCCTTCTTGTCGAACTCGGCGCCTTCGGGCCAGCTGCCGTCGCGGTTGCGAGCGGTGAAGGTTCCGGCCTCCTCGTTGTACATCTCGACATAGTGGGATGCGCGGGCCGTGAAGTAGTCGGCCTCTTCGAGCAGGCGGTCGACTTGGTCTGCGGGCGTCTCGGGGTCTTCTGCCAGGGCGGTCGCCATGTTGGCGATGCCGAAGTCGTTGATGAAGCCCTCGAGGCCCCACGACGCGCTCTCGTGCGTGTCGGATTCGGTGAATCCGAGGAAGATCGACTCGGCCAGGCCCTTGCGCCCGACCGCGTTCGACTCGGGCAGCACCGTCGCGTTCTTGACTGCTGCGTCGTATGCCTCGAGCGCGGTCGCATTGCTCAGCGCTCCGGCGAGGTACGCCTCGGCGAATGCCACATCCGAGCTGGTGCCCGTCATGAGGTCTGCGTAGCCCGGTGACGACCAGCGAGCGATCCAGCCGCCGTCGCGGTACTGCTGCACGAAGCCGTCGACGAGCTCTTCAGCCACATCCGGGTACAGCAGCGAGTACAGCGGCCAGGCCGTGCGATAGGTGTCCCAGAAACCGTTGTTGACGTAGATCTTGCCCTCGACGATCGGGGCATTGGTCTCAGTGTCGGTCGCCTCTCCCTCTGTCGGACTGACAGGCGAGGCGTATGCATACTCGGGTGCGTCTGCGGTGCCGACGTTCTCGAACTGCGAGTTCGGGTAGAGGTTCAGACGGTAGAGCCCCGAGTAGAGGTTCACGAGCTCAGCGTCGCTCGCGCCCTGCACGTCGGTGATGACGCCGAGGCGGTCGTTCCAGGCGTCCTGCACTGCGGTGTGCGCCTGGTCGAACGACACTCCGTCGAGCTCGAAGCCGTAGTTGGCAGCCGCCTGGTCCTGTGAGATGAACGAGGTCGCGATGCGCAGCTCGACGGTCTTGTCAGACGAGGTGTCGAACGCTGCGTAGCGTGCGCTGTCGTTGCGGTCTCCGTTGTTCGTGGCACCTGCCGCGATGGGCTGGCTGTCGAACTCGCCGTAGACGAACATGCGGGTGCGGCCGGGCCATCCCGAGCCGCCGTCAACCCAGCCGCTGACGACGCTGCCGTCGACGCTGAGCTTCGAGTCGTCGACAAGCTGGTCGACGAGCACCGAGCTCGCGTCGTCGACGAACGAGAAGCGGTAGATCACGCCGTGATCGGTCGCCGTGACCTCTGCCGTGATGCCGTTGTCGAATTCGACCTGGTAGATGTCAGGGCGGGCAGTCTCGTTGTCGTGCGAGAAGGTGAGCTTGCGGTCGTCGAGTGACGATGTCGGGTCTGCATTGGCAGCCGGCAGCACCGCCAGCTGGTTGCGGTCGCCCATCCAGATGCTCGGCTCGTGCGAGATGCCGATGCCCTCAAGGGCGGGGCGGTTCTGCGCGGTGTTCGACTGCTGGTAGTGGTACAGCGTGCCGACGTTGTCGGCGTCAGTCATCGGTGTGACGAAGTTGAATCCGTTCGGCCATGCCGCCGCCGGAAGGTTGTTGCCGCGCGAGAATCCGCCGGTCGAGTTCGTGCCGCGACGAGTGTCGACGTACGACACGAGGCCATCGGAGGTGTCACGCTGCTCTGCCGCCCCGATGACGACATCGTCGAGCCAGCCTGCGACCACTGTGTCTGCATCCGGAAGCTCGACGGCATTGACGCCCTCGCCCGGGTGCTCGTAAGAGAGCACGATGTCTGTGACGGTGCGCCCGGCGAACGCGCTCAGGTCGATCGTGACGCTGTTCCACTGGTCGGGGAACAGCGCGTTCGAGAGGCCCTGGTCGACTGCGTTGGCGCCGTAGCCGTAGGCATCGACAGCGTCTGTCTCAGAGAGCTTCGTGCCGTCGTCGAGAATGAGGTCGACCGCGGCGAACGTCGAGGCATACGACTGCCCGCTGTCGAGCTGCGGGAAGAGCTTGTACGAGAGCTCGCTGTCTGCCTCGATCGCGACGTCGACGTCGCTGTAGAGCAGCGTGCTGGATGCAGCGGCGCCCGTGTCGAGGTGGTGGCCGGAGTACTTGAGCGACTGCACGCCGGTGAAGCCGACATTCGTCTTCGCCGTGTACGACATCGTCGGGCCGGTGCTGACCTCTGCTGTCAGCGGGGCCGGCTCGGCCACTGCGTCTGCGACTGCGATCGGCTCCCAGCCGGCCAGCTGCACGATGCTGCCCGACTGGTTCTCGGTGACCTCGAGGCGCAGGTGCTTGTAGGTCTCGCCGGTGGCCTCGACCTCGTAGACATTGGTCGCAGCGCGGTCGTCGAAGGTCTCGCCCGAGCGCGAGTCGAGCAGCGTCCACTCTTCGCCGTCCTGCGAGCCGAGCACGCGGAAGCTGCTGGGGTCGCGCTCCTCCGCGTCATTGGCCGAGGTCAGCGTGTATCGCACGATGGGCTGCGCCTCGTCGAACTCGTACTCGACCCATCCGGTCGATTCGAACACGAGCCACTTCGACCCCGCCATGCCGTCTGCCAGGTTCGCTGCCACTTCGTTCGGCGAGTTCTCGCCCGATGTCGTGACAGCGGCGACGTGCCCGAGCGCGCTGCCCGGCGCGAACTGATCGCCCGAGACGTTGACGGCTTCGCCCGTCGGCTCGAGCACGGGTGCGCTGTCGTCGGCCTCGAACGAGGAGTGGAAGCTGCTGTTCAGCGGCTCGGCATTGGCCGGAAGCGGCGCAAGCATCGAGAATGCAGCGGCTGCGGCGACGATCACGCCCAGAGGACCGCCGATGCGGCGAGTAGTTCTGACCTGGGCCTTGCGCTGCTGCGTCATGGGGACTCTTTCGATTGCACTGCGTTGTGTCTCGATGTATGACATCGCTGTCATACTGGCACGAGCGTAGCACAGGGCTTTCGCTTGCAGAAGAGCAGATTCGCGTGCAGACACACGATGTTTCGTGAGACTCTGTCCATACCGTTCATCACTTCAGGAGAGTCATGGCCGATCCCATCAGCGCCCCCGGCGGTCGAGCCACGCTCGCCAAAGTGGCAGAGCGAGCCGGAGTCAGCCTCAAGACCGCATCCCGCGCACTGAGCGGCGAGGCCTACGTCACCGACGAGACCCGCTCGAAAGTGCTGCAGGCGGCCAGCGACCTCGACTATCAGCGCAACTCGGCCGCAAGCCTGCTCGCCAGCGGCAGGCTCGCCGACTCGATCGGACTCGTGAGCGGCGGATTCACCAACCCGTTCTACTCGGCCCTCGCCCAGGCTGTCGAAGACGGCGTGCGCAATCAGGGCATGCACCTGTCGGTCGCAAACTCCGACGAGTCGCCCGAGAAGGAGCGACTGGTCACGCACGACCTCGCCGACCGCCAGACCAAAGCGCTCATCGTGGTCTCGTCGATGACCGACCACGCCGAGTACCGGCAGCTGCAGGCGCGCGGGGTTCCGGTGCTGTTCGTCGACCGCCCCGCAGTGAATCTCGAAGCAGACTCGGTCGTCTTCGACAACCAGGAGGGCGGCCGCCTCGCTGCCGCCCACCTGCTCGCGGCACAGCACCGCCGCATCGCTTTCGTGGGCGACTACGCGTGGCTGCCGACCTACAGATCGCGCATCGAGGGCATGGCGTCGGTGCTCGACGAGAGCTCGGCAGAGTGGCAGTCGCTTGTGAGACCGGATGCGCACAGCATCACGGATGCACGGGCTCGGGTAGGAGAACTCCTGGCGATGCGCGAGCCCCCGACCGCACTCGTCGCCGGAAACAACCGCATCCTGCTCGGAATCCTCGAGGAGCTCTCCCCCGTTCCCGTCGCCGATCGACCGGCCATCGTGGCCTTCGATGACGTGGAGTGGGCACGCGTGCTCGGCATCACGGTCGTGGCCGGCGAGACCGACGTGATGGGCCGGCGTGCCGCTGAGCTCACCGTCGCAAGGCTTGCAGATCGCACGCGCCAGACCGAACAGGTCGTGCTGCCGATGCGACTGACCAACCGCGCATCCGCGTAGCCGCGACTCTCGGCATCGAGTGCCTCGAGAGCGTGCCTGACCTGCGGCAACCGTCTCGTGAAGGCGCTGACTGACCCCGAAGACGACGAAAGGCCCCCGCAAGGGAGCCTCTCGAATTTGTGGACCTGAGGGGACTCGAACCCCTGACCCCCTGCATGCCATGCAGGTGCGCTACCAGCTGCGCCACAGGCCCATATTGCCGTCAGGCAACTAGAACAGTATACACAACCGCACTACTGCGAAGTGCCACCAGCAGATGACTCGGCAGCCGGCAGCTGCAGGTCGACGACCGGGCAGTCATGCCAGAGTCGCTCGAGCGAATAGTATGTTCGCTCTTCTTCATGGAAGACGTGCACAACGATCTCATTGAAGTCGAGCAGCACCCAACGACCTTCTTCAAGCCCCTCACGACTGATGGGCTTTGCACCCAGCTCGTGCAGGGCATCCTGGATCTCTCGTGCGATCGCCGTCACCTGACGCTCCGTGCGGCCTGTCGCCAGAACGAACACGTCTGAGATCGGCGTCAGGTCAGTGACATCGATGCCCAGCAGATCAGTTGCGAGAGTGTCGTCAGCCGCGACTGCCGCGGCTCGTGCGAGCTCAATCGCTCGATCAGTAGCTGTCACGAATCAGAACCATCCCGCCACGAAGCCGACTGCCACAACGACGATGGCGCCGAAGACGACACCGCCTCCGATGCCGAGAGCCCACGGCAGCGCACTGCGCGACTGACGCTTGGGAGCGATGCTCACGCGCGCGTTCGCATAGCTCGAAACCGCACGGCTGGCTCGAACGGGCTGCGTCTCAGGGTTCGTGACCTCGCTGCTGTCACTCGACGAGTCGATGTCGGCGCTGTCGAATGCTCCGCGCGCACGACCCGACGAGGCAAAGCCGTCGGGAAGGTCGATCGATCCCGTGACGAGCACGCCGTCCTCGGACTCGAACTGAATCTGGTCTTCCTGGCTGGTCGCGGGCAGCACGAGCGCGTTGGCCGTGATGCTCGAGGATCCGGTGCCGACATTATTGCCCTCGACGTTCTCGCGACCGCGGTGCAGGTCGGAGATGTGGTGCTCTGATGTGTCTTCGACGACGTTCACGACGAACGGCAGGCGTCCGCCGCGTCCGCGGCTCGGACCGCTCGGCAGGTCGGTGTCGTTCTCGAACGAAGCGCCTCGCGTGTCGTCCATCTGCGGAGGAGTGCTGTCTGAGACGGTGCGCGCCGAGATGCGACGCTCATCCACCTGGACCTCATCGATCTCGACGCTGTCGACGTCTTCGTCGCGCACTGCATCGAGGTTCTGAGCCTGGTCAAGCGGAACATTGCGTGAGCCTGCTGCACGAGCAGGACCTGCCACTTCCTGCGTCTCGGCAGCGGGGTCGACCGAAGGAGCAGCCTCAGGCTCGCTCACGATCTCTGCTTCGACGGGCTCTGCTGCAACCGGCTCTTCAGCGACCGGTGCCTCTGGAGCTGCATCGGCTGCGGCGTCGTCTGCAGCCTGGTCGGCATCGGCGAACTCGAGGTCTTCGATGCCGCCTTCAGCAGGCTCTTCGGCAGCGTCGTCGCTCGAAGGCGCCGAGTCTGCGGCGATCAGCGAGTCAAAGTCGGCTGCGGGCTCTTCAGCGGTCTCGGGGCGGCTGCGGCGACCGAAGAAACGGCCGATTCCGCGCTTGCCGCTCGTGGCCTCTGCTGCTTCTGCAGCGGGAGCAGCGGGTGTCTCTTCTGGAGCCTCGACTGCGGGCTCAGGAGCAACATCTGCCTCAACCGGCTCTGCTGCGACCTCTTCTTCTGCGACGAGCCCCGTCTCGCGGAGATCGTCGATCGTGTAGGCCTGTGTCTCCTGCGCTTCGGCTTCGACTGCCTCGTCGACAGGAGCCTCTTCGGGCTGGTCAGGCTGCAGGGCCGTGTAGTCGGGCTGCTCTTCGATGACAGCAGCGCCTTGGGCAGGGTCTTCGGCCTGGGCAGAGTCTTCGGCCTGGGCGGGCTCTTCGACGCGAGGCGCTTCTTCAGCTGCCGCCGGCTGTTCGGCTGCGGGCTCAGATGCAGACTGAGCAGTCTCGTCAGCCTCGGGAGTGGAAGCCACCGCGGCAGCGGCAGCAGCTCGCTCACGCGCGCGAAGCTCACGCCGTGTGAGCGGACGCTCTTCGTTGCCAGTGTCAGTCATTGCTTCGGTATCTCTCGGTATAGGTGGTGTTTTGAAATGTATTGCACAACACCGTCGGGAACCAGGTACCACACCGGGTATCCCGCTTTTACTCGCGCTCGACAGTCAGTTGAGGATATGGCAAGCGCGGGAATCTCAAGCAAGGATACGCGTTCCTCAGGATATCCCGAAACTTCGAGCTTGTGCCCTGGCCTCGTCACCGAGATGAAGTGTGCGAGCTCCCAGAGCTGATCGACGTCTTTCCAGCCGACGATGTCGGTGAATGCGTCGGCTCCTGTGATGAAGAAGAGGTCGGCGTCGGGTTCGCGCGCCTTGATGTCGCGCAGGGTGTCGATCGTGTACGTCGGCCCGTCACGGTCGATGTCGACTCGTGAGACCCAGAACCTCGGGTTCGATGCGGTCGCGACGACACTCATCAGATAGCGGTGCTCGGCCGGAGTCACATTGCGCTTCTGGTACGGCTCTCCAGTCGGCACGAAGACGACCTCGTCGAGGTCGAAATGCTTCGCGACCTCACTCGCCGCGACCAGGTGGCCGTGGTGAATGGGGTCGAAGGTGCCGCCCATGATGCCGAGGCGGCGGCGCGTGTGCGGCACTTCTAGTGCTGCTGTTCCTCTGCGCCTTCAGGGACGACCGCGTGCCTGTTGGCAACATCGCGGAAAGCACGGGTGACGGCGAATGAGCCAAGGAAGACCGCGGCGGCAACGCCGGCTGCGACCCAGGCGTACGGGGGAATCGTGTGTGAGGCCTCTGCGGCCCCCTCAAGAAGAATGTGCATGCTGCTCCTAACCTCGTCAATCCTACCTGCTGACCGCTGTCACGGCCGAACCAGCGCTAGCTGCGGGTCTGGCCCTCTCCCCTGACGATCCATTTGGTGCTCGTCAGCTCGGGCAGGCCCATGGGGCCGCGCGCGTGCGACTTCTGCGTCGAGATGCCGACTTCGGCCCCGAAGCCGAACTCGCCTCCGTCGGTGAAGCGCGTGGACGCGTTGTGCATCACCACTGCGCTGTCGACTCGCTGCAGAAACCTCGAGACTGCCGCCGCATCCGTCGCGACAATGCTGTCGGTGTGATGCGTTCCGTAGGCGTTGACGTGCTCGATCGCCGCATCGACGCCGTCGACGATGCGAATCGCCGCATCGAGCGCGAGGTGCTCGGTCGCCCAGCCCGTGTCGGCGAGCTCGACGGTGTCGGCGATGCCCCCGCCCTCCGAGTGCACGGTGACAGACGCGTCGCGCAGCGCCTGCACCAGCAGCGGCACCGCTTCGTCGGCGATGGCGCGGTCGACCAGCACGGTCTCGAGCGCATTGCACACGCTCGGCCGGTGCACCTTGGAGTTCACGACGATGTCGCGCGCCATCTCGAGATCGGCGCTGCCGTCGACATAGACATGCACGATTCCCGCACCCGTCTCGATGACAGGAACCGTCGACTCCGTCACCACACGCTCGATCAGCGCAGCGGAGCCGCGGGGAACAAGCAGGTCGACATAGCCGCGAGCCGTCATGAGCCTTCCGGCCCCTTCGCGCCCGAACTCGTCGATGGTCTGCACCGACTTCTCAGGAAGGCCGACACCGACGAGCGCCGACTGCATCACGCGCACCAGCACCCGGTTCGTCGACTCTGCTGCGCTGCCTCCGCGCGTCACGATGGCGTTGCCCGTGCCGATGCAGATGCAGGCGATGTCAACGGTGACGTTGGGCCGGGCCTCGTAGATGGCACCGATCACACCGAACGGAACACGAACCTGGGTCAGCAGCAGGCCGTTGTCGAGCGTGCGCTCCCTGAGCACTTCGCCCACGGGATCCGGAAGCTCGGCCAGCGCACGAGCCGCATCGGCCAGAGCCTGCACTCGCTCTGCGTCGAGATGCAGCCGGTCGAGCAGCCCGGCCGCCATGCCCGAGTCGCGGCCGCGGCGCACGTCGTCGGCATTCGCAGCGACAATCTCATCGCTCGCCGATTCGATCGCGTCGGCGATGGCGCGGATGCCCTGCTTGCGCAGTTCGGACGGCGCAGACCCGAGGTCTGCCGCGGCATCGCGGCTTGCCGAGAGGAGATCGAGGAATGCGTCAGCCATTCCCCAATCCTAGGCTCACCAGCAGTCGGGAGCCAGCGGATGCGCGGGACTAGCGGATGTGCGGCGACGGGTTGGGTGCGAAGCGCGTGCCGACCTGCTCCCCCGCCATGAGCGCGGCGAACTTCGGGGTCGCCGTCACGACGACCTCGACACCGGCTTCGGCAGCGAGTCTCGCCGCCTCGACCTTCGTGCGCGCCCCGCCCGAGCCGATCTTCGACGACGATGCGCCGAACTCGACGCCCGACAGCGACTCGCCGAATCCGACGAACGAGATGGGCTCGCTGCCCGGCTGGTCCGGCGGTGCCGTGCGCAGCGACTCGATGTCGCTCAGCAGGATGAGCTGCTCGGCATTGATGAGACGCGCGACGAGTGCAGCGAGGTGGTCGTTGTCGCCGAAGTGGATCTCCTGTGTCGCGACCGTGTCGTTCTCGTTTACGATCGGCAGCACGTCGAGGTCCATGAGCATGTCGAGCGCCCGCTGCGCGTTCTTGCGACTCACGGGGTCATCCATGTCGTACGACGTCAGGAGCACCTGGCCGGCGGTGATGCCGTGGGCATCGAGCGCCTGCTGATAGCGCACGATGAGCGCGTGCTGGCCCACCGCCGCCACCGCCTGCTGCAGCGCGAGGTCTGACGGACGCTCGCCGAGACCGAGAAACGGAAGACCAGTCGCGATCGCACCCGAGGTGACGAGCACGACCTGCACATCGCGGTGAAGCTGTGACAGCACGTCGACAAGCGGCTTGATCTGCTTGCTGTTGTCGCCCGAGATCGAGCTCGAGCCGACCTTGACTACGACGCGTCGTGCGCGCTGCCCGTCACTCTTCACCATTGCGAATCTCGAACCCTTCGTCATCGGTCCATTTGCCGAGCTCTCGCTCTTCGAGCAGCTCGTCGCGTGCTGCGGCCTTGGCGTCCATACGCGCGTGGTACTGGCGCTTGCGCTCGGCGCGAGTGGCGCGGTCGGCCTCATCGAAGCGCGGATCTGTTCCGCGGTTGCCGACCTGCACCTCAGCGGCGCTCGTCATGGTGGGCTCCCAGTCGAACACGCGACCGCTCTGCCCGATCGTGACCGAGGCGCCTGCCTTCGCGCCCTTGGCGATGAGCGCCTCGTCGATGCCCAGCTTCTGCAGGCGGTCGGCGAAGTAGCCGACGGCTTCGTCGTTGCTGAAGTCGGTCTGCTGCAGCCACCGCTCGGGCTTTGCTCCGAGGATGCGATAGGTGTCGCCGTAGCTGCCGCCCTCGACCTTGACCTCGAACTCACGACGGTCGACCGAGCGCGGCTTGATGACGATGCGCTCGGGGGCCGGTTCGGACTCGCGGGCCGCGCGGTCGCGCTCGACCACCTCGGCCAGCGCGAAGTTCAGCTGTCGGAGCCCCTCGTGACTGACTGTCGAGATCAGGAAGACGCGGTAGCCCATCTCTTCGAGGTCTGGCTTCACGAACTCAGCCAGCTCGCGGGCCTCTGGCACGTCGATCTTGTTGAGCGCGACGATCTGCTGGCGCTCGAGCAGCGGTGTCTGGCCTGCGGGAACGGGATACGCCGCAAGCTCGGACTTGAGCCGCTCGAGGTCGGTCAGCGGGTCGCGAGCCGTCTCGAGGGTCGCGCAGTCGATCACATGCAGCAGAGCGCTGCTGCGCTCGATGTGGCGCAGGAACTCGAGGCCGAGGCCACGGCCTTCGGATGCGCCTTCGATGAGCCCGGGAACGTCGGCGATCGTGTAGCGCGACTGGCCGGACGCGACGACACCGAGATTCGGGTGCAGGGTCGTGAACGGGTAGTCGGCGATCTTCGGGCGAGCAGCCGACATCGCGGCGATCAGACTCGACTTGCCGGCGCTCGGGTACCCCACGAGTGCGACGTCGGCCACTGTCTTGAGCTCGAGCCGCACATCGCCGGACCAGCCTTCGGTTCCGAGCAGCGCGAAGCCGGGAGCCTTGCGCTTGGTGCTGGCGAGGCGTGCGTTGCCGAAGCCACCCATGCCGCCCTCCGCGATCACGTAGCGCATGCCCTCGTGCTCGAAGTCGACGATGACCTCGCCGTCGGCTGACGACACGACGGTTCCGACCGGCACCAGCAGCTCGAGGTCTTCTCCGCGGGCTCCGTTGCGGTGGTCGCCCATGCCTGCGCGACCCTTGTCGGAGCTGCGGTGCGGTGAGCGGTGGTAGTTCAGCAGCGTGGTCGCCTGCGTCGAGGCGACCAGGATGATGTCGCCGCCGTCGCCGCCGTCGCCGCCGTCTGGCCCCGCCAGCGGCTTGAACTTCTCGCGACGAACCGAGACGCACCCGTCGCCGCCGTCGCCCGCCTGCAGGTGCAGCGTGACCTGATCAACGAACGTTGCCATGGTGTCTCCCGGTTTCTGTCTCAGATAGGCGAAAAGGGGCGAGCCGAAGCCCGCCCCTCTCGCATGCTCAATTATTCAGCAGCGGCTGCAACGATGTTGACAACCTTGCGACCGCTCTTCGCACCGAACTCGACCGAGCCGGCCTGAAGCGCGAACAGTGTGTCGTCTTTGCCACGACCGACGCCTGCGCCGGGGTGGAACTTCGTGCCACGCTGGCGGACGAGGATCTCGCCAGCCTTGACTACCTGGCCGCCGAAACGCTTGACGCCGAGGTACTGGGCGTTCGAGTCGCGACCGTTCTTGGTGCTGGATGCACCCTTCTTTGATGCCATTGTTCTTGTCGCCTCCTACTTGATCTCGGTGACCTTGAGGCGCGTGAGCTCCTGGCGGTGTCCGATGCGCTTGCGGTATCCGGTCTTGTTCTTGTACTTCTGGATCACGATCTTGGGACCGCGAAGGTCTTCGACGAACTCAGCCGTGACCTTGACCTTCGAGAGCTTGTCGGCCTCGGTGGTGATGGTGTCGCCGTCGACGAGCATGACGGGAGCAAGCTCAACCGTGCCCTTGTCGTCTGCGGCAACGCGGTCGACGATGAGGACAGTGCCGACCTCGACCTTTTCCTGACGCCCTCCGGCGCGCACAACTGCGTAAACCACGTGAATCCTCACTACTGAAATTGAGATGAAAGCTGATGGGCGCATGCCTACGACATTCCGCGCCAGGGATCAACACTACAGCCAGCCCCTATTGCCGGTCAAGCCGACAGCCGGGCGTGTCACTGCCTGCACCGCATCCACTCTACAGGCGCCGCATCCTCTCTGCGACATGCAGACGAGGCGGCGAACTAGGATTGCCCCCATGGCCATCCTCGTCGACGACCCGCTCTGGGCCAATCACGGCACGCTCTGGGCGCACCTGGTCAGTGACACCGACCTCGACGAGCTGCACGCGTTCGCGGCTCAGGCGGGCATCCCCCGCCGTGCATTCGACGCCGACCACTACGACGTGCCCATCGACCGCATCGACGCGCTCGTGAGCCTCGGAGCCGAACGTGTGTCGTCGCGCGATCTGGTGCGACGGCTGCTCGCCAGCGGCCTGCGCGTGCGGCCGAAAGACCGCCACCGCCGCTGACAGGGATCAGCTGGGGTCGTCAGCCTGCTTGCGCGCCTTGCGCCACTCTCGGTACGCCCAGATGGTCATCGCTATGACGACCGCCCATGCGACCCCGATGACGACGCCGTTCGCGACCGTGGCATTCGCCACGAAGGCGCCGATTGCCACGAGCGAGACCTGGCCCGGGATCGTCGCAAGCGCACTGGCCGCCAGGAAGTCTCGCTGCGAGACGCCGAATGCTCCGCTGCCGTAGTTGACGGGCCAGTACGGAAAGCCTGGCATCAGCCGCAGCACGCACACGGCCTGGAAGCCGGCGTCCTGCAGGTGATGCTGCACCTTGGAGGCATGGCTGCCGAGGATCTTCATCACGGTGTCGCGGCCGAGCATCCGAGCCAGCCAGTACGCCGCCCAGCTGCCGAGCAGCGCGCCGATGACCGACAGGATGCTGCCATTGCCTGCCCCGAAGAGCAGGCCGCCGGCGACAGCCATGATCGTGACCGGAATCGGCGTCATCGCGACGACCGCGTACAGGCCGATGAACGCGAGTCCGCCAGCCCAGCCGAGGTCGAGAATCCACTCCTGCAGCGTCGAGATCGACGGCAGCCGAACGTTGAAGGCAAGCCACAGCATGACCAGCGCGACAGTAATGAGAGCGCCGGTTCGCACCAGCGACTCCCACTGCGGACCCGCGTGATGACCGTCGCGAGCCTCTGTCATGCTCGTCTACTCAGCGTCGTTCGTGCGAATGACACCGCTCGAAGCACGGCGCGAACGACGTGCGACACGACCGGTTCCGGGCTCGGGCTGCTGCAGCTTGTCGAGAGCGCCCGACAGGAGTCCGTCGATGTCTTCGAGGCTCTTCTGCGGCTCGCGCTCGGGCTTCTGAGCCGAGGCAACGGGAATGTCGAGAATGCGCACGTCGTCTGCACTTTCAGAGCCGCTCTTTGCAGCCGGCTCTGACTGCTGAGCATTCGGTTCGCTGTCTGCGGCCGGTGCGGCGACAACACCCGACGTGGATGCGCGACGCGACGAGCTGCGGCGGCCGCGGGACTCGCGTGCTGCGGGCTGCTCTTTCTGCTGACGCTCACGACCGTTCGACTGCTCGCTCTTGGCGGGCTGCTTCGGGGCCTCGTCTGCTGAGGCGTCGCTCTCGGAGCCGTCGCCGTCTTCGGGCTTGCGGCCCGCGCTGGCGATCTGCGAGAGGCCCTTGCGAGCGTCATCGGTGATCTCGTGCTTGGGCGTCGGCGCGCTCTGCTTCTGCTCCTGCTGGTCTCGACGACCGCCGCGACCGCGCTTGCTGCGACCGCCGTCAGACTTCGAGCCCTTGCCGATCGGCTCTGCGTGCACGATGATGCCGCGTGTGGCACAGGCCTCACAGGGCTCTGAGTACGCTTCGAGCAGGCCGAGGCCGAGCTTCTTGCGAGTCATCTGCACGAGGCCGAGCGAGGTGACCTCTGCGACCTGGTGCTTCGTGCGGTCGCGGCCGAGGCACTCGACGAGACGACGCAGCACGAGGTCGCGGTTCGACTCGAGCACCATGTCGATGAAGTCGATCACGATGATGCCGCCGATGTCGCGCAGGCGCAGCTGGCGCACGATCTCTTCTGCAGCCTCGAGGTTGTTCTTCGTGACGGTCTCTTCGAGGTTTCCGCCCTGGCCGACGAATCGACCGGTGTTGACGTCGACGACGGTCATCGCCTCGGTGCGGTCGATGACGAGCGAGCCGCCCGACGGCAGCCAGACCTTGCGGTCGAGCGCCTTCTGGATCTGCTCCTTGATGCGGAAGTGGTCGAACGGGTCGTCGGTGCCCTCGTAGGCCTCGACACGCTCGAGCAGCTCGGGCGCGATCGCCTCGAGGTACTCGGTGATCGTCGTGTGCGCGTGAGCGCCCTGAATCACGAGCTTCGTGAAGTCTTCATTGAAGACGTCGCGGATGATCTTCACGAGCAGATCGGGCTCTCCGTGCAGGCGCTGCGGCGACTTGCCCGACTTGGCCTGCTCCTGGATGCGCGTCCACTGCTTGGTGAGGCGCTCGACGTCGCGACGCAGCTGGTCTTCTGTTGCGCCCTCGGCGGCGGTGCGCACGATGACGCCCACATCCTGCGGGAGCACCTGCTTGAGGATCTTCTTGAGGCGTGCGCGCTCGGTGTCGGGCAGCTTGCGCGAGATGCCGTTCATGGCACCGCCGGGAACCGACACGAGGTAGCGGCCGGGAAGCGAGACCTGGCTCGTCAGTCGGGCGCCCTTGTGGCCCACCGGGTCTTTCGTGACCTGCACGAGCACGGTGTCGCCGGGCTTCAGCGCGTTCTCGATGCGACGCGGCTGGCCGTCGAGCTCGGCGGCTGCCCAGTCGACCTCGCCCGAGTAGAGCACGGCGTTGCGGCCGCGGCCGATGTCGACGAACGCGGCCTCCATGCTCGGAAGCACGTTCTGCACACGACCGAGGAACACGTCGCCGATCATGCTCGACTCGCTCGACTTCGCGACGTAGTGCTCGACGAGCACGCCGTCTTCGAGCACGCCGAGCTGCACGCGGTCGTGCATGCTGCGAACGATCATGCTGCGCTCGACCGACTCGCGGCGTGCGAGGAACTCGCTCTCGGTCACGACGGTGCGGCGGCGTCCTGCGTCACGGCCGTCGCGACGGCGCTGGCGCTTTGCCTCGAGGCGAGTCGAGCCCTGGACCTTCTGGGGCTCGATGATCGGCTCGCGATCGTCATCTGACTGGCCGCGCCCGCGGCGGGTGCGCGAGCGTCCTCGACGCGACTTGCGGCCACCCCGGTGGTCGCGGTCGTCATCATCGTCATCGTCATCGTCATCGCTGTAGCTGTCGACCGCAGGCAGCGGCGGAAGCGAAGCGAGATCCGGGGCCTTGAACACGAGCGCGAACGGGCTCACCGGTGCGGCGGGCTCTTCTGGCGCCGACTCGGCGACCACAGCCGCCGCATCCGTCTCGTCTGAAGACTCTGAAGACTCTGCCGACTCGGCTGCCTCTGAGGGCCCTGCTGCATCGGTCGATGCCGCTTCAGCCGCAGGCTGCTCGTCGCTGCCGGGCACGGTCGGAACATCTTCAGCGACGATTGGCTCGACAGTCTGAGACTCGGCTTCGGCGGCCTCGGGGGCCTGCTCTTCAGCGATCTCAGCCTGCTGGTCTGCCAGCTCGGCTGCTGCTTTGTTCGACTTCTTTGTGATCCTGTTTTTCACCATTCCTGGCGTACTCCTCAAGGGCCGCGTCTCGCGGCTGCTGTCTGGTGACCCGCGCAGGTTCGCTGCGGGTGCTAAAACTTCTGGGGGACTCTTCGCAGTCCGACCAGTCCACACTACCGCAGGCTGGTTGAATGGATGTGTAGGAGGAGCCATGACCAAACCCGCTTCTGAAGAACGCGCGCTCATCGGCGCCCCCAACTGGCTCGCGTGGTTGCTGATCGTGACGGGCGCTCTCGGGCTTCTGGGCTCGTTCCAGCTCGCCGCCGAGGGGTTCGAGGTGCTCAAGAATCCCGATCACGAACTCGCCTGCGACATCAGCCCGTTCCTGACGTGTTCGACGACGATGAATGCGTGGCAGGGCGAGGTCTTCGGATTTCCGAACTCGCTCATCGGCCTGATGGGATTCGTCGCCCCCATCGCGGTCGGCGTCTCGCTGCTGGCCGGCGCGAAGTTCGCCCGGTGGTTCTGGGCCGCGTTCACGGTCGGCGTCATCGGCGCTCTCGGCTTCGTGCTCTGGCTCGCCTGGAACTCGATCTTCTTCCTCGGCGTCGTGTGCCCCTGGTGCTTCCTCGTGTGGGTCGTCGTCTACACGATGGTCTTCCCGCTGCTGACCCACTCGGTCGCAGAAGGCGCGATTCCGCTCGGCAGCCGCGTGTCGGCCTTCGCGAAGAAGAACCGCGCCCTCTCGTGGCTGCTGTCGCTCGCGCTGCTGATCGCCGTGGTGCTGACGGTGGCCGTGCGCCTGCCCAACCTGATCAGGCTGATGTTCATCTGACGCAACAGTGTTCATCTGATGCAACAGTGAAGGGCCCGCATCGCACAAGCGACGCGGGCCCTGCTCAAAGCAGAATCAGCTGAACCAGATGCCGAGCTCTCGCTCTGCCGACAGCGACGAGTCTGAGCCGTGCACGAGGTTCTCGACGACCTTCTTGCCCCAGTCGCGACCGAGGTCACCGCGGATGGTTCCGGGAGCAGCGACCGTGGGGTCGGTGGTGCCGGCCAGCGAACGGAAGCCCTCGATGACGCGGTGGCCCGAGACCTTCAGCGCGACGACGGGGCCAGACGACATGAACTCGAGGAGCGGCTCGTAGAAGGGCTTGCCTTCGTGCTCTTCGTAGTGGGCGGCGAGCGTGTCACGCTCGGGCACGAGCATGTCGATGTCTTCGATGACGTAGCCCTTCGCCTCGATGCGGGCGATGATCTCGCCGATGAGCTGTCGCTTCACGGCGTCGGGCTTGAGCAGTACGAGGGTGTTCTCCATGTGCAGAATCCTACCCGGCTCTCTGCTGTCGTTCGATCTGTCGCCCCTTGATGAAGCAGAACACCCACATGGCGAAGAAGATGAGCCCCACGACGATCAGCATGAAGTCCATGAAGCCGAGCGACAGCACCAGCGCCTGCGAGACGAGCGATGCCGCCCAGCCCCACGAGAATCGAAGCAGTCGCGTGACGACGACCAGGACCATCATCACTCCGAAGACCGTGAGCGGCTGCGGCCAGTCGCGCGACACACCCCACATCGCCATGGCGGCGAACACCAGCGCGAGCACTTCGAGCCAGTGCACGATCGTCAGCAGCTGCTCGAGCACGCCCCGCTTGCGACGCGGCGCCTTCGCGGCTGCGGCATTCTTCTCGTCGGCACTCATCGGCGAATCCACATCTCTTCCTTTGCGTGGCGGATCACGGAGCCCAGCAGCGTGATCGACCCGGTGACGAGCACGGGCTGGTCCTTGTCGGATGCGCGCTCGCGTGCGATCTCGACAGCCTCAAGCAGGTGCGGCTCGACGATGACCGCCTCGTCGCCCAGCACGTCTGTGGCGATCGCTGCGAGCTCATCGGCGGGCATGGCGCGCTCGGTGTCTGACTCTGTGACAACCACCGTGTCGACGAGCCCCTGCAGCTGCTCGATCACGCCGCGTGCGTCCTTGCCCTGCAGCAGGCCGAGCACGATCTGCACGCCCTCGGGCTGGAACCATTCGCGGATGCCCTCGGCAAGCGCATGCGCTGCATGCGGGTTGTGCGCGGCATCGACGATGACGACGGGGTCGTTGCCGATGACTTCGAGTCTTCCGGGGGAGGTCGCCAGTGCAAAGCCGTCGGCGAGCACGTCAGCCGCGATCCCCTGGTCGTCGGAGCCCAGCAGCGCTTCGACCGCGGCGACCGCGAGCGCGGCGTTGTTCGCCTGGTGTCTGCCCATGAGCGGCAGCGGTGTCGGATCCTTGTGGCCTGCGGCAGTGCTGAGGGTGACCATGAGGCCGCCGACAGCGACCATTGCGTCGTCGACTCTGAAGGATTCGCCCTCCCACTGCACCGGGCATCCGAGTTCGACTGCCGCCGACTGGATGACGTGTCTGGCCTCGTCGGACTGCTCGGCGCTCACGACGCGCGAGCCTGTCTTGATGATGCCGGCCTTCTCGCCTGCGATCGCCTCGATCGTGGCGCCGAGCCTGTTCGTGTGGTCGAGCGCGATCGGCGTGAACACGGCGACGTCGGCGTCGGCGACGTTCGTCGAGTCCCAGCGGCCGCCCATGCCGACTTCGAGCACCTGCACGTCGACGGGCGCGTCGGCGAAGATCGCGAATGCGAGCACGGTGATCGCCTCGAAGAACGTGAGCCGTCGCTGCCCGTCGGCCTCGAGCTCGGCGTCGACCAGCTCGAGGAACGGGCTGACGTCGGCCCAGTTGCGCGCGAACGCCTCGTCGCTGACGGGCTCGCCGTCGATCATGATGCGCTCGTTGACGCGGTCGACGTGGGGGCTCGTGAGCAGGCCCGTGCGCAGGCCGTGCGAGCGCAGCAGCGTCTCGATCAGGCGTGCGGTCGACCCCTTGCCGTTGGTGCCAGTCACGTGGATGACGCGCGCCGCGTGCTGCGGATCGCCCAGCAGCTCGACTGCTCGTGCTGTGGCGGCAAGCCTCGGCTCGACCGCCTGCTCTCCTGCGCGCTCCAACAGCTGCTGGTACGCGGCCTCTGCGGCCTCGCGGTCCTCGAGCGTGTCGAGGATGGCCTCGTCGACGGGCTGATCGCCCGGGGTCACGTCGGTCATGCCTTCTCCACTTCGATCGTGAGCTCGCCACCGGAGACGATGGAGATGCTGGTCGCCAGGGTCTCTTCTGCGATGAGCGACTCGTTTGCCTGCAGCTCTTCTGCGTTGGGTGCGGCCAGGCGCAGCGAGATGCGGTCTGAGACGTCGAGGCCCGCCTGCTTGCGCGCGTCCTGCACGGCGCGGATCACATCGCGGGCCGCGCCCTCTGCCTCGAGCTCGGCGGTGGTCGTCGTGTCGAGCACGACGAATCCGCCGGAGGGGATGAATCCGACAGCGGCCTGGTCGTCCTGCACCTCGAGCTTCAGCTCGTACTCGCCCTCGACGAGCTCGATCCCGCCTGACACGACGGTGTCGCCGTCGATCGACCAGTCGCCGGTCTTCGATCCCTTGATCGCCTGCTGCACGTCCTTGCCGATGCGCGGGCCGGCTGCTCGGGCGTTGACCTGCAGCGTGCGGCCGATGCCGAACTGCGCCAGCGAGTCCTCGTGCTGCTGCTCGAGCACGACCTCGCGCACGTTCAGCTCGTCGCGGATCACCGAGGCGAAGTCTGCCGCGTCGATGTCACTGACGACCGTGAGCGACGGCAGCGGCAGGCGCACGCGCTTCTGCGTGGTCTTGCGCAGCGCGTTGCCGGCGCTGGCGACCTGGCGCACGTGGTCCATGGTCTGCACGAGCGCCGGGTTGTCGGGCAGCTCTGCGGCCTCCGGCCAGTCGGTCAGATGCACCGATCGGCCGCCGGTGAGCCCCTGCCAGATCTCTTCGGTCGTCAGCGGTGCGATGGGGGCCGCGATCTGTGTGAGCGTCTCGAGCACGGTGTACAGCGTGTCGAAGGCCTCGGTCGATGCGGGGTCTTCGTTCACGCCAGTCCAGAACCGGTCGCGCGAGCGGCGCACGTACCAGTTCGTCAGCACGTCGACGAAGTCGCGGAGGGCACCGGTCGCACCAGTCATCTCGAGGGCGTCGAGCGACGCGCGCACGGTCTCGACCGTCTCGCGCAGCTTCGCCAGGATGTACCGGTCGAGCACGTTCTTCGAGTCGGTGCGGCGCTTGGCCTCATAGGGCTTGCCGTCGACCGCCCTGTTGGCGTAGGTCGAGAAGAAGTACCAGGTCGACCACAGCGGCAGGTGGAACTGCCGCAGCGCCTCTCTGATGCCTGCCTCTGAGACCGACAGGTTGCCGCCGCGCAGGATGCTGCTCGAGACGAGCATCCAGCGGATGGCGTCTGAGCCGTACTTGTCGAACGACTCGTTGACGTCTGGGTAGTTGCGCAGCTTCTTCGACGCCTTCTGGCCGTCGGAGCCCAGCACGATGCCGTGCGCGATCACGTTCGTGAATGCGGGGCGCCCGAACAGCGCGACCGAGAGCACATGCATGACGTAGAACCAGCCGCGCGTCTGGCCGATGTACTCGACGATGAAGTCAGCGGGGCTGTGCGTGTCGAACCACTCGGCGTTCTCGAACGGGTAGTGCACCTGCGCGAACGGCATCGAGCCCGAGTCGAACCAGACGTCGAGCACGTCTTCGATGCGGCGCATGGTCGACTGGCCGGTGGGGTCGTCGGGGTTCGGACGCGTCAGGTCGTCGATGTACGGGCGGTGCAGGTTCGGCTTGCCCTCCTCGTCAAGCGGCAGGCGGCCGAAGTCGCGCTCGAGCTCTTCGAATGATCCGTAGACGTCGACGCGCGGGTACTCGTCGCTGTCGCTCTTCCAGACCGGGATCGGCGTGCCGAAGTAGCGGTTGCGCGAGATCGACCAGTCGCGAGCGCCCTCGAGCCACTTGCCGAACTGGCCGTGCTTGACGTTCTCGGGCACCCAGTTGATCTGCTCGTTGGCCTGCAGCAGGTCGTCTTTGAAGTCGGTGACGCGCACGAACCAGCTCGAGACCGCCTTGTAGATCAGCGGGTTGCCACAGCGCCAGCAGTGCGGGTACGAGTGCACGTACGAAGCCTGGCGCACGACGCGGCCTGCGTCCTTCAGCAGGCGCGTGAGGGGCTTGTTGGCGTCCTGCCAGAGCTGCCCGGCGACATCGCTCACCTCGGGCAGGAACAGCCCGGCCGAGTCGAGCGACACGATCGTCGGGATGCCCGCCGCGTTCGAGACGCGCTGGTCGTCTTCACCGAATGCGGGCGCCTGGTGCACGAGGCCGGTGCCCTCCCCCGTTGCGACGTAGTCGTCGACGAGGATCCTGAAGGCGCTGCCGGTGCCGAACTGCTCGGCGTCTGTGTAGTAGTCGAACAGCGGCTCGTACTCGACGTCTGCCAGCTCAGAGCCCATGACGGTCTTCGTTACTGCTGCGCGGGCGTCCTCCTCCGACTCGTAGCCGAGGTCCTTCGCGTAGGCGCCGATGGTGTCGGATGCGAGCAGCACGGCGGTCGCGCCGGCTTCGGTTCCGTTCGGGCCGACGGGAAGCACGGCGTACTCGATGGCGGGCCCGACGGCGATCGAGAGGTTGGTCGGCAGCGTCCATGGAGTCGTCGTCCAGGCGAGCGCTGCGACGCCCGACAGTGCCAGCGCATCCGCCCTCTCGCCGCGCAGCGGGAAGGTGACCGTGAGGGTCTGATCCTGGCGGTCCTTGTAGACGTCGTCGTCCATGCGCAGCTCGTGGTTCGACAGCGGCGTCTCGTCGCGCCAGCAGTACGGCAGCACGCGGTAGCCCTCGAATGCGAGGCCCTTGTCGTGCAGCGTCTTGAACGCCCAGATCGCCGACTCCATGAACTCGGGGTTCAGGGTCTTGTAGTCGTTCTCGAAGTCGACCCAGCGCGCCTGGCGGGTGACGTACTCTTCCCACTCGCGCGTGTACTGCAGCACGGACTCCTTGGCCTTCGCGTTGAAGGTGTCGATGCCCATCTGCTCGATCTCGCGCGTGGTCGTGATGCCGAGCTGCTTCATGGTCTCGAGCTCAGCCGGCAGGCCGTGGGTGTCCCAGCCGAAGCGGCGCTCGACCTTCTTGCCGCGCATGGTCTGGAATCGCGGGAAGACGTCTTTGACGTAGCCGGTCAGCAGGTGGCCGAAGTGCGGCAGGCCGTTTGCGAACGGCGGGCCGTCGTAGAAGACCCACTCGGGTGCCTCGTCACGCTGTGCAATCGATGCGCGGAAGGTGTCGTCGCCCTTCCAGAACGCGAGGATGCCCTCTTCGATCTGGGGGAACGAGGGCGATGCCGGCGTCTGCTCGTCGCGGTTCTTGGGGTACAACTGGCTTCCTTTGCTCGCAGTGCGTGTCTCGGGACGCTTTCGCGCGGTACCACCCGAATTGCGCATCTGCTCGATGCGCCGCTCTCACTGCGGCTGTGACGGGCCTGCCCCGTTCGGTTCTACTGGGCCCGCGATCACTCGCAGGCTGTTCTTCCGAATGCTCCCCGGTGATGGCCGGATCAATGCCTTGCTGCCAATGGTACCAACGCATCGCGCGCGACACGACCCGCGGCGACGGCGCTCACAGGCGGCGCATTCCACCGGCCGCTACTCTGTCGCTCATGAGAAGACTTGCTCTGCCGACGGCCGCCCTGCTTGCGCTCTCGCTCGTCGGGTGCGCTGGCCTCTCGCTGCCCACGCCGTCAGCCCCCGAGCCGAGTGAGTCATACCCGACCATCAGCTCTGACGAGGTCACCTCCGAGCAGTGCCGCGCAGCGGTCGACCAGCTCAACGGCCTCTCGAAGACGATGGCACAGCTCAAGGAGAGCCTCGACAAGGGCGACGTCTTTCAGCTGATCGGGCTCATCGACCAGGCGAAGACGCAGCTGAGCGATCTCGGCCAGGGCATCGAGGGCGACGCCGAGCTGCAGGCGCACTTCGAAGACCTGCGCGCGACAGCAGAGGCGCTGACCGGCAAGCTCTCGAACATCGACACCGAAGACCCGCTGGCGTCGCTGCAGGACATGCAGACCGAGCTGGCTGCGCTGCAGCAGCAGATCGAAGCGGTCACCGCCTACTGCACGTCGTAGGGGCGGCTGCAGTTTGCCTGTGCGCTACTTCGCCTCGTAGGCGACGAGCGGCTCGAGTCCGCGGCGCACTGCGTCCGCAGCCGGCTCTGATGCGTGCTGCATCCAGGCGCGAATCGAACCGAGCGCGGCACCGACGATCGCCCTCGAGATCGTTGCGGGACGCGGCGATTCGGGCAGCGAGTCCTCAGCGAGGGCGATGTGCACTGCGAGACGCTCGGCGGCTTCTTCGAAGCGCTTGCCTCCTGTGTTCTGCAGCACCTCTTCGACGTGCATGAGCTCGGCGTCGCGCAGAATCTGCGGCACGCTGTCGCCCCAGGGCTCGACGGCCTGCACGACAGCCTCGATGCATTCGCGCACGGGCTTGCGAGCACCGGACTCTGCCGCCTTCGGCTCAACCGCTTCAATCGTGGGCTCGAGGTAGTGCCACAGCGCATCGGCCTTGCCGCCAGGAAGGTAGGTGAAGAACGACCCGCGAGACACTCCTGCGCGCGCAGCGATGTCATCGATGGATGCCTCTTCGAATCCGACTTCGAGAAACAGCTCGACGGCTGCCTCTGACATGGTTCCGACAGAAGAGACCTTCGGGCGTCCGCGTCCGCGTTTCTCCATGTGCCGCACACTCCTTCTTGTTCCGGCGAGACTCGCTGTCCGCCGGTGGCCTGCTATCGAATCCTACTGTGCGACCGCGTCGTGTCGAGATGCCCTCGCCCGGTTCGAGCCAGTCCGTAGACTCGTCCCATGCCCGACCCCGCGATCACCGACTATGCGTCGATCGCCCGCGACGCGTCGATCGAGAACGAGATCCAGCGATCGCGCTTCATCGGAGTCGCGGTTCGCGTCTCGTCGCTCGAGCAGTTCACCGAGCACGTGCGACTGCAGCGCAGGGCGCATCCGGATGCGCGACACGTCTGCACGGCAGCGGTCGTGGGAGCAGGCGGCGAGGCGAGCAGGTCGAACGACGACGGCGAACCGTCAGGCACGGCCGGAGCCCCCATGCTGCAGGCCATCCTCCAGCAGCGGCTCACCGACGTCGGCGTGATCGTGGTGCGCTACTTCGGCGGCACCAAGCTGGGTGCGGGCGGCCTGATCCGCGCATACGCGGGGGCGGCGACGGATGCGCTGGCCGCCGCAGGCCGCAGACACCGGGTCGCGACGCGGCAGCTGCTGCTGACGCTGCCGATTGCAGACGCGGGCAGGATCGAGCACGCGCTGCGCGTGCAGGGGCTCGAGCCCGAGGTCACGTACGGCCTCGACGCCTCGCTCGTGGTCGACGTCGACGCTGACCGGCTCGCGTCGGTGCGCGATCAGCTGGCATCGCTCGGCGTCGAGCACCAGTTCGGCGAGCGCGGCTTCCGCGAGGTCGTCTCGCCGCGGTGCTGAGGCGTGCGGCTGCCCTGGCACCGAGGCTTCACTCCAAAGGGAGTTCAGACCGGCGCTCGGCCCCCATCGACCCTCCGCCCGCCCGTAGACTGGCACCCATGTGGAAGACGCCCCAGAAAGCCATCACGCCCATCCTGTTTCTCATTGCAGGCCTCGGCATGATCGCTGCCGGCGCACTCCGGCCCGACGAGGGCTGGATCTCCACGGTCATGATCATCGCCGGCGTGCTCTTCCTCATCAATGCGCTGCTGCAGTGGGTGCTTCGCAGCCGCGAACAGCGGGAGCGCGACTCGAACGACCGCTGACCCGGCGCACTCCTGCGACTTGCAGGTACACTCGATGCGACAACCAGGCATCACTGTCGGCCCATGAAGCTGGCATAAGACGCGATGCCGTGCAGATCGATCAGCAGAGGTGACAGCCATGAGCATGCCCGACAAGCCCGCACTCGAAGGACTCGAGACCAAATGGGACGCACAGTGGGAACAGGCTGGCGTCTACGCCTTCCGTCGCGATGAGGCGACGCGCGAGACCGTCTACTCGATCGACACTCCCCCGCCCACGGCGTCGGGATCACTGCACATCGGCCACGTGTTCAGCTACACGCACACCGACATCGTCGCCCGCTTCCAGCGCATGCTCGGCAAGCAGGTCTTCTACCCCATGGGCTGGGACGACAACGGTCTGCCCACCGAGCGCCGCGTGCAGAACTACTACGGCGTGCGCGTCGACCCGACGCTGCCGTACGACCCCGACTTCACTCCCCCGCACGAGGGCGGCGACGGCAAGAGCATCAAGGCCGCCGACCAGCAGCCGATCTCACGCCGCAACTTCATCGAGCTCTGCGAGCGCCTGACTGAAGAAGACGAGCAGAAGTTCGAAGAGCTGTGGCGCACCCTCGGCATCTCGGTCGACTGGAAGCAGACCTACCGCACCATCAGCGACGACACCCGTCGCACGAGCCAGCTCGCGTTCCTGCGCAACCTCGAGCGCGGCGAGGCATACCAGTCGGATGCGCCGACCCTGTGGGACGTCACGTTCCGCACCGCAGTGGCCCAGGCAGAGCTTGAAGACCGAGACCAGCCTGGCGCGTACCACACGCTGCTCTTCACGTCACAGGACGGCGACCTCCGCATCGACACGACCCGGCCCGAACTGCTGCCGGCCTGTGTGGCTGTTGTCGCGCATCCGACTGACGAACGCTACAAGCACCTCTTCGGCACCGAGGTCGAGACCCCCGTGTTCGGCGTCAAGGTTCCGTTCGTCGCGCACGAGCTCGCACAGCCCGACAAGGGCACCGGCGTCGCCATGATCTGCACCTTCGGCGACACGACTGACGTCACCTGGTGGCGCGACCTGCAGCTGCCGAACCGCTCGGTGCTCGGCTTCGACGGTCGCTTCGTGAGCGAAGCCCCGGAGGCGATCACCAGCGAGTCCGGTCGCGCTGTGTACGCAGAGATGGCCGGCAAGACGGTGTTCTCGGGCCGCAAGGCGCTCGTCGACGCGCTGCAGGCCGCAGGTCGCATGATCGGCGAGCCCAAGAACATCACCCACCCGGTCAAGTTCTTCGAGAAGGGCGACAAGCCGCTCGAGATCGTCTCGACCCGCCAGTGGTACATCAAGAACGGCGGTCGTGACGCCGACCTGCGCGAGCGCCTCATCGAGCTCGGCCGCTCGATCGACTGGCACCCCGACCACATGCGCGTGCGCTACGAGAACTGGGTGAACGGCCTCACCGGCGACTGGCTCATCTCGCGCCAGCGCTTCTTCGGTGTTCCGGTGCCCGTCTGGTACGCGCTCGACGCCGACGGCAACACCGACTACGACAAGGTGCTGCTGCCCACGCCCGACCAGCTGCCGCTCGACCCGTCGACCGACCTGCCCTCCGGCTACACGGCAGACCAGCGCGGCGTGCCCGGCGGCTTCGTCGGCGAGGTCGACGTCATGGACACTTGGGCGACCTCGTCGCTCACACCGCAGCTCGTCGGCGGCTGGGGCGGCCGCGATCAGGAGCTCTGGGACCTGCTGTTCCCGTTCGACCTGCGCCCTCAGGGCCAGGACATCATCCGCACCTGGCTGTTCTCGACCGTCGTGCGCTCGAACTTCGAGAACGGCAAGGCGCCCTGGAAGAACGCGGCGCTCTCGGGCTGGATCCTCGACCCCGACCGCAAGAAGATGTCGAAGTCGAAGGGCAACGTGGTCACCCCGCAGGGGATGCTCGAAGCCCACGGCTCAGACGGCGTGCGCTACTGGGCCGCGTCGAGCAAGCTCGGCATGGACGCAACGCTCGATCCGCAGAACCCCAAGATGATCAAGATCGGCCGCCGCCTCGCGATGAAGGTGCTGAACGCCGCGAAGTTCGTCTACCAGATGGAGGGCGAGGCGGGCGACATCGCCAACCCCATCGACATCGACATGATCGGCGAGCTTCGCAACGTGATCGAGAAGTCGACGGCATCGCTGAAGGCATACGACCACGCGAAGGCGCTCGACACGATCGAAACGTTCTTCTGGACGTTCTGCGACGACTACCTCGAGCTGGTGAAGGAGCGCGCCTACTCGGGCGACCCCGTCGGCCAGGGCTCGGCGATCCGCGCGCTGCGCAGCGCCATGGAAGTGCTGCTGCGCCTGCTCGCGCCGTACCTGCCCTTCGCGACAGAAGAGGTCTGGAGCTGGACGCACGACGACTCGGTGCACCTGGCCAAGTGGCCCACCGTGCACAACCTGCCCTCGTCGGCTGAGTCGCGCGGCATCCTCTCGGCTGTTGGCCAGGCGCTCATCATGGTGCGCCGCGCGAAGACCGACGCCAAGGTGTCGCAGAAGACGCAGGTGCAGTCGGTGACGATCGCTGGCCCCGGCGAGGTGCTCTCGCGCATCGAGCAGGCCTCGGGTGACCTCGCGGCTGTCGGCCGCATCGGCAGCCTCGAGTTCGTGGCCGGCGACGAGCTCGAGATCCGCGAGCTGCAGTTCGCAGACGGCGAAGGCCCCGCAGCGCCGGCAGCAGCCGAGCCCTCCGGAGTCGACCTGCCGACGCAGGCGATCCCCGTGCAGCAGCCCGCAGCCGAGCAGCCGAAGGATGAGCCCGCCAACTCGTGGGACCTCCCGACGCAGGCGATCGAGACCCGCGACCTGCCCGGCAGCGAAGGGCGCTGACATGCAGATCGGCAAGCGCTGGGCCGTCGGAGATGACCCTCCTGCGTCGCTGCACCTCGGCATCCGCCAGGCGATCCGCGACGAGGAGCAGACGCTCTACGATCTCGACGCCGACGTCAGCACGTGGGGCTGGACGCTGACCTACCTTGAAGGCGAGCCCGTCGTCACCCTCGACGACGGCACCGTCATCACCAACGTCGACGGCGACATCGAGGTCAGTCGAGAAGACTGAGCGCGTCGGCGACCTGCTGCCTGGCTGGCGCCGGGAGTCCGCGGATGGGCTTCGGCAGCGAGTCTGCGGCGACGAGTCCCAGGTGCTCGGCGATGGCCGCGGTGACTCTGAGGCTGCCGTGCTCGGCGAAGAGCTGCCAGAAGCCACGGAGCCGGTCTGACTCGGCGAGCGCCGCATCCGCGTCTCCGCTTCTCGCGGCACGTGCGATGTCGATCGCAGCCTCAGGCAGCACGCCGCCGATGACCGAGTGCCACAGATCGCAGCCGGCCAGCAGCGCTGACGCCGCGGTGCTGTCGCCCGAGATGCCGATAGCCACGTTCTGCGGAATCACGGCACGAATCTCGCGGATGCGCGGCTCGACTCGGTCGGGCGCAGGTGGCGGAATCTTGATGGCCGCGACATTCGGCAGCGCAGCCACGCGGGCAACGAGCTCGGTCGTGAACGTGAAGTGCGTCGTGCCGGGGTTGTCGTAGACGGTCAGCGGCACCGAGAGGCCTCGGGTGACGTCGTCGAAGAGGCCGAAGACCTCGTCGTCGCTCAGGGCTTGGTAGCTCATGGGTGCCAGCAGCACGCCGTCGGCCCCGGCCTCCTGAGCCTCTTCGGCAAGCGCCTGCACCTGCGACGTTCGCAGCGCGCCGATGCCCACTGACACCGGCACACCGTCAGCCGCAGCAACCGCCGCCTCGACGACCTCGCGTCGCTCGGCACGACTCAGATACGCGTAGGAGCCCGTCGAGCCGAGCACGCTGATCGTGTCGACCTCGGCAGCAGCCAGGCGGGCTACGACACGCTCGAATGCAGGCCGGTCGAAGGCATCATCGCGAAGCGGCGTGAGTGGAAAGGCACTGACTCCTGTGGGCACACGACTCATGGTGCTGACGCTACAGGATCGTCTGCGGCGATAGCCTGAAGCCATGACGAATCCGTTCTTCGAAGCATCGACGCTTCCGTACCAGCTCCCACCGTTCGACCAGATCCGCGATGAGCACTTCGCACCCGCATTCGACGCGGGCTTCAAGCAGCACCTGAGCGAGATCGACGAGATCGTCGCGCAGACCGACGAGCCGACATTCGACAACACGATGGTTCCCCTCGAATCGTCAGGAGCGATCCTCGAGCTCGTCGCCCATGTGTTCTTCTCGATGACCTCGACCGACAGCAGCCCAGCCCTCGAAGAGCTCGACGAGCAGTATGCCCCGAAGCTCGCGGCTCACAGCGATGCCATCTCGCTCAATCCGGCCCTGTACGCACGAATCAAGACGCTGCACGACAGCCCCGACGCAGCCTGGACCGACGAGCAGCGCTACCTCGTCGAGCGTCGCTACCAGGAGATGACACTCGGCGGTGCGGGCCTCGACGACACCAAGACCGACCGCCTCAAGCAGATCAACCAGCGTCTCGCGAGCCTCACGACCCTGTTCGAGAAGAACCTGCAGGCAGAGACCAACGACCTCGCCGTCGTCATCGATGACGTCGCAGAGCTCGACGGCCTGGCCGAAGGTGAGATCGCATCGGCAGCCGCTGCCGCAGCCGACCGCGGCCTCGAAGGCAAGTGGCTCATCACGCTGCCCCTGTTCTCGGGGCACCCGCTGCTCGCCTCGCTCACCAACCGCGACGTGCGCGAGCGCGTCATGCGCGCATCCCTCTCGCGTGCCTCCCGCGGCAATGAGCACGACAACTCGGGCGTCGTGCTCGAGATCACCCGCCTGCGTGCTGAGCGCGCTGGTCTGCTCGGATTCTCGTCGCACGCCGAGTACATCACGGCCGACGAGACCGCGAAGTCGCCAGAGAACGTCGCGGCGATGCTCGACAAGCTGGCACCCGCGGCACGCAGGAATGCGGATGCAGAGGCGGATGCGCTGCGCACGGAGATCGAGGCGGCCGGCGGTTCGCACGAACTCGCCAGCTGGGACTGGGCGTTCTACACCGAGCGCGTTCGGGCCAAGAAGTACGACGTCGACACCGCGGCGCTTCGCCCCTACTTCGAGGCCGACCGCGTGCTGCACGACGGCGTCTTCTTCGCAGCGAACTTGGTCTACGGGCTCACCTTCACGGAGCGCACCGATCTTGTCGGCTACCACCCCGACAACCGCATCTTCGAGGTGTTCAACCAGGACGGCTCGGCGCTCGGGCTCTTTCTGCTCGACCTCTACACCCGCGACTCGAAGCGCGGCGGCGCGTGGATGAACCCCCTCATCTCGCAGAACACCCTGCTCGATCAGCCCACCGTCGTCATGAACAACCTCAACGTGCCGAAGCCGCCGCAGGGCAAGCCGACGCTGCTGACGTTCGATGAGACCTCGACGCTGTTCCACGAGTTCGGGCACGCGCTGCACGGCCTGCTGGCGAAGGTGACCTACCCGTCATTCTCTGGCACGAACGTCTTCAGGGACTTCGTCGAGTTCCCCAGCCAGGTGAACGAGCTGTGGATGCTGTGGCCCGAGGTTGTCGAGAACTACGCCAAGCACTTTGAGACCGGCGAGCAGCTGCCGCGCGAGATCATCGAGCGCATCGAGGCAACCGGCTCGTTCGACCAGGGCAAGGGCACGAGCGAGTACCTCGCCGCCGCGCTGCTCGACCAGGCGTGGCACCGGATCACCGCTGACGACGAGATCACCGACGTTGCAGAGTTCGAGCGCCAGGCCCTCGAAGCCGCTGGGCTCTTGAACCCCGTGGTTCCGACCCGCTACTCGACGACGTACTTCCAGCACGTCTTCGCGGGCGGATACTCGGCTGGGTACTACTCGTACATCTGGAGCGAAGTCATGGATGCCGACACGGTCGAGTACTTCAAGTCCTCGGGTGACGTGCGCGCGATCGGCGAGGCCTTCAGGCAGAAGGTGCTCGGCGTCGGCGGCTCGAAGGATCCCATCAAGGCCTTCGAGGAGTTCCGCGGCCGTCCGGCCGACATCGCTCCGCTGCTGGAGCGACGCGGCCTCGCCGGCTGACGTCTCGGACCTGCACTGATGCTGTGTGGCCCCGCTTTCGAGCGGGGCCACACCTGCATTCAGCTGACCGAAGCGGCGTGGAATACTGCCACTTGACCCTCACACTGTGTGAAGCGATGGAGTGAACACATGCTGTCCATAGGAGCCTTCGCTCAACTCGGCCAGGTGACGCCGCGCATGCTGCGCCACTGGCATGCCGAGGGGCTCCTGGTGCCTGCCGAGACCGACTCGGCGTCTGGGTATCGCGCATATGACCCGTCGCAGCTTGAGCGGCTGCACCGAATCGTCGCGCTGCGACAGCTCGGCATGGGTCTCACCGAGATCACGCTGCTGCTGCAGCACGGCATCGACTCGCACCAGATCGCGTCGGTGCTCGCCAGCCGCAGGCTCGAGATCGAGTGCGACCACCGGATCAGTCAGGCACGACTCACTGATGTCGAACGACGGCTCGTACAATTGCGAGAGGAACACACCATGTCACCCATTGAGATCATCCAGAAGCCGTTGCCTGCCCTCCGTCTGGCGGCGAAGTCGACGAAGCTCGCCGGCCGTCATGAAGTCTCCGAGTATGTCGGACCAACCTTTGACAGCATCGCCGCGGTCATCGGTCATGTGAAGGGAGCCCTCGACACCCCGGTTGTGCAGTACGACATGGTTGACGACGGTCTCGAAGTCACGGTCGGCTATGCCTGCTCCGCAGCCCCGAACGCGGCCTTCGACATCGTCGAGCTTCCTGCAGTCGAGATCGCGGTCTGCGGAGTGCACCTCGGTGAGATGTCGGGAATCGCCGCGTCGTGGCAGGCGATTCACGAGGAGATCGCGGCACGACGAATGTCGCCCACCGGGCCATGCCGTGAGCTGTATGTGCGCGCCGAATCCGACGACCAGGCTGACTGGGTGACTGAGCTGCAGCAGCCGGTCACATCGGGTGCTGCCGGTTGATGCGATCCAGCGACGCTCCACCTGCGCTCGGGAACACTTTTCTCGCACACATTAGTCTCGGTGTGTCCGCACAATCAGGAGGATGACCCATGGCATCTCGCAAGAAGCTGTTCGCAGTCGGCGCCATCGCCGCCAGCGCGCTGCTGGTTTCCGCATGTTCAGGCGAACCAGAAGAAGCACCCGCTGAAGAGACCGCTGTCGAAGAGACAACCGCTGCTCCAGAAGAGACGCAGGAGGAGCAGGCTGAGTCGAACGGCGATGTGACCGCACCCGGCACGACGCTCGCAATCGGCGACACCGCTGTTGTCGAGCACCCGGTCGACGGCGAAGACGGAGTCACCGGTCTGCTTTCGGCAACCGTCAACAGCATCGATGCTGGCAGCGTCGACGACCTGGCCGAGCTCGACCTCGGCGAGAGCGCTGATGGCCTCGTGCCGTTCTACATTCAGATCTCGGTCGCCGGCGTCGACGAGACATCGGATGCACTCGAGGGCTCGCTGCTGACCAACGCCTTCGGCGGTCTTGCCGACGGCACGCCCGCACAGGGGCTCAACATCATCGGCAGCTTCGACGTCTGCGACACAGATGCACTCGAAGAGTGGGGCGCTGACGCCTCGCAGGACATCTGCATCATCTCACTCGCTCCCGAGGGCACCGAGGTCGACTCCGTGCAGTACACGCCTCGCGACGAGAACTACCGCGCTGACCCCGTCATCTGGGAGTAATCAGCAGCACGCACGAAGAAGCGGCCCGGCTCTGTGCCGGGCCGCTTCTTCGTGCGCAGCTACGCGCTGAGCTCTTCGAGGTCTTCTGGCGTCAGGATCTCGGGCTTGCCTGTTCCTTCGACGGCCTCGCGCGTGACGACGACGCGAACGACGTCGGGCTCAGACGGAATGTCGAACATGACCGGGTTCAGCACGTCTTCGAGAATCGCGCGGAGCCCGCGAGCACCTGTCTTGCGAGCGACGGCGAGGTCTGCGATCGCGTTCAGCGCCTCATCGTCGAAGTCGAGGCGAACGCCATCGATCTCGAACATGCGCTGATACTGCTTCACGAGCGCATTGCGCGGAACCGTCAGGATGTCGACGAGCGCCTCGCGGTCAAGCGACGAGACTGACGTCAGCACTGGCAGGCGCCCGATGAACTCGGGGATCAGACCGAACTTGTGCAGGTCTTCGGGCATGACCTCGTCATAGAGCTCGAGATCATTGCGGTTCGCCTCGATGGGCGCACCGAAGCCGATGCGCTGCTTGCCGCTGCGGCCGCGGATGATCTCTTCGAGCCCTGCGAAGGCGCCGGCGACGATGAACAGGATGTTCGTCGTGTCGATCTGCAGGTACTCGCTGTTGGGGTGCTTGCGCCCTCCCTGCGGGGGAACCGAGGCCACGGAGCCCTCGAGGATCTTCAGCAGAGCCTGCTGCACGCCCTCGCCTGAGACGTCGCGGGTGATGGATGGGTTCTCGGCCTTGCGAGCGACCTTGTCGATCTCGTCGATGAAGATGATGCCGTGCTCGGCTCGCTTGATGTCGTCGTCGGCAGCCTGGATGAGCTTCAGCAGGATGTTCTCGACATCTTCGCCGACGTAGCCCGCCTCAGTGAGGGCTGTCGCATCGGCGACCGCGAACGGCACATTCAGCTTGCGTGCGAGCGTCGACGCGAGGTACGACTTGCCCGAGCCCGTGGGCCCGACCATGAGGATGTTCGACTTCGCGATCTCGACCTGCTCGCTGGCCTCTTCGGCGCTGGAGATCTGCTTCGACTCCTGCAGCCGCTTGTAGTGGTTGTAGACGGCAACCGAGAGCGCCCGCTTCGCGCGGTCCTGCCCGATGACGTACTCGTCGAGCGCCGCGAAGATCTCGCGCGGCTTCGGCAGCGTGAACTCCTCGTGGGTCTCGCTGTCGGTCTCGGCCGCCGAGCGCTCGGCGATGATCTCGTTGCAGAGCTCTACGCACTCGTCACAGATGTAGACCGCAGGCCCTGCGATCAGCTGCTGCACCTGTTTCTGGCTCTTGCCGCAGAATGTGCACTTGAGCAGATCGCTGCTCTCACCAAGTCGTGCCACTGAAACACCTCCAAGAAAGTCTGCTTCGAGGTTATCGGCTGCCAGTGACACGAGTTGCAGGCACACCGGTTTGTTACACGAAGTAGGCTGGAGTCATGCAGATTCTCGCCGCTCTCGCCATGTTCTCCGTCGCCATCCTCCCCGCTCACGCGGCTGTCGTCGACTCCACGGTCTCGAACGGCGACACACTGACCGAGGCACCCGAATCGTTCTCGGTCACGATGAACGAAGACATCCTGCAGGTGGCGGGCGTCGAGACGGCGAATGTGCTCTACATCCAGGATGCAGAGGGCAACTACTACGGCGACGGATGCGTCACGGTCGACGGCACCACCGCGAGCATCGAGCCCGCGCTCGGCGAGGCCGGCGAGTACACGTTCTCGTACACCGTCGTCTCCTCAGACACCCACGCGGTCTCCGACACCTTCAACTTCACGTGGGAGCCGGAAGCAGACTTCGCCGCCGCAGAGGCGCAGGCCGAGGCGCCGACGTGCGGAGCAGCTGAAGAGTCGACTGAAGCCACAGAAGAGGCGACAGAGGCCGAGCCCACGGACGACGCGGCGACCGAAGACGCAGCCGAAGAAGACGCGACCGAGGATGCCACCGCATCCGACTCC
This sequence comes from Agrococcus casei LMG 22410, assembly GCF_900163565.1. Taxonomy (GTDB): domain Bacteria; phylum Actinomycetota; class Actinomycetes; order Actinomycetales; family Microbacteriaceae; genus Agrococcus; species Agrococcus casei. Next base: position 122,296 of record NZ_FUHU01000038.1, read on the forward strand.
GAGACCACAGGCGAAGAAGACGCCGGACTCCCCGGCTGGGCGTTCGCAGTCATCTCGATCGCGCTGCTCGCACTGATCGTCGGCGTCATCATCGGCAACTGGGTCAAGGCCCGCCGTCAGATCGAAGACAACCGTGCGAACGACGACGGGGCTCCCGAAGTCGACCGGTAGGGGTTGAGCGCGAGGCTGCACCACTGCTAGCGTCGCTGACGTGAAGCACTGAGCATCGACCACGTTCTGCGCCTGAGGCATACGCCCGGCAGAGCTCGAATCGATCTCTGGACACCTCATGTCTTTCGTCTCCGGCGGCACGATTGCCGCATCCGCTCACATCTCCGTCGACGGCGTCTCGCTGTCATTCGCAGGCAGACGCGTGCTCACCGACATCAGCTTCTCGGCCGCATCAGGGTCGAGAACCGGACTGATCGGCGAGAACGGGTCAGGCAAGTCGACGCTGCTCAACGTCATCGCAGGTGACCTCCGACCCGACTCCGGCACGGTGTCGGTGCACCTCCGAGGCAGCAGCGAGCCGAGCATCGGCATGCTGCGCCAAGAGCCGGAGTTCGCACCGGGCGCCGACGTTCGCAGCGTGCTCGACGACGCTGTGGCGCGCATCCGTGCCGCCGGTGACGCCCTCGAGACCGCAGCCGCGCTGCTGGCCGAGCACGCCGACGACCCGGCCGCGCAGCTCGAGTACGCTGCGGCGCTCGATCAGGCAGAGCGACTCGACCCATGGGGGCTCGATGCACGAATCGAGCGGGCTCTCAGCGGCCTCGGCCTGGGCGGCATCGCGCTCGACTCCCCCGTTGGCACGCTCTCGGGCGGCCAGCGGTCTCGCACTGCTCTCGCCGCGCTGCTGCTCGGCGACCCCGATGTGCTGCTGCTCGACGAGCCGACGAACCACCTCGACGACGCCGCATCCGCGTTTCTCGCCGGTGTGCTCCGCGACAGGCAGGGCCCGGTCGTCATGGCGAGTCACGACCGCGCGTTCCTCGACGATGTCGCAACCGGCCTCATCGACCTCGACCCGTCGCAAGACAGCCCGGCAGCGGGCATGGGCGTGACGCGGTTCACCGGCACCTACACGGCGTACCTGGCGGCGAGGGCGGATGCGCGAGCGCGGTGGCAGCGACAGCACGACGACGAGCAGGCGCAGCTGAGACGCCTGCGCGCCGGAGTCAGCGAGAGCCAGACGCACGGTCATCCCGAACGCGGCCCCCGCACAGAAGCACGCGCTTCGAAGAAGTTCTATGCCGACCGCAACGCCAAGACCGTGGCTCGGCGGGTGAATGACGTGCGCGCGAAGCTCGACCGACTGGAGCAGGATCAGATTCAGAAGCCGCCGCGCGAGCTGAGCTTCGCTGGCATCCCCTGGCGCACGACGTTGGCTGCCGCGGGCCCGGTGCTGACTGCTGCCGACGTGGCAGTCGAAGGCCGCCTGCTGCCGACGACCGTCTCGATGTCGAGCGGTGAGCACCTGCTCGTGACCGGCGCCAACGGCTCTGGCAAGTCGACGCTGCTGCACGTGCTCGCCGGTAGGCTGCAGCCGACTGGCGGATCAGTGCAGACCGCACCCAGGCAGCGCATCGGCCTGCTCTCGCAGGATGCCCAGCTGCCAGACCCTCACGAGCGCGGGCCTGACCGCAGCGCGCAGCAGGCGTACGAAGATGCTGTGGGACCTCGGCTCGCCAGCCGCGTGCCACTGGCAGACTTCGGCCTGCTCGCCGAACGCGACGCTCGGCGTCCGGTGGCTCAGCTCAGTCGCGGTCAGGTGCAGCGCGTGGCCCTGGCAGCAGTGCTCGCTGCCGCACCCGACGTGCTGCTGCTCGACGAGCCGACGAACCACCTCTCGCTGCTGCTGGTGACGCAGCTGGAGGAGGCCCTCGTCGAGTATCCGGGAGTCGTGGTCGTCGCCAGCCACGACCGCTGGCTGCGCGAGCGATGGCACGGGCTCGAGCTTCGGCTGTGAAGCGCTGCGCGGGCGGTGGTACCTGGGTATGAGTGCTGAGGCGGCACAACCATCCTTGCGGTCGACGCAGTGCACAGGCGCCTCGCAATAGCGTTGAAGCATGATCGTTGCAGAGCACCTCACCAAGAGATTCGGCCAGAAGCAGGCCGTCTCAGATGTCAGCTTCACTGTCGCACCCGGAAAGGTCACGGGATTCCTCGGGCCGAACGGTGCCGGCAAGTCCACCACGATGCGCATGATCGTCGGACTCGACCGTCCGACCTCCGGCAGCGTCTCCATTGACGGCCGCTCGTACAGCAGCCTCCGCTCCCCGCTCACAGAAGTCGGCGTGCTGCTCGACGCCAAGGCCGTGCACACCGGCCGCAGCGCCGTGAACCACCTGCGCTCGATGGCCGCCACACACGGCATCCGCCGTTCGCGCGTCGACGAGGTGATCGAGATCACCGGCCTCACGAGCGTGGCTCGCAAGCGCGCCGGAGGCTTCTCGCTCGGCATGGGCCAGCGCCTCGGCATCGCAGCCGCCTTGCTCGGCGATCCGCACACGCTCATCCTCGACGAGCCCGTGAACGGCCTCGACCCCGAAGGAGTCATGTGGGTGCGACGCTTCGTGCGTCACGCCGCATCAGAGGGCAGGGCCGTGCTGCTCTCCAGCCACCTCATGAGCGAGATGGCGCTGACAGCAGACCACCTGATCATCCTCGGCCGCGGTCGGGTTCTGGCGGATGCGCCACTGGCAGACATCGTCGAGCAGTGGACGACGAAGAGCGTCAGGGTGCGCTCACCGCGTGCCCGCGAGATCGCCGAGGCTGCCGCGAGCGACACCGTCAGCGTCACCAGTCGCGGCAACGGATACCTCGACATCAACGGTGCGACCGCCGCCGAGATCGGCGAGCTCGCTGCCGCACGGTCACTCCCCCTCCACGAGCTGACGCCCACGACCGGAACCCTCGAAGACGCTTATCTCAAGCTCACGGGCGACCAGGTCGAGTACAAGACGAAGGAAGTCCGATGAACACCGCCGCCCCCGCATCCGCCCTCCCCGACACCGAGCAGGAGCGACCCAAGCTGGCCCCGCCGGAGTCGCGTGGCCGCCTGAGCTTTCTGCGGCTCGTCCGCTCCGAATGGATCAAGTTCACCACTCTGCGGTCGACCTGGTGGTCGCTCGCACTCGTCGCAGTCGTCTCCGTCGGCCTCAGCCTGCTGCAGGCATCCGCGATCGCGAGCTTCGGAGACGACATGCCGGCAGCGACCACGGCAGAGCAGGCCAACGCGGATGCGGTGGTCGTCATCGTGTTCGCAACAGTCCTGACCCAGCTGCTGGCGGTCATCATCGGCACGATCAACGTGACCGGCGAGTACTCGACCGGCATGATCAGGTCGACGATCACCGCCGCACCTGACCGCATCCGATCACTGCTGGCGAAGGCCCTCGTGGTCTCAGTCACGATGTTCGTGTTCAGCCTGATCGTGTTCGCCCTCGCCGCGCTCATCACCGCACCGATCCTGCCGAACGGCGGAGTCGACTTCTCAGACATCGACTCCTCGCTCATGCCGCTGCTCGCCGCAGCCCTGTACCTCGCACTGCTCAGCGCACTCGGTGTCGGGTTCGGCTACATCATCAGAAACGGCCCCGGCGCCCTCGCCGTCGGCATCGGCATCGTGTTCGTCGCGCCCGTTCTGGTGCTGTTCTTTCCGATGACCGAGACCTTCGACTGGGTGCACCAGCTCGCTTCGTACCTGCCGTCGAACGCCGGACAGTCGCTGTTCATGGGTTCGCCGATGAGCGGTGAGGCGCTCGACACAGCTCCTGGGCTGATCGCCATCATCGCCTGGCCTCTCGCGGCCCTGGCGGGCGGCATCGCGGTGCTGAAGAGTCGCGACGCGTAAAGTCGACCACATGACAGAAGGCGCGAAGATCGTCCTCGGCAGCGCATCTGCCGAGGACGATCTTCGTCTGCCGCGCGCGCCGGGAGTGATCAGGGCGTTCTGGGCCAGGCACCCGCGCCTGGCAGACGTCGCGCTGGTCATCATCACGCTGCTGTTCATCATCACGCTGCTGTTCGTCGGGCCGACATTCATCCTCGGCCAGGTCTTCGAGCCGCCCGGGCCGGCAGTGTCGGCACTGATCCTCGTGCTCATGCTCATCACGGCGCTGTGCCTGCTGTGGAGGCGACGCCATCCGCTGATCGTCCTCGCCGTGGCCGCATCGCCGCTCGTGCTCACGAGCCCCGATATCTCAGGAGCGATCGTGGGGCTCGCGCCGACCTTCGCGATCTACGCGGTTGCCGTGTATCGCAGCAACCGCGCGGCACTGTGGGCACTGGGCATCACCGTCGCAGCGAATGCGGCGGTCGCCACCGCATGGATGGTCTTCAGCTCCGTGCCAGCGGGCGAGGGCATTCCCGGGGTCGTCGGCAACGCCACGATGCTGCTCGTCGGCACACTCGTCGGCACGAACGTCGGCAGCCGCAAGCGGTATGTCGAAGCGCTCATCGACAGGTCTCGCCAGCTGGCCAGAGAGCGTGACCAGCAGGCCGAGCTCGCGGCCGCAGCCGAGCGCACGCGCATCGCCCGCGAGATGCACGACATCGTGTCGCACTCGCTGGCGGTCGTGGTCACCCTCGCCGAGGGCGCGCACGCCACACACGACGCGAGCAGCGCCAAACAGGCGAACCGAGCGATCGCCGACACTGCACGCGACGCCCTCGACCAGATGCGCGTCATGCTGGGAGTGCTCCGCGAGGCGCCTGGAACGCACGAGCACAGCGATCGCATGCCGCTGCTCGGATCGACCCCCGAAGACATCATCAAGACTGCCGTCGCCGCGGGTGTTCCCGTGTCGTACACGGTCAAGGGAGCCCCGTCAGGCACTGATCTGCAGCGCCTCGCCGTGCGCAGAATCGTGCAGGAGGGGCTGACCAACGTCATGCGGTACGCCCCCGACGCGACCTGGGTGCGCGTCGAATCCGACTACACCGGCGACACGATCAGCGTCAGCATCGGCAACGACGGAGTGAAGGCAGCGGCCCCGTCGCTCGGCTCGGGACTCGGCCTGCAGGGGCTCGCCGAACGCGTTGCTGCGCTCGGCGGCGAGTTCGAGGCCGGCCCCACGCCCGCGGGGCACTGGCGTCTGTCGGCACAGTTTCCGAAGCAGACCGAACCCGAAGGAGCAAGCGCGTGACCGACACCATCCGAGTGCTGATCGTCGACGACCAGCCCCTCATCCGCATGGGCTTCACGATGGTGCTGAATGCCGAGGCCGACATCGAGATCGTCGGCGAGGCGAACAACGGCGAAGAGGCCATTCGCATGGTCGAGTCGCGCAGGCCCGACGTGGTGCTGATGGATGTGCGGATGCCGCAGATGGACGGCATCGAGGCCACAGAGCGCATCATCGGGGCGCACCCTGATGTCAGGGTTGTCGTGCTCACGACGTTCGACCTCGACGAGTACGCGTTCTCTGCCGTGCGCGCGGGAGCGAGCGGATTCCTGCTGAAGGACGCGCATCCGCGAGAGCTCACTGCCGCGATTCGCAGCGCGCACGCCGGAGACGCGTCGCTCTCGCCCCGCGTGACGCGGCGGATGCTCGACCTGTTCGGCAAGAGCCTGCCCGCTGAAGATCCGGCGACGCCCGCACTCGATCACCTCACCGAACGGGAGCGCGAGGTGTTTCTGGCCATCGGCCGAGGCCTCACCAACGCCGAGATCGGTGCCGAGCTGTTCGTCAGCGAATCGACGGTGAAGACACACGTCGGACGCGTGCTCGCAAAGCTCGAGGCCCGCGACCGAGTTCAGGCAGTCATCCTCGCGCACCGCATGGGGCTCATCCCCCGCGACTGAATCCATCAGCGCTCGTCAGCGTCGTCTCCGCGACCACGCGACTTTCTGCCGAGCACCAGCAGCGCGACGACCGCGATGACGGGCACCAGAAGCATCGACCCCCATCGCAGCAGCGGGAAGTCGCCGAGCCCCACAGAGCCCAGCGCAAAGCTGATCACGAGGAAGACTGCCGCAAGTGCGACTATGAACCACTTGGAACGCATGTGGGCCTCCCTTCGTCTGGCACCGCGCATCCCACCTTGTCATACGACAGAACCCCCGACCTGAGCCGGGGGTTCTGTCTGCGGGGTCGACGCTGAACTACTCGGCGACTCCGGGCTGCTTGCGGCTGAGCACCTGGTCGATCAGACCGTACTCGAGAGCCTCCTGAGCCGACAGGAACGTGTCACGCTCGATGTCTTCGGAGACCTTCTCGACCGTCTGCTTCGAGTGGTCAGCGAGCGTCTGCTCGAGCCAGCCGCGCATGCGGAGCACCTCGCGGGCCTGGATCTCGATGTCGGATGCCTGGCCGCGGCCAGCGTCGCTCGTTGCGGGCTGGTGGATCAGGATGCGCGCATTCGGCAGAGCAAGGCGCTTGCCGGGCTCGCCAGCAGCCAGCAGCACGGCAGCTGCCGAAGCAGCCTGGCCGAGGCAGACCGTCTGCACGTTCGGGCGGATGTACTGCATCGTGTCGTAGATCGCCGTCATGGCTGTGAACGAGCCGCCGGGCGAGTTGATGTACATGATGATGTCGCGGTCGGGGTCTTGCGACTCGAGCACGAGCAGCTGCGCCATGACATCGTCAGCGGACGCGTCGTCGACCTGCACACCGAGGAAGATGATGCGGTCTTCGAACAGCTTCGCGTATGGGTCCTGGCGCTTGTAGCCGTAGGCGGTGCGCTCTTCGAAGCTCGGCAGGATGTATCGGCTGCCGGGCATCTGCAAGGCGTTGCCTGCGCTAGAGAAGTTCGGGGTCTGCATGGTCACTACTCCTGTTCCGTTCCGCCGCCGCCGGCGACGTCTGCCGCGGAAGCCCGCAGGTGATCGACGAATCCGTACTCGAGCGCCTCTTCAGCCGAGAACCAGCGGTCACGGTCACCGTCTGCGTTGATCTGCTCGACGGTCTTGCCCGTGCGCTCGGCAGTGATCTCAGCGAGGCGCTTCTTCATGTCGAGGATGAGCTGCGCCTGCGTCTGGATGTCGCTCGAGGTGCCGCCGAAGCCGCCGTGCGGCTGGTGCAGCAGAACACGGGCGTTCGGCGTGATGTAGCGCTTGCCCTTGGTGCCGGCCGTCAGCAGCAGCTGGCCCATAGAAGCAGCCATGCCGATGCCGACGGTGACGATGTCGTTCGGAACGAACTGCATCGTGTCGTAGATCGCCATGCCCGCGGTGATCGAGCCACCGGGAGAGTTGATGTACAGGTAGATGTCTTTGTTCTGGTCTTCTGCGGCGAGGAGCAGGATCTTTGCGCAGATCTCGTTTGCCATGTCGTCGCGGACCTCTTCGCCCACCCAGATGATGCGATCGCGCAACAGCCTGTCGAAGACTGAAGGTTGCATTAGTGGTTCAGCCACGGGGATCTCCTTAGGTTCGTCTGGATCAACACTAGAGAAAACAACGGTGCGCCCGCGGCTGTGTTCGCCGCGGGCGCACCGTGTTACGGCAGAGCGCTGAGACTAGGCCTCTTCGGTCTGCTCTTCGCTCTTCGCGTCGAAGTCGGGCACGAAGTCGCTCATGTCGATCTCGTTGCCCTCGCTGTCGACCACGGTGCTCTTGCTGAGCACGTACGAAAGCGTCTTGCCGCGGAGCAGGTCAGCCATGACGACGTTCATCTGGCCGTTCTGCTGCAGGGTCTCGACGAGGTCCTGAGGAGGCATGCCGTACTGCGATGCCATCTGCACGATGTACTGCGTGAGCTCTTCGTTCGTGACCTCGAGGCTCTTCTCCTCGGCGATGCGGTCGAACAGGATCTGGCTCTTGATCACAGTCTCGGTCTGCTCGGCGACCTCTGCGCGGTGCACGTCGTCTTCGAGGCGGCCCTCGCCCTCGAGGTGACGGTGCACCTCGTCTTCGATCATCTTGGTCGGAGTGGGGATGCCCGACTCTTCGACGAGGTCGTCCTGCAGCTTCTTGCGCGCCTCGTCGGCCTGGCCGAACGACTTGCGACGCGAGACCTGCTGCTTGAGCTCGTCGCGGAGCTCGGCCAGGGTGTCCTGGGCCGATGCCATCTGCGCGAAGTCGTCGTCTGCCTCAGGAAGCTCGCGCTCCTTGACTGCCAGCACCTTGACCGAGACCTCGGCCTCCTTGCCGGCGTGGTCGCCGCCGACGAGCGTCGACGAGAACGTGGTCTCTTCGTCAGCTGTCAGCGTCTCGACTGCGTCATCGATGCCGTCGAGCAGCTCACCCGAGCCGAGCTCGTAGGAGATGCCGCTCGCGTTGTCGACGACAGCGCCGTCGATGGTCGCGGTGAGGTCGAGCTGCAGGAAGTCGCCCTTGGCAGCCGGGCGGTCGACGGTCACGAGCGTGCCGAAGCGACCGCGAAGCTCGTCGAGCTCGGTGTCGATCTCTGCGTCGGTGACCTCAGCGGCATCGACGGTGACCTTGCGTCCCTCGAGAGCCGGAAGCTCAAACTCGGGACGAACGTCGACCTCGACGACGATCTTGAGGCTGCCCTCAAGCGTCTTGGCGTCGGGCACCTCGGCGATGTCAGCCGCGGGGCGGCCGATCGGACGAACGTCTGCCTCTTCGACGCCCTGACGGTAGAAGTCGTCAAGACCGGCGTTGACTGCCTCGGAGATGACGGCTTCGCGTCCGACGCGCTGGTCGATGATGGGGGCCGGAACCTTGCCCTTGCGGAAGCCGGGAACAGCAACCTGCTCGGCAATCGCCTGGTAGGCCTCGTCCATGTACGGCTTGAGCTCGCTCGGCTCAACAAAGATGCTGAGCTTCACGCGCGTCTCGTCGATCTTCTCGACTTCAGTCTTCACGTCTCTCCTAAAGGTCGATGGACTGTGCTTCTGTCGTCGGGGCGACAGGATTCGAACCTGCGACTTCCCGCCCCCAAAACGGGTGCTCTACCAAACTGAGCTACGCCCCGAACAGTGCCCGACCAAACGGGCACCCGCGCAAGTCTACCCGCAAGTTCGCCCTGCGCGTGTCGCCGCTGATCGAAACCTGTCCGGAATTGGGGTAGAGTGGTGCGGTCGGCGCGACGCTGGCCCTGCGGGTGTAGCTCAATGGTAGAGTTCCAGTCTTCCAAACTGGCTGTGCGAGTTCGATTCTCGTCACCCGCTCTGCGAATTGCCCCTGATCTTGGATCAGGGGCAATTTTCGTTGCCCAATCGTGCTGTTCTGCCCTGCACCCGTTGTGGTTTCTGTGGGAAGATCACTTCTGTGATCTCGTTTCTGCGCGCAAACCTACGCGACACTATTCGCATCGTCGGCATCCTGCTGCTCGCGGCACTCACCGCCGGCGCATGGCTCATCCTGATCCAGTCACATCGCACGCCTCCCGAGAGCGACTACGTCTCTCCCTCTGTCAGCGCACCGACCACGACGCCTACTGAGTCACCCAGCGCATCTGAAGCAGTAGAGGAACCCCTGACGGTTGCGTTCCTGGGGGACTCATACACAACGGGGGCTGGATCAAGCGCTGAAGACCAGCGTTGGACTTCACTCGTCGCCGAATCCGCTGGCTGGAGCGAGAGCAACTTCGGGTGGGGCGGCACCGGCTACGTCGCTGCCCCGTTCATCGAGGGCGAACAGCGCCTGGCATACGGCGACCGGGTAGCTGACATTGTCGAGCAGAGCCCGGACGTCATCATCATCTCGGGCGGACGCAACGATGTCGGGCAAGACCCCGCCCTCGTCCGCCAGGAGGCGCTCGAGCTGTTCACACAGCTCACCGAGCAGCTGCCAGAGACGAGCGTGCTGGTGCTCTCGCCGTGGTGGGACGCGTCAGAGCCGCCCTTCGAGTTCTCGCAGATCGTCGAGTCGATTCGCTCCGCAGCCGAGGAGGCGAACGTGTCGTACATCGACACCGGCCTGCCCCTGACCGACCCTGCTCTGATCGCGGCAGACGGCGTGCACCCCAATGACGACGGCTACGCGGCGATCGCAGAAGCCGTCACTGCGGCACTCTCACGGCTCTAGGCAAGCTTCTGCCCAGGTTCTGGCGCTAGCGTGAACCCCATGACCAAATCGAGGACTCGGGGTTCGGTTCGACTCGGCGCGCTGCTGGTTGCAGTGTGCTCGACAGGCCTGCTGGCGGCATGCCTGGCGACTCCCCCGACGACGCCGACCGACCCCAGCATTCCGGTCGCAAGCGACTCAGCCCCTCCGGTCTTCTCGAACCTCGACGACCCGCCCTCGACCCCGGGCCCGTCGACTCCACCGGTGCCGACAGACGCACCCGGCACCGTCGACCTCGGCGACACCGTCACGATGCACACCTCGCACGGCTCGACGTGGGAGGTCACTGTCACGGGCGTCATCGACGATGACGACATGGCCGTCATCAGCTACGGCAACGACATTCCCGAAGGCGAGCGATCGGTGACGATCGAGCTGCGGATCGAGAATGTCGGAGCCATCGAGTCGCACCCCTACTACGACATGATGCTCGGCTACCAGCCAGAGAACGGCCCCATGTTCGATCAGAACTCGGGCCCGAGCTACGGCGACTACTCGAATGACCTCGGCTACGTGAGCAGCATCGCACCCGGTCAGACCTTCACCGGGCACATGTCTGTGTACGTGCCGGTCAACTCGCCGGAGGGCAACGCAGTCATCTCACCCGACGGGCGAAAGACCTTCTACGTCTGGGAGTGATCCGTCACTGCTGGCAGCTCGGGCACCAGTAGAGCTTGCGCTGCTGCATCGTCTCGAGCGACACCGCGGTGCCGCACACTCGGCACGGCAGCCCCTCGCGCTTGTAGACCCAGTGGCGATCCTCGCGGTTGTCGATCGCATCCTGCTTGGCCTTGCCGCGAAGACCGCTCATCGTGAGCATGAGCCCGGTCTCGACGCCGATCTTCAGCAGCCTCACCCAGTCGCGCCACAGGCTCTCGGCCTCTTCGACGGTGACCTTCGCACCTGGTCGGTGCGGTGACATGCGCGCCCGAAACAGCATCTCGGCCCGGTAGATGTTGCCGATTCCGGCCACGACAGACTGGTCCATCAGCAGCTGGCCGACCGGCTGGCGCGACCGTCGCAGACGATCGACGAAGCGCCTCTGCGCCTGCGCATGCGTCTCGAACGGAGCAAGCGGATCGGGACCGAGCCGCTGAATCAGCGCAGTCACGCCGTCGTCGTCGATCACCTCGCAGACGGTCGGGCCGCGAAGGTCGGCAAGCGTCGTCTCAGTGAGGATGCGCGCACGCACCTGTCCGACGGGCTCTGGCGGCCAGGTCGTCAGTGCAGCGCCGGTTTCGCGCTCGCCCATCCGCACCCTGCTCTTGCGCGGGGCGCCGATCGAGTGGAGCGAATCCTCGTTCTCGCCGTCTGCGCCAGCGGCCGTGTGCTCAGACGCCTTGCCGCCGACGAGGTACAGCGAGGCGTCGGATCTGATCTCGCCCGAGAAGTCCCAGGCGCCGTAGATGCCGAGGTGCACGTGCAGCCAATCGCCTCCGAACTGCAGCAGGAGGTGCTTGCCGACTGCCCGCGCATCCGTCATCTGCTGACCGTCGAGCTCTGCCGCACCGACGGCGAATCGCCCCTGCGGGCTCGTGACGCTCGCGCGCCGCCCGACGAAGTTCGCGCTGAACTGCCGGGCGATGCGATGGATCGTGTGACCCTCGGGCATCAGTCGACGAGCTCGCCGGCAGACTCGAATCGAAAGATCTGCTGGATGCGGCGCGTGTGCCGCTCTTCTCCGCTGAACGGAGTCGCGATGAAGGTGTCGATGAGCTGCAGCATCTCTTCGCTCGAGTGCTGGCGGGCGCCGACTGCGATCACATTCGCGTCGTTGTGCTCGCGGGCGAGCGCGGCGGTGGCCTCATTCCAGACCAGGGCCGCGCGAACGCCCTCGACCTTGTTCGCCGCCATCTGCTCGCCGTTGCCGGAGCCGCCGAAGACGACGCCGAGCGCCATGACGCCGGCCTGCTGGTCTGCAACCACGGCCTGGGCCGCGCGAATGCAGAACGACGGGTAGTCGTCGAGCGCGTCGTACTCGGTCGGGCCGTGGTCGACGCAGTCGTGCCCTGCCTCGGTGAGGTGGGCGATCAGCTCCTTCGAGTACTCGAACCCTGCATGGTCTGTCGCGACGTGGATGCGCATCCGTGCTCCCCTAGAACTGCGGGCCGCGGGTGCGGCTGCGCTTCAGCTCGAAGAATGACTCGACGCTCGCTGCGGCGACGATGCCGTCGAACAGCTTGAGCGCATCGTCACCGGTCGGAGCCGGCGAGACGACGGGGCCGAAGAAGGCGGTGCCGTCGACCGAGATCACCGGTGTGCCGACTTCGTCGCCGACGAGGTCGATCGCCTCCTGGTGGCTGGCGCGCAGCAGGTCGTCGTACTGGTCGGTCTCGACCGCGAGCTCGGCCGGCAGCCCAGCCTCTTCGAGAGCCGCTGGGATCACGACGTCGAGGTCGCTCTCGCGGCCCGGGTGCAGTCGCGTGCCGAGCGCGTCGTACAGGGGCTTGACCTTGTCTTGGCCAGCGGTCTCGCGGGCTGCGATGACCAGACGGGTCAGACGCATCGAGCGGGGCATCTTCTCCATGTACTCGGCGGGCAGATCGCGCCCTTCGTTGAGCACTGCGAGCGACATCACTCGCCAGTCGACGTCGAAGCCGCGGACTTCGGCGACCTCGCCGAGCCAGCGAGACGTCATCCATGCCCACGGGCAGGTCGGATCGAACCACATACGCACGTTTGTCATGCCCTCGATGCTACCCGCAGGACGAGGCTGTCAACCAGTCTCTGCACTCGGTGTCAGTCCTGGCGACTACGCTTGAGAGCACGCGTGTACAGAAGCAAAGGAGCAACAGTGCCAGGAGAGAACCTCACACGGCAGGAAGCATCCGACCGGGCGGCAATCGTCGCGACCGAGTCGTATGACATCACCCTCGACCTCACCAAGGGCGATGAGGTGTTCGGGTCGACCACGACCGTCAAGTTCACTGCGACAGACGGTGCGTCGACCTTCATCGACCACATCTCTCGCACGGTGCACTCCGTGACGCTGAACGGCGTCGAGCTCGACCCGGCAGAGGTCAACGACGGCGTTCGCATCCAGCTGCCCGGCCTCGCAGCCGAGAACGAGCTGACGATCGTCTCAGACGCGATCTACATGAACACGGGCGAGGGCCTGCACCGCTTCGTCGACCCCGTCGACGGCGAGGTCTACCTCTACAGCCAGTTCGAGGTGCCCGACGCACGCCGCGTCTACTCGGTGTTCGAGCAGCCCGACCTCAAGGCAGAGTTCAGCTTCAACGTCGTGGCTCCCGCCCGCTGGAAGGTCGTCTCGAACCAGCCGACCCCCGAGCCCGAGATCGACGGCGAAGTCGGCACCTGGCGCTTCGAAAAGACGCCTCCCATCTCGTCGTACATCACCGCACTCGTGGCAGGCCCCTACAAGGAGTTCCGCGACGAGCTGACCTCGTCCGACGGGCGCACGATTCCGCTCGGCGTGTTCTGCCGCGAGTCGCTCGCCGAGCACATGGACGCCGACTACATCTTCGAGACGACGAAGCGCGGCTTCGAGTTCTTCGAGCAGAACTTCGATGTTCCGTACCCCTTCGACAAGTACGACCAGCTCTTCTGCCCCGAATACAACATGGGCGCCATGGAGAACGCAGGCTGCGTCACCTTCACCGAGGCCTACATCTTCCGCTCGAAGGTGACCGACGCCATCAAGGAGCGTCGCGTCGTGACCGTGCTGCACGAGCTCGCCCACATGTGGTTCGGCGACCTCGTGACCATGAAGTGGTGGAACGACCTCTGGCTCAACGAGTCGTTCGCCGAGTGGTCGTCGACGCTGGCAACCGCTGAGGCGACCGAGTGGAAGGGCGCATGGACGACCTTCCAGGCGCTCGAGAAGACCTGGGCATACCGCCAGGACCAGCTGCCGTCGACGCACCCGATCGTGGCCGAGATCCGCGATCTCGACGACGTGCAGGTCAACTTCGACGGCATCACCTACGCGAAGGGCGGCTCGGTCATCAAGCAGCTCGTCGCATGGGTCGGCATCGAGTCGTTCATGCAGGGGCTCAGCGCCTACTTCAAGAAGCACGCATGGAAGAACACGGTGCTGGCAGACCTGCTCGTCGAGCTCGAGGCAGCCAGCGGACGCGAGCTGACCGAGTGGTCGAAGCTCTGGCTCGAGACGGCCGGCGTCAACACGCTGCGCCCCGTCGTCGAGACGGATGCAGAGGGCGTCATCCAGAAGCTGGTGGTGCAGCAGAGCGCACCCGACGACTACCCCACCCTTCGCCCGCACCGCATCGCACTGGGCTTCTACAACCGCACCGAGCGCGGATTCGAGCGCGCTGAGCGCTTCGAGTTCGACATCGACGGCGCCGAGACCGAGATCGCAGACGTCGTCGGCAAGCAGCGCCCCGAGATGATCCTGCTGAACGACGACGACCTCGCCTACGCGAAGATCCGCCTCGACGACCAGTCGTGGCAGGCAGCCTGGAGCAGCGTCGGCGACATCGTCGACCCGCTGGCCCGCGCACTCGTGTGGGGTGCGGCATGGGACGCCACGCGCGACGGCGAGATCGCAGCACGCGACTACGTCGACCTCGTGCTCAAGCACATCCACGCAGAGACCGAGTCGACCACGCTGCGCTCCGCTCTCGCGCAGGTCGCGCAGACGGCACGCACGTACGTCGATCCGTCGACCCGAGCCGAGACCATCCGCCTCGTCGGCGACAGCCTGTGGCAGCTTGCCACGTCGGCAGAAGCGGGATCGGATGCGCAGTTCCAGTTCGTGACCGCATTCGCCGGCATCGCGTCGACCGACGAGCACGTTGCGGCCCTCAAGGCGCTGCAGTCGGGCGACGAGAAGCTCGAGGGCCTCGAGATCGACACCGACCTGTCGTGGCAGCTGCTCGGCGGACTCGTGCTGAACGGCGCAGCCGGCGAGGCAGAGGTCGACGCAGCGCACAAGGCCGACAACACGGCCAACGGCGCCCAGGCAGCGGCTCGCGTCCGTGCGACCGTGCCGACCGCTGAGGCGAAGCGCGCTGCGTTCGACGCAGTCGTCGACGGCGACGTGCCGAACATGATCGTTCGCTACACGGGCCTCGGCCTCTCGCACGTCAACGATCCGGCAGAGCTGGCGACGCTCATCGAGCGCTACCACTCGTCGATCGACTCCACGTGGGAGAAGCGCTCGTACCAGATGGCTGAAGAGCTCATCCAGGGCCTCTACCCGGCAACCGCCGCGAGCCCCGAGCTCGCATCGGCGACACGCGAGTGGCTGGCCGAGAAGGAGCGTCCGGCATCGCTGACGCGCCTCGTTCGCGAGCTGCTCGCCGGTGTCGACCGCGCAGTGGCCGTGCAGCAGCGCGACGCACAAAAGTAGGCACAGAGAAGCAGGAGCATCACCGGTGAACGAGCAGCAGAAGTCACGCCCCATGCAGCCCCGCATGAGCGCGGGCGGTCCGACCGTCGGCCACACAATCTTTGATCTGGTCGGCGGCATGGAGTTCTTCACGCTGCTCGTTCACCGCTTCTACGACCGCGTCTGGCAAGACGAGGTCATGCGGCCGATGTACCCGCAAGACGACCGCGAGGGAGCCGAATGGCGCCTCGCGTTCTTCCTCGCCCAGTACTTCGGCGGGCCGACGACCTACTCGCAGGAGCGCGGGCATCCGCGACTCCGCATGCGGCACGTCGGGTTCGAGATCGACCTCGACGCACGTGACCGCTGGGTGCAGCACATGACTGCCTCCCTCGACGAGTCAGACGTCGCACCCATCATCCACGGCGAGATGCTCGACTACTTCGAGCGAGCGGCCACCGCCATGATCAACCACAACACCGCATTCCGCGGGTAGCGCCAACGGAGGCACCGCATGAGCCAGACCACCAGCACCGATGTCGTCATCGTGGGAGCCGGTCTGGCCGGCCTCGTGACCGCCGCCGAAGCGGTCGCTCGCGGCAGACGCGTCACCCTCATCGATCAAGAGCCCAGCCGCTCGTTCGGCGGGCAGGCTTTCTGGTCATTCGGCGGGCTACTGATGGTCGACACTCCAGAGCAGCGCAGGCTCGGCATCCGCGACTCGCACGAGGTCGCTCACGACGACTGGATGCGCGCCGCCGGCTTCGATCGCGAGACCGACAGCTGGGGCAGGCAGTGGGCCGAGGCGTACCTCGGCTGGGCCGCCGGCGACATGCGCGGCTGGCTGCGCGAGCGCGGCGTCTCGTTCTTTCCGGTCGTCGGGCACGCAGAGCGCGGTGCCGCGATCGACGGCGGCTTCGGCAACACACTCCCCCGATTCCACATCACCTGGGGCACCGGCCCCGGCCTCGTCGCGCCGTTCACGCGGCTGCTGCGCGCCGGCGTCGAAGAGGGTCTCGTGACACTCAAGTTTCGACATCGAGCGGATGCGCTGATCCGCGAGGGCGACGCCGTCGTCGGAGTGCGCGGTGCCGTGCTCGCTGAAGACCTCGCTGAGCGAGGTGAAGCATCGAACCGCGACGTCACAGGCGAGTTCGAGATTCGCGCCGAGTCGACCGTGATCGCCACGGGCGGCATCGGCGGCGCCCTCGACCGCGTCACCGAGCGGTGGCCGTCGTCGCTCGGCGAAGCTCCGACCGACATCGTGCGCGGTGTTCCCGAGCATGTCGACGGACGCGGCATCGAGCTGGCCCGCGAGTCGGGCGCCGCGGTCGTGAACGAGGATCGCATGTGGCATTACACCGAGGGAATCCGCAACTGGAGCCCTGTGTGGAAGAACCACGGCATCCGCATCCTGCCCGGTCCGTCGAGCCTCTGGGTCGACCAGTCAGGCAAGCGCCTGCCCTCGGCCCTCTACCCCGGCTCTGACACGCTCGGCACCCTCGAGCACCTGCGCCGCACCGGCAGCGACCACTCGTGGTTCGTGCTGACGCAGTCGATCCTCGAGAAGGAGTTCACGCTCTCGGGCTCTGAGCAGAACCCCGACCTCACCGAGAAGGACCTCGGGCTGCTGGCAAAGCGTGTGCTGCCAGGAGCACCCAGGCCGGTGCAGGCGTTTCTCGATCACGGAGAAGACTTCATCGTCGCGAACTCGCTCGACGAGCTGCTCGATCGCATGCAGCAGCTCGGTGAGGGGCTCGATGCCGAAAGCGTGCGAGCTGCGATCGCAGAGCGCGACGCTGCAGTTCGCGACCCGCAGACGCAGGATCAGCAGGTTCGAGCCATCCATGCGGCGCGCGAGTTCCTCGGTGAGCGACTCGTGCGCACTGCGAAGCCGCACGAGCTGCTCGACGAGCGCCACTGGCCGCTGATCGCGGTTCGGCTGCACACGCTCACGCGCAAGACGCTCGGCGGCGTGCAGACCGACCTTCGGTCACAGGCCCTCGATGCCGCTGGCAACCCGGTGCCCGGGCTCTTCGCAGTCGGCGAGGCAGCGGGCTTCGGCGGCGGAGGCGTGCACGGCTACCGTTCGCTCGAAGGCACCTTCCTTGGCGGATGCCTGCACACTGGTCATCGAGCCGGAGCATACGTATAGGCCGGCTTCAGATCCCGGTCTTTCCACGAAATCGCTGACGCGATTTCCATAGAGCCGGAGCATACGTATAGGCCGGCTTCAGAACTTGATTCGTCAGCCGTACGAGACGTCGATCGTGGCGAACGGGAACGGGTGCAGCCAGAATCCGCCCGCAGCACCCCAGCCTTCGATCGGAGTGATCCAGAACAGCAGCTGGCTGTACACGACGCCGACGACGAGGGCGATGATAAACCACCGCTCGACCTTGCGCAAGAACGCCACAGCCTCTGCGTCGGTGCGAGTGCCGCGCATGACCCGACCGAGAGCCCAGAGCAGCACGACGAACGCTGCGATGACGCCGAGCGGCGACGGGTGCAGGGTGAGCTGGATGGTTTCGGGCGCCTGCGCCGAGAGCTCGCCGAACTCGTCGAGCCACTGCCCGTCTGAGTTCACTCCTCCGAGCGAGCGTCCCTTGCTGCTGGTGAGCAGCAACGATCCAAGCAGCAGCGAGACGGCCATCGTGATGATCAGGCGTCTGATCGCCGCGACCACCGGCATGCGAACCGCGGTCGGTCCGGGCGATGCTGCGAGACTGGGGGCACTCATGAGCGGCTCCTTTGCATTGAGTACGACAATGCTCCCAGAATGCAGACGAATTATCCAGAGCCGCAGCCGTCAGAGCCCGCGCTTCTCGAGCACGTCGCCGAGCTTCGTCGATGCGCGCACCCACGGGCCCGCCGATGTGACCCGCACGGGGTCAGAGCCCAGAAACCCGAGGCCGTCGAGAGCGACTGCGGCCCCACGCGTCAGATCGGGCATCGCGTGCACCGGATCAGCCCACACTTCACGACGCACACGACGGATGATCGCCTCGCCTGCGCTGTCAGGCAACAGTCGGGCGACTTCTTTCTGGGTGGTCTCTGCGGCCGCTCGCACCACATCCGCCTCTGCATCGCCGACGTGCTGCCAGCCCGACCTCGGCGGAGTGATCGCAGCCCACGCAGGCACATTCACTGCTGACGGAATCTCGAGGTCAGCGCCATCGCCGAGCGCCTCCACGCTCGCGGCGATCGGCACAACAGCGTCGAACTGCGCCTCGGCCCCGAGCCGCATCGCGCGCATGCCGAGAATCGTGCTGCCCATGTCGAGCAGGCCCGACGTCGCAGTGATCGGCACCGTCACGAGCACGACTCCCCCGTGGCTGACGAATCGAACGCCCTGATCCGAGAATTGCAGGGCTCGCTGCAGCATGGTGATCAGATCGGTTCGAATATGCTCGTCATGAAGGCTCAGAATGCTGGTCACCCGACCAGCCTAATGACCGAAGTTGCCTAGACTGGGCGGGTGACCGATTCGCAGATTCCGCAGATCCCGGCAGACCCGGTGCAGCAGATGCTCGATGTGCTCGAGCTCTCGAGCACAGACGCGCGCACGACCGAAGACATCTTCGTCGGCAAAAGCCACTGGATGATGGGCGGCCGCGTCTTCGGCGGCCAGGTCATGGCGCAAGCGGCAGTCGCCGCGCAGCGCACCATGGAAGACGATCGGCCGATCCATTCGCTGCATGGGTACTTCCTGCGCCCGGGCGACGTCGAGAAGACGATCACCTTCTCGGTTGACCGCATTCACGACGGCCGGTCGTTCGCGACCCGTCGCACCCAGGCTTATCAAGAGGCGCAGCCGATCCTGTCGATGATCGCCTCGTTCCAGACCGCAGACGGCGGCCCCGAGGCGCAGTCCCCGATGCCAAAGGGCATGCCCGACCCCGAGTCGCTGCCTCCCGTCGGCGAGTTCCTGAAGGGCATCGACCACCCAGCCGCGCGTCACTGGGATGAAGGCCGCGCCTTCGACATCCGCCATGTCGAGGGGCCGATCTGGGCGCCGAACGCGGCGTACAAGCCCAACAGCGGCATGAACCACATGTGGGTCAAGGCGAAGTCGGCACTGCCTGACGACGACGCGCTGCACCAGGCGGCGCTGCTGTACATGAGCGACATGTCGATTCTCGAGCCAGTGCTGCAGCGTCACGGCGTGCACTGGCTGACGCCTGGGCTCAAGGTCGCAAGCCTCGACCACGCAATCTGGTGGCACCGTCCAGTGCGCGTCGACGATTGGCTGCTGCTGCGCATGCACACCACTTTCTCCGGCGGCGGCCGCGGCCTGGCCCACTGCCGCGTCTTCGATCGCGAAGGCACCCACGTCGCGTCGTTCGCCCAAGAGGGCATGGTGCGCATCCCCGAGGCCAGCGCATGAGCGTCTCGCCGTTCGACCCCGACGACCTCATGGTGAGCATCGCCGCCAGGCTTCCCATCGAGGTCGACGACCTGCGCCTGCGCACGTTCACTCCCGCAGACTTCGACGCGGTCTCCGGCTACCGCAACCACCCTGACAACCGCCGGTTCATGTACGCGCCCGACCAGACGCCCGCTGAGCTGCGCGCATGGGTCGCTGGCGGCGCACCGGTGTTTCTGCGCGACGGCGACGCCTGCAACCTCGCGATCGAATCCGACGGCCGGGTCGTCGGCGACGTCATGCTGCAGATCGTCTCGCTGGCGAGCCGGCAGGCAGAGATCGGATGGTCGCTCAACCCTGCAGAGACCGGCCGCGGGTTCGCGACGCGGGCGGCAGAAGCGGTGCTCGACCTCGCATTCGATCTCGGGGCACACCGGGTCATCGCAAGGCTCGACCGCGACAACACCGCTTCGGCGAAGGTCGCTGAGCGCATCGGCATGCACCTCGAGGCGACGCTCGTCGACGCCGAGGTGAATCCGGCAATCGGCGACTTCGGAACAACACTGATCTACACAGCACGACGGGGAGTCACATGAGCAGCAACGCATCCGGACCACAGCTCACACGCCGAGCCGCGATCGGCGCGTGCCTTGCCGGCGGCGCCATGACGCTGTCTGCCTGTGCTGGCGGCGACGACTTCGTCGAGCTCGAGCCCGGCACCGGCGGCACCGCGACCTTCGAGATCGATGACATCAGCGTCGGATCAGGCGGCTTCCTGCAGATCGACAAGAACGCCGTCATCGTGACCCGGCCCGCTGAAGACGAGTTCCACGCCTTCAGCGGAGTCTGCACGCACCAGGGGTGCACAGTGCGGATGCGCGAGTCAGTGATTCACTGCCCCTGCCACAACTCGGAGTTCGACGTGACGACAGGTGACGTGCTGGCCGGCCCGGCTCCCACAGCACTCAAGGAGTTCACGATCGAGGTCTCTGGCTCGACCGCAACCATCACGATGTAGCGGCTTCGAGCCAGCGCGTGACGAGCAGCCCCTGCAGCGTCAGGGCCTTCGAGGGCTCGCCGTGGTCTGGCTCCGTGCGAAACCACACGATCCCGTCGAGCGGCCCGTCCTGCAGCCACGTGCCGTCTCCATGCCGCTTGTGGACTGCCAGCCGCAGCGCATCGCCGAGCCGCGCATCCGGCTCTGTCGAGTCGTGCTCGGATGCGCGCCTGAAGTAGTCGAGGGCCCGCAGAGCCGAGTATCGATGCCGAGCCGGTTCTGCGAACTCGCGCACGAACGGTGCGACGACCTGCCCGGTCGACTTGCGGTGCAGCAGCCGACGCTCGAGCAGGTATTCCTCTCCCCTGTGCCGAACCTCGGCCAGATGCGTGTCGCCGGTGCGCTGCTCCCACTCGAGCAGCCCGAGCAGCGCATTGAGGGTCGAATGGAACGAGCTCGTGGTCTTGCCGAGCTCCCACTCGCAGTTCCAGCCGCCGTCTGCGAGCTGATGCTCGGCGAACCAGTCAGCCAGCTGCGACATGTCACGGCCTAGCCACGCACCGTTGGCGAGGGTCATGGCGTTGATACAGACATCGACTTCGCCCTGCCAGAACGGCAGATCGTCGTACTCCCAGCGGCAGTTCGCATCCAGCCGCTCAGCCGTGTCGCCCATCGCCTCGGCTGCGACTCCCCACTCGCGCAGCTGGCTCAGCGACCAGCTCGTCGCAACCCACGGCTGCGCTTCTGGATTGCCGACGACCACGATGCCGAGCTCTGCACGGCCCGGAAAGTGCGCACCGCCGGCCCACTGCCCGTCTGCGTCCTGCTTGGAGAGCAGCCGGACGCCGAAGCCCTGCGTCGCGACCTTCGCCCTCGTGGCCTCCCAGAGGATGTCGGATGCGCCGAGCAGGTCGCGCTCCACGCGCCAGCGAAGCGACGGGTCAGAGTCGAGCAGCCATTCTGTGAGCTCTTCGTCGAGCTCCTTCTGTGCATTCATGGTGCCACGGTACGCCGAGGTCGCCCCACCGCTCTAGGCGCACAGGCAACGCACCGTTGCCGCTCAGCTAACGGCGTCGGAACTCGATCGGATCCTCTGTGAACGGCTCCCACGTGCTGCGCTCGGCATCCGTGAGCCTGCGAGGACTGCCTGTTGCCGCGTCGACCATGACGACTGTCGTCGTCGCACGTGCGTAGACGACGTCGCGGTCGGGCGACATGACCTCGTAGCAGACCGTGACGCTGGCTCCGCCGAGGCGGCCGATCCAGACATCGATCTGCAGAGGCCTGCGGTGATGCGGAATCTGTGCCAGGTACTCGGCCTCCTGGTGCGCGATGACAGTCCAGGTGCCAGCACCCGGACTGCCGTCGACAGCGGCCATGGGGCCGACTTCGACTTCATCGCTTGCCCACAGAACCTGCACGCGTGCGTCTTCGAGCAGGCTGAAGAGCGCCGCGTTGTTGACGTGGCCGTACCCGTCGAGATCGGCCCAGCGGACCTGAACGCGAGCGGTCTCGCGCATCAGTCGCGAGTGAGCTTGCGGTACACCGAGCTCTTGGGACGTGCAGCGTCGGGGCCGAGGCGCTCGATCTTGTTCGCCTCGTATGCCTCGTAGTTGCCTTCGAACCAGTGCCAGTTGGCCGGCTGCTCGTCGGTGCCCTCGTAGGCGAGGATGTGCGTCGCGATGCGGTCGAGGAACCACCGGTCGTGCGTGATGACCACGGCGCAGCCGGGGAAGTTCAGCAGCGCGTTCTCGAGGCTTGACAGGGTCTCGACGTCAAGGTCGTTCGTCGGCTCATCCAGCAGCAGCAGGTTACCGCCCTGCTTGAGCGTCAGCGCGAGGTTCAGTCGGTTGCGCTCGCCGCCCGAGAGGATGCCGGCACGCTTCTGCTGGTCTGGCCCCTTGAAGCCGAACTGCGACACGTATGCGCGCGACGGGATCTCGACGTTGCCGACCTGGATGAAGTCGAGTCCGTCTGAGACGACCTCCCACAGGTTCTTGTTGGGGTCGATGTTCTCGCGCCCCTGGTCGACGTAGCTGATCTTGACGCTGTCGCCGATCTTCAGCTCTCCGCCGTCGAGCGGCTCAAGGCCGACGATCGTCTTGAACAGGGTCGACTTGCCGACGCCGTTGGGGCCGATGATGCCCACGATGCCGTTGCGCGGAAGGCTGAACGACAGGCCTTCGATGAGCGTGCGATCGCCGAAGCCCTTCTCGAGGTTGTTAGCCTCGAGCACGAGCGAGCCGAGTCGGGGCCCAGCCGGAATCTGGATCTCTTCGAAGTCGAGCTTGCGTGTGCGCTCTGCCTCTGCCGCCATCTCTTCGTAGCGAGCAAGACGGGCCTTCGACTTGGCCTGACGGCCCTTTGAATTCGAGCGAACCCACTCGAGCTCGTCAGAGAGGCGCTTCGCGAGCTTGGCGTCCTTCTTGCCCTGCACCTTGAGTCGCTCGTGCTTCTTCTCGAGGTAGGTCGAGTAGTTGCCCTCGTAGGGGTAGAGGCGACCGCGGTCGACCTCGCAGATCCAGGTGGCGACGTGGTCGAGGAAGTAGCGGTCGTGCGTGACGGCCATGACTGCGCCGGGGTACTTCGAGAGGTGCTGCTCGAGCCACTCCACGCTCTCGGCGTCGAGGTGGTTCGTGGGCTCATCGAGCAGGAGCAGGTCGGGCTTCTCGAGCAGGAGCTTGCAGAGCGCGACGCGGCGGCGCTCACCACCCGAGAGGTTCTTGATCTCCCAGTCGCCGGGAGGGCAGCGGAGTGCGCTCATCGCCTGCTCGAGTTGCGAGTCGAGATCCCAGGCGTCTGCTGCGTCGATCTCTTCCTGCAGCTTGCCCATCTCGCTCATGAGAGCGTCGAAGTCGGCGTCAGGATTCGCCATCTCGGCGGAGATCTCGTTGAAGCGGTCGACCTTGGCCTTGACGTCACCGAAGGCCTGCTGCACGTTCTCGAGCACGTTCTTCGTCTCGTCGAGCTCGGGCTCCTGCATCAGAATGCCGACGGAGTACCCGGGACTCAGGGTCGCTTCACCGTTTGACGGCTGGTCGAGTCCGGCGATGATCTTGAGAATCGTCGACTTTCCCGCACCGTTCGGCCCGACGACACCGATCTTCGCCCCTGGAAGGATCGCAGTGGTCACATCGTCGAGAATTACCTTGTCGCCCACGGTCTTGCGGGCGTGCACCATCGAAAAGACGTATTCTGCCATGCCTGTCAGTCTACGGGAGGAGTTGCTCCCACAAGACACTTCTCGGTCTGGAGCGGCGCGGCGAGCATCGACGATGTTCCGGCTTCGCCCGCCTGGCCGATGATGCAGGTGCCGCCGATGCGCACCGCGATCTCGATGTAGGTCACCGGCGCGCCGAGGCTGTCGATACTGTCGGTGGCCTCCATCGAGTCGGTGCCGAAGCCCGCCTCGACGAGAGCCTCGATGTAGAGGTCTCGGTCGACGCCGGCTCCGGCATCCCAAGTCTCGCGAAGCGTGCTGTCGAACTCGCCGATGCGGCCTGCAGCACTGTTCGGATCGACGCTGGCGGTGGGCTCAGGCGTCTCCGACGGCGTCACAACGGGCTGCAGCTGCGTGTGCGAGCATCCGGCGAGCACGAGCATCGACAGCCCGGCGATCGCTGCTGTCATCAGACGCTGTGCACGGCGATTCTTCACACCACACACACTATCGCTGTCAGAACGGCAAGTACTCCGATCCGGACATTCCTCCGCCGGCGCCTGCATTTGCGTACGCCGCGGACTGCTGACTGCTATCGCCGCCGCTGCTGGCCGCACCCTGCGGCTCAGGAGCCTGGGGCGACTGCTGCTGCCCCGCCGAGCGCTGGAAGCGCACCGTGCCGAACTGCAGCGAGACTCCGACTGTGTCAGCGTCGATGTCGATGTTGGTGAAGGTCGCCGTGTCGCCTTTGCGCACGTCGATCTTCAGCCTGCCCTGCACGACGAGCTGCATGCCCTTCTGCACGGATGCGCGCAGATGCTCTGCGAGGCGGCCCCATGCGCGAACGGTGTACCAGTTCGTGCCCGAGTCCTCCCACTGCTGGGTGCTCGGGTTGTAGCGGCGGGCGGTGGATGCGACGCGCACCTTCGTGAGCGCCTTTCCGGTCGAGGTTTCGATGGACTCTGGATCGCTGGCGGCATTGCCGACCACGGTGATGATGTCGTTCATGTGAACCATGGTGCGCATCCGCTGGCCACATCGAAACCCCGAGGCCGCACCTGTGGACGGGTGCGGCCTGTGGAGAGGCTCTAGGCCTTGATGTACTGCGAGAACGACGCCCTGATCTTGCTCACCTTGGGAGCGGCGACGGCCATGCAGTACGCCTGTGTCGGGTTGTGCGCGAAGAAGTCCTGGTGGTGGTCCTCGGCGCGCCAGAACTCGGTCAACGGCTCGATGGTCGTGACGATGTCGCCTTCCCACCACTCGGATGCGCGGGCCATGGCAGCTTCGAACAGCTCGAGCTGAGCGTCGTCAGCGGGGAACATCGCCGAGCGATACTGCGTGCCGATGTCGTTGCCCTGCCGGTTCAGCTGACGCGGGTCGTGCATGGTGAAGAACATGTCGAGGATGACGTTCTCGGGCACCTTGGTCTCATCGAAGACGACCTTGACTGCCTCTGCGTGCCCCGTTGTTCCGGTGCAGACCAGCTCGTAGCTGGGGTTCGGCGTCGTGCCGCCGATGTAGCCCGAGACGACGTCTGAGACCCCGTCGACCACCCGGTACGCGGCGTCGAGGCACCAGAAGCAGCCTCCTGCGATCACGAACTCTCTCATGTGCGCCTCCATCTGTGTCAGTGGTGCCTCTTAGCGTGTGAAGCACATAGAAGGGAGCGTAACAATGCAACTCACTATTCCCCGCACACGGGCCGCACTGCCGGCGCACTACGAGCTCGATGCAGTCGAGGTCCGCGACGGCCTGTGGCGCATCAGCACCCTGAGAGGAACCCTGCTCGGGCACATCGCCGTCACAGCAGACGAGCCAGACACCAAGTACGTCGCCACCCGCATGCTCGGTCGCACGCCGCGACGTGTTCCGATGGGCACGTACTGGTCTCTCGACGACGCGATCCAGTGCTTCGTGCGCATCTGAATCCTGCCGCGCACGAAGAACGGGGGCCGGCGAACCGACCCCCGCATCCGTCGACTGTCGCTACTGCTTGACAGCCGAGATGTCGATGGTGACCTTGATGTCGTCGCCGAGCATGACGCCGCCCGTCTCGAGGTTCACGTTGAACGTGATGCCGAAGTCCGAGCGCTTGATCGTCGTCGTCGCGGTGGCGCCGGCACGGATCGCACCGGCCGCGTCGGGAGCGATGCCGCCGAACTCGAGCTCCAGCTCAAGTGACTTGGTGACGCCCTTGATCTGCATGTCGCCGACGATGTAGTAGTCATCACCGTCAACGCGCGCGCCGGTCGATTTGAAGGTCCACTGCGGGAACTCGTCGGTCGAGAAGAAGTCGCCCGAGCGCAGGTGGTTGTCGCGGTCGTTGTTGCGGGTGTCGACGCTCTTCGGGTCAATCGTGGCCTCAACCGACGAGTCGGCGGGGTTCTCTGCGAGCACGATGGTGCCGTCGAAGTCAACGAACTGGCCCTTGACCTTCGCAACCATCATGTGGCGAACCGAGAACTCGATGCTCGAGTGAACGGGGTCGATCGCGTAGGTGCCAGCCTGGTATCCGGGAATGTTCTGCATTGTCTATCCTTACAAGTCGTGAACTGCTTCAGAATTGAACAACTAAGTCCGCGTCCAGTGTATTCCGGTTTTTAAGGATTTTCTTCTGTCGGCGTGTTGCGGTTCTCGAGAATGCGCTTCACGACCCACCAGACGATGATCACCACGACCACGGCGATGACCACATACTGCAGCACATCTGCCCACGGGCCGATGGCTTCCCAGTTCTCGCCGAGCAGGTATCCCGCACCGACGAAGATCGAGTTCCAGATGAGGCTGCCAGCGAGGGTCAGCGCCGAGAACAGCACGAAGTTCATCTTCTCGAGTCCTGCGGGAATCGAGATGAGGCTCCTGAAGATCGGCAGCATCCGCCCGAAGAACACGGCCTTCGAGCCGTGCCGGTTGAACCAGTCGGTGGTCTTCGAAATGTCAGCGCCGCGCACGAGCGGCAGCTTCTCAGCGATCGCCACCAGCCGGTCGTGTCCGAAGACGCGCCCGAGCCCGTACAGCATCCAGGCCCCCAGCACCGATCCGACCGTCGCCCAGATGATCGCTTCGGCGACCGTGAAGCTGCCCTGTGCCGCGGTGAATCCCGCCAGCGGCAGAATGATCTCGCTCGGGATGGGCGGCCAGGCATTCTCGAGGAAGATCGTGACGGCGACACCGATGGGTCCGAGCGCCGTCATGATGTCGACAGCCCACCCGGCAATGCCGGAGAGCTCTTCGCCGGAGCCAGCGTTGGCGGCGAGCTGCTGCCGCAGCATGTTGTGAATGTGCACGCGCCCCCGACAGGAATCGAACCTGTGACCAAGAGATTAGAAGGCTCCTGCTCTATCCGCTGAGCTACGGGGGCTGACCAGACAAGGATAACCGCTGCCGACCGATGCCGCCGCAGGCACCACTACGATCGACACCGTGACCTCCCCCAGCCCCGCTTCGCAGCCGTGGGAAGGCCATCCGCGAGGCTCCAGAGAGTACCGGGGCATTCTCGTCGCACTGCTGTTCGCCGGCATCGCCACGTTTGCCCAGGTGTACTCGCCGCAGGGAATCCTGCCCGAGATCGCCTAGTCGC
This sequence comes from Agrococcus casei LMG 22410, assembly GCF_900163565.1. GTDB lineage: Bacteria > Actinomycetota > Actinomycetes > Actinomycetales > Microbacteriaceae > Agrococcus > Agrococcus casei. The sequence continues at coordinate 149,695 of NZ_FUHU01000038.1, forward strand.
TCAGCGTCAGCCCCGACCAGTCGGCTCTGCTGATCTCAGCGACGACGCTCGGGCTCGCAGCGGGAGTCATCCCCTGGTCTTGGGCGGCAGACCGCATCGGCCGAATCGCGGCAATGCGCTGGTCGCTTGTGGCCGCGGTCGTGTGCGGCCTGGCCGCCGCGCTCATGCCGACATTCGAGCTGATCGTCGCGTTTCGCACGGTCGAAGGGCTCGCTCTTGCCGGGCTCCCCGCGATCGCAGTCACGTACCTGCAAGAGGAGGTGCGTCGCGAGCACAGCGCCCTCGCTGCCGGCACCTATGTGTCTGGCACGACGATCGGCGGACTGCTCGGCCGCATCGTGGCAGCGCCGATCGCGCACGAGTGGGACTGGCGGGCCGGCGTCGCAACCGTCGTCATCATCGCGGCGGCATCGACGGCAGTCTTCATCGTGCTGACCCCGACGCCGCAGGGCTTTCGGCGACACGCTCGCGGCACCGGCGCATCGCTCTTCCGGCTCGTCACCCGCCACCTTCGCAGCCGCGTGATGCTTGCGCTGTTCGCCCAGGCCTTTCTGCTCATGGGCGGCTTCGTCACGGTCTACAACTACTTGGCGTTTCACCTGCGCGACGAGCCGTTCAGTCTCTCTCCGACGATCACATCGCTGCTGTTCTTCGCCTATCTCGCCGGCACCTGGTCGTCACGCAAGGCGGGGTCGCTCGCCGACAGAGTCGGCAGGTTCCCGGCGCTCCTGATCGCAACAGCCGTCATGGGCGGCGGCCTGGCCCTCACCCTTGCCCCGCACATCGCTTGGATCCTGATCGGCCTCGTGCTGTTCACCCTCGGGTTCTTCGCAGCCCACGCGGTCGCCACCGGCTGGACGTCGTACGCGGCAAGCACCGGCCGCTCGCAGGCGACGTCGCTCTACAACTTCTTCTACTACCTCGGCTCGAGCGTCGTGGGGTGGGCCGGCGGGCTGGTCTTTCTGGCGATCGGATGGCCGGGCACGGTTCTCGGAGTCGGCGCGCTGCTCGTCGGCGCAATGGCGATCGCAGCGCTTGCCCTCAGGCCGACCCGAGAATCCCAGCAGTAGGCCACAATGGAGGCACGACCTCTCTGAGCGTCGGCCAAGAGACAAGAGGGTGAAGTTGCAGCACGGAATTCTGTTCGACATGGACGGCACACTGATCGAATCCGAAGACATCTGGCAGCGCACGGAGATCGAGGTGGCACGCGAGCTCGGCGTGCACTGGACCCTCGAGGATTCGCTGCAGTTCGTCGGCTCATCGATGATGCTGTGGGCCAACGAGATGATCTCGCGCGGCGCGAAGCTCGCACCCGACGAGCTCGGCGCGCTGGTCTCACGACGCGTGGCAGAAGAGGTGGCAGCCGACATCCCGTGGCTCCCCGGCGCGCAGCAGCTGCTGAGCGACATCGCAGCAGCGGGAATCCCCGCCGCCATCGTCACGAATGCAGCCCCCTGGAACGTGCAGCCGGTGCTCGACGCAGCCCCGAAGGGCGCACTGCAGTTCGCAGTGTCGGCGTACGAGCTCGAGAACGCCAAGCCGCACCCCGAGCCCTACCTCGTCGGGGCCCAGCGGCTCGGCATCGAGGCTGCCGGAAGCATCGCCATGGAGGACTCGCTGACCGGAGCCGCTTCTGTGACTGCAGCGGGCATCCCGCTCTGGTTCGTCGAGACGCACTCCCCCGCACCCGAGACCGCCGAGCGCTCGTTCGCCGATCTGTCTGCGGTCTCGGTCGACGACCTGCTCAGCCGCCTCGGCCGGATCTCGTAGGATCGTCTCGTGGCTGCTAGCGAACACATTGTCTGGATCGACTGCGAGATGACGGGGCTCGACCCCGAGATCGACGAGCTCGTCGAAGTCGCGGTCGTCGTGACCGACTTCGATCTCAACGTGCTCGACCCCGGTTTCCAGGTCGTCATCAAGCCTTCTGAGCGCGCGCTCGAGAACATGAACGACTTCGTCACCAAGATGCACACCACCAGCGGCCTCATCACTGAGCTTGCCGACGGTGTCGCCCTCGACGAGGCCGAGCGCCAGGTGCTCGAGTACATCGGGCGCTTCGTCGCAGTCGAGCGCACCGCGCCGCTGGCCGGCAACACGATCGGCACCGACCGCATGTTCCTGGCCCGCTACATGCCCGCGCTCGACGGCTTCCTGCACTACCGCAACATCGACGTCTCTTCGATCAAAGAGCTGTCGCGTCGCTGGTTCCCGCGCGCCTACTTCATCTCACCCGAGAAGGACGGCGGCCACAGGGCCCTCACCGACATCCTCGAGTCGATTCGCGAGCTGCGCTACTACCGCGCGGCAGTCTTCACCGACGCCCCCGGGCGCGACTCCGATGCGCTGAAGAAGATTGCGAAGACGACAGTCGACGACTTCGCCGAGCACTTCGGAGAATGACCACCCAGACGACGCCTCGCCTGCCCTTCGAGATCTGGGCGCTCATCGCAGGCAGCTTCGCAGTCGCAGTCGGCTACGGCGTCGTCGCACCGGTTCTGCCTCAGCTGGCGTCATCGTTCGGCGTCTCGATCACGGCAGCAAGCGCCATCGTCAGCGCCTTCGCGGCGATGCGACTCGTGTTCGCACCGGCTGCCGGCTGGTTCGTCAACAAGTGGGGTGAGCGCCCGACCTACACGATCGGCCTGCTGATCGTCGCGGCGTCGACCGGCGCATGCGCCATCGCCGCCACCTACGGTCAGCTGCTGGTGCTGCGCGCGGCAGGAGGCATCGGCTCGACCATGTTCTCGATCGCCGCAACCGGCCTGCTGATCAGGCTCGCACCCGTGAAGATGCGCGGACGCATCTCGAGCTACAACGCCGCGTCGTTCCTGCTGGGCGGCCTGCTGGGCCCGGTGCTCGGCGGCGTCGTCGCAGGCTTCGGGCTTCGTGCGCCGTTCGTTTTCTACTTCGGCATGCTCCTCATCGCAGCCGCACTCGTCGGCATCGCCCTGCGACGCAGCACGACGCTGCCGTCCAGGCGCGACCGCGCTGACCAGCCGGTCGCTCCTGCTCGGCTGTGGGACGCCATCCGTCACTCCCAGTACCGCAGTGCGCTGCTGTCGTTCTTCGCGTTCGGCTGGGGTTCGTTCGGTGTGCGCGTCGCGACCATTCCGCTGTTTCTGACGGTCGGACTGGGAGCGGATGCGGCGGCCGCCGGCTGGGCACTCGCCACATACGCAGCGGGCAACGCCATCTTCATCTTCCCGTCGGGGCGCTGGGCCGACTCCCTGGGGCGCAAGCCGCTGCTGCTGATCGGCTACGCAGTTGGCGGAGCCGGCTTTGCGATCGTGCCATTCGCTGACTCGGTGGTCACGGTCTGCATCGCGATGGCGGTGGCAGGAGTGGGGTCGGCATTCATCGGGCCAGCACAGCAGGCGACCATTGCTGACGTCGTCGGCAAGCGACCGGGCGGACAGGTCGTGGCGACGTCGCAGATGGTCATGGACCTCGGCGCGGTGATCGGGCCGATCATCGTCGGGCTCATCGTCGACTTGTCGGGCTTCGGCCTTGCGTTCGGAATCACCGCCGGAATCATGGCGCTCGTCGCGATTCTGTGGGTGTTCACGAAGGACTCCCGAGTGCTGCAGCCGCCCGACACCGGTGCGCTCCCAACTGCGACACAATGATGTAGACTGTCGTAGTTGCCTCGGCAGCATGGTGGGTATAGCTCAGCTGGTAGAGCGCCGCCTTGTGGTGGCGGATGTCGCGGGTTCAAGTCCCGTTACTCACCCCAATGTGATGTCTCAAGACATCGAGAACGGCTGAACTCCTGGTTTCATGGGGTTCAGCCGTTTTTCGCGTTCTCGAACCCAAGGTTGGTGCTCATGCTGCATTCTGACGACGTGCTGCCGTCGCCGCCTCAGCGCGTACTCATCGCCGGCGTCACCGGCTCAGGCAAGACCACGCTCGCCAGTCGCCTGGCCCCACTGTGGCACCTCGAACACTATGAGATCGACGCCCTCTTCCATGGCCCGGGCTGGACACCACGGCCAGAGTTTCTTGACGAAGTGCGCGCCTTCGCAGCCACCGAGCGCTGGGTGACGGAGTGGCAGTACACAAGCAAGGGCACCAACGACATCCTGCCACCCCGTGCTGACCTCGCAATCTGGCTCGACTACCCCTACCGAGTCGTGCGCCAGCGACTGCTTCGTCGCACACTGCGCCGCAGCATCCTTCGAACCAAGCTGTGGAACGGCAACGTCGAGCCTCCCCCATGGACGCAGCTCTCAGCCACAAACGAAGAGAGCATCATGCGCTGGCAGACCGCGACGCTCACAAAGTGGCGAGAGCGGATGCCCGACTTGGAGCAGCGTTTTCCGTCGATGCAGGTCGTTCGTCTGGGTCATCCGCGAGAGCTCGAACACTGGCTGCAGCGGCAGCCGACGGCTTCGTAGAGAAACGCGCAAGACCATTGCGCAATCACTCTCCGCGTGCCAGCGTGCAGAGCATGACACGCGCAATCTACTTCAACGGCACGCTGACTCCCTCCCCCGGGCTCAGCCACACCGAGCTGCTCATCGAGAAGAGCGCGAGCATCCTGAGAGCAGAGGGCGTCGACGTCGAGATCATCCGCACTGTCGATCACGATCTCGCTCCCGGGGTGCAGCCTGACATGACCGAGCACGGTGCAGCATCCGACACCTGGCCCGAGCTCTGGCGGCGCGTGCTGGCCGCCGACATCATCGTGATCGCGACACCGATCTGGCTCGGACAGGCGTCGAGCGTCACCCGACGCCTGCTCGAGCGGCTGTACGCGCAGTCCGGTCAGCTGAACGACCGAGGCCAGTCGGTGTTCATGAACAAGGTCGCCGGATGCCTCGTCGGCGGCAATGAGGACGGCATGAAGCATGTCGCGTCCGAAGTGCTCTATTCAATGCAGCACATCGGATGCGCGGTTCCACCTCAGGCGGACGCCGGCTGGGTCGGCGAGGCGGGCCCGGGTGCGTCCTACGGTGACGAGCTCGACGACGGAAGCCGTGCGGGCTACGACAATGACTTCACGAATCGAAATGTGCGCATCATGTCGTGGAACCTCATCCACTTCGCCCGTCTGCTTGCAGACGGCATCCCGAACGAGGGCAACGACCGTCGTCAGGACTAGCACTCGATTGACCCAGCGCTGAGTAGGCTGGCGTCGTCTTGGTCAGCAAGACGGCACGCGCAAAGGAGACAGCCGTGGAGAGCACCACATCACAGCCCCTGCTGCAGGCAGTCGAGACTGGATCAGCCTGGCTGCTCGAGCACTACGAGCACCTGCACCGCCACCCCGAGCTCAGCATGGAAGAGCACGACACTGCCGAGTACATCGAAGATGTGCTGCAGGGCCTTGGCCTCGAGACGCAGCGCATCGGCGAGACCGGCGTCGTCGCGATCATCGAGAACGGCGACGGCAGGGTCGTGCTCGGCCGCGCCGACATGGATGCCCTTCCCGTCACAGAAGACACGGCGCTGGAGTACGCGTCCGAGACTCCGGGGGTCATGCACGCTTGCGGTCACGACACGCACATGGCCGGGCTGTTGGGAGCCGTACGCACGCTGACCGAGCACCGCAGCGCCTGGCAAGGCACGTACATCGCGCTCTTCCAACCGTCAGAAGAGGATGCATCAGGGGCCCGGGCGATGATTGCGGATGGCCTGGCTGACAGAATACCGAGACCAGACGCGTGCTTCGCATGCCACGCGATGGTCGGGCCCGCGGGTCAGGTGTCGGTCAGGCCGGGTCCGACGCTCTCGTCGGCCGACTCAGTACGGATCACGGTGTTCGGCAGAGGCGCACACGGTTCGATGCCGCACCTGAGTGTCGACCCTGTCGTGCTCGCCTCGTCGATCGTCCTGCGACTGCAGACCATCGTCGCCCGAGAGACCGAGCCCGGAACATTCGCCGTCGTCACGGTCGGCGCACTGCACGCCGGATCGAGTTCGAACATCATCGCCGATCGAGCCGAGCTGCAGCTCAATGTGCGCACCTACGATGAGAACGTCCGCGAGCGCGTCCTCGCCGCGATCGAGCGGATCGTGCGCGCCGAGTGCGAAGCCGCCGGTTCTCCGAGAGAGCCCGAGTTCACCTACGACGACCACTACCCCGTCACCGACAACGACGCCGATCTGCACGATCTTGTGCGCGCATCCTTCGACGCCGCGTTCGGCGACGACTCGCAGACTGCCACGCCCGCGACTGCGTCGGAGGACTTCTGCGCGATTCCTGAGGCCTTCGGCACTCCGTATGCGTGTTGGTTCGTGGGGTCGACCGACCGCGAGCGTTACAGCGATGCGGAGGCCCGTGGCGCGGTCAGCACCGAGATTCCGGGCAATCACTCCCCCGCGTTCGCACCGGTCGCCGAGCCCACCGTCGTGCGCATAGCGCAGTCGCATGTCGCGGCGGCCATGGCGGTGTTCGGCTCAGCAGAGTGACGCGCATGGCGGCTGCCTGGCCGAAGTAGGCTGGAGCAATGCCACAGGAGTCATACTTCACTCGCACCGACGAGCACACGTTCGAATCGCACATCCACACGCAGGGCGCCTGGAACACCGCCGAGCAGCATGTGGCCCCCTCATTCGGCCTGCTGGTGCACGAGATCGAGCGAGACCGCGACGCACGCCGTGACGATGCGCTCATGGTGACTCGCGCATCCTTCGACATCTACGGCACGTTCACGATCGACCCCGTCAGTGTGTCGACTCGCGTGCTGCGCCCCGGCCGCACCGTCGAGCTGGTCGAGGCGTCGCTCGAGCAGAACGGCCGCGCCGCCATCGTGGTGCGCGCGTGGCTGATGAAGGGCTTCGACACGACTGACCTGGCAGCCAACGAGCTGGCTCCAATGCCGAGCCGCGACGATATGGAAGAGTCGACCTTCGCACTGGACTGGCCCGGAGGCGCGGTCCGGTCAATCGAGACGCGCAAGCAGGAGGAGCACCCGGGGCGCGCCTGCAGCTGGACCCGACCCAAGGTCGCTCTCGTCTCAGGCGAAGAGCCGAGCGCCCTCGCTCGCATGACCGGCCTGTTCGACTTCGCGAACGGCCTCACGCCGCGTGCCCGTCCCGAGGACGTGCTGTTTCCGAACCTCGACCTCACCGTGCACTACCTGCGCGAGCCCGTCGGCGAGTGGCTCGGCTATGACACGACCGTCACCTACAGCGCTGTCGGCACCGGCCTCACGCACACGGTGCTGCACGATGACGACGGCCCGTTCGCTGTGCAGTCGCAGGGGCTCACGGTGCGTCCCGGCAGAGGCTGACCAGCGCAGTTCCCAAGTGGCAGTGTGGGGCCCAGCTGACCTCCAAAAGGAGTTCAGCTTCAGCTGCCGCTCGCGAATGGGAGCTCAAACCCTGCAGAACTGCGAATGGGAGCTGATATGACTCCCTTTCGCGCATCCGACTCCCTTTCGCGCACCCGGCAGAAATCTGAACTCCCTTTGGAGGTACCGGCTCGAACTGAACTCCCTTTGGAGTTCAGCCGCTCAGCGCATCACAGCGCGTCGAGGTACCGGCTGAGGCTGCGCACAGCAGCTCGCCCAGCCCGGTTCGCACCGATGGTCGAGGCGCTCGGCCCGTAGCCCACGAGGTAGATGCGCGGCTCATCGGCGACCATGGGCGGATCCATGCGAATGCCCCCGCCGGGCCCGCGCAGCCGCAGCGGCGCCAGGTGCTCGATATTCTGCCTGAATCCGGTCGCCCAGATGATCGTGTCGAGCTCCTGATGTGACCCGTCAGCGAGCGTCACGCCCGTCTCGTCGATCCTCGTGAACATCGGCTGCCGCTCGAGAATCCCCTTGCGCTTGGCCTCCAGCAGCGCAGGCGTCCACGACAGCCCGGTCGCTGCGACAACGCTGACAGGCAGCAGCCCTTCGCGCACCCGAGCATCGACACCTTCGACCGCCAGCGTGAGCGTCTCGCTGCTGTGCCCGCCCTCGACGAACTCGGGCTCGCGCCTGGTGAACCAGTGCGTCTCAGCCACCTCGGCGACCTCGATGAGAAACCCGATGGCCGAGATGCCGCCGCCGACGATGCCGACCCGCTGCCCCGCATAGTCGCTCGCCTGCCGGTAGTCGACAGTGCGCACGTAGCGCCCGCCGAACGTCTCGATGCCCGGCACATACGGCACGAACGGCTGCCGCCACGTGCCGGTCGCATTCACCAGCACTCGTGCGCGGATGCGCTCCTCGCCCGACTGCATCGCCACGGTTGCGATGAGGGGCGAGTGGTCGTCTGCGGCGTCCTCGAACCGAACGCCCGTCACGTCGACCGGACGCTCGATGCGCAGCTCGTGCGCATCCTCGAACCTGCCGAAGTAGTCGGTCAGTGCGACGCTGGCAGCCGTCGCAGCGTCGACATCCTCGCGGGGCATGCCCGGCAGATCGTGGATGCCGTTGACCGTCGCCATCGTGAGCGAGTCCCAGCGGTGTCGCCAGGCACCGCCTGGGCCGTCCTCTGCGTCGACGATGATAAAGGTGCGATCACCGGGCTTCGCGTCGTCGGGATGCACAAAGCCCCGCCGCACCAGATGGTGGGCTGCCGACAGCCCGGCTTGACCTGCTCCGACGACCAGCACATCCGCTGCACGCATGCTTCTGAATCTACCCGCGAAACGCACGTGCGTGACATCGAGAACCAGGCGTGACAGTGTCGAGACATGGCTACCAACCAGACATCCATCACCGTTTCGCGAGTCATCGACGCCTCGACGAAAGACATCTTCAACGTGCTGACATTGCCGTCACGCCACCGCGAGTTCGACGGCTCAGGCATGGTGCGCGCTGATGAGAAGTCGCAGCGCATTCAGAAGGTCGGCGACGTCTTCGTCATGAACATGCAGAACGACCGCATGGGCGACTACCGCATGCACAATCACGTCGTCGCCTATGCCGACAACAAGCTCGTCGGCTGGCAGCCGGCTCCAGAAACTCGCAGAGACAGCCCGGACGGCTGGGAGTGGGTCTACGAGCTCGAGGCGATCGACGCTGAGTCCACGCAAGTCACGCTGACCTACGACTGGTCGAAGGTCGAGAACGAGAAGGTTCGCTCCAGCTTCCCGGCCGTCAGCGAGAAGCAGCTGGAGGAGTCGCTCAACCTGCTCGCAGCAGCTGTCGCGAACTGACCCGAGGAGAGGCTGGTCGAAGTTACTTGTCGGCTTCGACTGCCTGCGCATCTGCCGCAGGCGCAGCAGTGCGCTCACGGCGCTTCTTCGCACGTGCCGCAGCCCAGAGGTTCAGCGCCTCGACGATGACCGCGAACACCATCGGACCGTAGATGAACGCCTTCTCGATGTGGACGCCGAAGCCTTCAGCAATCAGGAACACGCCGATGAGCATCAGGAACGAGAGTGCGAGCATCTTGACCGTGGGGTGACGGTTGACGAAATCGGCGATGTGCCTGGCGGCGAACAGCAGCAGGCCGAACGACACGACCACTGCGGTGATGATGACGATCATGTTGGTGGTCATGCCGACAGCGGTGATGACCGAGTCGAGCGAGAACACGAGGTCCATGATCAGGATCTGGCCGAGCACGGCAGCGAACGTCGCGGTTCCGGCGCCCGACTGCTCTTCTTCGTGACCTTCTACCTTGTGGTGGATCTCCTTCACGGCCTTGTAGAGCAGGAACGCTCCACCGAGGATCAGAATCACTTCTTTGCCAGAGAAGCTCATGCCGAACAGCGCGAACAGCTCGTTCTCGAGCGTGATGATCCAGCCGGCGACCAGCACCAGCCCGATGCGCAGCACCATAGCCAGGGTCAGGCCGAGGATGCGGGCCTTGTTCTGCTGCTGCTTTGGCAGCTTGTTGGTCAGGATCGAGATGAAGATGACGTTGTCGACCCCGAGCACGAGCTCGAGGACGAAGAGGGTTGCGAAGACGGCGAGCAGGTCTGGTGTGATGTCAAGAGAGAAGTCCACGGGAGCATTTTAGGGGTTCGACGTTGCGAGCCGCTGGTCATGAGCCGCGGCCGTAGGCTGTGTTCATGTTGGACATAGATCTCGAGGCGTTCGAACAGCTCGTCGTCGACGAGCTCGACAAGCTGCCCGACGAGATGTTCGAGGGCCTCGACAACGTGGTGTTCATGGTCGAAGACCGGCACGAAGCAGAAGACCTCTTCGGCATATACGAGGGCGTCGCCCTCACTGACCGCGGCGACTACGGTTTCGGTGAGCTCCCCGACCGAATCATCGTGTTTCGAGAGACGCACCTGGCAGCGCACACCGACCTCGAGTCGCTGAAGCGCGAGATCCACACGACCGTCGTGCACGAGATCGCGCACTTCTACGGCATCGACGACGACGAACTGCACAGGCTCGGCTGGGCCTGACTGACGCGCCCTCTACGGCAGCTGCGACTCGGCCCATTCGAGAGCGGTGTTGTGCGCAGCCACTCCGTATCGCAGCGTCGCGAACTGATACTCGGCGACAGCTTCGTACCCTTCCGGAATCGCTGTGCCGCCGACCTGCGACTCGAACGCCTGCAGCTGCGCAAGATCTGCCGAAATGCGACGGCGGATGCGCGATCCGACTTCCGCACGCGCCTGCGGCTCCAGCAGCCCGAGGAAGTACACGCGGGAGAGCACCGCGGTCTCGACGTCGCTGCCGTCGACCTCTGAAAGCATCCAGCGGCGGAACTCCCCGCGACCGGCATCCGTGATGCTGTAGAGCTTCTTGCCTCGGGGCCCAGACTCCTCGCCCAGCTCGACGAAGCCGGCCGACGACAGCCGGTCGAGCGCTCGCTTGATACTGCCGGTGCTCGCGCTGTAGAAGAGCGAGATGCCCGCCTCGAAGCTCTTGGTCAGCTCATACAGGCTCTGCGGCCAGAGCATGAGGAGTCCGAGAATCACATTGGCCATGTCGCGAGTGTAATCCCTTGACGCCCGCAGTTCTATCTACTAAACATATCTCAGAGATAGAAACCGCGACAGAGCATCACGGGCAGGACACCATGGGCAGACAGAACGCCACAGACGCAGCTGTGCGACACATCGAGCGCACGACCAGCCGCCGATTCCCCGTTGCTCCGACGGCCCTGGTCGCCGGGCCGCGCATCCGTCTCGAAACCGGCGATCTCGATCAGCCGTACTTCGGCGCGAGCATCGACAAGGTGCTCATCGCCACGCTGATCGCCCAGCTCGGCGACGAAGGCGTGCTCACACCCGAGACTCCCATCGGCGAGCTGCTGCCCAGCAACGACATCGAGCATCTGCCAGCCGCACCGCATGTCGACAGCGCTCGCGACATCACGGTCGATCACCTGCTGTCGCACACCTCAGGCCTTCCAGACGTCTGCGATCCGCCGCGAGGCGAGCAGAGCGAATGCTCACTCGCGATGCTCGAGCAGCACCCCGAGCGCCCATGGACATCCGAATCGATGCTGCAGCAGGCCCGCGGCATGCGCCCGATCGCAGCGCCCGGCGCGCGATTCCACTACTCAGACACGGGCTATCTGCTGCTGACCCGCATCATCGAAGAGGCCGCTGGCGTCGCGTTCGCGCAGCGGCTCCGATCGCACATCGTCGAGCCTGCCGGCATGCAGACCGCCGCCGAATGGGTCGGCGCGTCTGCCGAGCGACTGGCCGAATTGGCCCCGGCGCTCGCACCGTTCTGGTTCACCAAGCCCCACCAAGAGCTGAGTCAGGCGTTCGCGTCGAAGCTCACCTGGCAATCAGGGCTCGGAGGGGCCGCGAGCGCACACGGCCTACTGGCATTCCAGCGGGCTCTGCACGCGGGCGACCTCTGCAGCCGCGAGTGGGTCGACCATATGTCGCGCCCGCGAAACCGCAAGCTCGGCGGCCTCCACTACGGCGCAGGAATGGCGACCCTGAAGTTCGAGGGCTTCATGCCCCTGCTGCGCGGTCTGCCGCGACCCGTCGGCGGCCTCGGAATCCTGGCGACGCACATGTTCTACTACCCCGCGCACGACACACACGTCATCCTGAACTTCCATTCGTTCAAGCGCATGAACGCCAGCTTCAGCACGCACATCCGCCTGGCGCGCCTCATCAAGGCGCACGGCTGAGGTCAGCAGTCGGCGGTGTCGACGATCTCGGTCGCGAGGCTTCGAGGGTCGTGCTCGGCAAGGTGCACTGCCTCCTGCCGCTTCCAGAGCTCCCACCACGAATCGTCGCCGTCGCGCTCGAGGGCTCGCTCGTGCCGAATCGACTCAGGCGCCTCGAGCCAGATCACCCGGCCCGCGAGCGCAGCGGTCACCGCTGTGACCGAGCCGCACCCCTCGACGATGAGCGACTCCCCCGGCCGCAGCTCCTGGCCGGGCCCCCAATCGTCGGCGTACCAGTCCCAGTTCTGCCAGCGGGCGACGCGACCGGCCGCCTGCTCGGTCAGCAGCCGCTCGAGGGTGGCGGTGCCGATGGCCATGCCGTGCCACCCCTCATAGATGTCGTCCATGTGCAGAACGCGGGTGCCGTCGGCCGCTGCGAGCCGCCTGGCATACGAGGTCTTGCCAGAGCCCGAGCGTCCGTCGATCAGCGTCAGCGTCATTCCGACCCCACCAGCCTGAAGCTGCCGGTCGTGATGGCGACGGTCAGCGCCGCAGCCGCAACGAGCACGCCGACGGCAACAATCACGGCGTCTCGCCACGAGAGCGTCGACGGCCGCGCCCAGGTGCGCTCGCCTGCTCCGAATGCGCGCGCTTCCATCGCTGTCGCGAGCAGCGAACCACGACGGATGGCCGCCACCAGCAGTGCGAACGCCATCGTGAACCAGCGGCGCAGGGCACCGGTGTCGCCCAGCCCGCGAGCGCGCCGCGCAGCCGAGAGCTGTCGCCAGTCTTCGCCGAGCACGTCGAACAGGCGAGTGCCGGCGAGTGCCCCGAGCACGAACCGAGACGGCAGCTTCACAACCTGTGCAAGCGAGTCGGCGAGCCGGGTCGCATCGACGCCCACGAGCGCGACCAGTGCGGGCATGCCGACTGCGAGCACACGAAGGGTGATGGCAATCGACAGCTCGATCGAGTTGTCGGTCACGTGCACCAGCCACCAGCTGAAGTGCGTCTCGCCGCCCGGCTTGGCATACAGCAGCATGCTGATGCCGCTGAGCGGTGCCGCGACCAGCAGCGGCCACGTGCGTTTGACGATTGTCAGAGGTGTGAGCCCTGCGACCAGGAACAGCACGATCCATAGCCCCAGCGCAACAGCGGCGCTCACGACATCGATCGTCGTCAGCATGGGAATCGAGTACAGCACGGCCGCCAGAAACGGAACCACGGGGTTCGCCCGGTCAAGCCAGTTCATGCTCGCCTCGATTCGCTGAGCGACTTCTGCAGGGTGAGCCGCGCATCCCCCAGCAGCCTGATGAACTGCTCGTCGTGCGTGACCGAGACCGCCGCGCCTCCGCTGTCGACGTGCTCGGCGATCATCAGGGCAAGCTCGCGCCACGTGGTGCGGTCCTGCCCGAAGGTCGGCTCGTCGAGCACCAGCACACGAGGAGCCGTCGCGAGCACGGTTGCAACCGAGAGCCGTCGCTGCTCGCCGCCCGAGAGCGTGAACGGATGCGCGTTCGCCAGATGCGACAGCCTGAGGCTCTCGAGCAGCCTGCCGACGATCTCGTCGACGCCCGAGAGCTTGGCCTGTCTGGGCCCGATCGCGAGCTCTTCGCGCACGCTCGCGGCAACGAACTGATGCTCGGGCTGCTGAAAGACCGTGCCGATGCGGGTGAGCAGATCACGTGATCGCCAGCGATGCGGATGCAGCGAGCGAGCGGGTGCGAACCCTGCGGCTGCGTCGACGGTTCCGGATACCGGCGCCGTCAGCCCTGCGAGGGCATGCAGCAGCGTGGTCTTGCCCGCTCCGTTCTCGCCGGTGATCACGAGTGATTCGCCTGCCGACACCGTCACATCGACGTCGCGCTGCACGATTCGGTCGCCGAAGCCGACGCTCACGCCGTTCGCAGCCAGCAGCTGCTCGCCCACGACGCGGCTGCGGTCGAAGTCGATCGGGTGCCCCGGCACCCACACGCCGCGCGCCGCCAGCGCATCACCGTGCTCGCCGAGCACTGCATCCTTCGGCCCGTCTGCGAGCACGCCGCCGCCGGGCTCGAGCACGATGACGCGGTCGATCACGTCGTACCAGGCCTCGACGCGGTGCTCGACGACGACGAGGGTCGCCCCGGTCTCGTCCAGCGTGCGCGCAACGGTCGAGCGAACATCGGCGATGCCTGCCGGGTCGAGGTTCGCTGTCGGCTCGTCGAGCAGCAGCAGCCCCGTGCCCATGGCGAGCACTCCCGCGAGGGCGAGCCGCTGTCGCTCGCCGCCGGAGAGATGCATGGTCGAGCGATCGAGCGGGTAGTCGAGCCCCACGGCATCGAGCGAGCGGCGAACGCGCTGCCAGATCTCGTCGCGCGGCACCTGCAGGTTCTCGCACCCGAACGCGACATCGTCGCCGATGCGAGCCAGAATGGTGTTCGCCTCAGGGTCTTGCAGCACGAGCCCTGCGCGGCCCCGTGCATCCACCGCCCGCACTCCGTCGACGCTCAGGCTGCCGCTCTCGTCGCCCTCGTCTGCGCCGCCGAGCACACCGGCCATGGCCGCCAGCAGCGTTGACTTGCCCGCGCCCGACGGCCCGAGCAGCAGCACGCGCTCCCCCGGTTCGATGGTGAAGTCGACGTCGGCGAGAGCCGGGGCGCGCCGTGACGCATGACGCCAGCCCCAGCCCTCGGCGACGACTCGAGAGCCGATCACGAAAGCCCGCGCACCTCTCGCCCGGCGGCGAAGCGGTTCAGCGCCCCGGTCGCAGCGAGCGCTCTTGTGAGCAGCCAACCGACGACTCCCGCGAGCACTGCCCCCGAGATGCTGCAGGCGACCAGGTAGATCGTGAGGAAGGCGGCGCCCATCTCGATGTTGCCCGACAGGAACAGCTCGAGCACCCACGCGGCGACAGCCGAGCCGATGCCTGCGAGGGCGGCGACGCCCACGTTGAAGCGGCGGTAGAGGAACAGCAGGAAGATCAGCTCGGCGCCGAGTCCCTGGATGATGCCCGAGTAGACGGTCTCGATCGACCACTGGCTGCCCAGCAGCATCGAGACGGTCGCTGCGAGGGTCTCGACGAACAGCGCGGCGCCCGGCTTGCGGATGATGAGCCCGCCGAGCACGCCGCCGATCAGCCAGATGCCGACGGCGATGCCGCCGAACCCGGGGGTTAGTGCGTCCATCGCGCTGAACCACGCGTAGCCCGCGACGTTCCAGAACACGAACAGGAGGCCGACTGCGACACCGAGCACGGCTGCGATGACGATGTCGATGACGCGCCACTTGAACCGTGACGGCTGCGCCTGCGTTGCGGGCGCGGTCTTGAGTGCTGTGTCTTGCGACATGTGTGCCTTTCGATCTTTGAAATGGCACGGGTGAGAAACGTCCCTGCGCCGGCATTATCCGGTTCAGGTTCGACGGTCGAGGGCTTGTGCCCTCCTCTCAGCCTGGAAAATCCACCAAGCTCCCGTGTTTGCGCATCCACTGTAGCCCAGGGCATGTTCCGGACCGGATTCCGGTAGGTTCTAGTAGTGGAGATTCGCAAGTACATCGCCATCGGCGACAGCTTCTCTGAAGGCTACGGCGACGAGATCGAGCACGGTCACCCGCGCGGCTGGACCGACCTGCTGGCGGCTCAGCTGGCCACGGCGCAGGGTCACGACGTCGAGTATGCCAACCTGGCGATCCGCGGCCGCAAGATCGGCGCGATCATGCGCGAGCAGCTCGAAGTCGCGATCAGCATGCAGCCCGACCTGATCACGATCAACGGCGGCGGCAATGACATCATGCGCCCGCGAGTGAGCGCCGAGTGGGTCTCCTCGCAGCTGCTCATCGCCGCAAGGCGCGTTCTTGCTGCAGGCATCACACCCGTGGTCGTCTCGGGCGCAAACCCCAGCGGGGTCATGCCGCTCGGTCGCGTTATGCAGCGGCGCGGCGATGCGCTCGCCAATGAGGTGCGGCGGTGGGCGAATGCCCTCGACGTGGCCTACATCGACAACTGGGGCGACGCGCGCCTGATCGACGGCGTCTACTGGTCAGAAGACCGACTGCACCTCAACGCCCGCGGCCACGCGATCGTGGCCGGCAACGTCGTGCGTGCGCTCGAAGTCGGCGACGGCGACCACTGGCCAGAGCTCGCTTCGCTCACGACCGCAGAGGGGCGAATGGATGCGCGCTACTGGCGACAGTTCGTCGGCCCCTGGATCGGTCGCCGGCTGACGGGTCGCTCGAGCGGCGACGGCCGAGCACCGAAGTTCGGCGCGTACATTCCGATCAGCCCGCGCGACCAGGCAGCCTGACTAGCCGCCCAGCAGCTCCTTGGCGATCTGGATCGCCGCTGGCCCGTCGAGGGCCGGGTAGTCGCCCCACTGGCCTCCTCCGATCGACACCTCGACCTCGGGCAGCCAGATGGTGTGCACCGAGGCGCCTCCGACAGACGTTCCGAGCGTCAGCGAGTATGCGACGCCGCCGTTCGCCTCGACCCACGGGTCGTCGTGCACGACGGTGCCCTCCATCTCGAGAAACAGCGAGAGGTCGGGCTCTGCGCTGCCCTCGGCATCCTCGATCACCACGTCGATCTCGCGCACGAGATCCCAGTCCGTGTTGTCCTCGGGCGGAACCCAGAAGCACGCGGTGCCGTACTGGCCGACGCCGCTGTCTTCCTCGTTGAGCTCAAGGCCCTCGATGTAGGGCGCGACGACTGCGGCGACAGCGTCGCAGCTCGTGATCGACTCGTACGCGGCAAAGATCCCGCTCGACGACGAATCTTCGACAGCGTCGCCGGTGTCGGCTGACTCCTGGGCATCCTGTGCGACATCGGCGACTTCGTCGAGATCGGAGGATGCTGCTGGGTCGGATGACGCGCATCCGCTCAGAACCGCGGCGAACAGGGCAAGAGGCGCGACAGCGCGCAGTGCAGTGAGCTTCACAGACTGATCATAAACAGAAACCGGCGCCTCAGGTGAGCTTTGCACAGGGATTCCGCACGACTCCGCACGCTGCGACCGCACTGTTGCGAAGTGTTTCGTCGA
Source organism: Agrococcus casei LMG 22410 (assembly GCF_900163565.1). Classification (GTDB taxonomy): domain Bacteria; phylum Actinomycetota; class Actinomycetes; order Actinomycetales; family Microbacteriaceae; genus Agrococcus; species Agrococcus casei. The sequence goes on from NZ_FUHU01000038.1 coordinate 166,689, forward strand.
CGCTTCTTGATGATGCCGAACCTGCTTACCGTTGCATCATGACCAAGATCGAGACCACCCACGCAGGCTCCCTTCCCCGCACCGCCGAGCTGATCGAGGCGAACGCCGCCCGTCAGATCGCCGATGACGGGTTCACCCTCGAGCGCACCGGAGAGTTCGAGCAGAAGCTCGCCCTCGCTGTCGACAGCGTCGTCCTCGCGCAGCGCGACGCGGGCATCACGATTCCCAATGACGGCGAGTACGGCAAGGCGATGTCGACGACCCTCAACTACGGATCGTGGTGGTCGTACATCTTCGAGCGCGTCGAGGGCCTCAGCCTCATCGACGAGGACTTCTTCAACAGCCCGCCCGTCGCATCCTCCCCCGGCAATGTGCAGCTCACGAGCTTCGCCGACCGCCGCGACCGCCAGCTCTTCCCCGGTGCGTACTCCGACCCCGACTCCGGTGTGACGATCGGCAAGCAGGCACCGGTGTTCCCGTCGACAACCGGCCCCCTGCGCTACCGCGGCCAGGAAGCGGTTGCCAGCGACGTGCAGAACCTCCGCGCCTCGCTCGACCGCGCCGGCATCGAGCAGGGCTTCGTCAGCTCGATCTCGCCGGGCTCGGGCGCACGAATCACGAACTCGCACTACGCCACCGAACGCGAGCACATCTTCGCGTGGGCCGACGTGCTGCGCGAGGAGTACCGCGCAATCGTCGACGCAGGCCTCGTGCTGCAGATCGACGACCCGTCGATCGCCGAGAACTGGGATCAGATCAACCCCGAGCCGAGCATCGAGGACTACCGCGACTTCACCAGGCTTCGCGTCGAAGCCCTCAACTACGCACTCGAGGGCATCCCCGCCGAGCAGGTGCGCTTCCACCTCTGTTGGGGCTCGTGGCACGGCCCCCACGTCACCGACATCGAGTTCAAGCACATCGCCGACCTCATGCTCGAGATCAACGCACGCGACTACTCGTTCGAGGGCGCGAACGTGCGCCACGAGCACGAGTGGAAGGTCTGGCGCGACCTCGAGCTGCCCGCCGGCAAGCGCATCCTGCCCGGTATCGTGAGCCACGCGACCAACGTCGTCGAGCACCCAGAGCTGGTTGCAGACCGACTTGCCAAGTACACGGATGCCGTGGGCGCAGAGAACGTCGTCGGATCGACCGACTGCGGGCTCGGCGGCAGGGTGCACCCCGAGATCGCGTGGGCGAAGCTTCGCTCGCTCGGTGAGGGAGCAGGCCAGCAGCTGCGCTGAGGCAGACCGCGAGGCGGCAGGTAGAATCCGAGCATGCGCGAGATACAGAGCCGGATCATTGCCGAGATGGGCGTGAAGCCCGAGATCGACCCTGCCGCCGAGGTCCGCAGCCGTGTCGCGTTCCTCTGCGACTACCTGCGGGCCAGCGGCACCAAGGGCTTCGTGCTGGGCATCTCCGGCGGCGTCGACTCGACGCTCGCCGGTCGCCTGGCCCAGCTCGCCGTCGAGCAGCTCGCAGCCGAGGGCACCGAAGCAGACTTCGTGGCGGTGCGCCTGCCCTACAGCGTGCAGCACGACGAAGACGACGCGCAGGCGGCGCTGCGATTCATCCGCGCCAAGACCGAGTGGACCTTCAATGTGCAGCCCGCGGTCGACGGCATCGAGACCGAGTTCGCGCAGACCGCAGGCATGCCGATCTCTGACTTCAACAAGGGCAACGTGAAGGCCCGCGTGCGCATGGTCGCGCAGTATGCGCTGGCCGGCGAGCGCAGCCTGCTCGTGATCGGCACCGACCACGGAGCCGAGTCGGTCACCGGGTTCTTCACGAAGTTCGGCGACGGCGGCGCCGACGTGCTGCCCCTCTTCGGGCTCAACAAGCGCCAGAACCGCCAGCTGCTCGAGCACCTCGGCGCAGAAGACCGCCTGATCGACAAGGCGCCCACCGCCGACCTGCTCGACGAGCAGCCCGGCCGCACCGACGAGGCAGAGCTCGGCCTCAGCTACGACGACATCGACGACTACCTCGAGGGGCGCGAAGTCTCGGCGGATGCAGCCGAGGCGATCGAGCGCCGCTTCCTGCAGTCGCGTCACAAGCGCACGGTTCCCGTCGCCCCGCAGCACACGTGGTGGCGCGGTCGGGCATAGGCTAGCCACAGCAGTCGCCAATAGCCTGTTCTGATGCCGAAGGAGTCACCGCCAGTGTCACGTCGAAAGACGCCTGATCAGCACGATCACGCCCCGCTCAGCAGCGCTATCGGCGAGTTCTGGTCGACGCACCAGGTCATGGCACGCTCGGGCAGCAATCGCGACCGGCTCGGCGAGCTCATCGAGGCCCACGAGCTGCTGCATGTGACCACTGCCGACGACCAGCGACTCTTCCCGGCATTCCAGTTCGACGGCAAGACCGTCAATCCGCGTCTCCTGCCGCTGCTGCGCGCCATGCTTCCCTCGCAAGACGGCTGGTCGGTCACGCTGCAGCTGATGCAGCCGATGCCAGAGCTCGGCGGCAAGACTCCGCTCGATGTCGTAGAGCGCGGCTCCGACTCCGACCGCAAGAAGCTGCTGAAGATCCTCAGCGCCTGACCGAAGCGCGTTCTCTCAGGCAAGCGCGTTACGGTCAGCGCATGACCCCCACCCGTCGCCGGCGCCTCACCGCGGCTGCCTTCATTGCGCTCCTGCCGCTGGCGACGTCGGCGTGCTTCTTCGACAGCAGCCTGAGCGGCGACGTCGACGCGGCCGTCGAGCAGCTCGACCCGACGCTGCTCGAGGTCACTGAGTCTGTCGGCGGCGTCAGCCAGGGCAAGAGCATCCAGGCAGACGTGCTCGACGGTGCGACCCCCGAGGCCGTCGCGGCCGACATCTGGCAGCCCATAGAAGACCACGAGGTCATGATGCAGCTGCGGCTGCCATCGGGCGCCACTGCCATCGTCGGTGACGGCACCGAGGGCGAAGACGCCGTGGCCGCAGTGCTGGCGATCGCCTTCGACGAGCGGCTGGCCGAGGCGAAGCTCGCGCAGATCGAGATCAACGAGCACGGCGTCGCATTCGACATCACATCGGATGCGCCGGTCGCCGAGACGTACAGCCTCGCCGACCAGCTGGTCACCGAGCATGGCGTCGACAATGCCTATGCGCACCTCACATCAACCGCTGGGCCTGAGCACACCCTCATCGTTCCGATGACAGGCTCGGGCCCGGTCAGCGACTTCGTCGACATCGCAGTCGGCGACGCGGCGACCGGCATCACCGATCTCTCGACGCTCGAGGCGCACCTGGATGCAGACGAGGCCGCTGCCGTGGTCACCGTCTGGGTCTCTGCAGAGAGCCCGTCGACGGCTGCCCAGGCGCAGCGGCTCTTCGATCTGCTCGACGCCGCATTCGATGCGGAGCTGACGCTGTGGGTCAACAGCGCAGCCGAGCCGCTCGTCGACCTCCCCTGATTCGCCGTGAGCGAAGTCGAGTCAAGCCCCTGGCAGGACCACCTGCGAATCGGTAGCGTCGGAAACGCGCCGCAGCGGGCATCCGCTGACGCTCCGACAGAAGAAGGAGATTGCAATGACTGACATCACTGGCAAGAAGGTAGCGTTCGTGCTGACGAACGGATACGAGGACTCCGAACTGACCGCCCCTTGGAAGGCGGTCGAAGACGCGGGCGGCACTGCCGTGCTGATTGCGCCGACGGCAGGCGAAGTCGAGGGCAAGAAGGGCCACCGCCAGGCCGTGGATCTGACGACTGACCAGGCGAGCGCCGCTGACTACGACGGCCTCGTGCTGCCAGGAGGCGTCATCAACGCCGATCACATTCGCATGGACCAGCCAGCGGTCGACCTCGTCAAGACGTTCGTCAATGACGGCACACCCGTGGGCGTCATCTGCCACGGTGCCTGGATCCTGATCGAAGCTGACGCAGTGCGCGAGCGTACGATCACGAGCTATCCGTCACTCAAGACCGACCTTGTGAACGCGGGGGCGAAGTGGGTCGACGAAGAGGTCGCAATCGACGAGGGGATCTTCTCGAGCCGCACCCCTGACGACCTGCCGGCGTTCAACGCCAAACTGATCGAAGAGGTCGCAGAAGGCGAGCACATCCGCTCTTGATGACCCATTGACTCCTGACGATCCCCTCGTGTAATGTTACGAGGCTGTCTGCGCTCGAGGCATTCCCGCCTCCACGACAGTTCTCCGCCTTGCTGAAGAGGTCATTCATCCCTTTCGAGGGGATCGTCACAGGAGTCTCATGACCCAGCCGAACACTGCATCCATTCCCGTCAACGGCACGGGCGTCGACCCCAAGGCGATGCGTGTCATCTGGCTGTTGCTGGTCGCCGCGTTCGTCGCGATCCTCAATGAGACGACGATGGGCATCGCGATCCCCCACCTCAACGTCGACCTCGGCATTCCACCCGAGCTCGGCCAGTGGATGACGAGCGCTTTCATGCTGTCGATGGCAGTCATCATTCCGGTGACCGGATTCCTCCTGCAGCGCTTCACGACCCGCCAGGTGTTCATCGCCGCGATGTCGCTGTTCAGCCTCGGCACGCTGATCTGTCTCGTCGCACCCGGATTCACCGTGCTGCTGACAGGTCGCGTGGTCCAGGCACTCGGAACAGGCATCATGATGCCGCTGCTCATGACGACGATGATGAACGTGGTGCCGCCTCGCTCGCGCGGCCGCATGATGGGTCGTGTCGGTCTTGTGATCTCGCTGGCGCCGGCAATCGGCCCGACGCTCTCGGGCTTCATCCTCGAGACGCTCAGCTGGCGCTGGCTGTTCGCCATCATCCTGCCGATCGCGCTCGTCTCGCTCGGCCTCGGCATCCGCTGGATGACCAACCTCGGCGAGACGCGCCACATGCCGATCGATGTGCTGTCGATCGTGCTGTCGGGTGTCGCATTCGGCAGCATCGTCTTCGGGCTCAGTCAGCTCGGAACCGCTGGCGACGCTGAAGCCGTCGCCGTCGGCGGCATGTCGCCGGTCGCCCTCGGCGGCATCCTCCTCGCCTTCGGCCTCGTCATGCTCGCGCTGTTCGTGTGGTGCCAGATCGTGCTGCAGCGCAATGACCGTGCGCTCCTCGACCTGCGCGTCATGAAGAGCCGTAACTTCACGATCGCCGTGATCATCATGGCCGTCATCTCGATGATGATGTTCGGCACGCTGACGCTGCTGCCGCTGTACCTGCAGGACGTCGTCGGACTCGACGCGATGATGTCGGGCGTGATCCTGCTCCCCGGCGCGGTCATGATGGGCCTCCTCGGCCCGTTCATGGGCCGCATCTACGACGCGCGCGGCCCTCGCGTGCTGCTCGTCCCCGGAACGGTGATCGTCGCCTCGGCGCTGCTGTTCTACTCGAGCGTGTCGCAGCACACTCCGTGGCCTGTGCTCATGGCGGTGCAGACGGTCATGTCGGTCGGCATGGCGATGTGCTTCACTCCGCTGTTCTCAGCTTCGTTGGGCTCGCTGCCGCGTCATCTCTACTCGCATGGCTCAGCAACGCTCAACACACTGCAGCAGGTGGGCGGCGCAACGGGTGTCGCAATTCTGATCGGCCTCTACTCAGGCATCCTCCACACCGGCGAAGCCGCCGGGCTCAGCGCTGCAGAAGCTGGCGCCCCCGGAATTCGCTTGGCCTTCCTCTGTGCAGCGGGTCTCGCACTCGTGCCGCTGACGCTCTCGTTCTTCGTCAGACGTCCGGCTGACAGCGAAGAGGCGGAGGCCCCCGTGGCACAGCCCGAGACCAACTGACGAAGTCGCGAAAGAAAAACTCCACCGAATGGCCCTTGGTGTGTGTAGACTGCAAGAGAGGGATCGGATTTCGGTCCCCCGTGTTGCGCAGATCGCGTCGCCCGTATCATCCAAAACCCAGCCCCAGTTCGCGTGTGATTCCCGCTGCTGGTTGTGCTGACCATCTGTTCAATACCGACTGCATCCCACGCAGTCTCCGACAATTCGATCGGCAATCATCTCACTGCATCTCCGCCTCATCCGACGCGACTATGTCGCGCCCGGCATCCGCCTCAGGATGCGGTTGGCAGCTGCAGCACATCGCTTTGTCACAAAGAAAAGAAAGAAGGCATAACGCCATGGCAACAGGAACCGTTAAGTGGTTTGACAACGAAAAGGGCTTCGGCTTCATTGCTCCGGACGACGGCTCGGAAGACGTGTTCGCGCACTACTCCGCCATCGCTGGCAGCGGTCACCGCTCGCTCGACGAGGCTCAGAAGGTTGAGTTCGAGACCGAGCCCGGCCGCAAGGGCCTCCAGGCTGTCAACATCCGCGCTCTCTAAATAGAGACGCTCCAGATGCGGACGCACACCGGCACTATCGCCGGCGCGCGTCCGCATCTTGCTTTCCACTCCCCATACGGCGCGTCGTGCATTCACGACACTGCATGAGCAGAGCGCTACGTTGTAGACAGCGATCGGCATCTGCCGCTAGCTCCATCCAGGCAAGTGTTCACCACTGCCAGAACCTGAAGGAGCCGACCGCGTGACTTCTCCCACAACGACACTCTCGGGTCTCGGGCCCGTGCGCCAGACGTACGCCCGCACCGAAGACTTCCCCAAGACTCCGAGGGCCTTCGCCCTCGTATCGCAAGAGGTGCGCAGCGCCGGGCTCCTCGCTCGCGCCTACTGGTTCTACGGCATTGTCGCTGCAGCACTCGTGCTCGCGTTCGCCGGCTCCGTCACCGGCATGATCCTGCTCGGCGGCAGCTGGTTCCAGCTGCTCATCGCCGGGGCTGCCGGCATCCTCTTCACACAGGTCGCCTTCCTCACGCATGAGGCAGCGCACCGCCAGATCCTCAAGACGGGACCTGCAAACGACCTGCTTGCACGAATCCTTGCGGCAGGCGTCGTCGGCATCAGCTACGCCTGGTGGGATTCCAAGCACACCCGCCACCACTCGAACCCCAACCGTGTGGGCAAAGACCCCGACATCGAGGTCGACACGATCTCGTTCCTCGAAGAGGACGCAGTCGAGGCCCGTGGCCTTCGTCGCCTCATCACCAAGCGCCAGGGATGGCTGTTCTTCCCGCTGCTGACGCTTGAGGGCCTCAACCTGCACTACCAGGGCCTGCGCCACCTCTTCACGAAGGGCAAGGTCAAGGGCCGCTGGCTCGAGATCTCGCTCATCACCGTGCGATTCATCGTGGTCGTCGGCGGCATCTTCTGGATCATGCCGGTCGGCATGGCATTTGCCTTCCTCGGAGTGCAGCTCGCCGTCTTCGGCGTCTACATGGGCGCATCGTTCGCACCCAACCACAAGGGCATGCCGGTCATCGACCGCGACGCCAAGCTCGACTTCTTCACCAAGCAGGTCCGTACCTCGCGCAACATCCGCGGCGGAGCCTGGGCCACCTGGCTGATGGGCGGCCTGAACTACCAGGTCGAACACCACCTCTTCCCGAGCATGGCCCGCCCGAACCTGTCGAAGGCCCGTCGCATCGTGCGCGACTACTGCCTCGAGAACGAGATCCCCTACACAGAGACATCGCTCGTGCGCTCCTATGGCATCGTGATCGACTACCTCAACCGTGTCGGCCTCTCGGCACGCGACCCGTTCGACTGTCCGATCATCGCCCAGTACCGGCGCGGCTGACACAGCACCTTCAAGCCCTCACACCTGGCCCGCGCTTCGGGCTAGGGTGAGGGCTTGATTGTCGAGATCAGGAGACGCGAGTTGCTGCAGAGAACGAGACATGCTGGCGTGCTCGCCGCATTCGTCTTCCTCGTCGCGTTCAACCTGCGGCCGGCCATCACTGCCGTGGGCCCGCTGCTGCCGCAGATCGGCGCAGATGTCGGCATCGACGAGGGCGCCCAGGGGCTGCTCGGGTCGCTGCCGCTGCTGGCATTCGCAGCCGTGTCGCCGTTCGTGCACCGCATCTCGCGCAGGCTGGGCTTCGAGGGCGCGATCCTGGCCACCATGCTGCTGCTCGCGGCCGGCACGATCATTCGCGCGTACACGGGCTTCACTGGCCTCTGGCTCGGAACCATCGTGGTCGGCGCCGCAATCGGCATCGGCAACGTGCTCGTGCCCACGCTCGTCAAGCGCGACTACAGCCAGCACATCTCGCGCACGACGGGCATCCTGTCGGCATTCATGACCGCGTCGGCTGCGCTCGGCTCTGCTGTCGCTGTTCCGATGTCGGATGCGCTGGGCTGGCGCGGCGCGCTGGCATTCTGGGCGGCGCCTGCCCTGGTGGTGGCTCTCGTCTGGATTCCTCGCATCCGGGCTGCCGCATCCGCTGCTCCCCCGAAACCTGCTGCGCACCCGACCGTCAGCGTGTGGCGCCAGCCGACCGCGTGGCTGGTGACGGCCTTCATGGGGCTGCAGTCGACCACGTTCTACTTCTGCGTGACGTGGCTGCCGACGATCGAGATGCAGCGCGGCGTCTCAGAGCACCAGACCGGACTCAACCTGTTCGTCTACCAGATCGCGGGCATGATCGCGGCACTCAGCATCCCGCGCCTCATGCGCCACGGCACCAGCCAGGTCGCAGCCGCGGTCACGGCGAGCACCCCCATGGTGATCGGACTGCTGGGCCTGATCTTCGCGCCCTCGCTCGGATTCCTCTGGGGCGTCGTCGCGGGCTCTGGCACGGGCGCGTGCCTCGCGGTCGCGCTCAGCCTCATCAGCCTTCGCGGCAGATCCAGCGCCGAGACCACGCAGCTGTCAGGCATGGCGCAGTCGATCGGCTATGTGATGGCAGCTGTCGGGCCGGTGCTCGCGGGTCTGCTCGCGCAGGCGACAGGCGGCTGGACGGCATCCCTCGGCGCCATCCTCGTCATCGCACTGGTGCAACTGGGCACTGCGGTGTTCGCAGGGCGCCCACGACGGGACGCCCGCGAACACGCGCCAGGCTAGTTGTCTGGTTAGTCGGTTCCGGAGTCGAACGCGGCGAGGTTGTTGACCTCGTCGACGTCGCCGTGCTCAGAGCCGCCGGCGACAATCGCCTCGGCGCCGCCCTCTTCGAGCTCGCCGACCAGGGCCACGATCTCGCCCTTGACGATGCCCTGCGTCGCGTACTGCTCGAGGCGTGCACGCGAGTCGGCGATGTCGAGGTTGCGCATGGTCAGCTGGCCGATGCGCTCGTCGGGGCCGAATGCGGCGTCGCCGACGCGCTCCATCGAGAGCTTCTCGGGGTGGTACGAGAGGTTGGGGCCGTCGGTGTTGACGATCGAGTAGTCGTCGCCGCGGCGCAGCTGCAGCGTGACCGAGCCTGTGACAGCCGATGCGACCCAGCGCACGATGGCCTCGCGCTGCATGAGCGACTGCGGGTCGAGCCAGCGGCCTTCGTACATGAGGCGGCCGAGCTTGCGGCCCTCGTTGTGGTAGGTCGCGATCGTGTCTTCGTTGTGGATCGCGTTGACGAGTCGCTCGTAGGCGATGTGCAGCAGGGCCATGCCCGGTGCCTCGTAGATGCCGCGCGACTTCGCCTCGATGATGCGGTTCTCGATCTGGTCAGAGATGCCGAGCCCGTGGCGGCCGCCGATCGCGTTGGCCTCCTTGACCAGAGCGACCTGGTCGGTGAACTCGACGCCGTTCAGCGCCACGGGGGCGCCGGCTTCGAACGTGACGGTGACCTCTTCGGTCTTGATGTCGACCGATTCGTCCCACGGGGCGACGCCCATGATGGGCGAGACGAGGTTGACGCCGTTGCTGAGGAACTCGAGGTCTTTCGCCTCGTGCGTTGCACCCCAGATGTTGGCGTCGGTCGAGTATGCCTTCTCGGCCGAGTCGCGGTACGGGAAGCCGTGGGCGATGAGCCACTCCGACATCTCCTGGCGCCCGCCAAGCTCTTCGACGAACTGCGCGTCGAGCCAGGGCTTGTAGATCTTGAGGTTCGGGTTGGCCATGAGGCCGTAGCGGTAGAACCGCTCGATGTCGTTGCCCTTGTAGGTCGAGCCGTCGCCCCAGATGTCGACGCCGTCTTCCTTCATGGCGCGCACGAGCATCGTGCCGGTGACTGCACGGCCGATCGGCGTCGTGTTGAAGTAGGTCTTGCCGCCCGAGCGAATGTGGAAGGCGCCCGTCTGCAGCGCGGCGATGCCCTCCTGCACGAGCATCTCCTGCACGTCGACGAGTCGGGCGATCTCGGCGCCGTACTCCTTGGCGCGGCCGGGCACTGAGTCGATGTCGGGCTCATCGGGCTGGCCGATGTTCGCGGTGTACGTGCAGGGAATCGCACCCTTGTCGCGCATCCACGCAACAGCTACCGAGGTGTCAAGACCACCTGAGAATGCGATGCCGACGCGCTCGCCGACCGGAAGAGAAGAAAGAACTTTGGACACCACACAAGAGTATCGCGGCCCCGTGGTTCCTGAAAACATCCGAGGTCTGCTCACGCCTGCGGGTTCAGCTGGGCTGCAGCGGCGTCTGCGTGCTCCTGCTCGCCAGAGATCAGCGCGAACGCCGCGTAGTTGAGCGGGCCCGCCGCGACGATCTCGGCGCTGCGCTCTGCAAGCATCGCCGGCACTCGACCGGTGGTCTGCTCGTAGGCGTCGAGTGCCGCCTGAAACGCCTCGGGGCCCGAGATCATCCAGTGGTACATGAAGTCGATCGCCGGATCGCCGACCTTGGCGGTCGTCCAGTCGAGCACAGAGCGGATGCGCGAGTCGCCTCCCAGCAGCAGATGCGCCGGGTAGAGCTCGCCGTGTGTGAATGCGGTGAACTCCGGCCACAGCCGATCGTTGCCGAGCCAGGCCTTCCAGCGCTCTGACAGCTCGCTCGCGATCGTGAACGAGGCCGACACAGTGTCGAGCCGCTCGCTCCACTCGGCTCGCACGTCGTCGGCCGTCTGCGTCGGGATGCCGGCGGCCGCCGCATCCGCCGTGTCGATGCTGTGCAGCTCGCCGATGAGCCTGCCGAGGCTTGCCGCGTAGTCAACGCTCTCGATGTCGAAGTGCCACTCGGGCTCGCCCTCGTCAGAGAGCGTGAGGCCGGGCTCGCCCGGCAGCAGCGGGTATGCGATCAGCTCGGGGGTCTGGACGCGCCAGTCGGGCACCGCGACCGAGATGCGGCTGCGCACGAAGTCAAGGATGCGGGCCTCGTCAGCGATCTTCTCGGTGACGTCAGCGCGACGCGGAATGCGCAGCACCCAGTCGGTGCCCTCTTCGTCAGCGGCGAACACGACCCTGTAGTCGAGCCCGGCTTCGTTGATGCCGAGTCCGTCGGCGCTGAGGTTCAGCCCATGGGCCTGTGCGAGATCGAGAACCGTCGCCTGGCTCATTGGGTGCGCTCCTTGCTGTCGTTGGCGTGCCCCTCCATACTGACGTGAGACGACACGACTTGCGAGCATACGACACAGGTGTGACTCCGAGATCTGAGGAGCAGCGGCATGGCCACACCCGACACGCCTTCGTTCGACCAGGGGTTCTGGCAGGAGCACTGGAACGACAGCGAGCGCGCTGCGGCCAAGCCCGTTGCGGCGAATCCGTACGTCGAGCGCGAGACGTCGGGGCTGCCTCGCGGCACTGCGATCGACGCCGGATGCGGTGCAGGCGCCGAGGCCATCCTCCTGGCCCAGCAGGGCTGGCGTGTGACTGCGGCTGACATCTCGTCCGCTGCGCTGGCGAAGGCGAAGGCCAATGCCGCCGACGAGGCAGAGGGCATCGAGTGGCTCGAAGCCGACCTCAGCACACTCTCGCCCGGTCGCCAGTGGGACCTCGTGATGACGCACTACGCGCATCCGTCGATTCCCCAGCTCGACTTCTACAAGCGGATCGCAGGCTGGGTCGCACCCGGCGGCACCCTGCTGATCGTGGCGCACGGCCACGCGCACAGCCACGGGCACCACGCCCCCGAAGATCAGCCCGAAGACGTGCAGCGCACGAGCGACGACATCGCGAGCCTCTTCAGCGAGCCTGAATGGCAGGTCGTCTCGGCCTATGAGGAGTGGCGATCGGTCGGCGACGACGGGCCGCACCTCAGCGACACGGTCGTGCGCGTCACGCGAGCCGCCGGCCCGATCGACCGCTGACGAGAGCTTTCAGAGCCTGCCGACGCGGGTCACCTGCACGACTGCCTCGCCGGCCTCGGCCGATGCCGCGAGGTCGACCGTGGCCCAGATGCGCCAGTCATTGTCGCCCTCTGGGTCGGCGAGGATCTGCTGGACCTGCCAGGCGTCCGGCTGCTCGTCGATGATGAGCATGGCGCTGCTTCTGGCGCCGGTGTCGGTGCCGATCGAGTCGTGCTCGTCGTAGTAGTCGTCGAGCGCATCGCCCCAGGCATCGGCGCCGAACCCGGATGCCGCATCGAGCTCGCCCAGGTCTTCGTGGCGGTCGAGCGCGGCCAGCTGCACGCGACGGAACAGCGCGTTGCGCACGAGCACCCGAAACGCCCGCGGGTTCGCGATGACATTCGGAGGAGGCGGCGGCGCGACCGGACCTTCGGCAGCCTCGGTCGGGTGCATCAGCTCTTCCCACTCGTCGAGCAGGCTCGAGTCGACCTGCCGCACGGTCTCGCCCAGCCATTCGATGAGGTCGAGCAGCTCGTCGCTCTTCGCCTCGTCGGGCACCGTCTGCCTGATCGCCCGAAACGCGTCAGAGAGGTACCGAAGCACCAGCCCCTCGCTTCTGGCGATGCCGTAGTGCTGCACGAAGTCGGCGAACGTCATCGCGCGCTCCCACATGTCGCGCACGACAGACTTGGGCGACAGCGAGAAGTCGCGCACCCACGGCTGCGAGGCGGCGAACACATCGAGTGCGGCGTTCAGCAGCTCGTCGAGGGGCTTGGGGTGGGTGATCTCTTCGAGCAGCTCCATGCGCTCGTCGTATTCGATGCCCTCGGCCTTCATCGCGGCAACCGCTTCGCCGCGAGCGAGGAACTGCTGCTGCGACAGGATCGGCCGCGGGTCGTCGAGCGTCGACTCGATGATCGAGATGACGTCGAGGGCGTGCGTGGGCGACTCGGGCTCGAGCATGTCGATCGCCGCGAGCGCGAACGGCGACAGCGGCTGGTTGAGCGCGAAGTTGGCCTGCAGGTCGACGGTGAGGCTGATCCGGTCGCCGTGCTGCTCGACGACGCCGGCCGTGCGCAGCGTTCGGTAGATCGCGAGCGCGCGGCGCTTGAGCGCGGCCTTCGACTGCTCTGACCCGTGCGACGCCTCGATCAGATCGCGCGTGGCGCCGAAGGCATCGCCGCCGCGCCCGATGATGCTCAGCAGCATCGAGTGCGTGATCTGCATGCTCGAGGCGAGCGGCTCGGGCTCGGCTTCGATGAGCTTCTCGAACGAGGGCTTGCCCCACGACACGAACCCCTCGGGCGCTTTCTTGCGCACGAGCTTTCGCCGCTTCTTCGGGTCGTCGGCGGCCTTCGCGAGCATCTTGGCGTTCTCGCTCTCGTGCTCGGGAGCCTGGGCCACGACCGAGCCAACAGTGTCGTACCCAGCACGCCCCGCACGGCCTGCGATCTGGTGGAATTCTCGCGCAGTGAGGTGCCGCATCCGCTGTCCGTCGAACTTCGTGAGTCCCGAGAGCAGCACGGTGCGGATGGGCACATTGATGCCGACGCCGAGGGTGTCGGTTCCGCAGATGACCCGCAGCAGGCCTCGCTGTGCGAGCTGCTCGACCAGGCGACGGTACTTGGGCAGCATGCCCGCGTGATGCACGCCGATGCCGCTGCGCACGAGCCGCGAGAGCGTCTGGCCGAACTTGGTCGTGAACCTGAAGCCGCCGATCGCCTCGGCGATCTCGTCGCGCTGCTCGCGGCTGACGATCTTGACAGATGCCAGCGCCTGTGCCCGCTCGAGGGCTGCGGCCTGGGCGAAGTGCACGATGTAGATGGGGGCGCGCTGGCTGCCCAGCAGCTCCTCGATGGTCTCGTGGATGGGCGACATCGCGTAGTCGTAGAGCAGCGGCACCGGCCGCTCGACGCCGGTCACCACGGCGACGTCGTGCCCTGTGCGCTCTTCGAGGTCGTCGGCGATGTCGGTCACGTCGCCGAGGGTCGCCGACATGAGCACGAACTGCGCCTGCGGCAGCGTCAGCAGCGGCACCTGCCATGCCCAGCCGCGCTGCGGGTCTGCGTAGAAGTGAAACTCGTCCATGACGACCTGGCCGACGTCGGCGTCTTCGCCCTCTCGCAGCGCGAGGTTCGCGAGGATCTCTGCGGTGCAGCAGATGATCGGCGCATCGGCGTTGACCGATGAGTCGCCGGTGACCATGCCGACGTTCTCGGCGCCGAAGATCTCGACGAGCGAGAAGAACTTCTCGCTGACGAGCGCCTTGATCGGGGCCGTGTAGTAGCTGCGGCGTCCCTGCACGATGGCGGCGAAGTGTGCTCCGGCGGCGACGAGTGACTTGCCGGTGCCGGTCGGCGTCGAGAGGATGACGCTCGCGCCGGTCACGATCTCGATCAGCGCCTCTTCCTGCGCCGGGTAGAGGCTGAGGCCTCGATCGTGCTCTGCCCAGGAGGCGAACGCCTCGAATACGGCGTCGGCGTTCCAGGTCGCTGGTTTCAGATCGAGGAGAGGCATCGTGCCCCATCCTCTCGCATCAGGCAGTAACCGCCCGTTGCCGAGCTGCCCCGTTGCTATGCTGACCGCACCGAGCCTGTGCCGCCGAACACCCGACGCGCTCGGCTGAGTGCACAGGAGCCGCAGCAACGGAGGATTCCATGTCTGATGTCACCCAGCGCGCTCAGCGCCTTGCCGAGGCGCACGAGTCCGGAGCAACCCTCGTCCTCCCCACAGTCTGGGATGCATGGGGTGCCAATGTCGCAACGAGTGCGGGCTTCGAGTTCCTGACGATCGGCAGCCACCCGGTCGCAGACGCGATCGGCAGCGCCGACGGCGAGCAGATGGCGTTCAGCGACTACATCGCGGTCTCGAAGCGCATCATCGGCAGCGTTGAGGCGCCGGTCAGCGTCGACGTCGAGTCCGGCTACGGCCTTGAGCCGCGAGAGCTGGTCGGCCGGCTGCTCGATGCCGGTGCGGCAGGAGCCAACATCGAGGATGTGGTGCACTCCGAAGGCAAGCGCGTGCGCGAGCGCCAGGAGCACGCCGACTACATCGCGGCGGCGCGGCAGACCGCTGACGAGGCGGGTGTGCAGTTCGTGATCAACGGACGAACGGATGCGGTCAAGCTCGGAACAGACACGTTCGCCGACCCCATCGCTGAAGCCGTCGAGCGCGTGAAGCTGATGGAGCAGGCGGGCGCGCGGGCCGTGTATCCCGTCGGGCTCAAGAGCGCCGAGCAGGTGACTGCCCTCGTCAGTGCTGTGAGCGTGCCCGTCAACGCGACCGCCCACCCCGTCGACGGCCATGGCGCTGGCGACCTCGCTGCGCTGACGGCGCTCGGTGTGCGTCGCGTGACGTTCGGTCCCCTGTGGCAGAAGCAGCTGGCTGAGGTGTCGGCCGCTGAGCTGGCCAAGTGGAGCAGCTGAGCACCGACGCACAACTCCGGCGGCTCGGTACAATGCTCTGTGCCCTCTGACCAGCAGACTCCCGCAGAATCGACGCCCGCGACACTCGACCCGAGAGACGTCGAGACGACCCTGCGCGTCATCGCGCAGCTGCAGCACATGAGCACCGAAGACCCCGACTACGTCGCCGTCCGGCACGCCACGGCGAAGATGTACAAAGAGGTCAAGGTCGCGAGCCGCAAGGCCAAGCACGCGCGCATCCAGGCTGCCGATCGTGCCGTCGTCGCGGCCACGGCCACCGGCGCCCCTGACCGCATCGATGACGAGACGCGCGGCATCCCGCTCGAGTCGCGGGTGCAGACGCCTTCGGCCGGCACTCTGCTCAAGCCGCGCTCCTGCTACATCTGCAAGCAGCAGTACACGCTCGTCGACTCGTTCTACCACCAGCTCTGCCCCTCGTGTGCCGAGATGAGCCATGCAAAGCGCGAGGCACGCACCGACCTCACCGGCAGACGCGCCCTGCTCACGGGCGGCCGCGCGAAGATCGGCATGCACATCGCCCTCAGGCTGCTCCGCGACGGTGCGCACACGACGATCACCACGCGGTTTCCGAAGGATGCGGTGCGACGGTTCGCGTCGCTTCCCGACGCCGCCGACTGGCTGCACAGGCTCAAGGTCGTCGGCATTGACCTGCGAGACCCCGCCCAGGTCGTCGCCCTCGCTGAGGATGTCGCGAGCGCAGGCCCGCTCGACATCCTGATCAACAATGCGGCGCAGACGGTGCGCAGATCGCCCGGTGCCTACTCACCGCTGGTCGACGGCGAGACCGAGCCGCTGTCGGTGACCGCGCCGGCCGGCTCGCGTCTGCCTGAGCTCGTGACGTTCGGACACACGAGTGACGCGCATCCGCTCGCCCTTGCGGCATCGGTCGCCAGCCACCCGATTCTCGCGAGCGCCGCGAACAGTGCTGACGAGCTCGCCGCGCAGGCCATGGCTGCCGGATCAAGCTCACTCGAGCGCCTCGCAAGCGGCACCGCGATCGACGCCGGTGGCCTGCTGCCCGACGAGGCGCACACGAACTCATGGACGCAGCATGTCGACCAAGTCGAGCCCCTTGAGATGCTCGAGGTGCAGCTGGCGAACATGACGGCGCCGTTCCTGCTCGTCTCGAAGCTGCGGCCGGCGATGGCTGCGTCGACCGCGCGTCGCAAATACATCGTGAACGTCTCGGCGATGGAGGGCGTCTTCAGCCGCGGCTACAAGGGGCCGGGCCACCCGCACACGAACATGGCAAAGGCCGCCCTCAACATGCTCACCCGCACGAGTGCGCGCGAGATGTTCGAGGCCGACCAGATCTTGATGACCGCGGTCGACACCGGTTGGATCACCGATGAGCGTCCCCACTTCACGAAGGTGCGGCTTGCAGAAGAGGGATTCCACGCGCCGCTCGACCTTGTCGACGGTGCCGCTCGCGTCTATGACCCGATCGTGCGCGGCGAAGAGGGAGAAGATCTCTTCGGCATCTTCTTGAAGGACTACGCGAAGGGCTCCTGGTGAGGTCCTCCCAGCTGCGTGGGCTGCCGATCGGCACACGTGTCGTCGTGCGCTATCGGCTGCATGATGGCGAGCACGGAGCGACGGATGCCCTGGGCGACCTGACAGCGATCGATGCGGTCTCATGCACGGTCGCCACCCGACGGGGCGAGGTGCGCATCCGCATTGCCGACATCGTTGCGGCCAAGCAAGTGCCGCCGCCTCCACCTCCGAGACCGCGACGCTGAACGCGCAGATCTTTGTGCGTCAGGCGTGCTTTGCGTGACGGGCGAAGAAGAAGCACCAGAGGCCGTAGCAGCCGATGCCGACGCCGAGCACGATCAGCAGCACCATGCCGAACGGCTGGTCGCGCACTGTCTGCAGCGCCGCATCCATGCCGCCTGCCTTCTCGGCGTCATACGAGATCGCCGCCCAGACGAACAGTCCGCCGACGACAGCCACCGCAATGCCCTTGGCGATGTGACCGGCGCGAGCGAACCAGCGGCCGGCTCCTGTGAGTCGGGTGTCGAGCTCGTCGTTGTACTTCTCTTTGACGCCCTTGTAGACCTGGCGGCAGGCGTAGCCGATCACCACAAGGCCGATGAGGCCGACCAGAATCCGACCGGCGGGCACGCTCATCAGGGTCGCCGAGAGCGACTCCTGCGCATCCTCGCCCTCACCCTGGTCGGGCCCGAGGGCTGTGCGGATCGCGGCAACGCCCAGGTAGCCGAAGAGCACCACGCGAAGGGCAGCCGAGGCGCGCTTGCGATTGCGCTTGGCGGGCTTGAACTCGCGGTATCCGACGAAGATCGCAACGAGCTGCCACAGCACCAGCGTCAGCAGGCCGATGCCGATGATCCACAGCAGCACGACGCCGCCGGGGTTCTTGGCAAGCTCACGCAGCGCTCCGGAGTTCGAGGCATCGGCACCGCTCTCGCCGAGCGCAAGGCGAATCGCCAGCCACCCGATCAGCAGGTGCACGATGCAGTAGGCGACGAGACCGACTTTGACGGCAATCCGATAGACCCGTGACTCCTTCACGGATTCGGCAGTCGACTGCCCCGCCTGCACGGCTTCTCTGCCTGCTCGCCCTGTGTCCATGAGTGCACTCTAGTGCTGCCCCGTTGCGCACGCGTCAGACCCCACGCGAAGAGATGTCGGGCATCTGAGCCCTTGGGCAGTACCGTTAGAGCATGAACTCCACCGGCAGCGCAAGCACTGATGCGCCCAAGACTGATGACGCATCGACCTCTGACGAGGTGACCTTCGCCGATCTCGGACTCAATGAGAACGTCCTCAAGGCGATCAAGAGCATCGGCTACGAGACCCCTTCGGCGATCCAGGCCGCAACCATTCCGCACCTGCTCGAGGGTCGCGACGTCGTCGGCCTCGCCCAGACCGGCACCGGAAAGACCGCGGCGTTCGCGCTGCCCATCCTGTCTCGCATCGAGGGCGGCAGCAAGAAGCCGCAGGCGCTCGTGCTCTCCCCCACCCGTGAGCTCGCCCTGCAGGTGAGCGAGGCGTTCGAGTCGTACTCGACCCACATGCGCGGCGTCAGCCTGCTGCCCATCTACGGCGGCCAGGCCTACGGCGTGCAGCTCTCGGCGCTGCGCCGCGGCGTCGACGTCGTGGTCGGCACCCCCGGCCGCATCATGGACCACCTCGCCAAGGGCACGCTCGACCTCAGCGAGCTGAAGTACCTCGTGCTCGACGAGGCCGACGAGATGCTCAAGATGGGCTTCGCAGAGGATGTCGAGACGATCCTCGCCGACACCCCAGAAGACAAGCAGGTCGCGCTGTTCTCAGCGACGATGCCCGCCGCCATTCGCCGCATTTCGAAGCAGTACCTGAAGGATGCCGAAGAGGTCACGGTCAAGAGCAAGACCACGACATCTGCGAACACCACGCAGCGCTACCTGGTGGTCTCGTACCAGCAGAAGGTCGATGCGCTGACTCGCATCCTCGAGGTCGAGAACTTCGAGGGCATGATCGTCTTCGTCCGCACGAAGAACGAGACCGAGACGCTCGCTGAGAAGCTGCGGGCACGCGGATACTCGGCTGCAGCAATCAGCGGAGACGTTGCGCAGGCGCAGCGAGAGCGCACGGTCAACCAGCTGAAGTCGGGCAAGCTCGACATCCTGGTGGCGACAGACGTCGCAGCTCGCGGCCTCGACGTCGACCGCATCAGCCACGTCATCAACTTCGACATTCCGATCGACACCGAGTCATACGTGCACCGCATCGGTCGCACGGGTCGTGCCGGTCGCAGCGGTGCGGCGATCAGCTTCATCACGCCGCGCGAGCGTCGTCTGCTCGACTCGATCGAACGTGCGACCCGGCAGCCGCTGACCCAGATGCAGCTGCCGTCGGTCGACGACGTCAACGAGACGCGTCTGACCCGCTTCGACGACGCGATCACCGCTGCACTGAGCCAGCAGGAGCGCATCTCGGCGTTCCGCGACATCATCGCGCACTACGTCGAGCACCACGATGTTCCCGAGTCCGACGTCGCAGCCGCGCTCGCTGTTGTCGCTCAGGGCGATACTCCCCTGCTGCTGACGCCGGCCGACGAGCTGTCGCTTAAGCAGGAGCGTGCAGACCGCAGCAAGGGCAAGTCAGACGGGCCGCGTCGTGCGCGCTCGAACCAGGCCATGGCTCCGTACCGCCTCGAGGTCGGCAAGCGTCACCGCGTCGAGCCTCGCCAGATCGTGGGTGCGCTCGCGAACGAGGGCGGCCTCAGCCGCGAGGACTTCGGTCACATTCAGATTCGCCCCGACTTCTCGATCGTCGAGCTGCCGGCCGAGCTGCCGAAGGATGTACTCTCGAAGCTGAAGGCCACGCGCATCAGCGGGCGTCTCATCGAGATCAAGCCCGACCGCGGAGGCCGCGGTAGCGGTCCCCGACGCGATCGCGACGACCGCGGACGCGACGACCGACGTGGTCGCGATGACCGTGGCGGCCGGGATGACCGTCCGGCGCGCAAGCCCCGGCACAAGTAGTCGAGTCGGCGGGCTGCACGGGCGGTTGCTGCGCGAGAAACTGATTCTGCGCAGCAAACTGACCGCCCGGTCAGTGCTTCGTACAGATCCGCCGCTCAGTCAGTTGTTCGTGCACGGATGCGCGGCACTTCCCCAGCAGCGAGTCGCGGCACCAGCTCATCGACGTCTCGCCCGGTGAGACAATGGAACAATGCGAAGCTCGTCGTCTGATCCCTCCGGTGCTGGCGCTGACGAGACGATGACGAAGCCGCCCGCGAGCAACGACCCCTGGGTCCAGGAGCAGGCACGAACCGCATCGAAGCGCCCGTCACGACGGCCGACACTCGGCCCCGCCTCGAAGCCGTCGCTGTATCTGCTCGGCCTCTTCGCCGCACTGCGGGCCGCCGGCCTCGTGCTGGTTGCAGAGGCAGTGGCGCGGGGAATCGCAGCCCTGGCCTCAGACGGACTCGACACCGACGCAACCCGGCTCATCGTCATCCTCGGCATCAGCGGGGCGCTTCTGCGAAGCGGCTCGGAGTGGGCCACCACGGTGGTGGCGCGCAGCATGGCCACACAGGTCAAGCGCCAGCTCAGAGGCACGCTGTGGTCGAGCCTCGGCCGCGGCGGCAACGAGGGTGGCGGCACCTCCGTGCTTATCTCCGACGGCCTCGACGATCTCGACGACTACTACGAACAGTCGCTCCCGGCGACCGTGGCCGCTGCCGTGGTGCCGCTGCTCGTCGGCATCCGCGTGCTGGGCGCCGACTGGCTCAGCGCCCTGATCATCGTGCTCACGGTGCCGCTCATCCCGTTCTTCATGACGCTCATCGGCAAGCACACAGAAGAGCGCACCGAAGAGGCGCTCACAGCTGTCACGCGACTCGCAGACCACCTGACGGAGCTCGCTCGAGGGCTCCCCGTGCTCGTCGGCCTTGGCAGGGTCGAGCAGCAGGCCGGCGCACTCGATGGTCTGCAGACCACCTACAGAAAACGCACGCAAGAGACCCTCCGCTGGGCATTCCTCTCGGCCCTGGCGCTCGAGCTGATCGCCACCATCTCGGTCGCGATCGTCGCGGTGTTCCTCGGGCTTCGCTTGCTGAACGGCACCATGGAGCTGCAGCCTGCCCTGCTCGCGCTCATCCTCGCGCCCGAGGCGTTCTCCGCGCTGCGGCAGGTGGGCACTGCCTTCCACTCGTCGCAAGACGGCCTTGCGGCGCTCGAGCGGGCGAAGCAGATCCAGGGGCGCGCACTTCCGCATGATGTCCGTGCTGCCGGGTCGCGCATCCGTCTCGACAGCCTGTCGGTGCAGTATGCGGGCCGCGAGCGTGCGACGCTGCACGGCCTGACCGCCGAGCTGCGCGGCATCGTGCACGTCGCGGGGCCCTCTGGCGCGGGCAAGTCGACGCTGCTTGCGGCGCTCACAGGCACGCTTCCGCACGATGCTCACGTCACGGGCACCATCACAGGCGTCTCATCCGAGTCGATCGGATGGGCGCCGCAGAGCCCACGAGCCTTCGCTGACACGCCTCGCGAAGAACTCGAGTTGTATGGAGCCGACCCCGACGAAGCCCTCGCGGAGGTCGGACTCAGCCACGTCGCAGATGCCGCAGTCGCCGAGATGAGCCCGGGCGAGCAGCGCAGGCTCGCTGTGGCACGCTCACTCGCCCGCGTCGACGCAGGTGCGACGCTGCTGGTGCTCGACGAGCCCACGGCCCACCTCGACAGCCATTCAGCAGACCTTGTTCGCGCTGCGATCCTGCGCCGAGCCGACCGCGCGACCATCGTGCTGGCGAGTCACGAGCGGGAGACCGCGGCACTCGCGACACAGACCCTGCAGATCACAGAGACGGATGCAGCCCCCGGCACAGTCACGTCGTCTGCGGCAGCAGAGAAGACGACGGTCGAGTCACAGCACCTCGCGGGCAGCCCGAAGCAGCCCGCCGAGCATCGTGCAGCGACCACGGGCCCGAAGCTCAGACTCGGCTCGCTGCTGCGCCCGCACGCACTGATCTGGGCCGGAGCCACCGCGCTCTCGGCGGTCGCCGTGTCGATGGGGCTCGCGCTCACCGCAGTGTCGGGCTGGCTCATCGTGCGCGCCACGATCGAAGAGCACATCATGGTGCTGATGGTCGCGATTGTCGGCGTCAGGGCCTTCGGCATCTTCAGATCGGTGGGGCGCTATGCCGACCGCCTGGTCACGCACGAGGCTGCGTTCAGAGTCATCGACGATCTCAGGCTGCGGCTCTGGCGCGCTCTGGCAGCACGGGGCGCGGGGTCCAGGCGTCTGCTCGAAGGCGGTGCTCCGCTCGACTACCTCGTGACACTCACTGACGATCTGCGCGACCAGCTTCCGCGTGTGCTGCCGCCGCTCGGCACGGGCGCCATCGTGATCATCGGAGCAGTCGTCACAACCGCCTTCGTGGCGCCGTCGCTCACGATCACGGTTGCGCTCACCCTCGTCATCGCGGCAGCGCTTGCGGTGACGCTCGCCATCCTCACTGAGCGCGGCTCTGCAACGGCACGCATCGCAGCTCGGTCTGACATCGTGCGCGGCACGAATGCGCTGTCGACATCAGCAGCCGACCTGCGTGGCAACGGCGTCACGGGCGTCGCCCTCGAGCAGCTCGATGAGGCGAGCACCAGACTTGCCGCAGCCGAGCGCCGCACCGCTTGGTCAGCTGGCCTCGGCAGCGCCGTCATCACCGGTGCGATGACGCTCCTGGCCGTGCTCGTTCCGGTGCTGCAACCCGGTCTCACGGCCGAGGCTGCCGCCGTTATCGCACTGCTCGCACTCGCGCTGCTCGAACCGCTCTCCGACCTCGTCGCCGCCGCACATCGCATCCCGGCGCTGCACGGACTGCTCGCCAAGCTCGGCCCTGTGCTGCAGCCCGCACCGCAGCCAGTCTGGGGAACCAGCACCCCCGCATCCGTCGTCCGCGACCTGCAGCTGCGCGAGGTCACTGTGCGGTATCCGGGCATGCAGCAGCCCGCCGTTCGCGACGTCTCGGGGCAGGCGCAGACCGGTCGCTGGCTCGTGATCGACGGGCCGTCGGGCTCAGGCAAGTCGACGCTGCTGTCGGCCATCATGGGCGCCCTGCCGACTGAAGCCGGTGCGATCAGCGCAGACGGCCATCCGCTCACCGAGTTCACCGCCGCTGCCTGGAAGGAGCGCGTCGCGTGGTGCCCGCAGGATGCCTACGTGTTCGACTCGACCCTGCGCGGCAACCTGCTGCTCGCGGCACCTCACCACGCGGCGCCCGACGAGGCCGCGCTGCTGCAGGCCATCGACAGGGCCGGCCTCACTCCCCTGCTCGAGACGCTCGACGACGGCCTCGACACCCGCGTCGGCCCCGGCGGCTCAGCCCTCTCAGGTGGCGAGCGTCAACGGCTCGCAGTGGCGCGTGCGCTGCTGACGACAGCCGATGTGATCCTGCTCGATGAGCCGACGGCGCACCTCGATGCCCCAACGGCCCAGGCGATGATGACCGACATCAGAGGCGCGAGTGACGACCGAGTCGTGGTGCTGGTGTCGCACCGTGCGGCCGACCGGCATCCCGACAACGCCGTCATTCGCCTCGGCTAGCGCGACAGTCGCTTGAAGCGATCGCTCGCTCTGGTCGAGCCCGAGGCTGCTGCCTCAGCACCCGGCCCGTGGGCGCCGACCTGCAGAATCGCACGGGCCAGCACCTCGTCGCGCACCTCACGACGGGCGTGGTCGTCAGCGAGCATCTCGACCAGCGCTGCGACCTCGGCATCTGCCAGTCGCGCAATCGGAAACCACGGCAGCGCTGACCGCCACGCCCGAAACGCCAGCTGCAGCAGGTCGTGACGCTGCTCGACGTGCCCTCGTTCATGTGCGATCACGGCGACCAGCTCATCCGAGTCGAGCCGGTCGAGCAGCCCCTGCGACAGCACCGTCACTGACCCGACGCCTCGTGGCAGGCAGTATGCCACGGGCACTTCGTCATCGAGCACGCGGGTGCGTGCACGGGTCGGATGCGGTGCTGTCAGCAAGTCGAGCAGAGCCAGGTGCCGGCGGCGCTGCTGCGTCACCTGCACGATCGTGACGCCAAGGTGAGCGAGCAGATAGACGGCGAACGCGGCTGCGGGTATCAGGGCGATCCACGGATGCGCAGGCGCGACGGCGAGGCCGGTTAGGGCGAGCGCGCCGATCATCGAGAATCCACCGGCAAGCCCCACGCCCTGCCACAGCAGCAGAGCGATCACAGGCGCGCGCATCGGCCAGCCGGCACGCGAGAACCACACCGGCACGGGCCACGCGAGCAGCAGCGACACAAGCCAGAGGATCATGGCCACCCACACGACCACCCCGTGCGGCACGACGATTGCGCCTTCTGGCACCCCGACCGCGGGCCACATGCTCAGCCTCGCGAGTCTTCGGTGCGCAGCAGCTGCTGCAGCGTCGC
Source organism: Agrococcus casei LMG 22410 (assembly GCF_900163565.1). Classification (GTDB taxonomy): domain Bacteria; phylum Actinomycetota; class Actinomycetes; order Actinomycetales; family Microbacteriaceae; genus Agrococcus; species Agrococcus casei. The sequence continues at coordinate 190,948 of NZ_FUHU01000038.1, forward strand.
CGCGTCGGCGGCAGAGACGCTTCCGACGAATCGCTCGAGCACGGCGGTGCGGTCACTCGAGCCGCCCAGCACTTCGTGCATGAGCTCGGCCACGTGGTGCTCGCGCGGGGCCACGGCCGAGTACCGGTACGGTCGCACGCTGCGATCAGACGACACGAAGCCCTTCTTCTCAAGACGCGAGAAGACAGTGAGCAGCGTCGTCGCGGCCAGCGATCGCCCAGCGGTTTCGAACTGGTCGCGAACGTCGTAAGCGGTCACGGGCTCGGTGGCATCCCAGACGGCGTCCATGACTGCTCGTTCGAGCTCACCGAGCGTGTTGGCCACGGTCGACCTCCTGAATCGTGCGTTGCGTCAAAAGCCTCTTGACCTCAAGACAACTCAGGCTACCGCGAGTTCTACACTCCGTCGAACTCGTACTACACTCTGTAGAAGTGAGTTCTACGCCGCGTAGAACTATAGCCCTAGCGCACCGACTTCAACCGCTGAGGAGCACCGCGTGGAAGCACTCGACATTGCCAGATGGCAGTTCGGCATCACAACCGTCTATCACTTCATGCTCGTTCCGCTCACACTGGGGCTCGGCATGGCCATCGTCATCATGCAGACCATCTGGGTTCGCACGGGCGACGAGAAGTTTCTGCGCATGGTGAAGTTCTGGGGCAAGCTCTACCTGATCAACTTCATTCTGGGTGTCGCCACGGGTCTCGTGCAGGAGTTTCAGTTCGGTATGGCCTGGAGCGAGTACTCCCGCTTCGTCGGCGACGTCTTCGGCGCTCCCCTGGCCCTCGAGGGCCTGCTTGCATTCTTCGCCGAGTCGACGTTCTTGGGAATCTGGATCTTCGGATGGGGTCGCCTGCGAAAGAGCCTGCACCTGGCGGCACTGTGGTGCGCGGTGATCGGCTCATGGCTCTCGGCCTACTTCATCATCGTCGCGAACTCGTGGATGCAGCACCCCGTCGGCGTCGAGCTGGTCGACGGCCGCCCCGTCATGAACGACATCTGGGCAGTGCTGACCAACAGCACTGCGCTGGCAGCGTTCACGCACACGATCTTCGGTGCGCTTGTCGTCGCTGGCATGTTCCTCATCGGCATCAGCTGGTACCACCTGTGGCAGCGGCGGCGCGACGGCATCGACACGATCGGAGCCGACGGCAAGGTGATCGTCGGCACGGCTCCCACGATCGCCGGACGCGACAAGGCCGACCACGGCGCATGGATCTGGTCGCTGCGCTTCGGTGCCGCGGTCGCGATCCTGGCGTTCGCAGGCACCGCAGGAACGGGTGACTGGCAGGCCAAGCTCATGTACGAGCAGCAGCCGATGAAGATGGCCTCTGCCGAAGCCGCCTGCCACACGGGCTCGTCATTCTCGGTGCTGTCGCTCGGCGACCCCGGTGCCACCGACTGCTCTGAAGTCGTGACGCTCATCGAGATTCCGGGAGCACTCGGCTTCCTCGCCACTGGCGAATGGGGTGCTGAGATGCCGGGCATCGCTGACCTCGAGCCCGAGTACGTCAACCAATACGGCGAGACCATCCCCGACGAAGAGATCTACGGCAGCTTTGCCGGCAGTGAGGTGCAGTACGTGCCGCCGATGTGGGTGACGTACTGGGGCTTCCGCCTGATGATCGGTCTCGGCGGCATCACCGCGTTCGGAGCTGCGGTCGCCCTGTGGCTGACGCGCAAGGGCACCGTGCCGAAGTCGCCGTGGATCATGCGGCTGGCGATTCTCGGCATCCTCGCGCCGTTCGCCGCCAACATCGCCGGCTGGATCTTCACCGAGATCGGCCGTCAGCCGTTCGTGGTCGCGCCGAACCCCGACCCGTCTGGAATCGACGGTGTCTTCATGTTCACTGCGGCTGCGGTCTCCCCCGGCGTCACTGCTGGCGAGATGCTCTTCTCGGTCATCACGCTCGCGACCGTCTACGCGGTGCTCATGGTGGTCGAGTTGTTCCTGCTCGTGAAGTACGTGCGAGGCGGCGTCGCAAGCGCCATGCCCGAGCTGAAGGCGGCGACGGACGACAGCGACGACGACAACAACTCCGATGACGACGACAGGCGTGACGACGTGCTCGCCTTCGCCTACTGATCGATTCGACGACAGGAGCAGCAATGGAAACCACAGCAATCATCTGGTTCGTGTTGATCGCCGTCCTCTGGATCGGCTTCATCGTGCTCGAGGGCTTCGATCTCGGCGTCGGCATGCGCATGCTGTTCGCGACGCGAGACGAGCGTGAGCGACGCGTCATGCTCAACACCATCGGGCCGGTCTGGGACGGCAACGAGGTGTGGCTGATCACAGCGGGTGCGGCTCTCTTCGCCGCCTACCCGGCATGGTATGCGTCACTGTTCTCGGTGCTCTATGTGCCGCTCACTGTGGCTCTGGTCGGGCTCATCCTGCGTGCAGTCTCGATCGAGTGGCGCGGCAAGGTGCACACTGCCCGCTGGCGTTCGATGTGGACGTTCGGCATCGGCATGGGCTCGCTCACCGCCGCCTTCTGCATCGGTGCGATGCTCGCGCTGACGTCGCTGGGTCTGCCGATCGACGCCAACGGAGACCGCGTGGGCGGTCCGTTCGTGTGGCTGGGCGCTGAAGCCGTTGTCGGCGGGCTCGCGGTGGTCGGGTTCTCCCTCGCGCACTCGGCGACGTTCTTGGGACTCAAGGCGGATGGCCCCATCCGCGAGCGCACATCCGTCTTCGCAGCGAGGTGGTCGCCGGTGTTCCTGCTGCCGGCTGCTGTGTGGGCGGTGTGGGTGCAGATTGAGCACGGCGGCAATGTGCTGTCGTGGGCGTTCGTGGTGCTGGCGGTGCTCGGTGGCGGGTTCGGCTGGCTGCAGGCTCGTCGTCGCCGCGAGGGGCTCGCGTTCACGGGCTATGCGGCGTTCGGCGTGTTCGGTGTCGCCGCGGTGTTCGCGGGCATGTTCCCGAAGGTGCTGCCGTCAACGGTCGACCCGGCGTTCGACCTCACAGTCGCGAATGCGGCCAACAGCCCGTACACACTCACGGTCATGACTGTGGTGACCGTGGTCGCGCTGCCGATCATCCTCGGCTACCAGGCGTGGAGCTACTGGATCTTCCGCAAGCGCGTCACACCCGGCATGATTCCGGATGCGCACATCGTCTTGCCTGCGATCCTGCGAGACAAAGAAAGCGTCGAGCGGTGACGGTACGTTATTGCTGACGGAGACGTACAAACGGCGAGCGCCAGACGCGTTCGCTGCATCACTCCCGAGCTTCTAGCAATTCAGCAGAAGCAATCCTGAGGAGTACCGTTCGATGCACCACCAGCCCGAACCATCAAGCGCAGCAGACGCCAGCAAGAGTGACACGCCCCCTGCCGCCGAGCACGAACGAACGCAGTATGCGCGCATCCTGCGATCCACACGCGTCGTGGCAATCATCTCCGCTTGCGTGATCATTCTCGCCGCGCTGCTTCAGCTCTTCGCCTTCGACGAGCTCGTGGCCGGCCTCGTGATTGCAGCCGTGCTAGCTGCAGTCATCTGCCTCTTCTCGGTCTGGAACATCGTCAGCTACTCCCCTGCCGCAATGCAACGACTGCGAGGCTTGGCAGAACAGGCGGGTGGGCAGTTCACACTCTGGAAGCCGGGGCGAAGCAACTTCGACGCCGTGCCCTTCAAATACGACGTCGAGCAGGAGCGGTTCGGCGTGGTCAACGTTGCGCCGCACAGCATTCCTGTGGAGATCGGTCACCTCTCGTCGCAAGTGACCGCGAGATTCCGCGCGCCGGGCGGAAGGCGGCGTGCGTATGTGGTGTACAAGCTCCCCGAACGACTCCCACATATGATCTTCAGCTTCGGGCACCAAGCAAAGCTCCTGGGAGTTCGCGTTGTTCCAGAGCAGTGGGACCGATCGCAGCGGGTCGACATGGGCCAAGACGGCCGGTGCAAGCTGTTCGTCGCGGAAGGAGGCGAACCTGTGGCTCGCAGGTTCCTCTCCCCCAACATGATGCAGCTGTTCAAGCGCCTCGGGCGGGACTTCGACATCGAGATCAAGGGGCACCATCTGTATCTGATCGCGAACAGGTCGACCGCGGCAGGATCTCAGCGACGATGGAAGAAGCAGCGCGCGCTTATCGATGAGCTTGCAGCGACGCTGGCATCCTCGTCGATGTGGGAATACCTACGCAAGAATTCCCGTCGGCTCAACGTTCGCAATACTGAGATTCGGGCCGACATCAAACGCGCCGTCACGATCTTCTTCAGCGTGCTGGCAGCTATCACCGTCGTGATCATCCTGATCGTGCTCACGGCAAGCGGCCTGCTGGAGCGGCCTGGCTTCTGAACGCGGCGCCCTTCAGCGCCTGCCTAGAAAGCCTCAGACGCCCAAAGTAAACCCGTGCTGTCGCCACGCCTCGTAGACAGCGATCGATGCCGCATTCGCCAGGTTGAGTGAGCGCACGCTCGGCATCATGGGAATCCGCACGGCTTCCGAGATTCGCTCGTCGTCGACGACGTGCTGCGGCAATCCCGTGGGCTCCGGTCCGAACAGCAGCGCGTCGCCTTCCTCGTAGGCGACATCGGCAAACGACCCCTCGGTGTGCCCTGTGAACGCATAGATGCGCCCCGAGCCGTACTCCTGCAGATGCGCAACTGCAGCATCGAAGTCAGCATGCACCCGCACCCGCGCGAGGTCGTGGTAGTCGAGTCCTGCGCGCCGCAGCTTCGCATCCGACAGGTCAAACCCGAGCGGTTCGATCAGGTGCAGCGTGGTGCCGGTGACGGCAGCGAGGCGGATGGCCGCACCCGTATTGGCAGGGATGCGCGGCTCATAGAAAACGATGTGGAACACAGTCTTCGAGGGTACCGCGCCGGTCGCACCCGTGAGCCCGAGCACGGGCATGAGTCGAGAGCGACAGCAGGGTGCAGCCCGCGACGGCCGTCTGCGGCGCCACGGCCAAGGGTGGCCGGTGTCTTCAATGATCAGACGACACCGGCCACGTTCTCATCTCGGGTCCAAGACCGACGAGCTACCGGAGTCTTGGCATGTGGGTTGGTGAGCCAAGTGCCTCATGGTGCTGACGGTACTCGCGCGGCTTCAGTCCCCTGGCGTGCAATTCATGTGCCCGTTCCGGGCACCAAAGCGCCTCGGGAAGTCCGCCTGCCTGGAGTTCCTCCATGCCTCGGTGGAGTACTTCGATCTTTGGGTGCGCCAAGCCACGAAACTCGTACTGGAACAGGTTCCAGCACCATGCGGTTGCGTCGCCACGAGAGAATCCTGCCCAGCGTCCGGTGGTGATCTGGTCATCGGCATCGGGTGCCGAGTAGGCGGCCTCGATCATCTGCCAGCCGAGTTGGCGTCGTCGTTCAACCAGCGCTGCTTGCTTCTCTTCTTCCTTGCGGCGAGCTTCCTTCTTAGCTTCACGGAGTCGATCACGAAACTGCTCCAGCGTCAGGCGGTCGGATGGGTTGGCTTTCGAAACGAACGCGACCGGCTCATAGTCGAGCAGGTCGGCGAAGTGGTCGCTGGCCTCATGAACGGTGAACGCCAGTTGCCAGTCTGGAAACCCAAGCTGAGCCCACCAGGAGTCGTCGCGAAACAACCGATCAAATGAAGTAGACATTGTGCAATGCCCTCTCTGGGGCAGAGCCCCATCGAAACTTGTTTCACGAGATTTCGTGAAACCCGTTCTTCCCCTGGGACACCCGGGAATCGATGGATTCGGGTTGTCGCGTAACCGGCCAGGTACCTACGGTTACGACTCTTGAACGTGAATCTGACTTTACCCGATGCCTATGACATGGATCCACTTGAGACGACCGCAATCGAATCAACCAGCACCTTCACCGATTTCGGGATCCCGAGGTCGCGTCCGACTTCTCGTTGCGTCGCCCACTGCCGCACTGACGCGACCGCGTCTTGATTGAATACGTCCGAGTAATTCGCCACGATGTACATCCTCCCAACCATCCCGGTGGAACTTGCGGACAAGGGTCAATCAAACCGACATTAGACCCTGTTGCATGCGCGATCACCATAAGTTCGTGTAATGACGCAACCAACGGCGGCCGTCGCTCCGCTAGCAGTCCAGCAGCTTCCAAATCACCGATGGCGGCGCCAAGTGGACTTGAGCCCTCTGACAAGACGATGACCGAGAGTACCTCACGGAGCTGAGACAGATCTGTCCAAGAGGCCGGAGCTAGACAGATACCTCCGTTTTCTTCGACCAGCCTGCCGGCGTTCTGCGATACGCGCGTGGCCAAGTCGCGACCAACGCGACTCAGAAAGAGGTGACGTCATGAGCGTGACGAAGGGACTGCTGGTCACGTTGGAGGCCCTACCCGGTAAGGAAGACGAGGTCCAGGAATTCCTCGGCATCGGGCGAGGGCTCGTCGAGGAGGAACCGGCAACCGTCGCGTGGTTCGCGATCCGTCTCGGACCGTCCTCATTCGGGATCTTCGACGTGTTCCCCGATGACGCCGGCCGCGACGCGCACCTGTCCGGCGCAGTCGCGGCCGCTCTCGGCGAGCAAACCGGCAAACTGTTCAGCGAGCCCACGATCGAGAAGTTGGACGTCCTGGCCTCTAAGCTCGCCGCCTGAGACCACAAACTCGTCGAGTGTGTCGCTGTGCGATGTTCAGATCGCACAGCGACACGCTCGTCACATCGGGGTCACGTTGGCGGCAGCTTGCATCGCGGCGGCAAGGTAGCCCGCGGAAGCACCGACGCCGTTGTCCGCGACGTAGCCGGGCGTGCCTGCTGCAACCACGGTCCCCCCAGCGTCGCCCGCACCGGGTCCTAGATCGATCACGTGGTCGGCCACTGCGATGACGCGCATATCGAGCTCAGCCGCGACGACCGTGTTGCCCGCATCGACCAGTGTCTGCAGGTGCGCGACCAGACGATCCGTGTCGGCGCAGTGGAGCCCGGAGGTCGGCTCGTCCAATACGTACAGCGTGTCTCCACGCTGCGCACGCTGCAGCTCGGTCGCCAGCTTGACGCGCTGGGCCTCACCCCCCGAGAGTTCCGTTGCCGGTTGACCCAGTCGAAGGTAATCGAGTCCAACGTCTGACAAAGCGGTCAGGGACCGAGTGATTTCCTCATCGTCCACGAAGAAGAGGTTTGCCTCCTCTACGCTCATCGACAACACGTCCGCGACCGTGCGCCCCCTCCACGTGACCTCGAGCGTTGACGCCTTGTATCGGGCCCCGTGGCAGTCGGGGCATTCGGTATACACGGAAGGCAGGAAGAGGAGCTCGACCATCACCGATCCCTCACCCTCGCAGGTCGGGCAGCGACCGCCAGCGACATTGAAGGAGAATCGGCCAGGCTTATACCCGCGCGAACGAGCTTCCGGCGTATCTGCAAATCGACGGCGGACATGGTCGAACAGCCCGGTGTAGGTAGCAACGTTCGACCGCGGCGTCCGGCCGATGGGTCTCTGGTCGATGGCTACCAGCCGCCGTACCCCTGTGACGGGACCGACAATCCGTCCATCAAGACGTTCCGGGGCATCCGCGAGGAGTGACTCGTCGCTGATCGGCCCGTCCTCGACCGGAACGACCCCGCCGAGGTGATCGCCAAGCAGTGATGGAAGCACCTGACTGACCAGGCTCGATTTGCCGGCCCCGGACACTCCCGTAACGGCAGTGAAGGCACCCAATGGGATATCGACCGATATGTCGTGCAGGTTGTTCCGCGTCACGTTCTCCAGACGCAGCCAACTGCGCACCTCACGGGGTGTGCGAAGCGGGAGACCGCGGCCGCCGAAGAGATATCCGCGTGTCACCGACTCCTTGACATCGGCGAGCCCCTCTGTCGGGCCGCTGTAGAGCACGCGGCCTCCGCGCTCACCGGCCCCCGGGCCGATGTCGACCAGCCAGTCCGCGTGCCGCATCACAGCCACGGAGTGTTCAACAACGAACAGGCTGTTCCCTCGCCCCTTGAGTCCGTCCAGGATCCCGAGGAGCGCAGTCACATCCTGCGGGTGCAGCCCCGCTGACGGTTCGTCGAGGACGTAGACCACCCCGAACAGATCAGAGCTGAGTTGCGTCGCGAGCCGTAACCGCTGTAGCTCACCACCAGACAGCGTCGGCGTCGTCCGACTCAATGAAAGGTAGCCCAGCCCCAAATCGACCAGTGGACGAAGCCGCCGCAGCACCCCCGAGGCGAGCTCGACCGCAGCAGCACGCTTCTGGGGCGAGGGACGCATTGTGGGCCTCACATCCGACGCGGAGGCCTGCGGCGACCCGCCACCATCGATTCGCTCTTCCCTTGCGGCTCGCGGGGAAGCCGCCCCCGAGGAAACGGACTCCTGTTCCTCCATGCGCGCGATGACACCCGAGAGCGTCGTGACAAGTTCCCGAAGCGACAGTTGGGAGAATTCCGCGATGTCGAATCCCTCGAACGTGACAGACAGCGCCTCGGGCTTCAGCCGTTTGCCATGACAGACCGGGCAGGTCGCAGCGGTCAGGAACTGCGCGACGCGCCGCTTCATCGATGCGCTCTTTGTGTTCGCGAACGTGTCCAGAATGTATCGACGAGCACCGACGAACGTGCCCGAGTAGCTCGGCTCCTCACCTGCTTCGATCGCAGCTTTGGACTCAGCGAGGGTGAGCCGGGAGTGGACCGGAACGAACGGGGTCTCATCGGTGTACAGGATCCAATCCCGGTCCTTTCGCGGCAGATCCTGCCACGGCACATCGACGTCGTAACCGAGAGCAACCAGTATGTCGCGCAGCTGATGGCCGTGCCACGCGGTCGGCCAGGAAGCGATGGCGCGTTCGCGGATGGTTAGCGATGGGTCGGGGACCATCTGCTGCTCGTTCACCGTGTACACGCGACCGATGCCGTGGCACTCCGGGCAGGCCCCTTGGACCGTGTTCGCGGAGAAGTCATCCGAATACAAGATCGGCTGCGCATCCGGGTAGTCCCCGGCTCTCGAGTACAGCATTCGTACCAAGCTCGACAACGTGGTGATGCTGCCCACTGTCGATCGTGCATTGCCGCCACCGCGCTGCTGCTGCAGCGCAACCGCAGGCGGCACACCGGTGATCGAGTCAACATCGGGCACTCCCGCCTGATCGATCAGACGGCGCGCGTACGGTGCCACCGACTCTAAATAGCGTCGCTGCGACTCGGCGTAGAGCGTCCCAAACGCCAGCGAGGACTTTCCCGATCCAGACACCCCGGTGAACACGACCGTTGCATCGCGCGGCACAGAGAGGCTGACATCCTGCAGATTATGTTCGCGGGCGCCGAGAACCCGAACGTCGGGCTGCACAGAAACCTCCGTCGGCTCGATCGCAGAGGATTCAACCATGGATGAAGCTTAGTCGAAGACGAGACGGTGGGCTGGGCTGCGGCCGGCGCAAAGGTCTCTGACTGAACCGCCCCGGGCGGTTCAAAGAAGTCCTCACGAAGTCACCATCAACATAAAGATAAGGACTACCAACCCAAAAACAGCTGAACTCACACAAACGCGGGTTCAGCTGTCCGGTATGTCCTGAGACATCACAATGGTCGGGCTGACAGGATTTGAACCTGCGACCCCTTGGAGGTTTTTTAACCTCACCGAAAGCTTGCGGAAAACTCGGGTTTTCCCTGGTCGTAGGGGGAATCGAGCGATTCTCCTTGGGCTAGTCTACCCGGTCATCGGCGGTCCGTCACGGGTGATTGAGATGGGTATTTGATGGACGGTTCAACGCTTAGGCGTACCCCACACAGACTTAAAGTCCTATTCCAGCGGGAATATGGTGGCGGTGCGCAGATCCAGCATTGCGGAGCTACGGCTAGCCCTGCAGAAGTTTGATATGAGCGGCGTCGATTGGGTCTGATGCAGGAACTGGTGACAGTTCTGGTTAGGCCGCGAGGGCCAGGTCGT